>UCLR01000014.1 GCA_900473415.1 Hyphomicrobiales bacterium
TTCAATTTTCAAACAGCGTGCACTCAACCACCAGAGACAGCGAACCAGCCCGGAAAAACCCCCCGGGCCAAACGCTCTGCCATCACAGTGAAGCGCGTCAACGGCCCCGCTCAGCGGCGGCGCCGTCTCGATGGGCGGCTTATAGAGGCGCTCCATGCGTTCTGTCAACGAGAGCTGGAGCCAATATTTGAATGGCCATATTCCGAGTTCGTTAATGCGCTCGCGTCGTGGGCGAGCACGGCGCTTCTCTCCTCGCCGGCAGGCTACTGTTCTCGGCTTTCCCTGATCGGCAAATGCAGGTTCGTTGGGGCGGTTTGCCTATATTCCACGCCCTCGATCGCCGCGCAGTTCGAAATGCTCGCTGCCTAAACTGGGCCTCGGGCGACGCTCCTCCTGGCTGGTTTCCGGAATTAAGACACAGCCGGGCATCTTGGCGCTCTCGGCTCAGGCTGGGCCACTGCCGTCCGCTTTTAACAGATAGATTGCGGAGGGTACGAATTCGATTCCGATACGATCTCCTTCGCAGATGCGATTTCCTTCGCCCAGGGGCGACGCCACGGCAACGACGACTGTGTTACCCACTCTCAATCGATACTCGGTCTGGCGGCCAAGATAGTCGATCTCAGCCACTAGACCGACCATTCCGCCCGCCGTCGGAGCCCCGAGGCGAATAGCCTCGGGGCGGACCAGGACCAGAACATCAGCCGATGACAGCGCCGCATGTGGCACCTTCACGGGATGTTCAAGGACATCGACGCTGACGCCGCCCTCCCCACTGGCGAGGACGCGCCCCGGGAACGCATTCACCTTGCCGACGAACTCGGCGACGAAGAGCGTGGCGGGACGGGCTGAAAAGCTCGCAAATCGAATGCGAAGTTGATTGTCGGACAAGCCGACATTAACGTGGATCCAATGACCTTGATGAGCGGGATTGGGATCTCTCGATGACGGATGTCTTTGTTGTTGCGGCGCGCCGAAGCGCGATTGGCACCTTCGGTGGGTCACTGAAGGATGTTGCGCCCGGGGAACTGGGGAGCGCTTTGGTCAGGAGTGCCGTCGCCGAGAGCGGCGTGGAGCCCTCCGAAATTGGCCATGCCGCCTGGGGCCAAGTCATCCAGACTGAGCCCCGTGACGCCTATATCGCGCGTGTCGCGGCGGTGAATGGCGGTATCCCCGTCGAGACGCCGGCGATGACAGTCAATCGCCTCTGCGGCTCCGGACTTCAGGCCGTGCTCACGGCGGCGCAGGCGATTCTGCTCGGCGATGCCGAGATTGCGGTCGGCGGCGGCTCCGAGAACATGAGCCGCGCGCCCTTCCTCTCCCCTGCCCTGCGCTGGGGCGTGAAGATGGGCGACACGGTGGTGGTCGACATGCTCGACGGTGCGCTGCGCGATCCATTTGGCCGGATGCTGATGGGCGTGACGGCAGAAAACGTTGCCGCGCGCTACGGCATCGACCGGCAGACGCAGGACGCGCTGGCCGTCGAGAGCCACCGGCGGGCCTCCCGCGCGATCCGCGAAGGCCGCTTCAAGGACCAGATCACAGGTATCGAGATTAAGACGCGTTCGGGGCCGGCGATCTTCGCCGAGGACGAGCACGTTCGCCACGAGGTGAAGGAGGCCGATCTCTCCGGGCTGCGCACCGTCTTCAAGAAGGAGGGGGGCTCGGTCACGGCCGGCAACGCTTCCGGCATCAATGATGGTGCCGCGGCGGTCGTGCTTGCCAGCAGCGATGCCGTCCACAGGACGGGCGCGAAGCCGCTGGCGCGGCTCGTCGCCTACGGCCATGCTGGCGTGGATCCGGAATATATGGGCATCGGCCCTGTCCCCGCGACGCGCCAGGCGCTGGCGAAGGCAGGGCTCAAGGTCAGTGACCTCTCCGTCATCGAATCGAACGAGGCCTTTGCGGCGCAGGCCTGCGCCGTCTCCCGCGAACTCGATTTCGATCCGGCCATCGTCAATCCAAATGGCAGCGGAATCTCGCTCGGCCACCCGGTCGGTGCGACGGGGGCCATCAACGTCGTGAAGGCGGTTCACGAACTCCAGCGCATCAGCGGTCGCTACGCCCTGGTGACCATGTGCATCGGCGGCGGGCAGGGCATTGCGGCGATCTTCGAGCGGGTCTGACGGGGCCTTGCGCCTTTCGAGCTCCGGCACGCCAAAAAGCGCAATGCGGCATGACTCCTCTCTTGACGAGGCAGGCGGTGATGCTAACGTCCCGTTGTCGGACAAGCGGACAATGGGTTCAATAAAAACGATGCTGCCGCAGGGTGGGATGCTCACGACAGAAATGGCGAATGTCGGACTGGACAAGGTCGGCGGACATGCACGCCTGTCGCTCCAACGGCCCGACAAGCTCAATCCGCTGGATTGGGCCACCGTGCGGGAGCTCAAGCAAGCCGTCGAGGCGATCGAGGCGATGGACGATGTCTTCGTCGTCAGCATCATCGGGAGCGGCCGCAGCTTCTCGGCCGGCGGCGATCTCGACGGCTATCTCAGGCTTTATCGCGAGCCTGCGGAGTTCTCGGGCTTCCTCGAGGATTTCTACGCGATGCTCGCGGGCATCGAGAACTCCAGGAAGATTTATGTTGCCCTGATCAACGGCGTCTGCGTGGCGGGCGGGCTCGAATTGTTGCTCGCCTGCGATCTCGTCGTCGCGGCGGATACGGCGCGGATCGGCGACGGCCATCTCAATTTCGGCCAGTTGCCCGGTGCCGGCGGCTCGCAACGCCTGCCGCGCGCGATCGGCCTGCTGCGGGCGAAGCATCTGATGCTGACCGGCCTGCTCCTTACGGCCGAGCAGGCACGCGAGATGGGCCTCGTCAACGAAGTCGTGCCCCATGCCGAGCTAGAATCCGCTCTGGACCGGCTAGTGGGACAATTGACGGAGAAGAGCCGGGTCGGGCTGGCCTCCGCCAAGCACCTCGCCAACAAGACCCTGACCTCCGATTTAGAGGAAGGGTTGCGCTACGAAATGGACTTCGTCCTGAACTACGCGACTACCGAGCCCGATGCGACGGAGGGCCTGCTCGCCTTCAAGGAAAAGCGCAAGCCGATCTACCAGAGCTGACGGCATCGCGCCGCTCGTGCGCTGCAAGGCGCACCAAGACCATGAACAAGGCCCATGCACGGCAAGCCGTGACAGAAGAGGCCGCCGAACGGGAAGGAAGCAGCCGATGGGCGATGAGCGTCGCCGTGAATCGTGCAACGAGGACGCCTATGCGATCCTGACGCGGATGCTCGCCGATGCCGAGCGGCTCTGCGCCACGCAGGATCCGCTCCTGACGGGCCAGGCCGCCCAGTTACGCGGGCGGATTGCCGCCATGGTTGTCGTCGCCGCGCCGCCCTCCCTCCTGCTCGCGGAGGTGCGCTCGTGACCAGGCGGCTTCAAGGCAGGGTTGCGCTTGTCACGGGCGCCGGGTCCGGGCTCGGCAAGGCCGTGGCGCGGCGCTTCGCAGCCGAAGGCGCGAAGGTCATCGTCACCGACATCGCCGACGCGGCCGGCGAAGCCGTCGCGGGCGAAATCGGCGCCGATGCCGCCTATTGCCATTGCGACCACACCAGCAGTGACGACTGTGCGCGCGCCGTCGCCTTCGCGCTGGAGCGTTTCGGTGCGCTCGATATCCTGCACAACAATGCCGGTGGGCCGTTCACCGGCGCCTTCGAGGCGATCGACGACGCGACGCTGGAGCGCGTGCTGAGCGTCAACCTGCTCGGCGTTCTCAAGATGACACGCGCCGCCTTGCCGGCCCTGCGCCAGAGCGCAGCCGGCAATCCCGCCGGGGCCGCGCTGCTCTTCACCTCCTCGCTGCAGGGCTTGAAGGCCAAGCCCAACTTCAGCCTCTATACCGTGGCCAAGCACGGCATCGTCGGGCTGGTGCGCAGCCTCGCACTCGAGCTCGCGCCGCAGAACATCCGCGTCAACGCGATCTGCCCGACGGTGACGGAGACGCCGATGCTCTCGGCCTTCCTGCCTGGCATGGCCGGCGACCGCGACGAGGCGATGAAGCGCTTCCGCGCCACGATCCCGCTCGCCCGGATGCCGGAGCCAGAGGATATCGCCGCCGCCGCCCTGTTCCTCGCCTCGGACGAGGCGCGTGTCATCACCGGCATCGCGATGCCGGTCGATGGCGGCCAGATGGCGATGTGAGGCGGCATGGCGACGCATGCCCATCCATTCCGTCTCGACGGGCTCGCCGCGGTGGTGACCGGCGGCAGCGGCGGCATCGGCTCCGCCGCCGCCGACGCGCTGGCGGCTGCCGGCGCTGATGTCGCGGTACTGGGCCGCAACCGGGAAAAGCTCAAGCGCACGGCACAGGCGATCGAAGCGGCGGGGCGCCGCGCGCTCATCGTCGAGGCAGACGTCACCGACGAAAGCTCGGTCGCGGCTGCGCGCGATGCCGTGCTCGCCGCCTTCGGGCGCGCCGATATTCTGTTCAACAATGCCGGTGTCACCTCGCCGAAGCTGCTGGCCGAGATGACGCTGGCCGATTGGCAGAGCGTCGTCGACGTCAGCTTGACCGGCGCCTTTCTCTGCTCGCGCGCTTTCGCGCCGGTGATGAGCGAGCGCGGCTATGGCCGCATCCTCAACATGGGCTCGATCTTATCGGGCCGGGGCATGGCGAACCGCACCGCCTATTGCGCAGCCAAGGCCGGACTTGCGAATTTCGGCGCAGCGATGGCTTTCGAACTTGGTAAGCACGGCATCACCGTCAATACGATCGGCGCGACCGTCATCGTCACGGATCTCAACCGCGAGCTGATCCGTACCCAGCCGCAGCTCTACGACAAGGTGCTGCAGCGCTCTGCCATCGGCCGTCTCGGCGAGGTCGAGGACGTGACGGGTCTGATCGTCTTCCTCGCGTCCCGCGCCGCCTCTTACATCACGGGCCAGACCATCTACGTCGATGGCGGCTATACGGCAGGCTAGCGCATGGCGATCCAGCTCCTCAACGGCATCGTCTATGGCGGCCTGCTCTATCTCCTGGCGGTCGGGCTCGTACTGATCTTCGGCCTGCGCGAGGTGGTGAACTTCGCGCATGGCGCGCTGTTCATGCTAGGCTCCTATATCGGCTTCACACTGGCCGCGGCCGGCCACTGGTGGCTCGGGCTGCTGGTCTCGGTGGTGGCGATGGCGGCAGTAGGCTGCCTGCTCGACGTGCTGGTCTTCCGCAGCCTGCGCAAGCACGACCATATCGTCACCGTACTGATCACCTTCGGCCTGCTGCTGATCCTCGAGACCGTGGTCACGGTGACCTGGGGCAAGGCGTATCTGAGCTACCCCGTTCCGAAGCTGCTCGATGGCACGGTCACGATCGCAGGCTCGCCTTTCCCGATCTACCGGCTCTTCATCATCGTGGTGAGCCTGCTTGTCGCGGGCGGGCTCGCGGCGTGGCTGCGATACACGCGAATGGGCCTCTATGTCCGCGCCGCCAGCACGAATGCGCACGTCACCTCGATCCAAGGCATCGACGTCGACCGGCTGAGCCTGGTCGTTGTCGGGCTTGGCACCGCACTCGCTGGGCTCTCCGGTGTCGTTGCCGGGCCGCTGCTAACGCTCTCGCCGACCATGGGCAACTACATCCTGATCGATTCCTTCATCGTGGTGGTGATTGGCGGCCTCGGTAGCTTCGCGGGGGCCTTCTTCGCGGCGCTGCTGATCGGCCAGATCCACAATCTCGGCGCGATCTACCTGCCCTGGGCGGCGACCATGCTGCCCTTCCTGCTGATGATCGGCATCCTGATCTGGCGGCCGACCGGCTTCGCGGGGTCGCGGACATGACGGCCCTGTCCCAGGGCGATGTTCCCGCCGCATCGAGCCCCCTGCTGAAAACGCGTGGCCTGCTCGCTATGGCGCTGGCGGCGCTTCTGCTCGGCGTGGCCGCCCCCCGGCTGGTCTCGTCCCAACTCATGCTTTCTCTGGCGACGCAGGCGATCTTCGACGCGCTTCTCGCGACCAGCGTCGGCTTCCTCGTGCTGCAAAACGGCCGCGTCAGTTTCGGCCAGGCCGCCTTCTTCGGGCTCGGCGGCTATGCCTTCGGGGTGCTGGTCGCCCGCGGGCTTATGGCCGCAGAACTCGCCGTCCTGACCGCGCTCGCCTTGCCGACGCTCGTCGCCTTCCTCCTCGGTCTCGTCTTCGCCCGCATCGCCGGCGTCGCCCACGCCATGCTGACGCTCGCGGTAGGGCAAGCCTTCTACGAAATCGCCTTCCGTTGGAGGGAATTGGCCAAGGGCGACGACGGCATGGCGTTCAACCTTCCGCCGCGCATTTTCGGGTTCGATTCCAGCTTGTTGCAGGATCCGTCGGTGATGGTCGTCGTCGCCTGGACCATTTTGGTGCTGGCCCTGCTCGGGCTGGCCCTGTTCGCCAACAGCCGGATGGGCCAGATCGCGGCCGCGGTGCGCGACAATGCCGAGCGCGCCCGTTTCATCGGCCACGACACCACGATCCCGCCCGCGATCGTCTACGCGATCTCGGCCTTGCTCGCTGCCATCGCTGGCCTGCTGCAGGCGACCTATAACGGCTACATCGCCCCGCAGATGTTCCACTGGAGCCTGTCGGGCTCCGCCCTGATCATGGCTGTGGTCGGCGGCGCGCAGTTCATCCTCGGCCCCGCGATTGGCGCTGTCTGCTTCTTCATTCTCAAGGATTTCGCCGGACGTTTCGCCGAATACTGGCCAGCGATCGTCGGTAGCGTCCTCGTCATCGTCACGCTCGTCATGCCGCAGGGCATCGTCGGCCTGTTGAAAGCCGGCTGGTTCCGGATGCGGAGACAGGCATGAGCGAAGCGATCGCGATCCAGGGCATCGGTATCGAGCGCCGCTACGGCGGCTTCCGGGCGCTGAAGGGTGTCGACATCACGGTGCGGCGCGGCGAAATCCGAGGGCTGATCGGCCCCAATGGCGCAGGCAAGTCGACCCTGATCGACGTGCTCTCCGGCCGTGTCCGCGGCCAGCCCGGCCAGGTTCTGATCGACGGGCGGGATGTCTCGCGGCTCAAACCTCAGGAGCGACGCAGGCTCGGGCTCGCGCGCTCGTTCCAACGCACCAACATCTTTCCGATGCTGAGCGTTGAGCAGCAATTGCGCATCGCGTCCTGGGCTGTCGCCGAAGCGGGTGTCGAGGAGGTGATGGAGGAGCTCAACCTCACCGCTCTGGCGCGGATGCCGGCAGCCGAGATCAGCTATGGCGACCAGCGGCGGCTCGACCTTGCGCTCGCCCTCGTGGGCCGGCCGAGCGTGCTACTGCTCGACGAACCCGCGGCCGGGCTGACGGTCGAGGAATCGCACGGGCTCGCGACGATCCTGCGCGACCTCGCCAACCGCTGGAACGTCACGGTTCTGCTGGTCGAACACGACATGCAGGTCGTGTTCTCGATCTGCGACGGCATCACCGTGCTGCATCTCGGCGAGACGCTTGCTGAAGGCAATGTCGCCGAAATCAGGGCCGACCAACGCGTCGTCACCGCCTATCTCGGGACGGAGGCGTGATGACACTGCTTTCCTTCCATGACGTCCATGCGCTCTACGGACAGGCCCGCATCCTCAACGGTGTCAGCTTCGAGATCGCGGCGGGCGAGCGCGTCGCACTCGTCGGGCGCAACGGCGTCGGCAAGACCACGGTGGTCAACACGCTCTGCGGCGTCACCCGGATCGAACGCGGCCATGTCGAGATCCGCGGCGAAGAGGTGCGCGACCTGCGCCGCTACACCGCGGCCAAGAACGGCATCTCGGTCGTGCTGCAGGGGCGCGGCATCATCGGCAACCTCACCGTCGAGGAAAACCTCCTGCTCGGCACCGCGACCCGCCGGCGCGGCCCCTGGACGCTGGAGAGCATCAAGGCACTCTTCCCTATCCTGGAGGAGCGCAAGGCCAGCCCCGGCCTCGCGCTCTCCGGCGGGCAACAGCAGATGCTCGCCATCGGCCGGGCGCTGATGGCCAATCCGGACCTGCTGATCCTTGATGAGCCGAGCGAGGGGCTGGCGCCTGTCATTGTCGACGAGCTCGCCGACTTGCTCGTCAGGCTCGGCGACCAGGGCATGGGCATCCTGCTGATCGAGCAAAGCGTCGGACTTATCCGGCGTGTCGCCGAACGCTTCTACGTCCTGTCGAAGGGCGCCGTTGCCGCCTCCGGTTCACTCGCCGAGATTCAGGCGGAAGACTTCCACAAGCACATCACCATCTGATCAGCCCGCCGCAGAAGCGGGAAAACAATGCCGAAAGAGGCCAATCTCAGGGAGGAACGAAGAAATGTTCAAGGCAGTGATGATGACTGGCGTCGCGCTCGGCGCCATGCTCTCGGTCTCCGGCGCAGCGCTCGCCGCTGATCCGCTCAAGATCGGCGTCGCGACTGACATGTCCGGCACCTATGCCTCGCTCGGCGAGGAGGTGATGCGCGCCACCCGCTTCGCCATCGACGAGGCGAACGCGGCGGGCGGTGTGGACGGCCACAAGGTGGAGTTCAAGTCCTACGACACCGAGGCCAAGCCGGACGTCGCCCGCCGGCAGGTCGAGAAGCTCGTCATGGAAGGCTATCCGGTCATCACCGGCATGATTGCCTCCGGCGAAGGCCTCGCGATCGCACCGCTAATGCAGCGCTGGGGCTCGCTGTACATCTCCGTCGTCAACAAGGCCGACGAATTGACCGGCGCGAACTGCGCGCCGCGCGTCTTCCGCGTCAACACCCAGTCGGCCATGGATGCGGCGACGGTGAAGCCATGGCTCAAGGAGCGCAAGGAGAAGAAATGGGCAGTTGTCGCGATCGACATCGCTTGGGGCCGCGGCTCGGCCGAGCTATTCTCGAAGGCCGTCAAGGAAACTGGCGGCAACATGGTCGCCGAGCTCTTCCCGCCGGCCAACACCAACGACTTCGCCCCCTATATCGAGCAGATCAAGAAGGCCGGCGCCGAAGGTGTCTGGGTCGTGCTCGCCGGACGTGATGCCGTCAACTTCGCCCAGCAGTCGAAGCAATTCGGCCTGACAGACGCGATCACCGTCGCCGGCGTCAGCTTCACCACCGACGGCACCGTCAAGACGCTGGGCGATTCCGCCAAGGGCGTCTTCGGCATCATCAACTATTCCTCGACGCTCGACACGCCGGAGAACAAGGCCTTCGTGAAGGCCTGGACCGACAAGTACAAGGTGCCGCCGACCAATTTCGAGGGCGAGGCCTATCTCGGCTACCAGGTGCTCTTCCAGGCAGTGAAGGACGCCAAGAGCGTCAAGACGGACGACATCGTCAAGGCGCTGCCGGGGAAGACCTACGACACGATCATGGGCAAGCTCGTGCTGCGCGCCGAGGACCGCCAGTTGCTGAAGCCGAACTATTTCGGCATCGTCGAAGCGGTCAATGGCGAGCTGCGTCCGGTCGTGAAGACGACGGTCGCGGCGGCCGACGTGGCTCCTGAAGTGGTCTGCAAGACCAAGTAAGGTCTCGACCGCGAAAGCGAAGGCCGGGGCTAGCGCCCCGGCCCTTTTTTGCATGCGATCGGTTCACGCGGCCGCTGGACCGGTGCCTCAGAATTCGTCCAGAGGCGTCAGCCCGGCGGTGCTGTTGAGGCTCGCAACGAAGGCGAGGTTCTGGCGTGCCTTCGGCAGTTCGGCCTCGCAGTGATAGCGGCAGGCCCGCAGCTTGCCGCGCGCGAAGGCGTCCGGCTCACCGCCCTTTGCGAGCGCCGCGCAGGCCTGATCGACCCAGAGCCAGCCGACGACGACATGTCCGAAGCCTGTCAGAAAGCTCGACGCGTTGAGCAGTGCACCGGCCGGGTCGTCGAGCGCTGACAGCGCGTCGACTGTCGCGCCGACCGCGTGCCAGCTTTCGTCGAGCAAACCGGCGAGATCGGCCAGTTGCGGCACCTGCCGGGCACGCGTCGTCGTGGCCTCGATCTCTTCGCCCAGCAAGGCGAGTGTCCGTCCGCGATCCCGCAGGATCTTGCGGCCTAGGAGGTCGATCGCCTGGATGCCGTGCGTGCCCTCATGGATCGGGTTCAGGCGGTTGTCGCGATAGAGTTGCTCAACGTCGAAATCGCGCGTGTAGCCGTAGCCGCCATGGATCTGGATCGCGAGATCGTTGGCGGCGAGGCCGAATTCCGACGGCCAGCTTTTCGCGACGGGGGTCAACAGGCCGAGCAGCGCCTCGGCGCGAACGCGCTCATCGGCCGTCTGCCCCGTTTCCTCCCGGTCGATCAGTCGCGCGCAATAGAGGATCAGCGCCAGTGCCCCCTCGGCGTAGGCCTTCTGGGCGAGAAGCATGCGCTTCACATCGGGATGCTCGATGATTGGCCGCTGCTTCGCGGCAGGATCCTTAGCGCCGAGCGGTCGGCCCTGCGGCCGTTCGCGTGCGTAGACGAGCGACTGGTGGTAACCGCGCGCCGCCAGCGCCGCGGCGCCGAGACCGACCGAGATCCGCGCCTCATTCATCATCTGGAACATCTGGGCGAGCCCGCTGCCGACCTCGCCGACGCGATAGCCGACCGCGCCGGCTTCCCCGCGCGGACGGTGGTGCGTCCCCTCACCGAAATTCAGCAGGCAGTTGCTGGTACCGCGATAGCCCATCTTGTGGTTGAGCCCGGCGACGGCAATGTCGTTGCGGGAGCCGTCCGGCAGCAGCTTGGGCACGATGAAGAGCGAGATGCCGCCGACACCGGGCAAGAGCATTCCGGAGGCATCCGGAATCTTGGCCAGCACGAGATGGACGATGTTCTCCGAAATGTCCTGATCGCCGCCCGAGATCCACATCTTGGTGCCGGCGAGGCGATAGCGCGGTCCGAGCCCGTCCTCGCCATCGGGAACGGCGCGGGTGGTGATATCGGCGAGCGAAGAGCCGGCCTGCGGCTCGGATAGGCACATCGTGCCAAACCAGCGCCCCTCGATCTGCGGCAGCGCGAAGGCCTCGATCTGCGCCGGCATGCCGAAATTGCAGATCAACCGGGCATTCGCCTGAGTCAGCATGACATAGGCCGACGTCGCGATGTTCGCCGCCATGAAATGCGCCATCGAGGCGGTCTGGACGAGCTTCGGCAGTTGCAGCCCGCCGACCTCGCTGTCGAAGTCCGCGGCGAATAGACCCATCTCCGCAGCCGCTTTAAGCGCCTGCCCGATCTCCGGCAGGACATGCACCGTCTCACCGTCGAGGGACGGCTCGATGCGATCCGATTTCTTGTAGTGGGCCGCGAAATGGGAGGCGGCCAACTTCATGCTGAGGTCGAGCACCGCGTCGAAGGTCTCGCGCGAATGGTCAGCGAAGCGCGGCCTGCCCGTCAGCTGCTCGGCATCCAGCCAATCATAGAGCCAGAAAGACAGGTCGCGTTCGTCGAGAAAGCTCATGCCGCCTCCGCGCGCCGCTCGCGATCATGGTCCGCGAAGCTCCGGCCGCTCTCGGCCAGTTCCTTCAGAAGCGGTGCCGGGCGCCAGTTCCCGTCACCATTGGCCCCGAACGACAGGATATCCGCGTAGATCGCCTGAAGGCCGACCGTGTCGGCCCAGAACATCGGGCCGCCCCGCGCGGCCGGGAAACCCATGCCCTGCGTATAGGCGACATCGATGTCAGAGGCGCGCTGCACCGTACCGTCGGCCAGCGCGAAGGCGCCTTCGTTGACGATGGCATAGAGCGCCCGCTTGACGATCTCCTTGTCGGAGATGGCGCGTCGGATGATGCCGAGCCGGCCGGATTCCTGAAGGATCATCGCCTCGATGGCAGGATCGGCCTCCTTCTGTCGGCCGGAATAGCGATACCAGCCGGCTCCCGTCTTCGAGCCGAGTCGCCCCTGCTCCACCAGAAGGTCGGCCAGGCGCGAATAGCGCCTTGCCGGGTCCCAGTCCTTGAGCTGGCGCTGGCGGACATGCCAGGCCACATCCTGCCCCGCCATGTCGAGCATGGCACAGGGGCCCATCGCCAGACCGAACGCATTGAGAGCGCCGTCGATCTGCTCCGGCAGCGCGCCCTCCTCCAGCATCAAATCGGCCTGGCGCAGATAGGGATACAGCAGGCGGTTGGCGAGAAAACCGTCGCAGACGCCGACCACCACGGGCGTCTTGCGGGTCTTGCGGGCGAGCCGGATCACCGTCGCCAGCACGTCCGGCGCGGTTTGCCTGGCGCGCACGATCTCGAGCAGCCGCATGATATGGGCCGGGCTGAAGAAATGCAGCCCCACGACATCGGCCGGACGCGAGGTCGCGGCGGCGATAACGTCGACGTCGAGCGCCGAGGTGTTGGTAGCGAGAATCGCGCCGCGCTTCGCAACCTTGTCGAGCTCTCCGAAGATCGCGAGCTTGACCTGCATCTCCTCGAAAGCGGCCTCGATGACGAGATCGGCCTTGGACAAGGCCGCGATCTCCGTCTTCCCGGTGATGTGCTGCAGCCGGCCCTGCGCGGTTTCAGCCGTGAGATCACCCTTGGCGACGGCGCGGTCATAGACGTCGCGAATACGCTTGAGACCGCGTTCCAGCCCAGCCGCATCGCGCTCGATCAGCGTGACCGGCAGACCCGCATTGGCGAAGACCATGGCGATGCCGGAGCCCATCGTACCGGCGCCGATGACGCCGACCGTCTCGACCGGGCGCGTCTGCGTATCTCTGCCGATGCCGGGCGTTCCGGCCGCGGCGCGCTCCGCGAAGAAGAGGTGGCGCAATGCACGCGAGGTCGTCGATTCCATCAAGCCCAGGAAGAGCCGGCGTTCCTCGGAGAGCGCTTCCGAGAAGGAGCGGCGCAGGGCTTGTGCCACGGCATCGAGCGCGATGCCCGAGGCTTCCGCATGTGGGCTTTTGGCCGAGATATCCGCGCGTGCGGTCGCGATTGCCTCGGTGAGATCGGGCGGCAGCGCCCGGCTGGAGATTGCGCTGAGAGGGGCTGAACCAAGTTGCTCGATCAGGACCATGGCCTCTGCAACGGGATCGTCGCCGATGCGGTCAATGATCCCGGCCGCCTGTGCTTCCGCCGCGCCGAAGATGCGCCCGCTCGTGATCATGCCTGCCGCGACGAGCGCGTTTGCGACCCGCGGCAAGCGTTGTGTGCCCCCACCACCTGGCAGCAGCCCGAGTTTCACCTCAGGCAGACCGATTCGTGCATCCGGGCTGGCGACGCGGCCATGGCAGGCGAGAGCAAGTTCGAGGCCACCCCCGAGCGCGGTACCGCGAATGGCCGCGACCACCGGCACCGGCGAAGCCTCGATCGCAGCGTGAAGCTCATTCGGGTCGGGCGCCGTCGGATCGAGCCCGCCGTCAAACTCCTGAATATCGGCACCGGCGGAGAAATGCCCGCCATCGCCGAGGAGGACAACGCCGCTGGCTCCGTTGATGACTGCGCGCGACAGCGCGGCCGTCAGGTCACGCCGGACGGCCGCGGAGAGACTGTTGACCGGGGGATTGGCGATGGTCAGCACCGCGACGGGGCCGTCCAGTGCCGTACGGACAAGGGATGGGAACGTCATATCGGCGCCTTCACTAGCTCCAGAGCTCGGCCGGCTTGGCCAGTTCGAGACGGGCGATCTGGTCCATATGAACCTCGTCGGGACCGTCCGCGAGACGTAACGTGCGCGCCAGCGCCCAGCCTTCCGCCAGGCCGAAATCGCCGCTGACGCCGCCGCCGCCATGGATCTGGATCGCCCGGTCGAGCACCGCCTGGGCCATGCGCGGCGCGACAACCTTGATCATCGCGATCTCGGCGCGAGCCGCCTTGTTGCCGACGGTGTCCATCATATGAGCGGCCTTCAGCGTCAGCAGCCGCGACTGCTCGATCTGCATGCGGCTTTCGGCGATGGCCTCCCGCAGCATGCCCTGCTCGGCGATCGGCTTGCCGAAGGCGACGCGGCTGCGAGCGCGTGCGACCATCGATTCCAATGCCCGCTCGGCTAGCCCGATCGCACGCATGCAGTGATGGATGCGGCCGGGGCCGAGCCGCCCCTGCGCGATCTCGAAACCGCGTCCCTCGCCGAGCAGCATGTTGGTGGCCGGTACGCGCACATCCGTGAAGCGCATCTCGAAATGGCCATGCGGCGCATGATCGTAGCCGAAGACCGTCAGCGGTCGGACGGCCTCGACGCCGGGCGTGTCCGTCGGAACCAGGATCATCGACTGGCGCCGGAAGGGTTCGGCCTCGGGATCGGTCAGGCCCATGAAGATCAGGATCTTGCAGCGCCGGTCGCCGGCTCCGGAGGTCCACCATTTGCGGCCGTTGATGACGTAGTCGTCGCCATCGCGAACGATGCGTGAGGCGATGTTGCGCGCGTCAGAGGAGGCGACCTGCGGCTCCGTCATCGCGAAGCCGGAACGGATCTCGCCCGCCAGCAGCGGCTCGAGCCAGCGCTTCTTCTGTTCGGGCGTGCCGTAGCGCGCGAGCACTTCCATGTTGCCGGTGTCGGGCGCGGAGCAGTTGAAGACCTCGGCCGCGATGGGCGAACGTCCCATCACTTCGCAGAGCGGCGCATATTCCAGATTGCTTAGGCCTGCGCCACCATCATGATCGGGGAGGAACAGGTTCCACAGCCCGGCCGCGCGAGCTTTCGCCTTCATCTCGTCCATGATGGGTGGCGACACCCAGCGATCCGCACTGCCGGCGACCTGCTCGGAATAGACCCGCTCGTTCGGGTAGACATGCTCGGCCATGAACGCACCAAGTCGGGCGACCAGGTCCCTGACCTTCGGTGAATGTTCGAAGTCCATCTTCCTCCCCTTCGCTGCTGCGATGGCGCGGAACTATCCCTAGCCGATGTTGTTTTGTCGGACAACACGACAAAAATAGAAAGTGCGTCCATCGGAGATTGGCAGGAAGACACGGATATTAAGTTTTATTTTTCAAAATGTTGGCTTGATATAGCTCGCCACAAGACGCGACATTGGGGAGCCCGCAAGATCGCGGGATAGGGTTGTCAATTGTCCGGTTGTCGGGCAGAGATACCGTCATGGCCCGTCAGGCGGGTCGTTGACAGGCGGCGAGGCGCTGGGCGCTTCCAGGCTTTTTCAGGCGAAGGCAAGAGATGGGAACCGCTCGCAGATCCGCTTATGCGCTCAAGGACAAGTACGCGATCGTCGGCATAGGCACGACGGACTACTCGGCCAATTCCGGCCGCACGGTCCGCGCGCTCGCCATCGAGGCTTCGGCCAACGCCATCTCCGATGCCGGCCTGAAACCCGCCGATGTCGACGGCATCGTCAGCTATAACTTCAACGATTCGGCACCGGCGATCGCCGTCGCGACCGGGCTCGACATCCCCAATGCCGGCTACGCGGTCGACTTCCTGGCGGGTGGCAACGCCGCCAACCTGATCGTGCTCTCCGCCGTGGCCGCGATCGAGGCCGGGCTGGCCGATACAGTCGTCTGCTACCGCGCGATGAACGGCCGCTCCGGCTTCCGGCTCGGTGGCGGCCGCGAATTCCGGGCGCTAGGTCCGACGCAATACACCGCGCCCTTCGGCTGGATCACCTATCCGCAGGCCATGGCGATGTGGTGCCGCCGCTATCAGATCGAATATGGGCTGACGCCGGAACAGCTCGGCAATGTCGCGGTCACGCTGCGAGAGAACGCTGTTCTCAATCCCCGCGCGATGCAGCGCAAGCCGATGACCATGGACGACTATCTCGCCTCGCGCCCGATCGTCGATCCTTTCCGCATGTTCGACATCTGCCTGGAGACGGACGGCGCTTGCGCCGTGGTCGTGACCTCAGCCGAACGCGCCCGGGACATGAAGCAGAAGCCCGTCTACATCATGGGCGGCGCCTATGGCGGTGGGCCGCAGCAGGGCGACGACCTGTTCGACTGCATCCGCTGGCCGGATCATTCGAAGAATTACAGCCACTATATCGCCGACGATCTCTGGCGCAGCGCCGGCGTGACGCCGAATGATGTCGATGTCGCCGAGATCTATGACTGCTTCACCTACAGCATCCTGATGCAGCTCGAAGGGCTCGGTTTCTGCGGACTGGGCGAGGCCGGCAGCTATATCGCCGACGGCCATATCCGCCGCGACGGCAAGCTGCCGGTCAACACCCATGGCGGTCTGCTCTCCGAGGGCTACATCCATGGGTTCAACCATGTGATCGAGGCGGTGGAGCAATTGCGCGGCCAGTCCGGTCCGCGTCAGGTTCCCGATGCGGAGATCGCGCTCACCACCGCCGGAGCGATGACCTGCGGCAGCGCGATGATCCTGAGGAGGTAGGGCGATGTCGTCGCCAGAAGCATACGCCAAGCCGGTCCCCGTTCCCGATCCCGATTCCGCGCCGTTCTGGGCCGGCTGCCGCGAGCAGCGCCTGATGATCCAGCATTGCGACGATTGCAGCCGGCATCAGTTCCCGCCGAGCAATATCTGCGCGCATTGCGGCTCGGGGCGCCTGTCCTGGAAACAGGCCTCGGGTGCCGGCAAGGTCTTCAGCTGGATCGTCGTGCGCCATCCCGTGCCGAGGCCGGTCTATATCGACGATGTCCCCTATGTCGTCGCGCTGGTCGAGCTCGCCGAGGGCGTACGGATGCCGTCCAATGTCGTGGGCTGTGCGCCCGAGGATGTGGTGGCGGACATGCCGCTCAAGGTCGCGTTCAAGCAGGTCACCGAAGAAGTGGTGCTGCCGCTGTTCGAGCCGGCCTAAAGTCTAAGAGAATGGACGGCGGGAAGCGGGAGAGACGCGGGGCAACCGCGCGCCCTGCTCCACCGCGGAACTGGAAACGCCACAGGACGACGGCGATGCACGCTTCCTCCGCCATCATCGCCCAGATGGGCGCGCTCAGCCGCGACGAGATGCAGGCGCTCCAGCTCGCCAAGCTGAGGCGCCAGATCGAGCGACTTCATGCCACGAGCGGCTTCTACCGGGAGCGATGGGACAAGGCGGGGGTTCGTTTCGACGACATTCGTTCGCTGGCGGATCTCGGGCGCATCCCGACGATCACCAAGGCCGATTGCCTCACCGACCAGAACGAGCACCAACCCTTCGGCCGGCGTCTCGGTATCCCGCGCGAGGACGTCGCGCTGGTTTGCATGACCGGCGGCACCTCGGGACAGGGACAGGAAGTCTATGGCCGCTCGCAACGCGACCTCGTCATGCAGGGCTATTTTCATCAGCTCCCCTGGCACATCGCCGGGCTGCGGCAGGGCGATGTCGGGCTGAACTGCGTCCCCTCCGGCGGCCTGACGACGGGCGGCTGGGGGCCGACCGAAGGCTTCCGCGGCGCCGGCGCCCTGCCGCTGACGGTCGGCGGGACCATGAGCACTGACGCCAAGATCGACCTGATGTGCCGCTTCGGCGAGATCCACTTCATCTATGCCTCGACCAACTACCTGCACACACTGACGGAGGCCCTGCGCCGGCGCGGCATTGATCCGCGCGAGCACTTCCCGACGATGAAAGGCCTCTTCATCGCCGCCGAGGGCTATCCGGTCGAATGGGCGCAGACCATCCAGGAGGTCTGGGGCGCGACACTGCACGAGGGCTATGGCAGCACGCAGGGTGCCGGCTTCATCTGCTCGACCAGCGAGCAGGGCGTGGTCTCCGCCGATGGCGGGCGCGCGCCGATGCAATGCTTCGACTGGCACGTCATCGTCGAGGTGCTCGACCCGGATACCGACGAGCCGGTGAAGGAAGGTGAGTTCGGCGAAATCGTCCTGACCAATCTCGATATCGAAGGCTCGGCGGTCGTCCGCTTCCGCACCCGCGACCGCGTCCGGCTCTTGCCGCAGGCATCGGCGAATAACGGACGCGCCTGGACCTGCATCGAGAGCGGCACCATCGGCCGCTACGACGACATGATGAAGATCCGCGGCAATAATGTCTGGCCGTCGGCCGTCGATCTCGCCGTCTTCGCCCACGCCGAAGTCGCTGAGTATGTCGGCAGCGTCTTCGTCGACGAGAAGGGCCGCACCGAGGTCATGGTCAAGGTCGGGCTCAAGCCCGAACACGCCGCCCGCAATGAGGCCGAGCGCGAGGCCGTTCTGCTGCGCGTCCAAACCGCCATCAAGGAACGGACAAACGTCCAGATGAAGGTGCGCGAGGTGCCGCGCGACGAGTTGCCGTACTTCGAGAACAAGGCCCGCCGCTGGAAGGACGAGCGCCCCGCCGGCTACCAGTTCTCGGACAAGGCTTCGTGAGCGCCATGGCCGACAGCCCGATGCCCGCGACGGAGGAGCGCGCCTCCTTCACCGCCTCACTGCCCCGGCTCGAAGAGGCATTGCGAGAAGCTGGCGTAATCCGCCCGACCGAAACCATCGGGATCGAGCGCCAGTTCGAGGCGGGGCAATCAAACCCGACCTATCTTCTGGCCGCTGGGGAGCGCCGCTTCGTGCTGCGCAAGCAGCCCTACGGCCATCTGCTGCCCCGCGCCCATGACGTGGTGCGCGAGCACAATATCATCCAGGCGCTGGACGGCGCGGGCTTCACCGTGCCGCACCCGCTCTTTGCCAGCGAAGATCGCGGGATCATCGGCACGAGCTTTTTCGTGATGGACTATATCCCCGGCGCCGTTCATTCGGACCCGGCCCTCCCGAATGATGCGCCCGCCCAGCGGCGCGCGATCTATGGGGCGATGGCAGGGACGATGGCTCGGCTGCATCGCATCAAGCCTTCCGTTCTGGAGGCCGCGGGCGTCAAGCCTCGTGGCGACTTCATCGGTCGGCAGATCGGAGTCTGGCGCGGCGCCTACCTCGCGGCTGCGACGCAGGACGATCCGCGGATCGAGGCCGTGGGGCAATGGCTGCTTGAGCACAAGCCCGCAACCGAGAATATCGGCATCGTCCACGGTGACTACCGCATCGAGAATCTGATTTTTCAGGGCAGCGCGGTCGCGGCCGTGCTGGACTGGGAGCTCTGCACGATAGGTGAGCCGCTGGCTGATCTGGCCTATTGCTGCATCTGGTACCACCTGCCGCAATCAGTGCTGAACGGCCTCGCCAACCAGGATCTCCGGGCGCTCGGGATACCAGACGAGACCGAGTTCCTCGACATCTATTCTCGCGAATCCGGGATCGACGCCGTTGCCGCCCGCAACTATTTCCTCGCCTTCGCCTTCTACAGGCTCGCGGCCATCCTGCAGGGCGTCTACAAGCGCGCACTCGACGGAAACGCCGCCTCGCCGCTAGCGCTGACGCGTGGCCGGGTCGCGGAGCTTTGCCTCACACAGGCCGCAGCCTTCGCCAGCCGAGCCTAGAGCATACCGCGTTTCCGCGTGAAGTCAGCGGCCTCGGGCGGCGAGACCGGCGGCGCAGCTCAAATCGCCGTATAGCCGCCATCGACGGCGAGAATCTGCCCGCTGATATGGGCGCTCGCGTCCGAGGCGAGGAGCAGCGCCGCACCCTTCAGATCCTGCGATCCGCCGAGTTCGCCGCGCGGCGTATGCGCGACGAGTTGCGCCTCGTGCTGATCCAGCGTTGCTGCCGTCAGCTTCGAGTGAAAATAGCCGGGCGCCAGCGCGTTCACGGTGATGCCATACGGTCCCCACTCCGCCGCCAGCGCACGCGTGAAGTTCACCAGCCCACCCTTGGCGGTATTGTAGCCAATCGTGCCGACGAGGTCCGAATGGTGTCCGCGCAAGCCTTCGATTGAAGCGATATTCAGGATACGCCCGCACCGTGCCGGCAGCATCCAGCGCTTGGCGACCGCCTGCGTCAGCAGGAAGATCCCGGTGAGGTTGATCGCCATGACCTTGTTCCAGCCGTCGAGCGGATGGTCCTGCGTCGGTGCGCCCCAGGAGGTGCCGGCATTATTGACGAGGATGTCAACTTGCGGATAGCGCGCGCCGACCCAGTCGCAGAGCGCTTCGATCGCTTCCGGACGTGAGAGGTCGGCGGCGAAGCCCGCAGCCTCGATGCCCTGTGCCTTCAGGTTCTGCTCCGCCGCTTCGAGCTCTGCTGCCTTGCGGGCGACGAGCACAATGCGAGCGCCGAACTCGCCCAGCGCCTCCGCGATCTGCAGGCCGAGCCCGCGTGAGCCGCCGGTGACGATGGCGACACGGCCACTGAGATCGAGCAGGGCGTGAAGCGGACGTGCGGGCATGGGAAGGCGTTTCCTCGACGTGCTTGGGCTCTGTGGGCAGGACAGCCCGACCGGCGACGCCGGGCATCCGTTGACCAGCCTGTTTTTCTGTTGGACAAGTCAATAACCCGACATATCGTGAAAGCAACCCCTGCGGCGCTCGCAGGCAGCTGCGAGAGGCCATGACGACAGCGGACACGGGACGGAGCACTGCACCAGCAGTCGGGCCACAGGAATGGCAGCCCCCTTTCACAGTCGGACAGGTGCTCGAAGCGCCAATCGTCTTCACGCCGGCTTCGGTCCGCGCCTTCGCGACGCTGACCAACGACACCAACCCCCTCCATCATGACGTCGATCTAGCCTCCACCACCCGGTTCGGTGGGCTGATCGCCAGCGGCACGCAGACGACGGGTCTCCTCCTTGGCAGCCTCGCCAACCACATCTTTCCGGAGAACGCCTCGCTCGGGCTCGGTTGCTCCTTCCGGCTGCGAAAGGCCGTTCCGGCGGACGCAGTGCTCATCGCACGCTGGACGATCCGCAGCATCGTACCGAAGCCGTCCCTGCGCGGTGTGCTCGTCGAGTTGGACGGCGGTCTTGTCGATCCGAAGGGCACCGTCTTCGTCGAAGCGAGCGCCACCATCGCCGTGATGCCACACGAAGCTCTCAAGCAGACCCGGCCAACATGAGCGTCATACCCGCTTCGTCGAGGACAATGTCGTTTCAACCGCCCGATGCGTCTCAGGGAGTGTCTTCCTGGCCGCGCAGGACATGCTATGGCAAGAATGCGGCAACGATGCCGAACCTCTGCCCACCGATCTCACTGAAGCCCGCCCAGTGATGGTAACGCCGTGACGAAACAGACCTTCAAGAAGCTCGAGACTGCTCCCGTCTACCGGCTCGTCTATGACGCGATCGAACAGCAGATCGTTCGCGGCGAACTCAAGCCTGGCGTGCTGCTACCTACCGAGACTCATCTCGCGGAGCAGTTCGGCGTCAACCGCTCGACGGTGCGCGAAGGCATTCGGATGCTGGAAGAGAGTGGCCTCGTTCAGCGCAAATCGGGCAAGCGCCTGCAAGTGACCCTGCCCCATCTCAACGCCACCGCCGCGCGCACCAGCCGGCTGTTGCGGCTGCATGAGGTCACCTTCCGCGAGTTGTGGGAAGCGTCGATCGCCATCGAGCCGGTGGTGGCGCGCTACGCAGCCGAGCGGATCACGGCCGCGGAGCTAGCTCAGCTCCAGCAGAACATTGCCGAAATGGAGAAGGCCATAAGCGACCATGTCGAGGTTGTCAGGCTCGACATCGAATTCCACGATCTCATTGCCCATGCGGCGCGCAACCGGGCGCTTGGCCTTGCCCGCGAGCCGATCAGCCAGCTTTTCATGCCGGCCGGCAAGGCGATCCTGCCGCGCCTCAAGACGCAGAAGCGCATCCTCGATGCGCATCACGCCCTGCTGAAGGCGCTGAAAGGGCGGGACGCCGACGAGGCGGCAGCCTGGATGCATCGCCACATTGCCGACTTCAAGCGCGGGTTTGAACAGACAGGGCTCGACCTCGACAAGCCGTTGGAAAGCTTCTGATTGCGTCTCGACATCTGGGCTACGTCAACATGAGATATTCGCTGCCGCCGCGCGCGATCGCCAGGCCGTGCTCGTTGGCGATCAGCGTGTTCATCATGTCCAGGACGGCGTTGCCCCCTGCACAGGTGAAGAACTGCCCGTCGATCTCGTAGAGCGTCTGCCGCAGCAGCAGCTTCGGAAACTGCTCGCGCAGCGACGGCATGTGCTCCCAATGTGATGCCCGCTGCTCGGCGGTAGGCGGCCGGAGGACCAAGGTGCTGAAGCGGCGATGAGTTGAGAGACCGGCGAGCCGGATGCAGGCCAGACCGGCGGCAGATCGACCGCACTTGGTGACGCCAGCATTCGACAGTGTATCTGCCCGCACCGCGCAGATCCGCCCGCAACCTAGACCGCGGTGAACGCGCAGCGTTGGAGCAGTCAGAGTAACTTAAGCGAGCCAGCCGCCGTTTTGCCGCGTTCGCTTATAAGTTCGAATGAGACTTTTTGTCCTTCGATCACGGACATCAGTCCTGCCTCCTTAACGGCCGTGATGTGCAAGAACACATCCTTGCCGCCATCGGCAGGTTGAATGAACCCATAACCCTTTTCAGTGTTGAACCACTTCACCGTTCCGCTCGCCATAGCCGGATTCCCTTAAGTGGCCGTCTTGACGGCCCCGGTTACATCTCACCGGGCGTTCGCCATTTTAGAATTGATCGAAAATTTGGAGGTGTCGAGAGCAACGGGAGGGGCATTCTGCAATGGAGGTTCAGTCAGCAGTCTCGTGGAGCCGCCCCACTTCCTTTTTCTGGCCGCGATTCCGCTGCTCCCGCATTCTCCCACCCGCGAGGCATGCCGAGCGGATTTCCATCAGCCGTGCTTCGCCGTGGGTTGTCCGGAACCATCGCGCTCCGCACCCCCTCACGCATCACTGCCCCAGACACCGATAGCTGTGAGACTAGGCCCTGTGCGCGCCGATCTCGCCCGTGAAGCCACAAAGCCGGCTCCCCAATGCCGAAATCGGCACGATCTTGACGGCTGCCCGCTGAACGATCATCCTCAAAACGTCCGTTGAAGACGACACGCCACCCGGACCGTTCGTCGAACCTACGTGCGCCTGATAATATAAACCCCACATCTTACGAGCGAGGTCTTGCCATGATCTCGTATATTCTGGCTGTGCGCGAACTCGACGCGCGCTGGACTTCGTCGTTGCAGTTCTTGCCCCATACTCCGATGCTGCGGAGCACGGGTGATCATGGCGTTGCTCGCTGCATCGCGACCACAGAGATCGATCTGTTCAATCGCTACGCCAAGGAGATTGCCGTCCGCAACGGCCTGAAACTCGACCTGCTGGTCGATCTCTATGACACGCTGCTGATAACGGGTCAGATGGACACCATCGAGGATGACGAAGACCGGTTCAGGTCGTATCCGCCGCACTGACGAAGTCCCGCCATTTCG
>UCLR01000028.1 GCA_900473415.1 Hyphomicrobiales bacterium
GGAAAGCGCGAGATCCTGGTCGAAACCGGCGGCCAGCACGACGAATGAGAACCTGGAGCCTTTTCGAGCGAAGTGGGCTCCGGTTCGCGTGATGAAAATGCGAGTGAGCAAATAGCCGGCCTGCCCTTGCGGGAGCGGGCTTCGGTCCTCAAATTGCCATGACGCGGCTTCAACATCGCCAGCGTATCGCGCGTTGAGCTTTCGGCAGGCCGTGCATCGGCCGGTCCTCTTGCCACGACGCATTTGCAGGCTTCGGCATGGGGATGGCCGCGGCACAGGAGTGGAGCAGACTTGCTCGAGAGATTGACCACGACGGTCCGGATCGCGGCTCTGGCGACGACGGTTCTCGGTTGCGCGCTCGCAGCCGGCCCGCTCGCAGCCCAGCAGGCGCTTGAGATCCAGCCGCCCAAGCCGGTCGCCGCGCGGCCAGCCGCTCCGCGCCCAATTCCCTTGCCGCCCCGGCGCCCGGACAATCTCGGTGTGTCGCGCACGGCGGTCGCGGAAGCCTCCGCCACACAGCCGGCCGCATCCACCGTAGCTACCGCGGCAGCGCCGACTGCAGCGCAGGAAGCCGCCCAGCCGGCCGCCAGCCCCAAAGCGAAGCTCGGCCCGCCTGCCACGCAGGAAGAGGCGATCGACCGGCTCAACACCTATCTCAACAGCTTCACGACGCTGCAGGGCAATTTCATCCAGTTCGCGGCCAATGGCCGGCGGCTGGAAGGCCGGATCTACATCCAGCGCCCCGGCAAGATGCGCTTCGAATACGAGCCGCCCGCGACCGTCGAGGTCATCGCCGACGGCACCTCGGTCGCGGTGCGCGACAAGCGCCTGGCGACGCAGGACATCTATTCGATCGGCCAGACGCCACTGAAGTTCCTGGTGCGGGAACGCATGGACCTCGCCCGCGAAGGCACCATCACCGGCGCCAGCATCGACGGCGACGTCCTTTCGGTGCGGCTGGAAGACCGTTCGACGCTGGGCGGCACCTCCAAGATCACGCTGAAATTCGATCTCGTCGCCAATGAACTCCGGCAGTGGGTCGTGCTCGACCCGCAGGGCTACGAGACCTCGATCTCGCTCTACAATCTCGACACCCGCCGCCGGCCGGATCCGAAACAGTTCGTGATCGACTACCAGCGCACGCTGTGAACAGCGGGGGCAGGCCGAAAACGGCTTGCCTTTTGCGCGCGGGCGACCCAGTTTCCGGCCTCCTTCCGTCGGAATTCTCGCGTGCAGCTCACCGTCACCAGCTGGAACATCAACTCCGTCCGCTTACGCATTGGAATGGTTGGCGAATTTCTCAATCGCCATGCTCCTGACGTCCTCTGCCTGCAGGAAACGAAGACGCCGGATGAACAATTCCCGGCCAAAGCCTTCCAACAATTGGGTTATGTCCATCAAGCCTTTATCGGCCAGAAGGGCTATAACGGCGTCGCCATTGTCTCCAAGCTGCCGTTCAGCGAGAAGGATGCAATGTCGATGTGCGGGCGTAACGACGCCCGGCACATGACCGTGACGCTCGACGGGGCGGCGGGGCCTGCGGCCGGCATCGCGATCCATAATTTCTACATTCCGGCCGGCGGCGACATCCCCGATCCCGAAAAGAACGAGAAATTCGCCCATAAGCTCGCCTTTCTCGACGAGATCGGCGCCTGGGGCGTGACGAAGAAGCCGACGGACCGGCCCGCGATCCTGCTCGGCGACCTCAACATCGCCCCGCTGGAGCATGATGTCTGGAGCCACAAGCAGCTTCTCGACGTCGTCAGCCACACCCCGATCGAGACCACGACCCTCGAAAGGCTGCGCACGGAACTGGGCTGGATCGATGCGGCACGCGCGCTGCGTCCGGAGCCCGAGAAGCTCTATTCCTGGTGGAGCTATCGCGCGCAGGACTGGACGGCCTCCGACCGCGGCCGGCGGCTCGACCACATCTGGCTGTCCGATGCGCTGAAACCGACGCTCAGGGACCTGACTTTCCTGCGCGAGGCCCGTGGTTGGGAGCGCCCCTCGGACCACGTCCCCGTCACGGTAACGCTGGAACTCTGAACGCGACGCCGGCGCCGGATCCTTGAACGGGCAGCGTTGCCGCCATGCGGAGCGGTCCTATCGGGCCCCTCGCGGCCCGTGGTAAGGCCCCGGCTCGTCTCATCGTCGGGACCCCAGCCGGTGCAACCCTCCACCTCGCTCTCGCTGCGCGATGCATTGCTAGCCCTCGCCGTCATGGTGGTGTGGGGCACGAACTTCGTCGTCATCCGCATCGGCGTCGAGCATTTCCCGCCGCTGCTCTTCGCCTGCCTGCGCTTCGCTTTCGCGCTGGTGCCGGCCGTTTTCTTCTTGAAGCGGCCCGCCGTGTCCTGGGGCAAGCTCGCGGCCTACGGCATCCTGATCGGCGCCGGCCAGTTCGGCCTGCTCTTCATCGCGATCCGGGGCTTCATCACCCCGGGCCTCGCCTCGCTGGTGGTGCAATCTCAGTCCTTCTTCACGATCCTGCTCGCCGCTTTTCTCACCCGCGAGCGCGTCCAGCCCTTCCAGTTCGTCGGGCTCTTCCTCGCCGCCATCGGCATCGGCGTGATTCTCTGGAACACGGACGGCACGACCACGCCGCTCGGGATCGCCCTCGTGATTGCCGCGGCGGTCTGCTGGGCCGGCGGCAACATCGTCGCCCGCAGCTCGCCAGGCGTGGACATGCTAGCCTATGTCGTCTGGGCGAGCCTGTTCTCGGTGCCGCCGCTGCTCGTACTGTCCTTGACGATCGAGGGCTGGCCCGCGATCCGCGAGGGGCTCGCCACCGCGCCGCTCAGCGCCTGGGCGGCCGCGCTCTGGCAGGCCGTCGGCAACGTCATGTTCGGCTATGCCATGTGGGGCTGGCTGCTGTCGCGCTATGCCGCTGCAACCGTCGCGCCCACCTCCCTGCTGGTGCCGATCTTCGGCATGGGCGCAGCGGCCGCCTGGCTCGGTGAGCCCCTGCCGGGCTGGAAATTCGTCGCGGCCGGCCTCGTGCTCGCCGGGCTCTGCATCAACATTCTCTGGCCGAGATTTGCGGCGATTCGCGGCGTCAGGCACCCGCCCTCATCCTGAGGGGGTTTTACGACCTTATTTCCGGTCGATCGCGTCGAGCGCCTTCTGAACCGCCGCGAGCTCACCGACGAAGCCGCGCAGCCTCTCGCCGATCGCCTCGCTGATCGCCTCGGCCGAGTTGGGTGATTCGGCGAGTACACGGCGCATCACGCTGCGCGGCAACCGCATGATCTCGGTCGGCTCCCGCGCGATCGCCGTGACCTGCCGGGGCAGCGAGGTGAAGAGCGCGAGCTCGCCGATCATGGCGCCGGGTCCAATGATCTCGCTCGCCGGCCGGCCGTCATCCTGCTCCATCAGGGCGACCGACCCGGCGATCACGATCGCGGCCCCGTCGGATGGCTCACCGGACCGAAACAGAACGTCCCCCGCGCGCAGGCTCCGACTTTCCGCTGCGAACGCCAGCAGCCGCAACGCGTCGCGCTCCAGCAGACTCAAGAGCGGCTGCCGGGCGAGCAGCGCCATGTCGTCGTCGAGAGCCATCCGTCAGGGATTCAGCCGGTACCCGCCGGCGTCGGTGACGAGCAGGCGAGCATTACCCGGATCGGGCTCGATCTTCTGGCGAAGCCGGTAGATATGCGTCTCGAGCGTATGCGTGGTGACCTGGCTGTTGTAGCCCCAGACCTCCTGCAGCAGCACCTCGCGCGCGATCGGCTTGCGGCCGGCGCGGTAGAGGAAGCGCAGGATCGCGGTCTCCTTCTCGGTCAGCTTGGTCTTCGAGCCGCGGTCGCTGACAAGCAACTTGGAGCCGGGGTGGAAGGTATAAGGCCCCACCTGAAAGATGGCGTCCTCGCTCGCCTCGTATTGCCTCAAATGGGCGCGGATGCGCGCCAGCAACACGGCAAAGCGAAAGGGCTTCACCACATAGTCGTTGGCGCCGGCCTCCAGCCCCAGCACGGTATCAGCGTCGGAGCCCTGCGCCGTCAGCATCACCACGGGGCTCTTGAAGCCGTTGCGGCGCATCACCTTGACCGCCTCGCGCCCGTCCATATCCGGCAGGCCGACATCCATGACCACGAGGTCGACGCGCTCGCCCTGCACGGCCTTGACCGCGGCGGCGGCCGTGCCGGCCGTCGTCAGCTTGAATTCCTCGCTGAGCGCCAGCTGTTCGGCCAGCGCGTCGCGCAAGGTCTGGTCGTCATCGACAAGGAGAATATGATGGGTGACAGACATGGACCGTTCGCTCGAACGCAATCGTTCGGGCAACATGAGCCCGCTGAGTCGTCATCGCAAGTCAGGCAGCCCGGATTCCCGTGATAAACCGCCCACTTCGCCCGGCCGGGCCTCGCAATCTCCCGGTGCTCCGCGTCTTCGCTTCCGTCCGCGACCGTCGCAAGGGCTTCCTCATTGCAGGCTCCGCCGTCTTTCCCTGCGCGCTCGGTCGGGGCGGCATCCGCACCGACAAGCGAGAAGGCGATGGCGGCACGCCGCGCTTCGACCTGCCCCTGCGCAGCGTGCTCTACCGGGCCGACCGCCTGGCCCGGCCGCGGTCCCTCCTGCCGCTGAGGCGCATAGGCCCGCGCGACGCCTGGTGCGATGACATGAAGGACCGTCGCTACAACCGCCTGATCGACCGACCGCCGGGCGAGGCCGAGGAGCGGCTCAAGCGCGAAGATCACCTCTACGACGTCATCGTCGAGCTCGGCTGGAACGACCGGCCGGTGATTCGCGGCCGCGGCAGCGCGATCTTCTGGCACCTCGCCCGGCCGGGCTTCACCCCCACGGCCGGCTGCGTCGCGGTCGAGGGCCACGTCTTCGCAAAGGTGCTGCCGCGCCTCGCGCGCCATTGCCGGGTTCTGGTCAGATAGCGCGAACTCCGCTAGATTCCGCGCTGAGCACCGTCTCGCCATCCTCTTCGGAATCCGGCTGCGGCTTTCGGGCACCATCCCGTATCGTTGCGCCGTTCTCAAGCTTGAGACTTCGCGATGACTGATTCGGTTTCCAGCGGCATCCGCTTCGGGCGGATCGCCGCCATGCTCCCCGTCGCCGACATGGCTCGGGCCTGCGACTTCTATGTCAGTGCCCTGGGCTTCCGGAAAACCTTCGAGAACGGCAATCCCGTCGGCTTCATGATCCTGAAGCGCGATGCCGCCGAGCTGCATCTGACGCTGCAGCCCGGTTACAAGGCGGCGAGCTTCAATGTCGCGCATATGATGGTCGCGGACATCGACGCGGTGCACGCCATCATCCGCGCGCGCGGCCTGCGCATCGTCAAAGGCCTGTGCGACAAGGATTACGGCCTGCGCGCCTTCGTCTTCGAGGATCCCGACGGCAACCGCATCGATGTCGGCGAGCCACTGGAGCCGTAGACCGTCATTCTCGGGCGGAGCGAAGCGCAAACCCGAGAATCTCCCGACGGATAGACGCAGGAGCCTCCAGGTCGCGAGATGATCGGGTCAAGCCCGACCATGACGGCAGGCTTTCAGCCCCGCGCCCCGAAGATCGCGCTGCCGACGCGGACATGCGTCGCGCCGAGCTGGATCGCCGCCTCGTAATCGGCGCTCATGCCCATGGAGAGGCTCTTGAGCCCGTTGCGGGCCGCGATCTTGGCGAGCAGCCCGAAATGCGGCGAGGGCGGCTCCTCGGCCGGCGGGATGCACATCAGCCCCTCGATGGCGAGCCCATGGACCCCGCGGCAGCGCAACAGGAAGGCGTCAGCGTCGGCGGGCAGGACGCCGCCCTTCTGCGCTTCCTCGCCGGTATTGACCTGCACGAAGAGCCCCGGCGCGCGCCCAGCGCGGGTGATCTCGCGCGCCAGTTCCTTCGCCAGGCTCTCGCGATCGAGCGAATGGATCGCGTCGAAGAGCTCGACGGCCTCGCGCGCCTTGTTGGACTGCAGCGGGCCGATCATGTGCAGCTCGACATCGGGAAAGCGCTCCCGCAGCCCGGGCCACTTCGCCTTCGCCTCCTGGACATAGTTCTCACCGAAGACGCGCTGCCCGGCCTCCAGCGCCGGCAGGATGACTTCGGGCGGCATCGTCTTGGACACGGCGATCAGGGTGACGCTCTCCGGCTTGCGCCCGAAATCGCGCGCCGCGCGGCTGATCGCCGCCCGTGTCGTCTCCAAACGCGTAACCGTATCGCTCATCTGCCAGCCTCTCATGCCCTGCGCGCCGTTGACCGCGTGCGCGCAATGGTGTCCTAGAGCAGGTTGCAAGATTCCGACATCCGGTTTTTGCATTCAGCCCCTGCGCCGGCCTGCCTCCGGGAGCCGGCAAACCGCCAAGAATTGCCCGCTGACATGGCCGTCGAACGCTACAATCCGAAAGAGTCCGAGCCGAAATGGCGCACCGTCTGGGAGGAGCGCAAGCTCTTCGAGACGAGGAACGACGACACGCGGCCGAGCTACTACGTCCTCGAGATGTTCCCCTATCCTTCAGGGCGCATCCATATGGGCCATGTCCGCAACTACGCCATGGGCGACGTCGTCGCGCGCTACAAGCGGGCCAAGGGCTTCTCGGTGCTGCATCCGATGGGCTGGGACGCCTTCGGCCTGCCGGCGGAGAACGCCGCCAAGCAGAAGAACGTGCATCCGCGCGAATGGACCTACGCCAACATCGCGACGATGCGCGGCCAGCTCAAGTCGATGGGGCTCTCGCTCGACTGGAGCCGCGAGCTCGCGACCTGCGACCCGAGCTATTATCGCCACCAGCAGAAGATGTTCCTGGACTTCCTGAAGGCCGGGCTGGTCGATCGCAAGACCGCCAAGGTCAACTGGGACCCGGTCGACGAGACCGTGCTCGCCAATGAGCAGGTCATCGATGGCCGCGGCTGGCGCTCCGGCGCGCTGGTCGAGATCCGCGAGCTGACCCAGTGGTTCTTCAAGATCACCGAGTATGGCCAGGAGCTGAACGACGCGCTCGACGGTCTGACCCGCTGGCCGGACAAAGTCCGGCTGATGCAGAAGAACTGGATCGGCCGCTCCGAGGGCTTGCTAGTTCGTTTCGCCCTCGAATCGAACGCCGCGAAGCAGGACGAGGTCGAGGTCTACACGACCCGGCCCGACACGCTCTTCGGCGCAAGATTCGTAGCCGTCGCGCCTGACCACCCCATCGCCAAGGCGATCGCCGCCAACAACCCCGAGCTGCAGGCCTTCATCGAGGAATGCAAGCGCACCGGCACGGCGCAGGAGAACATCGACAAGGCCGAGAAGCTCGGCTTCGACACGGGGTTGCGCGCCGTCCATCCCCTCGATCCGAACTGGACGCTGCCGGTCTATGTCGCGAACTTCATCCTGATGGAATACGGCACCGGCGCTATCTTCGGCTGCCCGGCGCATGACCAGCGCGACCTCGACTTCGTCAACAAGTATGGCCTGGGTAATACCCCGGTGGTAGCGCCGGAAGGTACCGATCCGGCGGGCTTCGTCATCACCGACACCGCCTATGACGGCGATGGCCGCATGATCAACTCGCGCTTCCTCGACGGTATGACCATCGCGGAAGCCAAGGAGGAGGTCGCGCGCCGCCTCGAAAGCGAGACGCGCGGCAACCGGCCGGTGGGCCAGCGCAAGGTCAATTTCCGCCTGCGCGACTGGGGCGTCTCGCGCCAGCGCTACTGGGGCTGCCCGATCCCGGTCATCCATTGTTCCGATTGCGGAACGATCCCGGTTCCGGATGCGGACCTGCCGGTCGAGCTGCCGGACGACGTCTCCTTCGACAAGCCGGGCAACCCGCTCGACCATCACCCGAGCTGGAAGTATGTCGACTGCCCGCAATGCGGCAAGCCGGCCCGCCGCGAGACGGACACGATGGACACTTTCGTCGATTCGTCCTGGTACTTCGCCCGCTTCACCGATCCGTGGCGGACGGAAAGCCCGACCGACCGCAAGGCCGTCGACCGCTTCCTGCCGGTCGACCAGTATATCGGCGGCGTCGAGCACGCGATCCTGCACCTGCTCTATTCGCGCTTCTTCACCCGCGCGATGAAGAAGACCGGCCATGCGGGCCTGGACGAGCCCTTTGCCGGCCTCTTCACCCAGGGCATGGTCGTGCACGAGACCTATCGTGGCGCCGATGGTGGCTGGGTCGAGCCCGGTGACGTCCGCATCGAGGTCTCCGGCAACGAGCGCAAGGGCTTCCATGTCGAGACCGGCGCTCCGATCGAGATCGGCGCCATCGAGAAGATGTCGAAGTCCAAGAAGAACGTCGTGGACCCCGACGACATCATCGCCTCATACGGCGCCGACACCGCCCGCTGGTTCATGCTCTCCGATTCGCCGCCAGATCGCGACGTGATCTGGACGGATGAGGGCGTGCAGGGCGCCGCCCGCTTCGTCCAGCGCCTCTGGCGGCTCGTCGCCGAGATCGCCGAGCGCACCGGCGGCAAGGCCGGAAAGCCCGCAGAGATCGGCGAGGCGGCCCTGGCGCTGCGCAAGGCCAGCCACCGCGCGCTGGACGCAGTCGGTGCCGATATCGAGCGCCTCGGCTTCAACCGCTGCGTCGCCCATGTCTACACGCTGACCAACGCCATCGGTAAGGCGCTGGACGCCGCTGCCGAGAAGCCCGAGCTTGACGCGGATATCGCCTTTGCGCTGCTGGAGGCCGCCGCGATCGTCACCCAACTCGTGGCGCCGATGATGCCGCATCTGGCCGAGGAATGCTGGCAGGCGCTGGGCCAGGCGGGCCTCGTCGGCGAGGCTTCCTGGCCCCAGGCAGAGGCCTCGCTGCTGAAGGACGACAGCATCACCCTGCCGGTGCAGCTCAACGGCAAGAAGCGGGCGGAGGTGACTGTGCCGGCGGATGCCGATACCATGGCGGTCGAAGCCGTCGTCCGTGCCAGCGAAGCGGTGCAGCGGGCTCTCGAAGGGCGCGCCATCCGCAAGATCATCGTGGTTCCGGGGAGAATCGTGAATGTCGTCGTCTGAAGCCGTTCTTCCCCGCCGCGCGCTGCTGGCGGCCGTCCTCGCGGCGGCCACCCTCGCCGGCGGCTGCTTCCAGCCGCTCTACTCGGACTATACGTCGAGCACTGTCGGCGGCAGCGTCAAGACGGCGATGCGCGCGATCGAGATCCCCGAGATCAAGGGGCTGATGGGCCACTATTTCCGCAACGAGCTGGTATTCGAGCTCGACGGCGGCGCCGAGCCCGACGCCCCGAAGGCGCTGAAACTCACCGCGACGATGAGTGAATCGGTCGAGGTCATCACTGTCGACTACGCCAATGGCCGGGCCGATTCGGCCGTCCTCGTCGCGACAGCGACCTGGTCCCTGACCGACACCAAGACCGGCAAGGTCGTTTCCTCGGGCGTCAACTCGGTGCGCGCGCCCTATGAGCGCTCGTCCCAGCGCTTCGCCACGGTCCGTGCCGCGCGCGACGCGCAGGTGCGCGCAGCGAAGAACCTCGCCACCATCGTCCGAGNNGACACCGGTCTGGTCTCGGAAAGGGCAAGCACGCTCGCCCGGGCGAGCGTCGACGATCCTGAAGATGCCTTCCAGCTCGTCCGCATGGACGGCGACGGCGTCGCGGCCGACCCTCTGAAGCTCGTCGACGAGGCCAATACCATCGGCCTGTTCGGGGGCCGGCGCGCCATCCGCGTCTCTCCGACCTCCAAGCCGCTCCTGGCGGCCGTAGAGCCGCTTCTGGCGGCGCCCTCGCAGGATGCCCTCGTCATCGTCGAGGCCGGCGATCTGCAGCGCTCCAACCCGCTGAGAACCGCCTGTGAGAAGGCGCGCACGGCGCTTGCCGTGCCCTGCTATGGCGATGCGGCACGTGATCTCGGCACCATTATCGACGAAATGGTCCGCGCCGCCGGCAAGTCGATCGACCGCAACGCACGCGAGCACCTCGCCAGCCTGCTCGGCGGCGACCGGCAGACCTCCCGCCGTGAGATCGAGAAGCTCCTGCTCTATGTCGGAACAGAGCCCGCCGTCCTCTCCGAACATATCGAGGCGATCGTCGGCGATACCGCCCAGCGCGAGCAGGCCATGCTGGTCGATGCCGTCTTCGCGGGAAAGCTGCCCGTCATCGACCTCGCCCAGGCCAAGCTCAGCAGCGAAGGTCTCGACCCCGGCGTGATGCTCGGCGCGGTGCTGCGCCAGGCCCTGGCGCTTCTGAAGGCCCGCCAGAGCGTCGATTCCGGCCGTGGAGTGCGGGATGTCGTCGCGACGATGCGCCTGCCTTACCCGCGCATCGCGACAACGGAAGCGGCTCTGAATGTCTGGTCCAGCGCGAAGCTCAACGAGGCCGTCAGCCTGCTGGGCAACGCGATCCTGGCGACGCGGCAGAATGCCGATATGGGCCGCGCCATAGCGACCCGCGCCTTGTGGACGCTGGCGCGGCTCGGCCGCGCAGGGTGAACAAAGGGCTAAGCGGAGACCGTCCCGCCGTTCTCGCGGCGCGCGAAGTGGCCACCCGGGATCGATGGGCGGAAGAGTGGAAGCCTCGCTCGGCATGAAATGCCCGGGTCGAAAGCCCGGGCACGGCGGCCGTAGCTGACTTCTTCAGGACTTCAGCCGATGGCAGAGCGCATCGAGCTGCTCCAGGGTCTTGTAGCTGATCCTGACTTCGCCCGCGCCGTTCGCGCGATGCGCGATCGAAACGGATAGCCCGAGCGCCTCTTCCAGCGCCTTTTCCAGTGCGCGCGTATCCGGATCCTTTTCCGGCTTCGGCTTGGCCGGAACAGCGCTCTTGGTCTCGCCGCGCGCCTCCTCCTGCACGACACGCTCGATGTCGCGAACGCTCATGCCCTCATCGACGATCTTCTTGGCCATCAGTTCCGGATCCGAAACGGACAGCAGCGCACGCGCGTGACCGGCCGAAACCGCGCCCTCGCTGACCATTTTGCGTACTGATTCCGGGAGCTTGGACAGGCGCAGCGTGTTGGCGACATGGCTGCGGCTCTTGCCGATCACCCGGGCCAGATCGTTCTGCGTATAGCCGAACTCGGCGATCAGCCGCTCATAGCCAGCTGCCTCTTCGATCGCATTGAGATCCGTGCGCTGCACGTTTTCGACGATGGCGATCTCGAGCGCCTCGCGATCATCCGCCTCGACGAGGATGACCGGCACATCATGCAGCTCGGCGCGCTGCGCCGCGCGCCAGCGCCGCTCGCCGGCAATGATCTCATAGGCATCGACCATCCCGGCAATCGTCCGGACGATGATCGGCTGCAGGATGCCGCGCTCGCGGATCGAGGCCGTCAGATCTTCGAGATCCTCCTCGGTAAAGGTCCGACGCGGGTTGCGCGCGCTCGGCCGCAGGAATTCGACCGGCACCCGGCGCTGCCCACGGGCCCGCTCGAGCGCTCCAATCTCTTCACCGACATCGCCGATCAGCGCCGCCAGACCGCGGCCAAGGCGGGAACGCCCCTGTTCTTCGGCCATTGCCATCCTCTTGAACCTCTTCTTGTCCTGCCTCAGGCCGCCGCGGCCAGCAGGGTACGCTCACGCTTGATCACCTCCGAAGCCAGCCGCAGATAGGCCTGCGAACCGGAGCAGCGCAGATCGTAAAGCAGCGCCGGCTTGCCATAGGAGGGCGCCTCGGAGATCCGGACATTGCGCGGAATCACCGTCTCATAGACCTTGTCGCCCAGGAAGTTCCGGACGTCTTCCATCACCTGACCCGACAGGTTGTTGCGCGGGTCGAACATGGTCAGGACCACGCCCTGGATCACCAGCCGCGGGTTGAGGCCTGCCCGGACCTGCTCGACGGTCTTCAGCAGCTGGCTCAGCCCTTCCAGTGCGAAGAATTCGCACTGGAGCGGCACGAGCACGGCGTCGGCCGCGGTCATCGCGTTGATGGTGATCAGGCTGAGCGACGGCGGGCAATCGATCAGCACATAGGTCAGGTCCTGGCAACGCTGATCGTCGGCCAGCTCGTCGATCGCGTTCTTGAGGCGATGCGCCCGGTCCTTGGCCGAGGCGATCTCGAGCTCAACGCCCAGCAGGTCGAGCGTGGAAGGCGCCAGCGACAGGCCGGGCACCGAGGTCGATTGCAGGGCCTGGCCGAGCCCGACATCGCCGCAGAGAACGTCATAGGTCGAGGACTTGCGGCTACGACGGTCGACGCCGAGACCGGTCGAGGCATTGCCCTGCGGATCGAGGTCGACGATCAGGACCTTCTCGCCGATCGCCGCGAGGGCGGTCCCGAGATTGATCGCGGTCGTCGTCTTGCCGACGCCACCCTTCTGGTTGGCAAGCGCAATCACGCGCGGACGGCGCGGCTTTGTCGCATTTTTGGCTTCGGTCATGGGGCGGCTCGTCTCTCGGCCGAGCGGACCATCAGGATCCGGGCGGCATCGTCAGTCACGGAGGAAACCGTTGTTGCCTGAATCTTCCAATATCTGGCCGAGTCGGTCAATTCCGCATCTAGATGTTGTCCCTTCGGAAAGAGGCCAAGAGTGCCGGTTCTCAACAGATCTTCACACCATTCGATGAGTTGGGTTAGCGGCGCCAGCGCGCGGGCCGTCACGACGTCAACCTTACCGGTAAAATCCCCGATCACATCATCGATCCGTGCGGCATGAACCCGGACTCGCGCGCCGGTCACGCGGGCCGCGTGACGCAGGAAGGCGCATTTGCGGGCGTTGCTCTCGACCAGATCGATCTGGCCAGCGCCGCGCTCGGCGAGGCAGATGCCGATCACCAAACCCGGAAAGCCACCGCCGGAGCCGAGATCGAGCCAGCGCTCCTTGTCCGAAGCGAGGCTGAAAAGCTGCAGTGAATCCGCGATATGGCGCGTCCAGACATCGGCCAATGTCGCCGAGGACACCAGATTTTTCGCAACCTGCCAGCGCTCCAGCTCGGCCACGAGCAGGGCGAGGCGCTCCTCTGTTTCACGTGAAACAGGCGTCAAGCTTAAAGCGCGTTGACGATCGTTCTTATCAACAGTCACGTCCGACCTGTGGATAACGCGGCACGACTCTTGCGGGCATGGGCAGCCAGCAGGGTCAATGCCGCCGGCGTCATGCCTTCGATCTTGCCCGCCTGCGCCAGATCCGCCGGGCGCTGCGCCGCAAGCTTGGCCTTCAACTCGTTCGATAATCCTGAAATCGCATCGAGGTTGAGATCGGCCGGAACCTTCAACGCCTGATCGCGGCGATAGGCCTGGATCTCGGCTGCCTGCCGGTCGAGATAGACCGAATAGACCGCATCGGCCGTCACGCGCGCGATGACCGAGGCGGAATGCGCCTGCAGCTCGGGCCAAATACCGACGAGCTGCTCGAAGTCCACATCTGGATAGGACAGGATCTGATAGGCGCTGCGGCGCAGGCCGTCGCGATTAAGTTGCAGCCCAACGGTCTCCGCTTCACGAGGCGTTAACCACAAGGCCCGCAGCCGCTCGCGCAGGCTCGCAATCTCGCGGTTCCGCGCCTCGAAAGCCGCCTGCCGCTGCGAACCGACCAGGCCGAGACGTGTTCCGAGTTCCGTCAGCCGCTCATCGGCATTGTCCACCCGCAGCGACAGGCGAAATTCCGCCCGCGAGGTGAACATTCGATACGGCTCCGTAACACCATGCGTGACGAGGTCATCGACCAGCACGCCGATATAGGAGCTCGTGCGATCGAATACGGCCGATTCCGCACCACCCGCCACCCGCGCCGCGTTGAGGCCAGCCAGCAGGCCCTGGGCGCCGGCCTCCTCATAGCCTGTCGTGCCGTTGATCTGCCCAGCCAGGAAGAGGCCCCCGATCGCACGCGTCTCCAGCGTATTCTTCAGCGCCCGCGGATCGACGAAATCATATTCGATGGCGTAACCAGGCCGCAGCATCCGGGCTTGTTCCAGCCCCGGAATGGTTTTGAGAAGCCCGAGCTGGACGTCCTCGGGCAGCGAGGTCGAGATACCGTTCGGATAGACGGTGTCGTCATCCAGCCCTTCCGGCTCCAGGAAGACCTGGTGACCGTCGCGGTCCCCGAAACGACCGACCTTGTCCTCGATCGAGGGACAGTAGCGTGGGCCGCGGCCTTCAATCTGCCCGGAGAACATCGGCGCCCGGTGCAGGTTGGCGCGGATCAGCTCATGGCCCGCCATCGTGGTGCGGGTGATACCGCAGGAGATCTGCGGATTGGTGATCGCCGTGGTCAGGGTCGAGAACGGCTCCGGCGGCTCGTCGCCCGGCTGCATCTCAAGCGAAGCCCAGTCGACGGTCCGGCCGTCGAGCCGAGGCGGCGTTCCGGTCTTGAGGCGGCCCAGCGGGAAGCCATGCCGTTCGAGCGTGGCGGAGAGACCTACGGAAGGCGCCTCGTCCACGCGGCCGGCCGGGATCTTCTTCTCGCCGATATGGATCAGGCCGCAGAGAAAAGTACCGGTCGTCAGCACCACCGTTCCGGCGCCGAATCGACGCCCGTCGGCCAGGACCGCGCCTGTGACACGGCCGTGCTCGACGACGAGATCGAAGACTTCGCCAGCGACGATGTCGAGATTGGCTTGCTCGGCCAGCAGATCCTGAACAGCGAGCCGGTAGAGCTTGCGGTCGGCCTGGGCGCGCGGCCCGCGCACGGCCGGACCCTTGCGCCGGTTGAGCATGCGGAACTGGATGCCGCCGCGATCGGCCGCTCTCGCCATCACACCGTCGAGCGCATCGATCTCCCGAACCAGATGACCCTTGCCGAGGCCGCCGATCGCCGGATTGCACGACATCACGCCGATGGTCTCGGGCTTATGCGTGACCAGCGCCGTGCGGGCACCGTAGCGCGCCGCAGCCGCAGCCGCTTCGGCACCGGCATGGCCGCCGCCGACGACGATCACGTCGTAATGCTGCTGATAGGAGGACATGAGCGTTTCGCTAGCGAAGGAGGGCAGGCCGGTCAACGACAAACGCCCCTGGGCAAGAGCCCGACGAGCGGAAGAGCTTACTTTCCGATGCAGAAGCCGGCGAAAAGCCGGTCCAGCACGTCCTCGACATCGATCCGACCAACAAGCCTTTCCAGGGCGGCGACAGCCAGACGCATATCCTCGGCCAACAGCTCTCCCTGTCCGTGATCCGCCATGGTCGCCCGTTCGAGCGCCGCGACCGCGTCGGCGACGGCGGCGCGGTGGCGCTCGCGGGTCAGCAGCGCCGGTTCGCCCTGGTCGAGCTTCTGCAAGCGTTCGACGATCGCAGCCAGCAGATCGCGAACGCCCTCGCCGGTCTTCACGGATATGGCGAGTTCTCCCGGCAGCAGCTTGCCGGGCAAATCCGATTTCGTTGCGATCTGCAGCAGGGAGCCCGGTTCCGCGATTCGATACGGCTCCGAATCGGAATCGCGCAGGCTGAGCACGAGATCGGCGCGCTCGGCAAAGGCGCGCGCGCGCCTCACGCCTTCGGCCTCGATAGGGTCGGTGCTGTCCCGCAGCCCGGCGGTATCGATCAGGATCACCGGCAGGCCGGCGAGATCCAGCCGGACCTCGAGCGCGTCGCGCGTAGTCCCGGCGATCGGGGAGACGATCGCGACATCGCGTTGTGCCAGCGTGTTAAGCAAGCTGGATTTGCCCGCATTCGGCGGCCCGGCGAGGACCACGACGAAGCCCTCGCGGACACGCTCGCCCATCGCGAAGCTGCCGAGCGCAGCGCGCAGCGAAACGAGCACTTCGCTGGCCAGGGCCAAAGCCTGCTCCTGCAACGGCCCCGATACGTCGCCCTCATCCGAGAAATCGAGCTCGGCCGCCAGCAGGCTCATCGCCTCGATCAGCTGTTCACGCCACCCGGCCGCGATCTGGCCCAGCGCGCCTTCCATCTGGCGAAGCGCCTGCTTCCGCTGCCATTCCGTTTCCGAATCGATCAGGTCCGCGAGGCCCTCGACCGCGGCGAGATCGAGCTTGCCGGCCTCGAAGGCGCGGCGCGTGAATTCGCCAGCCTCGGCCAGCCTGATCCCGGGTAGTGCCGTCAGCGCGCCAAGTAGTCTCGCCAGGACCGCGCGCGAACCATGGAGATGGAACTCGACGACGTCCTCGCCGGTAAAGCTGGCGGGAGCGGGAAAGAACAGCACGAGGGCCGTGTCGATGGCCGTCCCGTCGTGATCGCGCAGACGCCGCAGCACCGCTTCGCGCGGCTTCGGCAATGTGCCCGCGAATGTTTCGAGGGCGAATCGAGCGCGCGATCCGGAAAGGCGAACGACGGCCACGCCGGCGCGCCCCGGCGCCGAGGACAACGCCACAATGGTCGGATAGGCTTCCGTCGCGTTCATGCCTGTCGAAACCCTGCCGGAAAGGCCGCCCGATGAACCGTCTCTCCGGAGCCGCCAGCCCCTATCTGCTTCAGCATCGCGACAATCCGGTCGATTGGTGGGAATGGGGCGAGGAGGCCTTTGCGGAAGCGAAGCGAAGCAATCGGCCCGTCCTGCTCTCGATCGGCTACGCCGCCTGCCATTGGTGCCATGTGATGGCCCATGAGAGCTTCGAGGACCCAGCCACGGCGGCCGTCATGAACGAGCTCTTCGTTAACATCAAGGTCGATCGCGAGGAGCGGCCGGACATCGACCATGTCTATATGAGCGCACTGCATAGCCTCGGGCAGCAGGGCGGCTGGCCGCTGACCATGTTCCTGACGCCCCAAGGCGAGCCCTTCTGGGGCGGAACCTATTTCCCGCCGGAGCCGCGCCACGGCCAGCCGGCCTTCACCAATGTGCTGCAGCAGCTCTCCGCGATCTACCAGCGAGAGCCCGAGCGCATCGCGCAGAACGCCGCGGCCATCCGGGGCGCCTTGAAGCAGATGGAGACGGTCGCGCTCGCGGTGGCCGGGCAGCCCGATCTCGGCGATCTCACCAATCAGATCGCAGGCGCCTTCGACCCCGTGAATGGCGGGCTGCGCGGCGCGCCGAAGTTCCCCAACACCGGCTTGATCGAGCTGCTCTGGCGCCGCGGCTCTCAGGACGCGACGGCAACCGGACCACTCCTGGCCGCGACACGAACGCTGGAGCGCATGGCGCGCGGCGGCATTCATGATCATCTCGGCGGCGGCTTCGCCCGTTACGCCGTCGACGAGCGCTGGCTCGTCCCGCATTTCGAGAAGATGCTCTACGACAACGCCCAGCTCCTTCCGCTCTACGCACTCGAGGCGAACCGCAGTGGAAACCCTCTGGCTCGGGAGGCGGCGGAGGGGATCGTCGCCTGGCTGGGACGCGACATGCTGCTGCCCGAGGGTGCCTTCGCCGCGAGCCTCGACGCCGACTCCGAGGGCGAGGAGGGCAAGTCCTATGTCTGGACACGGGCCGAAATTGACGCGCTGCTCGGCGCCGAAGATGCCGAGCTCCTGGCCCGGCACTACGACGTGCGCCCTCACGGCAACTGGGAGGAGGTCAGCATCCTCAACCGGCTCGACACGCCGGATCCCGACACAGCCACAGCGGAGCGGCTTGCCGCCCTGAAGACCAGGCTGCTCGCCGCCAGGGCCCAGCGCGTCCCGCCGGCCCGCGACGACAAAATCCTTGCGGATTGGAACGGCCTGATGATCGCAGCGCTCGCGCGGGCTTCCGGCCTGCTCGATCGGCCGCGCTGGCTGGAGCTTGCTCGGAACGCTTACCGTTTCGTCGCCGAATCAATGGCGGATGGCGAAGGGCTCGCGCACTCCTATCGGCAGGGCCGGCTCATCAAGCCCGGTTTCGCGCTGGATCATGCCGCCATGATCGATGCCGCACTGGCGCTCCACGACGCCGGTTTCGAGCGGCACTACCTCGACGATGCGCGGCGCTGGTCCGACCATCTCTGGCAGCACTACCGCGATCCGGCCACGAATCTCATCGGAATGACTCGGCTAGAATCAGCGGAACTACCGGTCATACCGCGTCCGACTCACGATGACGCCGTACCGAATGCGCTGGGCGTACACGCCGCCAATCTCATTCGCCTGGCGCATAAGACCGGGGAGGCGAGGGACCGCGAGCGCGCCGATATCCTGATGGCGATCGCGCTGCGTACCGTCCCGCGCGCGCCTTTGGCCCATGGCTCGGTGCTGAACGCCTTCGACCTGGCACGCAACGGTGTGGAGGTAGTGCTGGCAGGACCAAGCCGCGCAGCCTTCCATGCCGCCGCTCGCCGACTTCCCTTCACTTCGGCGACGCTGGTCGACTGCCGTGATACCGACGGTCTGCTGCCCAGCCACCCAGCGGCCGCGATGATTCGACAGGCGGGGGAAGGCGCAGCTTTCATCTGCTTCGAGGGCCGCTGCCTACCGCCCGTCACGGACCCGAATCGATTGGCCGAAGCGATCGCTGCCGGGCGTTAGCACATCCGTCCATTGACGAAGCCACGGTGATGTCGGGCGCCATATCGTTTCACGTCGAAGTGTCGCAGATGAGCTCTGAGCCCTTGTTGCGACCTATAACTTTGCCGTTGAAGCCAGCGGGATGTCCCGCAGGCACGATCTCGCGACCAATGATGGCCTCTACCTCGTCCTTTGAGGCGGCGAACAGGATGCGTGTCTCGCTGTAGCCATTCTCATGACCGGTGTGGACAATGAGCTCTCGCGTGCGAAGACCACGGTAGGTTCCCACGAGGGGGACTCTGATTATCGAATGGCCGTCTTTGTGGCTCTGCGCACTGGCTTTCCCGATAGCTGCCGCAAACTGCACGGGAATTTTTACGGGCGCGCCTCCAATTCGGGAGCCGTCCGCGAACAGCGAATAACGCTCGATAAGCTGGCCTATAAAGTTGGCAAGTGGACCTTTCGGCACACAACCTCCGTCAAGGCCACCCTTCTCAATTCCGGCGATAAAGTCATCCAAGTTTACCAACTCGGCTATGGCGTTAGTTGGCATGAGTGGAAGCAGCAGGCCCACCAGCAATGCGAAGCGCCTCATCATGTGCCTCAGCCCTCCCACGTCGCTGGTCGCACCAAATCAAAAAAAGGGCCGCTTCCGCGACCCTTTCTTTAACCCCAGCTGTATGGATACCCTCAGGTGTTCATCGAGTCGAAGAACTCGGAGTTCTGCTTGGTCTGGCGCAGCTTGTCGATAAGGAACTCGATCGCGTCCTGCGGGCCCATCGGGTTGAGGATGCGGCGCAGCACATAGGTCTTCTGCAGGTCCGAGCGCGGCGTGATGAGCTCTTCCTTGCGGGTGCCGGACTTGAGGATGTCGATCGCCGGGAAGATGCGCTTGTCGGCCACCTTGCGGTCGAGCACGATTTCCGAGTTACCGGTGCCCTTGAACTCTTCGAAGATCACCTCGTCCATGCGCGAGCCGGTGTCGATCAGCGCGGTGGCGACGATGGTGAGCGAACCCCCCTCTTCGATATTGCGCGCCGCACCGAAAAAGCGCTTCGGCCGCTGCAGGGCGTTGGCGTCGACACCGCCCGTCAGCACCTTGCCGGAGGACGGCACGACGGTGTTGTAGGCGCGGCCGAGGCGCGTGATCGAGTCGAGCAGGATGACCACGTCGCGGCCATGCTCCACCAGGCGCTTGGCCTTCTCGATCACCATCTCGGCGACCTGGACGTGGCGCGAGGCCGGCTCGTCGAAGGTCGAGGACACGACCTCGCCCTTCACCGAGCGCTGCATGTCCGTGACTTCCTCGGGCCGCTCGTCGATGAGCAGCACGATCAGGTAGCACTCGGGATGATTCGTCGTGATCGACTGCGCGATGTTCTGCAGCAGCACCGTCTTGCCGGTGCGCGGCGGCGCCACGATCAGCGCGCGCTGGCCCTTGCCGATCGGCGCCACGATGTCGATGACGCGCGGCGAGAAATCCTTCTTGGTCGGATCCTGCACCTCGAGCTTCAGCCGCTGGTCCGGGTAGAGCGGCGTCAGGTTGTCGAAGTGGATCTTGTGCTTGATCTTCTCCGGGTCTTCGAAATTGACCGTGTTGACCTTGAGCAGGGCGAAATAGCGCTCGCCATCCTTGGGGCTGCGAATCGGCCCCTCGACCGTATCGCCGGTGCGCAGGCCGAACTTCCGGATCTGCGAGGGCGAGACGTAGATGTCGTCCGGTCCCGGCAGATAGTTCGAATCAGGAGAGCGCAGGAAGCCGAAGCCGTCCTGCAGCACTTCGACCACGCCCTCGCCGAGGATCTCTGTCTCGCGCGCAGCGAGCTGCTTCAGGATGGCGAACATCAGCTCCTGCTTGCGCATGGTGCTGGCGTTCTCGACCTCCACCTCCTCGGCAAAGGCGAGGAGTTCGGTCGGAGACTTACTCTTGAGCTCTTGGAGCTTGATTTCCCGCATGGGGCACCCGGATCGTGACGCCCTGCGAACAGCAGGGGTGGGACTTGACTGGAGTGATCGACTTTGAGTCCTGACTGGACCTGCGCGGGGGTTGCGCGCCATGAGCTGCTGCTAGGGCAGTTCGCTCACAAACAGTCGACAACAAGGAAGGACGCTGGAGAAGCGCTTCATCCTGATAGCGGGAATCGTCACCGGGCTCAAGCCGGAAAGAAAGGCTGGGTTCAGAACGGCTTCACGATGACGAGAATGACGATGCCGAGCATCAGCACGGCCGGCACCTCGTTGAGGATACGGAAGTAGCGCGGGGACTTCTCGTTCTTGTCGGCAGCGAAGTTGCGCACATGCTTCACCAGCATGCCGTGGATCCCCGAGAGGATCAGCACGAGCAGGATCTTGGCGTGCAGCCAGCCACCCTTGAAGCCGAACACCGACCAGGCGAGGTAGAGCCCAAGCACCCAGGCCACGATCATCGCCGGGTTGATGATGCCCTTGAGGAGCCTGCGCTCCATGACCTTGAAGGTCTCGGACTGGATCGAGCCGATCTGCGCCTCGGCATGGTAGACCATCAGCCGCGGCAGGTAGAGCATGCCGGCCATCCAGGAGATGACCGCGACGACGTGGAATGCCTTGATCCATTCATACATGGGTCTGATCCCCTAGCCGCGCACGGCCTTCAGCAGCCGTTCCACATGGGCGATCGGCGTATCCGGCAGGATGCCGTGGCCGAGATTGAACACGAAGGGGCCCGAGCCGAAAGCGGCCTTCACGGCCGAAATCTCGCTTTCGAGATCATCGCCGCCGGCCCGCAGGATCAGCGGATCGAGATGGCCCTGGACCGGCACGAGAGACTGGATCGCCTCGCGGGCGAAATCCCGATCGATCTCCGATTCGAGGCTGACGGCATCGACGCCGGTCCCTCTGATATATTCGGGGATGAGCTCGCCGGCGCCACGCGGGAAGCCGATGATCCGCGCTTGGGGATGAACCGCGCGGACGCCCTCGACGATGCGGCGCGTCGGCTCGATGCACCAGCGCCGGAAATCCTCCGGCCCGAGCGCCCCGGCCCAGCTGTCGAAGATCTGAACCGCATCGACGCCGGCAGTGATCTGGGCGTTGAGATAGTCGATCGAGCTCGCGACGATACGATCGATGATGGCCTGGAACAGGACCGGGTCCTGGGCGATCAGCGCCCTGGCCGGCCCTTGATCCGGCGTGCCGCGGCCAGCGACCATATAGGTCCCGACGGTCCAGGGCGCTCCGCAGAAACCGATGAAACCGGTCTCCTTGCCGAGCGATGCCCGAACACGCCCCACCGTCTCGAGGATAGGGTCCAGCTTGCCGGCGCCGGCGCCGCGGTCGATCTCGGCCAGTCGGGCGGCATCCGCCACCGGCTCGAGACGCGGACCCTCGCCCTCGGCGAACCAGAGCTTCTGGCCGAGAGCTTGCGGCACGACGAGGATATCCGAGAACAGGATGGCCGCGTCGAAGCCGAAGCGACGGATCGGCTGGAGGGTGACCTCAGCCGCGAGCTCGGGATTATAGCAAAGCGAGAGGAAGCTGCCGGCCTTCGCCCTGACTTCGCGATATTCCGGCAGATAGCGCCCGGCCTGTCGCATCAGCCAGACCGGTGGAACGGCAAGCTTTTCGCCGGACAGCGCCCGGAGAAAGGCGGGCGTCGCGCTGGTCGTCTTGCCTGACGGCTGGTCCATCCCGCTTCCTCTTAAAGAAGAGAATCTTTGAAAGAATCTTTTTCTTTTGATTCCTGGACGGGGGAGATAGCCCGACGCAATTCCGTCCACAACCGTTCCACAGGCGGTGGGACAGCGGGTCGCGGGGCGACTGCCCGCGATCCGCTCTTTAAGACTTTCTTAAGAAACCGGAATCCGCCGCCCGGCACCGCCATCCAAAATGATTCACGTGAAACACTTCCTTAACTCCTCACAGCCGCCCGGCTGTTGATGGCCAGGGCGGGTTATACAGAGGGCGCCGAGCGCTCGCTGCGCCGGCCGGTTTTTCCACATCGTTCCCCATGGCCCCGAAGACTCGTGGGATAGCGTCATGCCTGGGCTTGACCTGAGCATCATCGATGATCAGCGCCTTGCCCCATGCGATTCTCAAGCCCTGCCCTTCGCTCCGCTCGACAACAACGGAAAGGCGGAGCACCCGCACCGAAAGCCCCGTCCAGGCGTTGCCTGCGGGGTTCTCGCGCTTTCACATCCAAGGGGATGCGCGGGGTCCGGGCGGCGCGCGACCTGGAACCGCGTGCCGAATGTCGATGTCGAGTGTCGAAGTCGATGCGGCGCCTTGCCGGCAGCGCCCGAACCCCGCGCGCGGTTCTCTTTGGTTTCGTCCACCTGAAGACTTGCACCGGGCCTGCCTGTTCGGCCCGGCGGTGAGCGAACCCTCCGGCCTCCGCCACCAGCGACAGGAGCTTGGAACACCGCATTCCGCCCGGCCGCACGATGCCTCGCGAAGCCCCCTTGGTCGGGCAGGACGGGGAGAAGATAGGGGTGGCCGAAGAGCCGGGGATAAGTTTGCGCCGCATCACTCCGGCATGCTCTAGATGAGGCGAGAGCTTCTGACCGGGGGACACCGTGGTCCGCAACTATTTCCATCTTCATCTGGTGTCGGACGCCACCGGCGAAACCCTGATCGCGGTCAGCCGCGCGGCCGCGGCGCAGTACGAGACCGTCTCGGCCATCGAGCATGTCTATCCGCTGGTGCGTTCGGAAGCGCAGCTCGCCCGCGTCCTGACCGAAATCGAATCCTCGCCCGGCGTGGTGCTCTACACCCTGGTCGAGCCCGAGTGGCAGGAGAGGCTCGAGAACTTCTGCCGGGAGCTGGGTTGCCCCTGCCTCTCGGTGCTGCAGCCGGTGCTGTCGCTGTTCCAGTCCTATCTCGGCCAGGCCTCGGCGCCGCGGCCCGGCGCTCAGCACGTCCTCAACACCGAGTACTTCCGCCGCATCGATGCGATGAACTACACCCTGCTCCATGATGACGGGCAGATGGGCGGCGATCTCGACAGCGCCGATGTGATCCTCATCGGCATCAGCCGCACCTCGAAGACGCCGACGAGCATCTATCTGGCCAATCGCGGCATCAAGACCGCCAACATCCCGCTGGTGCCGAACATCCCGCTGCCGCCCGAACTCGACAATGCCCGCAAGCCGCTGATCGTCGGCCTGATCGCGAGCCCGGACCGCATCGTCCAGATCCGCCAGAACCGGCTACTGTCGCTGCGCGCCGATGACGAGACCTCCTATGTCGATCCGACCGCGGTCGCCGACGAGGTCGCCCAGTCGCGCAAGCTCTGCGCCCGCAAGGGCTGGCCGATCATCGACGTGACGCGCCGCTCGATCGAGGAAACCGCAGCCTCGATCCTTGACCTGCTGCGGGACCACCGCATGAAATTCATCGCGACATGAGCGCCTCGACAAATCTCTGGCTCAAGGCCGAACCGCTGATCCTCGCCTCCGGCAGCACGACGCGGCGCGAGATGCTGGTGGCTGCCGGGCTGCCGGTCGAGGTGATGAAGCCCGAGATCGACGAGCGCGCCGTCGAGCAGCCGCTCGTCGAGCAGGGGGTCCCGGCCGACCAGATCGCCGCTGCGCTGGCTTGCGCCAAGGCGCTCGCCGTCTCCCGCGAGCGGCCGGGCCGTCTCGTCCTCGCCGCCGACCAGACGTTGACCTGCGAGGGCAGGGCCTTCCACAAGCCGGCCGACGCTTCCGCCGCCCGCGAGCAGATCGCGGCGCTCGCAGGCCGGACGCATGAGCTCCACTCGGCATTCGTCCTGGCGCAGGACGGGGCGCCACTTGTCGAAGATAGCGAGACGGCGCGCCTGACGATGCGCGCCCTCGATCCGGGATTCATCGGCCGCTATGTCGAGCTTGCCGGTCCGGCCGCCTTTGTGAGCGTCGGCGGCTACCAGCTCGAAGGGCTGGGCGCGCAGCTCTTCGAGACGGTCGAGGGCGATCACTTCACCATCCTCGGCCTGCCTCTGCTCGTCGTGCTCGCGGCGTTGCGCGATCTCGACTGCCTCGCACGCTAGAATCGCGACACGTCCTTCGGAGGGCGGTTCGGCGAACTGGCCCGCTGCCTCGCGATCGGCCTATTTGCGAAAACTGGATTCCACTCCTCGGCCCGATGTTCTAACCGGACTGCATCATGTCGCCTCGTTGCTTCGTCATCGGTCACCCCATCGCCCATTCGCGCTCGCCGCTGATCCATGGCGAATGGCTGCGCCAGTATTCGCTCGCCGGCTCCTACGAGCGGGTCGATGTCGCACCGGCAGATCTGCCGGGCTTCATCGCGCGGCTGCGCGGGGGCGAGTTCGCCGGGGGCAACGTCACCGTGCCGCACAAGGAAGCGGTGATGGCGCTGGTCGATGCGGTGAGCGATGCCGGCCGCGCGGTCGGGGCGGTCAACACGCTCTGGCGCCAAGGCGATCGCATCCTCGCCGACAACAGCGATGTGTCGGGCTTCCTCGCTCATCTCGATGCCACCGTGCCGGGCTGGCAGGGACGGGTCAGGACGGTCCTCGTCCTCGGCGCTGGCGGCGCGGCGCGCGGCATCTGCTACGGGCTGAAGTCCCGTGGTGTCGAGCGCATCATCGTTGTGAACCGTAGTCCCGATCGGGCCGAAGAGCTGGCCGCGTCATTGGGCCGCCCGCTTGAAGCGGGCGATTGGAACGAGCGCGACCGGCTCGTCGGCGTGGCGGATCTCGTCGTTAACACCACCGCGCTCGGCATGCAGGGCAAGCCGCCGCTGGAGATCAACCTCTCCGCGCTGCGGCCCGGCACCATCGTCGACGACATCGTTTATGCGCCGTTGAAGACCGCGCTGCTCGCCGAGGCCGAGCGGCGGGGCGGCACCCCGGTCGATGGGCTCGGCATGCTGCTGCACCAGGCGGTGCCCGGCTTCGCCCGCTGGTTCGGCGTCACGCCGCAGGTCACGCCGGCACTTCGCGAGCTGATCGAAGCGGATATTCTAAAGGCCTGATTCACCGGAGAGAATCATGACCTTCGTGCTGGGTCTCACAGGCTCGATCGGAATGGGAAAATCGACGACGGCTCAGCTGTTCGTCGAGCGCGGCGTCCCGCTGCACGACGCGGACGCGACCGTGCACCGGCTGCATCGTGGTCGCGCCGCCGCGCCGATCGAGGCGGCCTTTCCCGGCACGGTCGTCGAAGGCGTGGTCGACAGGGCCAAGCTCGGTGCCGCCGTCCTCGGCCAGCCGGAGGCGCTGAAGCGCCTGGAGGGGATTATCCATCCGCTGGTGCGCGAGGAGGAGGAGGCCTTCCTGGCGCGCTGCCGGAAGGAGGGGGCCGGACTTGTGGTCATTGACGTGCCGCTGCTGCTCGAGACCGGCCGGCAGGGGCGCTGCGACGCCATTCTCGTCGTGACGGCCCCGGCCGAGGTGCAGCGCGAGCGGGTGTTGGCCCGCCCCGGCATGACCGCGGAGAAGCTCGTGGCGATCCTCGCCCGGCAGATGCCGGATGCGGAGAAGCGTCGCCATGCCCATTTCCTTGTGGACACCTCTCGCGGGCTCGTGGCGGCCGGGCGAGAGGTCGGCTCTATCCTGATGGCGCTTGCCGGCCGGCCCGGCCGCGGCGCCGGCTCGAGATCCTGAACGAGGCCCTGAAGCGATGCGCGAGATCGTCCTCGATACCGAAACCACCGGCGTCGAACCCAACAACGGCGACCGCATCGTCGAAATCGGCTGCGTCGAGCTGGTCAATCACTGCCCGAGCGGCCGCACCTACCACGTCTACATCAATCCCGAGCGCTCGATGCCGGTCGAGGCGTTCAACGTCCACGGCTTGTCGGAGGCCTTCCTCTCCGACAAGCCGGTCTTCTCGGCGGTGGCGCAGGAATTCGCGGAGTTCATCGCGGACGCAAGGCTGGTGATCCACAACGCTGCCTTCGACGTCGGCTTCATCAACATGGAGTTCGCCCGGCTCGGCATGCCGCCGATCGAGCCGGCATATGTGGTCGACTCGCTGTCGATGGCCCGCCGCAAGCATCCCGGCGCCTCCAACAGCCTCGACGCGCTCTGCAGCCGCTACGGCATCGACAACAGCCGCCGTACCAAGCACGGGGCGCTGCTCGATTCCGAGATTCTGGCCGAGGTCTATATCGAGCTGATCGGCGGCAAGCAGGCTTCGCTGGGTCTTGGCGTCGAGGCGGCGGCCGGGCGCGGCGGGCTGGCCGCGGTGGCGGTCGAGAAGCCGCAGCGCGAGCGCCCGCTGGCCCCACGTCTCGACGAGGCGGCGCTCAAGGCGCATGAGGCCTTCATTCTCGGTTCGCTCAAGACGCCGCTCTGGAAGGGCTATCTCGGTATCACCGACGAAGCGGCGCAGTAGGGCCGCCGCATCCTTTTCGGGCCGAGCGAGGCGCAGGCCTGAGGATCCACGCAGGACAGGTGCGCTTCTGTCCAAAGATGCTCCGGTCAAGCCCGAGCATGACGGGGTCATGGCGGGCTCCGGAACTATCGGGCCCGGCGTCGCGACAGCATGTTGAGCGCTTCGACCAGGGCCGAGAACGCCATCGCCGCGTAGATGTAGCCCTTGGGCACATGCACGCCGAAGCCTTCGGCGATCAGCGTCGCGCCGATCATCAGCAGGAAGCCCAGCGCCAGCATCACGATGGTGGGGTTGCGGTCGATGAACTGCGCCAGCGGATCGGCGGCGAGCAGCATCGTCAGCACCGCGACGATGACCGCGATCACCATCACCGGCACATGCTCGGTCATACCGACGGCGGTGATGATCGAATCGATCGAGAAGACCAGGTCGAGCAGCAAGATCTGGAAGATCGCGGCGCCGAAGCCGAGCGTCACGGCGCGGCTTCCGCCCTCGACAAGGACGGATTCCGGATCAGGATCGACCTTGTGATGGATTTCCTTCGTCGCCTTCCAGACCAGGAAGAGGCCGCCGGCGATCAGAATGAGGTCGCGCCAGGAGAAGGCCTGTCCGAAGACCGAGAAGATCGGGGCGGTCAGCTTGACGATGAAAGCAACAGTGCTGAGCAGCGCCAATCGCAGGATGAGCGCGAGCCCGATGCCGATCCGGCGACCGCGCGAGCGCTGATGCACCGGCAGCTTGTTGGTCAGGATCGAGATGAAGATCAGGTTGTCGATGCCGAGCACGACCTCCATGGCGATCAGTGCCCCGAGAGCGGCCCATACGGCCGGGTCGGCGGCAAGCGTCAGAAGGTAGTCCATCGGATCTCCGGATCATGAGGAAATGGCGGGCGCCCAGGGGCGTCCGCCGTGCTCCCGACATGGAGAGAGGTCGGAATTTTCGCAAGGACAACAATTATCGGCAATAAACAAAAAAGGGCCCCGCAAGGGGCCCTTTCGAAAGCGATCGAGCGCGCGGCTCAGGCGTTCGCGGCGCCCTGCTGGCCCGCGAGCTCCTGCATGCGCTGCTGGTAGAGCGCGGCGAAGTCGATCGGCGGGATGTAGAAGGGCGGGAAGCCGCCGTTCTGCACCGCCTCGGCGACGATCTGGCGCGCGAAGGGGAAGAGCAGGCGGGCGCAGTCGATCACCAGCACCGGGTGGACGTGCTCCTGCGGGATGTTCTGCAGGCGGAAGACGCCGCCATAGCTGAGGTCGAAGGCGAAGAGCGTCTCGCCCTTGAGCTCGGCCTTACCCTCGAGGCGCAGCACGGTCTCATAGTCGTTGTCGCCGAGCGCGGTGCTGCCGACATTGACCTGCAGCGACATCTGCGGGCCCTGCTGCGCCTCCTGCTGGGCGAGCGCGCGGGGCGCCTTGGGGTTCTCGAAGGAGAAATCCTTCGTGTACTGGATGAGGGCGTTGAGGCTGGGGGCCGCGTTCGCAGCGTCGGCGCCGTTGCCGTTGGGGAGTTCGTTGGCCATCGGTCCCATCGTGTTTTGGCAGGCTGTCTCGGGAAATCCCGCGCCAAAGCCGGCGTCCGGGACCGCGCTCCGCGTTCCGGAGCGGCGCGCGCGTCGGCTATCATGGACGCAGTGCCGGCACAAGAAGTCGCCTTCACAAGCCGGGGGGTGGATGTTACGAGCCTGTCTTACCATATGTCGACGACAAGCCCGCCGCAGCCAGGTGAGCGGGCCGAACAAGATGCGGAGCCGCGGGTCAGCTTTCGATGCAGAACTCCTTCGACATGACGACGCTGATCTTCCTGGCGCTCGCCGTTTTCGTCGCCTGGAAGCTGCGTTCCGTGCTCGGGCAGAAAACCGGTCACGAGCAGCCCAAGGACCCCTTCGCCCGCCGCGAGACGCCGCCGATGCGGCCCGACCAGGCGCAGGGCGCCGACAAGCGCGACAATGTGATCCGGCTGCCCGGCGCCGCCAACGACCCCGTTGCGCCCGTGGAGGAGACTGCGGAGCGTTGGAAGGATCTGGCGCCGCCGGATTCTCCGGTCAGCGCGGGCATCGAGGCGATCGTCCGACAGGAACCGGGCTTCGATCCGCATGCCTTCGTCGCCGGGGCCAAATCCGCCTATGAGTCGATCGTCACAGCCTTCGCCCGCGGCGACCGCAAGATGCTGAAGGGCCTGCTGGCCAAGGACGTCTATGAGGGCTTCGAACAGGCCATCACCGAGCGCGAGAAGCGCGGCGAGAAGGCGGAGTCGAATTTCGTCTCGATCGACAAGGCCGATTTCACCGCCGTCGAAGTCAAGGGCAAGGCGGCTCAGGTCACCATCGCCTTCGTTTCGAAGTTGATCAGCGTCACCCGTGACGCTCAGGGGGCGGTCGTCGACGGCAGCGCCGAACAGGTCTCGGAGGTCAACGACATCTGGACCTTCTCGCGCCAGCTCGGCAGCCGCGATCCCAACTGGCTGCTCGTCGCCACCGAATCGGCCGCGTGAGCCGTGGCGCCGGGCTCGCGCTGGCGCTTTCCGCGGCTCTCGGCCTCGCCTCGATGAGCGCCATGGCTGCTCCCTTCCCCCTTCCGGACGGCGCCCGCGCCGAGCTGCTGCCGGCCAGCGCGCTCGACGGCTGGGCCAGGGACGACCACGCCAAGGCCTTCGCCATCTTCGCGCGCGGCTGCATGGCCGAGCCGCCGCTGCGTCAGGCTGTGCCCTTGCCGGCCGCGCTGTCGGCGGCCTGCGAGAAGGCGAAGGCGCTTGCCAAGGCCGGCTCCGTTGGCCGTGAGCAGGCGCGCGGCTTCTTCGAGCAGAATTTCAGCTTCTGGCGCATCCGCCCGCCCGGCGCGGAGACCGGATTCAGCACCGGCTATTTCGAGCCCGAGTTCGAAGGCTCGCGGACCCGCTCCAAGGCTTTCCCGACGCCGCTCTACGACCGGCCTAAGGATCTGGTGACGCGCTTTCCCGACGATGAATGGCGGGGCCTCGACAAGGCGCTCTCGGCCGCCCGGCGGACGAGCAGGGGCCTTGAGCCCTTTCCCGATCGCACGGCCATCGAGGCGGGGGCTCTCGACGGGCAGGGGCTTGAGATCCTCTGGCTGCGCGATCCGGTCGATCGTTTCGTGCTGCAGGTGCAGGGTTCGGGCCGCGTGCGATTGCCGGACGGCTCGGTGACGCGCCTCGTCTATTCCGGTCGCAACGGACATCCCTATACGTCGCTCGGCCGCGTGTTGAGCCAGCGTGAGAACATTCCGCCCGAAGAGATGACGATGGACCGGCTGATCGCCCGGTTGAAGGCCGACGCTGCCTTCGCCCGCGATCTCATCCGCCTGAACAAGTCCTTCGTCTTCTTCACCCGTCGCGACGACCTGCCGCCCGAGGCGGGGCCGATCGGCGGTGCCGGCTTGCCGCTGACGCCGCTGCGCAGCATCGCCATCGACCGCACCGCCTGGCCCTATGGCCTGCCTGTCTGGATCGACGCGGCGCTTCCCGACGGCAAGGGCGGTGAGGAGCGCTTCGCGCGGCTGATGATCGCGCAGGATACCGGCTCGGCCATTCTGGGCCCGGCGCGGATGGATCTTTTCGTCGGTTCCGGGGCGGCGGCCGGGCATCGCGCCGGTTTGATCCGACATCCGGTCGCCTTCACCGTGCTGTGGCCGCGCTGATGCGCTCGCGCCGCGGCAAGACGCTGACCGAGGCCGATATCGCGCTCTGGCGGCAGGTGGCGCGCTCGGTGAAACCGCTGCCCGGCCGCGCCGCCATCGAGCCGGAGCCGGTGGAGGCGGCACCGCCGCCCGTCACCGAGACGGCATTGCTCACCATTGCCGTGGTCGCCCAGCCCGGCAAGGCCGTGCAACCCACCGCGCCGCCGCTCGCCCCGATCGAACGGCGCCTGCGCACGCAGCTGCGCCGTGGCCAGCAGAGCGTCGATGCCGTGATCGACCTGCACGGCATGCGTCAGGACGAGGCGCATCTGGCGCTGCGCGGCTTCCTGCGGCGCGAGCAGGCGCGCGGCACCCGTCTCGCCCTCGTCGTCACCGGCAAGGGCGGCCCCGCGCCGGCGCTTTTCGGGGACGAGCGGGGCGTGCTGCGCCGGATGGTGCCGCATTGGCTGAGGCTCCCGGATCTGCGCTCGCTGGTTCTCGGCTTCGAGGAAGCGGAGCAGCGCCATGGCGGCTCCGGCGCACTCTATATCCGGTTGCGGCGGCTTCGGGAGCACGGGCCATGACGCCCTTCGGCCGCCGCGTGCGCGAGCTGAGGGAACGGCGGGGCCTGACGCTCGCCGAGATGGCAGAAGGGCTCGGCGTCACGCCCGCCTATCTCTCGGCGCTGGAGCACGGCAAGCGTGGCCGCCCGACCTTCGCCCTGATCCAGGGCACGATCCATCTGCTCGGGGTTATCTGGGACGAGGCTGACGAGCTGATCCGCCTCGCCGATCTCTCCCATCCGCGCGTCACGGTCGATACGGCCGGCCTCGATCCCGAGGCGACGCTGCTGGCCAACCGTCTCGCCCGCGAGATCGCCCAGCTCGACGGCGACGAACTGCGGCGCCTCGCCGCCGTGCTCGACGAGGCCGCCGCTCGCCGCGACCAGGGCTGAGGAATTCTGAGCCCGACTTGACCGCGCAGCGCGCGGATGCGACAGGGCCGCACCTTCCCTGCCCGGCAAAATCGCCGGCCATTCCGGACCGAGACGGCCATGACCCAGACCCGCACCGACGTCCTCGCCCTCGGCAACGCCATCGTCGATGTACTGGCCTCGGCCGAAGAGGATTTCCTCATCGCGCAGAAGCTCACCAAGGGCGCGATGATGCTGATCGACGAGGAGCGCGCCGAAGCACTCTACGCGGCCATGGGTCCGGCCCGCATCATTTCCGGCGGCTCGGCCGCGAACACCATCGCCGGCCTCGCCTCCTTCGGCGGCAAGGGCGCCTTCATCGGCAAGGTCCGCGCCGACGAACTCGGCAAGCTCTATCGCCATGACCTGACCTCGCTCGGCGTCGCCTTCGACACCGCCGCCGCGACGGAAGGTGCCGCCACGGCCCGCTCCTTCATCATCGTGACCCCGGATGGCGAGCGCACGATGAACACCTATCTCGGCGCCTGCCAGGGCCTCTCCGCCGCCGATGTCGACGAGAAGGCGGTCGAGAACGCCAATATCGTCTATCTCGAAGGCTATCTCTGGGACCCGCCGGCGGCCAAGGAGGCCTTCCGCAAGGCTTCCGAGATCGCCCACCGTGCCGGCGGCCGTGTCGCCATCACCCTCTCCGATTCCTTCTGCGTCGACCGCTATCGCGACGAGTTCATCGGCCTTGTCCGCAACCGCATGGTCGACCTCGTCTTCGCCAATGAGCATGAGCTGAAGAGCCTGTACGAGACCTCGGATTTCGATACGGCGCTGTCCTGGCTGCGGTCGGAGAACGTGCTGGCGGTCGTCACCCGCTCCGAGAAGGGCGCGCTGGCGGTGACGCCGGATGGCATCGTCGAAGAGCCGGTCTTCCCCGTACAGCGCGTGGTCGATGCGACCGGCGCGGGCGATCTCTTTGCGGCCGGTTTCCTTTACGGCCTGACCTCTGGCCGCGAGACCCGCGATTCGCTCCGCCTCGGCGCGTTGGCCGCGGCCGAGATCATCTCCCATATCGGCGCCCGGCCGGACATGAACCTGAAGGTACTGGCGGGCAACGAAGGGCTGCTCTGAGGCACCCCTCCTCCGTCATTCCGGGGCGGCCCTACGGACCGAACTCGGAACCCACGACCGGGTGCGACGGAGTGTTGGCAGTGCACGACAGGATTGGGGTGAAGTGACATCCCCCAGCCGTGGGGTCAGGATTCTTCGCTGCGCGACGCCCCGGAATGACAAGGGGGCGCCCTCAATACAGCGTCGCCTTGACCCGCTCCGGCAGCGCCTTGTCGTAAGCCGCGCCGTCGAAGGTCTCGACGGCTGCGTTGCGCGCCGTGATCTCGCGCAGGATCGTCCCGGCGGAGGGCAGGCTCGCCCTCTCGACCTGGCGAGCCTGGTTCCAGAGCTCCGACCGGACCACCGCCTTCGAGCACTGGAAGTAGACGGCCTCGACATGGACGATCATGACGCTCGCCGGAAGCTTGCCGGCCATCTCGAACTCGGCACACAACGCAGGGTCGCAGGATAGCTCGGCGCGTCCGTTTACGCGTAGTGTCTCGCCGCAACCGGGGATCAGGAAGAGCATTCCGATTCGATCGTCGAACAGGATATTCTTCAAGGAATCCAGTCTGTTATTGCCTTTTCGGTCCGGAATTAGGAGCGTTTTCGCGTCCCGCACCGTGACAAAGCCCGGCAGATCCCCACGCGGCGAACAATCCAAGCCCTCAGGGCCGACTGTCGCGAGCACGAAAAACGGCGAGGCTGCGATCAGCGCCCCGTAGTTCGAATCGACATGGTCGATCTCCTTGAAGAGCGAAGCCGGCGACGACGGGCCGGGATAGGCGCGGGCGAGGTCGTCGAGCGAAGCGATACGGTGGTCGGACATGCCGGTCTCCATGAGCCGGCATATGTCTAGACTATTGCGTGTAGCACGTCATCCTCTGCCCAGGTCGTGATTTCAGCTCACGCCCTGGCGATCGCTGCGGCCAGGCCGGCTGGATTCTCCCAGGCCATCGCGTGGCCGGCTTTCGCCACGATGGCGATGTCGACCCCAATCTCTGGCAGGCCCGTCGCTTCGCTATAGGGCAGCGACCTCTCTCCGATGATCATGGTTCGGGGGCTGGTGAGATCGGCCAGCATACTGCGCCATGACGGGTCGCTGCCTGCAACCAGCGAGGATGCGGCGCGATGCACGGCATAGGCTGCACTGCCGGCGAGCGACGCCGCCCAGATATCGTTTCCTTCCGCCCGACTGGCGCAAACGAGGTCATCGTGACCGCCCGCGACATAACGGGTCTCCGGCATGCTCGCGACCCGCCGGCTGAAGAAGCCGCCCCCGGGCACCAGATTGGGCTCGCCGAGAACGAGGTGCTGGAGGCGAGGGCCCAGCATCGTCGCGGCCGTGATCGCCACGGCACCACCCATGCTGTGTCCGAAGAGATCCACCTTGGAGAGATGCAGCTCTTCGGCCAGGGCGACGACGTTGCAGGCATGATCTTCGATTCTGTAGCCGAAGCTTTCGGGGCGGTCGCTGAAGCCGGAGCCGAGCAAGTCGAGCAGCAGCATGCGGCGCCCGCGCAGGTCCGGAGCGGCCGCGACCGTGGGGTAGTCGCAGGAGGAGGCGCAGCCGAGACCGTGCACGAAGATGATCGGCGGCCCTTCGCCGGGGAGATCGTGATAGCGCAACCGGCTGTCGGTTCCGGGAACGGGAAATGACTTCATCGGCCTGTCTCGGAGGTTTCCCGGAAGCTAGCCCTCATGGTGACGCGTCCATGTCAGCATGCCTCCAGCCGCCAAAGCAAAACGCCCCGCATCGGCTGATGCGGGGCGTCCTGTTTCACGTCAATCGGCTTTGCGAGTGATTACTCGCCGGCGGCCTGCTTCTCGCGGGCCTTCTCGGCGTCGCGCTCGGCCTTGAGCTTCTCGGTGATGTCCTCGCCGGTGGTCTGGTCGACGACCTTCATCGAGAGGCGGATCTTGCCGCGCTCGTCCATGCCGAGGAACTTGACCTTCACCTTGTCGCCTTCCTTGACGACGTCCTGAACCTTCTGGACGCGCTTGGGGGCGAGCTCGGAGATGTGGACGAGGCCGTCCTTGGCGCCGAAGAAGTTCACGAAGGCGCCGAACTCCATGATCTTGACGATGGTGCCGTCATAGATCACGCCGGTTTCCGGCTCAGAGACGATCGACTTGATCCACTTGATCGCAGCTTCGATCGACTTGCCGTCGGCCGAGGCGATCTTGATGGTGCCGTCATCCTCGATGTTCACCTTGGCGCCGGTCTTCTCGACGATCTCGCGGATGACCTTGCCGCCCGAGCCGATGACTTCGCGGATCTTGTCGACCGGGATCTTCATCGTCTCGATGCGCGGGGCGAACTCGCCGAGCTGGCTGCGCGAGGCGGAGAGCGCCTTGGCCATCTCGCCGAGGATGTGCTCGCGGCCGCCCTTGGCCTGCTCGAGGGCGACCTTCATGATCTCCTCGGTGATGCCGGCGATCTTGATGTCCATCTGCAGCGAGGTGATGCCCTCGCCCGTGCCGGCCACCTTGAAGTCCATGTCGCCGAGATGGTCCTCGTCGCCGAGGATGTCGGAGAGCACGGCGAAGCGCTCACCCTCGAGGATGAGGCCCATCGCGATGCCCGCGACCGGAGCCTTCAGCGGCACACCGGCATCCATCAGCGCAAGCGAGGTGCCGCAGACGGTGGCCATCGAGGAGGAACCGTTCGACTCGGTGATCTCCGAGACGACGCGCAGCGTGTAGGGGAACTCGCCCTTGGCCGGCAGCATCGGGTGGATAGCGCGCCAGGCAAGCTTGCCGTGGCCGATTTCGCGGCGGCCGGGCGAGCCCATCCGGCCGGTCTCGCCGACGGAGTAGGGCGGGAAGTTGTAGTGCAGCAGGAAGGTTTCCTTGTAGGTGCCTTCCAGCGAGTCGATGAACTGCTCGTCATCGCCCGTGCCGAGCGTGGTCACGACCAGCGCCTGCGTCTCGCCGCGGGTGAACAGCGCCGAGCCATGGGTGCGCGGCAGGACACCAGCCTCCGCCACGATCGGGCGGACGGTCTTGCCGTCGCGGCCGTCGATGCGGATGCCGTCGTCGAGGATGTTCCAGCGCACGATCTTGGCCTGGGCTTCCTTGAACTGCGCGCCGACCTTGTCCTTCGGGAAGGTGGCGACACCGTCCGGGGTCTCGGAGACCAGCGTGGCGACGACCTTGGCCTTGACGGCGTCGACGGCCTTGTAGCGCTCGGCCTTGGCGGTGATCTTGTAGGCGGCGCGAAGCTCGGCTTCAGCCGTCTTCATGATCGCGTCGAGAACCGCGGAATCATCCGGCGGGTTGAAGTCGCGCGGCTCCTTGGCGGCCTTCTCGGCCAGGCGGATGATCGCCTCGATGACCGGCTGGAAATGCTTGTGGCCGAACATGACGGCGCCGAGCATGATCTCTTCGGAGAGTTCCTTGGCCTCGGACTCGACCATCATCACGGCGTCCTGCGTGCCGGCGACGACGAGGTCGAGGGCCGACTCCTTAGCCTCCTCGATCGTCGGGTTCAGCTTGTAGGCACCGTCGATATAGCCGACGCGGGCGCCGCCGATCGGGCCCATGAAGGGCACGCCGGAGAGCGTGAGCGCAGCGGAGGTCGCGACCATCGCGAGGATGTCGGGATCGTTCTCGAGGTCATGCTGCAGGACGGTGACGACGACCTGCGTGTCGTTCTTGTAGCCTTCGACGAAGAGCGGGCGGATCGGGCGGTCGATCAGGCGGGAGACCAGCGTCTCCTTCTCGCTCGGGCGCCCCTCGCGCTTGAAGTAGCCGCCCGGAATGCGGCCGGCCGCGAAGGTCTTTTCCTGGTAGTTGACGGTCAGCGGGAAGAAGTCGAAGCCCGGCTTCGGCTCCTTGGCAGAGACGACGGTCGCGAGCACGACGGTCTCGCCATAGGTGGCGAGCACGGCGCCGTCAGCTTGGCGGGCGACCTTGCCGGTTTCGAGGACGAGCTTGCGGCCGCCCCAGATCAGTTCTTCGGTTTGGATATCGAACATGGATTTTGTCTTTCGGTCGGGTTCGACCCGTCCGGCGCCTTCAAGCCCATGAGCAAGACGGCGGAACGCTCGGGTTCATGCAAAGCTGGCGCCCGAGCGCTCGGCGATCCTGCCATGGACGTCTTGGACGCCCGGCGGGTCACGCGGGAAGGCCGCCCCATGCGGCCACCGCGGAAGTTCAGGTCGTCCGCCCCGTGGCGGCATCCCTGAAAAGGAGCCGCCCGGAGCGTGTCGCACCGGGCGGAAACGGTCAGGCCTCGATCAGCGGCGGATGCCGAGCTTCTCGATCAGCGTCTTGTAGCGACCCTGGTCCTTGCCCTTCAGATAGTCGAGCAGGGAACGGCGCTGCGAAACCAGCTTGAGCAGGCCGCGGCGGGAGTGGTTGTCCTTCGCATGCGACTTGAAGTGGCCGGTCAGGTTGTTGATGCGCTCCGTCAGGATCGCGACCTGGACCTCCGGCGAGCCGGTATCGTTCAGCTTGGTGGCGTGTTCCTTGATGAGCGCGGTCTTGCGCTCGGCAGTGATCGACATCGGGATATCCTCGTGTTCGGGTTGATCTGGCGGGCCAGGCCGGGATGTCGTCCAGCAAGGTCCGAAGCCCGCGAGCCGCCTCATCGCGGAGGGGTCGCGCCGCCGGCGCTTTGTCCGGTTGCGGGGGCATATACACGAAATCTGTGGAAACGCCAGTGTTTAGCGCAGATGCAAAAAGGGCCGCCGGTTTGCCGGCGGCCCCGATGGATCAGGCCTTGCGGAAATGCTTCTCGCCGATGCTGAGCTTGCCGCGCTTGAGTTTGCCCAGCGCGACCCAGCCGGTCTCGCCCTCGAAATAGAGCTTCGAGCGGTCGACGGCGTAGCGGCCGTGGTGCTGGGCGCCTGCGGCGGGCTTGGCCTTGTGGAACTGGCCATCGGGCCTCAGGTCGATGAGGATCGATCCGTCCTCCGTCGTCCAGGTGCCGATGGCGGCCTGTTCGAAGGGGGTGGGGGCGTCGAGTTCGACCAAATCGATCTCGAGCGACCGGGCAGGACGGCTGCCCGGCGAAAAGCCAGCGGCAAACTGGCCGAGAGTCTGAAGAACCTGGCTGAAGAGCATGGTTTTCGTCTCCCTGTCGGTATGGTTGTCGGAAAGACGCTTGTGGCAGGTTCTTGTGTCAGAGCCTGTCGGGAAGCGGCGAAGCATTCGTGCGCTCCGGAAAGAGCAGCCGATTGCGTCACGAATCTGTTGCGATAGCGGCGCTGCGGGGGACGTCGGAGTCCAGGCGCCTGTCGCATAGATGGATCGCTGGAGCCCCAGCGCAAGGAGCGGCACGGGAATTTTTGTTGCACTGCACGAAGAAAAGCGACGCCCGAGAGGGCGCCGCCTGATGTTTTGGACCTTGAGGTGGCTGGTCTCAGAACTCTTCCCAGCCGGCGTCCTGGGCGCGGGCATTGGCGACCTTGCGCGGTGCCGGGGCAGATTTGGCGGGCAGGGTCCTGGACTGCACGAAGGCGGCCTCGGCGAGCTGGCGCAGGCGCTCCGGCTCGGAGCTGTCAGCCGTCGGGGCAGCGGGAGCCGCCTTGGCCGCGGCCGGCCA
>UCLR01000078.1 GCA_900473415.1 Hyphomicrobiales bacterium
TTCGAAGAGCAGATCCGGGCGCTATGAAGCGGAACCCGCGGCGCTCCTACGACAACGACGGGCGCGGGGTTCAGCCGACAACCGTGGGAAGCCAAGCGGCCCTTGGCCTGCATCGTGTCGAGATCTTCTGCAACGACTGCAACCACTACCGCCGCGGGATCGACGTGAGCGATCTGCCGCCAGAGACGGCGATTCCCGATGTCTGCCTGCGCTATGTCTGCTCCCGGTGCGGGTCGAAGAACCTGATGAGCCGGGGCGACACGCACGAATTCTACGCGTGGGGCAGCGACATCAGCCAAGATTGAACACGTCGGCCGCGTCAGCCTCGTCACGCAGCCCTTTGAATGACGCGTGCCGCAGCTTGCCGTCGTCGGTCCAGGCTTGGAATTCGATCTCCGCAACAAGCTCGGGGCTTAGCCAACGGGCGACCTCCCGCCGTCCTATCATGCGCGCCGCCGGCTTCGGGACAATGATCTGGTCCATCTGCTTGCGCAGCGCCGTCGCGCTGGTCTGGGTGAGTCCTGTCCCGACGCCGCCGACATAGACGAGCGCGCCGCCCTTGCGAGCCGCGAGCAGCAGCCGGCCGATGCCGCCGAATGCCGCCGCCGAGGGCTCATAGCCGAGGATGACGAAGCCCTCCGACTGGATGCACTTGATCTTCAACCACTCACCGCCGCGGCCGGATCGGTAGGGAGCCGATCGCCGCTTCGCGATGATCCCCTCAAGGCCCATGTCGCAGGCTGTGCGGAGGAAAGCGGCCCCGTCGGCGTCGACATCGGCACTCATCAGGATGGGGCCGTTCTCGTGGTCTATGACATCAGCCAGCAGATGCCGCCGGTCCTCCTGCGCCATCTGTCGCAGATCGAGACCATTGAGGTAGAGCAGATCGAAGGCGTAGAGCCGCGCCTCCTCGGCGTGGCGCTTGCCGCCGCGGCCTCCAAGTGCCTTCTGCAGAGCACCGAAATCGGAAGCGCCTCGCTCATCGAGTACGACCGCCTCGCCGTCCAGAATGGCGCTATCAACGCCGAGAGCGAGGGCGGCGTCGGCGATCGTCGGGAAGCGGTGCGTCCAGTCATGTCCGCCGCGTGTGATGATACGGACCTTGCCGCTTGGCTCGATGTGGACGGCAAGGCGATAGCCATCCCATTTCACCTCAAAGGACCAATCGGCACCGAGTGGCACCTTCGACGTCAACAGCGCCAGGCAAGGCTCTACGCGGCCCGGCATTGGCTCGGAGAACAGGTCGGGCCCGGACTCCCGCCACCGTTTAGACGGCTCCTTGATGACATCGCCGCCCAGCCCGGCCCTAAGCACCCGACGCGCGCACATGGACGCAACTCCGCAGCGGACGAGTCGCCAACGGGCCGCGGAATGATTCGTTCCGGGCAGGAACCGGCCATCCAGGTTTCGGTTGAATCACAATCAGTGCGTTGCGCGAGGTGCTACCATGGTTGCTCTGCAATCCCACGTCATCCCGCCCCGCCGTCAGCAAACCACACGTCGCGAACTGTATCGCGACGTGTGCCAGGACGAGGATGGCAACCGCTTCACCCTTATCGTTTGGCAGAACAAGCCCGGCCTCTCGACGGTTTCCTATTCCCTCGAGGACGGCACACCGCTCCATTACGAAGACGAGTGCAGCTTCGCCCTGCCGAGCGGGAAGATGATCAGCCGCTGCGAAGATTGACTGTCCCAAAGGACAGGTGATTTCGGTGGATCTCCCGGGTATCCTCCGACCATCCAAGGACAGCACGATGGCGACGCTTCAACATCGCGGCCGTTGTCGACTTATGCTGCGCATCCCGGCGTGCAGGGCGGAGTTTCGCGATGCCAAGGATCCGGATTTCCTGGACATCTGCGAAGCCTACGAGCTCGCGTGGCAGGGTGTGACGATTTTCGGCAGCCGGCGCGCTTGGGACCGGGTGGACGAATTTCGTCAGATTGCAATGACGCTCGAAAACGAGGCGCTAACCCTGGCCCTTTTGACCCGCAACCAGCATGGGACATGAGGCCGCGGGAGACCGTAGGACGAATGTCGCCCTGGCATCGGGAAACGTGCTGACCGACACGACGACTAAACCGTCTCGACCGGGGCGCGCACGCGATCGACGCGGCGGCTGACGTGATAACTTGCGACGAAGCTCACGTGCCGGTCGGAATAGCCGGTAACGAGCAAAACAATTTCGGAATTGTCGTCCAGTTGCGCTGTCATATCTTCACAGAATCTGCCTGGATCGACTGATCGAATATTCCCGATGAGGGTGCCGCTGCACCAGTGACCGAACTCATCGAACACAAGCCGATAGCCGATCGGGAGGTCCGTGCCGTCGCGCAGGATCAGCCTGCCGTGGCCGGATTTCATGATGTTCTCAATTTTGATTGCCGACCGAACCGCACTCGGGCGGTGGGCTTGGCGCGCAAAGGCAGCGCCCTGCACATACAGCGCTTCTATTGGGGCGATAGCAAGTCCGAGGGCCGGGACTGCGGGTCTAGCTCCGCTGAGGAAGCGATGTCTGGTCGCGATTGTTCTGTATCGTCACCCGGCGTTTTGATGCAATCTAACCGAGCGTCGTTCACGCTCCGACGCAGGGCGTCGGGCTGCCCCACCAGCCCTCGGCCAGGACGGCTCGGCGTCCACCTCGCCGTCGATGATCATTTTCGGCCCTCGATGATGTAGTAGGGCTCGCCATCATTCGTCAGATAAGGCCCCCAAACGACACAGCTGTTCTCACGGGCGCGGACAAGCACTGAATAGGGAATGCCACGAGCAGCATCACGATTTGGGGGAACAATTCCAGCGCGCTGCAGCTGCCGATGTGCGATCCGCACAGGAGACCTACGGGCGGCATGGAAAAGTGCGGCGAGCATGTCTCCGTCGAGCTGCGGGGGCAGTTTGTTCGAAGGCATAGAACCTCCGCCGAGACCAAAATGCCGAGCGATCGTACCGAAAAAAGCTGATGCTTCCTTAAGCGGCCCCTTCTCCACCCAGGCTGAAACGAAAAAAGTGCGGCCTCGGCGAAGCGAGACCGGGCCGGCGGCGGGAGGCGCCGACGACTACAAGTGCGACCCTTATGAAGACAGCCTATATAGACGCGCGCCGCCGGCCTGCCACGCGCCTTGGCCACCAGCAATGCAACGAGAAGCGAAGGCCCAATGTGGTCAGCGATTGCCACCGGGCCGCCTGAAAAACCCGAGATGTATTTTGCTGACTTTTGTACCCGGTAGTCTGATAACCCGGGATGGTTGTGATTCAGCATCCAAGCGAGACCCCGCCTCAAATTTCCTCTAAATAATTGAGTTTAAGCAGTTATTTTCATGGTGGGAGGGGTCACGATCGGCGCCGGTCGCGCCCCCGCTCCAAACTCTGATATGGCTTTCAAATCAGCGGGTTAAATGACAATTTGGCGGGATCAAGCTTCTGCGCGTCTAACAGTCAATCGCCCCGAACGCCGGAATGCGACTTAGAGATAACCGACTTCGCGGATCACGGGCCGATCCTATTCGGTATCCGGTCCGATGTCGCCCAGGGCCAATTCGCTTTCGACATCCGAGACGGAGCAGGCACCTTCGCTCAGCGAGGTGTCCCCCTGGTCAGGTTGCGAAGAGGGGAGCGCGAGAGATCGATCGTGGATGTCTTCCGGGAGGACCCGCCGACGATCCGCTTCACCGATGGATCGGCGTTGATGGGAGCGGACCTCGCCGAGGCGCCCGGGGACGACGTTCCGTTCTTCGACTTGAACGATATGCGCCCCCTGGATTGGTGTCGCGGGCGGCGCGAGCAACCGCTTGAGGTCGATTTCCTGCCGAATTGACACCACGCGCGCCTCCGTGGGAAGCCTTGCCAATTCGGGGGAGTCGACGCGGAAGCGTCCAACCGGCCCATGCGCGTGCCCGCGTATGATTTCTGGCTGCTGCTTTCATGCACGGTTGGAGGCTTGAATGGCCTGCGCACTCTCGTGGCTGATACGGCGTACTTTCCGCGGCCGATTGGCGGCTTGGCGCACGAGCCTATTCCACCTCGCCCTCGCCCTCCTGCTGATGATGGGTGCGACAGTCTCCGCTGACCGAGCGAGCGCCCAGTGCGTCGCGGGCGTGAGTTGTACGATCTTCGGAGGAACCCTCACCCTGCCGAATGCAACCTATCCCGAAACGTCCTATTCGAACTCGGGCACCGTTCTCGAGACATTCGGAGGCGCGATCACGGGCCAAGGACTGTCGATCACGGGGACGGGATTCGGTTTCGTGAATGTCGCCTGGGCCGGCTCGATAACCCTCTCGGATTCCGTGATCCTGGGGACGGGCGACGGACTCGCCTATGGTGTCCTCTCTCTAGGTACTGGCACCGTCATTACGCTGAACAACGTCTCGGTCACGACGACCGGAGCTTTCGACGCCTTCGGGGACAATGCCCCGAAGGCGGTGGTAGCGGAGGGCGGGGGCACGGTGATCGTCAACGGCCCGTCATCCATCCAGACCTCCGGACAACGTGCCGTCGGCGTGCAGGCCCAGACCGGTCTTGTTGAATTGAACGGAACTGCTGCCGCTCCGATCAGCATCTTGACCCGGGGCCTGGAAGCCCATGCCGTCCAGTCCTGTGGTCCGGCAGCTTCATCCCCGACCTGCGGCGTTCCCGGCGACAGCCTCGTGACGCTCCACTACGTGTCCGTGCAGACCCAGGGTGACAGTGCGTTCGGCCTTTTTGCGGACGGCTTTGCTCCAGCGCCCACTAGCTCCATCCTGGTCGCCGATAATGTGAGCGTTACGACACAAGGGTCCGCAGCCATTGGAGTGGTCGCTCAAGGCTCGTTCGGCAATACGACGTCGCTCTCGATCACGAATAGCTCCGTAAGGACAAGCGGAGCTGCCGCGTTCGGGTTGTTCGCTTCGACGGGAACCATCATCGCGAGCGGCGTGCTTGTCGAAACGACAGGAACTGGCGCCCATGCCCTCGTCGTTGAGAACCTCGGACAGATCACGGCAAGCGATGTCGTCGCCAGTGCGTCAGGAGCCGACGCGAACGCCCTCACCCTGACTGGCAACTCTACGTCCGCCTTCCTCCGCGGCAGCCTGACCAGCGCCAGCGGACCTGCGATCAATGTCGCCGGAGGCCTCGCGAACGTGTCGCTAACCGGGACGAGCGTAACCGGCCCCGATTGGTTGAATGTCGCACCGACGGCGACCGTCGATCTCACTGCCTCGGCGGCAACACTCTCGGGTTCGGTCACGACCGCTCCCGGCGGAGTGAGCAACCTCGATCTGATCAACAGCACCTGGAACATGACTGGAAGCTCCAACGCGACCAGTGTCAAGAATGAACGCAGCACGATCCAGTTCGCCGCGCCCTCCCCCGATCCGACTCTGCTCACGAGCTACAGGACCTTGACGGTGGGTTCTTACGTCGGGGCGGCGGGCGCCTTCGGCCTCAATACCTATTTGGGTGGCGATCGATCACCATCGGATCGCCTCGTCGTGGACGGCGGAACGGCCAGCGGCACGTCACTGCTTCGTGTCGCGAACACGATCGGTCCCGGCTCAGTCACCACGGGCGACGGCATCCTCGTGGTGCAGGGTATCAACGGAGCCACCACGGGGTCCGGAGCCTTCGCGCTCGGCGGCATCGTCGCCGCCGGACCGTATGAATATCAGTTGTTTCGCGGCGGCTTGACAGGTGGCACCTCGGACAACTGGTACCTGCGATCAAGCGCACCTCCAGAACCGCCCGTGCCGCCGACCCCGTCTCCCGCGCCTCCCGTACCCCTGTATCGGCCGGAGGCGGCGCTCGACACCCTGACACCCGGTATCGCCCGGCTGCTCGGCATGTCGATGCTCGGTACCTTCCATGAGCGACAGGGAGACCAGGCCTACTTGAGAGGGGCAGGATCGTTCCCGGGAAGCTGGGGGCGAGTGTTCGGGCGCTATGCCGAGGAGCGACGTTCGGGCCCGTTGTCGCCCGAACTCGAGGGCCATATCGCCGGTTTCCAGGTCGGGCAGGATCTCTACGGCGTGGACCAAGGCGGCCATCGTGACCGCTTCGGCATGTTTCTCGGCTACGCGCGGGCAGATGTCGATGCACGTGGCTTCTCGCTCAGCCAGCAACGGGCCTTGGTCGGCAATTACAAGATGAATGCCCTCAGCCTCGGGGCCTACTGGACCCACATCGGGCCGAGCGGCTGGTATGTGGACGCCGTTGTCATGGGAAGCCGGTTCGACGGGGATCCACGCTCTTCACGCGGCGTCTCACTCAACTCGGAAGGCTACGGGCTGACCGCCTCACTCGAGGGCGGTTATCCGATCCCGTTCGGTGCCGGCATGACGCTGGAGCCTCAGGCGCAGCTCATCTGGCAACACGTCTCATTCGATGGCGCACGAGACCCGTTCGCGACCATCAGGTTCGATCCGGGGGATGCCTTTACCGGGCGTCTTGGCATGCGGCTGAATGGCTCGCTCGCCGCCGGCGGCCAGATGCTGAAGCCCTATCTCATCGCCAATGTCTGGCGCGCCTTCTCGGGCAACGACAGGACAACCTTCAACGTCACGACGCTGGCGACGGATTTCGGCTACACGAGCCTCGAAATGGGCGGCGGTGTCTCCACAGACCTCTCCGCGGGCGTCAGCCTCTACGCGGCCGCCAGCTACACGACGAACCTCGGCGGCGACCACCGTCGAGGCATCAGGGGAAATCTGGGGCTGCGCGTGACCTGGTAGTTACCCTGACTTTGAATTCGGTCCGTTCCTGGCGCGACCCGTAGTTACGTATTGCCTACGCTTACCCACTTGATCGCGAACACACTCCCGATCAGAGGTCGCCATCCTCCAGCAGGGCCGTGATGCCGCCACAGGCGTTCCATTCGTCGGGGAACGGCCAGCGGGCCTTGCCCTCGCCGTGGAAACTCATTCAGCAGGCCGACGGCACGATCCAGCCAGCACTGCTCGGCATGGTACCCGTTGCGAGGATCTTGCGGATACCGTCGACGAACTTCGTGGTCGTCGCGTCGATCATTCTGGCTGCCAGCCTCATGGCGGCGACCATCTATCTGATCGTCGACATGGCGCTATCACCGTAGGGGCTGGGAGGGACGATTGTGTAGCATGCCGCCGACCAGGTCGGCCGACTGCGGTTTCAACCAAGCCACCTTGTAACCAGCTGACCCCATCAAGTGCCGATGAGCACGCAGAGAACGCAGGCACCCCAACGGCATCGACCGCTCAGAACCCAGCAGCCAGACCTTGACCCGTTAGAGAACACCATCGGCCCAAAGCAGGCGCCGGGGAGGTCTGCTTCAGGGCAGTCCAATAGGCCAACCACTGACCACGAGCGCGCAGCGATCCGGCTTAGCGAGGCTACCCGCCAGCAATTGCTACGGCGCCAGTCGATCGACCTATCTTCCTTCAGTCCGGGCCGGTTCGGCCGCGTTCAGCCGGAAGTTTACTCGACATAGGAGAGATAGCGTTCCCCGCTATCTGGGAAGATCACGACGATCGTCTTGCCGGCATTCTCCGGTCGGGCGGCAAGCGTCAGCGCGACATTGAGCGAGGCGCCCGAGGACATGCCCGCGAGGATGCCTTCCTCCCGCGCGATGGCGCTCGCCGTCTCCAACGCGATCTCGGTGGTGACTGCAAGCGCCTCATCCACCACGCCGGCGTGGAAATTGGCCGGCAGATGCGAAGGCTCGATATTGGTAACTTTGTGGACGCCTTCGATGCCCGGCGCGTAAGGGCGCTCCGGAGAGGGGAGCGACGCATCAGCTGGCTCGGAAATCACGATGCGCAGCTGCGGGTTCTTTTCCTTCAGGTAACGCCCCGTGCCGGAAACCGATCCGCCCGTCCCGACGGCACTAACGAGGATATCGACCTCGCCGCCCGAGTCCTGCCAGATCTCCGGTCCGGTCGTGGTGTAGTGGGCTTCCGGATTGGCCGGATTGGCCCGTTGGTCGGTAAAATAGGCATTAGGATTTTCGCGGACAATGCGCTCCAGAATCGTCTCGATGGCGTTCTCGGCGAGGAATTCCTTATTGTCGATCAGCACAACCTCCGCGCCGTAGACCTTGAGCAGGTTGATCTTGTCCTGGCCGATCGTGCTGCGCAGATAGAATTTGGTTCGGTAGCCGCGCGCCGCCGCGACGGCGGCCAGCCCGATGCCGGTGTTACCACTGGTGATGTCGACCAGCTTGTCACCGGGCCTGAGCTTTCCGGCCCGTTCCGCTGCCGTGATGATGCCCAGCGCCGCCCTGTCCTTCACGCTGCCGGCCGGATTGAAGAATTCCACCTTCGCCAGAATGCGCACATCGAGGTTGCGGTTCCGGGCGATGTTCGCCAGCTCGACCAGTGGAGTCTTGCCGATCAGGGTCGTCAGGCCCTGATGAATGCTCGACGCTGTACGCCTTGGAACGATCGCGGGAGTGGAGCTTGGAGCCGACATGACGTCCTCGTCGTAAAGTTGCGGCATTTTCGAATATCGTATGGTGCAATTGCGTTTCATTCAAATCTTAAGTTTGAATTTTATTATCAACTATCAATATATAGGCGGCATCGATCTGTTTAGTTTCCCGTTTTCAATTTTCTATATTCTAGTTCATGTAGAAGGAAATGCCGTCAATATGTGGTGTTGCGGATATTGTTTCTCCTTTCTCCACGTAGTTGGAAATCCAGTTCTGTTCAATCCGTGCTGAAATGAACCGGTTGTTGGCGGAATCAGCCAGGCAAGATCGATGTTGGGCTGTCTAGGTCACATACCCATAAA
>UCLR01000021.1 GCA_900473415.1 Hyphomicrobiales bacterium
GGCGCGGATGGGCGGCGGCGGTCGCGGCGGTGGAGGCCGCGGTGGTGGTGGCCGCAGGTCGGACATCGCTCTCAAGACCCATATCGAGCTGCTGGGCTGGCTCGGGAACGGCGTCGGCTTCTACCGCTTCGAGTACAAGGGCTCCGATCCGACCCCTTATGTCGGCGTCATGGCGCAGGAGGTTCAGGGCGTGATGCCTCAGGCCGTGAGCCGCGGCACGGACGGATATCTGCGCGTCCATTACGAGCAGGTCGGCGTAAGATTCCAGACGTTCCAGCAATGGCAGGCGTCGGGCTCCCGGCTGCCGGACGGCGCAGTGAGGCCCTGACGTCGGCGGCCCGGTCTCGGGCATTCTCGAACTGGAGAACGCAAGGCGATGACACTCTTCATGCCAAAGGCCTACTCAGTCGGACGCCTGTCTTGCCTGGTTGCGATCGGCCTGTTTGCCAGCGCCTCGGTCGCGAGCGCGCAGGAACTGTTCAAGTCGCCCGACGAGGCGGCGGCGGCTCTGGCCGCGGCGGCGCGCAGCAGCAACATGGACCAGATCCAATCGATCCTGGGAACTCGTGGGCGCGAGATCGCCTCGTCCGGAGATCAAGTCGCCGATGCGGCCGATCGGGAACGGTTCATCGCGGCTTATGACAACCGGCATTCTGTCACCGCCCAGAACGACAAGGCGACGCTGGTCATCGGGCAGGACGACTTCCCGTTCCCGATTCCGCTGGTCCGGGTCCGGGGCCAATGGAAATTCGATACGGAAGCCGGCCGCAAGGAGATCCTCTACCGGCGCATCGGCCGTAACGAGCTCGCTGCCATTCAGGCTTCGCTGGCCTTCGCCGATGCGCAGAACGAGTACGCCGCGAAGGATCACGGGCAGGGCGCAGGCACCTATGCGCAGAGGATCATCAGCCAGCCGGGCAAGAAGGATGGCCTCTACTGGCCGACCGGGCCAGGCGAGGAACAGAGCCCGCTCGGTGAGCTCGCCGCCGACGCAGCCGCGGAGGGTTACAAGGCCGGCACGACGCCGCAGCCCTTCCACGGCTATTACTACAAGATCCTGAAGGGGCAGGGGCGTGCGGCCCCCGGCGGCGCGGCCGATTACGTCGTCGGCAACCGGATGATCGGCGGGTACGGGCTGCTGGCCTATCCGGCTGACTACGGCAACTCCGGCATCATGAGCTTCATCGTCAACCACGACGGCACGGTCTACCAAAAGGATCTCGGCCTCGCGACGCGCCGTGTCGCCGCGAACATGCGCAATTTCAATCCCGACAAGACCTGGGAGAAGGTTTCCCCGACCGGCGATGCCAAGCTCGAGGAGGCCGGATCGGGCGGAAAGCGGCCGTGAGCCTCACGCTGTCCGGCAGTCCGCGCGGGAAGACGCAACCGTGACAGGCGACGGTGAATCTCTTCCTCGAAGAGGGGTGGCGCGGATGGCCGGCTGGCTTCCCGTCCCGAGCGGTCTGGCAGGCTATCGCTGGAGCTCGCTGCGCTTCGACGGCACGGCGGGGCTCGCGGTTGCCGCCGTCGCCATCCCCAGCGCCATCGCCTATCCTGCGATCGCTGGCCTGCCGCCGGAGACCGGCCTTTACGCCAGCATTCTGCCTCTGCTCGGCTATGCGTTGTTCGGGCCCTCGCGCAAGCTGATGGTGGGACCGGACGCGGCAACCATGACGGTGCTGGCAGCGGCGCTCGCGAGCATGCCGCTGGCTGATCCGGGTGATCGCGTCGCCGCGGCGGCGGCACTGGCACTGATGGTCGGCGTGCTGTGTGTCGCAGCCGGCCTGCTCAATCTCGGCGTCGTCGCGGCCTTCCTGTCCCGGCCGATCCTGATCGGCTTCATCAGCGGCATCTCGATCTCGATTCTCATCGGGCAGATCGGTCGCTTCACCGGGGTCCGGATCGAGGCCGACGGCCTGGTGGGGCCTCTGCTGGAGATCATCCGCAAGGTCGACCTCGTGCATTGGCCCTCGGTGATCTTCGGCGCGGCCATGTTCGCGCTGCTGGTGCTGCTCGCCCGTCTGCGCTCGCCGATTCCGGGCCCGCTCGTCATCGTCATCCTCGCCGGCATCGTGTCGGCGCTGTTCGATCTCGAGGGAAGGGGGATGAAGGTGATCGGCGATTTGCCGAGCAGCCTTCCGTCCGTGTCGCTGCCAGATTTCTCGCGACTTCCCTTTCAGGAACTCCTGTTCAGCGCCGGCGCGATCTGGCTGGTCAGCGTCAGCTCGGGCCTGGTCGCGGCCCGCAGCTTCGGTGCGAAGGACGGGTTCGAGGTCGATGCGAACCGCGAGCTCACCGGTCTCGGCGCGGGGAATATCGCCTCCGGTCTGTTCGGCGGCTTTCCCGTGACAGTGTCGGACTCCCGCACCGCGATCAATCTTTCCGCCGGCGGCCGGTCGCAGGTATCGGGGCTGGTGGCGGCGGGCGCGCTGACGGTGCTGCTGCTCTACCTCAATCACGCCCTGCGCGTCATTCCGAGCCCGGCGCTGGGCGCGATCCTGGCCTTTGCGGCGCTGAGCCTGATCGACATCCAGGGGCTTCGCGAGATCTGGCGCGTCAGCCGCATGGAGTTCGTGTTCGCGGGGATCAGCATGTGGGGGGCGATCAGCCTCGGCGTACTCCGCGGCGTCGTCATCGCCATCGTCGGCACCTTGCTCTATGTCCTGATGCAGGAGATGCGACCGCGCGACGCGATGCTGGGGCGCGTGCCCGGCCGCCCCGGCTTCTACAAGCTCCACCGGATCGCGGAGGCGAAGCCCGTGCCGGGGCTGGCGATCTGCCTGATCGAGGGAAATGTCCTGTTCTTCAACGCCGACTATGTGCGATCGCGCATCGAAGGCATCGTGCAGAGCCTGTCGGCCGACACGAAATGGCTCGTGCTCGATGCCGGCGGGATCGCCCAGATCGATTCGACCGCTGCCGCGATGTTCCTGCGATTGCGCGACGTATTGGCCGAGAAGGGCCTGTCGTTCGGCTTCGCCGAGCTCAACAACGAGCCGCGGATCATCTTGCGGCGGGCGGGCCTCTTCCAGCCCAGCGGAGCGACCTTGCTCTTCGATGACCTTGAAGATGCTGTGCATGCCTTCGAGAACGAGCGGTCGTGAACGCGCCGCCGTGAATCATTCGGGGGTCCCGCCGTGTCGATACTCGCGGACGAGAATGTCGGCGCTGACGACGAGGACCCAGATCGGGAAGATCATAAAGGTCCAGTCGACGACATGGCTGCCGATGAAGATGAAGGCGGCCGCGACGTAGCCGAGGATCGCCGTCCAGCGTGCGGTGATCCCGGTACGAAGGAGGATGGTCGAGGCCGTCAGCAAAAAGACGCCCGCCATCTTCAGGGCGTAGATGCTGGTGAGGTGATAGGCGAAGGCCCGAGCCAGGATGAAGGTCACGGAGCCGGCGAGCTCCCGGGGCAGGGCGGTGTGGACGACCAGGATCGCGCCGATCGCCGAGGCCGAGACGAATAGCAGGCCAACGAAGAGCAGCCCGCTGCCGATGAAGACAGTGGCGAACAGCTTGTGTTCCTGGGCGCCCAGTCTGTCGCGGAGGACTCCCATGAACCAGAGAAAGGCGATGCCGGCAAAGGGAATGAGGTGGAGCGCAAGCGCGACTTTCCAGGCCTGCGCTTCCAGCCATTCGCCCGGGTCCCGGGGGTGCAGCCGCAATGTCTGCAGGACGAGGAGAACGGCTGACAGAAGCAGCACCGAGAACAGGATGCCCGCCACCGCGGCGGCTCGCGGCGTCTTCAGCCCGTTGGCTGCGCGATGTGGATGCGACACGGTACGCAACCCGGTTCGGAGATGGGCGAAGCTCCCCTGGCGGACCCGCCGGCTCGGCAGAGCGCTACGCGCTGTCCAGGCGCAGCAGGCCGAGCCGCTCGGCACAGGAGACCAGTTCGGCGACGGAGCGGATTTCCATCTTCTCCATCACCTTGTGGCGGTGGGCTTTCACCGTCCGCTCCGTGGTTCCGAGGTCGAAGGCGATCTGCTTGTTCATCTTGCCGCGAACGACGAGCTCGAAGACCTCGCGTTCCCGCGGTGTCAGGTGCTTAAGCCGCGCGGCGCGCTGCCGGAGCCAGCATTCCTGCTCGCTGGCGAGGCGGTGACGTGCGATCGCGCGGCTGACCGCCTCGATGAACTCGGTCCGCTCGACGGGCTTCGGCAGGAAATCCTCGGCGCCGGCCTTGATCGCGCGCACGGTCGCCCGGATGTCCACGATGCCGGCCAGGAAGATCACCGGCAGGTTCGAGCCGGCCGCGATCAGCCGGTCGAAGAGGTCGGGTCCGCCCACGCTGGGAATCTGCGCGTCGATGACGATGCAGCTCTCCACGCTGCCGTCGGGCAAGTGGTTCAGAATCTCCTCGGCGCTTCCATAGGCCTGGATGCGGTATCCCGACGCCTGCAGAACCCGACCGATCCTCGCCTGCGACGCCACATCGTTATCGACGAGATGCACAACAGCCGACATGTCGTCTCTCCCCATCCTTATCCAGTGACGGTGCGCCTGTGCGCATCCGTCATGACGGGCCGGTCTTCGGCGATGCCATCGGACCCGTCGTTCCCCCACCGTCGCGCGCTGTCAGTTTTGCGCGGTCGCAGCGCTGGAATCTTGTCGCGACGCTGTCCTCCGCAGAGAGATAGCGAAGCAGCCCCCCGTCCGGAGCGGGAGCGAGGAACGCTCGCGCGGAACCGCTCGAGACCGAGGTCGTGCAACTGAGGTTCATGATCTGCCGACTGCCATTCGATTTGACGGCGACGATCCGGCAGGTGGCCAACGGCGTTGACACGCGCCTGCCTGCGATGATGAAGGCCGGTACGAAGATGCTCGGCGGCTGCTTGAATCCGACTGCGTCGCGCGTGGCGACGAAGACACTCGCACAGGAAAGGCCGTCCTCAAGCCAGGCGCCTTGAAGGCCGTTCGTCTGCGCCAGGGCGCTATTCGTTGGCGCTACAGCGAACAGCGCGAGCAGGCACAGGCTGGTTCGCCGGACCGTCCCGATCATTTGAGGCATCTCGAGCATTCGGTTCTCCGGGTCGGTTCCTGCCTCGCCCCCTCGCATCCCTGCGCATCGGCGAAACCGGCATCGCGACCACGTTCGTCGGGGCCCTTCGAGACGCGCGCCGCCGCGTGGCGACAACCAGCTGCGCCTCCCCCCGATCGACGCGCTCGCTGATGACGTTCAGTCAAAGCTGCATTTCGGCAGGCAGGTAGTAGTTTACGGTAAGCTACGCAGCGGGCGCCCTTTGCTCGGCGCGGAGGCTGCAAACGGCTGCCACGACGCCTATTTCGAGCCGTCCGCGAGGCTGGGCTTCACCGGAAAACCAGCTTGGATCGCGCCTTGAATCAGAATGGCACGGTCCCGCGCGTTAAAGTTGCGCTTGTTGAGCTCGCCATCGAAATCGTTGAAGAAATTCCGCCGCAGCTTGAGGAATTCCGAACGGCTCTGCGCTGCCTCGACGTTCAGTCCGGCACGGGCGAAGATCAGCGCGGCTGCGAAGTGGTAGATGGGGAAGCGCTGCAGATCGGCCTGGCGGATCAATTCGACGGCCCGCTCGACGTCGCCCTGCATATAGGCAGCGAAGGCCAGGAGCCCGGCATAGTAATCGGAATGGCCGGGATTGCGGGCCATGGCCTCTTCCAGCAGCGCTGCGCCGCGCTTCCAGTCTCCGGCCTGGGCGACGCGGCTGCCGAATTCACCGAGCAGCTCCGCATCATTCGGATTGAGCGTGAGCGCTCGCGCGCCGATGCGCAGCGCCTCGGCGGGCTCGTTGCTGAAGAACAGAACGGTCATCAGAGCCTGGAGCGCGCGGACATTCTGCGGGTCGAGCCGAACGGCGCGCTGGGCGGCATCGCGGGCTCGCTCGGCGGGCGTGGGGGAGCCGGGGCGCCGGTTCAGATCGAAGCGGTCCTCGTCGAGATAGAGATAGGACAGCATCGCCCAGCTGGTCGAATGATCGGGATAGCGCGCGACCATTCGCTCCAGGCAATCGCGTGTCGGCGCATGCTCGCCTTCACTCGGCAGGTTGCGATAACGGTAGAAGCGAACCGAGCACTGATAGGCCTCGAAGCTCGGAAGGGGTCGGGCGAGTGACGATGCGGGCGGAGCCCTGAAAAGGATCCCGTATGGTTGGGCGACGGCTGCGGCGACCTTGGAGGCGATGCTCACTTCAATGTCGACGATGCTGCTGGTCCGCAGGTTGGCGTCATAGGCGTCGGACCAGATGATCGCGGACGTCTCGCCGTCCAGCACGCGGCTCGTGACCCTGAGCCTGCCGTCGAACATGCGGATACTGCCCTCGAGGATGTAGCGACTGCCGAACTGGCGCCGGATCTCGGGAGCGGATGCGCCGGGCGACAGGGCGTTGGAGGTCTCGCGACCGAAGACCGTCAGCTCCTTGAAGCGGGCGAGTTGCGCGAGGATCTCCTCGGAAAGGCCGGCGGCATAGATATCGCCTTCGGAAGTCCTGGTCAGGTTGGCGAAGGATTTGACGATCAGCGATGGGCCTTCCGGCTGAGCGGGGTCGTTCGAGGAAGCGTCCGGTCTCGACAGGTCCGATGACCATGTGAACGCCAGAACGGTGACGATCGCCAGCGCGATCGCGGAGCCGGTAAGCAAGGGACGCTTCAGCAAGTAGGAAAGACGTCGCAGATCGGCGAAGCCGGGGCGGGGCTGCGGTGTTGGTTGCGCGGCAGGCAGCGAGCGCAGCTGGGAGTGGCTCGAATGGTCAAGCCGCCAGCAGAAGTGCGGCACGTAACCGCCTTTGGGAATCTCGATCAGGACCTGGTCGAGGCTACCTGCCAAGAGGTAGTAGCGCTCCAGGGCGCGCCTTAGCCGTCCGGCCTCGATGCGCACGACCGGATCGTTCTGGATGTCGAAATTGGCGTCTCGGCCGAAGACTTCGACCGCTACGGAATAGGCCTTGATGCGGTCGGCATGGCCCGCGAGGGTCTGTTCGACCACATAGGACAGGAACTGCCGTACCCGCGTCGGAACGTCGAATTCCGTGCTCGTCAAAATGCGATCGAGCTGCATACGGATTTCGGCCTCGCCGGGCTCGTCCATAGGGCGCGAGCCAGAGCCGTCACTGTCGTGCTTTCGCGACCCTTGCCGTTCCATGGAGCGGCCCCCGGCCGAAAGTCCACGTCAAGAAGCTAAGTTCGGTAGGCAGGATGTAGGCTGTAACCTCCCGTTATTTACTCCCATGCCGCCTCGGCCGCCACATAATTATGGCGTTTCGCGGGGGCTCGTTCCTATGGATCGAGGCGTTCTGGCGGCTATCCGGCTTTTGCCCAGATACCGGAAGTCGATCGAAGAATTGGTTCTGCTAAGCGAAAGTTTCCGCTCGTTGTGCGGAGACATCGCCGAGGCGGAGCTCGCGCTCGAACGCTGGGAGAAATCAACGTTGCCAGGCAAGGAGGCGCGTTGCGACGAATATCGGCTCATCATCAATGGGCTCGAGGCCGAGCTGCGCCAGGCAATTCACGAGCGGCAGCTCTAGGTCACAATGGGTGCTTGGCTCGAGGCGGAATGACTTTTCTAACCGGAGAGGTTCCCATGTCGAAACACATTAGCTGGATCTTCGCTCTTTCAATCGCCGCCGCCTTGGCCGGCTGCGCGACCCAACCCGTGGTCACCAGCCAGACCGTGATGATCGCCGGAGTGGGGCCGGTCGAGATCGAGCGCCTCAATGTCCGGGTGGTGCAGATCGACAGGGCCAATCGCACGGTCGTCGTCGAGCAGCGCGGACACAGATGGCTCGTTGAGGTACCGCCGCTGTTCGGCGATCTCCAGACCGTTCGCGTGGGCGACAATGTCGAGATCCGGCGGGTCGAAGGCGTGCTCGTGGACATCGGGCGGACGCGGCGCGGCTCCAAGCCGGGGATCGCGTATACGCAGGCCACCAGCGGGCCCTTCCAGAACCTGCCCGACAAATATGTCCTGCACGCCGTGACGGTGACGGCAAGGTTCGAGCGTTTCGACGCGGCCAACGGTGTGGTGAGCTATGTCGGTCCCTTCGGGCCGCGCTCGATCACGGTGGCCGATCCGGCCGTCAAGGCTGAGCTGCAGACGTTCCGGAGGGGCGACATGGTGGACCTCAGCTTCGTCGAGGCCTTCCATATCATCCTCAACTGACGCCGCTCAGCCGAATGGCCTGCCCGAGAACCCGGGCAGGCCGATCCGCTTACCGGGATTACGACAAGCCAGGGAGACGTGAAGGATGTCGACCGAGAACCATAGCGCCAAAGACAGTGTTCTGGCTGACGAGAGCTTCATGTCGGCGGACGAGCTGCGCTCCTACATGACCGACCTGCAGATGGCCAAGGCCTCCAAGATGCTGGAGGCGATGGACAAGGCCGAGGAGGCGAGGAAGAAGCTCGTCTCCTCCCTGCAGCAGGAAATCGAGGTCACACCCGAGAAGATCGCCGAGATCACGCAGAGCCTTGCGGTGAAGACGCGGGCTGCGGCCGAGCGCGGTGAGCGGGAGCTCCTCGTGATGCGCTTCCCGAGTGCGCTCTGCACGGACAAGGGGCGGGCGATCAACAATGCGGAGCCGGACTGGCCTGAGACCCTGACCGGCCGGCCGCGGCAAGCCTTCAAATTCTGGCAGGAGCATCTGCGGCCAGCCAAATACAAGCTGCGCGCGATGATCATCGACTGGCCGGGCGGCCTGCCCGGCGATGTCGCGTTCTTTCTGAGCTGGTCCTAGCAGTCCGAGGAGGATCCGGCCGTGGACAAGCACGTCGCCAAGCCGCTGGAGCGCAAGCCCTATGAGCGCAAGCTCCGGGACCTGCATGCCGAGCTGGTGAAGCTCCAGGAATGGGTGAAGCACGCGGGCGGCAAGGTCTGCATCGTCTTCGAGGGGCGCGACGGAGCCGGAAAGGGCGGCGTCATCAAGGCGCTCACGGAGCGCGTCAGCCCTCGTGTCTTCCGGGTGGTGGCATTGCCGCCGCCGACGGAGCGCGAGAAATCGCAGATGTATATGCAGCGCTATCTGCCCTATCTCCCGGCGGCCGGCGAGATCGTGATCTTCGATCGCAGCTGGTATAATCGCGCTGGCGTCGAGCGGGTCATGGGCTTCTGCACCGAGGAGCAGGCCAAGGGGTTCCTGCAGGTCGTGCCCGCTGTCGAGCGGGCCATCGCCGAATCCGGCACGATTCTGCTCAAGTACTGGCTCGAGGTCGGCCAGAAGGAGCAGACCCGGCGCATGGAGGAGCGGATCAATGATCAGCGGAAGATCTGGAAGCTATCGCCGATGGATCTGAAATCCTACTCACGCTGGTATGATTACTCGCGGGCGCGCGACGATATGTTCCGGGCGACCGACACCAGCTGGGCGCCGTGGTACGCGGTCCACTCCGACGACAAGCGCCAGGCGCGCCTCGACGTCATCACGCACATCCTGTCTTCCATCCCCTATGAGGCTCCGGCCCGGGAGAAGATCAAACTGCCAAAGCGGCAGAAATCGGATGGCTACGAAGAGACGAATTTCGCACGGAACTGGATCTCAGGCGCCCGATAGGATTTGGGCAGGATGAGGCCTTTCGTTACGTTAGCCGATACGAATAACGGATTGATTTTCTCGGATCTTCCTGAATTCTGGTATTCTCGGATAGTAGGCGGCTGTCGTATCGGGGAGGACGAGCATGGCTACTGAAATACACCCGGCGGCACCGCACCATTTGCCGGCTTTCATCGTGGCACCTGGTGGGACCGACTATCTCATGGTGGTCATGGCCGTGCTGCTGGTCGGGGCAGTGCTCGGGGTCGGGCTCCTGTTCCTGCGGCTGCATACCTTGCCGGAGCGGCTGGCGCACAAATCTCAGAAGCTGCAATTCGAGATCGTGGCTGTGCTCGGCCTGCTCGCGCTGTTCACCCACATCCATGCGTTCTGGGTCGCCGGCCTGCTGCTTGCGCTGATCGATCTGCCCGATTTCTCCGGCCTCTTCGGCAGGATGGCGCATGCCCTCGAGCGGCTCGCCGGCATGAAGCCACGAGCCGAGCCGGAAAAGCCACTGGCGCCGAGCGAGCACGGCCACGATGCTCCAAAGCACTCACCGGTCGCACCGCACGAGGGCAAGCCCGAGGAGCTCACCCATGCTTGAGCTTCTGTTCTGCTCGCTGCTGACGATCGTTCCCGACTATCTGTACCGGAGGTACGGGCAAGGAAAGCGGCTCGGCAAGGAGATCACCTTCTACTCGGTGTGGTTCGAACTGCGTTGGGGCATCACGGCCTGCCTGATGCTCACCGTCGGTCTGATCACCGTGATCTTCTACAATCACCCGTCGACGACGAACGCGACGCTGTTCTTCCGGACCGTGCCGATCGTTCCCGAGGTCAACGGGCGCGTGGCGCAGGTCCATCTCGGCGTTAGTGGCGTCGTGGCGAAGGGCGACCCGATCTTCCGGCTCGACGACAGCAGGCAGCAGGCCGCCGTCGAGACGGCCCGCCGCAAGATCGCCGAGGTGGAGGCCGGCATTGTGGTCGCTCGCGCCGAGATCCTCGGTGACGAGAGCAAGATCCAGGAGGCCAAGAGCGCCCAGCAGCAGGCTGTGGACGAACTCGAAACCAAGCGCGAGCTCAGGCGCCGCAACGACGATATCGTCGCCCGGCGCGAGATCGAACGGCTGGAGGTCATGGTGGCCGGGCGGGAGGCCGCCGTGGCGGCCGCCGTGGCGAGCAAGGAGACGACGCAGGTGCGCATCTCGACCTTGCTGCCGGCGGAAAAGGCCAGCGCGGAGGCCGCGTTGGCCCAGGCGCAAGCGGATTTGGACAGGACGGTGATCCGCGCGGGCGTCGACGGACGCGTCGAGCAGTTCACCTTGCGCGTCGGCGACGTCGTCAATCCGCTGTTGCGGCCGGCTGGCGTGCTGATCCCCCGGGAGGCAGGCCGCTCGGTGCTGCAGGCCGGCTTCTCGCAGATCGAGGCGCAGGTCATGAAGCCCGGCATGGTGGCCGAAGTGACCTGCATGTCGAAACCGTGGGTCGTCATCCCGATGGTGGTGACCAACGTGCAGGATTTCATTGCCGCCGGGCAGTTCCGCGGCGGCGAGCAACTGCTCGACGCCCAATTGGTGGTGAGACCGGGCACGCTGCTCGCCTTCCTCGAACCGCTTTATCCTGGCGGGCTCGACGGCGTGACGCCGGGCAGCAGCTGTATCGCCAATGCCTATACCAGCAACCACGAGCTGATCGCTTCCGGTAAGCTCAGCACCACCCGTTCGGTCATGCTGCATGCGGTCGACGCGGTGGGGCTGGTGCATGCCCTGCTGCTGCGCATCCAGGCGTTGATCCTGCCGATCCAGATGCTGGTGTTCAGCGGCGGTCATTGAGGCTGGAACAACGTTCACGCTTTGCCGGGCCTGTGCAACGGGGCTGGCGGTCAGAGGAGGCGGGAGAGCGTTCCGGCTCCCGCCAGCAGGATGACGACGACCCGGGACGGGGCCTTCCAGACGGTGAGAAGCAGGAAGCCGGCGAGCGCGAGCACGAAGTCGCGCGGCGAGACCATCGCGCTGGTCCAGACCGGGTCATAGAGCGCAGCGCCGAGAATGCCGACGACGGCGGCGTTGGCACCCCGCATCGCAGCTTGGGCCATGGGGCGCGAGCGGAGCGTATCCCAGAACGGCAGCGTGCCGTAGACCAGCAGGATACCCGGCAGGAACACCCCGACGAGCGCGATCAGGGAACCAGTCGCCCCGCTGGGCGCCGGGCCCATCACCTCAAAGACCATCTCCGCGACGATATGACGAAGATCAGCGAGACCTTCGCAAAGGCGCTGTGCGGACGGGCCGGGGCGCTGTTAGGGTCGGTGGAGGGCGACGGCAGGAAGGCGGGGGCATTGTCCCGAAAGACAATAGGCATCCGGCTTGCTAGCGTACGCTATAGGCGGTCTCGGCCCGGGAACTGCGACGCCGGCGATTCTCGCACTATGGAAGTGCCACCCAGGAGATGCACGTGATCCGGAAATGCGTTCTTGCCTCGCTTCTCGTCATCGCCGCTGCAGGATGTGTGTCGCCGGACACGAGCACGCGCAGTTCGGATGGGCCCAGATACACGCAGCCGGGCGTTGGAAGCGGTCCTCGGCAGACAGACCTTTTCGGGAACAGCTTGAGACCCTGAACAGGGATCGGCGGCGGATTCGGCTTTCGACAGGAGCGAGCCCTGACGTCAGAGCCCTTTGCTGAGAACGGCGTCGATGCAAGCGTTGACGTGGCGCCGCAGGATCGCGAGGGCTTTGTCGACCTGCCGGGCGAGGGCCGCCTCCAGTAGTTCCCGATGTTCCTGCGCGGCGACCCCGCCGCGAAACACCCCGAACACCATCTGGTAGCGCAGGTATCGGTCGTAGATGCCTGCATGCAGGTCGAGCAGCGCCCGCGACCCGCAAGCGGAAACCAGGGCGTTGTGAAACTCGAAATCGTAGCGCTTCCACTGTTCGAGCGGAGCGTCCTGGCCTGAGACCAGGCGCTGCTCGACATGGGCGAGCTTGTGGTGCGCCGCGACGAAACGGGCCTCCCACTCAACGTCTCCTGTCGCGAAGGACGATCTCAGTGCGCTCGATTCGAGCAGCAGCCGGAGCTCGGCGATCTCGCGCAGGTCATCGGCCGAGCACTCCGAAACCTGAAAGCCGCGCTGACCCTCGGCCGTCACGAGCTTCTCGGCCGCAAGCCTGCTCAAGATCTCGCGCAGCGTGGGGATGCTGACGCCATAGGCCGGCTTCATCCGATCGAGAATGAGCCGCTGCCCCGGCTTGAGGCGGCCGAAGACGATGTCCGTCCGGATCCGCCTATAGGCATGCTCGCCGCTGGAGGCGAAAGCAGCCTCGTCCTCGACCACCTCGGTTGGAACGCCGCTCATCGCGATTCCCCGAACTTTCTCCGACGAGCATGTCGGTTCATTCTGACTGTCGTTGAGTTGAATATCATATGATTCATAAAATGACAGTTGATATCAAGGCGGCTTCATGCAGGATGAGCTGGAACGAACCGGCCGAGAGAGCCGGCGCCGGGAGGAGAGAGGATGCGAAACCGTCAAGTTCGAGCGCGGTGGCTCCAGCGCGTCGCCGGACGCCGAGGCTGGGTCGGCGGGGGAGTTCGGCCATGAGCAACACAGTGCTCGTGCTGAACGGACCGAACCTCAATCTGCTCGGCCAGCGAGAGCCGGCGATCTACGGAACGACGACGCTGGCCCAGATCCGCGATCGAAGCATCGCCAAGGGGGAAGTGCTCGGCTTCCAGGTCGACTTCCGGCAATCGAATTTCGAGGGCGAGCTGATCAACTGGCTTCATGACGCGCGCGACGCCGCCTGCGGCGTCATTTTCAACCCGGCCGGCTACAGCTTCACGTCGGTGGCCCTGCTGGACGCGCTGAAGCTCTTCGACGGGCCGAAGATCGAGCTGCACATCTCCAATATCCATGCACGGGAGAGCATCTATCAGCATTCCCTGATGTCCCGGGCGGTCACGGGCGTGCTCTGCGGCTTCGGCGCAGCGGGGTATGAACTGGCGCTCGAAGCCATGTCCGGCCTCGTGAAGCGGGGTTGATCGTGCTGTTGTGCGCCGCGAAGCTTTCAGGCCTTGAGCAGGCGCAGCACCGCCTCCACGGCGAGCGTGCGGCGGCGGGAGAGCAGCGGCTCGGCGCCCATGTCCTGCCCGAAGACCTGGCGGATGCTCGCGCGGTTCGAGACGTTGTAGAAGCTCAGAGCGCTGATGGTGAGATGGACGTCGAGCGGCTCGATCCCGGGTCGGAACAGGCCCTCGGCGACACCGCGATCATAGATGTCGCGGATGGCGTCGAGCACGGAGAGGTTAAGGTTCGCGATCTTGTCCGAGGTTTCGAGATGCCGCGCATGGTGGATGTTCTCGACCATGACGAGGCGGACGAAATCCGGGTTCCCGGCGTGGTAGTCGAAGGTGAAGGCGGTCAGCCGCGCCATGGCTTCCTCGGGGGCGAGGCTCGCCAGATCGAGGCCGCGCTCGACACTGCGGATGCGCTCGTACATTTCCTCGAGGACGGCGCGGTAGAGGCCCTCCTTGTCTCCGAAATAGTAGTAGATCATCCGCTTGCTGGTGGCGGTGCGTGCCGCGATCTCGTCGACCCGCGCCCCGCTCAGGCCGTTCTCGACGAATTCCGCCCGCGCCGCGTCGATGATGTTACGACGGACTCCCTGCGGGTCCTGTGTCCATCCCGTCGATCTCCGGCTCGCCCGCGTGGGAGCGGTTCCTGTCCTGCCCATGGAACGCCTGCGATTCCGATCTGCCGCCGGTCACGCCGGAATGAACGGGATCGTCCATTCCGCTTGACCAATTGAACTAGTCAGTACATTTATCACTTCAGGACGCCGACGCAAAGCGGCGGCGTTCATGTCAGCGCCCGAGAAAGGTGCGCCGAAAGGACCACGGATCGACCCGCCAGAAGGTCGGCCGTTCAGGGAGAGGCCATTGAATTACCAGCTCGATTTCACGCCTGTGATCGAGGGGCTGCCGGCCTTGCTGTCGGCTTGCCTCGGCACCTTCACGCTCGCGCTAGGCGGCATGGCGCTTGCGATCGTCATCGGGATCGGCGGCGTGGTGCTGCGGGATTCGCATTTCGCGCCGGCCCGCTGGCTGGTGAAGAGCTTCGTCGAGCTGATCCGCAACACGCCGTTCCTGGTGCAGATCTACTTCATCTATTTCGCCCTCCCGCTGGCGGGCGTCAGGCTCGATCCGACGCCGACCGCGGTGATCGCGCTCGGGATCAATGGCGGCGCCTATGCCATCGAGATCATCCGCGGTGGCGTGCAGTCGATCAGCAAGGGCCAGATCGAGGCGGGGCTGGCGCTCGGCCTGCACAAGGCTCAGGTTTTCCGGCTGATCGTGCTGAAGCCGGCGCTGCGGGCGATCTTTCCCTCGCTGACCAGCCAGTTTGTGCTGCTGACGCTGACGACCAGCATCTGCTCGGCGATCTCGGCCTATGAGCTGACCTCGGTGGCCCAGCGCATCGAATCCGACAGTTTCCGCAGCTTCGAGGTCTTCGGCACGATCACGCTGTTCTACCTCGTCATTTCTTGGGTGATGATGCGCTTCTTCGCGCTGATCTCGGCCCGCTACTTCAGCTATCCGGTGAAGTGATGGGGCAGGGCGAACTTCTCTTCCTTCTCGCCGGGCTGAAGTGGACGGTCGCGCTGTCCGCGATCGGCTTCATCGGTGGTGGCCTTGCTGGCCTGGGCGTGGCGCTGCTGCGCACCTCCGGCGTGCCGCTGCTGGAGCGGATCACTGCGAGCTACATCGCGCTCTTCCAGGGCACGCCGCTGCTGATGCAGCTCTTCGTGGTCTATTACGGGCTGGCGCTGCTGGGCTTGCGGCTCGATGCCTGGGTCGCGGTGGCGATCGGCTTCACGCTCCATGCCAGCGCCTATCTCGGCGAGATCTGGCGCGGCTCGATCGAGGCCGTCCCGCGCGGCCAGACGGAGGCCGCCAAGGCGCTCAGCCTGTCCTATGTCTCGCGGATGAAGGACGTGATCCTGCCGCAGGCGATCCGCATCTCGCTGCCGGCGACGATCGGCTTCCTGGTCCAGCTGATCAAGGGCACTTCGCTGGCGGCGATCGTCGGCTTCACCGAGCTTACCCGGGCCGGGAACATCGTCTCGAACCAGATTTTCCAGCCGCTCACCGTCTTCGCGCTCGTGGGCGCACTCTACTTCCTGATGTGCTGGCCGCTGTCGATCTACGGCGCGCATCTGGAACGCCGCTTCGCCGTCTCGTCACGCTGACGGCAAGGCCAGGACCACCGAAGGACCACGAGAAAACCGCCGAAAAGGCAAGCAAGGGAGAGAAACGATGAAGACCTTCAAACCGAGCCGCCGCTCGATCCTCGTCGCGGGTGCCGCCGGCCTCGCCATGCCGGCGCTGCTGACGCGGCCGGCCTTTGCGATCACGCCTGACGAGATCAAGAAGCGCGGCAAGATCATCGTCGGCATCCAGGGCGACAACCCGCCGTGGGGCTTCGTCACCAGCGCCGGCAAGCAGGACGGGCTCGACGCCGACATTACGGCGCTGTTCGCCAAGGAGCTCGGCGTCGAGGTCGAGTTCGTGCCGCTCGAGGTCAACAACCGCATTCCGGCGCTGACGACGGGCCGTGTCGACGTGCTCTTCGCGACCATGGCGATGCTGCCGGAGCGCGCCAAGGCCGTGCAGTTCAGCAAGCCCTACGTCGCCAACACCATCGTGCTGATCGGGCCCAAGAAGGACGCGATCAAGACCAACGAGGATATGGGCCGTTACACGATCGGCGTCGCCCGCGGCGCGGCCCAGGACACGCAGGTCACCAAGAACGCGCCTTCCAGCACGACCATCCGCCGCTATGACGGCGATGCGCCGTCGATCCAGGCGCTGGTGTCCGGCCAGGTCCAGGCGCTCGGCGGCAACATCTTCTACATGCAGCGCATCGAGCAGGCCCGCCCCGGCGAGTTCGAGAACAAGCTCGAATTCCAGAACCTCTACAACGGCGCCTGCACCCGCCTCGGCGAGAAGGAGATGAACGCGACGATCAACGCCTTCATCGACAAGATCAAGGCCAATGGCGAGCTGCAGAAGGTCTACGACAAGTGGATGAAGGTGCCGGTCCACAAGTTCCCGGACACCCTCGAAGGCGTGCCCTTCACCGCGAGCTGAGCGAAGCACCAAGGACGTCAGGGCCATGACCAGCCACACGGATATCGACGCAACGGCGACCGGTGAGGCGATGATCGCCATGTCGCGTGTCGAGAAATGGTATGGCGCCTTCAAGGCCCTGACCGATATCAACCTGGCGGTCCGCAAGGGCGAGCGCATCGTTCTGTGCGGGCCGTCAGGCTCCGGCAAATCCACGCTGATCCGCTGCATCAACCATCTGGAGAGCTACCAGAAGGGCGAGATCCGCGTCGGCGGCACGCTGCTTGGAAACAATGCCAGGACGATCGACGCGGTGCGCCGCGAGGTCGGCATGGTCTTCCAGCACTTCAACCTGTTCCCGCATATGACCGTGCTTCAGAACTGCATGCTGGCCCCCATGCGCTCGCTCGGTGCCAGCAAGGCGGAGGCCGAGGCCTCCGCTCGCAGCCTGCTCGGGCGCGTGAAGATCGTCGAGCAGGCCGACAAGTATCCGGCGCAGCTTTCCGGCGGGCAGCAGCAGCGTGTCGCCATCGCGCGGGCGCTCTGCATGCGGCCGAAGGTGATGCTCTTCGACGAGCCGACCTCGGCGCTCGACCCCGAGATGGTCAAGGAGGTGCTCGACACCATGATCGGGCTCGCCGAGGAAGGCATGACGATGATCTGCGTCACCCACGAGATGGGCTTCGCCCGCAAGGTCGCGGACCGCGTGATCTTCATGTCCGAGGGCGAGATCGTCGAGGAGGCGCCGCCCGCCGCCTTCTTCACCGCTCCGCGCCAGGAGCGCACGCGGAAATTCCTGGGCGAGATCCTTCATGCGCATTGATCGGACGATAGCCGGCGGGGAGGCCTCGTCATGGCTCCGGTGACCATCGCCGTGATGGGCGCCGGGCTGATCGGCCGACGCCATGCCGCGCATATCGCGGCGGAGCCCTCGGTCCGGCTCGCCGCGATCATCGATCCCGCGCCGGCCGGCCGGGAGGTCGCCGCCGAATACGGCGTACCCTGCTATCCCGATTTCGCCTCGATCCCCGCGGGCCAGCGGCCGGATGGCGGCATCGTCGCCACGCCCAACCAGCTTCATGTCGAGAATGGTCTGGAGCTCGTCGCGGCCGGCATTCCTGCGCTGGTCGAGAAACCGATCGCCGACAGCATCGATGGCGCGCGCCGCCTGGTCGAGGCGGCGGAGCGTGCCGCCGTGCCGCTGCTCGTCGGCCACCACCGCCGCCACAACCCGATGATCCGCAAGGCGCGCGAGGTCATCGAGAGCGGCCGTCTCGGCCGGGTCCTGACGCTTTCCGGTCAGTTCTGGATCATGAAGCCGGACGATTACTTCGACGTTTCCTGGCGGCGGGAGGAAGGGGCCGGACCGATCCTGGTCAACCTGATCCACGACATCGACCTCCTCCGCTATCTCTGCGGCGAGATCGTCGAGGTACAGGCCTTCAGCTCCAATGCGGTCCGCGGCAACCCGGCCGAGGAGACGGCCGTCGCGCTGCTGCGCTTCGAGAGTGGCGCGCTCGGGACGGTGAGCGCCTCCGACAGTGTCGTCGCGCCCTGGAGCTGGGAGATGACCACCGGCGAGAACCCGGCCTATCCCCAGCAGGACCAGGGTTGCTACCAGATCGGCGGGACGCATGGCTCGCTCGCCATCCCGCAGCTCGAATGGTGGAGCAATCCGGACAAGCGCAGCTGGTGGGAACCGCTGCGGCGCGAGCGCATCCCCTTCGTGCCGGAAGACCCGCTGAGGGCCCAGATCCGGCATTTCGGCAAGGTGATCCGGGGGGAGGAGACGCCGCTGGTGTCCGGTCGCGAGGGGTTGGCGACGCTCGGCGTCATCGATGCGGTGAAGCGCGCGGCGCGAGCTGGCGGTCTGGTGCGGCCGTCCGGCCTGGCTGCCGGCTGAGGCTTTCATGATGATCAGCGGTACGACGAAATTGATCGGCCATCTCGGCTATCCGACCGAGAGCTTCAAGGCGCCGATGATCTACAACCCCTTTTTCGAGCGCGAGGGTATCGACGCCGTCGTGGTCCCGATGGGCTGCAGTGTCGAGGACTATCCGGCATTCCTGCGGCTCTTCTTCCGGCTTTCCAATGCTCATGGCGCGCTGGTGACCATGCCGCACAAGGTGACGACGACGCAGCTCGTCGACACGGTGCTGCCGACAGCGGCGATCGCGGGCTCCTGCAACGCCGTTCGCCGCGAGGCCGACGGGCGGCTGGTCGGCGAGATGTTCGACGGCGAGGGGTTCGTGCGCGGCGTGCTGCGCAAGGGGCGTAAGGTCGCCGGGGCGCGGGCGCTCGTGGTGGGGGCGGGCGGCGTCGGCTCCGCCATCGCTGCATCCCTCGCCAAGGCCGGTGTGGCCGAGCTCTCGCTCTTCGACGCGCATGGGCCGGCGGCCGAGCAACTGGCGGCCAGGCTTCGCGAGCACTATCCCGACCTCGCCTTGCAGGTTGGTGTCAACGACCCGGCCGGTTGCGACATCGTCGTCAACGCCACTCCGCTCGGCATGAAGGAGGGTGATCCGCTGCCGCTCGACGTCTCGCGCCTGCAGGCGGGCAGCTTCGTCGGCGAGGTCGTCCTGACACGGGAGATCACGCCGTTTCTCGCCGCCGCGCGCGCTCAAGGCTGCGCCTTCCAGGTCGGCACTGACATGCTGTTCGAACAGATCCCGGCCTACCTCGAATTCTTCGGCCTGCCGACGACGACGCCTGAAGACCTGCGCGCCGTGGCGCGCCTGCGCAAGGAGGACGCGGCATGATCCCCTCGATCGCGACGGTCTGCGTTTCCGGCACGCTCCGCGAGAAATTGGAGGCGATCGCGGCGGCTGGCTTCACGGCGGTCGAGATCTTCGAGAACGACCTGATCGCCTTTCCCGGCTCGCCCACCGAGGTCAAGGCGATCTGCGCCGATCTCGGCCTTGCCATCGTGACCTGCCAGCCCTTCCGGGACTTCGAGGGCATGCCCGACAGCCGGCGCCAGCGCACCTTCGACCGGGCGGAGCGCAAGTTCGACCTGTTGCAGGAACTGGGCTGCGACCTGCTGTTCGTCTGCTCCAGCACGTCGCCCGAAGCGTTGTCCGGCATAGACCGGTTGGCGAATGACTTCGCCGAGTTGGGCGAGCGCGCCGCCCGGCGGGGTTTGCGCGTCGGCTACGAGGCGCTGGCCTGGGGACGGCATGTCTTCGACTATCGGGACGCCTGGGAGGTCGTGCGTCGGGTCGGGCGCGACAATGTCGGAATCGTCCTCGACAGCTTCCACATCCTATCGCGCGATTTGAGTCTCTCGACCATCGGCACGATCCCGCGCGACAAGATCGCAATGGTCCAGATGGCCGACGCACCGCGGCTGCAGATGGATTATCTCTCCTGGAGCCGCCACTGGCGCTGCCTGCCGGGGCAGGGCGATCTCGACCTTTCGGGCTTCATGCAGGCGCTGGTCTCGACCGGCTATGACGGCGTGCTCTCGCTCGAGATCTTCAATGACCGGTTCCGCGCCGGCTCTGCCCGCTCGGTCGCGCTCGACGGGCACCGTTCGTTGATCTGGCTGCTCGACGAGGCATCGCGCCGGCTTGGCCGGCCGGTGCCGGGCACGGTCTCGATGCCGCCGCCGGGGCCGGTCGAGGCGGTCGAATTCATCGAGTTCGCCGTGTCGGAAGCGGAGCGGCCGGGCTTCGCGGCGCTGCTGCGGGCGCTGGGCTTCGCTCGCGTCGGCGCGCATCGCTCCAAGGACGTCGATCTCTGGCGCCAGGGCGACACCCGCATCGTGCTCAACAGCGAGGCCGACGGCTTCGCCCATAGCTACCAGATCACGCACGGAACCTCGGTTTGCGCGCTGGCGCTGCGGGTGCCCGGCGCACAGGCCGCGACGAAGCGGGCGCGGGCGATGCTCGACACGCCCTATGCCGGCGCGGTCGGGCCGGGCGAACTCGACATTCCCGGCGTTCGCGGACTTGGCGGCAGCCTGCTCTATTTCATCGATCAGGCCTCTGCGCTGGGCGGTTGGGCGCAGGTCGATTTCGAGGCCACCGGGGAGACCGTGACGGGGGCAGGGCTCATCGGCGTCGACCATGTCTCGCAGACGATGCAGTACGAGGAGATGCTGACCTGGCTGCTCTTCTACTCTTCGCTGTTCGAGACGGAGAAGACGCCGACCCAGGCTGTGCTCGACCCCGGTGGCGTGGTCCAGAGCCAGGTGATCGAGAGCGGGCTGAAAGGTGCCGGCCATGAAGGCTTGCGCCTGATCCTCAACGGCTCCCAGAGCCACCGCACGCTCTCGGCCCGCTTCGTCACCGACTTCTTCGGCTCCGGCGTGCAGCATATCGCCTTCCAGACCGCGGACATCGCCGCGACGGTGAAGCGCCTCGTTGCCAACGGCGTCGCGATGCTGCCGATCCCGGAAAACTACTACGACGACCTCGAAGCCCGCTCGGACCTCTCGACCGAGGAGATCGACGCGATGAAGGCCCTGAATATCCTCTACGACAGCGATGCGGCCGGCAGTTTCCGGCAGGCCTATACGCAGACGTTGGATGGTGGGCTGTTCTTCGAGATCGTGCAGCGCGACGGCTATGCCGGCTACGGCGCGCCCAATGCCACGATCAGACTGGCGGCGCAGGCGCGTCTCGCCCGCCCGATCACGATCCCCGCCGGGCTGCGGGAAGGCGACGCGCTCAGATAAGCTGCCCGGCTCTGCTTTAGGCTTCCCCGGCGCGGCGGAGACGGCGCTTGGGTAGCGACGTTCCCGCCCGTCAGGGCTTGCCGGCGAAGCGAACGTCGGAAGGGGTTGCGCCGAAGTGACGCCGGAAGGCGTGGTTGAAATGCGAGAGATCGCCATAGCCGATGTCATAGGCGATCGCGCTGATCGTCAGATGCTCCCACCGCGGGTCCACCAGGCGCCGGTGTGCGAGGGCAAGGCGCTGGCGCTGCACGTAGTCGGCGAAGGTGGTGGCTTCGCCATGGAACAGAGACCGCAGCATCCGGGGCGAGAGCTGCTGGCGCGCGCAGACGGCGGCGATGTCGAGATTGCGTTCCGTTAGATGGATGGCGATGTCCGCCTTGACAGCCTTCCAGCGCGCGGCGCGCAACCCGCGTTGGCCGGCGAGATGGGCGCCGTCCTGCGTCGCGTCAAGCAGCAGAGCGGCCAGATCGTGCATGTGCTGCGTCGCCACATGGCGCAGCGCCGGTGTCGCCAGGGCCTCGGTATCGCCGAGCACGCCACCGTAGCCATGGATCAGACGCAAGATCGGATCGCTCCGGTCAATCTTGCGCATAAGTGCATCGTCAAGGCCGCGCGAGGAAGCCGCGAGCAACGACCGGCTCATTCGGATGTTCTTCATCTGGACGCGTGCGGGGGCGGTGGCCGTGCCGACCTCGTCATTGCTGATGAAGATGGCTTCGCCGTCGGACAGAACGATTTCGCGACCGCCAATCTCCAGGACAGCCTGGCCCTGCTGGGGGCAGACGAGGACGATATCGTCATTGTCGATCATCGCGGCGCTGTGGCGGCTCACTGCGGGCGAAAACCTCACCTGCGCGATACCGAATCCTTCGATGCCGCGGACGGTGAAATCCAGTTCGAACTCCTGGCCTGGCATCGGATCGATGTCACAACGCATGAGAGCCCGGCCATAGAGCTCAAGGAAGGCTTCGATACGGTCCCGCCCGGAAAAATGATCAGTGCTCAGATGCAGAGCCGTGACGGGATTTCCGGGCTCGCCCGGGCCTCCCGGAGAGAAGGGATCGCTCATAGTCTCCGCCGGCCAGCTCGATATGCCTAGACGTCCTTCAGGTAGAACAGCTCCACCGCCATGGAGGCTCGCACCGTCCATGCTTGGATTCTAGCGTAAGGAGCGCGGGTTGACTTGGCAAAATCGACCGTAAATTTGGGTTATATGCCCTTACGGAAGGGCAATCGGCGTACGCCGTCGTTGGGCGCTGCATTGTCCTTTGGGACAGGTTACTGCACGGATCGCCCATCAGTAGATTGCGGCAAGTCCCGGCGACGCGGCGGCCCAGCGGCAGCATGAAAGGTCGGAAGCCGCTATCGGCTCGTATCGTTCCCGGCCCGTTCTCATGGCGCGAGAGGCGTGGGCATCGAAAGCCCAAGGCGAGCGGAGCATTCCGATGTGGGTCCTGATGTATGTCTTTTCGTACTCGGTCAGCCCGGCCGCCACGATGGACAGAGCCGAATGGCGGCTGCTGCCGACCGTCGTGTTTCAGGAGTTCTCGAATGAGGAGCGATGCACCCTTGCCAAATCCAAGCTCGAGAACAGCCTGAAGGAAGCCGGGACCAAGCTGAAGAGCGGTCTCGATGACCTCAGAGCGATCGGCAAGGTGGGGCCGGGCGAGATCATCATCGCCTATAACGTCGAGTGCCTTCCGAAATAGGGCTGAGCGATTTCAACCTTGCCTGAGCCGGTGGAGGGACGAGCGTGATGATCGGTTTCGAGTTGCTGAGCGACAAAGGCATTGTCGTTCTTTCGCCGAACGGCCCCTTGGAGGAATCCGATTTCAAGAGGCTCGCGGAAGCGGTCGACCCCTATATCGCGTCGAATGGCCGGCTGACCGGCCTGATGCTCCGCGCAGCGTCGTTCCCGGGGTGGGCGAGTTTTGGCGCGCTCATCTCCCACCTGCGTTTCGTGAAGGACCACCATCGCAAGATCGCTCGCATCGCCGCGGTGACGGACGATCACCTCCTGAAGATCATGCCGTCCATCGCGAGCCATTTCGTAGCGGCGGAGATCCGGCAGTTTCCCGCTAGCCAGGAGGCACAGGCGATGGCCTGGCTGGAAGGCGCAGACGCGGCTCCGCAAGGCGGCGCCTAGTCGCATCCGGAGGCGGTCCATCGCTGAGATCCCGGCCGGTCGCGAGCCGGCATCAATCCATGATGTGATAGCCGCCGTCGATGTAGAGAACCTGGCCGGTGATGAGCCTTGCTGCGTCATGCGCCAGAAAGGCCGTGGCGGCTCCGACGTCGTCGATCCCGATCAACTCGCGGGCTGGCGCCTTCCGCTCGGCCTTCGCCAGCAACGCGTCGAACTCGGGAATGCCCGAGGCGGCGCGCGTCGCCAAAGGCCCCGGCGAGATGGCGTGGACGCGAATACCTTTCGGCCCCAGTTCGGCAGCGAGATAGCGCACCGCGGATTCGAGCGCGGCCTTGGCCACGCCCATGATGTTGTAGTTCTCGACCACCATCTGCGAGCCGTAATAGGTCATGGTGAAGAGGGTCCCGCCCTTCTTCATGAGCGGTTCCGCAAGCTGCGCCATGCGGATGAACGACCAGCACGAGACCTCCATCGTCTTCAGGAAGCCTTCGAGCGGCGCGTCGGTCACGCGCCCTGCCAGGGTGTCGCGTGGCGAGAAAGCGATGGAGTGGACGAGAAAGTCGAGCTCGCCCCACTCCTCGGTGATGCGCTCGAACACGGCCTCGAGCTGACCCGGGGAGGCGACATCGAGCGGCAGCACGATCGGCGCCTCCAGTTCGCGGGCAAGCGGCTCGACATGGGGACGGGCCTTCTCGTTCAGATAGGTCACCGCGAGCTCCGCGCCGAAGGCACGGAAGGCGCGCGCGCAGCCCCAGGCGATCGAGTGCTCGTTCGCGATCCCCACGACGAGCCCCTTCTTGCCGTCGAGGAGCTTCGCTTTGACAGCGGGAATGGTCATGACGGACTCCGGCTTCAATGGGCTGGGGCGATCAGGCGGAAGGTGTGGCGCGCGATCATCAGCTCCTCATCCGTCGGAATGACATGGAGGCTGATGCGGCTGCCGGGAGTCGAGATCAGCGGGGCGCCTGCGTCGTTGGCGGCGGTATCGAGCTTGGCCCCCAGCCAGGCGGCCCGGTCCGTGATGCGGTGCCGGAGCTCCGGTGCGTTCTCGCCGATGCCGGCGGTGAAGACGAGGGCATCGAGCCCGCCGAGAGCGGCCGTCAGCGCCCCGATATTGAGCGCGCAGCGATAGACGAAATGGTCGATCGCAAAGGTGGCGCGCGGGTCGTCGCTCTCAAGCAGATCGCGCATGTCATTGGAAATGCCGGACAATCCCTTGAGTCCGGCTTCGTGATAGAGCAGCTTCGAGACGGCCTCTGCCGGCATACCCTTCTGCATGATCAGGTGCAGCACGACGCCGGGGTCCAGCTGTCCGGGCCGCGTCCCCATCGGGAGGCCGTCGAGCGCGGTAAATCCCATCGTGCTTTCCATGCTCTGACCGTTCAGCAGGGCACACATCGAGGCGCCGCTGCCGAGATGGGCGATGATGACCCGCCCGGCGGCACGGTCCGGAAAGGTCTCACGGAGGCGTTCGGAAACATATTCGTATGACAGTCCGTGGAAGCCGTAGCGCCGGACTCCCTCCTGGTGGAGCGCGAGCGGCAGGGCGTAGCAATCGGCCAGCGCGGGGTGGTGGCGATGGAAGGCGGTGTCGAAGCAGGCGATCTGCGGCACGGCCGGGTTGATGCCCATGGCCAGCCGGATCGGCAGGAGATTGTTGGGCTGATGCAGCGGAGCGAGTTCCGCATAGGTTGCCAGTTTGTCGAGGAGAGGCTGATCGATGACGGTCGGAGCGGCGTAGTCGGGGCCGCCATGCACGACACGGTGTCCGATCGCCATCAGGTGAAACCCCTCTAGGCTCTGCAGCCAGGCTCCCGCCTTGTCGATTGCGCTCGGCAGGTCTGGCACTTCCTCCTTCTGGAATGCGAGATCGACCAGCGGCTTGCGCCCAGCGTCGAAGGCGCGAAGCCGCGGCCGCTGGCCGATGCCGTCGACCTGCCCTTTGATCTGGCGCGTAAGCTCTTGGCCGGAGGCGGCAAAGATCTGGAATTTGAGGCTCGATGAGCCGGCGTTCAGGACCAGGATCGCATCCATGCGTCTAAACCGCGTCGACGGTGGTGGCGCGCCGCCGGGCGGCGGCGTAGAGCGCGGCGACGGCACAGGAGGCCAGGCGGGTGCGAACGGAATCCGCGCGCGAGGTCAGGATGATGGGCACTCGCGCGCCCAGCACGATCCCTGCCGCATCGGCCTTGGAGAGGAAGGTCAGGTTCTTGGCGAGCATATTACCGGCTTCGAGATCAGGCACGACGAGGATCTGCGCGTGCCCTGCGACGGGGGAGACGATGCCTTTGATTGCAGCGGCTTCCGGCGAAATGGCGTTGTCGAATGCGAGCGGGCCATCGACCAGCGCGCCGGTAATCTGGCCGCGATCGGCCATCTTGCAAAGCGCCGCTGCTTCCAGCGTGGAGGGAATCTTGGTGGTCACCGTCTCGACGGCGGAGAGGATCGCGACTCGGGGCACGCCAAGGCCAATGCCGGTCCAGAGATCGACGGCGTTCTGCACGATGTCGCGCTTGGCATCGAGATCCGGGAAGATGTTGATCGCGGCGTCTGTGATGAAGAGCGTCTCGGCATGGCCCGGCACGTCCATGATGAAGACGTGGCTTATGCGGCGCTCCGTGCGCAGCCCGGTGGCGGAGGCGGCGACCTCGCGCATCAATTCGTCGGTATGGAGGCTGCCCTTCATCAGGAGCTCGCCGCGACCTTCCCGGACGAGCTTCACCGCTTCGGCCGCGGCGGCATGGCTGTGCGGTGCGTCGATGATTTCGACCGCACCGAGGTCCAGCCCCTCGGACTGCGCTACGCTGCGGATCCTATTCTGGGGGCCGACGAGAATGGGCGCGATCAGCCCCTCGTCGCGCGCCTCCAGAGCGCCCTGGAGGGAGGTGGCATCGCAAGGATGAGCGACGACCGTCCGTGCCGGGGTGCCGCTGCGCGCCGAGGCGATCAGCCTGTCGTATTTGGTCGCGGATTGGGCTTCGTCTTCGCCCATCGCGTTGCTGGCGGTCGACTGCATAAGCTAGGCCTTCTGTCTTGCGGCCACGGAGGGCTTGCCCGAAGGCTTGTCGACGGCCGGCGGCGCAGCCTGGAACACCCTTCTGATCTCCTCGAGCCGCTCTGCCGCCTCGCCTGAGAGCGGGCCGCGCGCGGTTGCGACCTGCTCGATCAGCGCGAATGCGGCGTTTCTGGTTTCCGGGTCAGGCGGCAACAGGTCGGGAAGCGTCCGCAGCGCTTCGTCCTTGTCGATCAGCAGCATGAAGAATTGCTCGCGGGTCAGCGACTTGAACTCGCTCAGCGATAGGCGGCGGGCGTGCTCGCCCTGCCTGCGCAAGCGCCTGATGGTCTCGAAATTGCGCTCATCGACGCTCTCCCTCGCCATCCCGACATAAAGCAGCGCCCGCATGCAGGCATGGACCAACCCGCCGCGCGAAAAGCCGCTGCGCAGCTCGCCGATCCGCTTCTCGACGAGTTCGGTGTGGAGCTTGCTCTTCGCAGCGCTTCGCGGCCGCTGTGACGAATTCGGGTCAATCCCGACGGCCGATTGCAGCAGGGGTGAGCCGTAGACGGTGCGGAAGGTCTGTTCGGAGATGTTCTCGACCATCTGGCGCCAGCCATCGAGGGCTTTGACGGTCTGATCCGAGAACATCTCCTGTGCCTTCAGGAAGACGTTGTCGTCGGCAACCGGCTGGCGCTCCTCGCGCGCCTTGGGTGCGGCGGTCTCGAGCCAGGACAGAAACGGATTTCGCGAGCCGAACAGCTCGTATTGCAGGCGCAGTGGATGCAGCTTGCGCATCGCCTCGGCGGCGGCAGGGTTGGAGACCGCCTTCACCCAGGGTTGGACCAGGGCGCGGTAGAGTGAGAGGTTGATCTCGGACACGCGGGCTGCCGTCGCGAAGCGGCGTTCATCTTCGATCTCGTTGCCGCCGAGGGCCCGGATGTCGTCCAGGGTGCGCGCCTCGCAGCGCATCACCCAATCGCCCGTCACCAGGTCCGAGCTGGTATCGGCGCCGGCCTTCGGCTCGAAGATCGCCTCGTAGAGGCCCGGCGGCAGCACGTCGATGAGATCGATATTGGAGGCGAATTCGTCATGCTCCTTTCGGGCGACGCCCGCCGACACGAAGATGCCGAGATGCCCGATCTTGTCGTGGATGGCGTAGACGATCGTCTGCCCATAGGAGCGGATCTCGTCGACGCTATCGTAGAGATCGAGAATCCAGTCCAGCGCCTGCTGAGGCGGAGTGATGTTGTCGCCCTTCGAGCAGAAGACCACGATCGGGGAACGGATATTGCGAAGGTCGATCGCCGTGCCGTCCGAGGTGCGGATGTCGCCGCAGGCCAGCTTGTTGCCGATGAAGAGTTCGTCGACGATGAACTGGATTTCCTCCGCGTTCAGCGTGACGTGCCCGCCCCACCATTTCTCGAAGCCGAGATAGCGCTCAACTTCGGTGTCGATCTTCGAGTAGAGGTTGTACTGCTTGGTCCAGAGCGTGTTGGCCGGGTTCTGGTTCTCGAAATTCTGGACCAGCCAGGCCCCGTCGAAGGTTCCCGCGCCGAGATCGCTCGTCAGCGCCGTCAGCCAGCTGCCGCCGAGAAGGCCGCCCGAATATCGCATCGGATTCTGGCCCGTCACCCCAGCCCAGTAGGACAGCGGTGAGCCAGCTAGAATAATCGGACCGAAGAGCTCGGGCCGCACCGCCGCAAGCATCATGACCGCCCAGCCTGCCTGGCAATTGCCGATCACGCAGGGCTTGCCTTCGGCCTTCGGATGGCGGGCGATGACGTTTTCGATGAAGACCGCTTCCGCGCGCGCGATGTCCTCGATCGTCTGGCCCGGCACTGCATCGGGCAGGAAGCCGATGAAATAGCAGGGGTGGCCCGCCTTCATCGCCACGCCGATCTCGCTGTCGGCCTTGAAGCCGCCGATGCCGGGCCCGTGGCCGGCGCGCGGGTCGACGATCACGAAGGGGCGCTTGTTCTCGTCGATGACGATGTCCTGGCGCGGCACGATCCGCGCCAGCAGATAGTTGACCGGCCGGGGCAGCTGACGCCCGTCGCAGATCAGTTCGGCGTCGTAGTCGAGAACATTCGGCGCGCGTTGCGCCATGTGCTCTTCATATTGCCGGCCACGCTGCACCAAAGTTTCGAGGAACAAGATCCACCGCTGCCCGGCGTCGACTGCATAGGCCTGGGCGTCGGCCAGGATATTCGCCGGATCCTTTGCCATGTCGCTGCGCTCCATGCGTTCGAAGGGCGGACATCTGGCGACATTGTCGCCGGTGGATTGATGCGTCAGCGGCGGCCGGCCCGGTTGACCGGGCCGCCGCGGTTCATGGGTGTGCCCGGCCGAACGCCGACGCCGGGCGCACCAACGCCCGGTGTTGCGACGGCACGCGCGACTGGCCGGGGCCGCAGGACCACGCCAGGCCGCGCAACGCAGCCGGCCGGATAGCCAATATACTGGCAATAGATGACAGCATGTGCCTCCTGCGTGCTTGCAGCAATCATGCCAGCCGCGGCCACGAACAAGGCGATCAGGAGCTTCATCTGCACCTCCATCAACCGTGCTTGACGTTAAGCGACCTCGGCATGCCGGCGCCTGGTTCACATGGGGAACCGCGTTCCGGCCAGCTGGCCGCGCCTGCCAATAAGCCGGGCGCGCGACCAGAGCCTATTGGCCTTTGGGGCATGTGGCTCGCGCCTGATCCCGGGCTGGACCGGGCGCATCGCCTTGCTGGCCAGCGCGCCCGGCGCCTTGTTTCCGACTAGGCGGCCCGCGTCGCGAGCGGCCCGCCATAGAGCAGCCAGGCGACCCCATGCGAGAGCAGATCGATCCCGAGGAGCAGCCCGAGGACCCAGATGCCGGTGACAGGCCATCCGGTCAGGATGATCAGGCCCGCCAGGACGCCGAACGCTCCCGATATCAGCATCAGCCAGCCGGCCTGACTCCAGTGCCGAAAGGCGATGAACATCCGCACGAAGCCCGACGCCAGCCACACCAGCCCGAGGACGAGGGTGAGGATCAAAGCCCCCGACACCGGCTGGCGCACTACGGTCCAGCCGAAGATGATGTAGAGGGCGCCGAGCAGGATCTGCCAGACGAAACCGCCCCAGCCCTTCGTCCAGAAGGCGTGGATGACCTCGAAGGCGCCCACCGCAATCGCGACGAAGCCGATGAGCAGGGTGCTGACGAGCGTGGCGAGCGCGATATCGCCCAGCACGAAGATCCCTCCCAGGATCAGGACGACCCCAAGCAGGACGCGAAGCCAAGTGGGCGGCACCTGGAGGGACCTGGACGTTCCGGTATCGAAGGCGGTCATGCTTTTCTCCTCGGCTAGGGTTCCGCTTCTTCAAAAGGCTGCGCCAGACAGATCGCCTTGCCTGAAAAGCTATCCCTCCGATGGAGCGACCTTTTCCTTCGGCCGCGCAGAGCCCCATTCGGAAAGACGTTCGACCACCGCAAACACGGCCGGGATGATGAAGAGCCCGATCGTCGTCGCGGCCACCATGCCGCCAAGGATCGCGACGCCGACCGCCTGGCGCGCTCCGGCCCCTGCTCCGGTCGAGACGGCGAGGGGCACGATGCCGAAGATGAAGGACAGTGCCGTCATCTGCACGGCGCGGAACCGTTGCTCGGCCCCCAGCCGTGCGGCGTCGGCGATCGGCAGCCCTTCCTCGCGGCGTTCCTTGGCAAATTCCACGATGAGGATGGCGTTCTTCGATGCCAGCCCGATCAGCAGCACGATGGCGATCTGGGCATAGAGGCTGTTCTGCAGCCCGGTCAGCCTCAATGCCAGCACCGCGCCGAACAAGGCTGCTCCGAGCGAGAGGATGACGACGATGGGCAGCGTCCAGCTCTCATACTGCGCGACCAGGAAGAGATAGGCGAACAGGAAGGCCAGGCCGAAGATGGTCATCTCCTGCCCGCCGCCGCGCCGCTCCTGGAAGGAGAGGCCGGACCATTCCACCCCATAGCCGGCCGGCAGCTCCTGTGCGGCGATCCTCTCGGCTGCGTCCATGGCGGAGCCCGAGCTGCCTCCCGGGGGAGGCTGCCCGTTGATCTGCGCCGCCACTGCCATGTTGTAGCGGGCGATGACGAAGGGTGCGAGCACGGTCCGCGTCGAGACGGCGGTCCTCAGGGGCACCATCGCGCCCGCGCGGTTGCGAACATGCAGCTTGAGGATGTCTTCGGCATGAGCGCGGTGCTGGGCGTCGGCCTGGAGATTGACCTGGAACACCCGCCCCTGGAGCGTGAAGTCGTTGACGTAACGCGAACCGAAATTTGCGCCGATCGTCGAATAGATGTCGGAGACGCTCACCCCCAGCGCTTCGGCGCGGCCCCGGTCGACGTCGACGTAGATCTGCGGCACGTCCGCGCTGAAGGTCGTCGCCATGCCCCCGATCTCCGGCGCCTGGTTGAGCGCCGCGACGAAGGCCCGGACCACCTGCGCGATCTCCTCCGGCCGCTGCCCCTGCAGGGCCTGGAAGCGCAGGTCGAGCCCGCCGACGGCACCCATCCCCGAGATGGCCGGCGGCGCAAAGACGGAGACGTTCGCCCCCGGGATGGTCGAGAATTGCGCCCGCAACCTTGCGAGCAGGGCATCGAGCCGCAATTCCGGTGCGGTGCGCTGTTCCCAGGGTTTGAGCGACGCCACCATCATCGCCCCGTTGGGAGCGGCCGTTCCCTGCAGGATGCTGAAACCGGCGACCGAGATGACATTCTCGACGCCTTCCGTCGCCGCGACAGCGCGCTCGATCTCGTCGACCAGCACCCGCGTTCGGTCGAGCGAGGCCGCATTGGGAAGCTGGATGTCCAGGAAGAGGGCGCCTTGATCCTCGTCCGGCAGGAGCGTGGTCGGCAGGCGGCTGAACACCAGCACGGCGCCGAGGAAGCAGAGGGCCAGCGCGCCGATCGGGATGATCCAGCGCTGCACGAGGAAGCCGACGGCCCTGCCATAGCCGTCGCGCGTGGCGTTCAGGGCGCGCGTGAACCAGGCGAACGGACCGCTCCGGTATCCGGCTCGGCCAGGTTTGACCAGAATTGCACTGAGCGCCGGACTGAGCGTCAGCGCGACGATCGAGGAGATGACCAGCGCGGCCGACAGCGTGACGGCGAACTGACGATAGAGCTGCCCGCTCATGCCGGACAGGAATCCCGTCGGCGTCACCACGGCGAGTAGCACCAGCGTCGTCGAGATGATCGGCCCGGTGATCTGCCCCATCGCCTTGCGGGTGGCACTTGCCGGATCGATATCCGGGTTGTCCTCCATGACGTGCTTGACGTTCTCGACGACGAGGATCGCGTCGTCCACGACCAGGGCAATCGCCAGCACCAGCGCCAGCAGCGTGATCATGTTGATCGAATAGCCAAAGGCGAGCAGGACCGCCATCGCGCCGAGCATCGAGACCGGGATCGCCAGGGCCGTGACCATCGTGGCCCGCCAGTCCTGCAGGAACAGATAGGTGATCAGAAGCACGATGACGAACGCTTCGACGAGGATGCGCAGGATCAGCGCGAGGCTCGTCCGGACGAAGCGCGTCGCGTCGTAGACGGCTTGGTATTCAAGGCCCGGTGGGAACCTCGGCCTCAGTCGCTGGAGCTCGGCCATGACGGCATCTGCCGTCTGGATGGCGTTGGCGCCGGGCGACTGGCTGATCCGCAGCATCGCCGTCTCGTGTCCAGCGAAGCGCGCGCTCGACGAATAGCTGCGCGCGCCGAGTTCGATGCGTGCCAGATCACGCAGCCTCACCATCGCGCCGCCGCCGCCGGTGCGCACGACGATCTCGCCGAACTCCTCCGCATTCGCCAAACGCCCCTCGGCGACCAGCGTGAACTGCAGTTCCGTTCCTTCCTGCGTCGGCTGAGCGCCCACCTGGCCGAGCGAAGCCTGAATGTTCTGCCGGCTTATCGCATTCGCAACATCGTCCGTCGTGATACCGAGCGCGTCCATGCGCTTCGGGTCCAGCCAGACACGCATGGAATATTCCGACGCGCCGACGACGCTGGCTTCGCCGACGCCTTGGACGCGCGAGATCGCATCGACGATCGTCGTCGCCGTGAAGTTGGTGATTTCGAGCGCGCCGAGCTTGTCGCCCGGTGAATAGAACGCGATGCTGAGGACGAAATCGGGCGATTGCGAGCGTACCGAGACGCCTTGCTGGGTCACGGCGGCGGGCAATCGGGACAGCGCCAGTTGCGCCCGGTTCTGCACGTTGACCTGCGCGATGTCCGCGTTGGTGCCCACTTCGAAGGTCACGGACAGCGAGTATTGCCCGGCGTTCGAACTCGTCGACGCCATGTACATCATGTTCTCGACGCCGTTGATGGCCGTTTCCAGCGGGCCGCCGATGACATCGGCGATGATCTCGGCGCTGGCGCCCGGGTAGACGGCCGAGACGGTCACGGTCGGCGGGGTGATGTGCGGGTACTGCTGGATCGGGAGCGCGAATATGGCGATCGCGCCGGCGATCGAGATCACGGTCGAGACGACGATCGCCAGCCGGGTCCGTGTGATGAAGAGGTCGGAGATCATGAGCCGCCGCCGACCGGCTGGCCTTCGCTCGGTTGCACCGTCATGCCGTCGGCGAGGCGCTGGATGCCCTGGACGACGATCTGTTCGCCGCCCTTCAGGCCCGTGGTGACGGCCCAGCCGTTTCCGGCCCGCGCGCCGGTCTCGATCCGACGTTGCGAGACACTGTTGTTCTGGCCGAGCAGATAGACGAAGCGGCCCTTGCGATCCTGCAGCACTGCCGCCTGGGGCACGACAGGCAGGTTCGGCGCCTCCTTTTCCCGTACCGAGATGGTGACGAACTGGCCGGGTATGAGGATGTAGCTGGGGTTGGGAAAGACCGCGCGGACAGTCACCGTGCCGGTCTGCGGATCAACCTCGCTCTCGACGAACTCGATGCGGCCGCGCTCGCCATAGTCCGTGCCGTTCGCGAGGCGCAGCGTGAGCTTGAGCGCGTCCGGGTCCACGGTGTTGCCGCTCGCCTGCTGCTGTCGCATCGTGACGAGCAGGCCCTCGGAAATGCCGAACGCCACCCGGATCGGGTCCAGGCTGACGATGCGCGCAAGCGAGCCCGAGCTCGGGTTGACGAGGTTGCCCACCGTGAAGGTCGCGCGACCGATGGTCCCTGAGATCGGCGCCGTGATACGGGCGTAGGACAGGTTGAGCTCCGCCGTGTTCAGCGTCGCTTCGGCGACCTGCACTTCCGCGGAGGCGACGTCGAAGGCGGCCTGGGCCTCGTCCAAAGCAGCCTGCGAAGCCGTGTTCCGGGCGAAGAGCTCCCGGTTACGCGCAAGGGTCCGCTCGGCCGATTGCCGCGTCGCTTCGGCGCGCGTGACCTGCGCCCGCGCCGAGGCCACCAGGGCCTCGAGTTCGTCGGGCTCGATCTCGAACAGCAGGTCCCCGGCCTTCACGACCTGGCCGTCCTTGAATGATACTGCGTGCAGGAAGCCCGTGACGCGAGCCCGGATGTCCACGGCCTGTATCGCCTCAATGCGAGCCGTGAAGCGCGTGGGATCGCCGACCTGCTGCACCTCGACCTTCTCGACGACGACGGCGGGAGGCGGTCCGCCTTGCCGCCCGCCAGGTTGCTGGGCGAACGAGACCGCGCTGAGGAACAGGGCCGTGGCGGCCACCGCGCAGGAGATCGCGAAGAAACGCCGGGAGGTGCGCCGGATGATGGCTGCGCCTGACAGTCCACCACGTCCCGGCCGATTGGAGATGGTACCGATGCAGCTTCCGCCGATGGCCGAGGCGGGACGGCCGAACGGTGGCAACCGTTGCTGAGCATTGCTTGCCATCGCACCGCTCCCGGTTTCACGGTACCGAGCATCGGCTCCGGCACACGCCAAATTGAATCCGGCACTGCCTATGGCAGCGCTAGATGAGCTTGCAGTCCACGCTGGTCATGTTCTGTCTTGAAACAGTGAAACATTCGTACCGCTTGGTCTTTTGCTCGCCTTGGCAAGCTTAGGTGGCTCGCGGGTACGAGTTCTTGTCCGTGCCGTATGGGCAACGACGGCGCCACGATGGGACACCTTCCTTTGATACCCTTACGATAATATTCTCGCCCGCAGATAGGTGTGTCAATCTCGAAGTTCGCCGACGACCTCATCGGTCGGAATCTGGTAACTGTGTCGTACTTGTCATTCAGCATGACGAGCAGCCGGCGCGAGGCGCGTGTTGTCGCCGATACGCATGCGCAGTAAGGCTCGGCCTGCGGAAACGGCGTTTTTGGGATCCGTCCAAACGGCCTATCGTGTTCGCCTTGAGCCAAAGACGGAGGGGGACCGTGCAAGCCTTTTTGATCGCGCTTCTCAGCATGGCGATATCGACGGCGAGCCTGGCGGCCGACACGCTGGCGCGGGCTCGCGAGACGGGCACGCTGCGGCTCGGCTTCCGGGCCGACGCGCCGCCCTATTCCTATCGCACGGCCAGCGGGGAGCCAGCTGGATACATCGTCGATATCTGCCGGGAGGTCGCCGCCGGGGTGAAGAAGGCGCAGAACATTCCTGCGCTCAAGATCGAATATGTCGAGGTCTCGGCCACCGCGCGTCTGGAGGCGCTTCGGGACGGCAAGATCGACATTCTCTGCGATCCCACTTCGATGACCATGTCGCGCCGCGCCATGGTCGATTTCTCGCTACCCACCTTCATCGATGGAGCCGCCGTTCTCCACCGGATCAATGAAATGAACCGGCTCGAGGATCTGCGCGGCAAGAAGATCGGCGTGCTTCAGAATACGACGACCGAGGAGGTGCTGAGGACGACCCTGTCGCAGCTCGGCATCCAGGCGCAGATCGTCCCAATGCAGACTCATCCCGACGGCGTGCGCAACCTGTCCGAAGGGAAGATCGACGCCTACTTCGCCGATCGCGGCATCCTCAGCTACCATCTTCTCAACACCCGGAATCGCTCCGGCATGAAGCTGTCCGACCAGTATTTTACGTTCGAGACCTATGCGCTGGCACTGCCGCTCGGCGACGACAAGCTGCGCCTCCTGGTCGATGCGACGCTCGCCGAGCTCTACCGCACCGATCGTGTCAAGAACATCTACGCCCGCAGCTTTGGAAGCTTTCCGCCCGACCAGTTCATCAATGCGCTGTTCGTCATCAACGGCCTGCCGAAGTAGGGCAGCGCGCCTCGGCGACTGCTGGATGCGGAGGTCCGGGCGATCCGCCTGAACTGAGAGACTTGAAGGCGCCAGCGTGTCGATAATTTGCGATCGAGCAAATGACACGCGCCGGAGCCATGCTATTCAGGAGGCAAGGAGACGGTCCGTGCTGATGTGGCGCCGGAAAGCATTGTCGAGACGCTGGGTCGCAGTCGCTGCGGCCTATCTTCTCGTCTTGCAGGCGATCTTCGCAGGGATGGCCTCCGGAGCCAGGGCCGCCAGCCTCAGCCTCGATCGCGAGGTGGCGTTCATGCTCTGCGCTCCCGGCAGCATGGCTCCGGCCGATGTCGATCACGGTGGCACGACCGCACCGCATGCCGATATGAGCTGCTGCACGCTCGGTTGCCCGATGGCGGCCGGTGGCCTGCCGACCGTCGCCGGTTTCGAGCCGGTCGTCCATCGTGCCGCGGATCAGGTCGCTTTTTCGAGGCGGCTCGACCGGCCTCTGGGCTTTCTTTTCGGCCGCACACCGGCCAATCCCCGCGCGCCACCCTTCGCAGCCTGAGCCGCCGTTGCGCTCCGGCGCACCGGTACCCTTAGGCCCCGTCGCGCTCCGCTTCGGCTGAAATCCCTCCGGTTGGCGTCTTCGCAATGGCCGTTGCCGCGATGTCGCGCCATGGCGATCCATTCGCCGGATGCCGCCGTGGATCGCCAGCCGCCTGAGCTTCCAGCCGAAACGCGCCGAGCCGCCGATCCCTGAGCGCCTGATTCCGCCTCGGTGCTCGCGAAAGCCCCTTCTGGAGAAACCTCCATGATCCGCACTCTCAGATCACTACTGGCCGGCGCCGCCCTGCTGGCCTCATCGGTCGCGGCTTTTGCCGCGCCGACCGAAATCATCGATGCGCTCGGGCGCAAGGTCACGGTCGAGCTTCCGGTCAGGCGCGTTGCCCTGAACTTCAACTTCGAGGAGTTCACCGCGGTCGCCGGCCGCGAAGGCTGGCAGAAGGTCGTCGGCATCTCCCGTGCCCCGTGGGAGGGTTGGCGGCCGCTGATCTTCAACCGCTACAAGGCCGTGATCCCCAATCTCGCAGCCATGCCGGATATCGGCCACAGCGACGACAACAGCTTCAGCGCGGAGAAGGTGATCGGCCTCAAGCCCGATGTGCTCTTCCTGTCGGAATGGGGCTACAAGGCTCTGAGGACGCAAGCCGAGCAGATCGAGGCGGCCGGTATTCCGATCGTCATCATCGACTACAACGCGCAGCTCCTCGAGCGCCATCTCGCCTCGACGCGGGCGCTCGGCAAGGTGATGGGGCAGGAGGCCCGCGCCGAAGAGCTCGCCACCCTCTACGAGCGCGAATATCGCGACGTCCTCGCCCGGGTCGAGAAGGCGAAAGCGGCCGGCGCGTCGGTGAAGAAGGTCTATGTCGAGCTCGGCCAAGCCGGCGCCGATACGATCGGCAACACTTATAACGGCACGATGTGGGGGAAGATCATCACCACCCTCGGCGCCGAGAATATCGCGACCGGCAAAATCCCGGGGGCGTGGGCACCTCTCAACGGCGAGGCCATCATCGCCGAGAACCCGGATGTCATCCTGATGGCGTCGTCATCCTGGGTGGGGAAGGCCAAGGCGGTGCGCACCGGCTATGACGTCACGCCGGAGGAGACGCGCGCGAGCCTGAAGCCCTATGCCGAACGACCCGGCTGGGCCGACCTCAAGGCGATCAAGACCGGTGAGATCAGCGCGATCGAGCATGGGCTATGCCGCACGCTCTATGACTTCGTCGCCATGCAGTACATCGCCAGCCGCCTCTATCCGGAGGCCTTCGCCGATGTCGATCCGGTCGCCGCCTTCAAGGCCTATCACGAGAAGTACCTGCCGATCGCGTTCAGCGGCACCTGGATGCTGGAGTTCCGGCCATGAGCGCGTCCGTTCAACTGACGGCCCCCGGGGGAGAGATCGCAGCGCTCTATGCGCGTATCGCCTCGAAACGGCGGGCGGTGCTGCTCTTCGGGCTCGTGGCGCTCACCTTGAGCCTGGTCCTCGATGTCGCGACGGGGCCGGCGTTCCTGCCGATCGGTGCGGTGGCGAAGTCGGTGTTCGGCCTTGCCGAGGACCGCACCGTCGACGCCATCGTCTGGTCGATCCGGCTGCCGATCGCCGGCACGGCGCTCGCGGTCGGTGCGGCGCTGGGGCTTTCGGGCGGGATCATGCAGACGATCCTGAACAACCCCCTGGCCTCGAGCTATACGCTCGGCATCTCGGCGGGAGCAGGCTTCGGCGCGGCGCTCGTCATCGTTCTCGGCGTGACGCTGCCGCTGCCGGAGGCCTGGGCAATCCCGCTCATGGCCTTCCTGTTCGCCAGCCTTTCCTGCGCGGCCGTCTATGGCATCGGCAGCCTTCGTGACTCTTCGCCCGAAATGCTGGTGCTCGGGGGGATCGCACTGCTCTTCCTGTTCCAGGCCCTGTTGGCGATGCTCCAGTTCGTCGCTTCACCGGAAGCGCTGCAGCAGATCGTGTTCTGGCTGTTCGGCTCGCTGCAGAAGGCGAGCTGGGGCAAGCTCTCGATCATCCTGGCGGTGCTGGCGGCTGCGCTCCCGCTGCTTCTGTTCGACGCCTGGCGGCTCACCGCGCTCAAGCTCGGTGACGAGCGGGCGAGGGGGCTCGGTGTCGACGTGGCGCGGCTGAGGATGCGTGCCTTCGCCATCGTCTCGGCTTTGACCGGGGTAGCGGTCGCTTTCGTCGGCACCATCGGCTTCGTCGGCCTCGTAGCGCCGCATATTGCTCGCATGCTGGTTGGCGAGGACCAGCGCTGCCTGCTGCCGGCTTCGGCCCTCTACGGCGCGCTTCTGCTTTCCCTCGCCTCAATTGCCAGCAAGACGGTGCTGCCCGGAGCGGTGGTGCCGATCGGCATCGTGACCTCGCTGATCGGCGTGCCGTTCTTCGTCTGGCTCGTCGTCAGCTGCCGGAGGGCCTTCTGGTGAGAATTTCCGTCACAGATCTTTCCGTCCGCTATGGCGCGACACTGGCCGTCGAGGCGCTCGACCTCGCGGCCGAGCCCGGAGAGCTCGTCGCCGTCGTCGGTCCCAATGGCTCCGGCAAGTCGTCCCTGGTCAAGGCGATCGCAGGGTTGGTCCCGCATCTGGGCACCATCGCCTTCGATGCCGGATCGCGGTCCTCCGCCAGGATCGGCTATATGCCGCAGGACACCGGCAGCCGAGCGGCTCTGACCGTGCTCGAAGCCGTTCTTCTGGGGCGCCTAGGCCGCCTCGGTCTACGCGTAGACCGTGCCGATCTCGCCGCAGCGGAAGCCGTCCTGCGCGGCCTCGGGCTCACCCCGCTCGCCTCCCGCTATCTCGGGGAGCTCAGCGGTGGCCAGCGGCAGCTCGTCTTCCTGGCGCAAGCGCTGGCCGCGGAGCCTGATCTGCTGCTGCTCGACGAGCCGATCAGCGCACTCGACATCCGCCATCAGCTCGAGGTCATGCAGACCGTCAGCCGGCTGACGCATGAGCTCGGGCTGACGACCATCGTGATCCTGCACGATCTCAACATCGCGGCGCGCTTCGCGGATCGGATCGCCGTGATGAAGCGCGGGCGGCTGATCTGCCAGGGTGAGCCCGATACGGTGGTCGAGCCGGACATGCTCGCTAGCGTCTTTGGCGTGGAGGCGGCACTCTCGACCGCTCCCGATGGTCGGCTCGCGATGACGCCGCTAAGGGCGTTGTGACCTTCACCCGGATGGGCCGCCTCAGTCGGCGGTCGAGCGGGCAGCATCGGCCGGCTCTTCATCTTCACGCTTTTGAGCGGGGAGCCACCAGTAATTCGCGGCCAACAGAGCGACGAAGGCCAGAACACAAAGGAGGATGTCCAGCACGCTCGCATCGGGCTTGAGCAGCTTGCGCGCGACAACGAAGGCGAGGAGCTCCAGAATGGCTCGCAGATCATGCGTGACCAGCGTGCGAACGAGCTCGACGGCGATGACCAGCAACAGGACGCGGTAGATCAGTTCGTAGAACGTTTCTGCTAGCCGCCAGTCCATGGACGCCAGCGTCTGCACGCTGCCCAAGGCGAACACGACGACCCCGCCCAGGATCACCAGGGCGAGGAAGCGTTCGATCCATGTCGCGATCGCCTTGAAGCGAATCGGTATGCCACTGCCCGAATTCATCATCGAGATCAGCGTATGGCCGGGATTCCGGTCAGGCAAGGCGGCCTGCCGGTCACTGAAGCACGACGACCTTCGTTCCGGTCCTGACGCGGTCGTAGAGGTCGATCACGTCGCGATTGGTCATTCGGATGCAGCCGGACGACACGGCGGCTCCGATCGTGTCGGGTTCGTTGGAGCCGTGGATGCGATACAAGCTCGACCCGAGATAGAGCGCCCTGGCGCCCAGAGGATTCTCGATGCCGCCACGCATATAGCGCGGCAGGTCCGGCCGGCGCCGGAGCATCTGCGCAGGGGGGCGCCAATCGGGCCATTCCCGCTTCATCGAGACAGTCTTGGTTCCCGACCAGCTGAAGCCGCGGCGTCCGACGCCGACGCCGTAGCGAAGGGCCTGTCCGTCGCCGAGGACGTAGTAGAGCCTGCGCTGGCTCGTCGAAACCACGATGGTGCCGGGAGCCTCCCTGCCGTTCCACGGCACGACGCGGCGCGGGATCGCCTGTTCGCTGAAGATATTGAGGAAGTCTGAAAGCGCGCGGCTGAGAGCATTCTCATAAGCCTGCGCAGGTGCCGCGAGTGTGAAAACGGCGACGACGAGAACGATGGCGCGTACCATGAATGGCCCCACGACGCCCCCCAATCGCAAATCTAACGGGAAAAGGCAGAGGCGGGTCAAGCCGCGGCAGCGCATCGCACCTTGGCTTCGCGCGCCGGTCGTGCATTTGGCAGGGCCGGAGGGAAGGGTGCTTCTCGACGATCGAGTTTACATCCCCTTAACCGTGCCGGGCTAGGAATCGGGCTCGCCTTCGATGACTATCAGTATTTGTGGACTTCTATGCGTAATCTTCGATCTGGTCTGCGAATAGTCGGTGATAGTCAGGATTACAGCCGTTCCGATGGCTCGGATCAGTCGCTGACATCTTCCCAGCAGGTGCCGCCGCCGGCGCGAGACCCTGCCTCCGCGGCGGCGGGGGGCGCACAGAACTCAGCTTTCTATCTCTCGCCGAACGTGCGTTTCACCCGCACGCCGGACAAGGGTCGGCTGTCGCAGCGCACCCAGGCGGACGACCCGGTTACCGAGGCTGCCGAGGTGGCTGCGCCCGCGGCGCCGAGCCGGGTTCGCTATACGCGGACGCCGAACCATTTGTTCAAGCAGGTTTGGGGCGGCGGGTCGTCGGAGGCCTTGCCGGCTGCCGACGAAGAGGTGTCGCAGGCTGAGGTGGAACACGAGGCGCCGTTCGTTGAATGCGAGCAGCAGGCAGAAATCGAGGCATGGAACGACGCGGCTGAGGACCTTGGGTCGGACGCCGCCGCTGCCGTCGTCCAGCCCTTCGCCTTCATCTCGGATCATGCGTTCTGGGAGCTTGGGCCCGACTCCGCCGCAGAAACAGCCGAAATCGCGGCCGGCGCCTATTCGCGGGACGACGAGCCTTTCCGCGGGGACGAGGGATGGTACGACTCCGTCGCTGATCACTCGCAGCAGGCTGCTCCAGCTGCTGCCATGGCGGCGCCTGTTCCTGCGCCGCTTCCGGCTGCTTCGAGCTTCGGCTGGCCGACATCCTACAGCCTGAACCTGAACCTTTCGCTCAGCGGCTGGGGCGAGCCGCAGCGCGCGGCCGATTTGCCTGGCGAGATGACGCCGACGCCAGGGTCGGTCGCGCCTGCTGCCCATGGCGCAGCCGCGCAGGGGAGGGGTGTGGTCATCCGGAAGAAGGCGGTCGTCGAGCCTGCGCCGCTTGCCGAGAAGCCTGCCGCCGTGCCTGCGTCTCAGCCCATCGCGACCAAGGTCAGGCCGCGCTTGGCCGAGGTCGTCCCGGTTTCGTCGCAGTCACATGAATTCGAGCTGCCGCCGATCACCTTCCTCGCCGAGCCGCAGCAACAGGAGGGCATCGAGGTTTCGATCGAGACCTTGCAGCAGAATGCCGGGCTGCTGGAGGGCGTGCTCGAAGACTTCAACATCAGGGGCGAGATCGTCCAGGCTTGCCCTGGTCCGGTCGTGACGCTTTACGAACTCGAACCCGCGCCCGGTATCAAAAGCTCCCGGGTGATTTCGCTGGCGGACGACATCGCGCGTTCGATGAGCGCGATCTCGGCGCGTGTGGCGGTGGTGCAGGGCAAGAACGCGATTGGCATCGAACTGCCCAACAACAAGCGCGAGACCGTGTTCCTGCGCGAATTGCTGGCCAGCCAGGATTTCGAATCGACCAAGCACAA
>UCLR01000020.1 GCA_900473415.1 Hyphomicrobiales bacterium
ACACTCGGCGCCTGGGTCACTGTCATCCAGGGCTGCATCTTCGTGATCTGCGTCCTGCTCTTCCGCGAGGGGATCGTCGGCGTCATCGCGAAGGCGACAAAAAGGCCGCTGTAAGGTTGAAGATAGATGGGGGGATGAACACGGATCGTCATCGTGGGTGAAGGCGCATAAGCGTTGGCCTCGTGAGGCGTTAGAGGCACTTGAAACAGTTAAAGCACTAGCCGAGGATCGAAATTTACCCTGATTGTCGGAGCCATCGATCCACAACGGGGCGCAGCTGAGTTCCGCAATGGATGAATCTGATGAAAACCGACGCAAGATGTTGCCTCACCTTCCATCCCGACCGCATCATTTCGGCGCCGATGCTTGAGGCCGCATCGCCCGGGAGCGGACATTGAGACCGCGGCTTAGCGAACATTCGCTCTTCTGGTCTCTTCGGAGTTGGGCGGCGCCTACTCGATAGCTGTAGAAAGCACTTGATCTGTAGATTGCAGTCAATACTGCAGGGTCAGACTGTTTTTGCCAAATAGGAGCCCAAAATTGACTGACAATAACGAAGCCATTGTCGATCTTGTTGCCGACATTGTTTCTGCTTTCGTGTCGCACAACAGCGTCCCGACTGCTGAACTGCCCGCACTGATCGCAAGCACCCATGCCGCGCTATTAGGCCTTGGCCGGGAGCAGACACCGATCGTCGAGGAAAAGCTTGTTCCGGCCGTTTCCATCAAGAAATCAATCACACCTGACTTCCTGGTTTGCCTGGAGGACGGCAAGAAATTCAAGTCGCTGAAGCGCCATCTGCGGACGGCCTACGACCTGTCGCCCGATCAATACCGGGCCAAGTGGGGGCTGCCGCCCGACTACCCGATGGTTGCACCGGCTTACGCCGAAGCGCGTTCGAACCTGGCGAAGAAGATGGGCCTCGGCAATCAGCGGCGGAAGGCCGCGCCGGTGCCCGGCCGCACCAAAGGCTAAGTCCAGTCAAGTGTTGAGGCGGGCGACAACAAGCGCCCGCCCTCTTTAGCTACAATCGCCCGCCGCCCTGGCATGAACGGGCCCAAGACAGCCCTCCCGCTGGGCCCTGCGGCACCATGAGTTGTCATTGGCTGCCAGTCCGCATTGCGACCAACCTGGTCCTTAGCTGCCGTTGCGAATGCCCGCTTCCTGGCGATCCGTTTTCGGTCTGAGGTCGTCCTCCGAATTGGGGCCATCAGGCAAAACCGCCTTCAGCGCACATGACGTCAAATCGTATAAATTCACTTATGTATTTGAAATAGCTATATAATTCGTACTGGCCAACCAAGCCGACGGGCTCGGCTCAACAATGGTACACCTAACCCGGCAACGGTACGGAAAACGTACGGCTCAGAGAGCCCGGATCTTCGTGGCGCATTTGACATTCCGCATGTCGACCTTCGGCTGCCATTCCGCCTGCACTTCAAACGATGCGTCGATCTGTCCTCAACATGCAGGCGGAGAGTTCGATGAACTGGCAGATGTCGTAGGCGCCGTTCTTCATCGATATGTCATGGCATCGCGCCGCGATTTTCATGCGCTCGGCGTCGTCCAGCACGGCTTCCACGATATCGCGGCAGCGATACCGGTCATGGTCCCTGCGCAGGCAAAAACCCAAGCCGTTGACTGCGGCATATTTCGCTCTGGTGAGTTGCAGATCCATTTCTTCGGCCTCGTTCGGCACGAAGATCGAAGGGATGGCCCCGAGCACGTTCTCATGGAAAGCGTTATAGCCGGCGGCGGACACGCATATATCGAAAGCTTTGCTGTAGCGAAAGGCCGGGAAAAGATCGACCGATCGGCACCGTGGCCGCTGCTCGCATTCCGCTTCGTGATTCCCGATGGGAGAGCGTATCTCGACGATCTCCAGGCGCGGATCGCGCAGGAAAGCTTCCGTCAAATGCTCCTTCAGGCGCGCCAGCGGGAAATTGTTTTCGGAGCCGAGCTGGAACGCCACGACGAGCCGGTCCCTGGGCAGGCCCAGGGCCGCCAGCGCAGATTCGCGGTCGAGCCGGGCCGACGCGTCGATGTGCAGGACCGGCGGAACACGATAGACCCGCTCGCGTTCCGCCGTGGTTGGGCCGTCGTCCCAATCCTCTGCCAGTTCCCCGGGTTCGATAATGGCATCGAAGCGGTCGGATACCTGCAGGCCAACTCCATGATGCTCGCGCCACATCGCGCGCCGGACCCAGATCAAAAATGCGTCACGATAGGTGGAGAGTGCTTGAATCAGGCCTCCGAAGGGCATCGTGCCATCGTAGAGAACGGCACTCGGCCTGTAAAAGCGTAGAAGATCGAACAGCTCTTCCGCGAAGACGCGGTTCCATCGCTCGGGGTCAGCTTTGATATGCTTATGATAATTGATATAATGCGCTAGATATCCGGCCTGTGCCGCGAATTGAAGTCCCATCGACATCGTCACGAATACGGGGCGGAATCCCTTCGGCAGCCGGTCCGCAAGCGCCAGCTGCTGAACGAGATGCCCCAATCCGATGCCGTTCGTCGAAATGAACAGGACGGTTTTTTGCCGCGCGGGCGGCAGGGCAGCCTGCGGCGAAGCCGAGTGGGCATTGCGGAATTCGAGCTCAGGAAAGCAGCGTCGCAAACGGGGCACGAACTCGCTCAGGTCGAAATGTCGCCGCGCATGGTCGAGCGCATCGGCGACCTGCTGACGGTAAGCGGCCGGATTGCCGACGAAATGCTCAATCCTGGACACCACCTCCGACGGTTGGCAGTAGATTGCCGACAAGCCGAAGATCGGCGCGAAGTGCGGGGGCAGGATGACGAGAATGCCGACGGCGAGCGCTTCCAGAATGGTCCGGCCGAAGGCCTCTGACCAAGCCTCGCTGTGGTAATAGACATAGAAATCGAGGCCGGCGAGAAAAGCCGGAACGCCCTGGGCCTGGAACGGCGCGACGATCCAGTTCGAAGGCACCGCGCCGTAGAGCTCCTCCAGGAAATCGGCGCCACCCAGTATCCTGACCGTCGCGAGCGTGGGGTCGACAGGATAGGCCGCGAAGGCATCCACTGGCGAATCCGGCCATTTCTGCGCATCGGGCCGGGCATGGCGGCCGATAACAACCGGAAATCTGAGGCGACGCTCCGGCCGGCGGGGCCAGGCGTCAAAATCGATCAGGTTCAGCCAGTCCTCGTCCAGCAGCCTCGCATCATTGCCGAGTTGGAAACGGACCGATGCGCGGACGACGGCACTAACCGGCGCGATATGGACCGGGCCACCAAAGACTGTGGTGCAGTTCCGTGTGACGGCTTGCAGATCGTACTGAACCTTTCCGAGAGCATCCACCCGTGGATGGTGCAGGACGAGAACGACGTGGGCACAAGAAATATCCGGTCGGCTGCCGGGCAATTGCGTGAAGATCGTGGGGTGGTGGATCACCACGATTCCGGCGTCGATGGGGTCGGCGAAATGGACAAGGCATACCTTGCCTTGATCCAGCCGGACCTGCAGATCGGGATGGATCGGCAAAGTGTTGCCGAGCAGCGGGCCCTTCACCGCAAGAAGCCCGCAGCGCAGGCCCTCGCGATGGGCTGCGTCGATCTCGGCGGCCAGCGCTGTCGACGTTCCGCCCTCGAAGCGGGGATCGCCGACAAACAGGACGTCGAACGCTTCCCGGTGCCGGTTCAGATGAGCGGCCGTGCTCAAGTCACGCCGCCTCGCTCTCGTCGGCAACGGCGAGCTCGATGATGCGCTCGAAGCTGTCGCCGTACGCAAGCACGACCTCGGGCCGCCACTTGGCAATCAGCAGATCATGCCGGTCACGCAGATAGTCGGACCACCGAAGATCCGACGCGCACCGTAACCGCGCGCTTCGCGCCGGAACATGCTCGATCAGCGCGCCGGCGCGGTAGAGCGCAAAGAAGGCATCGCAGTCCGTCACGCAGACGATGCGGTGGGTTCGTTCCAGCGCCTTTCGGACGACCTCCAACACTGAGAAGCCGTCAGAGACGTCGAGGCCGAGCACCGTGACAACCGCGACGCGGACCGCCTCTTCACGACCATAGATCGCGAGGCTATCGCTGCCCGAAGGCAGGACTGGCCGAGGCGCCAACCGTGCCATTTTCGACAGCAACCGGACGCCCAGCATCGCAGAGCGCCCTCGCAGGCGTTCAAACCAAGTCCGTGTGCCTGTTTCGGTCTGGATTTCGGACAACCTCACCGTCACGGTCTCAGAATTGATAATAGACGGCCAGGCGCCCTCCGAAGCTGCGGTAGTCATCACGCGCGACGGTCGTCGAAACCCGAGCCGCGATGCTCAGGTTCTTGCGGTTGATGTTCAAGCCGCCCGAAAGCTCGAAAGACGTACGGTCGTGATAGTCACGCAGCAGATTGAGATCGTAGTTGAAGGCGGCTCGCACGACGGGATCGACGGTGTATTCCCCGACCGGGATCGAATAGGACACTTCCGTGCCAATGCTCGTCCGCCCCAACGTGTCGAACGAAGACCGCCTGAAGTTCCCGTCGCTTTCGAAACCACGCGTTTCTAGGTTGTCAGTGTAGAGTATCTGCGCGAAGGGAGCGACGCGCAGGCGGTCAAAATAATGCGCTCCGCTGAATGTCGCCGTGATGAAGTTGTTTGTCGCCCGCTTGTCGCCCAGCACAAGAATAGTGCCGGCGGCACGGCTCTCTTCGATGTAGCTTTTTCCCAAGCCTGCCGTGACGTTCAAGCTGTATTCGTTGATGAAGTAGATCGTGGTGCCAAGGAAGGCCGTGGCGCCATCCGATCTCAGGGATCCGAGCGGCAATAGCTTGTCGCGGTCCAGGTGGCTGCCGCTTAGCCCGGCCGTCAGCCCGAACCACGGCGTCAGCGCAAATTCCAGGCCGGCCGTGGTCTGGAGGATACGATCCTTTTCATATCGGCCGGGCCGCGTGTCGCGCTGCCAACCATATCCAGAATCCACAAAAGCCTTGATCCAGGGCTCGCTGCTGGACTGGCGTTCCTCTGTTGGGTTCAGCACCTGCACCGGCACGTTCGATTCGCCGGCCGACTGCGCCAATACCGGGCTAATCAGCCCGAACGCCAATACGGTAGCCGGAAATCGCGCTCCAATTCGTCTGACCCGCATCTCGTTACTTTCCACGAGCAAGGTATTGACCAAATTTTCCGGTAGGCGGCAGAGATAGCGCTTTTACTATCGACGATCTCATCAATCGACGCAATGTTCACTTTTCTGCTTTCAACTCCGCCACGCAAAGCGCACGCACCCTATAGCGCGGTGTTCTGCGCGCTCCCTGCCTGCAAACCGGCCAATAGCGCTCAGTCCGGCATCCAGTGATCTCGGAATTCAGGAACAACGTCCAATATAGACTGACCCGTCCTGGCGTCCATCGCCGTGATATAGCGGCAAAAACGGCCCCATTCGCGATCAGAGTCCCCCTCCTCCTCCATGAAGCGGATGGCATCCTCGCCGATCGCCCGTATATGCGCCGAGCCGAGATTGTGGTTCACGCCCAGAGTCGGCAGCACATCGTCGTTGAAGCGCCTCATCCGCCTGGCCGCAAGTTGCTTGAGCGGCTGCGGCAAACTCCGCACAGACATGTGGGCAGGGTTAAGCACAAGACTCGTCGACAAGTATTCTGGCTCGAACATCCGGCTGATGTAGGTGATCGTGTCGGCCCAGTGGAGGATGTTCAGGGCCTGGGGAGAGATCGTCGCGCAGAGTTTCAATTGCGGGAACATCGCGGCCAGCCGGCGCGCATGGCGCTCCACGATCCCCGAGTCGACGCCGACGCGGATATATTCGTTGAGCTTGCGGTGCCCGTCGATCGAGACGCTGACGTTGAAGGACCTGAATTGCTGCAGCCGCTCCAGGGTGGCGATGCCGCTGCTGCTCAATCTTGTCAGATTGGTGTTGAGCGAGGCGGCGATGCGGCTCTTCCAGGGGTCGAGCGCATCGACGACGGCAAGTAGATTCTTGTCGAGCAGCGGCTCGCCGCCGAAGAAGAAGATCTCTTCGAGCGACGGGCCGATGGCCTTGAGATCGTCGATGAAGCTCTCGAGCCGGTCGAAAGGGCGCTGGAGCAGGACCGGCTTTTCCCGATGCTCGCCGGGCCCAGCCGCCTCCTCCCACAATTTGCCCAGGCTGGTCGAGAGCTCGGGCGAGCACATCCGGCAGCGCAGATTGCACAGATTGGACATCGACACCTCGACATAGCGAGGCATGGCCGCGACCGTGCCGTCGGGCCTCGCCGCAGCGAGGACTTCGGGGACGATTTGGGCGAGGCGGGTGTTGAGGTTCTGGCGCCAGGAGGCGACCGCCCCCTGATCCTCCAGCCGCCAGCAATGAACGCAACTCGGATGTCGCTCGCCGCGCAGGCTGCTCTGCCGGATCTGCTTCAGCCGCGGCGAGGACCAGAGCTCTTCCAGGGAGGTGTCGCGATAGGAGCCGAGAACCGTCGGATTCTTGCAGCAGAAGGTGACGAGCCCGGTGGGATACAGGCTCAGCGTGGTGAATGGCGCGACGCAGAAGGTCGGGGAGTCTTCTATGACACCATGGCTTGCCGCGGCTTGCCGCGGCTGCGGGCGGCGACGGGCAGCTCGTTCCCTCTCCTTCGGAACGGGCCGGGCCTCACTCATTGCGGCAGGTCCCGCGCGACGCGGAAACCGATGTTGAGATCCGAATCCTCCAGGTCGATCCGTTGCCTGGACGTGACGCGGACATTGCGCGGGTCACTCATCCAAGAGCCGCCGCGCAACGCACGAAAGCGGCAATTCTCTCCGGGGCTTGCGGCGGCGCTCATGGTGCGGGAGCGCCGATCCCAACAATCGGACGTCCATTGCCAGACATTGCCGAGCATATCGAAGAGCCCGTACATGTTCGGCTCGAAACTGCCAGTCGGCGAGGTGAAGACGAAGCCATCGGCGCAGCTATGCGATTGCAGGCTGAGCCGGACCGTCCGTTGCGCGGTCAGGTCGAGCACATTCGCGTAGCGACAGCTCCGGTCCGGATCGCGGCCCCAGAAGCGTGGGCTGGAAATGCCGCCGCGCGCAGCGAATTCCCATTCGGCCTCGTTGGGAATCCGATAGGGCTGCCCGGTCTTCTTGCGCAGCCAGTTCACGAACTCCATCGCATCGTTCCAGGTGACGTTGATCACCGGGCGGCTTGCCCGGCCGAAGCCGCCATCCGAGGGGTTCGCCCGGCAGCCCCCATCCAGGCGGCATTGCTCCCATTGCTCGAAGGTGACCGGATATCGGCCGATCGCAAAGGGCCTGATCTGGACGCGCATCTGCGGCGGTTCGTCCGCCAAGCGCTCGGTATCGGTCTCCGGGCTGCCGCTCAGAAAGAGGCCGCCGGGCAGCGCCGCCAGGCTCGGGCAACTCGGGCAGTCCTTGATGACCCTGATGGCCTGCGCCGCCTCCCGCATGAGCCGCTCGAGCGTTCGTTCGGCCATCGGCGCGAAGGTACCACGCGGAAACCTGTCGAGAAAGTCGATCAGTTCCTGGGGCTCACGTCCCGCCTCGACGGAACGCCAGTAGCTGAGCTCGACTTCGTCGACCTTAGTCAGAGGCGCGCGGCCGGCCAGATAGATGTCCTTCAGGAGCGAGGAATTTTCCCAGGGCGTCTGCTGCGAGTTGGTTTGTTCGACGACGCTCTGGCGGACCTTGGTGAACATCTGCCGGATCTCGAGCCCTTTGGTCGTGAGATGCGTCAGCAAGGCCTGGGCAAAGGGGCTGTGCTCGGCGCCGACCGAGCCGTCGAAGGCAACCGACCCCGGACTGGTCGCGTAAGCGACGAGGACGCCGCGGTCGACGATATTGGGGCGGGCCAGCCCTGGTTCGATCTCCTCGCTCTGCGCCCCTTTCTGAAGCCTGCCGGCGAACGGATTGTCACGACAAGCATCGAGAATGATGACCTTGGTCGAAGCGGCCGACATCGCGGACAGGGCGTCCTCGAGGCTTATCGCCTCACGGAGGGCCTCCTGCTTCTGGCCGGGCCGCACGTTCACCGACAGCATCCAGTTCTTCTGGTCGATCTGGATGCCATGGCCGGCGTAATAGACCAGCGCCACCTCGGCGCCCGCGGCTTGCTGGCGAAATTCCTCCAGCCGCTGCACCATCTCCTGTTTCGTCAGGTTGAGCCCCCGCACAACGGTGAACCGCATGGCGACGAGTGTATTGGCGACGGCCTCGGCATCCCGCTCGGCGTTCGGAAGCTTCGCGACTGACACATAGCTGCTGTTGCCGATTACCAGCGCGACACGGCGGCCAGGATCGTCATCCTGAACGGCATTGAGCCGCGTCTGCGCGAACGCCGTGCCTGCGGCAATTAACAGCAACAGGGTGACGATCAGCGCCACCCGATGTCTGAGCGCCTCAATTGCCATTAAGCTCAAGCCAGGTCTTGACCCGCCCCCCGAGTTCGGTCCGTTCGGCCGGAGAAAGCTGACGTGTGATCTCGGCGAGCCGGCTGCGCGCGCGCTGCGTGATCTCGGGTGAAACCGGCGTTTCATAGCTCTGTCGGTCCGCTAGAGTGTAGTGGAAAGCCGCGGTGAGCAGATCGGGCTTCCTGCCGGCGCCGCGCTCGTAGAGCTGCCCGAGCTCGAAGCGCGCCTGGCCGAAGCCGCGCTCCGCCGAGAGGCCGTATAGTTCGATCGCGCGCTTGAAGTCCTTCGTCACACCCGTTCCGTTGACATAGAGCTCGCCGAGGAAGAAGGGCGCGAAAGGATTGCCCCCCGCCGTCGCGCGCTCGAGCCATTCCCGGCCGGTCTTCGGATTGCGCTCGACTCCCTGGCCGAAAAGATGGGCACGGCCAAGATTGACCATCGCATTCGTGTTGCCAACCGCCGCCGCCGCCGCGAAGAGCTCCACGCCCCAGGCGAGGTTCCTCTCGACGCCACGTCCCTGGAAATAGAGATTGCCGAGGATGTCGATGGCGTTCGGCCAGCCCATCGCGCCGGCCAAGCGCAGCCACAGAACGGCCTCCTGCGTCGATTGCGGGACGCCGGCGCCACGTAGATAGGATTCGGCGAGATCTGTACGGGTGCGCAAATTGCCGAGATCGGCGCCGATGCGCAGCAGGCGGATCGCTTCCGGAAGTTCGACCGGCTTGCCGCGCCCGGTCATCGACATGTAGGCGAGATTGGCGACAGCGGCCGAGTAGGAGCGTTCCATCGCCTGATTGTAGAAGATCTGCGCCCAGCCATGCTGGTTGGCAATATCGAGCGCACGGCCGAGCTGGAACTGGATGCGCCGGTTGTTCGGCTCCTTGACGAGCGCAGCGATGCAGGCGCGAATGGCCGCTCGCCGATTGACGAGATCCCAGCGCACGCCCGCCGTCAGCCGCATCGGATCGTCCGGATCGGCGGCGAGCTCGTCGCATTTCGTCGCCCATGACGACAAGCCATCTGGCGTCGCTGGCAGTTCGCGGGGCCATATCCGCAACGGCGGCGGCGGAGCGCGGTCGCCCGTCATGGCCGAGAGCAACTCCTGGCCGGCATTGTCCGCGGGCGCGGAAGCCGCGGTAGTGAAAGCGCGTACGAGGTTGCCTACGCCGACCTGCGAGGCGCTGGCCAGCCGCACACGCCGCCCCAACGCCCTTTCGCGGTAGGCGCTCGCCGGGAAGATCTGCGCGAAGACGTCGAAATCCGTCTCGTCGGCGCTGTCGCGCACGAAGCTCCACAGGATCTGGTCGAGCATCGGCTTGCCGTCGTCGATCCGCTCTTCCGGCGGCGGCGGTGGCCGCAGGATCTCGCTCGAGCGCAGCCCACCTTCCATGGCCGGCAGCAGCACGCCGGCCGTCGCCTCGCGAACATTGCGGCGGATGCTCTTAAAGGCCGAGAAAAGTCCCTCATTGGCGCTGCGCAGCGTGTTCACCATCGCCGTCGCATAGACGCCGTTCTCGCCGTTCTCGACCCGGGAGGTCACAGCTCCGGGCATGTTGGCTAAGGCGAACAGCAGGTTCTCGCGCGCCTGCGGATAGGAAGAAGCGCCGGTCAGCGCGGGATTGGCCCGCAAAATGGTGGACGGTACGCCGGAACTGTCGAGGACGGCGACGACGGAGCGGTTCGCATCGCGGCTCAGCTGGTCGATCAGATCATTCAGCGGGAGCCCGCTTTGGCGCAGCTGCACCTCGCCGCGATAGGTCGAATCATGGGCCAGCAAGATGTTCTCGTTGCCGGCGGACAAGGCCGGACCCACGATATAGAGGATCACGAGTCGCGCGCCGGACACGTGTTTCTGCACTTCGCCGGGGATGCCGCGCAGATCGCCCACGCCCGGATTCTCGATCAGGAGCGTCGAGAAATTCAATTCCCGCAGAGCGATCGCAACCATGCGGCCATCGGAGACAGCATTGGGCACCGGCTCGCCGTCCAGCCCCGGCACGCTGATGACGATAGCAGCGCGCTCTGCGGCGTCAGCCGTGCTGAGAGACGGGACAAAGCACCATAAGGTGCAAAGTAACGTCAAGCCAAAGCGCTCGATGAAACCGAGCGCATGGCGCGTTGTCTTCTCGACGGGACGATTGGCGCGCCACCGCATATGCTTGCTCATTCCGTCTTGCCGAAAGCGCGTTAGGGAAAAACTGGGTGAGCGATGGAATAAGCATTAATGTCGATCTACACGCACTCAGGCATCTGCAAGAGATTGGTCGTCTGCAGTTCGCAACACGGGTCTCAATAAAACGAGCCGCCGCGCGTGACGCTGGGGACATAAGTGTCAGGCAACGTCGGATTGCGGTTCGTCAGTGGGTTGGTCCGGACCTCGGGCCGGCGCTGGTCGTATCCACGTAAATACTGACAGCCCGCGCCCAAACTGGCGGCGTAGAGAACTGCGGCAAGCGATGCGGCGCGAGATAAAAATGACTTTGCCATTTTCCGCGACTTAACTCTGCTTAATGTAATTAATACATCTCGGTCACGATCCGGTAAACTGCGGCATCTGTCAATTGGAACGCCGGGCTCGCCCTTGAGATGCGCGGGGACCCTGCGTTGTGCGGCTCGCGCCCTCGCCCGGACGGCCGGATCACGTCACCGAACGTGCACGCCGGGCAATCGCGCTTGGCGGGGCGGCTCCGGATCGTCATCATCGGCGCGACATCGCCGCACATCCTCGCAGAGCTTGGCAAGGCGATGAAGAATGGATCCGCAGTCTCGCTCAAACGACAGGAGCGGATTCTACAAGCATGAGGCGGAATGGAATCTCCGGCCTTCATGATCCCGCGCCCGAGGGATAGCTGAATTCACCGGAACGGCGCCCTGTTCTCGGCGTAGCGACACGACCTCGGCCTTGTCACGCTAACTGCTGGCGGACGCCAAGAGGCGCATTGGACTTGGTGACAGGCTCACGCGGTGACGCCGGCCACGGCTTTCCAGTGTGCCGTGGAGTTGAGGCGATGCCGATGGGTGGCCAGGGCTGAATGGCGGGGCTGGGGCGGGACGCACAGATTGCGGACAGCGGAGAGGATCGCGACGAAGCGCTGCAAGCCTCCCTGGGATCGAAATCCTTGCATTGCGCGCTCGCGCTTTCGAGTGGCAGGTGTGAGTTCTCGGCGCGGTTGTTGAGGCCCTTGTGCGCACGATGCTCGATCGCCGGCATGATCTGGCGGCGAGCAACGGCATAGGAACCGAGCTTGTCGGTGATCATCCGACGGGGTGGGCAGCCCTGTTTCTTCAAAAGACGCCTCGGCAGGCGCCGCGCTGCCTTTGTGTCTCGTCGCGTCTGCACGATCTCATCGAGGATGTAGCCGTCCTAGTCGACGGCGCGCCAGAGCCAATGCTTCTTCCCGGCGATGGTGATCACGACCTCGTCGAGATGCCAGATGCCGCGCAGGCCCGGTTTCTTTCGCCGGGGCCGGTGCGCGCAATCCCGCCTGAATTTCAGAGCCCAGCGCCTACCCGTCTCATAGGAGACGACGATATCGCGCTCCAGCAGCATCTCCTCCACCAGGCGAAGGCGCAGGGGAAAGCGAAAATGCAGCCACACCGCATGGGCGATGACGGCCGGCGAAAATCGATGGCGCCTGTAGCTGATGCTCGGCTGGCTCATGCGAGCCTATCTACACGGCTTCCCGCCGCGTCGTAGTCAACGTGACAACGCCCGAATTGCCTCGACGGCAGGAATGGCGGCAACGTCATCACCGGTTATGGCGGCGCCGCTGAAAGAGCCGCGGAGCGCGTAGAAAAGAGAAGCGAAACTAAATCAGCTGAATCGGGCGTCCCTTTCCTCCCAAAGCTACGCTGATGGCGAAGCAGTCCCTGCGGGTATATCCCACGTGAAGGTTCTGGGTGCCCCAAGCGAGCCGTCGTTGTTGTTTTGTGGCTTGTATTCCATCTTTATGGTCTTGAAGACGAATGCGACTCTTTGCATCACATAACCTTCTTCCGTTACGTCATGGGATACTCCTGTGATGAAGCAACCTTCCATCGTCACCGAAAGGTAAGTCTCAGGGCTGGCCTTGCCAGTGGTCTTCATCATCTCGATCGTCGCCTTCGGAAAGGCTTTGCCAGTGCAGATGTAGCCCAGGATCGTCGGTGACGAAGTGTCGAAATAGTGCTCGAATATTAATCGTCCGGGGACGGGCTTTCCAACGCTTGCCCCACCGCCTTTCGTCCAGCTTGATTCAGCCGTCAAATCCCAAGTCCAGCTGTGAATCTCGATCCATTTCTCCTTTCCCTTCTGAATCGATTCCCCGTCGACCTTGTCGTGAAGCGAAAGGAACGTGTTAGATATTCTAGTTGTCTCTGCCATGTTGCCCCCCTTTTGGGACGAAATTGGCTCCAACTCGCTTTATCCGACCGTAAAGAATGATCATGCCATGGCTTCATGGGCTCTGCTAGCTCATAGCGTTTTCGGCCGGCGTTAGCCGGACGGCCGGGGAGGTTCTGGCCCTGGTGGTCGACACCGCGCATAGGATCTCGATGCCCAGATCGTTCAGTGCCCGGCCGAACTGGGTCATGCCTGACCGCCCCGAGCCTGCGACTTCGACACCCGGAAAATGGAATACTTGTCGGAATAGCAGGCGAGGGGGGGCCGTGGCTCGTCAGATAGCCCTTCAACGTCTCGAAATCGGCGAAAGCGCTCTACACGCATTGTCGGAACCCGATAGACAAGTCGCCTGGCAAGCTCACTGGAAATGTCACTCGGGCCAGTCTTCCAGCCGAGCTCAAGCAGCGCAGCGGAGCTGGTCAGGGCTGCTCAGCCGCGCTGCGGCACTGCTACAGGCGGCCGGACGGGCAGGGCGCCACGCTCGAGCTGAAGGGCAGAGAACGACCCAAGTCGGACGTCAGTCGCCCGCTGGATCCGGGATCAAGCATGACCCATAGCCGAAGCTTGGAGAGTCCGGTTTCGGGCAGTGCGGTAGCGGGGCAGAAGCTGGACCACAGCTGCGCCCTAGAACGTCTGCTTCTCTGCTGTTCAGTCCGACAGTTTGAAGCGGACACGCGGTGGGGGCATCACCAACGCTCACGTTGTCGAAGGATGTGCGGAACTCGCCGGCTTGTCTTTTGGCGTTTGACTGCCATGATCAAAAAATCGTGCCGCAGGGGTTGATGCCTCCCGTGTCGCGCCTGATCAAGATCGCAGATTGGACCGGCGAGAAGCGCGGCAATGTCGTGTTTGTCCACGGCCTTGGCGGCCACCCCTACGAGACGTGGCGGCGTACTAGCGACGCCTCCGGGTTCTGGCCGAACTGGCTCGCCGAAGATATCAAAGGCATCAGCGTCTATTCGCTTGGCTATGTCTCGCCTCCAACCAACTGGGTCGGAACGGCGATGCCGCTTCTCGACGAGGCCGCCCACGCAATGCGCGTCCTCCTCAGTAGCGAGGACTTGAAGACAGGCCCGATTACATTCGTTTGCCACAGCCTTGGCGGGTTGATGGCCAAAAGCATCATCCGGGCCGCCAGGGAGCAGAGCAGCGATCGCGCTATCGCCGACTTTTATGCGCGTGTTCGGCAGGTCGTCTTTATCGCCACGCCCCATACCGGCGCAGGCAAGGCGACCCTGTTGGAATGGTTGGGCTGGTTGAGCTGGCCAACGGCGTCGGCCCGCAATCTTGTTGCCAACAACCCGGGCCTGCGCGACCTCAATTTCGGCTACCGCAACCTGGCTGAGGCGCGGGCGGAGGACCTTAGCCATCTCGTCTACTACGAGATGCTGGACACATTTGTCGGGGGCATCGTCGCGCCGGCATCGGCCGATCCGGGCCTGCCAAACTGCCTGCCCACTCCGATCCGCGAGGATCACATCACGATCGCCAAGCCGAGGCAGCGTGATGACCTCGTTTACGCGGAAACGCGAGCTCTGGTCTCGAAGCTGGCCCCGGAACCGGCAACTGCCGAAACGGTGCGGATCTACCCGATCGAACCATTTGCAATGGAATGGTCGTGGAAGCAGCTGGTTCCAAAGGTGTTTCGCATCAGCGTGATCGGCCTTCTCGCAGTGGGGCTATGGGTGGGCGTCCCGTGGCTGCGCTCGACCTATGCAAGCATGCGGGAGAGCCAAGGAGAGATCGGCGAAACACACAAGCGGACGAAGGTTGTCGATGAGAAGGTCGATGCTCTCCCCACAAGGCTGGAGGCGCTGGTGCTGGATGCAGCGAGGCAACAGAGCGTCCCGGCCGAGACCTTGCGTGTAATTCTGAAAGAAATGGGGGATGCCGGTCAGTCGACTGATGTTGCAGAGATTGGCCGTCGGCTAGCGGCCAAGGCAGTCGAGTTCAAAGCGCTGAATGACAGACTCCACCAGCTCAGCGATGCTGATCCGGAGGTTTCCCGCCTGAGGAAATCTGCTGCTGACGAACTAGCCAAGGGTCGCTTTGCAAAGGCTGACTCGGATCTGGCGGCTGCTGAAGCACGAGACCTGGCAGGCGGATCTGACCTGATAGCGCTAGGACAGACGAGAATATTGTCTGCAGCCGAGAGCCGCTCGGAACGAGGGGCGGCGGCGCTGCTGCGCATCAATCCGGCCGGTTATCGCGAGGCGGCGGGCCATTTTGGCGAGGCAGCGCGGATCGCTCTGCCAGCAGACGCTCGAATCGCACTCGGTTACGCCTATCGAAAGGGAGAGGCTCTGCTCGCCCTCGGCATCGAGTTTGGCCTGAATTCGGCATTGCTCGAAGCAATCGACGATTTTCGGACGATGCTAAAGAGCGTCAGTCGAAGCCGAGAACCGCAAGACTGGGCTGCGTCACAGAACAATCTTGGCAATGCACTCTCGGCGCTCGGCGAGCGAGAGAGCAACACGGCGCGGCTTGAGGAGTCCGTATCGGCGTATCGCTCAGCGCTCGAAGAGTGGACACGCAGCAGGGCCCCCCTGGACTGGGCGATCGCTCAGAACAACCTGGGAAATTCGCTCAAGACGCTCGGCGAACGACAGAGCGGCACGGCGCTGCTGGAGGAGGCGGTGGCGAGCTACCGCGCGGCGCTTGAGGAATGGACGCGTGACCGCACACCGCTGAACTGGGCGACCGCACAGAACAACCTTGGCAATGCACTCCAGGCACTCGGGGGGCGTGAGAACGGGACAACGCGGTTCGAGGAGGCTGTCGTCGCCTATCGCGCGGCACTTGAGGAACGGACGCGAGACCGCGTGCCGCTCGACTGGGCAGCGACACAGAACAATCTCGGTACTGCACTCCAGACACTCGGAGAGCGCGGTACCGGGACGGAGCGGCTCGAGGAAGCGGTGATGGCCTACCGCGCGGCGCTGGAGGAATGGACGCGAGACCGTGTGCCATTGAACTGGGCGCTGGCGCAGAACAATCTTGGTACTGCGCTCCAGACTCTTGGGGCGCGCGGTACCGGGACGGAGCGGCTCGAGGAAGCGGTGATGGCCTACCGCGCGGCACTTGAGGAACGGACGCGAGACCGCGTGCCGCTCGACTGGGCAACGACAAAGAACAATCTCGGCAATGCACTTCGCGTGCTCGGCGAACGCCAGGGCGGGACGGCCCGGCTCGGAGAGGCAATCCTGGCCTACCGTGCGGCGCTTGAGGAGCGAACGCGTAATCGCGTGCCGCTCGACTGGGCCGGCACTCAAAACAATCTTGGTAACGCGCTTCAGGCGCTCGGGGAGCGCGATAACCAGACGGCGCAGCTCGAGGAGGCCATTCTGGCCTACCGCGCGGCTCTTGAAGAGCGAAGGCGGGACCGTGTGCCGAGCGCTTGGGCTGGCACGACGCACAACCTTGGCGGTGCGCTTCAGGCGATCGGGAACCGCGAGAACGGGACGGCTCGGCTCAAGGAAGCGATCACTGCCTTCCGCGCGGCGCTTGAGGAACGGACTCGAAAGCAAGCGCCTCTCGAATGGGCCAACACTCAGCATAGCCTCGGCAGCGCACTTTTCGCTCTCGGGAGTCGCGAGAGCGAAACGACGCATCTTGTGGAGGCGGTGGCCGCCTATCGTGCGGCGCTTGAGGAGCGGCGGCGGGACCGCGTGCCGCTTGATTGGGCCAGCACACAGAGCAATCTCGGCATCGCACTTCAAGCACTCGGGGAGCGCGAAGGCGGGACGACGCGGCTGGAGGAGGTGGTAGCGATCCACCGCTCGGTGCTTTCGGAATGGACGCGTACTCGCGCGCCGCTGAGCTGGGCGCTTGCACAGACCAATCTGGGCGTCGCGCTTACAGCGTTAGGGGAGCGCGAGAGCGGGACGGCCCGGCTCGAGGAGGCAATGACGGCCTACCAGGCGGCACTCGAGGAACTGACACGAGATCGTGCGCCCCTCGGCTGGGCGACAAGCTTGGGCATGCAGGGGATCGCGATGCGATATATGGCTGAACGCCGCAATGATCCTACGCTGGCCAAACAGGCTCTCGCCCAGCTCGAAACTGCGCTCGATGCCATGCGCCGGTTCGGACATGACTTCCTCGTCAGCTTCTACGAGAATCAGATTTCGGCGACTCGCGCAGTGTTGACGAAGCTGGAAGCCCCCCCCTAGCAGCAAGCGCCCCTTCTTGACGCTCGAAACGGCCGGTTCCGGGCGATTCAGTTTGACCTTGGGTTGCCAGCCGAAGCGGCAATATTCGGAAGGGCGGACGCGATCGAAGCCATTGAACGGAATCTGGATGCCTTCTGGATCGTGTCGATTGACGGCGCGGGCTGCAAGGCAAGACGACGGCTGCGTTGGTGGGCCCGAGCAATGTTAAAGATAAAGCGCGGAATATGTTCCTCGTTCCCCGGCTGCTCATCGGGAGGCCTATGAACGCCGCGAAGGGCCCCGGGTCGATCTCTGCCAAGATTCTCAGCAGAAGGGAAAATGGCAAGCTTTCCAAGTGATTTGAGCAAAGCACTTAAACTGATCGTCATGCCCTCTTTGACGCTCCTCACTTTACCTTAAAAAGATTTTAGATTATGCAGGAGTTTCTATAATTGATCCGATGTTAGGTGCGCGTTTCTACTATTTATCCGGGCGGTCAGCCTACACTTGCGCTGACGTCTGCTTAATTTCGTCTGGCTTGGCTGAGGGGGCGATACTTCCACGTAATAGGCGCGTCACGCGCCTGCAACGAGAGGAGATCTCCATGCCTGATACGATTACGCTGCCTCCGGTAACCAAAGCCGGGACCAGCCTTCCCGTTGAATTACTCAAAGCCACCACCGCAAAGGCGAACGCCGTAAAGATCACGCCTGGCCACGGCGTCGCTGGTCGGCATCCCACACGCGAGGTGCTGGACGCGCTTTCTGGCCACAAGGACCCCGGCATGTTTGGGCGGATGTTCCCAAAGCTGCCGCCTCTGGAGGTAAGCGATTCGAAGCTGAAGGCCTTGTCAGACGCGATGCTGGATGCCGATCCGCAGGACGTAACCAAGGACAACCCGAACGTCCCGGCCGGGTTCACCTATCTCGGGCAATTTGTCGATCACGACATCACACTCGACCTGACATCGCTCGGCGACAAGCAGAAGGATCCGCTTGGGATCGAGAATTTCCGCACGCCGAGCCTCGATCTCGATTGCCTCTATGGTTTGGGGCCCGACGGGTCACCGCATCTATACGCCCGCAGCGGCGCTAAATTCGAAAAGCATGGCCCGAAATTCGTCATCGGAAAAAACATCAATGTCGGGTTCGGCGGAGTCACTGGCAATTTCAGCAACGACCTGCCGCGCTCGCCTGAAGGCATGGCTCTGATCGGCGATCACCGGAATGATGAGAACCTGCTGGTGGCGCAGACGCATCTGGCCTTCCTGAAATTCCATAACAAGGTTTGCGACATTCTGGCTGGAGGCGCCAATCCTCCTGCCGATCTGTTTGCCGAGGCCCGACGGATCGTGACCTGGCACTATCAGTGGCTCGTGCTGCACGATTTCGTCGAGCGACTGACTGAGCCCGGGATTGTCGCGAAGATCCTGCACGATGGGCGCAAGTTCTATCGCTTCAAGCGCACGCCCTATATGCCAGTTGAATTCTCCGCGGCGGCCTATCGTCTTGGCCACAGCATGGTTCGACAAACCTACAGTCACAACAGGGTTTTCAATCCGACCGGTTTCGATTTTCTTTTCGGATTTACGGGGCTTTCAGGTCAGATCATCGGAACGCTGATGCCCGACCCACCGCCGCCAGCTCCCCTTCCGGTGCCGGTACTGCCTAGCAATTGGATCATCGACTGGCGCCGCTTTTATGATCTTGGCACGCCGGCCACAACCACCGGATTTGCCTTCAACTCAGCTCGGCGGCTTGATCCCTTCCTCGTCAAGGAACTGCACAGCCTCCCGGGAGGCGGCGGCAATCTCGCGTTCCGCAACCTCAAACGTGGTGTCATGCTTGGACTGCCCTCCGGCCAAGACGTGGCCGCCCATATGAAGGTCAGGAATCCGCTCACTGCGCAGGAGATCGCCAGCGGGCCTGACGGAAAGGTCGCCAAGGCGCAGGGCCTCGATAAGGCAACCCCGCTCTGGTACTACATCCTCAAGGAAGCTGAGGTCCGCGGCAAGGGCGAGCGCCTCGGGCCTGTCGGCTCGACGATCATCTCGGAGGTCTTCGTTGGGCTCGTCCACGGTGACCCCCAATCGTACATCTGGCAGGTTAGAGATTGGAAGCCGACGCTGCCTTCGGCCAAGCGCGGTACGTTCACCATGGCGGATCTGCTTCGGCTGGTGGACGACATAAACCCGATCGGCTGACTTCTCTAGCCGGCTTGCAAGGATTGCAGAAGGCGGTCGCAACTCTCGAAGTCCCAGTGATCTACTGCGGACTTCGATGGGGGCGAATTCGAGACCTTGTTCGGCGAGCAATCGTGCTTGCCAAAGTGGGGGAATCGATCCAATTCCACCGTCCGAAACGAAAATGCTAAGTACAGCCTGAATCATACGCCGACGGACCGTAGTCAATTCTTGCAGCAATGCAATCAGTAGGAAATTTACTTAGATTCATTTCGTTTCTATACGAAGATTGAGAGATAATATATACTATATTACATCGAATATATCTTGAATTGAATATCTTCTATACCGATAATCAAATCTTTCGCTCACATACCATAATAACTTGCAGCGCGAACATAATCTAAATGAAGGCATTTAATATTGCGATGCAGCAGTTTTCACTTCTAATTTCGTGAAGATTATGCTCTCTTACGGAACCGCCCAGAAACTGGTGCGCCGATGCCCCTCTATTGCGCAGCAAGAGCGCCGATCGCACTGCTCGCCGAACCGGACGAGGCTATCCCTTGTCATGGGCAGATCGACGGAACGGCACTGCTTACGCCAATAGCTCGTGTCGGCGATTGGATAAAAGTTGCCAGATCTGACGTACAGGATGCCGCGTCGACCGGCTGGGTGCCTCTGGCAACTTTGCGGTTGATCGAGCCGTCCGAGCGGACGCGGATCATTCTGTTTCCCGAGCCTCTTAGCGAGTCCTGGGTATCGCTTGACGCCCGCGTCGCACGCGTCTTGGTCGCCGTGGCGAACTGGCGCAAGGTGCAGCTTCTGCTCGACGACGGCGCATGGCGCATCGGGTGGACCTCGGTGCCTGAGACAATCCCGGGTCCCGGTGGGGTTCCGGATGTTCTCTCGAACCCGGGCCCGCGCGAACCTGTCGGTCTGTTGCTGGGCGTGAACGGCATCTACCTGGCAGCGTTGCAGGCAGCGCGGACAAAGGCGAACATCGACCCGGCCGCACTCGCCGCGCTTGTCGATGCCGAAGCGGGCACGATCAGAGCCGGACCCCAGAAGGGCCAATGGGATCCTCGGGCCTTCAACAGCTCGAGTGGTGCTGCAGGGCTGACGCAGTTCCTCGCCTCGACCTGGCTTGGACATGCCGCGACGTCCGGCACGGAACTCAATCTTCATGCCAGCCGCACCGGACTGACCGCCACATCGGGCGAGCCGATGCCCGGTCGAAAGGATGAGTTGCTCGCGCTGCGGTTTGACCCGGCGCTTTCGATCGTCTCGGCCGCTGAATATGGGGCGATCAACCTGCGCTGCTTGATCAAGCGTGGATTGATCGAGCCTGCCATGCCGGACGACCGGAAAGCCTGGTTCATGTATCTCGCGCACCATGAGGGCCTGGGCGGCGCCACAGGCTTCCTCAACGGCAGCACGCAATACACCCTTGCCAAGCTGACGACGCAGGTCGGCGCGGCAAAGGCTGCCGAGCTCTGCGGGCAGCATGGAGGCGACGCCAATCAGGCCTATCGCGATTGGCTCACCCGGTATATCGACCGCAAGATCCAGCCCGCCAAGTTTCGCATGCCTGGTGCCGCTCCGCGGATGCGGCCGCCCCAACCCGACATCGGCGCCACTCCTGAACCGGGGTCGGTGGAGAACGGCGCCCCGGAAGAGGTTAAGGCTTATGCGTCCCTAGGCCGAGAGGCCGGGCTGATTCTTGAGAGCTTTGCCGGACCGGCGCTGCCGTTCGAGCAAATCGGTGGTCAGCAACGGCTCGGACGTGCCCTGCAAGAAGCTCTTTCCGTTGCCGGGTATCTCGATCCGCCTGCGGACGGCGAATTTGGGCCCGTCTCCATCTGGGCGCTGGCCCAGTTCGGCAGGCGCCTCGGTCTCGATGTCGAGGCCGGGTTGACTGCCGAACTGGCCAGAGCCTTGACCAACCCGGCCGGCGGCTTGCCACAGCCGGTCGCAAGCGGGACCTGGGTCGATCCGATCATCTCCGCCATGCAACGAAGCCGCTATTTCGTCTGCCGTCATCCGGACTGCTGGAACATCGTCTATGTCGAGGGCATGGGCATCGACGGCACGCTCAATGATGACAGGCCCGACGCCTTCAACGATCTTCGCCTGGTCTTTCGCATCACGGATTCCGGTATTCCGGAATTCCATTGCTGGGAGGCGACGACAGAGCCGGGCAACCAGTTCACCTTCACCCCCGAAAATTCCGCAGGGGCGGCGCGGATCGCTTTTCGCCAATTCAAATCTTGGAGCGTCGGCCTGCATCCCTCGCGGCGCGATCCGAAGCACGAGGCGCTCGTCCAGACCAAGCCCGTCACGGTTCATCGAGACTTCAACAAAGACCACATGCGCACCGGCGACCGTCTGGATCGCGGCCTGTTCGGCATCAACCAACACTGGGGCTACGACCTGCCGGCCGGCGAGATCCGCAACGCCAGCGCCGGCTGCCTTGTCGGACGGTCGACGGCCGGGCATCGCGAGTTCATGGCGCTGCTCAAGAAGGACGCGCGGTATCGAGCCAGCAAGGGCTACCGCTTCGTCGCCGCGATCTTGGCCGGCGACCGGCTCCAGGTCGGCCAGTCCGAGGGGCGGCCATGATACGGGCACCGGAACTCAAATGCGGGGGAAGCAAGGTGAAATGCTCGGTCTGCAACCGGCTCGCTGCCATCGGCTTTTTGGCGGCGATGATACCCGTGCTCGTGCTTACGCCAGCCTCAGCGGAGACGGCGACTCAGGGGCTGCCCGAGCCGACAAAGCTGTTCAAGGAATTGGTCGCACTGTTGGTTGTCGTCGTGCTGCTCGAAAGCGCAATGGCGACCATTTTCCAGTGGCGCGTTTACAGGATGCTGTTCAACGCGCGCGCGGTGAAGACGATCTTCATGGTCGTTGCAGGCTGGCTGGTCGTGACCCTGTTCGACTACGACATCTTCGCCCGCATCCTCTCGCTGGCGGGAGTTGCGCCCGCAGATGCGGTTGGCGACACGGTCAAGATCCGGACGAGCGGCTTCTCAACCTTCATGTCGGCGTTGGTGCTGGCGGGCGGTAGTGCCGGCGTGAACCATCTCATGCGGCAGTTTGGCTTTCGCAGCCCGCTCGTCGATGAGAACGCTCCGCCACCGCTGAAGGAGGATGAAGCCTGGCTCTCGATCACGGTGGTGCGCCGAGCGGCGGTCGGGGAGATCGAAGTGCGTCTCGACGAGATCCCGGCCGTGCCGGAAGATCGGCCTGCCCTGCTTGGCGTGCTCGACGACCGGCCGGCGCTCAGCAAGGTGTTCGGCATGTTGTTCGCGTCGCCTGGCCGCATCCCGAGCTATGGGGGACGCAAGGTCAAGGTCGGCCAAGATTACCGCATCGCCGTCGCTGGCCGGCGCAGGCCGGCAGGAAACGCCGCCGGCGAAAGCGAGCGTTTCGAAGAGGACGTCTATGTCGGGCGCTTCGCCAGCAGGGCAGTCATCGATTTCGTGGTTCGGATCTGATTCTGCTCCCATGCCTTCAGGCGGCGCTGACGGAGAACAAGGCCTCGTCAGTGGTTTCCGGCTTGCCAGTGAAGCGCAGCCGATAATGCCCGGCCTCGTTCAGGGCGGGCAGGATCAGGCAAAGCCTGTCAATCGGCGGCCCCTCATAGTCGAGCGGAAATGATGCGACGGGGCTGGTCCGCACCGTCTCGTCCTCGAAACGTTCGAGCAGCAGCTCACCTGCCACTTGCAGCCGCCGGGAACCGTCCGAGGACAGGGCCGCCGGGGTTATCGACAGAACCGTCTCGATGTCGGAGCCGACCGACAAGACGGGCGCTTCGACAGAGAGCGTCATCGGCAGCCCCGTGGCCAACGCCTCGATCGCGGGGCCAGCATCGCCGCCAAACAGGCGCACGAACACCCGCAGGAACGGATCGCCCTCGAAGACGGCGGAGTGTTCGTTCACGACGATCTGTCTCTGGCCGAGATGCGGCAGGGCCGAGTAGAGTGGCACCGTGCCGTCGCCGCCATCGGGCGTACGTGTCAGAATGCTAAACTCGTGGTCGATCGCGCCCGACTGACCGGCCGAGACATTGACCCTCGTCACCGTCCGGTGGCCGGTTCCGGCGAAGTAGAAGTAGCGCACGCCCTTGGGCGGGCGGCCGGAGCCGAGGATGTCATGCACGGCCTGGGCGCGCGCGAGCTGCCCCGGCACGAGGCCGAGCCGTCCGGCCGTCTTCGCTTCGTAGATATCGAGGGCTCTGAGGTCACGGCTGGTCTGATCCCAGCAGCAGAAGTCGCCGGGCGGCGGCAGGAGCTGATAGCCGGACGGATATTTCGGGTTCGCTGCGAAACGGGCAAAATCCGGCCCGCTGACGCCCAGCGTCGGGTCGAGCCCGAGGATGCGCGCGAGCGCGAGCGGGGCCCCCAGATGCGGAACCGCAAGCGCGACGAACTGCTCGATCTTGCTGAACCAAGGCCTCGTTCGATAGGTCGGCGCCTCGAGCAGCAAGCGGGAGATCAGCCCTCCCATCGAATGCCCGACGATCGAGATCGTCTCGGCCTTTTCCGCCTTCGCCTCGTCGAGCCGGGCAGCCAGGACCTCGACGGACTTGAACAGGTCTTGGCGCCAATCATAGGGAAAAATCAGCAGCCGCTTGTCCCGAGTCGTCGCCGAGAAGCCGAGCTTCCCGAAGATGTCGATGAGCGTGCCGTAGAAGGTGAAGCAAAGCACGCTTGAGATGATGGTCGTCGGATGAACCTCGGACGACTGCAGCTTGTCGATGCGCTTGTAGCCGAGCTTGGTTTCGAGCGGCGTCGGCGGCCAGACCTCCTCGGGCTCCTGGCCCGGTTTGCGCAGCTCGAGCCGGGTTCCCATGATGCCGGGGATGAAAACGACGAGATGCATGGCTGCCTCTTTGCTGCTCGTGTCGCGCGAAGCCTTGTCGCGGCTCAGTTTTGTCCCGGTTCTTCCTTGACGATCCCGCGCCTACGACCGATCGAGGCCTGCAGCGCGAGCTCCGGCCCGCGGCGATCGAACTGGTCGGCGTCCACGATGGCCCCGTCGAACACCAGCCCGGCGAGCGAGGCGATGGCATCGACCGGCATCATGAAGGGCTGAAACGCCTCCGGCACGGCGAATTCAGTCGTCGGAACGTCGCGGAGGTCTTGCTCCAGAACGAAGCCGAATGCCGCGATGCCGTCTATCGACTTGGCGACGATGATCTTCCAGAACTTGACCGGGATCTGAATGAGCAGGCGCTTGCCTTCGCCGAAATAGCCCAGGAACCGGGGATCGTCCGGGGCCAGCACCGGACCGGCGAAGACGCAGAGCTTCTCGCTGGCGGCCTGCTTCAGCACCAGGTTTTCGAGGTCGCCCCAGTTCTCCCGCCCGCGCGCGCTCTGGTTGAAGACGGCGATTTGCGGAGAGCAATTGGTGACGTGGAAGCTGTCGCCATTGGCCCGGCGCAGCGTCTCGTAGCTGTCTCCCCATGCGACGTCTTCGCGGCGGACGATGTGCCCCTTGTCGAAGGCGCCGTCGTCCTTGGCGTAGAACACGTCCGGCAGCTGGTAGCGCGCTTCCAGACGGGTATCGGGGAACCAGCGCTCCTGATCGTTCTTGCCGAGCCCGCCAAGCGCTTTGCGGGTGTAGTCTCTGCCGGCCTCCGGCCTGCGCAATCCGGCTTCGGCGCTGAGATTGGCACCGCTCACGAGAGCGAGCCGCCGCCGGGCATGCATGATGATCGAGAAGTTCTGGTAGTCGAGCCGCGTCCGCCGCTGCAGGGTGGGCGCGGCTGCCGCAGGGTCTTTGGGCGTGGGAAACGGCACGCTTGTTCCCATGAACATCGCGTCGTAGCCGCGCCGCAAGGCGTAATCGGTGTCGTGCGCCGGTTCGACCAGCTTCTCCGCGTTCGGCCCCGCTTGCGTTTCCGCGGCCTGCCCGGTCTCTCCTAGCCGAACGATCGGCGCGCCCGCTTCCCCGAGGCGCACACTGATCTGAAGCGGAATGGTCAGGTGCATTTCGCCGCCGGCGCTCACGCCGACCGGCGCCGACGACGTCGAGGGCTCGGCCTTGCCTTCGGCCGGGGCCTCCTCGCGCCCGTCCAAACCGCTCCAGTAACCCGACCAGCTCGGACGCTCGGCAGGGCTGGCTTCAGGGTCGAAGTTCACGCCGGCATTGACGACGCGACCGTCCATGGCGAGGTCGGAGGCCGCCACCGCGAAATTGCGGAGCAGATACTCGCCGCCGAAATGCAGCCCGAGAACCGCGCCCGAAGCGATGTGGATCACGGCCGAGCCCGAATTGCCGCCAAGCGTCGAGCAGTCATGGGTCGGCGCTTCGACGATCTTGCCGAAACTCTCCGCCTGCTGGCGTTCGCGTAGCAGTCCCGGCTGGAGCTGCTTGACGCTGAACCGACGGTCGAACAGCTTCAACTGGACGTCCTGGTCGTTGCGCGGATCAAAGGCCGGATACCCGATGACGGCGATCTCCTCCTTCTGATAGGTGGCGACTTCCCGCGGACTGAGCGTCAATGGTGCAGCCGTCAGCTCCGCCACCTCCAGCAGCGCCATGTCCCAATAGGGATGAATCATCTTGATCCCGGTGACGGCCAGGGGCGGCTCCTCGTCATTGTCGGGCGCGAAGCTGGAGCTGAAGCCCGGCGCGATCCCCGGCAGGAAGCGAAGGTTGCGATCGCCGACGCCGCTGACGAAGATCTCGGCCACATGCCGATTGGTCATGATGAGCTTCGGCGCGACCACAAAACCCGTGCCTCCATAGGGATATTGCGACCCCGGCACCTCGATCCGCCCGATCGAGCGGGCAGCACGCGTCAGACGATCCTTGATGGCCTCGTCGTTCAGGTGCAGCCATGTCTTGTGCACCGCCTGGTAGCTGCCGCGTGGCGTCAGTGGCATCACCGGCCTCTTGTCGGGGATGATGATCGCCTCGATGCCTCGGGCTTGCTCCCGCGGCAGTTCCTGGCCGGAGGCGATCTTCTCCAGCGCCCCATTCAAGGCCTCCGGCGGTACGGGCGGCCGCCGCCGCTCGATACCCCCCAGATTCTCCAGCGTCCGGTTCGCATCCTTGATGGTTTCGAGCCGCTCCTCGTCCACGCGCAAAGCCTCGACGCCATCCTCGCCTGCGATGTCGCGCAGGAAAGCCGCGATACGCTGTGCCCTGAGATCACTCATGACCAGTGTCCTGTGCTGGTGCGTGGATATGCCCGGCGAATTCGTTCGGTTGCCCTGGATGCAGCGACAAGCGTCGAGCATGATCCGGCACTCTGACTTCCGGCCCGCAGCGCCTTGCCGCACAATGCCAATGCGAACTGAAATCTTGGCACGCAGGAAATTCAGCTAGCTAAAGCTTCGATTGAAGCGAATAAATCTGTGCTGATGAACACGGCGCAGTTATGATTTGCACGTCTGGCTTGCGGTTGCAACGATAGGGCCGTAGCGTCATCATGAGGCGCCTACCCCATGGCAATCGGGCACGGGGAGACAACTGGGCGATGACGGTACTTTCGCCGCCAGAGATAGACGAAATAACAAGATTGCTACTGCGTGCGGTAGATTTCCCGCAACTGCGCCGCTTTGTCAAGCTAGCGACAGACGAAGATCTTGAGATATTCTTACCTGAGAACTTAGCTCTTCGCGATTCTATCTATAAGCTAATTGCAAAATTTGAGAAATATCAGATTACAGATCAATTTCTAGACGTTATTTATCGCGAGAAGCAATTTCAGTTCGAGTTGCGGGCATTCATTGCCGCGCGATATCCCGGCATCGCAGCGAACGAACAATTCATGCGCCGGTCCTATCTCGTCCAGGAACGCGGCCAGGATACCGCGAGGCCGATGCCGGGCCTGGAGCGCGTCGTTAAGGGTGGAAACCCCTTCTTCGACCTGCGCGTCTGGCTCGACAAGATGTCGGCGCTCGAGCGCCAGGTTTGCCGGATCGAAGTGCAGGGGCAGGCCTTGGGCACCGGCTTCCTCGTCGGGTCGAATGCGGTCCTGACGAACTGGCATGTGGTGGAGGAAGCGCGGAAACTCGGAATCGACCGGGATCTCGGCTGTCGGTTCGATTTCCGGCGGCTGACCAATGGCCGTGTCGACGGAGGCTCATTCGTGGCGGTCTCGGCCGTCGTGGACGAACGACCTTGCAGCCAGGCCGAGCTAGGCGACGACCCGGACCTTCCACCGCCATCGGCGGCGGAGCTCGACTATGCCTTGCTTGGACTCAGCGTGCCGCAGGCGGAGCGTGGCTATGTCAGCTTGGCAACCGAGGCCCCGATCGCTCCGAACGGCTCGCTTGTGATTGTGCAGCACCCGGATGGACAGGAAATGCGTTTCGCGATCGACACCCAAGCCGTCGAAGGCTTCTATCACGAGGGACGGCGGTTGCGGTACACGACCAATACGGATCCCGGCTCGTCCGGATCGCCTTGCTTCACCATGCAACTCGACATCGTGGCGCTCCACCATCTGGGCGATCCCCGCCGGGGCCCGGCTAAATACAATCAGGGCATTCCTGTTAGCCTGATCCGCCAGGCCATCGCTCAGAGGCCGGCCGCGGCCGCGCTGCTAGGGCCTTAGACGATGTCCCTCGCCACGAGCTTCCGGCTGACGATTGGCGAGGCCGATAAATGGCGGCAGCAGATCGTGCGCTTCGGCGACGCCACCGATCTCGCCGAAGCGCTGAGGCGTTACCCGGGAGCGCTGGGCGACAACGACATCGCGCTTTCGAACGATCTCTCCGTGCGGCTCGAGGCATGCACCCGGCAAATCGCCCTTGAGAACGAGGACTTCTCACGTTCCTTTCTTCTGCGCGTGATCGAAAACCGTTGGGCCGTCGACGGCTTGCGGCGCGAGATCATCAGCGCCTCGCCCTCGCTGGTTCGCCCGACGACGAGCTTCGAAGAGCCGGTCAAGACCATCGTCGAGGCCCTTCAAGCCTTGCGGGCGCGCGTGCCGGCAAGGCCGAGCAACACGGATTTCGGCGATATTCGCGCGTTTTCCGCGCTGTGCCTCAATATCGCTCCGATTAGGCTCCTCGAAAGCGCCCTTGGCGAACTGGAGGCGACGAAGGCCCTGCGCGACCAGCTGCACTTCATACAGTTCGAGGGCAGGGAGTGGCTGGATCTGCAGCATCCCGGGGAAACGTCAGCCGGCCCGGCAGCGCCCTTGATAGGATTGGTGCTCACGGCTGCCCGAGCGATCGGCGCGACCCTCTTCGATCTGCCGATGTCGCTGCAGTCGCTGGCGCAGGGGTGCGTCGATGCGTGCCGAGCAGCGGGGCAGCGCTTGCAATCTGGCGACGCTGACGAAGTCGCATTCGCGATCGCGACGTTGCGGTCACTGCTCGTCCGGGATCTGCCGCAGGTCACGGTAAGCCTGTTTGAGCTTTCGCGAGATCTGCCCTTGCGCGAGTTTCGGGCGCTCTTCACGGGCATGGACCAAGCCATTGTCGCGGTCGTCGAGCTCGGCGACACGCTGCGGCGGCGACTGATGGCGCAAACGCTCTGGCAGTCGGCTGACGCCAGCATCTATTCCATCGAGCAGGCGATCAGCAATCCCACGCCGAGGCTGCTCTCGGATCTGACGGATCACGTGCTGATTCTGAGGCACTTCCTGCGTGCATTGCTGGCGCTCACGCCGCAGCAGCGCACCTTCGCGGCCGCTCTCCAAGAAGCGCTGCTGAGCTATGACGGGCAGCTCGCGGACGATGCCGAAATAGAAGCCCTCGCGGATGTTCCCGCCGCCTGGCTTCAGGCGATCGAGGAATTGCGCAACGGGGTTCGCGAAAAGGCGCTGGAGGAAAGCCAGAAGCTGAGCCGCGATCTCGGACAACTGCTTGCATTGCGGGCGCCTTTGCAGGCGGTGCTGCAGCAGATACCGGACACCTGCAAATTGATGTTGCCGTGATGACAGAGCCAACGACTCTCCCGGCCACTCTGCCTTCCTCCGATCCGCTCGTCGCATTGCGGCGGCAGCACCAAGAATTGCTTGGACGTTGCGCAAGCGAGGAGCTCGGGCCGGGCGAACGACATGGCTTCATGAACGAACTTGTCCAGGCGGGACGTTGGGCCGCAGATGAGCAGGCGCGGTCTGCGTTGCGTCGCATGCTGTTCTACTGGGCCGCCGATGCCACGACGCGCGGTGAGTTGCCGAAAGAAGATGCTCCTCCGAGCTTGGCCGAGTACACAGGGGCAGCGGCTCCTCGGGATGATCTGCCGGTGGAGTCCAACACGGTCCGGCCGGCGAGTGTAGGCGAGCCCACGGAGGCGGCAGGAGGAGACAACGGGGTCGCCGCCGACGAGCCGGCCACCGAGGGGCTGAGCGTCCCTTCAGTACCGCCCCCGCGCCCAGCGGATACGGTAGTCGTGGCGCAACAGGACATTGGCCATCCACACTCGAACTTGTCTTTGAAGGAGGCGTTGGGCGGGATTCTCGGCGAGAATCTCGCGAAGACGATCACTTCGGGGCAGATTTTGGCCACCGGAGGGCAAATTCTAACCGCGGGCCTCGAGGCCCTGCGCCATGCGACCCGCATGCCGAATGAGGCCCAGTCGGCGTCGGTCGACACGCCAGCAACAGCAGTGCCGGTTGCTGAAACGGTCGCCTTGTCGGATGTCGACGCGGTCGCCAGGGCCCGTGCGATCCTTCGCTTTTCAGCCTATGCTCGGCAATGGAGGCGCGCCGAGGAGAGCAGGCAGAAGGACTTCCTCCTCCACGGGAGCGCGCTCGCACAGGCATCGCTCTACGTCGATGATGACGAGGACATCAGGGCTCACGTCCTCGCGAGCGAGTCTGCCAGGGACGAGAATTCGCAGCGCCTCGTCAGGCGTCAGCGACGCTGGATCACAGTCCTTTCTGTTGCGTGCCTCGCGGCTTTGGCGATGGCGGTTGGCCTGGTCGCTCTGACAGCTCGGCTGCACTTCAAGAGCAAGGAGCTCATCCAGTCGAACAAGGAACTCGTCGAAGCGCGTGAACGGGAAAAACTCGCGGAAGCACAAAGAGCGATGGCACTCCAAGCGCAGCTCGAGGCTGAGAGACAGAAGGTCGCGACGCTCGAAAGCCTGAGAAACCCGAACCAGGTCCGGAACCTCGAACAGCGCAGGGCTGAATCCACGCCCGCGCCCGACAGCAACGAAGTCATGGTCGATCGCGAGCAGAGACCCGAGGGGCCACCGGCCGTTCCGGCCCTTTCTGCAACTGCTCCCGCCTGTACGGGCTTTCTCTGGTTCGGCAGTTCAGCCGAGAGTCGACTGGCAGACAGGCGCGATCCGGCAAGTTTGCGCAGCGGCGAGGTCGTAGCCATAAGCTCGGCCAGTGATATATGGCTGAGAGCCGAGCCGCCGTCGACGCCTTATGTCCTGGCGCCACAGCTCGGCCTGGTGCCGGCGGGGTCTTCGGTCAAGGTCGCGGGCCCTGCTTTGCCCTATGTGAGACCCAGTGGCACGCAGATATGGGCGAGGGTCGAGGTGCCGCGACAGTTCTGCACGAACGTCTTCATTCAGTACATCGGCAACGCTGGCGCAATTCCGTCGCTGAAGTCCCAACTGGTGGCGATCGGGGTACAGGTGCCAAAGGCCGAAACGCGGAACGAGGCAAAAGGCAAAGCGGAGGTACGCTACTACTGGCAGGAGGATGCACCGATCTCGCGTCAAGTCGCCGAAGCACTGGCTACCTTCTCTCCTAACGGCAAGCCGCTACAGCTAACGCCGCTCCTTGATTTCCCGGAAAGGCTAAAACCGAAGCCTACGAACATCGAGGTCTGGATAGAATTGAAACAGGCGACGGCCGATTGAAGTAACCGATCGTCGAACGACGCACCGCGCGCTCAAATCTCCTAGTGCGGCGCAATGGTGCCGTCGCCTCATCCTTGTCGGGTTCTTCTGCACGAGCCCGCCCGTCGGTTGATCTGAGGCCGCGTCTGAAGGAGGTTCGAAGCGGCGCAGCTGCCGGAACGTCTTGACACGAACTTTCATCTCAACTTCGAAAGTTGGCTTCCGGGCAACGGCCCAACTTCCACAATTGGCGCCAAGCAGGAGGTCGATTTGTCTCAATGCTTGAGATAACGTTGATGCGCCGACGCGAACCGCGCTAACGTGCGCTCTATCGGACGGCTAGCGCCCTCGTTCTGTGGACATCCAGGGAACCATACGTCAGCGCTCGACGTCGAGGCGGCAGGGGGAATGGCATGACGCGTCTTCATGGCCAAACGACGCCGGTCCCTGAACAATCGATGTCGACCATCGTGATCCCTTTCCCGAGGGACCGAGTCGAGGCGGTCGACAAGTCTCTCAAGGATTCGATCCCGCTCCTTCGTAAGGGCGGCGAGATCCGCGACGTCTTGCGCGGCACAAGGGTGCACTTCCTCACGATCACAGTCGTACGCGGTGACGGCAACGAACCCACTCACCTCGTATTCGAGGTGAACGCAGACGGGCCGGCTGGTCACGTCCCCGACCTGCTCGCGGGGAAACTCGAACCCTGGATCGGTCCATTGCTCGACACTGCCGGCGTGCCCTGGACAAAGCCCTTGGGCAGCTTCCTGGCCGGCCATGCCATCCGCACCGGCACCGGATTGTTCTCCGTGCCCGGTGTCGAATTCTGCGGAACGCCGGGCATGACGGTCGAACGCATCGTCGCCGAGCGAAGGCTTTCCGAGGGGATCAGGGACCATCTCGACAAGAACCCGCCGTCATCCGAGGGGGCGCTCGAAACCCTCCGTCGCGTCAGGGAGCACGTACGCGGCGTTCCGGAACTCGCGAGAATGCTGGAACCGGAGGCCTATGCCTTTCCGCGGCTCGGAGCGAGCCGAAAGGAAACATTCGATCTCGGGCTGGTCGTGGGACTCGTGCGGGACGGCATATTCCATTTCACTTGGCCGCTGCTTGCGCTGTTCGGCGTCATTCTCTTGGGAGCGAGCGTGGCGGCCTGGGCGGCCGCAGGCGCGGCCGTTGGTATCCTGGTCTTCGTCGTTGGAACGATCGTGGCCGTCATCGTGCTCGTCGCATACCTCTGGCGCCTCTATGCGGGGCTGCGAAGGATGGAAGAGGAGAATTCGCCGGACGACACCCTGCCGAATCAGGACATTCTCGACGAGGTGATGAAACATGAGAACTGGTCGCAACAGAACCATCTCGCCGGCGTGTCGATCATGCAGGCCGGGCGCTTGCGTGAGCTGACCCTGCGCGTCGCATTCTGGGTCATCCTTCAGATGGTGCTGCGAAAGTATCGCAAGGGCTTCCTCGGCGATCTCAACACCATCCATTTCGCGCGATGGGTGCGATTGCCCAAGACGAACAAGCTCCTGTTCTTCTCGAATTACGGGGGCAGTTGGGAAAGCTATCTGGAGGATTTCATCACCCGCGCTTCCAGCGGCCTCACGGCCGTGTGGAGCAATACTCAGGGCTTCCCGCGGGCCAGGAACCTCTTTCAGGACGGCGCGACGGACGGGGACCGCTTCAAGCGATGGGCGCGGCGACAGCAGCGACCGACATACTTCTGGTATAGCGCCTACCCCAATCTGACTACGGCTCGGATCCGCACCAACGCGACGATCCGGCAAGGCCTGTCGAACGCCTCGACCATCGACGAAGCCGCCGCATGGTTGGCGTTGATCGGATCGCGGGTACGTCCCGACGATCAGATTGAGACGGCCGAGGTCCAAACCCTATTGTTCGGCGGGTTGAGCAAGCATCCCCACTCCGCCTGCCTGGCGATAAAGCTTCCATCGTCCGTGAAGGCGTCGCGGGAATGGCTCCGCGACATGCTTCCCCAAATTACCTTTGGGGACGAACCACCCGAGGACTTGGTCGTTGTTCTCGCGATTACAAATGAGGGCTTGGGACGGCTCGGCCTCGCCGACGACGTCCGCGGACAATTCCCGACCGCCTTCCGCCAAGGGATGGCTCACCCGACGCGGACGAACATTCTGGCCGATACCGGCGACGACAAGCCTGAGGATTGGTTGTGGGGTTCGAGCGAGGCAAGCGCCGACGCTACGCTTCTGATCTACGCAAACGACGAGAAGCGGCTGGAGGTCGCTTGCCTCGATCTAGAGAAGCAGCTTGCAGACCGCGGCGGGAAACGCGTTTACCGTGTTTCGCTCGCCTCGCTGCCACCGCGAGCGCCAGGCCAAACGGGTATCCAATTGGGCAAGGAAGCGTTCGGCTTCGTCGACGGCGTCTCGCAGCCCATCATCAAGGGAACCCGTCGGTGGATGCGGGAGGCGGACGCGATCCACTCGGTCGCGCCCGGCGAGTTCCTGTTGGGGTATCCGGACAGCCGCGGCTTCTTCCCTCACTCTCCGAACGTCCCGGCGGAAGCCGATCGAAGCGATCGGCTTCCGCTAGCGAGTCAAGCGCACTCCCGAGGCGCGTTTCAAGCCGACTTCGGGCAATCCCGAAAAAGCGAGCCGCGCGATTTCGGGCGCAACGGCACTTTCCTGGTCATCCGTCAGCTCGAACAGGACGTCGAAGCCTTCCGGAGCTATGTCGCGGACGCCGCCGCGAAATGCGTCGGACACCCCGCGGTACCTGCCGCCATAGACACGCCATTGCTGCGAGAGGAATGGATCCGCGCCAAGCTCGTCGGTCGATGGAGCAACGGCACGTCGCTCGTGCGCTTCCCGCACCGGCCCGGATCACCGAAGGCGCGCCCCGACAACGAGTTCCTGTACGGTGCGGAAGATCCTCTCGGTGAACGATGTCCGTTGGGTGCGCACATACGACGTAGCAACCCGCGCGACAGCAAGGCGCCGGGCTCCAAGGAAGAGATCGACATCGTCAACCGCCACCGCATCTTGCGCGTCGGGCGCGGATATGACGCGGCGGGAAGTGGCGCCGCGAACGAGGCGAGACCGGGTCTTCTTTTCATGTGCCTCAACGCCGACATCGAGAGACAATTCGAGTTCATCCAGCAGACCTGGGCCATGAGCTGGCAGTTCCACGGTCTGGAGAATGAAGTCGACCCCATTCTCGGCCGGGGCGTCGGTTCCGATGGAGGTGAACGGCGCCTGGCACGTCTTACGGTCCCTTCGCCCAACGGTCCGTTGCACCTCACGGGTCTAAGGGACTTTGTTCGGATGCGCGGCGGCGGCTACTTCTTCCTGCCGAGCCGGCGCGCAGTCGCTTTCCTCGCCGAGAGCGCAGATTGATCGATGGAGGCTTCCTAGGCGCGGACAGGTCGCGGACTTGGCGGCTACGCTTCGGCTGACTGGGCCAGCCGCTTCCGGACTAGCGTCGCAACTGATCGGGCGATCAATATGTCGAGAAACAGGCCTCTCGAACGCGGGAATCGAGTGGAACACTCACTTCATGCGGCTCGACTTGGAATGTCCACTTTCCGGCATTGTTCCAATGTCTGCAAAGGGCGCACCGCGGCCTCGAGCCTCCCGCCGCCGGTGGTCAACCAGCCCACGCATTGGGCTGGTCAAGCTGCTCCGTTGATGCGACTTCTGCCGTTCCTGCGCCACGGCTTGATATGGAGCTCTTATGGGCGTGGCTCGATCCACCAATGCACGATGCTGGTTGCGTCTTGCCAGTATGCATGGGATGCCTGCATGCGCAGACGCTGCCGGTCGGATTCAGGCGACTTCACCACGATGCTGTCGAATAGGCGCCCTGTCCGTGCTCGCGCCGCGCCAGATGGCGCCCCTCGTCCCAATTGATACCGTCCCGAGAATAGTAGATCACGAAATGCCCCATCCCCGGTTCCGGGCCATAGGGCCCGCTACGGCCGTGGATGAAATAGCCTCCGTCGAAACCAATCATCTGGGGATTGCGGACGCGCAATGCGAAGGACGTCTTCGCAGGCGCACTCCAGTTGCGACCGTTGTCGCCCGTGATGCGGTATTCCAGCCTATCTTCCTCGTGCCGCATCGTCTCACCGGACTGGCAAAGCCGCGGCGTCAGGCCATAATGCGCCCCGACGCACTGCGGTCGCCCGAACCGGGCCGGGTTGTTGACGCAGGTGCGGCAGGTCAGCGCCACGCCCGGCCCAACGCCGGCATCAGTCCGCAGCCTCCGACATGCAATTTTAGCCCTGTGCCTTCGATGGCGTATTCGAGGATGGCTATCGGTCGCGATCATCGCGGCCTGGAATGGAGCTGTGCCCGTCAAACCGACAGGCACAGATACTTCATCTCGACATAGTCCTCGATGCCGTATTTCGAGCCTTCGCGGCCGAGGCCAGACTGCTTGACGCCGCCGAAGGGCGCGACCTCCGTCGAGATCAGGCCGGTGTTGATGCCGACCATGCCGTATTCGAGCGCTTCGGCGACCCGGAAGATCTGCGAGATGTCGCGCGAGTAGAGGTAGGAAGCCAGGCCGAACTCAGTGTCGTTCGCCATTGCCACGACCTCTTCGGCAGTCTCGAACCGGAAGAGCGGCGCGACGGGACCGAATGTCTCCTCGCGGGCGACCTTCATCGCGGAGGTTGCCCCGGTCAGCACGGTGGGTTCAAAGAACAATCCGCCGCGCGCGTCACGCTTGCCGCCGGTCAGGACCTTGGCTCCCTGCGCGACGGCGTCGCCGATATGCTCCTCGACCTTGGCCAGGGCCTTGTCGGAGATCAGGGGGCCGGCGGCGACGCCGGCCTCGAAACCGTCGCCGACCTTCATCTGCCGGACGCGCGCCGAGAGCTTCTCGGCGAAGGCGTCGTAGATCCCGGCCTGGACATAGAGCCGGTTGGCGCAGACGCAGGTCTGGCCGTTGTTGCGGTACTTCGAGATGATGGCCCCTTCGACGGCCGCATCCAGATCCGCGTCATCGAAGACGATGAAGGGCGCATTGCCGCCCAGCTCGAGGCTGAGCTTCAGCACCTGCTCGGCGCCCTGCCGCATCAGGATCTTGCCGGTATTGGTCGAGCCGGTGAAGGTCAGCTTGCGCACCTTCGGGTTCTGGCAGAACTCGAGCCCGATCGCGGCGGAATCCGTCGAGGTCACCACGCTGTACAGGCCGGCCGGAAGACCAGCGCGCTCTGCGAGGACGGCAAGCGCGAGAGCCGAAAGAGGCGTCTCCGCGGCTGGCTTGGAGACCATCGCGCAGCCGGCGGCCAGGGCGGGTGCAAGCTTGCGGGCAAGCATCGCATTGGGGAAGTTCCAGGGCGTGATCGCCGCGACCACGCCGACGGGCTGCTTGGTCACGATGATGCGCTTATCCGGCTGGTGGCCGGGAATAGTGTCGCCGTAGATGCGCTTGGCTTCCTCGCCGAACCATTCGACATAGGCCGCGCCGTAAAGGATCTCGCCCTTCGCCTCGGCGAGGGGCTTGCCCATCTCCGCGGTGAGGATCGCAGCAAGGTCGTCGGCATTGGCGACCATCAAATCGTACAGGCGCCGCAGGATCGCGGCCCGGTCTTTGCCGGTGCGCGCGGCCCACGCCTTCTGCGCCGTCTCAGCCACCGCGATGGCGGCAGCCGCTTCCGCCCTGCCGAGGCTGGGCAAGGTCGCAAGCCGCTCGCCTGTCGCCGGGTTCAGCACGTCGAAGGTCGCGCCCCCCGCGGCGGCCGCGACGGGGTGGCCGCCAATGAAGGCGGTCTCGACGACGAGAGAAGGATCCTTCAGCCGATCCAGAAGGCTTTTCGCGATCGTCATACTCAGGCCTCCGCAGCGCATTCGCGCAGCGTCTCCTCGAGAATGTCGAGCGCTTCCGAGAAGGTGGCGTCCTCGATGGTCAGGGGCGCCAGGAACCGCACCACATTGCCGTAGACGCCGCAGGTCAGCAGGATCAGGCCCTTCTCCAAAGCGCGCAGCCGCACCTTGTTGGTGAATTCGGCCGAAGGCGTGTCTGTGCCCGGAACATTGAACTCGACCGCGTTCATGAAGCCGGGGCCGCGGACATCCACGATCTGCGGCACAGCTTCGACGAGCGACTGCAGGCGCTGCTTGAGACGGGACCCGAGCTGTTCGGCACGTTCGCAGAGGCGCTCCTCGGCGATCACGCCGAGCACGGCGTTGGCAGCGGCGACGCCGATCGGGTTACCGGCATAGGTGCCGCCCAGGCCGCCGACGCCGGGCGCGTCCATCAAATCGGCACGCCCCGTCACCGCAGCGATCGGGAAGCCGCCGCCGAGGCCCTTGGCCATGGTGGTCAGGTCAGCGACGACACCGGTCCGCTCCATGGCGAACATCCGGCCGGTCCGGGCGAAGCCGGTCTGGACCTCATCCGCGATCAGCACGATGCCATGCCGGTCCGCAATGGCGCGCAGCTCGGACAGGAAGGCGCGCGGAGCCTCGTAGAAGCCTCCTTCGCCCTGAACCGGCTCGACGATGAAAGCAGCGACGCGGTTCGGGTCGACATCCGCCTTGAACAGCTTGTCGAGGGCCGCAAGCGAGGCTTCCGTGGTGTAGCCGTGCAGCTCGACCGGGAACGGAATGTGGAAGACTTCCGGCATCATCGGGCCGAAGCCGACCTTGTAGGGGGCGACCTTGCCGGTCATCGACATGCCCATGAAGGTGCGGCCGTGGAACGCTCCGGCAAAGGCGATGACCGCCGAACGACCGGTTGCCGCGCGGGCGATCTTGATGGCGTTCTCCGTCGCTTCGGCGCCTGTCGTGACGAAGATCGTCTTCTTGGCGAAATCGCCGGGAACCGTCTGGTTCAGGCGCTCGGCCAGTTCGACATAGTTCTCGTAAGGCACGACCTGGTGGCAGGTATGGGTGAAGCGATCCAGCTGCTCCTTGACCGCCGCGATCACCTTCGGGTGCCGATGGCCGGTGTTCACCACCGCGATGCCGGCCGCGAAGTCGATATAGCGGCGGCCCTCCTTGTCCCAGATTTCGGCGTTCTCGGCCTTTTCGGCGTAGATCTGGGTGGTCACGCCGACGCCGCGAGCGATCGCCGCGCTGCGACGGGTCTCAATGGCAGCATTCGATGCGGGTACATCCAGCGTGGTGGCATTCGACATGACAATCTCCAGGCGAGCCCGTAAGTGAGCGCTGATGTAATTTTTCTTATATTTTTTCTGCAAGAACTCAAGATGGCCCGGCCCGATTTTTGGCCATAGTTTCGATCGCGCTACGCCCAAGGGCGCGGCAAGGGAGCCCAGGTTGAAGCCGTTCCGATTTCGCATTGCAGAGGCGGCCCGGGCAGCAGCCGTTTCGACATCGACGCTCCGCCTCTGGGAGGCGCAGGGACTGGTCGAGCCGCACAGGACCGATTCCGGACAACGGCTGTACTCCGAAGAGCAACTCGAAAGGCTGCGTGAGATTGCACGGCTGCGGCGGGACAAGGGCTACAATCCCCTGGCGATTGCGGAACACCTGCCGCCGGATGCCGGAAACAACTCGCCCACCGCAGCGGTTGAACGCCTGCCCGATCGTACCTTGCCCGTCGGCGCGCAGATCCGCCGTCTAAGGCATGCCGCGGAGAGGACCCTTGAGGACGTCGCCAAGGCGACCGGCATCCCGATCTCCGTGCTGTCGACGTTCGAGCGGACCTCGACGGGCTTGTCTCTGCCTTCCCTGCACGTTCTGGCCCGCTGCTTCGGCACGACAATCGCGTCGCTGAGCGGTCAGGAGGACTATGACGAGAGCGAATCCCTTGTCCGGAAGGGTGAATGGGCGCTCTGGCCGCCGACATCGCCCGGCGTCGTCGTCCAGGCCCTGGCGCGTGGCAAGACGGCGATGGAGTGCCATCGTTTCGAGCTGGCGCCGGGAGCCTCGAGCGAAGGCACCTACCAGCACGAGGGCGAGGAGTTCATCCACGTCGTTTCGGGCACGATCGAACTGACGTTGGACGCCGATCGCTTCTTCCTCCTCTCAGAGGGTGACAGCTTCTATTTCAGCAGCCAGCGGTCTCACAGTTGGCGCAACGCCTCCGACGGTGAAACCGTCGTCATCTGGATCAACACGCCGCCGAGTTTCTGACGACCCGCATGGCGGTAGGCGCCGTTCCGAGGCAGACGCCCAACTTGGGCAACGAAGGTGTCATGCGGACGACGGTGGAGACGTTCGCGAGCTTGGCCTGGAATCGACTGCGGGCGCTATCGTCGCGCGCTATGCGGAATTCCTGGTCGCATTGGTCGTCGGCGAGCGTAAGCGCGAAAGCTTCCAGTGGGCATACCGTCGGTGACCCATAAGTCCCTGATGGTGACTATCGAGGATCACCAACGTCTTACGGTGCGGCACTGTTCGCCGCTGGCCAGGCTCGCTAAACGCTCAGCTTCGCCCGGCTTCGCTCCGCAATTCTCGCAAACAGATGCGCGCTGGCGGCCCTCCGCTGGTTCTGGGGCTCAGCGCGAGCGTTCGAGCTCACTGAAGAACTGCAGCCCCACGAGACGGTCCAGCAGAAACACGACGCCGACGGTCAGCATCACGAGAAAGCTCGACACGGCGGCGATGACGGGGCTCGCGCTCTCCTGGATCGTCGTGAAGATCTGGGTCGGCAGTGTTCCCGCCTTCGGGCCGATCAGGAACACGGTCACCGTGACCTCGTCGAACGAGATAATGAAAGTGAAGATCAACGACGTGACAATCGCCGGCTTGAGGATCGGCAGCGTCACGTGACGGACCACGAATGACGGCGAGGCGCCGAGGCTCATCGCAGCCTCCTCCATGCTCGGATCGAAGCCGCGCAGGGCATTGATCAGCGGCCGGTAGGCAAACGGGAGACAAAGAATGGCGTGGGCGAGAAAGATGCCCTGAAGTGTCCCGACCCAGCCTGGGATTGCGAGTGCGCCGAGCAATGCGACGCCGATTGCCGCGTGGGGAAACAACAGCGGCGCCATCACCACGAAGCCAAATGCGCCGCGCCCCAGAAACCGGCGACGCGAAATCGCCACGGCTGCGAGCCCGCTGACCGCCGTCGTGATCACGGCCACGCAGAGCGCGAGCACGAAACTGACGGCAAGCGGCTTCAACCACGCTTCGCTGCTCAGAAATTCCGCGTACCAGCGCAGCGAGAGTTCCTGCGGCGGGAACCGAAGATAGCCACTGGCGGAAAACGAGGAGAAGATGACGACAACGATCGGAGCGGCGAGGAAGATCAGGCAGGCCGCCACCCAGACCCTGATTAACAGTCCACCCATTTTCATTGCTGTGCATCCGCCTGACGAAGGTGCCGCCCGAGATGCCGTTCGAGACGCCCGAGCGGCCACAAGACGACCATCACCAGCAGCAGCAGAAACAACGCCATCGCCGATGCCTTGGGGAAATTGAAGGACTGAAACACGTCCTGATAGATCTGCGTCGCGACCATGGTCGTGCGCGGGCCGCCCAGAAGATGCGGGGTGACCACCGCGCCGCTCGACAGGAGGAAGACGATCGCGCAGCCGGCAATCAGACCGGGGGCGGTCAAGGGCAGGATGACCCGCCAGAAAGTCTCCAGCGGACCGGCGCCGAGACTCATCGACGCCTCCTCGAAGACCTCGTCCACCATCAGAAAGGTGGAGAGGATCGAGATCACCATGAACGGCGAGAAGACGTGGACCAAGCCGATGACGACCCCGATCTCGTTGAAAAGCATGCGGATCGGGCTCGAGGTGAGTCCAGTCGACATCAGCAATGTGTTCAACGTTCCCCTGTTGCCCAGGATCACGATCCAGCCATACGTCCGGACGACGATGCTGACCATCCACGGCAGCATGACCAGGATGAGCAGCAAGTTCCGGGCGCGCTGCGCTCGCGCGATGACATATGCGACCGGATAGCCAATCAGAATGCAGAAGCCGGTGGTCAGCGCTGCGATCCTGATGGTGCGGACGAAAAGGTCCACATAGTCTGGCCGGGCGAGGATATCGGCGAAGTTCCCGAAGAGTCCTCCGTCCGACCGGAAGGAGTACAGCACCACCTGCACAAGCCCCACGCCGAAGACGGCCATGATCAGCGCGGCGGGCGCGAGGTAGAGCCAATGGCGGCGAGGCTTGAGCATTTGTGTATCCCGAAAGCGCCCTGATCGGCCTACTTGTTGCCGGCGATGATCTTCTCGACCAGATCGGTCCGCTCCCGATGCGTCCGAGCCGTGAGGAACCAATCCAGTTCAATCATCTTTCGCCGGGCTTCCGCCACGGGCATGCCAAGCTGAGCCTCGAACTCCGCGGACACTTTTGCCTTGTCGTTGACGGGAAAGAAGCCGGCGGTGCTGGATGCGCGCTCCTGCGGCTTGGCCGAGGCGACGAAGTTGAGCCAGCGCTTGGCGACGTCGCGGTCAAAGCTTCCCTTCGGCACGACCACGATATAGGGCAGCTTGAGCGCCCCCTCGTCCGGGATCAGGATGCTGACGTTCTTGATGCCGCTGTGCCGCATGCCCCAGATCTGCGAGTAGTAGAAGGGAGCGGCCTCGACTTCGCCACGCGTCAGCAACTGCGTGAGCTGCGCCAGCGAGCCGTAGAGCACCGAAGCGTTCTTTACATAGCTCTTGAAGAGTGGCAGCGCCGGCTCAAGATCCTTCTCGGTTCCTCCGGCCGTATAGGCCAGTATCGGAAGCTGGTAGGCCGCGAGCCAGATTGGCTGGGAGATGGCGATGCGGTCCTTCCAGCTCGGATTGGCCAGGCTCTTCCAGGAGCGCACGTCCGCCGGCTTAACCACTTCGGCGTTATAGGCGATGCCGAAGAGGGTATAATAGACCGGGGCGCCGAGAAGCTTGCCATCCGGCGCCTTAAGGCGGTCATTCTCCGGAACATTGGCGAGCTCGGGCAGGTCGGCGGCCTCGAATCCTTCGATGAGACCATCCTGATAGAGCTTCACCGCGTCGAAATAAGTGACGAGCGCGGCGTTGTACTGGGGCTTGGAGGCCAGGGTCCGGACCGACGATTCGGGGTTCGGAACCTCGGTCAGCTCGACCGGGATTCCGGTCTCCTCCTGGAACGGCTTTGTAAAGGCCTGTCGCCAGGTCTCGCCTGTAGCCCCTCCCCAGGTCGCGATGGCGACCTTCTGCGCGTTCGCCGATGCGCTCCCCATGACGGCGGACACCGCCACGGCAATGGCCAGGCTGAGAGCCCGAGCAGGCTTGAAAGACATGGTGATCACCCTCATTGAAGATCGGATTGCCGAGTCAGCACATTCATGCGGCTGATCGGGATGGTCAGGGTCACGGCTTCGCCGACCTCTATTGCGCCCGCGCCGCTGGCGGCGAGCGCGTCGACGTGGACCTGGGCGCTTGCAACCTCGACCACGTACCGAACGTTCGAGCCGAGAAATGTACGCTCGCGAATGCGGCCGGCCAGCGCCTCACCGGAAGGACGTCCCAGCTGCAGGGAGATGTCTTCGGGCCGGATCGCAACGCTCAAGGGGCCTGCCTGCGTAACGGCCGGCGTCGGGAAAGCATGATCGAGCGCCGGCACGCGGACGCGGTGCGCTCCGGCGACGGTTTCGACCTCGGCGTCGAAAATATTGTTCTCACCGACGAAGGCGGCGACGAAAGCCGTGGCGGGCTGGCGATAGATGACGTCGGGAGCGGCGATCTGCTCGATCCTGCCCTGGCGCATCACGGCGATCCGGTCGGACATCGTGATCGCCTCTTCCTGATCGTGCGTCACGAAGATGAAGGTTGTGCCGAGCCTGCGCTGAAGATGCTTGAGTTCCGTCTGCATCTGCCGCCGCAGCTTCAGATCCAGGGCGCTGAGCGGCTCGTCGAGCAGCAGGATCGGGGGCTTGGTCACAATCGCCCTCGCCAGGGCGATGCGCTGGCGCTGCCCGCCCGAGAGCTGGTGCACGGCGCGCTCCGCCACATGCGGCAAGCCGACCAGTTCAAGTGCGTCCGCGACCTCGCGTCGGATCGTGGCCATGTCCTGTCGACGCACCTTGAGGCCGAACGCAACGTTCTCGGACACGCTCAGATGGGGGAACAGGGCGAGACTCTGGAAGACCATTCCCAGGCCGCGCCTGTAGGGCGGGGTGTGGGTTAGATCGCGCCCTTCGATGGATATCGTTCCCTCCGAGGCGGTCTCGAAACCGGCGATCATCCGCAACAGGGTCGTTTTTCCGCATCCGGACGGGCCGAGCAGCGTCAGGAACTCACCGCGCTGCACCTCCAGATCAAGGGGCTGCACGGCAAGGGCGTTGCCGAACCTCTTGGAGACACCCGTAGCCTTCAGGACGGTTCCCTGAACGCCCGATCCCAAATCGTGACTCAAAACGCGCCCTCACTCGCCATTTCACGTACGTGAATTTCTTAGGCAAGTTTCACATAAATGCAATACGGGCGTCATGCTGATTTTGAGGGCCGGCCCGGCGGCCGGGGACTGGCACGGTTCAGTCCGCTTTTGGCCGATGCGCATTCACCCAGACGACGCGCGCGGGCCGGCTCCCGGTATTGCGGAAGCTGTGCGGGCGGGTGCTGTCGAACCGGAAGCTGTCGCCCAGTGCCAGATGATGCTCGACGCCCTCGACCTCGATCACGATCTGTCCCTCGAGTACGAGGCCGCCTTCTTCTCCTTCATGGGAGTAAACCTGGGAGCCCGTGGTTCCGCCTGGCTCCAGTGCGATCAGGAAAATCTCCAGGCCCGACGAGCCCCGGGTCGGTGTCAGCAATTCCTTCGAAATGCCTGTGCGCCAGAACCCGAGCTTCTTCCGCTCGTCCGCCTTCACCACGATCCGGTCGGCCGAGTGCGGCGTCGAGGTCAAGGACTCGTCGAACAGGTTTCCGAGGCCCACATTGAGGGCGTCCGCGATGCTCGCCAACACCCTCAGCGATGGCGATGACATCCCCCGCTCGATCTGACTGAGTTGCCCGATAGAAATCCCCGAAGCCTCCGCAACCTGCTTGAGGGACATCTTCTGGACGTGCCGCCGGTGGCGAATGCGATCGCCCAGCAACTCGTCGATCTGCGCCGGGGCTTGAGGCTGCCCGGCATGCACGTCTGAACGCTCCTCTTCCAATCTCGACCTCCCGAACTTGGTTTCGAATCCGCTTGCGCGGGTTCGGTCGCGTGCCTATGAAATTTACTTTCGATGTTCATGCAAATGAAAAATGACGCAAGAGTCCGCGTCGCGACAAACGAAGGTCGCTCAGCAAGCCGGATCGCACGGATTTGGTGTCGCGAAGCCCCGGAGCGAGCCGGTGCCGAAATTGTTGGGTACCGCCGCGCCGCGGGTCCGAGCAGAAACAGGCAGCGCAAGCATATTGCAATCTCGTGAAATACTGGACATAAATTCATACAGGTGAAATTCCATACCGCGATCGGCCTTGAGATGAGACGCATAGTTGGGACGGCTGACCGTGCTGCCTGCACTGGATCGGGGCGGCGTGCCACCCAAGCCGGTCGATCAAGGCCCTCCATCAGCAATTGAACAATGGCGATCATGAGCGCGATGCGGTCGCGATCGCTGAAATAGGACTAAAGGTCTGGTTATGCCGATCGTAACGAAGTTGACGACCATCGACGGTTGCAAGCAGGAGGCCCTCACCGGGCGAGGCCCCGTCCCCCACCCGATCGGTGACCTCGTCTCTCAGATCGGATCGCATCCGCTGCTCGATGATCCCTCAGTGCGGGCGCGCATCGGCATCTGGGAGTCGACGCCCGGGCAATGGCGCCGACAGCAGAGTGCCGCCGAGCTCTGTGTCATCGTCAGCGGCCAGTGCAGCTTTGCGCCGGACGATGAAGCCGCGATCGAGCTGAGCGCCGGCGACGTCGCCTACTTCCCCCAGGACACCCAGGGCTTGTGGGTCATCAGCGAGACGGTTCGAAAGCTCTATGTGCTGCTGTGAGCCGGCTCAGGATAGCCGCAGGCTTTAGCGCGGTCGGGGCAGGGCGCCTCGGCGACGATTTCAAGTTCACAAGAGGAGACTGACAATGCCGATCATTCGCGTCGAACTGTTGGAAGGGCGAACCAAGGAGCAGAAGCAAGCCTTCGCGAAGGCTGTGACGGACAGCTTCGTCGCAACCTGTGGCGGCACTCCCCAAAGCGTGCAGGTCGTATTCCAGCACGTCGCGCCAGAGGACTGGGCCGCTTCCGGCCAGCTCCTGTCCGAAAAAACGGCCGCGCCGGCGGCCAAACAGCCCGCGTAAGGAGTTCGCGTCATGACGAAAGCCGTAGAGAGTTCCTACGTCGTCGAGGGCAGCGGACCGCCGCTCTTCATGATCCATGGGATCGGGGCCCGCAAGACGAGCTGGGCTGCGTTGACCCAGCATCTGAAGAACGATTTCACCTGCATCGCCTATGATCTGCGCGGCCATGGCGATACGCCCAAGGGCGAAGGGCGCTTCGGCCTGGACGAACTCGTCGCTGATCTCGAGGCGTTGCGGGCGAAGCTCGGCATCGAGAAAGCCCACTTCATTGGCCATTCGCTCGGCGGCATGATCGGGCCCGCCTACGCTCGCGCCTACCCGAACCGGGTCAAGGCGCTCGGCCTGCTGTCGACGGCAGCGTTCCGTACGCCGGACGACAGCGCCAAGGTCAAGGCCGTGGTGGCTGCCATGGAAGAGAAGGGCATTCCCCCGGTTCTGGGCACGCTGGCGGATCGTTGGTTTACTGACAAGTTCCAGGCCGAGCATGCGGACCGGATCGAAGCCCGCAAGGCTCAGGTGATCGCGACCGATCCTGACGTGTTCCTGAACGTCTTCCATATCTATGCCGAGACCGAGATGTCGCCGTGGCTGCACGAGGTCACTGCGCCATCCCTGGTGCTGACAGGAGAGCTCGATGGCGGCTGCAACCCGCGGCTCAACAAGCTGATCGCCGATGCGCTGCCAAACTCTGAACTCGTCATCCTGGAGGGGCTGAAACACGCAATCCTGATCGAGGCGACGGAGCGCGTTGCTCCGCCGATCGTGCGCTTCTTGAAGGGCACGGCGTAACGGCCGCGTGTCGCGGGCGGGGAGGACGGCGCTGCCGGCAGTCATGAGCGGCGCGGCAAAATCGCTTCGCTGCCGCTCGCCGGCCTCGGTCTCGAATCGGCGCTCCAATCGTCAATCAGCGCAATGGCCCGGGGCCTCTCCGGGCCATTGCTTCCAAAGGCCCGGGGTCCGGATAGCTTTTGGGCGCGGCTCAAGTGGCGAGGATACCGCCCGAATGTGCTTGAGCCCCACTTGGTCGCAAAGGACACATGTTCGTGCTGGCCCCCCATTCGGGGGGCTGGCGCGCCCAATGGCGGCTCGAAGCCTCGGTCGCGCCCGTTCTGCGCCTGCCTGAGGGCATCCTCGTGGTCTTCCGGATACGGCTGGGCGGGCGCAATCTCGAAAATATCCGCTGCATGCGCGCGACGTATCTGGCCTGCGATGACACGCGTATTCTCCGTGCGGCTAAAATACGACACGAGCATTTTCGAAATCGGTGCCTACGCGGTGGCCTAGCGGGACCAACAGCCACTACTGCGCGACTGCCACCTGATCGACTGCCCTGGCATTGGTATAGGCATATTTCCGGCCGGCGATCTGCTGGGGCGACCAGCCGTGCTGAATCCGTTCAATGACTGACTGGCGCACAGGGGCAAAGCGCGCGAGCTTCCTGAGCCTGATGCGCCGCTCGCGGGCCAGGTCATGCGTGGTCAAGCCCGTGCCGGGTTATCGGGGCCGCCACTCATCGATCTTCAGAGTCAACGGGCCTAGCTCTGTAAGCAGGTCTTTGTTGCGACTGTTGGGGCCCCCCGCCCAAGGTCGCCATTTGGCTATGGGGTCGGGTTCGTGACCGTGAAGTCCTGGCAAGGCAGCGTCTCAGTCTGGAGATGACAGAATTTCACGGCGCCTGTGGTCGGGTTCACGAACCAGATCACGTCCCAGAAAAGGGGGCCGCTCGGTTCGCTGCTGCCGTGACCTCTCGGGCCGAAGTCCGGGACCGCCACCAGGTCCGGGTCTGTCGGTAGGTCCGGCGGTGATCCAGAACAAGAGTTGGGACCAATAACCACCCCCTGCGGCCGCTCCTTGGTGATCCTTGTCGCACAGCGCCAGGCGCGTCCTGTAGAGCGATCAACCAGGATCGCGCCGTGCAAAGACACGCTCAACTGCTCCTTCAGCCCCCTAACTGGGACGGGGTAGAGCTCCCACCGTGCTGGTGCGGCCGTCAACTGCGATGGCGAGAGTAGCGCCACAAGAGCCAACGCCTTCGATGTCCTCGGCATCATCTGCCTCTCCCATCGTGGTTGAAGGCCCATTAGCGGTCGAGTTTCGATTCAGATCAATGAGCCAAAGCTTACCAAGCTCGAGCGCAAGCTGAGGCAATGGCTCGACGCGGCTGCCAGGACGCGTAGACGAAGACGTTGTTGCCCTTCTCAGGCCGCACTGAAAGGGTGTTGTTGTCGTCCGTCTTGACCGTCAGCTTCTGCGCGATCTTGCGGAGCGAGGTACCCTTGACCAAGTAGACCTCGTTGTCGGGCTTGCCTTTCTCAGAGATGCGAACCGCAGATACGGCACTCTGGGTGATCTTCGCGGCTGCGATCATAACGAGTGTCGTCCGTGTGGGCGGCATCCTCATGTTCCATGCGCGCCAGAACAAGAGTTTGACGCTCACTCAGGCCCATCGATGGGAAGACGCATATGCCTGGGCGGCGTTCGCGTTCACAGGGGGGATCGCGGCACTGACAATGCGCATTTTCCAGGCGGGCTACGTAGATGGGTACATCCTCGCGGTGGGCCTGACGATGGCGCTGACCGCGGGATCGTCGGCGCGGACCATGCGCTTCTGGATCTGCGCCACTTTATCGACGGCGGCTCTCGGTACGCTCGTCATCTGCATGATGCTGACAGGCGACCTCCTCTTGCAATCAATGGCGGTGCTGCTCGCGCTCTACCTTTACAGCGTCTTTGAATCGTCCGCGCACATCGTAAGACAGATCGAAGCGGTGCTGATCGCCGAACGAGAGCTCGACATTGCTGCGCGCCTGGATGCGCTGACTGGAATCGCAAGCAGACGCGCGTTTGATGAGTCCCTAGCCACGGCCTGCAGAGGACCTTTCGCGCTCCTTATGCTCGACTTGGATGGCTTCAAGGCCGTCAATGACCGCTACGGCCACGCTGCCGGCGATGAACTGCGTCGTCAGGTTGCCGCGCGCCTCGCCTCAACAGTCCGGAGTGGTGACACTCTGGCCCGCCTCGGCGGCGATGAATTCGCGGTCATCATGCCGGGCGCGGACGCCGCAGCGGCGGAGGTCGTTGCCGAGCGAGCCGTATTGACGGTGGGGCTGCCGTATACAGTGCTCGGGGCCCTGGTGACCGTGGGGACCTCGGTTGGTATCGAAATTGTTCGCAAAGGGGCGGTCGAGGGCGATCGGGTCAAGGCAGCAGCGGACGAGGCGCTTTACGCAGCCAAGCGCAGCGGCAAGGGCAAGGCGGTAATCTCCAGGGCCGCTTAGGGCTTCATCGCGCTCTCGCCCGCCAGAAAGCGGACTTCCTGAATGTTGCGAATGGGGTCGGGTCCGGAAGCCAGGCCGGCCACCCGGTTACGTCTGCTTCCGGGCAAGGTTAAATTTCCGCTTCTGGCGCGACCTGACCCTCCATGGCGGTGGACAGTCCAAGGAAACAGATCAAATCCATTTCGCAGGAACAGGCACGCAGCACGATTATTGCCGCATTCGATCCTGCCCCACCATTTGGGAGCAAAGAAGCCGTCGGAAGCCTCTTAAGCCCCACTAGCAAGGCGGGCTACCGCTTATTTGACGTCGGACATTGGTAATTGATTGTCTATCGTAACGTCAGGCGCGCGGGAGTGTGTCAAAGTCAGATCGGGAGGGGCATCGAAGTGCGCTTCGGCAAGCATCCGCCATCCGATGAACGCCGGTCGCGAGGACGGCCGGGAAGAGATCCCGACTGCGGCACATCCGATGCCGGAACGACATTCGGCAATCCAGTGCGTCTTGAAACGGCCCGTCGGGTCGATCTCGGCGCCCTCCAGAAGGTCAGCGCCCGGATCCAGGACGTGGTGGCCGATCCCGGCGCTTGGAGTGACGTTCTTGACGAGGTGACGGTGGCCGCTGGCGCACAGGGCGCATCTCTTTTTCGCGCCTCGTTAGCCACACCAGGTGTGGCGCTGGCGTCAAACAGTACCAACGGCCAACAGCTTATGGACCGATACCTTAGCGATGGCTGGATCTACCGCGACATCCGTACCCGCGCAATTCCAAAGATGCTGAAGACCGGCGTCGGTGTGGACCAGGATTTCATGACCCCGGACGCCATCGAGCGCGAGCCATATTATCAAGAGCTCTTGGCGCCTCTCGGGCTACGTTGGTGGGCTGGCGTCGCATTCCGTTCAGATGATGACTTCTGGTGCATGGCCCTTCACCGCAACATCAAGCAAGGCTACTTCGATCCGGACGAACAAGCGAAGCTGGCCACGCTTTGCCAGAGCCTGACCGAGGCGGCGACGATCTCGCGCGCCGTTGGCCGTGCCCGCATCATCGGCATGACCGACGCGCTCGATCTGATCGGACAGCCAGCGCTGGTGCTTGATCACTTCGGCCGTGTCCTGCGCGAGAATGCCGCGGCCGCAAGCATTTACGACCAATGGTTCCGTGTGATCGGTGCGCGCATTCTGGTGCAGGACCACGAGGCCGCCGCGGCATTCACCAGGCTCGCCGATGCGTGCCGTTCCCCTCTATCACGTGCGGTGACCGGCAAGCGAATTGTCGTGCGCCGCAGCGAGCGCCGCCCGATCGTGGTCCATTCTCATGCCCTGTCCAGCGCCGCGAGCGAGCCCTTTTCGGGCGGGCGCGTTCTGCTCCTCGTGACCGATCTGGAGGCGCAGCCGCAGCCTCTGGCCTCCGTCCTCGGCGCCACCTTCGGCCTGACGGCCGCCGAAGCGCGTCTGGCCGCCATTATCGGCGGCGGGGGCAGCCTCGACGTTGCCTGCGAGACGCTCCACGTGACGCGAGAGACGGCCCGCAATCAATTGAAGAGCATCTTTGCCAAGACCAGCACGCACCGCCAGGCGGAACTGGTGCTTCTACTCGCGCGCATTTCGACGACATTTCCTCCACGCGCCTTTTGAGCCGCCACGCGAGCGCTCGCTCCTCATGAACAGGCCCCATAGCCCATTTGGGTCATGCGGCCGCGTGCTGGGGGGCGCAGGCTCGGTCCCGCGCTTTCTGTCTTAGCGGGAGCAAGATCATGGCCCAGATCCCTGGCGACGAGCTCGACAATGTCCTGCCGGGAACGGCCGAGGCTGACACGATCAGCGGCTTCGGCGGCAACGACCTTCTCGAGGGCGGAGCCGGTGGCGATACGCTGAATGGCGGCGCTGGGTTCGATACGGCGTCCTATCAGGGCGACGCGGCCTCCGGCGGCACAGCCCCTGTGATCGTCAATCTCAGCACGACCTCGCAGACGGTCAACGGTGTCACCGTGGCCGCTGGAACGGCTCGCGACGGTTTCGGGTCAATCGACACGCTCAGTGAAATCGAAGCGGTGCGTGGCACTGCGGGCGCCGACGTCTTCTACAGCGGCAACGGTACCGGAGCACCGGGCACGGCGAGCAACACCTTCTATGGACTTGCCGGCAACGACACCTTCTATGGCTCGGGCGGCCAAGGCCCCGATACCGTCGATTACAGCCTCGACGTCAATTTCGGTGCCACTCACGGCATTAAGGTGAACATGAGCGCGCAGACCGTTCAGGGCAACATCCTGCCCGATACGGTCATCGACTCTTTCGACGGCACTGACTCTATCCCGGGTGTCAGGAATGTCACCGGCACGCAGTTTCGGGACGAAATCTATGGAGGGGGGAATGCCAACGTCCTGATTGTCGGCGCTGGTGACGACTTCGTCGATGCCGGCGGCGGCAATGACACGATCAGTGGCGGCGCGGGCGCAGACGTCATCGATGCCGGGGACGGCGACGACACGATCAGCGGCGGTGCGGGCGCGGACGTCATCAATGCCGGGAATGGCGCCGACACGATCATCGGCGGCGCAGGCGCCGACACGATGGACGGCGGACTGGGCGTGGACACGCTTGACTACGGCGCTGAAGACGGGACGAACGGCATCTACGTGAATCTGCTGGGCCGCGATCCATACATTGAGGTGCTCATCGGGCCGGACGGAAACGAGGTAGGCCTGGACACGGCCATCGACACCTTCGGCGACAGGGACAGCATCCCCAATATCCCGAACGTGATCGGCACCGTCCGTGACGACGTCATCTACGGCGGCAACCGCGACAACCTCCTGCAGGGTCGCGAGGGAGACGACATTCTGCTCGGCGGTGGCCGCAACGACACGCTCGAAGGCGGCGCTGGCACCGATACTGCCATCTTCCGCGGAAACCGCGCCGACTACACCGCCGTTGCCGGCGCGAATGGCATCATGATCACCGACCTGAGGCCCGATCCGCTCGATCCGGTCACCAACCTCCGCAACGATGGCGAGGACACGGTGCGCGAGGTCGAGTTCTTCCAATTCGCTGACGGCACGGTGAGCCTCGCGGATCTCCTCAACCCGCCCGCTCCGAACGTGCCGCCCGTCATCACCTCGAACGGCGGTGGCGATACAGCGGGCGTCACTGTCGCGGAGAATACGACGGCAGTGACGACCGTCACGGCGTCCGATCCGAATCCGGGCGATTCTCGAAGCTATTCGATCAGCGGCGGCTTCGATGGAAACCTCTTCAGCATCGACAGCCAGACCGGAGTACTGGCGTTCCTGCAGGCTCCGGATTTCGAGAACCCAACCCTGAGCGGCGGCATCCCCGACCAGTTCTATGACGTACGGGTGCGCGCCACCGACGGCTCCGGTGCCTTTGACGAACAGCTCATCACGGTCACGGTGACCAATGCGAATGAGGCGCCGACGCAGGTCTTGCTTTCGAGTTTGGCCATTGCCGAGGACGCGGATAACGGCACGCTCGTCGGCATCCTGACCGCAAGCGATCCGGACGCTGGCGATTCGACCTCGTTCACGCTGTTGGACGATGCCGCCGGGCGCTTCGCCATCGCCGGCGGCAATCAGCTCGTCGTCGCGAATGGGGTCGCGCTCGATTATGAACAGAGCGCGACCCACCAGATCACCGTCCGCGCCACCGACGGCAGCGGTGCGGCTTTCGACCAGGTGCTCTCGATTGGGGTCACCAATGTCGATCCGGACAATGTCACGGGCACGGCCGGCGACGACATCATTCATGGCGGCGCTTTGGACGACGTCCTCGTCGGCAATCTCGGCAACGACACACTGGTCGGCGGTAGCGGCAACGATGAGTTGCGCGGCCAGTGGGGCGTGGACGCGCTGACCGGAGGCGCCGGCGTCGATCGCTACTGGGGCAGCGTGACCGATTGGAATGGGGACCGAATCACCGACTACGAGTACGGGGAAACGATCGCCGTGTTCGCCGGTTCCCAGTCCCCGGACGCCTACCGCCTGCGCTTCGACGGCACCGATACATATCTGGACTATGATAGCTCTCCCAGCGTGCCGGGCTTCGAAGGATCGATCATCCTGTCAGGGCGGATCAGCGGGACCATTGCGGTCAGCCCGTTTATCGCGTTCGGCGACTTGTATGCGGGGGTGACCATCACCTCGGCGCCCCCCCCAAACCCGCTACCCGTCATCACCTCGAACGGCGGCGGTGATACAGCAGCCGTCACCATCGCGGAGAATTCGACCTCGGTCACGACCGTCGTCGCCACGGATCCCGACGCCGGCCAATCGCTGACTTACTCAATCGTGTCGGCCGGGAATGGCGGCGGCGCGGATGCGGCGAAGTTCGAGATCGACAGCCAGACCGGCGTGCTCACCTTCGTCGCGGCGCCCGACTTCGAGACACCAGCCGACGCCGGCGGCAACAATGTCTACGACGTCACCGTCCAGGTCTCGGACAGCAATGGCGGCAGCGACACGCAGGCAATCGCGGTCACCGTGACCAATGTCAACGAGGCTCCGGCGCTCGACCTCAATGGTGCGGCTGCCGGGCGCGACGTGACCATGAACTACACGGAACAGCAGGCAGCCACCCCGATCGCCCCGGAGGCGGTGGTATCGGATACCGATTCCGCGGATTTCAGCGGTGGCTCGCTCAGAGTTGCTCAGACTCTCTCCGCGGGAACGGATCGGCTGACCATCGGGAACATTGGCACGGGGGCCGGCCAGATCGGCGTCAGCGGGAACACCGTGTCGTATGAGGGTACCGCGATCGGCACATTCTCCGGCGGGACCGCCGGAGGTGACCTTGTGATCACTTTCAACGGCTCCTCGGTGACGGCGGAGGCCGTCCAGGCGCTGGTACGCGACATTCACTATGAGAACGGCCAAGGGGATATTCCGGCCGGAATTCCGCGGACATACACCTACGTGCTGGACGACGGCAACGGCGGGGCGAGCACGGCTACGGCAACGGCAACGGTCAACGTGAAAAGCGTGAATGACCCCCCGGCTGTGACGGCCGGCAACACGGTGACTTATACGGAGAACCACGCGGCGACGGCGATCTCTCCTGCCGCGACGGTGACCGACGTCGATGCAATATGGTTCTCGGGCGGTTCGTTGACCGTTTCGTTAACGGCCAATGGCACCCCGGCGGACCAGCTCACCATCGGCAACATCGGCACGGGGGTCGGACAGATCGGCATCAGCGGCAATACGGTCTCATTCCAGGGCATCGCGTTCGGGACGTTCAGCGGTGGCGTCAACGGCGCCGACTTGACCATTAACTTCTTCACCAATACGGCGCCCACCCCGGCGGCCGTTCAGGCGCTGTTGAGGGACGTCCAGTTCTCGAATACGTCGGACGATCCGTCGACGGACGCGCGAATCGTTACATTCATCCTGAACGATGGGGGCAACACCGGTGGGCCCCCCAATCTGACGGGCAGTGACACCGCGACGATCAACGTCGCGACGGTGAACGACGCACCGGTGCTCGACCTCGATGGCACGGCCGCCGGGACGGGCGCAATCCTGGCCTATACTGAGAACCAAGCGGCGACCGCAGTCGCTCCGGATGCAACGGTCTCCGACGTGGATTCAACCAACTTCAATGGCGGCATCCTGAATATCGGCTTCGCTGCGAACGGTTCCACTGCCGATCAGTTGAGTATCGGGAACCAGGGCAGCGGAGCGGGGCAGATCGGCGTGAGTGGAAACACCGTGACGTTCAGCGGCACCCCGATCGGGACGTTTACCGGCGGCGCCAATGGCGGCAATTTGGTGATCTCGTTCACGAGCGACGCAGCGACGACAACTGCGATTCAAGCGCTGACGAGGCAAATCCTCTATGCGAACAGTTCGGAAACGCCCTCGCTCGCCCCTCGCTCGCTCTTGTTCACGATGACCGACGGCGATGGCAATGCCAATGGCGGCGCCGATGTCGCGAGCGCGATGGCCACGATCCACGTGACCTCTGTCAATCATGCACCAGTTCTTACCTCAAACGGGGGCGCTGATCGAGCGGCGCTCGGGATCCCTGAGAACGCAATGGCGGTCACGACCGTCACGGCGTCCGATCCCGATCCCGGCGAAACGCTGACCTATTCGATCAGCGGCGGCTTCGATCGAAACCTGTTCAGCATCAACAGCCAGACCGGGGCGCTGGTATTCCTGCAGGCTCCGGATTTCGAGAACCCGAACCTGAACGGCGGCATCCCCGATCAGTTCTATGACGTGCGAGTGCGCGTCACCGACGGTTCCGGCGCTTTCGACGAGCAGCTCATCACAGTCACCGTCACCAATGTCGCCGGCGCCACGCAAACCTCGAACGCGGCCGTCATCACGGGCACGAGCGAGGAGGAGACGCTGACTGGTCTCGGCGCCGCCAATACGCTGCTCGGCCTCGCCGGCAACGACGTCCTCAATGGCGGTGGCGGGGGGGACACGCTCGACGGTGGCACTGGCGCCGACGCAATGGCCGGTGGGACCGGCAACGATACCTATGTCGTCGACAATGCCGGGGACACGGTCACCGAGAATATCGGCGCCGGGACCGACACGGTTCGCACGGCCGTCGCGGCCTACTCGCTTGCCGCCTTGGCGAATGTCGAGAACCTGACCTTTACCGGCACAGGCGCCTTCACCGGGACAGGCAACGGGCTCGCCAACGTCATTACTGGCGGCGCCGGCAACGACGTTCTCGACGGCGCCGCCGGCAACGATCGGACGGTGGGCGGCCTCGGCGACGACACCTACCATGTCGACAGCGCTTCCGACGTTGTGGTCGAACAGGCAGGCGCCGGCTCCGATCTGGTGCTGGCAACCGCCAGTGCCTTTACACTGGGTGCCAATGTCGAGAATCTGACCTTCATCGGCGTGGGGAATTTCAGCGGGACCGGCAATGGTTTGGACAATGTTCTTACCGGCGGCGGCGGCAATGACACCCTCGATGGTCGCGGCGGCGATGATGTGGTCGCTGGTGGCGCTGGCGCCGACGATCTGCGCGGCGATGGCGGGGCGGATCGGTTGGATGGCGGGATCGGAACCGATGAGCTTGATGGCGGCGCCGGCGATGACGTGCTGATCGGTGGTGCCGACGCCGATGTACTGTTGGGAGGAGGGGGCGCCGACCTGCTCGACGGCGGCCTCGGTGCCGATCGGGCGGAGGGTGGTGCGGGCGCCGACGTCTACATCGTGGACAATGCGCTCGACGTGGTGGTCGAGAATGCCGGCGCCGGTATCGATGAGGTTCGGACCGTTCTGCAGACCTACGCTCTGTCGGCCAATGTCGAGAATCTGAGCTTCGTCGGCTCCGGCCCGTTCACGGGTACGGGCAACGGGCTCAATAACGTCCTGACCGGTGGAGCGAGTGACGATGCGCTCGCTGGAGGGGCTGGCAACGACCGTCTCTCTGGCTTGGGTGGCAATGACACGCTGTCCGGTGAGGCCGGCCGCGACATCCTGGATGGCGGCGCCGGCAACGATGTCCTCACCGGTGGAGCGGGCGGCGACACGTTCGTGTTCAATCTCCCGACGGATGGTCTCGACACCGTTACCGACTTCGCCTCCGGCCCCGACAAGCTGGGCTTCTCGGCCGGCGGCTTCGGGGGCGGCCTCGTTTCCGGCCAGAACGCGGTGCTGGTTTCGGCCGCAGTGATCGGCAACGCCACTCAGCCGGGCTCTGGCGGCTACTTCATCTTCGACAATGCCGGGGCTGATGCTGGGACGGTCTACTGGGATGCAACCGGTGGCAATGGGGCAGACGCCGTCGCGGTGGTGAGGCTCGTCGGGGTAACCGCGCTGCAGGCAAGCGATCTGCAGATCCTCTAGCAGGGGGAGCGTGTCATGCCGTTGTCTCCTCGCGGGAAGGTCTGGCACATCGAAGCGGAAAGCGGCATGGCGACGGGGGGCCGTCACGCCGCTGCTCCCTCTCGGAAATGCACAGGGAGCGCGTCATGATGGTCAGGACGCCTCCCTCACCACCCGGCTCCATCGTCGCCGCCGCACTCGCATCCTGCTGCAAGGCCTTCGTGGTGGTCGCGATCTTCTCCGGCCTCATCAATGTGCTGATGCTGTCGGGCTCGTTCTACATGCTGCAGCTCTATGATCGCGTGCTGAGTTCGCGCAGCGTGCCGACCCTGATCGGCCTGTCGCTGCTGCTGCTGGCGGCCTATATGCTGCAGGGCTTGCTCGACGCGGTGCGCATGCGGATGTTGACGCGGATCGGGGCGCGCTTCGACGAAGCGCTCTCGCCGGCGGCCTTCGCCGCGGCACAGCGCCTGCCTCTGATGGGCTTCCGGTCCGAGCAGGCGATGCAGCCGATCCGGGACCTCGACCAGATCAGGGCCTTCCTGTCGTCGCTGGGGCCGACGGCGCTGTTCGACATGCCATGGATGCCGATCTTCTTCGCCGGATGTTTCCTGCTGCACCCCTGGCTGGGCTGGCTGGCGGTCAGCGGGGGCCTCGTCATTCTCCTGCTTACCTGGAGCATCGAGCGCAGCAGCCGGATTGCGACCAAGGCTCAGATGGCGAGCGCTGGCGTGCGCCACGCAATCGCCGAGGCCAGCCGCCGCAATGCCGAGGCTCTGACCGCCATGGGCATGGTGCCGGCATTCCAGCGCCGCTGGCGGGATGCCAATCGGCGCCATGTCCGGGATTGGCTCGCCGGCGCCGACACGGCGAGCGGGGTCGGCTCCTTCGCCAAGGTCTTTCGCATGGTGCTGCAGTCCGCGGTGCTGGGGCTGGGCGCTTATCTGTCGATCCATGATGGTGTCTCCAGCGGCGCCATGATCGCCGCGTCGATCATGACCTCACGGGCGCTGGCCCCGATCGAGACCGCGGTCGCGCACTGGAAGGGCTTCGTCTCGGCCCGGCAGGGCTATGCCCGGCTGAGGCAGGTTCTCGAGGCCCCGGCTCTCGCCGATGACGACAGGACGGCCTTGCCGGCGCCGCGCCGGCTCCTGACGGCGGAAAGCCTGTTTGTCGCCGCGCCCGGCCGTCAGAATCCCATTCTGCAAGGCGTCTCGTTGAGACTGGAGGCCGGTCAGGGCCTCGGTATCATCGGCCCCAGCGCATCGGGCAAATCCACCCTGGTGCGGACGCTGGTCGGTGTCTGGAAGCCCTTGAAAGGGGAGGTCCGTCTCGACGGCGCGGCATTGCCCCATTGGGATGCCGCCGAGCTCGGGCAGCATGTCGGCTACCTGCCGCAGGATATCGAACTTTTCGACGGAACCGTCGCCCAGAACATCAGCCGCTTCTTGCCGAATGCTCCGGACGACGCTGTCGTAGCGGCAGCCCAGGCCGCCGGCGCGCATGAGCTGATCCTGAAGCTGGAGAACGGCTATGACACGATGATCGGCGAAGGCGGCGCTGCGCTTTCCGGCGGTCAACGCCAGCGAGTGGCGCTGGCGCGCGCCCTGTTCGGCAACCCGTTCTTGGTCGTGCTCGACGAGCCGAACTCCAATCTCGACCATGACGGGGACGAGGCTCTGACCCAAGCCGTGCTCGACGTGCGCGAACGAGGAGGCATCGTCGTCGTGGTCACGCACCGCCCGACCGCGATCGCCGGCGTCGACCAGATCGCCGTGATGGCGGACGGCCGGATCAACGCCTTTGGGCCGAAGGAGGAGATCCTGCAGAGGGTCCTGCGGCAGGGCGGGCTGCCCAGCGTCCATCGTCAGGCGGTGGCATCATGAGCAGTGCCCCTTCAGAGGAGCGACCGGAGTTCGGCAAGGCGCTTCGGCGTCTGGCCATCGTCGGTGGAGCCGGTGTGGCGCTGTTCACCGGCACAGTCGGCGTCTGGGCGGTCGCGACGACATGGTCGGGCGCCGTGGTCTCGACCGGCCAGTTCGTCGTCGACGGCAACGTTAAGAAGGTCCAGCACCCGACCGGAGGCATCGTCGGCGAGCTGAAGGTCCGCGACGGCGACAAGGTCGAGCAGGATCAACTGCTGATCCGTCTCGACGGCACGGTCACGCGGGCCAATCTGCAGATTGTCGCCAAGCAGCTGGACGAGTTTGCCGCGCGCCGCGCCAGGTTGCAGGCCGAGCGGGATCGCAAAGCCGCGGTCGTGCCCGAGCCGAAGCTGGCGGTGCGCCAGGGCGAGGCCGAGATCGCGGAATTGATCGCGGCCGAGCAAAGCCTGTTCGAGGCGCGGCGCTCGGCCCGCGACGGCCAGAAGGCGCAGCTCCTCAAGCGGGTCGGCCAGCTGCGCGACGAGATTATCGGGCTGAAGGCCCAGCAGGCGGCGCGCGACCGGCAGGCCACGCTGATCGAGGAGGAGCTCGTCGGTGTTCGCGGCCTCTACGAAAAGAGCCTGATCGCCCTCAGCCGCAAGGCCGCCCTTGAGCGCGAGGCCGCCAATCTCGATGGGCAGAAGGGCCGCCTGATGGCCGCAGTTGCCCAGGCGGAAGGTCGTATCGCCGAGACCGAGCTCCAAATCATCCAGATCGATGACGTCCTGCGTGAAGAGGTGATGAAGGAGCTGCGCGAGATCCAGGGAAAGACAGCAGAGCTCACGGAACGGCGGGTCGCAGCCGAGGATCAGCTCAAGCGCATCGACATCAAGGCACCGGCAGCCGGCTTCGTGCACCAGCTCGCGGTCCACACCGTCGGCGGCGTCATCTCGCCGTCCGAGCCGGCGATGCTGATCGTGCCGGCGGAGGATGCGCTGCAGCTCGAAGCGCGGATCAACCCGCCCGACATCGACCAGATCGCGCTCGGCCAGCCCGCGCACATCAAGCTCCACGCCTCGAACCAGCGCACGACGCCCGAACTCGGCGGCACCGTCAGCCGGATCTCGGCGGACACCACCCGCGATCAGCAGACCGGAGCGACGTTCTACACGATCCGGGTCTCGATTCCCGCCGGCGAATATGCACGCTTCGCACCCCAGCGCGTCACAGCGGGCATGCAGGCCGACGTCTTCGTACGAACCGAGGACCGCACCCCCCTGCAGTACGTCGTCAAGCCGCTCAGGGATCAGATCGCAAAGGCATTCCGCGAAAGGTAATCGGTCGCTGAGGTGCTGATGGACTTGGCCGGCCCGGCTGCCAACCGTTCTAGGTTCTTCGGCTACGGCTCGATCGTGGCGTGCGGTCAGCCGAGCGATCACAGCGTATGCGATGGCGGTCACGATCTTGGCGATCATCGCGGTGGGCATCAGCCGCATCTACCTGGGTGTCCACTACCCCAGCGATGTCGTGTCGAGCTGGGCCGCGGGCGTTATCGCGATCGCCGTCGCCAACGAAATCGCCGGCGAGCAGCCTGAACATGTTTTCAGGCGGCCCGGCTGATCATCGCTTGCGTCCGACGATATTTCCAGGTGGCGGGCGTTAGTGACAAAAGCGCGATGCCACTGATGCGAAAACGTCTGCTTTCCGGCCGTGGCTCAATGTCTGCAAGTGGCGCTCTTGCCTCATCCAATGGGGTTCTCAGTCGGACCGGCCTCGGGCCTCCACCGGCCATAGCGCGATCAGCCGATCGCCGCTCGCGACATGCAAGAAATCGTGCAGATTGGTGGTCGGGTCGCAATGGGGCACGGTGCATTCGACGACCGTGCCGATCGGCAACGTGTCGAAGCCGGGCTCAGGCAGAATGCGACCGAACTCGTCGCCGCACCATTCGATCCGGCCCACCATCCGGCCGGCCAGGAATACCCGCGGCGGCGGGCCGTCCAGCGCGAAGCTCTTGCTGCCACCGTCGGTGATGGCGAAGCCGGCCGAGCTGTGGCCGATCACCGTCACGGCGATCCGCAGGGCCGGCTCGAATTCCGGCCCACCACGGCCGTGGATGTCGACGCTGTTATAGGCCTCATCCATGAAGACGTAGGAGCCGGCCTGGATTTCGGTCAGGAGACGCTCCTCGCCATCGAGCAGATGGCTGCCGGTGCCGCCGCCGGAGACGATCCCTGGCGGCAGTCCGGCTTCGCGCAAGGCGCCGAGCATTGCCGCGAGCAGCCGCCCCATAGCGCGATTGCCGGCGCGCCGCTCCTCGAAATCATCGATATGCTGGACGCGTCCCTGATAGGCCTGCACGCCCATGTAGCGGAGGCCTCTCGCCTCGTTCACGAGGCGAGCCAGCGCAACGGCCTCCGCAGGCGTCGCGACGCCGCTGCGCCTCAGGCCGACATCGAGATCGATGAGGACGTCAAAGCTCGTGCCATGCCGCCTGGCGGCGTCATCAAAGGCTCGGATCAGATCGGCTCGGTCCACGATGACCGAGATGCGTCCGCCTGCCGCCGCAGCGCGCGCGAGGGCGTCGATCTTCACCGGGCTGGCGATCGGGGCACTGAGCAGCAGGTCCGTCACGCCGCCTTCGAACAGGGCCAGCAGTTCGCCGGGCTTGGCGCAGCAGACGCCCAGCGCTCCTGCCGCCATCTGCCGCCGGGCGATCTCGGCGCATTTGTGCGACTTCGCATGGGGACGGACATGCAGCCCCGCCTTGCGGCAGGTCTCGGCGAGAAGCGCGACATTGCGCTCGAACAGGTCGAGATCGAGCACTGCGGCGGGCGTTTCGAGGCGGGTACGGCTGCCCGGTTCGCCGATGATCGTCTGGTTGAGCGCCGCGGCGCCGAAGGGTGCCAGGCTCATATGCGTGCTCCCGCCAGCTCCGCACGCTTCGCCTGCGTCGCGGCGAGGTCGATCGTTGTGCCGTCTCCCGTGAAGACGACGCCGTAATCGCGTACCGCCCCCGCAGCCGAAACCTTGCCTTCTAGCAGATCGTCGGCGATGTGAGCCGGCTCGCGCATCAGCGGATCGCCATAGCCGCCGCCGCCCGCTCCGATGAGCCGGAAAATGTCGCCGCTATCGGCCGAGAAGCTCTGCATCGGCATGGTCGGCAGGTGCCGCTCAGCGCCGTCGGCGCCAACGAAGATATGCGCCGAGGAGGCGCCGGCCGCGCCGCCTTCCAGGCCGAAGGGCGGATGGTCGCGCCGGTCGCCGCGCAGGACGAAACGCGCGGGGGCGACAAAGCGGAACTCGCGGACGAAGGCGAGGCCGCCGCGGAACTGCCCCGGCCCACCGGAATCCGTCATGAGGCCGTAGCGCAGCACCTCGACCGGCATGTCGGTCTCGATCATCTCGACCGGCTGGTTCGAGAGATTGGCGGCGGGATTGGAGATGCCTTCGATGCCGTCCTTTCCGGCGCGCGCGCCCCAGGTCCCCACCACCATCTCATTGAGCACGAAGGAACGTCCCTCATGAGTTCCGCCGGCGGCGAGCAGATAGGGCCCGCCCTCCGAACCGCCGATCGCCCGTTCCGGCACGACCTGCGCCAGCGCCTGCATGATCGCATCGAAGACGCGATAGCCGACGACGCCGCGCGCACCGCAGGCGGCGGGATAACGCGGATTGACCAGGCAGCCCTCGGGCGCCCGCACCGTGATCGGCCTGAGGTAGCCCTCGCAGTTCGGGATATCCTGCTGAGACAGACACCGAATCGCGCAGAAGGAGGCGGATTCCGGCAGCGAGATCGGGCAGTTGATCGAGGCCGCAACCTGCCCCGCTGTGCCGTCGAAATCGATGTCGATCGTGTCGTCGGCGACGGTGACCGTCACGACGATGGCGAGCGGCTCCGGGTTCTCGCCGACGCCGTCGATATAGTCGGTGGCGCGGTAGACACCATTCGGCAGCGCACGGATGACGTCGCGCATCATCGCCTCGGCGTGGTCGTGCAGCGCGTCGACATAGCCGTCCAGCGCGGCGGCTCCGTAACGCCGGACCAGTGTGCGCAAGCCCTCGTCGGCAATGTTGCAGGCCGCGATCTGCGCACGCACGTCGCCGAGCACCTCGACCGGCGAGCGCGTATTCGCCTCCAGAATGCGGAAGACCGCATCGACCGGCTCGCCCGCCTCGTAGAGCTTGATCAGCGGCAGCCGCAGGCCTTCCTGCTGGATCTCAGTCGCGTAGATCGCGACGCTGCCCGGCACGATGCCGCCGAGATCGGTGTGGTGCGCCACCGTCGCGGCGAAGCCCGCGAGCCGGCCGTCGACGAAGATCGGCTTGAGAATATAGACATCCGGCAGGTGCTGGCCGCCGGAGCCGTAGGGATCATTGGCGATCAGCACGTCGCCCGGCTTCAGCGTGTCACCATAGCGCTCGCGCACGAAGCCCATGATCCGCGGGAAGGAGCAGAGCTGGATCGGCAGGGTGAGGCCCTGGGCGATGACGCGGCCCTGCCCGTCGCAGAGCGCCGTCGAGTAATCCATGATGTCGCGCACCACCGGCGAATAGGCGCTGCGCATCACGATCAGCGCCATTTCGTCGGCGGTCGAGGCCAGGGCGTTGCGGATCACCTCGAGCGTGATGGGGTCGATGTCGCGCGCGCTCATGCGGCCTCCAGGGTGATGTCGATATTGCCGGCCTCGTCGAGGCGGGCGGTCTGGTCGGGTCCGACGACGCAGGTGCAGTCATATTCCTCGATGACGAAGGGGCCTTGCCGCGCCGTACCGTCGAGGTCCGCCCGGCCGATCACGGCCACCGTTGCGGATCTCCTCCCGGCTTCGAACGCGACAACGCGGTCGTTGCGACGCATCGGCGGCTCGGCCGCGAATTGCTGCCGCGGCGCGATCAGCGGCATGCGCACCGTCAGCCGGGCGTTAACGAGATGGACCTGGTCCTTCTGCGAGCGGTGGCCATAGGTGCGCTCGTGCTCCTGGTGGAACAGCTCCGACAATTCGTCGATGGCGAAACGCCTGGCCGGGACGGTCAGCTCATAGGCCTGTCCGACATAGCGCAGGTCGGCGGCATAGCGGAATTCGGCCTGCGCCATCTCATAGCCTTCGAGGGTCAGGACGCGCCTGGCGTCCTCTGTCAGCTCCGCGAAGAGGCGATCGAGCTCACCATCGTCCAGCTCGCCGGCTCGCCGGTGCGAAGGCCGCACGAATTCCTGCTCGACATCCGACCGCAGCAGGCCGAGCGCGCTGAAGACGCCGGCGCCGCGCGGGATGACCACGCGCCGGATGCCCAGCGCCCGTGCCACCTCGGAGGCGACAACCGGGCCGTTACCGCCGAAGGCGACCAGCGTCGCCTGGCGCGGATCGCGGCCACGATAGGTCGAGACCGCCTTGACGGCGCGGGTCATCGTCGTGACGGCCAATGTCAGAACGCCGCGCGCCGTCTGCGTGAGGTCGAGCCCCAGCGGCCGGGCGACCTGGTCGTTGAGCGCGGCGCGGCCGGCATCGGCCTTGAGCGGGAAGCTGCCGCCAGCCAGCGCCACGTCGTTGATGTAGCCGAGCGTCAGGAAGGCGTCGGTCAGCGTCGCCTGCCAGCCGCCGAGCCCGTAGCAGACCGGCCCGGGATAGGCGCCGGCGCTCTGCGGGCCGACCGAGACCTGGCTCATCCGATCGATGGCGACGATGCTGCCGCCGCCGGCGCCGATCTCGGACACGTCGATGAAGGGCATCTTGATCGGATAGCCGCCGCCCTTGACCAGCTTGCTCGACAGATTGATGCCGGCGCCGACCTCGTACTCGGTCGTGCGTGCGGGTTCGCCATGCTCGATCAGCGCAGCCTTGGCCGTGGTGCCACCCATGTCGAAGGAGATGACACTCGGTTCCTCGCTGCCCGAGACGAGGCGGGCGCAAGCGATGACGCCGGCGGCCGGGCCGGATTCGACCAGCGAGGCGGCGCGCTTCACCGCCGAGCCGAGCCGCATGATACCGCCGCCCGAATGCATCATCTCGACCGAACAGGTGACGCCGATCGACGCGAGCCGGGCCGTCAGCGCGCTCGCATAATTGCGCACGACGGGGCCGATATAGGCGTTCACCACAACCGTGCTGGTGCGCTCGTATTCGCGGATTTCGGGCAGGATCTCTGAGCCGCGGCAGATATAGACCTCCTCGCCCAGCTCCTCGCGCAGGATGGCTTCGGCCGCGACCTCATGCGCGGGATTGGCATAGGCGTGCAGGAAGCTGATCGCGACCGCCTCGACCTTCGCCTCGCGGAAGCGCCGCGCCGCCGCGCGCACGTCCTCTTCCGAGAGCGGAACGCGCACCGAGCCGTCGGGCCCGAGCCGCTCCCGCGCCTCCAGCCGCAGATGACGCGCCGCCAGCGGCTTCGGCTTGTCGTATTGCAGGTCGTAGAGCACCGGGATGCGCAGGCGCCGCATCTCCAGGACGTCGCGGAAGCCCTCGGTGGTCAGCAGGCCGGTGCGGGCACCCTTGTGTTCGAGGATGGCGTTGGTCGCGACCGTGGTGGCGTGCACGATGCCAGTGATGCGATCCGGCGTCGTCTGGAACTCCTCGAGCAGCGCCTTGATCGCGAGCGCGATGCCACGGCTGTAATCGTCCGGCGTCGAGGGGACCTTGCGGGTCTCGACCAGGCCGTCGTCGCGCGCGACCACCACGTCAGTAAAGGTCCCGCCGATATCGATGCCGATCCTGTAGCTATGCTGCGCCATGGAACTCGTCCCGGGTTTGGGGTGTGGCTGCGGCGGCGCTCAGGGCATCGGGCCGGTCTGTAGAGCGCCGCCCGGCGATGCCCTTCGGCACGGCCGCGATCAGGAGCTGGGTGTAGGGATGGCTCGGCCGAGCGAGCACATCGAGGCAGGGGCCCTGTTCGACGATCTGGCCCCTCCGCATCACGATGATCCTCGTGCAGAGTGCGCGCACCAGCGCGAGGTCGTGGCTGATGAAGAGCAGAGTCAGGCCGAGTTCCTTCGTGAGCCGCGAGAGCAGGTTGATGACCTGCGCCTGTAGCGAGACATCAAGCGAGGAGACCGGTTCGTCGGCGATTAGGATGTCGGGCCGCATCGCCAGCGCGCGTGCGAGCCCGATACGCTGGCGCTGACCGCCAGAGGCCTCGTGCGGCAGGCGTGGCGCCATTTCCGGGCCAAGTCCGACCAGGGCCAGCAGAGCCCGCGCCTCCCGCTCGCGCTCGTTGCGCGGCACACTGCGCAGCGCCAGCGTTTCGCCGAGGCAGCGCCCGATCGTCTTGCGCGGATTGAGCGCGCTGGCCGAATCCTGGAACACCATCTGGATGCGCCGCCGCCAGGGGCCGGCATGGTTGCGCATCAGCGCGGACAGCGGCTCGCCGTCGAGCAGGACCTCGCCGGACGTCGGCTGCGCCAGGCCGACGGCCAGGCTCGCCAGCGTCGACTTGCCCGAGCCGCTCTCGCCGACGATGCCGACAACTTCGCCGCGCGCGATATCGAGCGAGATGCCGTCGAGCGCGACGAAGCGACTGTCGCGGCCGAGCAGGCGATCGATCACGCCGCCCTGCGGGAAGGATTTCGTCACGTTTCGCAGCGAAAGGATTGGGCCGGTCATTGCGGCCTCCAGCAGGCGATGCGGCGCTCAGCCTCGCGAATGAGTTGCGGCATTTCATCGGCGCAGGGCTCGATCGCGCGCGGGCAGCGCGGCGAGAAGGGGCAGCCCTCCGGCATCCGCCCGAGGCGCGGTGGCGTGCCCTCAATCGCGACGAGCGGGCCGACCGGGCCCCCGAGGCTCGGTACGCAGGCCTTGAGCAGTTTCGTGTAGGGGTGGCGCGGTGACAGTTCGATCGCCTCGACCGGCCCGTCCTCGACGACCTTGCCGCCATACATCACGACGACGCGGTCGACGATCTCGGAGACAAGCTGGAGGTTGTGCGAGATGAAGATCACCGCGAGACCGAGGTCGCGGCGCAGCTCGGCGATGAGATCGACGATCTGTGCCTGCACCGTGACGTCGAGCGCGGTGGTCGGCTCGTCGGCGATCAGGAGGCGCGGCCGGCAGGCGATCGCCATGGCGATCAAGGCGCGCTGACGCATGCCGCCGGAGAACTCGTGGGGATAGGAATCCAGACGCTTGCCGGCCTCGCGGATTCCGACCCGCGCCAGCGCCTCTGCAGCGATAATCCTCGCCTCGTTGGCGGAAACCTTGCGGTGGGCACGGACCACATCGCAGATCTGCCGGCCGATGGTCAGCGCCGGGTTGAGCGAGCTCTGCGGGTCCTGGAAGACCATCGCGATGTCTCGCCCGCGCAGCGCCCTCATGCGCGCCTCGCCGGCCGCAAGCAGGTCCTCGCCGTCGAAGAGGATGCGCCCCCCTGTCGGGCGCGCCGGAGCGCCGAGCAGGCGCATCACCGCGAGCATGCTGAGGCTCTTGCCCGAGCCGGATTCGCCGACGATGCCGACCGCCTCGCCCGGCGCGATGCTGAGATCGACGCCGCGCACCGCCTCGATCACCCCGCCATCGGCCGCACGGAAGCCGACACGCAATCCTTCGATGCTGAGGAGGGGCGTGCTCATGCGACCAGCGTCCTGGCTTCGCTGCGCGGGTCGAACAGCTCGCGCACGGCGTCTCCCAGCAGGTTGAAGCCGATCACGGTCAGCGAGATGGCGAGGCCCGGGAAAACCGGCAGCCACCATTCGCCCGAGTAGATGGCGTTGCGCGCGTCCGAGAGCATCGTGCCCCAACTCGGCTGCGGCGGCTGTACGCCCAGGCCCACGAAGCTGATCGAGGCCTCGATCACGATGCCGATCGCGACGAGGAGCGTTCCCTGGACGATGATGGGCGAAAGGCAATTGGGCAGGATATCGCCGAGCAGGATGTCCCGGTGCGAGGCGCCCTGCAGATGGCGCGCCTTGACGTAGTCGGCGCCGACGATGCGCTTGGCGACCCCGTAGATGACGCGGGCGAAGACCGGCGAGAAAAGGCAGCCGACGAGCACGACGATCTTGACTTCGTTCGGCAGCACGAACGGGCCGATCGGTAGCGGACCGACGCCGAGGATGCCGACGATCGCGATGGCCCAGACCAGGAGCGGGATCGAAGCGATACCGTCGACGATCCGCATCACCACCTGCTCGCCGAGACCGCCCTTGTAGGCCGCGAAGAGCCCGGCCGAGACGCCGAGAAGCGCGCCGATCAGCACAGCCCCGATGCCGACGGCGAGCGAGGCGCGGGCACCGAAGATGATGCGGCTCAGCACATCGCGGCCGGCCTGGTCGGTGCCGAGCCAATGCGCCGCGTCGGGCGCCGACAATCGATCCTCGACGCTGAGCGCGACCGGATCGTAGGGCGCGATCAGCGGGGCGAAGATCGCGGCGAGCAGGATCAGCGCGACGATGCCGGCCCCCAGCCAGCCGCTCCAGTCGATGCCGCGCAGGACCTGTCCGAGCCGTCTCATGCCGCAGCCCTCTGGCGCGGATCGAGCAGTCGGTTGATCAGGTCGGCGCCGAGATTGGCGAAGACGAAGATCGTGGTGAAGAGGAAGACGATACCCTGCAGGAGCAGGAAGTCGCGCTGCGAGATGGCGTTGAGCAGTGCCCGCGACAGGCCGGGCACGTTGAAGACCTGCTCGATGATCAGTGCCCAGCCGAACATGTAGCCGAAGGAGAGCGCAGCGAGATTGACCACCGGCGGCAGCGCGTTGACGAGCGCGTAAAACACGACCTGCCCCGAGGAGAGCCCCATGGCGCGGGCGGTGCGGACATAATCGCCGCGCAAAGTCTCCTGCAGGCTCGCCTGCGTCATCCGCGCGAGCACCGCGACATAGTAGACCGCGAGCGAGACCGACGGCATCAGGATCGTCGAGAGATGGGGCCAGAGTCCCGCCGAAAGTGGCTGATAGCCGCCGGGCGGCAGCCAGCGCAGATCGACCGCGACGAAACGGATCAGGACGATGCCGAGCCAGAAGGCCGGGATCGACAGGCCGAGCACCGAGGCGAAGCGGCTCAGCCGGTCGAAGGCCCCGCCCGGTCGCAGCGCCGCCAGGATGCCGATACCGATGCCGAAGACCAGCGCGATCGCGAAGGCGAACAGCACGATCGAGAGCGTCACCGGCAGTGCGTTCACGATCTCGGTCGCGACATCGCGGCCCGTGACGAAGGACTTGCCGAAATCCCCGCGCAGGACGTCGCGGAGCCAGGTGGCGTATTGCGCGAGGAAAGGCTGGTCGAGGCCGTGCGCCTGCTCGAACTGCGCGATCTGCTCGGCATTGGCGTCAGCGCCGAGCACGATCCGGGCCGGGGAACCGGGACCGGATCGCGTCAGCGCGAACAACGCCAAACCGACGAAGAACAGGGTTCCGATCGAGGAGACGATCCGACCTGCGACGAGGCGAAGCATGACCGCTCAGACCTTGACCTCACCGACGCTCATGGTCAGCGCCTGATTGACCTTGAAGCCCTGCACGCCTTGCCGCCACAGATTCGAGGCATGAACGAAGCCGAGCACGCCGATCGGGGCATCCTTGGCCATGACCATCTGCATCTTGGCGTAGATGTCCTTCAGCTTGGCCTGCTCGGTCTCGGCGAAGGCCGCTGCCATCAGGGCGGCGAGTTCGGGATTGTCGTAGCCCGTGCTCTTCGACAGGAATTGCCCGGGTATCACCGTATTGGCGATGACATAGGTCGGTTCGCCCGGCGACATGAAGACCTGCATCGCCATCTGGTGCTCGCCGCGGGCGATCTGCTGGATCAGCACCGAGAACTCGTAGACCTTGAGGTTGATCTTCACGCCGATCTTGGCGAGCTGCGCCTGCAGGAAGATCGCGGCGTCCTTGGTGTCGAGCAGATAGGGCTCGGCCTGGATGCTGATGTCGATCTCTGCGCCATTCGGATATTTCGACTTGGCGAGGAACTCCTTCGCCCGATCGAGGTCGAAGGCGAGTTCCTTGTCGGCCTCGGGATTGAACCACCAACCGCGCGGCGGCGCGAGCACGCCGGTCGGATCGAGCAGCCCGTAATAGACCTTCTCGGCGATGGTCTTGCGGTCGATCGCGCAGGAGAGCGCCTTACGGAAGTTCACGTCGTCGAGCGGCGGCTTCAGATTGTTCGTGAACATCAGCAGGGCGCCGCCCAGCGTCGGCCGCGAGGCGCCGGCGACGTTCGGCATGGTTTTCAGCCGGTTGAACTCGCGCGGCGGCGGCGCGCTGATGATGTCGACCTGCCCGGTCAGGAGATAGGCGACGCGGGTCGCGTCTTCCGGGATCATCTTGACGACGAGGCGGTCCCAGGCCGGAAAGTCCTTGCGCCAATAATTCGGGTTCTTCTTGAAGCTGATGTAATCGTTCGGCTTCCATTCCTCGAAAACGCCGAAGCCCGTGCCGACGCCCGCGGGCTTCGACTTGAAGTAGTCGTCGCCATGCTCCTTGCGCGAGCCGGCGGGGAAGATGCCCATGTATTTGGTGAGGAAGTAGACCCACTGGCCATAGGGCTCGGAGAGCTCGAACTGCACCTTGAGTGGACCGAGCACCGTGACCTTGGCGATCTTGGTGAAGAGCGGACGACGCAGCGCCTTGTTGCCTGCATCGAGCAGGTAGTCGAACGAGTATTTGACGTCCTCGGCCGTCAACTTCTTGCCGTTGTGAAAGGTGACGTCGTCGCGCAGCTCGAAGGTATAGGTCTTCTTGTCCGCGGAGATTTCGGGCAGCGCCTTGGCGAGCTGCGGCTTCAGCACGCCGTCCGCATCGTATTCGACGAGATTCTCGAACACGGTCTGTCCGAGGATCATCGCGTCGTGATTAAGCTGATTGATCGGATCGATCGTAATCGGATTGCTCGGCAGAACCACGGTGAGCGTCTTGCCATTGTTCGGCTGCGCATGGAGAAGGCTGGCGGGTAGCAGCGACGCGAACGCGGCACCGGCGCCGACCCCCAGCATTTCCCGGCGATTCATCGGCAGTTTGGCCATCGAACATCCCCTCTTATGTGGCAGAGCCCTGTCGGCGCAGGATGCTCTCGCGGCGCCGGTTTCACGCAACGTAACATCGCGCCGGCAAGGAATTAAAATAAGAAGTCTTGGCCGCTTGATTGCCTTTCACTATCGTGTTGGCTGATGCGCTACACGTTCGGGCAGGCTGAGGCGTTCTACTGGGTGGCGCGGCTCGGCGGCTTCCGCGCCGCAGCCAGCCATCTCAACCTGTCGCAGCCAACGGTGAGCTTGCGTGTCAAGGAGCTGGAACGGATCCTCGGCGGTGAGCTGTTCGACCGCTCGCTCTATCGGCCGATGCCGACGGCGCTGGGATCGGCGATCTACGCCGATGTCGAGCGGATCCTCGCTCATGCCGAGCAGGTGCAGCGCCGCTCGAAGGACGGCCTGACCGGCCGTAGGCTGCTGCGTATCGGCGCCGCGGATTCCTTCGCTGCACGTGTGCTGCCCGAGCTGCTGGCCTCGCTCGCGGCGCGTCACACCGAGTTGCAGGTCGACGTCACGGTCGATTTCAGCACGAAGCTGGAGCAACTCCTGCTCGACCGCGCGATCGACATTGCCTTCTTGTCGCAGCCGCGCGCCCATGAAGGCATTACGGTGGTGCCGCTCTGGCTCATCGACCTGATCTGGGTGATCGGCGAGGCCCTGCCTTTCTCAGGCAATGTCGCTACGCCCGAGAATCTCGTCGATCTGCCGATCTTCACCAACAGCTCGCCGTCCGGTCTCTTCACCACGATCCAGCTTTGGTTCGGTACAAGAGGCTTGAAGCCTGTCCGGCTCAATACCTGCAACCCCTTGACCGTGATCGCGCGGCTCGCCAGCGCGGGTACGGGAGCGGCCATGATCCCGCGTGAGATGATCCACTACGCGGGAGATGACATCGTGCTGCGTGTGCTCGAAGCCGATCCGCCGATCCCCTCGCATAATCTTTGCGCGATGTGGTGGACTAAGGATGCCGGCGAAGAAAGCCGCTATCTCGCCGATCTCGCCAAAGAGATCGCCTGCAGGTCGGCAAAACGAGATTGAAAGACAGGAACTCCGACGACGGCTGACCGGCAGGGAGCGCGAACGCGACCGGGCGGATGTCGAATGTCCGGTTTGCGACGGCGGTTCAACGTCTGCTGTTGGCGCGACGCCGACGGCACACACGCTTCAAACTGCGTGCGGCCGTTTTGGCGCGATGCTTTCAGGCGTCCGCTTTGAAATCGAAGCAGCGGAATGGGGTGATCGCTTCGAGATCGGCCTGAGGGCCGATTCCGGGATCTGTCGGGACGGCCACGCGCTAGGTCACCGAAGCGACGTGCGAGGCCAAGGCCGCCTTCGGCAAGGACGAGGTCTATTTGGAGAAGTTCGTCGGGCGGGCCCGGCATGTCGAGAGCCAGATCCGCGGGCGCCTCTTTTCGGACCTGAGCGATGGGGGCCAGCACTGCGCGCGTTTTATCAGCCTCGCCAAGGGATCGTCGCGTTAACCCAAATACTGAGCCGCTCCGGACATCGCAGCCTTGCCGCCATCTTGACAGCAAGACCGGTTAGCCAATAGCGTATCAAATAACAAAATGACGTTTCATTATTTGAAACGAAATATGAGGAACGCTCTTGTCGACGGATCTGCCAAAAGCGGTGGCGAAACCTGCGCCTGCTGGCACCAGCACACTCGATCTCGCGCTTCACGCGGTCGAGTATCTGGTGCAGCAGAGCCGCCCGGCTTCGCTCGCGCAGATCGCCGAAGCACTCTCCGCATCGAAGGCGACGATCTATCGTCATCTGGTGACGCTGCAGCGTCACGGCTTCGTCCGGCAGGACACCGAGACCGGCCGTTACGAGGCCGGGATCAAGCTGATGGCGCTGGGTGAGGCCCTGCGGCAGCGTTTCGACATCGTCAGTGCCGCGCGCGAGGAGCTGATGACGCTGCGTGACCGCACTGGCCAGGCCGTCACGGTCTGCGCCGCGGTCGATAACGAACTGATCGTCCTGGAATTGATCCAGGGCCGCACGCTCATCGAATTCTCGACCAGGCCCGGTACGCGACTAGCCTTCCACGCCAGCGCCCATGGCAAGATCTGGCTCGCCTTCGGCTCTCGGGAGCGCACGGCCGCTATCGCCAGCGGCCCGTTGGAGGCATGGACGCCGGCGACGATCGTTTCGCGCGAAGCCCTGCTTGCCGATCTGGACGCCGTCCGCGCCCGCGGCTGGGCCACCGCGCCGAACGAGGTCATCACCGGCGTCAACACTGTGGCAGCGCCGGTCTTCGACCACCGCAAGGTTCTCGTCGGTTCGATCGCCATCGTGGGCGCGACGCAGTTCATCCCGCCCGTTCCCGATCCCGAACAGATCCGCGAGGTCGTCGGCAGCGCCGCACGCATCTCGCGCGGCTTGACCTGGAAAGACTGAGGACATGACCTACTCGCTGGCCGTCGATATCGGCGGCACCTTCACCGATATCGTTCTGCGCGACTCGCACGGTGGTCTCAGCGTCGACAAGACCCTGACCACGCATCACGACCTGCTGGAAGGCTTCTTCCGGGGCGTCGACTCGGTCCTCAGCAAGGCTGGCATCGCCGCCGGCGCGGTCGACGGCGTCGTGGTCCATGCCACCACCGTCGTGACCAACGCGCTGATCGAGCGCAAAGGCCTGCCGACGGCCCTCGTCGTCACCGAAGGCTTCAGCGACGTGCTCTCGATCCGCAACGAGCACCGCTATGACATGTACGACCCGCAGATCGAGTTCCCCGAACCGCTGGTCACGCGCGAGCTGACCTTCGGGCTGAAGGAACGCGTCCTGTCCGACGGCACGGTGGCGCTCGCGCCGACGCCCGAGGACATCGCCAAGCTCGAGGCCGACATCCGGGCCAGCGGCGCGCGGGCCGTCGCGATCTGCTTCCTCAATAGCTTCGCCAATCCGGACAACGAGGCGTTGGTCGCGGCTGCGCTGTCGCGCGAACTCAACGACGTCTTCATCTGCACCTCGGCCGAGGTCGCGCCGCAGATCCGTGAGTACCAGCGCGCCTCGACGGCGACCGTGAACGCCTATGCGATGCCGATCTCGCAACCTTATCTCAAGCGCTTGAGCGACCGGCTGCGCGTCGAGGGCTTCGCCAACACCCCCCTGATCATGCTCTCCTCCGGTGGTGTCGTCGGGGCGGAGACGGCGGGCCGGAACCCGGTCCGCATGATCGAGAGCGGTCCTGCCGCCGGCGCGCTCGCGGCCTGCCACTATGCGGAACTCCTCGGCATCGACCGGTTGATGTCCTTCGACATGGGCGGCACCACCGCCAAGGCCTGCCTCATCGAAAATCGCACGCCGTTGATCACCGGGCTCTTCGAGGTCGACCGTCGCTATCGCTTCCGCGAGGGTAGCGGTCTGCCCGTGACCGTGCCGTCGATCGACCTGATCGAGATCGGCGCAGGCGGCGGCAGCATCGCCCATGTCGACGATCTCGGCCTGCTCAAGGTCGGCCCCGAGAGCGCGGGATCCAATCCCGGCCCGGCCTGCTACGGGCGCGGCGGGCAAAATGCTACCGTCACCGATGCCGATCTCGTGCTGGGCCTCATCGATGCCGAGAACTTCCTCGGCGGCGACATGTCGCTCAACAAGGCGGCTTGCGACGCCGCGATGGCCCGGCTCGGCAAGGCGCTCGGCCTTAGCGCCGTGCAGGCGGCGCGCGGCATCTATCGCATCGTCACGGAGGCGATGGCCTCGGCGGCGCGCACCCATGCGACCGATCGTGGCGTTGACTATCGGGGCCTGCCGCTCTTCGCCTTCGGCGGCGCCGGACCGCTTCACGCCTGCGGCGTTGCCGATCTGCTCCAGAGCACAAGCGTGATCGTGCCGCCGCAATCGAGCGTGCTCTCCGCCTTCGGCACTCTGGTCACCCCCGTCCGGCTCGACCTCGTGCGTAGCGACCTGACGCGGATCGACCAGCTCGACTGGGTGCGTGTCGATCGCGTGATCGGCGAACTCGAAAGCGAAGGGCTGGTGGCGCTCGGCGAATCCGGCTGCGTCGCTTCCGACGTCACGATCCTCGTCGGCGCTGACATGCGCTATGTCGGTCAGCAGCATGAGGTCACGGTCATCTTCGAGACCGACCCGCGTCAGAGCCGGGACGGCGCGGCGCTGACTACTCAATTCGAGGCAGCTTACCGCACCCTCTACGGCGTGAACCCCTCGCATGTGCCGATCGAGCTCGTAACCTGGCGCGTCGTCGCGCGTGGCCCGCTGCCCCAGTTCGACGGCCAGGCCAGGGCGCAGATCCCGGCCGGCGCGCCCAAGCGCCATCGCACCGTTCATGCCTGGGAGGATGGCCAGTCCGTTCCCGTCTACGAGCGCTCGGCGCTCGCCATCGGCCAGACCATTGCTGGCCCCGCCATCATCGAGGAGCGCGAGACCACGACCGCGCTGCCACCCGGCTGGAGCGCGACGATCGACGCGCTCGGCTGCATCGTTGCCACGAAAGGCTGAAACGCGATGGCAAGTTCACAGCCCATGGACGGGGTTGAACTGGAAATCCTCTGGTCGAACCTGATCGGCATCGTCAACGAGCGAGCCAAGGCGCTGCAGCGCATCGCCTTCAGCCCGATCGTCCGCGAGGCCGGAGACCTTGCTTGCGCGCTGTTCGACCAGCGTGGACGCATGGTGGCGCAGGCCAATACCGGCACACCCGGCCACATCAATTCGCTCGCGATCGCAGGCAGCCATCTGGTGCGGCAATTCAGGGGCCGCTGCGCGCCGGGCGACGTGCTGATCACCAACGACCCGTGGCTCTCGGCCGGACATTTCTTCGACATCACGGTGCTGACGCCGATCTTCGACGGCGAGAAGCTGATCGCCTATATCGGCTCGACCATTCACCACACCGATATCGGCGGCTACGGCATCGGCGCCGGCGCCCGCGACGTGCATGAGGAGGGGCTCTGGATCCCGCCGCTCAAGCTCTACGAGCGCGGCAAGCCGAGCGAGATGCTGCACGACATCATCCGCCACAACGTGCGCACGCCCGATGCCGTCTTCGGCGATCTCTCGGCGCAGGTCTCCTCGGGCGAGGCCGCAGCCGAGCATCTGATCGCGCTGTGCGAGCGTTACGGCATCGAGGACATCGAGGGCCTGTCGGACGAGATCATCAACCGCTCCGAGGAAGCGACGCGTAACGCGATCCGCAAGCTCAAGCCCGGCACCTACCATGGCGAGGCCGTCTTCGACGTGCCCGGCGGCGAAGTCATTACGCTGAAGACGGCCGTCACCGTCGATGCCGAGAACGGCTCGATCATCGTCGATTTCGACGGGTCGTCGCCGCAGACGACCACCGGCATCAACGTGGTGCTGAACTACACGCATGCCTATTCGACCTTCGCGATCCGCTCCTGCCTCAATCCGGATCTGCCGAACAACACCGGGTCGCTGGCGCCGATCGAGGTGCGGGCGCCGAAGGGCTCGATCATCAACTGCGCCTATCCGGCGCCGGTTAATGCACGCCATGTCGTCGGCATGTATGTGCCGATGCCGATCCTGAAGGCCCTCCACCAGGTCATGCCCGAACGCGTGCTGGCGGAAGGCTCGGGAGCGGTCTGGACCATCCAGATCCAGGGCCGGCGCGCCAGCGGCGAGCCCTTCACATCCTCGATGTTCAACTACTCCGGCGGCATGGGGGCCCGCGCCGGCAAGCCGGGCCCGAGTGCGACCTGCTATCCGACGGGCGTTGCGGCGGTCCCGATCGAAATCCTGGAGGCAGCGATGCCGATTGTCTTCGACCGCAAAGAGCTGAGAGTCGGCTCCGGCGGCGAGGGGCGGATGCGCGGCGGCGACGGCCAGATCATCCAGTTCCACATGCTGACCGAGCACCCCTGGCTGCTGAACGCCGTGCCGAGCCGGCTCGACCGCGGGCCTGACGGCATCGATGGTGGCCTGTCCGGCGCTCCCGGCCGCTTCCTCGTCAACGGCAAATCCGTCAGCGAAGCCAAGAAGCTGACCATGCAGGCCGGCGACGTCGTGCTGCTCGAGACGCCTGGCGGAGGCGGCTACGGCAAGCCAGCAGCCTGACGGCGATTTCCAGAAGACCAAGAAACGCCGGGGCCTCACAGCGGGGCGACCGGACAGAAACAGAGGGAACCGGGAGGAGATATGATGAAGCAGACGTTCTTCGCGGCGAGCATCGCCGCAAGCCTGGTGATGGCCGGCGCCGCACCCGTTAGCGCGCAGGAACCCTACAAGATCGGCGTGTCGGCCGGCCTGACCGGTTATGCCGCGACCGTCGACCGCGCCTGGCGCGACGGTGTTGAGCTGGCGGCCGCCGCGGTGAACGCCAAGGGCGGCGTCATGGGCCGAAAGATCCAGGTCGTCGTCGAGGACAACCGCTCGGAGCCTCAGGAAGCGGTGACCGTCTATCGAAAGATGCTCAGCTCGGACAAGGTCGACGTCTTCGTCAGCGGCTGCGTCTCGGCCGGCAATTTCGCGGCGGCGGGATTGCTGCTGCGGGCCAAGGTGCCGATGATGCTGTGCTCGATCCTGCCGCAGCAAGCCGAGCACCTGCCCTGGGCCTTCACCACCCTGCCGCCGGCCGGCTTCGAAGTCGACAAGCGTCTGGAATACCTCAAGGAAAAGACTCAAGTTCGTAAGATCGCGGTGCTGCATGACCCGACCCCCTACGCAAATCTGCAGAAGGGTGTGGCCGAGCGCAACGCAGCGAAATACGGGCTCGAGGTCGTCTCGGTCGACCAGTACAAGCAGGACGATGCCGATCTGAGCGTCCAGATCAGCAAGGCGCGGTCGGCCGGTGCGGGGGCTATCCTGAAGATCGGGCTGGGCGGCACCACGCTCACCGCCGCCAAGAACATCAAGCAGCTCGGCGCCGACATGCTGCTGCTGACGAGCCTCGAAGACCTCGCCGTTTTCGGTCCGGTCGCGGAGGTTCTGGGCGACAAGTTCTTCTTCGTCGCCTCGCCCTCGCAGGTCTACGAGGCGCTGCCCGAGGGCGCTCTCAAGACGAACATCAAGGCTTTCCTCGATCCCTGGCGCGAGAAGTTCAAGGATCGCGACCCGAACTGGGCCTCGCGTGGCTGGGACGGCGTCATGCTGACGGTGGCCGCGATCGAGAAGGCCAAGTCCTTCGAGGGCGAGAAGCTGCGCGGCGCCTATGAAGAGCTGACCGGCTTCCAGGGGACGACCGGGGTCTACAATTTCCGGCCGGACCTGCACCAGGGCATCACCGAGAACCCCTTCGTGCTCGCCACCATCCAAGGCGGCAAGGTCAAGGTGGTGCAATGAGCCTCGCCGTCGCAGCCAAGACCGATGCGAGCACGGCTCCGGCGATCCTGGCTGCGACCGGCCTGTCGGCGCGCTACGGCCATATCCATGCGCTGCACGGGGTCGACCTGCAGATCGGCGAGGGCGAGCTCGTCGCCGTTCTCGGGCCCAACGGTGCTGGCAAATCGACTTTGCTGCGCGCGATCATGGGTCTCTCCGCCAATGACGGAGAGGTCCGCTTCCGAGGCGAGGCGCTGCCGCGGCGGGATCCTGTCGCGGTCGCCTCGCGCGGCATCGTGCTGGTGCCGGAGGGACGGGGCCTGTTCTCGCCGATGAGCGTCTCCGACAATCTGGAACTCGGCGCCTACCGCCTGGGCGACAAGGCCGAGTTCAAGCGCCGGCGGGAGCGTGTGCTGGCCCTGTTCCCGCGCCTGAAGGAGCGGCTCGGCCAGGTTGCTGGCTCGATGTCCGGCGGCGAGCAGCAGATGCTGGCGATCGGGCGGGCGCTGATGGCCGGACCGAAGCTCCTGCTGCTGGACGAGCCGTCGCTTGGCCTGGCACCGCGCGTCACCGAGGAAATCCTGGAGACGCTCGGCCTCCTGAACCGCGAGGGTCTGGCGATCGTGCTGGTCGAGCAGAAGGCGCCGCTGGCGCTGGAGCTCGCCAACCGCGTCTACCTGCTTTCGCTCGGGCGCATCGTCGCCGAACTCGATCCGCGTGACATCACCTCCCATGACGATCTCGCCCGCCATTACTTCGCCTGAACGGCGCCCGCTCAGGCTGGCCGGCCTCCTGCCATGGCTCTTCGCCGTGCTGGTCGTCGGTTATGCCATGGTCGTCGGCGGCTATGCCGCGACCGTCGTCTCCTTCGCCCTGATCTACGCGGTGTTCGTGACCGGGCTGAACCTGTTCATGGGCTTCGCCGCGCAGGTTTCGTTCGGGCAGAACGCCTTCGCCGCCATCGGCGGCTATCTCTCCGCCGTGCTGACGGCGACCTATGGCTGGAGCCCCCTGCCCGCCATGGCGCTGGGCATCGCCGCCGCCGTCCTGACCGCCGCGATCGTCGGATACCCCGCGCTCCGGCTCAAGGGCCACTACCTCGCCATGGGCACGCTGGCCATTGGGCTGATCACCTATGAGATCACGGTCGAATGGCAGTCGGTGACCCAGGGCTATATGGGCATCTCCGGCATCCCGCCTTTCGGGATCGGCCCCTACGAGATCACCTCCGACCGTGGGCAGCTCGTCCTGTTGTCACTGGTCGTCGCGGCCAGCCTCTTCGCCGCAGCCCGCATCCGCCGCTCGCGCTTCGGCCGCGCGCTGTCCGCGGTGGCGGGCAGCGAGGAGGCGGCGGTCGCGCTCGGCATCGACGTCGCGCGCTACAAGCTCGCAGCCTTCCTGCTCTCGGCCGGCTTCGCGGCGCTGGCAGGCTCCCTCTTCGTCCATGTCGTCGGCTTCGTCAGCCCCGAGGTCTTCGGCCTGCACATGGTCATCGTCACCTTCACCATGCTTTATGTGGGCGGCATCGGCACCGTGGTCGGGCCGCTGGTGGGGGCGCTGATCGTCAGCCTGCTGCCCGAGACCTTTCGTGCCTTCAAGGACTATCAGGACCTCGCCTATGGCGCGGCGCTGATCCTGCTGCTGATCTATGCCCCGCGCGGCCTCGCCAGTCTGTTTTCGCCGCGAGGCCGCTCATGAGCCGGCTTCGCCTGGAAGGCGTGACGCGCCGCTTCGGCGGGCTGGTCGCAGTCGACAACGTATCGTTCGAGGTGCCCGCAGAGGGCGTGACGGCCATCATCGGCCCTAATGGCGCCGGCAAGACGACGCTGTTCAACCTGATCGCGGGGGCCCTGCCGCCCAGCGCTGGCCGCATCCTGTTCGAAGGCGCCGACATCACCGGCCGCCCCCCGGCTGGGATCGCCGCAGCCGGGCTGGTCAGGACGTTCCAGCTGGTCAAGCTGTTCGAGGATCTGAGCGTACTCGACAACGTCAAGGTCGGCTGCCACCTGCAGGGCAAGGCGGGTCTGTTCGGGGCGCTGCTGCGGTTCGCCTCGGCCCGCGAGGAAGAGGCTGCGGTTGATGTACGGGCGCGCGAGCTGCTCGCCTTCGCAGGGCTCTCCGCCTTTGCGGACGAGCCTGCTTTCGGCCTGCCCTATGGCCGCCAGCGTATGCTCGAGCTTGCGCGGGCCATGGCGGCGGGGCCGCGGCTCATCCTGCTCGACGAGCCGGCGGCCGGCCTCAACACCGAGGAATCGGCCGCGCTGGCGCGCGTCATCCGCCGCATCGCCGAGGAGGGCACCAGCGTCCTCCTGATCGAGCACGACATGACATTGGTGATGAACACGGCCGACCGCGTCGTCGTGGTCGATTTCGGTCGCAAGATCGCCGAAGGCACGCCCACCGAAGTGCGCGCCAACCCGGCCGTGATCGCGGCCTATCTCGGCACAGGCAAGTCTGCCACAGGTGCCGCCGTCACCGCGTCCGATCATCAGGAGACGGCCCGTGGCTGACTGGTCCTACATACCGCAGGTCCTGGTCAGCGGGCTCGGCATCGGCTGCGTCTACGGGTTGATCGGCATCGGCTTCTGCGTGATCTACAATGCCAGCGGCATCGTAAACTTCGCGCAGGGCGCGTTCGTGATGCTGGGCGGCATGATCACTCACATGCTGTTCGCTCGGAACGGCGTGCCCCTGCCGTTGGCGGCTGTGATCGCGATCGCGGCTGTCGCGCTGCTGGGTGTCGCCATCGAGCGCGTGGTCGTCCGGCCGCTCTGGAACCGCAAGGCGACGATGTTCGTCATGATCCTGGCGACGCTGGCTGCGCAGATCGTGATCGAACGTCTCACCCTGATCGCCGTTGGAGACCAGCCCAAGACACTGCCAGTCTTCACCGACAGGCCGCCCCTGATGATCGGCGGTGTCGCGATCGGCTTCCAGCTGATCTGGATCGTCGGCGGGTCGATCGCGATCGTAGGACTGTTGGCTGCATTCTTCAGCCTCACCAAGACCGGCAAGGCGATGCGCGCCTGCTCGATCAACCGCGAGGCGGCGGCGCTTCAGGGCATACCGGTCTCGCGCATGCTGGCGCTGGCCTTCGCGCTGAGCGCGGCACTCGGCGCCTTCGCCGGCATCCTGATCACGCCGACGCAGTACACCGCCTTCAATGTCGGCGTGCCCTTCGCGATCAGCGGCTTTATCGCCGCGATCGTCGGCGGCTTCGGCCGGCCCTTCGGCGCCTTTCTGGGCGGGCTCCTGCTCGGCCTCCTCCAGGCGCTCGCCATCGTCGGCTTTGGTGCGGGGCTGAAAAACGTCGCGGCGCTATCGGTGCTGCTGTTGTTCCTGTTCATCCGCCCATCGGGAATTCTCGGCGCGGCCAAATAAGGGCGCTTGCCCCGCCGTCGCATTGCAATCGGGAGACTTGCCTTGGACATTCACAAGATCGACTGGAGCAGCATTCCGTGGACGCCGGTCCGTCCGGGCGTCGACCGCAAGGCCTTCTCCGGCAGTGCCGCAACGCTGGCGCTGCACCGGCTGATGCCTGGCCATGAGCCGAAGCCGCACAGCCATCCTCATGAGCAGATCGCCTATATCGTCAGCGGCACGATCCGCTTCTTCATCGGCGGGGAGGAGCATCTGATCGGGCCTGGCGGCTTGGTCGTGATCCCGTCGAATGTCGAGCATTGGGGCGAGGTCGTCGGCGACGAGCCAGTGATCAATCTCGACGTGTTCACCCCGCGCCGGCCCGAATACGCCTGAGCCGGGCGCCCCCGGTGATTTTCTGTCTGCGGCGCACGGCCGCCAGCCGCATTCTGCGTGAAGGCCGCAGGGGAGGGCGCAGCGACCGCGCGCCCTGAGCAGAACGTGTGCCCGGGGCCGACCACAGACACCGTGCCTCGACACGGATCAGTATCCGTCGGAGGCTACACAACAAGCAGAAGCTCAAAACAAGAGCGTGTCGACCAGAGCGGCGCGCTGCTGCGCTCCTTGCGGGCCATTTCCCGCGCGCTAGGATCGATGCGCCAAGCCGGCCGGGGCGCTCGGCAATCCGGGTCCGTTTCGTCTGCTCAACGGAAGGTCCAAAGCATGAAGCGTCGTACATTTCTTGGCGCGGCCGCAGGCGCCGCTGCGTTCGTGGCCGCGAGGCCTAGTCTCGCACAGCCCGCCAAAGTCCTGAAGTTCGTCCCCGAGTCGGATGTCGCGATTGTCGATCCCGTCTGGACTACGGCGACGGTGACGCGCAACCACGGTTACCTCGTTTTCGACACGCTCTACGGGCAGAACGCCGAATACGGCTTCGAACCGCAGATGGTCGCCGGCCATACGATCGAGGACGACGGCAAGCTCTGGCGGCTGACGCTGCGCGAAGGCCTCCGCTTCCACGATGGCGAGCCGGTTCGGGCGCAAGATGTCGTGCCAAGCGTGCGTCGCTTCGCCGCCCGCGACGCCTTCGGCCGGGCGCTTATGGACGCGACCGACGAACTCTCGGCCGAGTCCGACCGCGTTGTGAAATTCCGCCTGAAGCGGCCCTTCCCGCTGCTGCCGGCCGCGCTCGGCAAGACCGGAACGTCGATGCCCTGCATCATGCCGGAGCGCCTCGCACTGGCCGATCCCAACAAGCAGGTCACGGAGATGATCGGCAGCGGCCCGTTCCGCTTCAAGGCCGACGAACGGGTCCCGGGGGCGCTTGCGGTCTATGAGAAGTTTTCCGGCTATGTTCCGCGCCCGAACGGTTCCGCGAGCTTCACGGCCGGCCCCAAGAACGTGTTCTTCGATCGTGTCGAATGGAGAATCATGCCCGATCCTTCGACGGCGGCCAACGCGCTGCGCGCCGGTGAAGTGCATTGGTGGCAGAACCCGACGCCCGATCTTCAGGCGGTACTGAAGAGCCAGACCGGCATCAAGCTCGCGGGCCTCGACCCGGCAGGTGGCATCGGCTGTCTGCGCTTCAACTCTCTGCACCCCCCGTTCGATAACCCGGCGATCAGGCGGGCCTTGCTTGGTGCCATCGACCAGAGCGAATTCATGACCGCGGTCGCCGGTGAGGAGCGCTCGCTCTGGAAGGACCATGTCGGCGTCTTCAGTCCCGACACACCGCTGGCGACGACGGCGGGAACCGATGTCCTGGTGGGCAAGCGGGATTTCGCCGCGGTCAAGCGGGAACTAGCCGCGGCGGGCTACAAGGGCGAGCGCGTGGTGCTGCTCGATCCGGCCGATTACCCCTCGACTCATGCGCTGGCGATGGTCGCCGCAGATGCGCTCCAGAAATGCGGCATGAACGTCGATCTCGTCTCCACCGATTGGGGCACGGTCGTTCAGCGCCGCGCCAGCAAGCAGCCCAGCGACAAGGGCGGCTGGAACATCTTCTTCACCTATCTCAACGGCACCAATAATTTCGATCCCGCGAGCCAGCTCGGCATTCGTGGCAATGGCGATCAGGCTTGGTTCGGCTGGCCGAAATCGCCGCGCCTGGAAGAATTGCGGCTCGATTGGTTTGCGGCCAAGGACCTCGCCGAGCAGAAGGCGATCTGCGCCGAAATCCAGAAGCAGTTCTTCGTCGACGTGCCCTATATTCCGCTCGGCGCCTATTACGAGAAGACCGCTTATCGGGGGCTGACCGGCATGCGCATCGGCTTCGCGCAGTTCTACGACGTGAAGCCGGCGTGACGAGCCGCCGGATGCGCATCGCCGTTCTACAGTTCGCTCATGAGACCGTGACGTTCCTCCCGAACGACACCACGCGGGAGGACTTCATCTACCCGGGCTCGCCGGCCAGCGGCGAGGCGCTGCTGGCGACCGATCCGAAGGGCTATACGGGCGGCTTCGTGCAGGTCGCACGCGAATATGGCGATGTCGAATTGATCGGCATCACGTCGCCGCTTTGGCCCCGCACCGGCACAGGATCGGGCTGGATCACCCAGGACGCCTATGAACATTTCCTCGGCGTCATGATCGCGGAACTGAAGGCGCAGCCGAAGCTCGACGGCGTCTACATGGCGCTTCACGGAGCGTTGGCCGTGCGCGGCGTGCCTCGTCCGGAAGCCGATATCGCGCGGCGCGTCCGCGAGGCGGTCGGCAAGGACGCCGTTCTCTCGGCCACCTTCGATCCGCATGGCAATGAGGACGAGGCCTTCCTCCAGCACGCCGACTTGGCGTTCTGCGTCAAATACTTCCCGCACTACGACATGCATCTGCAGGGCGAGCGTGCCGCGCGAATGCTGGTCAGGGCCATCCGCGGCAGCTTCAAGCCTGTTCATCGCGCGATCCGGATTCCGATTATCGCGCCGACGGTCGTGATGTGGACAGGCGCCTCGCCTTGGTCCGATCTCGTCCAGCGGGCGCTGATCTGGGAGGCGCGCGAGCCGGACGTGTTCGTGAATGTCTTCTTCGGCTTTCCCTGGTCGGACGTGCCCGATTCCGGGATGAGCCTGCAGGTCCTGACGAACGGCGACGCCGGTCTTGCAGACCGCGTGATCGGCGACATGGCCGCCTGGATCTGGCAGCGGCGCCAAGCCCTTCTCAAGACCGTCAAGATCTACGCGATGGAGCAAGGCGTCGCGCTGGCCCGCGAGGCCGTGCTGGCCGGTAAATCGCCTGTCGTGCTCGCCGACTATAGCGACCGCTCAGGCTACGCCACCTGGCTTTTGCAGGAGATCATCGCGCAGAAGCTCGAGCGCACTCTGATCGCTACCGTCGTGTCCCCCGATGCCATTCGTTCAACTCGGGCGGCCGGCTTGCGCCCAGGCGATGCATTCGATGCCGAGGTCGGGGGTCTGTTCGATGTATCGGCCGGCGAGCCAGTCCGCATCTCGGGCACGATCCGCGATATCGGCGCGGCATCGAGCGGAAAGGCCAACCAATGCGTCTGCGTGAGCTTCGGCAAGGGCAATGTGTTGCTGCTCAGCCCCTATCTCGTCCAGATCATGGAGCCAACGGACCTTTGGGAACTCGGTCTCAGGCCCGAGGAATTCGATGTCATCGCGATCAAGTCGCGCGTACATTTTCGCCGGGGCTTCGACGACAGCGGCTTCGCGCCGACTATCCTTCTGGTCGAGCCGCCGAAGCCGTTCCTGGGAACGGTGCATCTCGAGGCGTTGCCTTACGCGAATTTGACGCTGAGAGACTACTATCCCTACGGCAATCCGCGTTTTCCGCAGGAGTAGTGCTGCTTTTGTGCCGCGATTTGGATGTTGGCGGAACGCCAGAGCAGGCCGCGGAAGCCGACCCATCCAAACGCGCGCGGCAGCTCAGGTCGGCCCTATTGCAGGCCAGCCCGCGCCCCGGCCGACACTGACCATTGCTCACTCTCGGAACTTCTAGGCAGGGCTGGCGCATCGAGCGCCTGCTCGTCTTACGACTGGCAATGAGTGACACAGTCAGGCCTGCATCCGCTTTGGGTGTAGGATCGAAACCTCAATCGACACGTCCAGCGAGCAAAATGCTCGGGGCGCGATATCCTCATTCGTCTTGGGGGCAGCCTAGCAGCCCCGGTCGAAGCGCGTCAGACCGTTCTCCGCGCTGCCAAATCAGAACCGCTCGCGGGGCGGAATCGTGCGAGGCACGAAGCTTCGCAAGTGCCGGCCGCGCGCACGCTCGCCTATCGAGTTTTACACAGCGTAGGAGAAGTGGCCGCCGCTGATCACCGTCTGGGCGCGATTGCGCACGCTGCATCGAAACACAGCCAGGCCAGCCGCCTCTCGCCAGATCTCGGTCGTTATGCTTTCACCAGGAAAGACAGGGCTTGAAAACCTTGCTGCGATCGACCGAAAGCGGGACGGGTCGTAGGCGCAAAGCGCCTTCATCAAGGCATGCCCGGCGATGCCGAACGTCGCCAGCCCGTGCAGAATCGGCCGGTCGTAGCCAGCGCGTCGAGCGATTGTTGGATCGGAATGCAGTGGGTTCACATCTCCGCAGAGGCGATAGATCAGAGCGAGTTGAGGATGCGTTGGCAATTCGACGGTGAGGTCCGGCTCGCGTGTCGGCGGAGAATGTTGTTCGCGTGATGCCTCCTGCTTTCCTCCGAATCCGCCGTCGCCGCGACAGAATAGCGTCTGGGTCAGTGTCGCCAGCGTGCGCCCATTGATGACGTCTTCGATGCTGCGCTCCGTGACGACGAGCGCCCCGCGATCGGCCCCCTTGTCGATAACGTCCACCACATGTGCCCGGCTGCGGACCTCGCCCGTTGCGGGGAGCTCCGCATGCACACGCAGCGACGGCATCCAGGCGGTGCCGCGCGGCAAGCTCTTCGGCCTCGTCAGCCTCGCCGACGATCGGGCGCTGTATTGGCTGGTCGCCGTGATCTT
>UCLR01000001.1 GCA_900473415.1 Hyphomicrobiales bacterium
CGAGGTGCCGTCCGGCATCACGCCCTGGCCCTGGGTCGCGCGGATCGAGGTGCAGAGATTGGTGCGGCGCGAGAGGCAGGACTTACAGTTGCGGCATTCCGGCGTGTAGAGCGGGATGACGTGGTCGCCGGGCTTGAGCGTGGTGACGCCGGCGCCGACCTCGCGCACGATGCCGGCGCCCTCATGGCCGAGGATCGCCGGGAACTTGCCCTCCGAATCCAGGCCCGAGAGCGTATAGGCGTCGGTGTGGCAGATGCCGGTCGCCATCACCTCGACCAGCACCTCGCCGGCCTTCGGCCCGCCGATCTCCACGGTCTCGATCGTCAGCGGCTTGCCAGCCTCCCAGGCCACGGCGGCGCGTGTCTTCATTGGAGTGCTCCGGCGATCGCGATCAGGACTTCAGGACGCCCGTCTGCTTGGCGATATGCGTGGAGATGAAATCCATCAGCGGTGGCGATAGACAATCATAGGGCTCGAGGCGCAGCTCTCGCAGGCGCGCGCGCACCGCGCCCTGATTGTTCGGATCCGCCCCCGACTCGATGATGGACGAGACGAAGGCCGCGAATCCCGGTTCGGCCCAGCCTGTCTGCGGCGACAATTCGGTATGGATGAAGTCGAGGCCGTAGAAGGGATGGCCGGTCTTCTCGATCCGCCCGAGCATGTGGACGCCGCAGCCCTTGCAGGCATAGCGCTGGATCGTGGCGGACGGATCGACGATCTCCAGCTTGTCGGCATTCTCGACCACGGTGACCTTGTCGCGTGGCGCAACCGCGATCATCGCGAAGAGCGCTCCGGAAGGCTTCCAGCACTTGGTGCAGCCGCAGGCGTGGTTATGGGCCGATTGCGACTCGACGCGCACCTTCACGGGGCGGTCGGTGCATTTGCAGACCAGCGTTCCCCCAGCGAAATCGGCGGCGGCGGGTGGGAGGCCTCGGTCGATGGAAGGATGGATGGCGACGGCTTCTGGCATGATCTCTTCCCTCCCTGTCGCCGGTATGGTCAGGCGTCGACCGGTCATGGTCGCGCCTGAAAATCCGGTCTTGTCTACGTGCGTCTGATGGCGCACGTCCGCCGCGCAGTGTTGTACCTTTCTCGCGACGACGCTTGTCCTGAAGGGAAGGGTCGCTTGTCTGTCCGGGAAAATCCTGTCCGGAAAAGGCGCAGGAAAGACATTCCTCGCGCTCAGGTAGCGATGTATATTGGCGCGGTCGAAGCCTTGCGGGCGAGCGACGATGAGCAACTCGATCGTGTCGTTGAACACCTCGACTGCGCCGGCTTCGTTGCGGCCCGACTACTGGTCGCAAGCGCTGGGAACCCTTTGCGGCCGGCTTCGTGCAGACCCGTTCCACGCCGGAACCATCGACGGCCATATCGACTACGCGACGATCTCGCGGCTGCGCATCTGCCAGATCGAGGTCAGCCAGCACCGGATCGCGCATCCCGCCTCCGGAACCGAGCCCGGGGCGCAACCCGTCGTGAAGGTGCTGTTCCAAACCTATGGCACCTCGCTCTTCGAGCAGGATGGCCGACGTCTCGTCGTGTCACCGGGCGACTGCCTGCTCTACGACGTCTCCAGACCCCATGTGATCACCAGCCCGGCGCTGACGAAGCACCATGTCGTCATCATGCCCCGGTCGCTGGTGGAGCAGCGCGGCATACCGCCCGGCCAGCTCTATGCACAGCAGCTTTCGGCGCGGGAGGGCGCGGCCCGCCTCGCCCATGACTTCGTCATCTCCTCCTTCAACCAGGCTCCGGCGCTCACACCAGCTTGCGAGCTGCAGGTCGCAGAAGCGCTGCTCGATCTCGTGCTGCTGCCGTTCTTCTCGGAGGCCGCCCTCAAGCGGTCGGGGCGCGAGGCGCTCACCTCCCGAATCAAGGCCCTCATTCGCGAGAATCTGAGCGACCCGGAGCTAAACATCGAGCAGCTCTCGGAGGCGCTGGATTGCACGAAGCGCTATCTGCACATGTCCTTTGCCGAAGAGGGCACGACGATCACCGGCTATATCTGGCAGAAGCGCCTGGAGAGATGCCGGGAGGAGCTCGAGTACGGGCCGAAATCAGGCAAGACGTTGACTGATATCGCCTTCTCCTGGGGGTTCAGCAGTTCCTCGCATTTCACCCATCTCTTCAAGAAGCGCTACGGGGTTCCGCCCTCCGCAGTTCAGCGGGGTAGCAACGGGCCCTATGCGGACTTCGCCCCTCTCCCGGCGACCCGTCACGAGCATCTCGCGGCGCTCCTCAAGGCGGACGAGGACGGCAGCCGACCGCCAGCAATTCCCCGTTCACAGTCCTCCGAACTGTGAGCGCTCAGCCGCGCCATTGCGGCCCGCGCTCGCATCAGCCGGAGAAATCCGATAGACTGGATGGCTCATCCGCCTACTTCGCAGCACGGGCGCGGCCCGGTCCTGGCATGGAAGCCTGCCAGGTCGCCCGCCTATAGGGACTGATGGATGTTCGCAATTATCGTATCCGTTTGCCTGATCAGCGACCCCGCCATTTGCCATGACGAGCGCATTCCGCAGCGCGTCAGCGCCTCACCGCGCCAATGCATGATGAGCGCCGTCCCCTATGTGGCGCAGTGGAATGGCGAGCATCCGAACTGGCGCGTCGTCCGCTGGCGCTGCGGCAGCGCGGACGAGCGGGACATCTGAGCTGCTCGGTCCGGCTCGTCAGACGCCCTGATAGCCTCGATAGACGAAATCGCTGCGGCCGGAGGCTGCGTCGGCCTCCGCCAGCGCGACGACTTCCTCGTGCAGCGGGGACAACGAGCAGGCCGGATCGGTCGCGGAGGCGTCGCCGGCCAAGGCCATGGCCTGGCAGCGGCAACCGCCGAAGTCGAGTTCCTTGCGCGCGCAGCTGCGACAGGGCTCCTTCATCCACTCCGTCCCGCGGAAGGCATTGAAGGCGGCGCTGCGATACCAGATCTCCGACAGGCTCAAGTCGCGCACGTTGTCGAAGGTCATGCCCGCTATCGTCTCGGCAGCATGGCAGGGCAGGACGCGCCCAGACGGCGTGACGTTCATCAGCCGCGCGCCCCATCCGCCCATGCAGGCCTTCGGATAGCGGGCGTAGTAGTCCGGCAGCACGCAATCGATGACGAGGCGCCCGGCCGTGCGGCCCCTCGCCTCCTCGACATCCGCCATCGCCGCCTCGACCTGCTTTCGCGTCGGCATCAGCCGCGCGCGGTTGACCAGACCCCAGCCGTAATACTGGACATGGGCGATCTCGATGCGGGCGGCGCCCCAGTCTTCCGCAAGCTGCACGAAATCGCGGATCTGGTGGACGTTCTCCCGATGCACCACGGCATTGACGGTAAGGCGTAGTCCCAGCCGGGCGATATCCGCGGCAACGGCGTGCTTGCGCGTGGATGCGCCCTCATAGCCTGCGACGCGATCGCAGGTCCGCGCGTCCACGGCCTGGACCGAAAGCTGGATGTGGTCGAGGCCGGCTTCCGCCACCGCGTCCAGCGCGGCCGGCTGAAAACCCACGCCCGAGGTGATCATGTTGGTGTAGAGGCCGGCATCATGCGCGTGGGCGACCAACTCGGCGATATCGCGCCGCAGCATCGGCTCGCCGCCGGAAAAATAGATGTGCAGCACGCCGAGCGCCGCTGCTTCGTCGATCAGCCGCTTCCATTCGTCGGTGGAGAGTTCGCTCGAGCGCCGGTCGAGCTCGAGCGGGTTCGAGCAATAGGGGCAGCGCAGGGAGCAGCGGTGGGTGAGCTCCGCCAGCAGTCCCATCGGCGGTGGCAATTCGGGCCGCGCCTGGGCGGCACGCGGGAGCGTTTCGACATCGCTCACAGGTCGATCATCCTCTGATCGGCAAGGCCGCGGAGAAACTGGACCACATCGGCCGCGATCTCGTCGCGGTCGGCCTCGAAGGCCGTCGCCAGATCCTGCGCGATCGCCGCGATGCTGCGCGCGCCATCGACACGCTGCAGGATTTCGACCGCGGTCTCATCGGGCTCGAAGACGCGCTCCGGGCCGAGAAGGAACCATTGCCCGCGGCTTTCGTCGTAACGCAGCCGAACGCCGCGCGGCAATGCCGGGACGATGGCGGTGATGTCGGTCTTCGTCGTGTCGGCGTTCATGGCCTCGGCGTTCGCCTCGCGCAAAATCCGCAACGCCCCGAGGAGCGCGCAACAGCGCCAGCGGCGACCGCCCCATTGATGCGGCCAAAGTCTGGGCGCAGCCTATTTGGGCGCGGCGTGCCGGCTCACGACACCCCGCGCCCAGTGCTTGGCTTGGTGCAGCGTTGCTCGTCGACTGGCGGCGAGCGCATGGCATTTGGCGATTTCAGGCGTTGCGCTTCGTCAGAATGCCAGCGTCGCGCACAAACGTATAAATCGGGGTCCCGTCCCGGCTCAGCCGGCGGGGCATCGACAAGTCAGCTTCTGCACCGCTGCGGCCGGCACAAGCGCGCACACCTGCTCGCCGCAGACAATGATCGGCTTATCAGATACGCAGGTTCAGAGCTGCGCCGGGGCGTAAGACGTTACTTCGCAGCCGACGGATACTTCGACAATCGCGGGTTTTTTCCACTTGCGCATGATCGGTTTCTCCAGATCGTGGCCAGCCTTCGCGAACGAAAGCGCCGGGAGCCTACACCCGCCGGCAGCCTGTTGCAAACGAAGCCGGTTGCACGGCCGCCTTGCGGGATGTGGACAGCGCAACATCGTCATGGCTGCGCATGCGCGCTCCGTTGCGAAGGAAGCTGACGCCAATCGCCCGGCAAAACGCTGATTTCCGTCACGAATTTCTGCCGAAAGGCACGGCCGAAATCCTCGAAACTTTCCGCCGGCTGAAGAAAGGCGCCAGGCCCGCCGATGACGTTGTCGCGATACCAGCCCGCGAGCGTCGCCGCCTGCTCGCCCTCCAGGATCGGCAGCCCATTGATCGTCAGGCCGATGCCGACCAGATCATCGCGCACCGTGGCGGCGCCAAGCCCGGGATTGCAGTTTTCCTGTCCGTCGCCCGAGACATCGAGCACGACCCGAGAGGCCTTCACGGGGATTTGCGGCGTGATCTTGTCGGCGACGAAGCGCATCATCTGCGCGACACAAGTGAACTCGCCGCCCTGCCGCGCCAGCCGCCGCATTCGACCTGCAAGGGACTTCGCATCGGCCGCGCTGGCGATCCTGACCCAGGGAATCGAGAAATATGGCCGATCGGCCCAGAGGATGACGCTGATCGCGATAGCACCGCGCGGTCCACTGAGAATGCTCGACTGGACGGCAGGGTCTTCGAGCGCATCGGCAATGCCGCCGACCTGCAGGCGGTAGCGGCGCGCATCGACGGAATTCGAAACATCGACGGCCAGGATCAGCGCGGTATCGACGTTTCGCTGCGGCTGGGCCCCGCCATCTCCGGCCCGCAGCAGAACGAGCGGCAGGGCGGCCGCGATCAGCGCATTGCGACGGGATCGATCGAGCAACAGCACGGGCGCGTGTCCCGCAAAGGGTTCGAGGCGCTACCTTACCGCCTTGTCGAGATTGCGCGCCAGAGCGAGCCCCTTGGCGGTCTCCAACCCTTTCACGCCGATCAGGATCGCACCGTCGAAATCGACGCCCGTCACCTCCGCTTCCGTCAGGTCCGCGCCGGTCAGATCCGCCTTCGAAAGATCGACATTGACCAGCACCGCCCGGGTCAGATCGGCATCGCGCAGCTTTGCGAAGCGCAGGACGATGCCGGTCAGATCGGTCTGGCGCAGGGCTGCGCCCGTCAGGTCGCAGCCGAAAAGCTCCGTGCGCAGCGTGGTCATCAGCGTTCCGCGCATGTCGGCGTGGTTGAACACCGCTGCGGTGAAATCGGCCCCGCTGAGATCGGCGCCGCTCAGGTGGGCCACGATCCTGGTACGCGCCAGATTGGCATTGCGGAACCGCGGGGCCTCGCTGGCGTCATAGGAGAGGCTCGATACCGCGGTGGGCAGCAGCAAGGTCGCGCCGGAGAGGTCGGCGCCACTGAAATCCGTGCCGATGATCACCGCCCTGTCGAGCCGGGCTCCGTGCAGATCGGCTCCCGAAAGATCGGCGCGAACGAGATCGGCCCCGAAGAGATCGCTGCCGGCGAGACGCGCCCGTCGGAAATCGAGCCCACTCAAATCGAGCTCCCGCAGGTCCCGCCCGCCCAGATCGGCGCGCACGCCTGGCGCCAGTTGAAACAAGGTCCGTGCGATCTCGCGCGCGGTGAGCTTGGCCTCGGCAAGGGCCGGCCATGGCGCGCAGGACAGGCCGAACGCTAGGAGCGCGGCGATCGCGTTGGCGCGCCGGGCAAGGGGGGTGGAGAATGGGATCAGCTTTCCTTTCCGCTCTTGACCGGCCAGCTGCCGTTCAGCAGCAGGCCATCGGTATCCCTCGCCACGGCAGTGAGAACATCGTCAGGGCCTGCCGGCCGGTATGTGAAGCGTATATTCGGATCGGTGCTGAGCGAAATGCCGCCTTCCATGCGGAAGACCGAAACGTCACCACGCTTGACCTCGACATCGCTGATGAACTTGGCCGGGATGTAGTATCCGGTCAGCTGGTTCATCTGCAGGCCGGAATAATTCGGATGCCGGATCATCAGCTGGACCTCGCGGGAAGCCGAGGTCGCGTTCTCCACCGCGAATTGCCTCAGCTGCATCTTGCCGAGCTCCGCATCGGCGAGATCGGCATCCTTCAGCGCTGGTGCCGAGCAGCCGCCGGAGGCTTTGACGTATTTGGTCGTCATGTGGAGGGAGCCGGACGCGGTCTCCACCACGGCCCGCACATTCGAATAGGCGTCGATGCGCACCCGCGTCGACAGCACGATCTCGCCCGACGCCTCGCCGAAATAGAAGGTGGCCGCGACGGGAGCAGGGTTCTTGTCGATCAGGAGTGTCAGGGTCAGCGGCGCGGATGCCTTGTCGCGGTCGATCTTCACGGTCAGCGGGACCAGCGCCGCATCCTCGGCGCGCATGGGCGCCTCCAGCGTCACCAGCCCATCTTCCTCGCTGATCGGCCGGTTCCTGAACACGTCCTGGTGGAGACCGGGCCAGGGATCGTCCTCGGCGGCCCGCACCAGCGTCGCGGGCAAGCCGGTCAAGGCTACGCCGACAAGACCCAGAACGCTGCGGCGCGCGATGAGCTCGGTCATGGCATCCTCCGGATCAGGCCGCCAGACGCCGAAGATCACTCCCACTCGAGTTCGGCGAATGCGGCTGTCACGTTGCGAGCGTTGAACTCGTCGAACAGGACCCACGCGTCCTTTTCCGACAGGCCAACGCTGGCGGCGGCCTCGGCAATCGATCGTCCCTCTTTTACCATGCGGCGGACATCCGCGGAAATTCTTTGAAGATATTGCTTCTGCGGCTGCACGGCCGCGGGCCAGTCCGCGCTCGGCGGCCCATGGCCGGGTACGGCCTGCTTGGCCGCGATCCGTTCCAAGCGGTCGATGAGTGCCAGCCAGCCGCGGATCGAGCCGTCGAGCGCCGGAATATGCCGCACGAAGAGCAGGTCGCCGAGGAACAGCGTCCCCGTGGTGACGTCATGGATAGTCAGGTCGTTGTCGGTATGCGCGGTCGGCTGCGCCTCGAGGATCAGTTCGCGCCCGCCGAGGTCGATGACCAACCGGTCCTGCACCACACGCGTCGGCGCGATGAGGCGCGTACCGGCGAAGGCTTCCGGGCCGAGCAACTCCCCGTTCACGGCGAGATAGCGCTCGGCTCGCGCCGCCAGAGCCCGCGCCAGCTTGTGGTGCCCGATGAATTCCGGCTGATCGTCGGCGAAGGCGGCGTTCCCGAAGACGTGGTCGGGATGCATATGGGTGTTGATCACGTAACGAATGGGCTTGTCGGTCACGGACCGGATCGCGGCGCGCAACGCCTGGCCGACCGCTGCGCTGCCGCCCGTGTCGATCACCGCGACCGCATCGCGGCCGACCACGAAGGACAGGTTGGCAATGTCCCCTCGGTTCGACGGGGCGAATACAGCGTAGGCGCCCTGGTGAACGAAGACGCCGGCTGCAATTTCCGTGACAGTGAGAGGGTTCGCCGGCGGGCCGGTCTGGGCGCCGGCAGGCGGCGCAAGGACGCTTCTTGCGCCCATCGCGAAGAATGCCAGCGAGAGCGCGACGCAGAACATTGTCGAAAGGCGCCATCTCTGTATTGCGCTCATTGTCCCGCCCTGCCTGCACACAGATACGCGCACCTACATGCGACGCCATGATATGGGACGAGCGATTTCTAGCACGTCCGCAGCAGCCGTCACCATTCCGCGCGGCATCCCTGATAAATTTCAAGAATGCGAGCATTCGTCGCTAAATGCTGCACTGCAACAAGTGCAGCGACCATCTATAACTAGGTCAGTAATCGTGACGAATTTTGCTGAGCGCCTGCGGAGACGCCTTGAAGTTCGCGCCGAAAATGAGAATCTGGTCTTAGCGCTATCTTGTACGCGCAATAAAAAGGGCCTACACCAGCGCCGTTAGAAAATCGGCTCTTACGGCTGGCGCTGGATTGGCGTTGATACAGTCGTAACCGAAACAGCGCCCAGGGATCTTGGGCGCCTTCGGCTGTTCAGCCGCTATACGCCAAGGAGCGCTACCCAATAAAGACAAACGCCAGGAGAGAACGCCATGTACAAGACTATCCATTCGGCAGCCTTGTTGACGACGGTCGTTTTTTCAGCGGGGGCATTCGCGAATTCTGACGTCCTCAAGCAAACGTCGGACCCCAATCAGTGGGCTATTCAGACGGGCGACTACGCGAATACGCGGTACTCGAAGCTCGATCAGATCAATCGCGACAACGTCAAAAACCTGAAAGTGGCGTGGACCTTCTCGACCGGCGTGCTGCGCGGCCATGAGGGCTCGCCGCTGGTAATCGGCGACACGATGTATGTCCACACGCCGTTTCCCAACATCGTCTACGCGCTCGATCTGAAGCAGGAAGGCAAGATCCTCTGGAAATACGAGCCCAAGCAGGATCCCTCGGTCATTCCGGTGATGTGCTGCGACACCGTCAACCGCGGCGTCGCCTATGCGGACGGCATGGTCTTCCTGCATCAGGCCGACACCACCGTCGTGGCGCTCGACGCCAAGACGGGCAAGGAGGTCTGGAAGGCCGTCAACGGCGATCCGAAGAAGGGCGAGACGAACACCGCCACCGTCCTGCCGGTCAAGGACAAGCTCATCGTCGGTATTTCCGGCGCCGAGTTCGGCGTACGCGGCCATGTCACCGCCTACGACCTGAAGACGGGCAAGCAACTCTGGCGGGCCTTCTCGACGGGTCCGGACGCCGAGATGCTGATCGATCCCGAGAAGACCACCTCGCTCGGCAAGCCGGTCGGCAAGGATTCCTCCCTGAAGACCTGGACCGGCGATCAGTGGAAGATCGGCGGCGGCTCGGCCTGGGGTTGGTATTCCTATGATCCGGAAAGCAACCTCTTCTACTACGGCACGGCCAATCCCTCGACCTGGAATCCGGTCCAGCGCGCCGGGGCCGATGGCAAGCCGATCGACCAGAAATGGACGATGACGATCTTCGCCCGCGATGCCGATACCGGCATGGCGAAATGGGCCTATCAGATGACGCCCTTCGACGAGTGGGACTATGACGGCGTCAACGAGATGATCCTGGCTGACATCCCGGTCGGCGGACAGCCCCGCAAGGCACTCGTCCATTTCGACCGCAACGGCCTCGGCTACACGCTCGATCGCGTGACCGGCGAATTGCTCGTCGCCGAGAAGTACGACCCGAAGGTCAACTGGACCAGCGGCGTCGTGATGGACAAGAACAGCCCGCAATATGGCCGCCCGCAGGTCGTCGCCGCGATGTCGACCTTCCAGAACGGCCAGGACAAGAACACCAAGGGCGTCTGCCCGGCGGCGCTCGGCAGCAAGGACCAGCAGCCGGCGGCCTTCTCGCCGCGCACCGGCCTGTTCTACGTGCCGACGAACCATGTCTGCATGGATTACGAGCCGTTCCGTGTGTCCTACACGGCCGGTCAGCCCTATGTCGGCGCGACGCTGTCGATGTTCCCCGCGCCCGGCAGCCACGGCGGAATGGGTAATTTCATCGCCTGGGATGCCGGCCAGGGCAAGATTGTCTGGTCGAAGCAGGAGCCCTTCTCGGTCTGGTCGGGCGCGCTCGCGACAGCCGGCGGTGTCGTGTTCTACGGCACGCTGGAAGGCTATGTGAAGGCGGTCGACGAGAAGGACGGCAAGGAGCTGTTCAAGTTCAAGACCCCCTCCGGCATCATCGGCAACGTCATGACCTTCACCCAAGGCGGTAAGCAGCATGTCGCAGTGCTGTCCGGCATCGGCGGCTGGGCCGGCATCGGCCTCGCGGCTGGCCTGACCAACCCGACCGACGGCCTCGGCGCTGTCGGCGGCTATGCGGGCCTGCGCGACTACACCGCGCTTGGTGGCGTGCTGACGGTGTTCACGCTGCCGTAACCGACCCTGTCGGACGCCGGCGCGACTGATGAAGTTGCGCCGGCTTTTTTGATGTCCGCCCGATCGCGGCGGGTGCTTGCGTGGGCAACCGGAGAGGCTGGACGTGAGACATTTCGGCAGAGGCTTTGGAGTCGCGAACTTTGCTGTCCTGGCGGTGCTTCTAATGACAACCGCCGGCTCGTCCCAGGACAAGCCGACGAAGACCGAGGAAGACGGGAAATGGATGGATGCGGAAGGGTCGCCGACCTACAACATCGCCGCTGACGGCAAGGTCGACTGGTACACCTATTCCGGCTTCCGTCGCTATCACTCCGAGTGTCACGTCTGCCACGGGCCGGAAGGCGAAGGCTCGACCTACGCGCCGGCCCTGATCGAGTCGCTGAAGACGATGAAGTACCCGGAATTCATGAACATCGTGGCGAGCGGGCGCACGATCCAGCGGCCGGACAAGACGAGCGTCATGCCGGCCCTCGGCGATAACGTGAACGTCATGTGCTATCTCGACGACATCTTCGTCTACCTGAAGGCGCGCGCGGACGGCGCGCTGCCGCGCGGCACGCGCCCCGAACGCAGCGGCGAGAAGCCGGAGGCTGCGGCCAAGAATGAAAAGAGCTGCATGGGCAACTAGGGGAAGGCCGGGACGGTCGCTGCGTCGCGGCCCCCTCCCCGCCTTCGCGATCGAGAGGCCGCCGGCGGCCCGGCCGCGGGCTCGTCGGCTCCTCCGCTGGCTGGCCGGCGGCGTGCTCGCGCTCGGTGCTGCGGGCGGCGCAGCCCCGGCCGCCGAGTCCGGCCGCGCCGATCTGGTCAATCGCGAGGTCCTGCGTGTCTGCAGCGACCCGGCCGACCTGCCCTTCTCCAACGAGGCGCAGCAGGGCTTCGAGAACAAGATCGCCGAGCTGGTCGCGGGCGAGCTCAAGCTTCCGCTCGAATATACCTGGTTCCCGCAGGCGACGGGCTTCGTGCGCCAGACGCTGTTCGCCAAGCGCTGCGACCTCATCATCGGCTTCGCGCAGGGCGACGAGCTCGTGCTGAACAGCAACCACTATTACCGCTCGAGCTATGCCCTGATCTATCGGCAGGGGCAGGGGCTCGACGGCGCGACGACGCTGGCCGATCCGCGGCTCAAGGCCAAGCATATCGGCATCGTCGCCGGCACACCGCCGTCCGACGTCATCGCCAGGCTCGGGCTGATGCAGGACGCGAGGCCCTATCCGCTGATGGTCGACCGGCGCTTCGAGTCGCCGGCCGAGCGCATGATCGCAGATATCCGCTCCGGCGAAATCGACGCCGGCGTTCTCTGGGGGCCGATCGGCGGGTATTTCGCTACGCGCGGCGGCGAGAAGCTGACCGTGACGCCGCTACTGGAGGAGGCGATCGGTCCGCGCATGGCCTACCGGATCACCTTCGGCGTGCGCAACCATGAGGACGACTGGAAGCACAAGCTGAACGAGATCCTCGCCAAGAGACAGGGCGACATCGACGCGATCCTGCTCGATTTCGGCGTCCCCCTCCTGGATGAGGAGATGAAGCCCATCACCGCGCCGCGGCGCTGACGATGCTGCGCCTCGTCGTCGGCTCATTGCTTTGGCTGGCCATCGGATACCCCGCTGGCAGCCGGGCGCAAGGTGCTCCGGACGAGCCCTCCGGCTACCGAACCGACGCGTATCGTGCGCCGGTTCCCGCGACACTGCAGGGCGCCCGCGTCATCGGCACCGAGGCCGCGGAAGCGCTCTGGCGCGAGAAGGCGGCGATCTTCATCGATGTCCTGCCGCGCCCCGTGAAGCCCGAAAACCTGCCGGCGACCGTGATCTGGCGGGAGCCGCCACATAAGAGCATTCCCGGCGCGGTCTGGCTGGCGAATGTCGGCTATGGCGTCGTTCCGACGCCACTCCTGGAGACATTTCGGGCGCGGCTCGATGCGCTCACCGGCGTCGACCGGACCAAACCGCTGGTCTTCTTCTGCCTCAGGGATTGCTGGATGTCCTGGAACGCCGCCAAGCGCGCGGTCGCCTGGGGCTATGGCGGCGTCATCTGGTTTCCGGAAGGGATCGACGGCTGGAGCGATGCGCTGCTTCCGCTCGAGCCTGTCGCGCCCGAGCCCTGAGGCCGTGGACCCAGCCTGACCTCTCCTTGTCAGTCCTTCATCAGCGCCCGGATCTCGCGGGCGAGGTCGAAGGCGCGCTGCTCGATCTGCACCGGGATCTCGCAGGCATAGGGCATCGCGTCCTGCCGCTCGGCGAAGAAGCGCGTGTCCCATTTGTAGCGGTCTTCCGCCGCAGTCAGCTCGGACTTCACCTTCTCGTCGCTCGTGGCCCTGGCCCGCAAGGCGCCGAGCGCCACTCCCTGCTCCTGGATGCGTTCGGAAAGCTGCCGCTGGCGGCGCTGGAAGCGCTCGATGCCCGCCATGACGATCGCGCGGTCATCGTTGATCGTCTTCAGTACACCGGCGAAAAGCAGCTTGAGCTTATCGTCGCGCGCCGCGTCGGGCTGTGCCTTGGCCCATTGCTCCAGGCTCTCGGCTACCTTGTCCATGGCGTTGGCCCGGCTGACGAGCCCCTTGATCAAACGGCCCATCTCCGCATCGTCCTGCCAGCCGGTCAGCCCTTCGACCTCTGGCCCGTCCCACATCTGCGCCGCGGTGAGCGTCATCACCTTCCGCTGGATGCAGGGCCATTCGGGCGTGCCCTCTGCCCGCGCCGGCAGGCCGGCGAAGAAGGCTGCGCCGCAGGCCATCCAGAGCGCCACATGGAGCAGGCGCCGGCCCGGGAGAAAGGTCCTCGCGAAATCGCTTGTCGCGCAACTCATGCCGCGCCTCCGGGCGGGCCGCGCCGGCCCAGCAATCCCTTGGACGGATTATAGGCGTAAATCGCCGCGGCGAGAAAGACGACGGTGTACCCCAGGACAGCCGCCAGCGAGCCGAGATCGAGCTTCACATAGAGGGCGAAACGAATCAGTTCGACCGCATGGGTGAAGGGGTTGATGCGGCAGATCTCGTAGAGAAGCGGGCTCGCCTCCTTAATGCGCCAGAGCGGATAGAGCGCCGAGGAGGCGAAGAACATCGGGAAGATCACGAAGTTCATGACGCCAGCGAAGTTCTCGAGTTGCTTGATGATCGACGAGATGAAGAGGGCCAACGCGCCCAGCATCAGGCTCGAAAGGAACAGCGCTGGCATCACGGTGAGATAGCCAAGCGGGGGCGGCTCGATCTCCCAGAAATAGGCGATCAGCAGGAAGACATAGGCCTGCAGCAGCGAGACCGCACCGCTGCCGATCAGCTTCGAGATCAAGAGGAACCAGCGTGGGAACGGGCTGATGAGCAGCGTCCGCATCGCGCCGGTCTCGCGGTCATAGACCATCGAGAGCGACGACTGCATGGCGTTGAAGAGCAGGATCATGCCGATGAGCCCCGGCGTGACGAAGACCTCGTAGAGCACATAGGTTTCGTAGGGCTCGATGATCGAGACGCCGAGAACCTGCCGGAAGCCGGCTGCAAAGATAAAGAGCCAGACGAGCGGCCGCACCAGCGCCGAGAGGAAGCGCTCGCGCTGATGCACGAAGCGCAAGACCTCGCGCCAGACGATGCCGTTGAAGCAGGCCAGATAGCCGGAGATGCCGGAGCGCGAGCGGAAGCTCTCTGTGGCGGGTGCGAGACTGTCCATCGCAACAGGCTTCATGCTGGCGCGCCTCCCGGCTTGGCATCGGCCGCACCGGTCATCGCGGTGAAGGCATCGCGGATCGTCGTCGCGCCTGTCTCCGACAGCAGCCCGTCATGGCCGCCGGAATAGAGCACCCTGCCCTTGTGCAGCAGGACGATCCGATCGCTCGGCGCGATCTCGTCGATCAGATGCGTCGCCCAGAGCACGCCGAGCCCGCGGCGGGCCACGAGATCGCGCACCAAAGCGATGATGCCCTCGCGCGCGCCGATATCGAGGCCGACCGTCGCCTCATCGAGCAGCAGGCAGCGCGGGTCGTGCAGCAAAGCGCGCGCGATCTCGACGCGGCGCGCCTGCCCGCCGGACAGCGCGCGCACCCGCTCGCGTGCCTTGTCGGAGAGCCCCACGATGTCGAGAAGCGCCATGGCACGCGCCCGGCCGGCAGCGAAGCCGAAGCCGTGCAGCGCCGCATGATAGGCGAGATTCTGCAGCAGGCTCAGATCGGCATCAAGCGCGCGGCTCTGGAACACCACCCCCATCTGCCGCAAGGCCGCCGACGGGGCGCGGCGCACGTCGTGGCCGCAGACGCGGATCTGGCCACTGACATTGTCGTAGAGCCGGGTGATCAGCGCGAACAGCGTCGATTTCCCGGCGCCGTTCAGCCCGAGCAGCACGGTGAACGAGCCGGCCGGGACTTCGAGGGAGACATCGGCGAGCGCGCGCCTCTCGCCGAAGGCATGGCTCACATCGGCGATCGAAAGCGCCCTGGCGGCCGGATGATCGTGCGAAGCCGCGTTCACTGGACGACAAACCGCCCGGCCACGCCCTTCTTCGCCAGACCTGCGCAGAACAAGATGCCGTCCTTCATGCTACCCTCCCGGAGGCTGCCGGCTGTAACGCCGATCGTTTCGTGCCGATCAGAACGGGGCGATCACGACTCCCCAGGGATAGCGCCCCACCTTCACCGACTTAACCACCCGCAACTTCTCGACATCGATGACCGAGACGTCGTTCGAGGTGCCGTTCGTGGTGAAGAGCTGCTTCTCGTCGGGCGTGAAGGCGAGCTGCCAGACGCGCTGCCCGACCAATAGGTAGCGTTCGACCTTCATGCTCGGGACATCGACGACGGCGACGCGGTTCGCCGGCCCCAGCGCGACGAAGGCCCGCTTGCCGTCCTTGGTGATCCTGACGCCGACGGGCTGGATGGCATCGGCGTTGACGCCGTTGATCTGGAACGTGACCTTCCCGAGGGGCTTGCGCGTCTTGACGTCGATGACGCTGACCGTGCCGCCGATCTCCGAGCTGACCCAGACCTGCGCGCCGTCTGGCGTGAATTCGGCATAGCGCGGGCGGGCATCGACCAGCACATGGTCGATCGTCCTGTTGCTCTTCGTCTCGATGAAATGCGCCATGTTCGTCGTCTCGGAAGTGTTGACGAGAATGGTTCCGTCTGGGCTGACGCCCATGCCTTCCGGTTCGACGCCAACCGGGATTTCCGTCACCACCGAGCCCTTATCGATATCGACCACGGTGACGATGTTGTCGTCCTCGTTGGCGATGTAGAGTGGGTTGCCGGTCGGGTGCAGGATGAACAGTTCGGGGTCGGGGCCCGACGGCAGGTTCTTGATGAACTGGTGGGTCCTGGCGTCGAAGACCTGCACGGTGTTGTCATCGCTCGCGCAGATCAGCAGCCATTCGCCGTTCTTCGCGAGAGTGATCCCGCGTGGCCGCTGGCCGACCTTGATCGTCTTGGTCACCTCCATCGTGGAGCTGTCGAGGACGCTGACGGTGTTGTCCTTCTCGTTGGAGACAAACACTGTGTAAGCGTCGGCGGTGGCCGCGGACAGGAGGAATACGCCGCTCAGAAGAAGGTGTTTCGGCCGCATCTTGCTCTGCTCCCGATGATCGTCTCGACAATACAGGGCGCTGTTGGCTGCTGGTCCGTGCTCCTAGAACTTGCATTTCGTCTCAGGTCGATCGACGCCGAGCGTATCGAGCGTCGAGAACTGGTGCAGAAAGCCCGGCTGCGGCGAGACCGAGACCGGAAGCTTCGGCGTGGCAATCAGGATCGGCTGCCGCAGCTGGCCATTCCAGTCCCTGAAGGTCAGCTTCTGGCCCTTGAAGCCGGCCAGCTCGAATTCGGCCGAGCGCAGATGCGCCGCGATCTCCACGAATGCGGTCGAGCGGCGGCGCGTCGCCGCCTCGCCGACGGCGCGCACCGCCAGCCAGACATCGTAGTCGAGCGGGAGCATCGTCCGGTTGGCCGAGCGTCTGAAGCGGTTCTGAAACTGCGTCCCGCCCCATTGCTCGAGCGCCGGATGCCAGCTCGTCGGGACCAGGCCTTGCGTGCCCGCCACCGGCCGCGGCTCCCAGGTGCGATACGGCAGATACTCGCCGAACTGCTCGGCCTCGTCGGCGACGACGACGACGTCATGGGTGCCCACGTTCTGCGTGAACAGCGGGATCTGCTGCTGGATCTGCTCATGGCCGCCATCGGCGCGGCGCGACCCGCTTTCGACGGAGAAGGTCCGCTCCTCGACGATGCGCGCGCCGAAGCGCTTGGCCGCCCGGCGCAGCGCCTCGGCGAAGGCCAGGTCCTCGGGGCGCTGGCCGGCGATCAGGAACCAGCGCCGCCACTGCTTCCAGGCAAGGTACTGCGCCAGCGCATCGGCCAACATCGACCGCGACGGCCCGGTATGCAGGACGTTGGCGCGGCAGCCCTCCTCCCGCAGATTCTCGTCAGGCGCACCGGCATTGAACAGCAGCGCATCCTTGCCTTTCAGCGCATCGGCGAGCTTCAGGACGGTTTGCGGCTGGACGGCGAGCACCAGGAAATGCTGCCCCTCGCCGACGCGCTTTTCGACCTCCGAGACGAGCTCGTCGGCCTTCGCGCTCTCGATCGCATCGAGGCGGAACTCCTGGCCGAGAAAGCGCCCGGTATTGTTGTTGTCGGTGATGGCGAGCTTTGCGCCGGCAAGGCCCTCGTCGGACGGCGGAATGTCGAGCAGGGACAGGGGCGGTGGCCGGTCCAGCGTCTCGCGGACGAACAGAATGCCGATCGTCTTCGGCTCGGCCTGAGCGCGCACGGCTACGGACGCGTGGGCCAGCAGCACCACGGCCAGTGCCAGAACGATCTGCGCAATACGCCGCTTTCCGGCCCTCCCGCTACGAGGACGGCCCTCGGCCTCGCATTGCTCCATGCGCGGCTCTCCCTGGCGGACCAACGCTGGCAGCAACCGCGACCGCATCGTCCTCGTCTTTCATGGCAGGCTGCGCCCAGCCGCGAAGCACTGTCAAGCCAGATGCGGCCTGGAATAGATGCCGAGCCAAGGCTATCCGGGCTGCCGAACGCACGAGCCGGGCCGCGCCGCAGCTGCTTCGCGCCTGACGTTGCTGTGGCTGTGGAAGGCCTTGGTAGCGGCTCCTGACGCAAGCAAGCCGCCCGGTTTGGGCGGCGCGTCCGAACCGAGGCGTTCGGACGTGCTGGCGGGGCCCGGAACCAGCGCGGGTCGAGGCGATCCGGAAGTGGCCTGCCGGATCGTGTGACGCTGACTTGGATCAGCGTCTGTTCTTGTCCGTCATCCCCGATCAGCTCCTTCGTTGAAGTCGCCGTCTTCGTCAGATCGCCGAGCTGCTTTCCGCATCATCGGAAGAGAACAGCAAATTGTTGTTCGCCGGTTGCAGGAGCAGCTCGTTGTTCATTCCCCAGATCGCGGCCTGGGTCCTGTTCTGAACGCGGATCTTTCGCAGGATCGCCTTGACATGAGCCTTAACCGTCGCCTCGGCGATATCAATCTTCCGCGCGATGAACTTGTTCGACGCACCTTCGATCAGGCAACGCAGAATCGTCGTTTCGCGAGGTGACAGCTGCGGTGGAGCCGCGCCGTTCTCGAGGGCGCCGGCGGGCGCCTTTTCGTCCTCGCATGTCGCCAGGGACGCCGTCTTGGTGCGAGCTGGCCGCTTGAGCACAGGCGCCGGTGAGCGGAATGTCGGCGGGAAGATCAGCTCGCCCAGCATCAGCAATTCGACCGATTTGATGAAGGCGTCACAAGAGATGGCGTTGACGAGATACCCGATGGCGCCCGCCTCGAAGGCCAGAGCCGGCTCGGCCGGGCCGTAGTGCTCGGCGACGACCGCGACATGCGCATCGGGATACTGGTCCCTCAAAAGCTCAATTTCAGAGACGATCGAGCCGAAATCATCCCCTGTGTAGACCAGGAGAAACAAAAGCCTCTGGGACCTAACCCTCGACTTGAATTGATCAATACCTGAGATCAAGGCCAGGATACGAAAATCGTATGCCTGCAGCAGCCGAGAAATACCCTCTTTCATCAGAGAATATTTCCCAAGGACGACGACGCCAAAGGCTTTATTATCCTTCATAGCCCCCTCCCACTGTCCTGCTTATTGTTATTGTGTCTGTAGGCGCCTCCAGGTCGTCATTTAGCCTGCGGGGCATTCGGCTGGTGGACCGAAAAACGCCCCGCCCAATACGCTCTTTCGGGACGGCTGCACGCGATCCTTCGCCGCGCGCTAGCCGCTCCTGGTCGTCACGTCCGAGACATCCCGCGCCAGTCTTGGCAAATCGCCCACATGGGCGAAGTTCCCAGACGCGGCCGATTCTTCGCTATCTTGTGGGAGAAGCAGACGATCGAGCCTTGCGCTGCATGGGCCTTCTCGGCCGGCACAAGCCCTCGGTCTCCGGAACTGGACCCGTTCGTCTTACGCCACTGCAGATCGTCAAAACGCTCGATCACTGAATGCCCACAACGAACAACGCTCAAGATCGATGCGAAACCGATCCGCCGGCATCTATCCAAACGATACTACCTAAAATTCGCCAAAACGTCAAGTTATTTATTGGATCGTTAACCATTTCACGGATGACACATGCAAAGTTCCCTGCGTCAGGAATCGACTAGAATCAACAAATACGCTACGTCGCCTCAACAGAAACGCCCCCAAACACGGCTAAATCGACTGATAACATCAGCTGAATCGGCGAATTGATGGCGACTTCGGACCCCTGAACGCGTAATACAGGCGAATTCGCTTGCCTATCACCTGAATCGTTCGCTTGGGATTCAATATTGAATCGACTGCCTTTCTGATGATGCCATTTGAGAGCTTGAGCCGATCGAGTCCGTAGCCGAGATCATGCAATCGTTCGGCATGATAGTCCCAGAACTCCTTGCCCTTAAATTTGAACGCGCTGGCAGAGAGGTAAGCGTAATATTGGTCGATCAACTCGTTGATGCGCGCTTCTTTCTCCCTTCTGGGGAGGTACCAGTCACCATATTCTTGGCAATCTCTGATTTCCGCCGACACATAAGCATTGTTTTGAAGGGAAGCAGCCGTCGCACGATCGTGATGAATTCGCTCGTGGGCCAAGACCTGGTGCACGAACCCGAAATCGACGTCTCTCAAATGCTTGAGGCAGGCGCTGATATCCGCTTCCGCGGTTGGGTTCGGGAAGAATTCGTCCGTACCCCGGATCAGATCGCTCCGATACAGTGACGAGGTCGGATTCCCCAGGACTCTCTGCGCACCGAGCAGGTGAGCACGACAGATATCCCGTCCCGAAACCACGGACTGCGTGTAGGACAGGCCCGTGTTCCGAACGTACCAAATGCCTCTCCCTCCGCTTAGCTGGTACGCCCCGACGATGCCAGTCGACGGATGAGCCTCGGCGAGCCCGACCATCTTTTCCAGACACTCCGGATAGAGCCAGTCCTCCGCCGAGACGACCTTGCAATATTTGCTGTCCTTGGAAATCAGGTTGAGCACTCTGTTGTGGCTGGCGATGATCGGCTGTTTCAGATCATTGCTGAAGACACGAATTCTTCTATCCCGCCGACGGTATTCCTCGGCGATATGAAGCGTTCCGTCGGTGCTGGCATTGTTGAGAATAATATATTCCCAATTCTGGTAGGTTTGCGCCAATACGCTTTCGACGCATTCCCGGAAGAACTCCCTACGATTGTGGACTGGCGTCACCACGCTGACCAACGGACCATCTCGCCCATCCATTTTCGCGCCCTCCTTGGGTTATTCTCTTTCTTGGAGCAACGTTTCTGCGCCTTTCGAGAACAGGTCGTCGAATTGCGTGGTCAGCAGGCTTGAAAGGCCGCAACCTTCTTCTCGATGCGAGCCTTGACTTCATCCGTGCGGCCATCAGGCGATCGATCCTGGCGGCCGGGTCTACTGCGTCGCATGCCGAGGCGTCGGAGCAGTGCTCGGCCAACGCCAGTTTCCGCATCAGGTTGGAGACTTTGGGATGGGTTGGCAGGGCGATGGTCGGCACATTCGCCAACGAGGCGAACACCACGCCGTGAAAACGGCATGTCAGGTAGCAGGCCTGGCTGGGACAATGCAGAAGACAGGTCGTCACGAACGGTCCTGTTGGTCGAATCCTGCATGGCGTTCTCGATTGCCGGTTCAGAGCATCAGCTTGCGGGCGTAGAACGCCTCCGCGTAGCCACTGGGCGCGTTGCACTCCATTCCACGCAGCCGCATCAACGCCATGAAGGTCGAGCGGTCGAACCAATGCTTGTTGCCTTGGGATTTGAAGATATTGAGGATCAGATCGACCTTCTTCTCGCAGGTGTCCCCCGAAAGCGCGTTGAAGACGCTGGGCTGCCCGAGGTCCCCGTCATATTTCGGGATCTCGTATTCCAAGATCAGGTGGCTGCGGAAGGTATTCCACGTCAGCTCGGCGATCAGCCGATGATCCTGATGTGAATCATGGCGGTTGTGGGTGAAGATGATGTCCGGGGAAACCTCTCGCTTGATCTCCTCGAAGACATTCTTGATGTCGGCCCCGGCGAAAGGCATGTATCCGTCCTGAAAGTCCTTCAGGATGACCCGCTTCATGCGGGCGGGATCGACGAACTGCCTTGCCGCGCTTTCCGCTTCGGCCGCCCGGACCCCGTTCGCACTGAAGACGACCCAGTGAAAGACGGCGTCCGGACGCTCCGCCGCGATCTGCAGCACCGTGCCGCCACAGCCGATTTCGATGTCGTCGGAATGGCAGCCCAGGCAGAGAACCTGCAGCGGGGACGAGCCGGTCCGGTCAGGCTTCAGGCGCAGCATGTCACGCCACCCGCGTCATCGTGGAAGCGATCTTGGGCATCGCCGGATGCGGCACGCCGGCACAGTCCTTCCACACCTTCCACGGCGGGTTGGTGTCGTTGAGCTCCTCGAGGCGCTGCTTGTCCTTGAACGTGTCCATGCACTGCCAGAAGCCGGTGCACTTATGCGCCAGCAGGGCCTGGCGCTGAATCAGCCGCGCGAACGGCTCCCGCACCAGCTCGTCGCCGGGGTTGATGTAGTCGAAGATCTCGTGCCGGAAGACGAAGAAGCCGCCGTTGATCCAGATGTCGGCCTGGCTCAGCGCCGCGACCTCGGCGATTTTGCCGTCCGGCGCGGTCTTGACCAGATCGAAGCTCGCCGTCGGCTGCACCAGCAGCAGCGAGCCGATGGCGTCGCTGCGCTGCAGCTCGTCGATCATCGTCGGGAGATGCAGGTCGCTGAGACCGTCGCCGTAGTTCGCGAGAAAGAACTCCTCGCCCTGCAGATAGGGCTCGACGGCCTTGAGGCGCTCGCCGATCGTCGCGTGCAGGCCGGTCTCCACGAAGGTGATGGTCCAGTCGTCGCTGTCCCGATTGATGAAGTCGATCTTCCGCCCGCCGCGGGACCAGACGAAGTCGTTCGAGATCGACTCGTCGTATTTCAGGAAGTAATCCTTGATCGCGCCGCCCTTGTGGCCAAGGCAGAGGATGAAGTCCTTGTGGCCGAAATGGGCGTAGTACCGCATCAGATGCCACAGGATGGGGCGCGATCCGATCTGCACCATCGGCTTCGGCACATCATCGACATAGCCCCGCAACCGCATGCCCATGCCGCCGCAAAAGAGTACGACCTTCATGATACTCTCCCTTTGCAAGTCTGCGCCCACAGGTCGGGGCGGTGTGTTTCAGGATGCCGCTGCGGCCCTTGTTTCCGCGGGCTGCTCATACCCATAACGCTTCATCGCCTCTTCATCGGCCATGTTGAGAACCGAGCCGATAAACTTCGAGCGGGCTTGGCCCGCGGTCTGGAATGCTTGCCGGACGAGCTCGGATTGGGTCGCGCCCCATTTCACGACGATCAGGAAGCCATCCAGCGACGAGGCGGCAGCCCGCACCTGCGGGCCCGCCACCAGTGAGGGCATGTCGACGATGACCATGTCATGGGAGCCTTCCGCGGCACTCAGGATGTCGTCGAGCCAGTCGCGGGGCATCAGGCGGTCTCCAAGGCGGAACCGTTCCGCGAGCGGCAGGACTTGCAACCCGGGCTGAACATCGACCATGCCGTCGAGCACCTCGGCCTGCGGCCCTGCCGAAGCCCGCGAAAGAGCGGCGCCCCACCGCGAGAGTGAGCTGTCTTCCGGCACGGCATCGACCAGCAGCACGCGTTTCCCTGCCGCGGCCGCAGCCTTCGCGAGGCCGATGGCCAACGTCGTCGCGCCTTCGCCGGGCACGACCGAGGTCACGCCGACCGTCTGAAGCCGGCGCGACGAAACGTCCTGCATCATGGCCCTCGTACGCCGCAGCACCGGGCATTCCGACGCAACCAGGCGCAGGGCGGCGGCATCCTCGGAACTGGCGTCGATCGCCCGGAAGCGCGGCACGACGCCAAGACACTCCAGACCGAGGACGTACTCCATCTGGCGCTCGTTGCGGATCGTGTCGTCGATCACGTCGAGCAGGATGGCGACCGCAGTGGCGGCGCCCAGGCCGAACAGCGTTGCGGCAGCGAGGATCAATGCCGCCGGAGGCCCATCCCTCCGGATCGGCGGCTCCGCTTCCGAAACCACCTGAGCGCTCGGGCCGAGGCTTTGATAGATCTCGCGCAATGTCGGAGCTCTCGACGCGGCTGCGTCAGAAGCACGCGCGCGCTCCTGCAGATAGATTCGCACCACGGTGTTGGCGATGTAGGCCGCCTTTACGGGGTCGGAGGCCTTGAAGCTCACCGCGATCATATGGCTCGTTCCAACCTGTCGGATGGCGAGCTTGCTGCTCAGAGTTCCCAGCGCCGCGCGGTATGACGAACGACTGGCGACGCCTTCCGCAGACGGCGGTTCCGCAGCATCCTTCCTTGGCTCGGACGATGCGCGTGCAGCCCCGGCGAACTCAGGGTCCTCGGTCAGGTGCAGGGCTTCGATGACCTTGGCCAGGACATTGCCGGACTTCAGCAGCTCGATCTGGTTCTGGACCATCGGAATATCGGCCCGGCCCGGCAAGATCGCCTGGTCGGGACCGGTCAGGATCTGCCGGATATAGATCAGCAATTGGCCGGAAGCCGTGTAGGTCACCGGGCGCAGGCCGACATAAACCGCGGCGATGGCCAGGCAAGCGAGGGCGCTGAGAACAAGCAGCCACTTGCGGCTCCTGAGACTTCCCCATCCGAAGGATGCCCGGGGACGCACCTCGATCCGGCTCTCGAGACCTTCCGTACTGTGGATGACCTGCGGGCGGCTTCTCGTGTCCATCGGCACTTCGCTCAGGATGGGCTCCGTTTCCGGCGCCCGGTTGGCTCGACAGAGTTGCGGATGAGGGGACATCCTGCCGGGGCAGCCATGTCGCGGTGAGACCAGATCTCTGGCGCCCGCCCCTTCCCCCACCCGGCGCTTTCCGCCTGTGATGGCATTCACAGAGCAAACGCCGGGCAATCCGCGGCCGTTCCTGCAGCGCAGGGTCCTCGCCGACATGGAAGTCGCCTGGCCGATCAGAGGGGATGGGAGCAGGCCGCTGCTCTGCGGGCGTGCCGAGCGGCCGGCGACCGATTTTAGCGTGACGATTGTCCCGTGCCGGCGCCGTACGGGCGCTTCCTTCGATCCGACCCGTCCGGATCACGCGCTTTCAACGGCCGCGCTCGCCCCCAGGCTCTTTCACCGATCTCCGCCGAGGCCTCCTCGCGCCAGAGCCACGCGTAGATCGTGCCCATGACGAACCAGAAGTACCAGTTGAACGAGAGATAGAAGTGCATGTTGTCCGAATAGGACTCGAGCAGATAGGCCACCAGGATGCATGAGACGATCAGGATTCCGGGTGGATCACGCCGCAGCCCTCTCGCCAAGCGCCAAGCCACGCAGCCAAACAGCCAGGCGAGCGCAAGGAGTCCGAGAAGCCCCAATTCGAAGCCCATCTGCAGATAGATATTGTGGCCGTCGGTGCCTTGGGGGCCGACCAACGGGAAGAAACTCGGCGTCGAGGGCTTGAACGCTTCGAGGCCGTGGCCCAGCAATGGCCGCTCCAGCGCCGGCGGGATGGCGGATTGCCACAAGGTCTGCCGCCAGACATAGGAATTCAACCGCGTGTTTTCGTTGAGCTGCGAGAAGCTGTCGATCTCCGTCGCGGCGGTAACATCCGTCAGCCGGTCAATCAGGCTCGGATGGACGATGAACAGCACAGGCACCAGCAGGAAGCCGGCGAGAAACCGGCGGTCGATCTTGAGCGCATAGACCAAGAGCATCAGCCCGCATCCGCCCCAGGCGCTACGGGTCTTGGTCAGTAGCAGGAACAGGAGCAGCAGCGGAATGTAGAGCGTCAGAAGCGTCCGGATCCGTGGCGAGACGCAAACGATCCGCGATGCTCTGACGTAAAGCGCCAGCCCCAGCACCAGCACGAGATAGAACGCATAGATGTTCGCGTGAAAGAAGGTGCTCTGCAGACGAAATTCGTCGAAATCGGACAGTCCGCGCGCGATGTCCACGAAGGCATAGAGCGTAGGCGGGATCGACGATGCGATGACCATGAGGACGAGCCGGGAAACATCCCGCGAAGAGCGCAGGATGAAGAACGGGATCGCGAAGAACGCCCAGTAAGTGAGCAGAACGAATGCAAGCCGCGCCGCGGGGTTGAAATCGGGCGCGTACAAGGTCGAACCGAACGCGATCAGCAGGAACGGTCCCCAGATCCCAATGACAGGAAAAGGTGCCTTCAGCGGCGACAGCAGCAGAAATATGCCCGCGATCGCGATGGCCAGCACATTGAAGAGCGCTCCGACCCCCATCGAGGCTGCGCCGGAATCGCCTCCCAGCAGACTGAAGACGGGGTCGGCGGAAGCCCGGATCAGCAGGATGCCGAAGACGAGGTTCCGTAACGTGTTCCAGATCGCCTCGACATTGGCCTGCCGAACGGAACTCGTCCGCCACGCACGATCCGAAGCCGGCAGCAGCATGTCCGCTCGGGCGAACTTGATGAAGCCGGCCGCGGGCTTCATGCCTGAAGCTCGCTTGTCACGCCCCATGCACCGGACTGGCGCTGGCTGGCGGGGCTCGCGTCCCGGATCGGCTGCAACCAGTGCTCGACCTCTCGGCGCCATGGTTCAGGGACAGCGGCCGCGGCTCGACGCTGCCCGATACGATACAACAGGCGCGGCGCGATCAATGCCGCCGCCACGCGCGGCAGTTCCCGCCACCTGCCATGTTTGAACGCGAGCGCGGCGAAAATGGACGCAGGCCTCAAGCGCTCGCCCCCCTGCAGGAGCTGCCTGGCGAGGTAGCGTTGGTGCCCCGCCACATCCGGCTCGACGCGACTGCTCGCGACCTGTGTCGCATAGCGCTCCGCAATAACCAGACGGCCCTCACGCATCGCATCGATGTTCGTCGACAGCGTTTGCTGGCCCAGACGATAGGCAACCAGCGGCCTGTCGACCGCAGCCAAAGGCGATTGCTGCGCCAGCCTGATCCAGAGATCCCAATCCTCCGAGCCGCGCAGCCCCGGATCGAAGCCGCCGACCTCTCGAAGGAGGTCACGCTCGGCGATCACCGACGAGCAAGCCGGGATTCGGTTGCTTGCCAGCAGCTCGGCCAGCACGTCTCCCTTCACAATCTGGCAATGCCCGATGATTTGAAGGCTCTCGTCCACCACTGCGACGCCGGCGCAGGCCCACCGTGCTCCACTGTCGCGCATCGCGGCGAGCTGAGCAGCCAGCTTGCCGGGAGCCCAGAGATCGTCATCGTCGCAGAAGGCGACCCATCGCCCGGCGGCATGAGCGATGCCGGCATTTCGCGCGCCGGATATGAAGCGCGGCGTGGCGTGATGAACGACCTTGACCCGCGGGTCCGCCGCAGCGAGGCGATCGAGCCACAAATGCGTTCCATCCGTCGAGCCATCGTTGACGACGACGAGCTCGATCGCGACGTCCCGCTGATGCAGGATCGACTGGACCGCCTGGGGCAAAATCTGCCGGCGATTATGTGTCGTCACGACGACGGAGACATCGATCATTCTGGCCCTCCAGGTCACACCGGCCACCGCGCGATTAGCCCTTCATCCAGCCCGAATGTCCGGACCGAAGCGCGATCAGTTCGCCCATCCGCACTCCGCGGCCATAGGCGGGGTGTTCGTCACCAGCGGCGCCCTCGGCCGCTTCGGCACCGTCGGCAATTGCCGCGTCCTCCCACGCTCCTGCCTTGAACAAGGCCGCGAGCTTCGGGACTTCGCGCGTGATGTCATGCCGCGCCCGCACATAGTCTCGGCCCGACGCCCCCATGGCCCGGATGACGGCGTCGGGCGCATTCAGGCACTGCCTGATTGCGTCGGCGAGCCTTTCGGGACTCCCGGCAGGGACGAGCCAACCGGATTCGCGATCTGCAACCAACTCGGGAATCCCGCCGACATGTGTCGCGATGACCGGCCGGCCGAGCGCCATAGCCTCCATCAGGACGATCGGCACGCCTTCCATGAAGCTCGGCAGAACGAGCGCTCTCGCCCCCTGGATGGCGACGCGCACCTCGGCGTTGTTCATCCAGCCCGCCAGCTCGACATGGCGCTCCAATCCGAGGTCCCGGATGGCCCGCTCGAGCTGTGGCCGCAAGGGGCCGTCTCCGGCCAGGGTCAGCTCGAAAGGCACGCCCTCTCGCATGAGGATGGCCAGCGCCTGGATCAGGATGAGATGGCCCTTCTCCCGGCTGAGTCGGCCAACGGCCACCAACCGGGATTTCGGCACGCTCCTAGGCTGCGGCGAGTTCAGGAAATCCGCAGCCAGTCCGCAACGCAGCGGCAGCAGCTTGTGCCAATCCTCCACGGGGAGCCAGCGGCGGAGCTGACCGCCGGTGAACGAGCTGACCACGCCGACGAAGGCTGCATGCTTCACCTTGGCAGGCAGGCCCAGATATTCGGGCCTGTCGAACTCGTCCGAGCCATGCACGGTGAAGCTGTAGGGCACACCGGTCAGGAGGTGGCAGAGCATCGCGACTTCCGCGCCGTTTGTACCGTAATGCGTGTGGATGTGCTGGACCTTCTCCTCGATCACCCAGTGTGCGAGGACGAGCGCTTCCGCGAGATAGATCAGATGGAACGGCGCCGGGCGGCTCGAACGCCGCATCATCCCGATGGCGACCGAGGCGGCTTTCGCCAGAGCCATCGGGCTTCGCACCAGGGCAGCCGCAAGGGCCGCGATGAACTTCATTTTACCGCCGTCGAGGATATAGCGCGTGCGGGCTTTCTCGCGGATGTCGTCCGGGTCCACCAGCGGGCGATCGTTGCCGCGCAGCGACACACGCAGAATCGAAATTCCGTTGCGCTCCATCTCGACGATCTCGCGCCGGATGAAAGTTTGCGATATCGCGGGATACTCGGTCACGAAGTAGCAGACACGCATCAAGACTTCCCTTCCCGCTCAATAGGCATTCAGGCGCGCACGCTTCGAGACGATGGTTTTGACCAGGATCTGCAGGTCGAAGAAGAACGACCAGTTGTCGACGTAGTAGAGGTCGTGCTCGATCCGCTTCTGCATTTTCTCGAAGGTGTCGGTCTCGCCGCGCAGGCCGTTGACCTGAGCCCAGCCGGTGATCCCCGGCTTGACATTGTGCCGCCGGAACATCCGGCTGATCTGGTCGGCAAACATCTGATTATGCGCGACGGCATGCGGCCGGGGGCCCACGAGCGACATCTCGCCCCTGAGGACATTCAGCAACTGAGGCAGCTCATCGATATTGGTCCGCCGCAACACCCCACCGATCCGCGTGACGCGCGGATCGTTCCGGACGGCCTGGCGGAATCCCTCGCGGGCATCCTCCAGGCAAGTCATGCTGCGGAACTTCAGAACCATGATCGGCTCGTTGTTGAAGCCGAGCCGCATCTGCTTGAAAAGAACCGGTCCTCGCGTGTCGAGCTTGATCATGGCCGCGACGAGGACGAGGAACGGCCACAGCGTCATCAGCAGCACTGTGGCGACGACGATATCGAACGTCCGTTTCAGGAAACGGTCCCGCAGGCAACCGGGTCCGCAAAACAATTCGAGCACACGCAGATGACCATAACTGCCGACACGACTGCGCCGCATGAGCTCGGCCAATCCGACCGGCAAGAGCTGGATCCGGACAGGTAGCTCCGACAGCGCTCCCACGATGTTCGAGACGACCTCCATATTGTCCGAGTCGAACAGGATGAGGACGGCGTCGATCGGCAGTGCCCGGCACTCGCGCCGGATCTCCGAAAGCTGCGCCTCCAACGAGGTACTCCCTTCAGCGCCGCCAGGCGCAGAAGCGAGGTCGTACCAACGCAGGATATGCTCGTAGCGCGCCGTCACGCCCGCACGGACAGGCCCGACGTCCCGGACGCCAGGCATGACCAACACGACCATGCTCCCGCGGCGCCATTGCCCATGCCAGCGAACACGGTCGACGACCTGCCAAAGCACAGTCCTGATGGTGATCTGGCCTAGCAGCGTTGCCAGCAACTGGGCGAGAAATGTGCCTCGCGAATAGTCATCGAGATTACCGGTCAGATAGCCCACCGCCAACAGTATGACGAACGAGAGGCCGAGCGCCGCGCTGCCCCGCGAACAGCTGTGCTGGTTCCAGTGCGGGCCGAGCAGGTCGTATTGATTGTCGGCGATGCAGAAAGTGAAATACAGCACGCCCAGGGCGACGGAAGCCAACGCGTAGTCCGCCGGGAAGAAAATTACGCCGTAGACCGCCGCCGAATAGGCAAGAAATGCACCGAATGCACAGGCGGAGATCACGACCATCTCAAGACATGCGACCACCGCGGTCCAAAACAACTGCGTGCCGTATGCGGGCACCGTTGTGGAGCGGTATCGATCTTCGTCTTGAATTGTATTGACTGACATTTTTCTGCCAGATGATTTCTGAATCTGCACAAGCTCAATGCCGGTAACCACCTCCGGTTCTGCAACCGCGGCAACGTTGCTTATTTTTCTCCATAATCACGACCTGCGAACCGCCCTGGCACGTTGAAAGCGCAACAGGTTGCGCTTTTGGCCACACCTCATCTCCACGACGCGGCCGCCGTCACTTGTGCTTTCCAAGCGTCATGATCACGCCTGAGCGAATTGTAGATGCAAGTCAGCGCTCGTTGCGCGGTGAATAATATTCTTCCTTTTAGGGAGACTACAAATGAGATCTTCAAAAATACATTTGAATGGAGCACTCGACCTCGATCGACACCAAACGCCACCAAACGTCAGAGTGGCGCACTCGTCGATTTCCAGGCCGATGTTCGGCCTTCAATTCAGCTGCGAGTCGATCGAGGATATTGCGCACGAGATTTGCGATATGCCTGCGCCCAAAGGCGCCGGAATTAGGCTTCTGGCGACATTGAATGTCGACCACGTCGTCAATCTGCGGAGAAACGCAGCCTTCAGAAAGGCCTATCAGAGTTCTTGGAAACTTACGATCGACGGCATGCCAATCTTGGTCTACGCACGCCTACGCAAGATCGGCGTCAAGTCACGCGTGACCGGAGCCAGCCTGTTCCCACTGGTCTTCGACAATCTTAAACCTGGAACGCACAGGCCGTTCTTTGTTCCATCCAACCAAAGAACTGCAGATATCCTTCGCCGGCGCCTGCTCGCAGCCGGTTTCGACGATACGCAGCTCGACATCCATGTGCCAGAATTCGGCTTCGAAACCGATCCCGTCGCCAGTCTCGCCTTAGCAAACCGGATCGCAGCGCTGCGAGCGACACATATTTTCTTCGGAGTTGGAGCTCCCAAATCCGAAATCTGGCTTGATCGTCACCGAACCATGCTCGGGGACGCATACGCTCTGGCGGTTGGTGCCGCTCTGGACTTTCATGCTGGCACGCTGCGCCGGGCGCCCGTTTGGATGCAGTCGGCAGGGCTCGAGTGGTTCTGGCGATTCGCGCAGCAACCGCGGCGCTTGTTCCGCCGCTACTTCATCGATTCTTGGCTTGTCACCGCATCCATCCTGAAAGATCTGCAGAACGGTGGTGCAAATTTTGCGGCAATAATGGGCGACATTCCCCGGCGCGACGCTGCATGGCGACGTTCACACCGAGCAAGACCGGGACCGTTCGGACCGTGATCGTTGCCGACCCCGATAGCCTCGCCGCGAACCGGCGAAGCCCTTCGTCCGTTAGTCGTTCATGCGGCGATACCCGGCGAGCGTCCCGACGCGATTGCCGGCGGTCATGCAAGGGCTCGGATCACCATGGCCATTGTGATCGATACAATCAGCCTTGTCCTCTTGGTGCTCGCCGTCCTGACGGCGATCCCGGCAGCGTTTCTTGCCGTGCAGATCGGCGCGGCGCTCGTCCCCGCAAGGCGATCGACATCGATCGTTTCGGGATTCTGTCCGCGCTTCACCGTGATCATGCCTGCGCACAACGAAGAGGCGGTCATATCGCGTACCGTCACTTCGCTCCTGTCCCAAATGCCACCAACCGGGCGCTTGCTGGTGGTGGCCGATAACTGTTCCGACGACACTGCGCAGATCGCTTCAGCTGCCGGGGCGGACGTGACCATACGCCAGGATGCAGCGCGCCGAGGAAAGGGCTATGCGTTGGATCATGGGGTTCGGTCTCTCAGCGCCGACCCGCCGCAGGTCGTCATCGTCATCGATGCCGATTGCGAGGTCATGCCGGGCTCGCTGGCGCTTCTGGCCAGCCGTTGCGGCGCGACGGGGCGCCCCACGCAGGCACGATATTCGATGCTGGCACCAGCCGCGCCGAGCGCAGGCGACAAGGTTTCGCGGCTGGCATGGACGATCAGGAACTTCGTGCGGCCGCTGGGCTCCGCGCGCCTCGGATGGCCGTGCCAGTTGATGGGCTCCGGAATGGCTCTGCCCTTCGATCCGCTCCGCCACCTCGATCTCGCGACCGGCCATCTCACCGAAGATCAGAAGCTCGGCGCCGACTTCGCACTCGCGGGCAGATCGCCGCTGTACTGCCCGGATGCGGAGATCGTCAGCCAGCTTCCTCAGAGCGAGCCGGGCAAGCGCCAGCAGCGCACGCGCTGGGAGCACGGGCATCTCGCGGTCATCGCGGAGTTCTTTCTGCCCCTGATCGGTCACACGATCGCGAAACGCAGCCTGCGTCTCCTCGCCTTCACGCTGGATCTGTGCATCCCGCCGCTGGCGCTGCTGGCGATGTCGCTCGTGCTGATGGCAGGCGTGAGCCTCGTTTGGTTCGCCATGACGGGCGCCGCCGGCCCGCTCACCATCTCGCTAGCCGCGCTGTCCGCCTTTGCGGGGGCGATCGGCGCCGCGTGGTGGCGTTTCGCCCAGGAGATCATTTCGGGGCGCGAGCTCGCGGCGGGGCCGGCCTATTGCCTGCGCAAGCTGCCTAGCTACGTCCGCTTCGTCATAGACCGCCAGACAGACTGGGTCCGGACGCAGCGATGAGGGCGAGCCGAGGCCTCGAGCATCGCCCCCCCTCCTCCTCGACGGAGGCCCGGGCGACACCGGATCGCCTGGCGCCCGATCGATGGGCCCCGTCCTCTTCAGGCCCGCTCCGGCTCGCCGTCTCGCTTGCCATCGTCGCCACCATGGGATGGTGTTCAGTCGCAGGCGCGAGCGAGCAGCGGAAGCCAGCCGACGACAGCCCGTCCCGCCGCTTTGTCCTGGGCGAGCGGCCATTCTCGGCCTCCTCGTCCTGGAACACGCCGGTCGCCCCGAACGCGACCTTCCGGAAGATCCGCTGGCCGGCGACAGCCCGCTTCGGCGTCGCCTGGGAGAGCTATTCCCCTCCCATTCATGTGAGTGCGGCTTCGGATGCGGTCGTGTCGATCGAGTATCCGGAAGGCTGGGGGCGCCCCGCCGGTGTCATCGAGATCCGCGTTCCAGCCGGCGTCGGCGGCGCGGAAGGAACCGACGGCGAGTTGCTGGTGATCGATGGCGCCACCGTTCACAACTTCTGGCAGTTCAGGCGGCTAAGCGATGGGAAGGCCACGGCGCAATCCTATGCCGCGGCGAATCTCGTCACCGACGACGGCTGGGGTCGCGCATCGCCGTTTCTCGGCGCCGGCATCGTGGCCGCAGGCTCGAGCCAGCTGGCCGGCCTGCTGGTCCAGGCGGAGACGGAGCGGGGCGAGATCACGCACGCGCTCCAGATGGCCATCGATGCGACCTATGCAAAGCCGGGCCACATCGGCAAGGCGATCAACGGCGATGGCGGGAATCCGAAGGGCCTGGTCTGGGAAGGTCAGCGCCTGGCCATTCCCGCTGGCGTGAAGATGCCGAAGGGCCTGTCACCGCTCGGGCAAAAGGTCTTTCGTGCCTATCAGCGATACGGCGTCTTCGTGATCGACGTCTCAGAGGGCGTCTCCAACCTGCGCGCCCAGGCAAATGCCTATGACGAGGCGACGATCGCGGCCCTGCACCGCGACGTCGGACGGATTTCCCGCCTGCTTCAGCGCGTGGAGCCGCCGGACGCGTAGGCAGCTCCGGTCGCGTCGAATGGGCAGGCGCGAGACGGCGGCCTCCCCCAAAATCCTGCGACATGAGCCTCCGCGACCACTCGGCCGGGTGCCTCTTCTTTTCCGTAAGAAGAGGCTTTTCCGTCTCCTCACCCCTGACGGATCGCGGTCCGGAACCGTTGCGGCGCGGGCGCATCCCGGCCTTCCGCCAGGCCGCTCCGCGACCTGATTCTGCCCCTTCTTTGCCTGATTCGCGACAAATTCGTAAAATGAGTCGGGAGGGGTAGCTCTCTAATTATCTGAAATATCGAAGCAATTTTTTTATCAAGCAAATTCTCTTTGGCAACACATTCCAAACACGATATCTCACCATCTTCACGCCTGGATGGGCCTTGGCCTCGCCGACTGAGAAGGCGACGCCCCGTCATCCGACTGCAAGTCGCGCTGCATGCCTGCCTATTCGCTGCGCTTTCCGCGGCTTCGCAAAGCATACCTGGCTGGCCTATCGATACCCCCACCGACTTACTTCTATATAAATTCAAGGAATACGCATATGACCTCACTCGAAACTCGGCCATTCACTGCGTCTTCGAGTTGGAATACACAATTAGCAAGCGACGCAACCTTCTCAAAACTCAATTGGCCCGCCTCTACGGGCTACAACTACAGCGTCTCCTGGGATGGCTACTCACCGGCAGTTTACGTAGCGTCCGCTTCCGATCCACTCGTCCAAGTGACCTATCCTGCGGGGTGGGGTTACCCCGGCGGCACCATCAGCATTCACATGCCGGCAGGGGCGAACGGGGCGGCCGGCACCGACGGCGAACTGATCATCATCGACGGCGACGTCGCCTATAACTTCTGGCAATTTGAGCGGACGGGCACCAACAAGGCGACGGCCGCTTCGTTCGGCGCCGAGAACATCGTCACAGGCGATGGATGGGGCAGCAAATCGCCCTTCCTCGGCGCAGGCATCACGGCAGTCGGCGCGAGCCAGCTGGGCGGCCTTATCGTCCAGGATGAGACAAAGGACGGGTCGATCGATCACGCGCTGCAGTTGGTGGTCGACGCCAAGCTCGTGAAGGCCGGCGCCGTTGGCAGCGCCATCTCCAGCGATGGCGGCAGCGCCTCGGGCATCGTCCAGGAAGGCCAGTTCCTCGCGATTCCGCCGGGCACGCCCATGCCGGCCGGCCTCTCCCCGCTTGGCCAGCAAGTCTTCACCGCCTTGCAGAAATACGGCGCCTATGTCGTCGACCAGTCGATAGGCGTGACCAACGTCCGTGCGCAGGCCAACGCGTTCGATGACCCGACGATGACGGCCTTGTGGCATGACATGGACGACCTCACCCCGCTGCTCCAGGCCGTGACCAACAAGGGCACGACCGGGTCATCGGGCGGCACTGTCACCAATCCGCCGGCGACGACCAACCCACCGGTCGTCACCAACCCGCCAGTCGTCACCAATCCACCGCCGACGACGACCACGCCCACGGATACGACCAAGCCGACCGTGCAGTTGGTTGCGGCGAGCGGCACCGGGCTTACGAACGGCACCGGCGCGGTCCGCACCGGCGATACCGTGCGCCTGACGCTCAAGTTCAGCGAGGTGGTCACCGTCAGTGGCACGCCGAGCCTGACGCTGAACGACAAGGGCACCGCCAAATACGTCAGCGGCGCCGGCACCGACACCTTGCAGTTCGATTATAAGGTGGCTGCCGGCGAGACCACTGCTGATCTGGCGATCAGCGGATACAACTTGTCCGGCGTGACGGACAAGGCCGGGAACGCCGTCAATATTTCGGGCGCGCCGTATCAGCCCGCCGGAACGCTGGCCGTCAATGTCAAGACCGACACCACCGCTCCGCTGGTCCAGTGGATCACGGCCAGGGGGTCCAACCTCCGCAACGGAAGCGGCACTGTCCGCGCCGGCGATACCGTCCGGTTGTCGGTCAACTTCAACGAAGTGGTCGTCGTCAACGGCACGCCGACCCTGTCGCTGAACAGCAAGGGCACCGCCACGTATGTCAGCGGCGCCGGCACCAATACCCTGCAGTTCAACTACACGGTGAAAGCCGGCGAAAGAGCATCCGATCTCTCGGTTGCCGGCTATAACTTGAACGGCGTCAGTGATCAGGCTGGCAATGCCGTCAATCTGTCCGGCGCTCCGTATCGGCCTAGTGGAACGCTTGTCGTCCGCGGAGGGACGGCCAGCACGACAACGGCCAGCGCGCGGACGACGACGCTCGCCGCCACGGCCGAGCTCGCTGCCCCCGCCGACGCCACCGCGACGACGGCGTCCGACACGGCGGCGCCCGCGGCTTCGCAGGTGACGACGAGCAACAGGTGGGGTGGCGACAGCTTCGGCGGCGAGGGAGATTTCTCCTTCGGCAACCGCAGGACGGTCGGCTATCCCGGCTCGCAGCCGGATTCGTCGAATGCTGCCCCGTCCCACGGATCGGCGTCGTCCAAGCTTGCGCTGCTCAGCCAGTATTCGGCGTCGAGCTTCGCCTCTCCGGCACCGGCCTTCACCGGCTCGGCGCAAGGGGCGTGGAACATGGCCGCCGAGACGCTCGCGAAGCCAAATCGCTGAGATGCCGAGGCTGGGCAGGCGACCGCGCCGTGCCCAGCCTCCTTGCATCACTGCGCAATCGGAGCGCTCGCCGCTCGAAATGCCGCGCGCACGGGGCTTTCCTGCGTGCGCTCGACACCATGCAAGCGGAGTAACGGCGATTGGAAAATCCCGACAACGACGCCTATCCCATATCTGACGACGGCCTGATCGCGCTGCTGTTCATCCTGCGCGGTCAGGGCGTAAGCGTCGTCCCCGAGCAGATCCAGCATCAGTTTCCCGGTCGCCCCATCGGCGTGCCGGAGATGGTGCGATGCGCCAAGAGCCTCGGCCTCAAGGCTCAATCCATCACGACGAGCTGGGAGCGACTGGCCAACACCCCCATGCCGGTAATCGCAGCGATGCGGGACGGCAGCTTCCTGGTGCTGGGACGTTGCGGCGATGATCAAATCCTCGTCCAGGCGCCGAACGCGCCGCGGCCGAGCGTGATGTCGCGCGCTGAGTTCGAGGCGATCTGGGACCGCCGGCTGGTGCTGATGACGAAGCGGGCGACGCTGACCGATCTCGCTCGCCGTTTCGACATCACCTGGTTCATGGGCGCCATCCACAAATATCGCCGGTTGCTCGGCGAAGTCCTGGTGGCGTCCTTCTTCCTGCAGCTCTTCGGCCTGATCTCGCCGCTCTTCTTCCAGGTCGTCATCGACAAGGTGCTCGTGCATCACAGCATGAGCACGCTGGACGTGCTGGTGATCGGGCTCGTGGCGATCGCCCTGTTCGAGGTCATTCTCGGCGCGCTGCGGACCTATCTGTTCTCGCACACCACGAACCGGATCGACGTCGAGCTCGGCGCGCGCCTGTTCCGTCATCTGCTGGCGCTGCCGATCGGCTATTTCCAGGCGCGGCGCGTCGGCGATTCGGTCGCCCGCGTGCGCGAACTCGAGAACATCCGCAACTTCCTGACCAGTTCGGGGCTGACACTCGTCATCGACCTGTTCTTCACGACCGTCTTCGTCGCCGCCCTGTTCTTCTACTCGCCGCTGCTGACCTGGATCGTCCTTGCTTCGCTGCCGATCTATGTCGGGATTTCGGTGGGCGCGACGCCGCTCTTTCGCCGCTACCTCGACGACAAATTCGCACGCGGCGCGGAGAACCAGGCCTTCCTCGTCGAGAGCGTGACCGCGGTCGAGACGCTCAAGGCCATGGCGATCGAGCCCCAGATGCAGCAGCGCTGGGAGGAGCAACTGGCGGCCTATGTCGCGGCGAGCTTCCGGGTGCTGAGCCTCGGCAACATCGCCAGCCAGGCCGTCCAGCTCGTCAGCAAGCTGGTGACCGCGGCGATCCTCTATGTCGGCGCGAAGCTGGTCATCGCCGGCAGCCTGTCGGTGGGTGAGCTCGTGGCCTTCAACCTGCTCGCGGGCCGCGTCAGCGGGCCCGTCCTGCGGCTGGCGCAAATCTGGCAGGAGTTCCATCAGACGCGGCTCTCGATCGCCCGCCTCGGCGACATTCTCAACACCACGCCGGAGCCGGCCTACAACCCCAGCCGGACGGCGCTGCCGGCGATCCGCGGCGACATTGCCTTCGAAAACGTCACCTTCCGCTACCGGATCGACGGCCCGGAGATTCTCCGCGACGTCAGCCTGAGGATTCCGGCCGGGCAGATGATCGGCATCGTCGGTCCGTCAGGCTCCGGGAAGAGCACGCTGGCCAAGCTCGCCCAGCGTCTCTACGTGCCGGAAAGCGGCCGGGTCCTCGTCGATGGCGTGGATGTCGCGCAGATCGATCCCTCCTGGCTGCGCCGCCAGATCGGCGTCGTGCTGCAGGACAACATCCTGTTCAACCGCTCGGTGCGCGACAACATCGCCCTCGCCGACCCTGCCCTGCCGGCGGACAAGGTGATCGCTGCCGCAAAGCTGGCCGGAGCGCATGACTTCATCCTCAAGCTGCCCGAAGGCTACGACACGATCGTCGGCGAACGCGGCGGCAGCCTGTCGGGCGGGCAGCGGCAACGCATCGCCATCGCTCGTGCCCTGGCGACCGATCCCCGCATCCTGATCTTCGACGAGGCTACGAGCGCGCTCGACTACGAGAGCGAGCACATCATCCAGCAGAACATGGCGCAGATCGCGCGCTCCCGCACTGTGCTCATCATCGCGCACCGGCTTTCCACGCTGCGGATGGCCGATCGGATCGTCACCATCGAAAACGGCCAGCTGATCGAGGACGGCACGCATGAAAAGCTGATGCGGACAGGCGGCCGGTACGCGACCTTGCACAGGCTCCAGTCCGGCCTGCCGGAGGTTGCGAGCATTCCGCCGGCGGCGAACCAGACGGCCGCTCGATCCGAGACGCGGACGCCATTGCAGACATTCGCGGGACACCAGGCTTTGAGCATCCCCTCGATCCGCAGCCACGAGCCGCATCGAGACGTAGTCGGATAATCACACCTCCCATCATATCGAGAGCCCTTGTGCCGCGTTGATTTCCTGAGGGGAAGCCGCGGCCTGACAAACTCCATGCAAGCGTTCACCAAAGAACAGTCGGGGCTTTTCGCCCTGGAGATGCTGCTGCGCCTGCGCGGCACCACCGTCACGGCAGAAGAGCTCCGCCAGGAACTCGGCGAAGGCCCGATCGGCGTCACCGAAATCCGGCGCGCAGCCCGGGTTTACGGCTTTTCGAGCCGGTACCGGTCGGCGAGCTGGGACAAGCTCCCCGATCTGCCGATGCCCTGCATTGCAGGGCTTCGCGACGGAGGCTTCCTGTTGCTCGCCAAGGCCAATGCCGAGAAGGCGCTGGTCATGACCCCGGACAACCCGCGGCCTGTCCTGATGACGCGCGCCGAATTCGAAGCCGAATGGGACGGTCGTCTCGTCGTGCTGAAACCCGCCAAGGCGGGGGCTGGGCTCATGCCGCGCTTCCACAAGGACGTGGCGATGCGGGCGCGTCAGGCTCTGTCGACGACGGCACGTCGGAGCGTGTACAGTACCCGCGCCGCCATGACGGGGCTTGCCATGCGCTCCCAAGGGCTTCAGCGGGCCATCGTTGCCCGATCGACCGATGATAAGCGCCTACGCTCTCTGGAGCTGGCATTCCTGCCGGCTGCGCTCGAGATCGTCGAGACGCCTCCGTCGCCGGTGGGGCGCATCATCGGTCTGAGCATCATCTCCATCTTCGCCGTCGCGCTGGCCTGGGCCTGCATCGGCACGGTCGACATCGTCGCCGTCGCGCCCGGCAAGATCATACCGAGCGACCGAACCAAGACGATCCAGCCATTCGAGACCGGCGTGGTCCGTGCGATCCAGGTCCAGGATGGCCAGAGCGTCAAGGCGGGCGACGTGCTGGTCGACCTCGATACGACGGCCGTCGATGCGGAGCTCGGACATCTGCAGGGCGACCTGATGGCTGCGCGCCTCGACATCGCCCGGCTGGAAGCGGCCGTCGCCGACAAGGACAATCCGATTTCGTCCTTCACGGCGCCGGCCGATGCGCCGGACACCTTGGTCCAGGTTTACCGTGGCCTGCTCATCAGCCAGAGCAGCGAGCAGAAGGCCAAGCTCGCGACGATCGACAGCCAGCTCGCACAGAAGGCTGCGGAACGCGACACGATTCAGGCCTCAGTGGACAAGCTGAAATCCACCATCGTGCCGCTCCAGCAGCGGGTCGAGATCCGCGAGAAGCTCTTTCAGAAGGAGCTCGGCTCCAAGGTCACCTATCTGGCCGAACTGCAGGATCTCGTCGGCCAGCGCCAGGACATCCTCGTTCAGGAGAAGCGCGGCAGCGAGACGAATGCTGCGGTCTCCGCATTGATGGAGACACGGACCAAGACCTTGGCCGAATACGAGCGGACCTTGTTCGATGAGTTGAGCAAGGCCCAGCAGAAGGCCGCCGGCCTCAGGCGGGACATCGTCAAGAACGAGCAGCGCAAGAAGCTGCAAAGGCTGACCGCGCCGGTAGACGGAATGGTACAGCAGCTCTCGATCCATACGATCGGCGGCGTCGTGACCCCCGCGCAGACGCTGCTCTATATTGTTCCGGCAGAGAGCCGGCTGGAAATCGAAGCGTCGATCTCGAACCGGGACATCGGCTTCGTCGGCGTGGGGCAGGAAGCCGCCATCAAGGTCGACACCTTCAATTTCACGCGCTACGGCCTGATTCACGGAACCATTCTGAGCATTTCGCAGGATGCCATCGCGCGCGACAAGGCTCCGGATGGCGCGAGCGAGAAGGCAGCGGGCGCGGCAAGCGACAGCAGCGAACCTCGCGGCCGGGAGCTGCTCTATTCAGCGCGGATCTCGCTCGACCGCACGCAGCTGGCGGTCGAGGGCAAGCAGGTCAACTTGACGCCCGGCATGGCCGTGACGACGGAAATCAAGACCGGCAGGCGGCGGATCATCAGCTATCTGCTCTCCCCGCTCGCCCGCTACCAGCACGATAGCCTGCGGGAACGGTAGGCGGCCTGATCACAGGATCGGAAACCGGCAAAGACCGGCGGGTTTCCTGCCGCCCCCGCCGGGGCGGCAGCCGGGAGTTCAAAAGGACCAGCGCTTCGGACCGCCGCCCGGATTGCCGGCCATGATCGCGCGAGTCTGGCTGTCGATGCCGATCTCGCTGACGCTTTCGATCGACAGCAACGCTGCCAGTCGCGCGCGAGCCCGGTTGATCCTGCTCTTGATCGTTCCGGTCGTGGTCTGGCAGAGCGTGGCCGTATCCTCGTAGGACAGCCCGGCTGCGCCGACCAGCATGAGCGCCTCGCGCTGATCGAACGGGATTTCCCCCAAGGCCCAGCAGAACTCCTTGTATTCCAGCTGGCCTTCCTGCTCCGGCGCCGATCGCAGCGCTTCGGAATAGCAGCCATCGGCGTCCTCGACCTCATGGCGGCGCTTGCGCAGATCGGACAGATAGCAATTCCGCAGGATCGTCGTCAGCCAGGCGCCGAGATTGGTGCCGGGCCGAAACGTATCGATCTTGCTGATCGCGCGCAGCAGCGTTTCCTGCACGAGATCGTCGGATTTATCCGCGCTGCGACTCAAGGACATGGCGTAGGCACGCAGCTGAGGCTCGAATGTCAGCATCTGCTGCTGAATGGAGAGCTCGCCGGCTCCCTCCTTTTCGGGTTCTCTATCTCCGAAGGCCATCGTCGATCTCCCCCCAACTCTGCTCTACGGGACGCAGACTCCAACTCACGCAATCAGAACTGGACCGGCCGAACGGGCGGCACGGTCGGGCCGCTATTGTTTCAATCCGGTCGGTACCATGATGCCGGTCTGTTCGAGCGGAGCGATGCCCGCCCCCGGGATGATGCTTCTTTGAACCCTGAGCACATCTCCGGGCAGGAGTTCGGTGTGCTCCTGCGCCTCGATCGTCAGCGCCTTCCCGTCCTGAATCCGGACAACCGTCAGGCTGCGGGTTTCGACGGGGCCATCGGAATTTCCGACCAAGGTCGCGGTCGTAACCTTGGCCTCGACGAGAAGGCTCCGGTTGGTCTCGAATTTGACGCTGACGTCGTCGAGATCCATCCGGACCTTCTGCATCTCGGCTGTCACGGTCGCGTTCCGCTGGCTCTTCAGATCGAATATCCGCTGATCCGCCTGCGTGATGCTCTGGCGCGAGCGCAGGATCAGCGTCTGGAAACCCTGCTCGTTCATCTCGAGCTGTGCCTGCATGCGCTCGAGGTTCGCCTGGCGGGAGAGGGTCGTCAGACCGCGCTTGACCAGAGATCGAACCTCGACGAGCTCCCTTTCGACGCTTTCGGTCTGGACCTTGTTGGCCTGAATCTGACGAGTGATCGCCTCGATCTCCCGCTCGTAGAGGTTACGGTTCTGCTCCAGGCTATCGATCTGGGTCTTCAGCGCATCGACATGAATGTTCAGAAGCGAACGCTCCTCGTCGATCAGCTGCTTCAGCCCACTGTCGTTCTGCGATCGCATTGCGAGATCGGGCGGAAACTGGAGCTCCGTCCTCATCACCAGCTCGGCGTTGAGACGCGCCCGGCGTGCCGTCAGCTCGTAGTAGCGCCGAACGAGATTGCGCATTTCTCCCGTGATGTTGATGCTGTCGCGATCGAGCCGCATCAGGCCGGGATCATTAAACCGCAGCCACCCGCCGGCCAGGCTGACGACCTGCAGCACGGTCATTCCCGGGCGGAACTGATACTCGCCGGGCTTCTGGACATCCCCCAGGACATAGACGGGTTGGGTCTCGATAACCTCGACCGACGTGCCGGCCTTGTCGGAGAACCCCGAGCGCACGAAGCGTTCGGAAATCTGGTTCGCGATCTCCTTGGTCGAAAAGCCATTGACCGGGATGTCGCCGATCGGAGCGATGGAGATCGTTCCGTTTCCGCGAACCTTATAGTCTCCGCTCAGCTCGGGATATTGGAATATCTTTATCCGGAGTTTGTCGTCGGCACGCACAACGTAGTCCGTCGCTCGGACGACATTGCCATCAAGCATGCACAGGACCAGTACAACTGTTCCAACGACATTCACCCATGAACGGCCCTGTTTCATCACAGCACCTTTTGCTTCACTATGATCCGGCACCCGCCGCGATCGGCATTGTGGCTGCGAACAGCCGCTGCCGCGCCGCGACGCATGCTTCCGCCTTCCAGAGCTTGTCTCCGAACCGTCCGATCATCCGGCCATCGACTCTGTTCAGAACGGCCCCGATGAAGTCCGCCGGTGCCGCACCCGACCCCGCGAGAGCGCGCTCGATCCGCTCCACATCCGCACCGCCCCACTTCACCACCAGCAGGACGCCGTGGATGTTCTGCGCGGCGAGGCGAAATGCAGGGCCCTGCTCCAGCGGTGGCAGGCCGACGACGATCAGGTTGTAGGCGGCCAGCGCTGCCGGATCGCAATGCGTCCACCAGTCCAGGCGGTCGTCGCCGCTGCCCGAGGCCGCGATCGCGAGAATGTCGGGGCCGCCATCATTGTCGTGCCGAAGGAAACGGACGTTTTCAGCCGGAACACGCAACGCCCTCCTCGGAGCCATCTCGACGAGCAGCACTTTCCTGTGGCTCCGGGCCGCCATTTGCGCCAGGTGCCGCGCCATCGTCGTCGCGCCCTCTCCCGCGGTCGGCGATGCGACGCCTACGATGCGCGCCTTCGCCGTTTCGGCGGCGACCATCATCCGGACAAGCGTCTGGTTCAGCGTGCGGTCGGGCAAGGTCCCCCTCCACTCAGCCTCGGCCTCTCCGGCCCGAGTCGGGGTCGGTGCCATCGGCTTCTCGCCGTTGAGCTGGGGAATGGCTCCGATGCATTCCAAGTCGAGGCGTTCGAGTTGCGCGGCAGTGCGGATTGTCCGGTCGCTCAGCTCCAGCAGCAGGGCCAACATCGCTCCCAGCAGCGCCCCCGCGACGAGGGACGCCAAGACCACCAGGACTTTCCGCGGCCCATTCGCCTGCGCCGGGACGAGCGCGGGCGTCATGATATAGACGCTTGGCCCCAATCCCTGCAGCCTTTCCCGCAGCAACGACGACCTGTCGCCGTCCTGCTCCGCGCTGACGCGCGCCTGAAGCATGATCTGGCTGATGCCATTCGCGATGCGGGCGGATTTCTCTGGGCTGGTGGTGGTCACGTTGACGAGGATGGTGTGGCTCGTCCCGACCTTCTTGATCACGATAAGCTTTGCAAGGGATTCGACCGCGACTTCCTGCTTGTCATGGCTCTGGTCGGGCGCCGCCTGCGGCACGGCGAAAAGCCACTGCTTGATATCGTCAAGCCGCGTCACCGGCGGAACAAATTCGGGATCCTCGGCCAGGTTCAGCGCTCGGACGACCTTGGCCAGCGTGCCGCGCGAGCGGATGATCTCGATCTCGTTCTCGACTTGGATGAGATCGGCACGTCCGAGAGAGATGACGAATTCAGAACCGGGCTGAACTTCCCTGACATAAACCAGGAACTGCACGGATGCGGTATAATTCGTCCCTTTGGAATAGAGCCAGGCGATGCCCAGAAGGAGAGACAATAGGATGCAGACAGAAATCATCCTCCAACGCCGGAGAAGCGTCAGAGGCCCGAGCGTCGACAAAAACTGACGATCGTCGAGATTGCCCAACATTGGACTTCCCATCCCCATGCACCCACCGCCTGGGCTCCGCATCCTGCCCCCTTCCTGAAAGGCAGGGCTTCGAGCGTCGCTCGGCCCGGACGGACGAACCATCAAGAGCGCGTCGTCGCGCCAGACTTATTGCAGCTTTGCCGACGAAACCTCGACGGTCTGAGCGGCAGGCGCATTGGGCAAAGCCAGCTCTACCCTCTCGGAATCGACGATCCGCGCAGCTCTCATCCAAACGAAAGCCCGGTTCCACACCTCCCAGCTGATTCCGTTCATGATCAGTGCATAGTCTTCCGGCCCGAGGCGGCTCAGCAGCAGCTCGGCCACCATGCGAGCCCGGTCACCACCAGACTGGCCCCGCGGCTCCGCGGAGGTCCGCAGAGGTTCGGGCGCCAGGAAGGACGAAGCGAAGCCGTCCTGTAGCGGGCGATCCTCCGCCTTTGTCTTTCTCCTCGTATCCGAGACTTGCGAATACAGATCGCTGCGCGAGACGCGCTCGCCGTTCTCCAGCCGCTTCAGAATGGCATCGCGAACTGCCGGCGGCGTCTTCTTCGAGAGATAGACCCGCAATGTCGACGGGACCATCAGCGCAACGAGCTTCGCGTCAGATTCCGCTTCGCGCGCAAGCTTCATCAGGTCCTGGGCGGTTCGAATCTTGAACTCGCATGCCCTCTCGACCCATTTGACGAAGACACCGTGAGGCAATTTCTCCTTGATACGGAGAAGCTCTCGCCCGATCTCGATCGCATGCTCCGTCGCAGACTGGCGAAGCTCCCTGATCTTCCGGGCCGAATCCTGAAGCTCAGCTTGCGATATTTGCGGCATTGGAGTTTGTCTACTCGACAACACGGGCGCTTCCCCTACTCAACACACTATAGTCGTAAGCTTACCCTTGGTTCGCAGTGCAGCGAAGCGAGCAAAAGGATTCCCACCTGCACGAATGGAGTACACAAATGGAGTACCCCTATCGGGTTAGGGCGTTTCCGTTGACCGTCGGGTTGTTTGTGAGCGGGCCGTCTCGGGGGACGGCGGACCAAAAGATGCGGTGCTTGGCTGAGCGGCCTACCGGCGAGACCGACCGTCTTATCGTGGGCGCCCGGCCGTGGCATGCGGAACCGGCCGAAATTGAGACCTGTGACCGTCAGGATTTCAACGAACAGCCACAAAAAGGCCCCGCCGACCGATGTCGACGGGGCCAAGTCGTTGGAAGGAGACCGCAGCCATAACTGCCGCCGCCGGGAATTGTTCACCGCCAAGGGCGAGGAAGAGTGCCGTTTCAGCCATTGAGCGAAGCCACGCGCTGGCACTTTCGTGATGGAATTCCCATCTGTGGAGCGCGGAGGAGGTACCCTATGGCCAGCGGCTGGGCTCCGGATGGAGCTGTCCAAGACCAGATTGAAGACTCGATCACGGATGCTGTCCGGCTCGCACGCGCGCGCCTGCCGTCCGGACCGGGGGAAATCCACTGCCAGGAGTGTGGCGAAGAGATTCCCGAGGCGCGCCGCACGGCGATGCCCGGGGCGAGGCTCTGCGTCCACTGCCAGGCGGGCCATGATCGGCCGGCTGCCGCGAGCGCCTACAATCGCCGTGGTAGCAAAGACAGCCAACTCCGCTGACGCGGCTGCTGGCGCATAGCGGTCGCCGAGGCGGCCAGTCCGCGCGAGCCGTCAGATCGACATCAGCGCGACGAGCACCGGGCCCCAGGCGGTCAGCAGGATATTCCCGATCGCATAGGGCACCGTGTAGCCGAGAGCGGGGATACTGCTCTGGGCCTCGTCCTGGACGGCTCTCAACGCGGCGGTGATCGTGCCGGCGCCAGCGCAGGCACCCAGGACGATCAGCGGATCCATCTTCAGCACGTAACGGCCGAACAGGATGCCGAGCGTGTGCGGCAGCAGCGCCGAGATGAGGCCGACGACGACAAGGCTGAGGCCCGTCGTCTTGAGGCCCGAGACGAAGCTCGGCCCGGCGCCGAGGCCGACGATGCCGATGAACATGCACAGGCCGACAGTGTCGAAGATCCAGATCGCGGGCTCGGGGATGCGGCCGAAATAGGGATAGACCGATCTCAGCCATCCGAAGACGAGGCCCATGATCAGCGCGCCGCCGCTGGCAGTGAGAGTCAGCGGCACGCCGCCGACGACGACGGAAAGCAGGCCGACCAGTCCGCCGAGGAAGATGCCGAGCCCGACGAAGACCATATCCGTCGCCGAGGTGCGCCGATCCGGATAGCCGATCTCTTCGGCGGCTTTCTCGACCTGCGATTGCGGCCCAACGAGCGACAGGACGTCGCCGCGGTTGACCCGGCTTTCAGTGGCGATCGGCATGGGAATGCCCGAGCGTGTGAACCGCGACAGGAAGACGCCGCGAGCGAACTCCCCCTTGGCCAGATCCGCCAGAGAACGCCCGTCCAGGCTTCGGTTGGTCAGGACCACGTCGAGTGACTCGATCGGGATCTCGAGAAGAGCGGGATCGCTGACCTCCGGGCCAATGACGTCGCCACGATCGGCATGGACCTCCTGACGGGTCATCACGGCCACGATATCGCCCTCGCGGATCACGAGATCGGGCGTTGGTTCGAGCAGCGATCCGCCGCTGCGGACGCGCAGGACGTAGGCGCGGGCGGCCTTGGGGAGTGCCTCGATCTCTGCGATCGTCCGGCCGAAGAGCTGGGCATTGGCGACACGGTAGGCCCGGACGTCGAAGAGCCGCGCTGCCGAGACGACTCCCTCGACCTCAGCGACCGCCCCTCCCGACTGGGATCGTGCCTTGGCGCCAGCCTCCTTCAGGTCGATGCCCATCAGCTTCGGCCCGATCTTCGGCAGGAACCAGACCAGCGACGCCGTGCCGACGAGATAGGTCACGGCATAGGCGACCGGAATGTTGTTGATCAGCGCCGTCCGCTCGGCCTGGGGAAGGTCGAGGCGCTGGATCGCTTCGCCAGCCGTGCCGATCACCGTCGATTCCGAGAAGGCGCCGGCGAGCAGGCCGGCGGCCGTGCCGATGTCGTAGTTCAGAAGCTTGGCGAAGCCGAGTGCCGTAAGCAGGCAGGTGACGCAGAGCAGGACGGTCAGCGCCATCTGCGGAAAGGCATCCCGCTTCAGGCCGCGGAAGAATTGCGGCCCGACCTTGTAGCCGGTGGTGAAAAGGAAGAGGTCGAAGAAGATCGTCTTGACCAGCGGCGAGACCTTGATGTCGAGCTGCCCGATCAGCACGCCGGCCAGCAGGCAGCCGACGACGATGCCCAGGCTGAAGCTACCGAACTTCAGCCGGCCGATCAGGAAGCCGATGGCGATGGTCAGGAAGATCGCGAGTTCCGGGTTCTCGCGCAGCGCGTTCGCGACGTAACTCATGGGCCGCCTTCACGAGGCACGAAAGCCACGGATCGGGCCCAGCCCCGATCCGTCAGATATTCAGGGCGGCTGGCCATCGAGCCGCCCGAGCCGGATCGCCTATTTGCCAGGTGCCTGCTTTCCGGCCTTGTAGGCTTCGAAGGCCTGTCGATATCCGCGCGCCACGGCGCGGGTCGCGCGGCCGATCTGGCTGTAGACCTCGTCGTCGAGATTGGCGAAGGAGACGCGCACCGACCAGTCGGGCGCGTGGAAGCCGCCGCCGTTGAGCAGCACGATGCCGTGGTCCTCCGCCAGCCGGAACACGATGTCGAGCGGGTGAACGTGCTCCTTCATGTAAGCCACGACCTCGGGGCCGACATATTTGTTGGCCCAGAACTCGAAATCGACCAGGCCGTAATAGCGGTCGTGCAGGACGTTCTCCGGAACCTCGATGCCGAGGCCTTCGATCATCTTCTGCGCCCTGTTATTGACGATCTCCATGCAGGTCTTCTGGTAGAGCTTGGCCTCGTCCATCATCTCCGACAGCGAGAACAGCGACATCATCACCTGCTGCGGCAACGACAGGCCGGCGGTGTGGTTGAGCGCGATGTCTCGGCTATCGGCGACGATGCGGTCGATCAGCTTCATCTCCCGCGGCTTCAGCGTCAGCGGGCCGTAGCGCGTGTCGAGCGTCGCCAGTATCTTGTCCGGATGGTTGGCGATCGCCTTGTCGAAAATGTTCTCGCGATGGATCGCGATGACGCCGAGGCGCCAGCCGGTACAGCCGAAATATTTCGAGTAGGAATAGACGCCGATCGTGTTCTTGGGCAGCGCCCCGAGCAGGCCGCGGAAGCCCTTCACGAAGGTGCCGTAGACGTCGTCGGTCAACAGCAGGAGGTCGGGGCGCTTGGTCTGAACCAGGTTGACGATCTTGCCGATGGTCTCCTCGCTCAGGGCGACAGCGTAGGGGTTGCCGGGATTGACCACGAAGAAGGCCTTCACCTTCGGGTCCTCGAGCTTCTTCAGCTCTTCATCCGTGAACTGGAAGCGGTTCTCCTGAGGCGCCGCGACGCTGATCACGTTGAGGCCGTAATCCTCGAGATGCGGCATCTCGAGATAGGGCGTGAAGATGGGGGTCGCCAAGGCGATGGTGTCGCCGGCGTTCAGCAACCGGTTCGCCTTCAGCGACTTGAAGATGTAGCACATCGCCGCCGTGCCGCCCTCGACCGCATAGAGGTCGAACTGCCCCGACGGGCGCGGCTCACCGCACATCGCCCACATCAGATATTCGTGCACGATACGCTCGTTATGGACCAGCATGCGGTCCGGCACCGGGTAGTTGTCGCCGATGATCGAGTCGACCAACTCATGGACGAAGGCATCGGGCTTGAAACCAAATTTCTTGACCGCGAAGGCGACCATATCGCTGAGGAAGGTGGCGCCGGGCGAATCCTTGTGTTCGGCCAGCCAAGCCTCCAGGCGGCCGGCGATGCCGTCGGCCTTGGGCATGCCGCCGATGCCGGCGGGCTTGTTCATGACGCGGCGGCTCTCGGTGATCGCGAACTGGCCGAGCAGGAAGAAGCCTTCGCGCGGCGTCGTTGCCACCCAGTTCGGATTGCCGCGCCCGGCATTGAGCAGCGCGATCGAGGAGGTCTGCGCCGTCAGCTTGGCGAGCCGGATGAGCTCATCCTTGATCTCGAAGGGGCTGAGTTTCTCGAAGCTCCGCAGAGTGACAGGATCCATGGAAAACCCCTGATATGAGCTGGAAATCGAATGGTTTCGTTTCGCTTGGTCAGGTCATCAGGATGATGATCACCATGCCCCAGATGGTCAGAAGCGTGTTCCCGACTGCGTAGGTCACGGTGTAGCCGAGCGCCGGGACCTGGCTGCCGGCCGTCTCGCAGACCATACCGAGGGCGGCCGTCGTGGTGCGGGCGCCGGCGCAGGCGCCCAGCAGGATCGCCGGATCGAACCGGAAGATGAATTTGCCGGCGAGCATCGCCAGGATCAGTGGGATCGTCGTGGCCAACGCGCCCCAGAGGAAGAGGCCGACGCCCTGCGTCTGCAGGCCCTTGACGAAGCCGGGGCCTGCCGAGATGCCGACGACCGCGATGAACATGTTGAGGCCGACCGAATTCATGAACCAGACGGTCGAGCTCGGGATGCGGCCGAAGGTCGGGTGCACCGACCGCAGCCAGCCGAAGACGAGGCCGGAGATCAGCGCGCCGCCCGCGGTCGACAAAGTCAGCGGGACGCCGCCCACCTTGAACACAAGCGCGCCGATCAGGGCACCGAGGACGATCGCGCCACAGAAAAAGGCGACGTCGGCGACGTCACTCGGCCGATCGGCATGGCCGAGGGTCTTCGCGACCGCCGCAATGTCCTGGGTGCGGCCGACGACGGTCAGGATGTCTCCGCGATGAATGATCGTGTCTGGCAGGATCGGAATGCTAACGGCGGTCGCGCCGCGCACGATCTTGCGCAGGAAGACGCCGCGGGCCGTCGGCATCTTGGAGAGTTCGGTCAGCGTCTTGCCGTTGGCGTCCTTGCTGGTGACATAGATGTCGACGCCCTCGGCCTTGAGGTCGAGCAGCGCGGGATCCTCGATCTCCTCCGCATTTTGGCCGATGAGGTTGACCAGCGTCTCGCGCGGACCGGCGAGCGCGATGATATCGCCTTCCCGCAGGATCGTGTCGGCAGTGGCGTCCTCGATAACGCCGTTGCGGCGGATGCGTTCGACGAAGACGCGGGCGTCGGGCACCAGCGCCTCGGCTTCCACTGCGCGCATGCCGGCGACCTTGGCGCCTTCGCGCAGCCGGAATGCGCGCAGCTCGAAGCGCCGCCAGACGGAGCCGGGGCCGCCGATCTCCTTGCCGCCGCCGAGCCGGGCTTCGTAGTCCTTGCAGGCCTTGGGCAGATCGATCCCGAGCAGCTTCGGGCCGAGCATCGCGAGAACGACGGCGGAGCCTACGGTGCCGAAGATATAGGTTACCGCATAAGCGACGGGCATCGCATCGAGATATTCCTTGGTCTGCTCAGGGGAGAGACCGAGGCGATTGATCGCGTCGGTCGCAAGGCCCATCGAAGCGGAAATCGTCTGCGATCCGGCATAGAGACCGGCGGCATAGCCCGGGTGATAGCCCGCGATCTTCGCGATCACGACCGGGACCGCGAGGCAGAAGACGGTGACGACGACAGCAAAGATCGCCTGCGGCGCGCCGTCCTTGGCGATGCCGCGGACGAATTGCGGGCCGACGCCATAACCGACCGCGAACAGGAACATCAGGAAGAAGGTCGATTTCACGTTAGGGGAGATCGTGATGCCGAGCTGCCCGATGATGACCGCGGCGATGAGTGTCGAGGTCACCGCGCCGAGGCTGAAGCCCTTATAGGCGAAGGCGCCGACATAGTAGCCGATGGCGAGCGACAGGAAGAGCGCAATCTCCGGATAGCTGCGCAATGTACTGACGAACCAGTCGAACATTCAGACCCCCTGTCTCTAAAGTTCAGGCTCTGCTTTTCGGCTATGCTGCCCGTGGTTTTTTCCGACCGTTTTCGGCGCTCCGGCCCTTCTTCTCGGCGAGTGCGTCCGGCTTCAGCAATTTGAGGCCCCTGGCCTTCTCGTAGCCGTGGATCTCCTTCACATCGAGCTTGCGCATGAAGGTGATCGTCTCGTGCGTGACGACCTGGCCGGGCACCAGGATCGGGAAGCCGGGCGGGTAAGGGATCACGAAATTGGCCGAGATCAGCGGCGGGCCCTTGTCGATCCGCCGGTCGCATTCGGGGCTGTCGATCCGCAGATATTCGCACTGCTCCTCGGCATAGGCGGCGAAGAAGGCGGTGCGGATATCGCCCTCCGGCGTCGTGTCGCCGGCGTCGGTGCGGAACGCCTCATGGAAATGGCTGAAATTCGGCAGGTCCGGCACGTCGTTCATCAGGCTGTGCACGCGTGCCGCGAAGGCCTTGCGCTCCGCCTCGCCGCCCTGCTTGAGGCGGGTCTCGATCTCGTTGCTGATCTTGAGCAGGACGCTGATCAGCAGCGCGACGTCGCTGCGGGTGTTGTTGATGTTCGACTGCAGCAGGACCGAGTTCCGCGAGGTCTTGTTGACCTGGATATTGTACTGGGATGCAAGCAGGCCCTTGAACCCCGTTCCGTCGAAGCCGGCCGTGCCGCAGACCAGGGTCATGCGGGTCGGATCGAGGCAGAACTCGTCTTCCCGCATGCTGCGCAGCTGATCGTCCCAGTGCGTGCCGGGTGCAAGGAAATCGACGAAGCCGCTGCTGCGATATTGCTTCGGCACCATGCCGTCGGCGCCGACGATCGAGAAGTATTTCGAGATCAGCGGATGGGTCGCGACCTCGCGCCTGATGTCGAGGGCGACCTCGATGGCGTTCATCACCAGCCCGTAGCCTTCGAGCTCCATCTGCCGGCGCGCGACGTCGAGGCTGGCAATGAGCTGCTGGTTGGGGCTGGTCGAGGCATGGGTGAAGACCGCCTCGTGGAACTGCGCCTCGACCCTATGGAAATCGACGTCCCTGACGAGCACCATCGAACCCTGGCGGATCGCCGACATCGATTTATGCGTCGAGTTGGTCTGATACACCCGCAGCCGCACGGCACGCGGATCGGGCACCAGCCGCGTGTCGAGCAGCTTGTCGATCGAGGGGTTGGCGCCGAGCTCCTTGCGCTGCCGTTCGTATTGGGTGACCGCGTCGGGGTCCTGCGTCCAGGCCTCGATGTCGGCGGCTGCGCCCATCGCCGTCCGCGGCCGCAGGAAGGGCGACCAGCGGGCGAAGCCGAACCAGGCCTCGTCCCACAGGAAGATCAGGTCCGGCTTGATGGCGAGGCATTCCTCCATCACGCGGCGGGTGTTGTAGATGTGGCCGTCGAAGGTGCAGTTGGTCAGGTCGACCATCTTGACGCGGTCGAGCCGGCCTTCCGCCTGCAGATCGAGCAGCGCCTTCTTGATCGTGCGCAGCGGCACCGCGCCGTACATCGAGAATTCCGTCATCGGGAAGGCTTCGACGTAGAAGGGCTGCGCGCCGCTCAGCACCAGGCCGTAGTGGTGCGATTTGTGGCAGTTGCGGTCGAGGATGACGATGTCGCCGGGCGCGATCAGCGCCTGCAGCACCATCTTGTTCGAGGTGCTCGTGCCGTTGGTGACGAAGAAGACGTGATCGGCACCGAAGGCGCGCGCGGCCATCTCCTGCGAGCGCTTGATGTTGCCGGTCGGCTCCAGCAGGCTGTCGAGGCCGCCCGTCGTGGCGCTGCTCTCCGCGAGGAAGAGATTGATGCCGTAGAACTGCCCCATGTCGCGGATCCAGGGCGAGCGGAACACCGACTTGCCGCGCGCGATCGGCAGCGCATGGAAGGTGCCGATCGGCCTTTGCGCATAGAGCTTGAGATTGTCGAAGAAGGGCGTCTCGAAGCGCGCCTTGATCCCCTCCAGCACCGAGAGGTGCAGCTCCAGCGGCTCCTCGATCTGGTACATGACGCGCCGGATCATCGAGGCTCTCGGATCGCCGGCGAGCTTCTCGACGCGCCGGTCCGAGAGCAGGTAGATGTCGAGCTCCGGCCGGATCGCCTTCAGTCCCGCCGCCAGCCTCAGCGCCAGATCGGCTTCGTCCGCCTTGCCGAGCAGCGGCTGCTGGGCGGCGAGTACGGCGCGCAGCACCGGAGCCTCGTGACGGGAGCGCAGCGCGAAACCTTCATAGATGGCGACGGCGGCAATGTCCGGGTTGAGCACGGCCGCGCAGACCGCATCCTCGAGGCTGCCGACCAGCACCGCCTCGTAGATGAAGGCATCCTCGGGCCGGCGCAGCCGGCGGAACTCGGCGGCCATGTGCGGCCAGCGCCCGGCCGGCGCCGGCGTCACCACCAGCATCTCGAAATAGGGGCGATATGCCGGGCCCTCGCCCAGCGAGGACGGGAGCATATCGGTCGGATCGGAGAGTGACAGGTCGACCGCCTGCCATTCCTTGGAGTCGTGCCTGTAGTTTCCGGTGATCGTCGCCAGCGAGATCCGCTTGGCGAGGGCGAGGAAGCCGTTTGCGTCGTCGCTCTGAAGCCGCTCGCGCAAAGCCCCCATCAGCTCCGGGCCGGGAAAGGCATGGAACTCCTCGATCGCTCCGAGCTCCCCGAGCGCCGCCTCCACGGCGCCGCGCGCCGCCTCGCCCTTGCTCCAGGATCGCGCGGCCGCGTGCAGATCGCGCCAGCGGTCCGTTCGGCCGGAGGGAGCCGAGAAAAAGTGATCGATCGAACGCGATTCCGGGGCGCTGGATGCCATCTCAAATCCTTCCGTGACCGCGGTGGAGTCTGGAAAGTTTTCTGCGGACGTGTTCGACCGTCCTCGGAGTTTCCGAGGCAACGTGGCAACGTGCTTGATGTCGGCGAATTCAACACAACACGCTTCGGCTGCGTATTGTCCTTAGGGACAGGTGCCGATTGCACCGTCTCGGCCAGAATTGTGGCAGCCCCAGATAAAAGGCCCGGTGCCGAGGATTGGCTCTTCCACAACCGTAGCCATATTTCGACGTGCCGGTGTCGTCGCTGGCTGGATCGACCGATGTTGCCGATCGAGGTCGCGTTTTAAGAACGTTGTATTACAGCAAGAGCATGTGGAACCGGCGGCGCGCGATAGCGTCGCCGTGTCACCGTTCTTCTCGGGCGCTACAGTCTCAACACGCCCGACACGAGGTCGCGCCGAAAAGGTGGGCGTTCGTTACCGCCCACCTCAACGCAGCCGGCCTCAGGCCTTCGCTCGGCCGCGCGCCGGAGCGGCCTTCCGCCGCTGATTGCCGAGCCCCATCTTCTTGGCCAGGGTCGAGCGCGCTTCGGCATAGGCCGGTGCGACCATCGGATAGTCAGGCGGCAGGCCCCACTTGGCCCTGTATTGATCGGGCGACAAGTCATAGGCCGTCCGCAGATGGCGCTTGAGCGACTTGAATTTCTTGCCGTCTTCCAGGCAAACCAGGAAATCAGCCGAGATTGATTTCTTGATCGGAACAGCCGGAACGGGCTTTTCCTGAACGACCGGCGGCTGTTCCCTTCCGAGACCTGTGAGCGCCGCATGGGTGCTCGCTATCAGCGCCGGCAAATCGGATGTCGGCACGCTGTTGTGCGACACGAAGGCCGAAACGATGCCGGCGACAAGCTCAACAATGATCTCGTTATTTTCAGACAATTCTATTCTCCTATCGGACGAATCTTCCTTTACCTGAATTATTTCATGTATCCGGGAGATCAAGCTTTTTATGACAACGGGAGGTGGGGACCGACGGCTCATTCGTCGCGAATGCGGGGCAGAGCCTTCAAGGCCGATGTCTGCTCTTGAAGCCGCATGCGATCGTCAGTTCTTGGCGCAGCCGCCAACGGCGCGGAGTGACGTCGACCTCAAACTGTGTGGAAGGAAAACGTCGAGACGTGACGATAGGTAGCTCCAGGATCCAGCCTCGAGGACGGATAGTCCGGTCGGTTGGGGGCGTTGGGCCAGACCTGAGGCTCGAGGCAGAACGCATCGGACTGCCTATGGAGACGCCCGCCTTTTCCACCCGAGCCGCCGTCGAGAAAGTTCCCCGAATAGAACTGGAGGCCAGGCTGGTCGGTCGCGAGATCGAGCGCGCGGCCGGAGGCCGGATGAACGACACGGGCGGCGAGTCGTGGCGAGCCGGCCTCCTCCCCTGCGAGGACGAAGCAGTGGTCATATCCGTGCGCGCACCGCAGCTGCTCGTTCTCGACGCGGATGCCGGTTCCGATCGGCCGGGGCGAGCGGAAGTCGAACGGCGTGCCGGCGACGTCGCTCGCTGCTCCAAGCGGAATCAGGCCGGCATCGACCGGCAGGAAGCGATCGGCAAACAAGGTGAGCTCGTGATCCAGAATGTCGCCGCCGGCGACCGCGCCGCCCAGGTTGAAATAGCTGTGATGCGTCAGGTTGAGGATCGTCGGGCGATCGGTCGTCGCCTCGAAGGTGATCGTGAATTCTTGAGGACCGGTGAGCTGGAAGCGGATCCGCACCACCAGCGTGCCCGGAAAACCTCCCTCGCCATCCGGGCTCACATATCCGAGCGTGACGAACGGCCTGGAGCTATGATCCAGGCTCTCGACGGTCCAGAGCGCTCGGTCGAAGCCGTCCGCGCCGCCGTGCAAGGTGTTCGCCCCGTCGTTCGCGCCGAGCTTGTGACGGACGCCGTCGAGCGTGAAAGCGGCGCCGGCAATGCGGTTCGCATAGCGGCCGATCGCTGCGCCGAAGAAGTCCCGCCGTAGCAGATAGGGCTCCAGCGAATCGTGTCCAAGGACCACGTCGTCACATCGGCCGTCCCGGTCCGGCACGCGCAGCGCCTGCACGGTTGCACCATAGGTGATGATCGCGATTTCGAATCCGGCGTCGCCGCGGAGCGTGATGTGCTCGACCTCTCTCCCATCCGGCAGGACCCCGAAAATATTGCGTGACACAGGATCGGACATGTCAGAGGGCCTCGAACTCACCACGCGAAGTCTTGGACGATGCTCGCCTGCCGAGCATAAGCACATCCGCCGCCAGACCCAGCGCCGCAGCGTCCGCATCGCTGCCGGCGGTGCGGACCAGCTCCACGAAGCGGGACGAACGCTGTGCTAGCCGACGGAGAAATCTGGCGCCCCCTGCCCGGTCGCGCAAGCCACTCGCTGCGACGCCTGGCCCATCGTCCCGGACGCCGACGAACAGACGGATTTCGCCTGCCCTCACCGCGTCTTTATGGGGCGGTGGTGTTCCTCAGGGTGAGGTGGCCCGCCTGCCCGCTATCGGGTGTCGCCGCGACAAGAAAGCCGCCCTTTTGGCGGCGGCTGTTGCGGCTTGGCTCAGATATTACAACAGGGATCGGCCGCGTGGGGCCATCGACAACAAGCCACCTATCCTGCTGCAGAGCCCCGGCGGAACACCCAGCTCGCCGCCGTAATCGAAGGCCGGAAACGCTACCTTCCGGCGATCCAGCAATTGGTCTCGGATCAAGCCCGCAGCATGCGAAGCGCTCCTTCCCAAGTGGAGCGGCAGGCTTGGGTGCCAGATTTTCGAAGCGCCGTCCGGTCGTGCCAACCCAAGGCGAGCCCGATCGCGAGCCCTCCTGCCGAGCGTATTGCAAGTATCTCAGGATACGAGAGGTCCAGCTTCGGCTGACGGACCGCGAGAGCAGGGAGAGGAGGTAGGCGACGATGTTTCCGGCCATTCAGGCCGCGAGCGCGAATGAGATCGCCCCGCCCAGCGACGTCCTGCGAGCATGCGGCTGAGAACCGCCATCCGAACCGGAATCGACAGCCGAACCTGTTCGAAATACGCGGCGTTCGGGAGGCTGTCGCATGACTTATCTGTCTCGGAATGCCGCGGCAGGGGATTCATGATCATCACTTTCGACCGAGATCGGAGGACTTTTTCGGCCGTTAGCGTAAATTTCTCATCCTCCACATGCTGAACGGCATCCATCTCGCCAATACGCCCGCTGATAATGCTGGCTGCCTTCTGAGTCTGAATCGAAAGTACATCATGATCCAGTGTGGCTACTATGTTATCGACCCGATCGATAATAGTTCCGCTCGCCCTCAGATCATCGATCGCGGCCGCAGCGACGTTAGATAATATCGTCTCAGGTGCGAGACAGAGAGTGAAACGCTGCGGCGGACGCAAGGCGAGCAATTTCATGAAGGAGAGGGCATGACGAGCGGTCGGGTCGCAAGATAATGCCACCGATAGCTGTCGGATGTCTCCGAGACGTCGCTCGATTGTAAAGAGATCAACGAGCGCTTGTGTCGGATGCTCTCCGATACCGTTTCCGCCATTGATCACGGGAAGATGAGTGAGGCGCGCCAATTCTTCGACGGTCGCGACGTGCTCGGTCCTGGCGACGATGAGATCGCAGTATTCCGATACTGTTCGGATGTGATCCTCTAGGTCTTCGCCTTGGGCCTTACCGAGCCGACTTCCCGGCGAGGCGGAGACATCGACAACATGATGGCCAAGCCTGGAGGCTGCGACATCGAAGCCAATCCTGGTCCTCGTGCTTTCCTGCTCGAAGAATAAGCCGATCATTTTGGCGCCTGCCCTGGCAGGCAATGCACCATCAGCAAATGCCGCCGCTTTGCTGAAGACGTCGGCTAGGTCGGCTTCGTCAATATCGTCGGCGGACAGGAGATCTTTGACACTTTGGCCGACCATAGACTGTGGGTCCCGCTTGTGGGAAGCCGACCATATCCTGTTTATGCCGCAGAGGAACGGCCCTGTTTGAACACCCCTGTGGAAGGTCGGTCGATCGCGGGAAGTGCGACGCGCCGATCGATGATTAAATCGATCGCCTCCTTCGGCATCGGACGTGCAAATAGGAAGCCTTGAATGCCATAAGGCTCAAAGCGCGTCACTGCTTCGAACTGCTCCGGCGTCTCCACGCCTTCGACGACCATAGCCACATTTAATTCACCCGCGAGGCCTGCGATTGCTCGCAACAACGATCTTGCTTTGCTGCTCGTTGCGATGCTGCTGACGAAGCCACGATCGATCTTCAACATGTCGATGGGAAGCTCGGCAAGATGGCTGAGCGACGAGTACCCAGTACCGAAGTCGTCGAGCGCGATCTTTACACCCAGCACTCGTATGCGGTTCAGCGTCGCGATCACCAACTCCTTGTCTTCCGCCAGTGTGGTTTCAGTGACCTCCAGTGTCACCCGGTGCGGTGCAATCCCAGTCCGCCGCAGCGCGTCTTCGACGATACCGACAAGATCATGATCGCGGTGGAATTGCTTGGCAGATATGTTCACGCTAACGCCAACCGGCTGTGGCCAGTTAGTCGCATCCCTCAACGCCTGCTCGATCGCGTACGAGCCGAGATTTTTGATGAAACCATTCTGTTCAGCAAGGGGAATAAATTCCACAGGGCTAATCATGCCCCGCGCCGGATGCTTCCAGCGCATCAGCGCTTCACACATTATTATTGTTCTGCCACGAGGGCTGTAGATTGGTTGGTAATGGAGCTCCAATTGATTTTCAACAATAGCCTTGGCTAAATCTCGTTCCAGTGCAATTTTGTTGTCATATGCTTCGCTCAACTCTGGCACATACGAGAGCCAGCGATTTTTCCCTTCAGATTTTGCCTTGTAGAGAGCCAGATCGCAGTGCTTGAGTGAACGCTCGACAGATTCACCAGTCGCGTTGGCGAGGCCGACGCTGACCGAAATCGAAAGCGTGGCTTTGGCAACGCATACAGGATCTGTAAACGAGCGAACTATGGAAGCGGCCAACGCAGCGACGTCTTCGCCGGAGCGGTCGGAAACGATCATGAATTCGTCGCCGCCAATTCGCGCAGCCTTGTCGCCGGGGCCCAGAACTGATGAAATTCGAATGGCTATCATTGATAGCAGTTCATCGCCGACATCGTGGCCTAGTGTGTCGTTAACTGTTTTGAAGTCATCGACATCCACGGACAGGAGGTAGGTGCGTTGTCCCGAAAGAAGCCGCTTTTCTACCTCGTCGATGAACCCACGCCTGTTGAGAAGCGTGGTGATGCTGTCGGTCGTCGCGATGATCTGCAGATCACGCGTCTTTCGAAAATTAGAAACGAACACGCTATGTATGACGTTTGACGACGAGATCGTCAGCACGACTGTCATCAACAACGCCCCAGCGATAACGACGAAAGCTGGTATTTGAGACATAATCAACGCGCCGGCGAAGGGGAGCGCTGCCAAGGTCACCTGGATATTCGAAACAAAAGGGCGAGAGCTATTGCGGCCCGCAATGCCGGCGATATAGCCGATCGTCTGCCCCACTGCTAACGTCACAATGCGGTCGTCAGAGTGGAACGCGACGGTATAGGCGCCAAAACTGCCCATCGTTAATGCCGTCGTCCATGCGCCGGCATAAGCGAGGCGCTCGAGTACCACGGTTGAAATCGATAAGTGCTTCTGCAGATAGAAAACTTGGGCCCCGAGGCGGAATGCGCCGATGCCGCCCATAACGGCGCTGAGCATCGCGAAGGTCATATCGCCGGTGACGACAGCGCATGCTGCGATAACCGTTGTAGCGATCACCATCCCGATCGGGATCGCCAATGGTGTGCCGTAGAGAGCGGCCACCATCACCCTGCGAAGTTCGGGATCGTAGAGGATTGCCGTAGGAGCACGTGTCTTCATGCGTCTCTAAACCGAGCCCCGGACCTTGTACCGGCCAAACATGATCGCATGACAATCGTCGACATTTCGTTGACGCGGGAGTCTAAACCGCCTCGTACGTAGAGCCGACTGGAGAATGAAGCTCTGGACGTGAGGAGAGGACCGGATCGGCCTGCTTTCCGAGGCCGCCGGGCCACCTCTTGTCCTCGTACACCAAAACCTCGCCGAAGCCTATCGGCGCCGCGTCGGCGAGCTGGAGAGCCTTCTCATGCATCCAGAGTTGCGGGACGAGGCAATCGAGGCCATCCGGTCGATGATCGAGAAGATCGTGGTCACTCCAAACGCTGCGTCTGGGCGCCGCGCCGCTGTTTCGGCGGCGTTGGCGGCCGACCTGTCCGAAATCGGCATCGACGGGACGAGAAAGCCGCCCCTTTGGGGGGCGGCTGTTGCGGCTTGTGGTTTTGGAGATTTGGTTGCGGGGGCACGCAACTACCGACACCGACATTCGTTAGAGGTGACGATCTGACACCTCCTATCCGCCCCCAACAGCCCCTCATGGGCCGCGCGTCGGCGCGCGCCTGAGCGTCACCGCACTTGATCTCACCCGAATTCTTGCCGACCGCAATCAGATCGTTCCTCCGAGCGGGCGCTGGGCCATTTCCGCGGCGACCGGCGCATCAATCGGCGTGTCATAGGTCATCAGGATGTACCCAAGGACCGAATAGAAGCCGACGGTCGCGATCAGGTCGAATACCGCCGCGCGCCCGAGCGCAGCCGCGAGATCGGCTTCCAGTCCGAGCGAAAGGCGCTTGTCGTCGAAGAGGGCATCGACCGCACGCGCGATCAGCCCATCCTCGCCTTCCGGCATGCCGCGTAGCGCGGCGATGCGGGCATCACTCATCCCGAGCACCCGCGCCCGGCTGACGTGATGGGCCCATTCATAGGGCGAGCCCATGCGGTGCGCGGCGCGCAGGATCACCACCTCAGAGCGCACCGGCCCAAGCGCGCTATCCTTGACGATGTGCTGGCGCAGCTGCGCCCAGGCCTTCAGCAGTGCCGGATGGTGCGCCATGGTGCGGTAGACGTTGAGTGCGCCAGCGAAGCCGTCCTTCATTTCGGCGATCTGCGCTGGCCAATCGGCATCGCTGATCGGCGGGCAGGGAGAGGTCGTCATCGGATGTCTCGTCGATGTCAGGGGGTGAGGTACTTCGCGTAGAGAGCCGGCGTCCGATCGGCCCAGATGCCGGTGAAACTGCGATAGCGCGCGACTTCCGCAAGGTCGATCTCGACGCGCAGTACGTCCTCGCGATCATGATCGAGCGCGCCGAGCAGCTTGCCGTCCGGCCCCACAGCGCAGGAGCGGCCGAAGAAGCGCTGCCCGCCGCGGCTGCCGCTGCGGTTGCAGCTCAGGAAGAAGACGCCGTTCTCGGTCGCGCGCGTATAGGCGCGGTGGATGAAGAGCGCCGCGTCCGTCACCGGCGTATCCTCGGCGCCGAAGGAGGCCCAGACGGAGGTGACGATGCTCGCCCCCTGCAGGGCGAGGATACGGGTGATCTCCGGGAACCGGATGTCATAGCAGACCTGCATGCCGAGCCGTGTCCCGAAGACCGGGAAGGTGTCGATGCTGTCGCCGCCGGTGAAGAACAATTTCTCATTCTGCCACTGGTGGACCTTGGTGTAGTCACCCAGCACGCCTTCCGGCCCGATCAGCAGCGAGGCGTTGCGCATCACGCCGGCGCGCAGCCGGTCGCGCAGGCCCAATCCGATCACCAGATGCACCCGGTGCCGCGCCGCGAGCGCGACAAGAGCCCTGATCTCCTCGCCGTCCGGCGCTGCGCAGGCCTCGTAGAGTGCCGCGCCGAAATACGGGACGTTGCTGACCATCGGCCCGCCGGGCACCAGCGGCTCGACATAGCCGGTGTTCGACAATTCCGGGAACAGGATGAGCTGGACCCCTCGCGCTGCCTCGGCCGCGGCGAAGTCGTGGATGCGCCGGAAGTTCTCGGCCGGCGCCAGGGATTGGACGTCGAGCTGGACGAGGCTGGTGGAAATCATGCGTCGGCTCCGGCGATGCGTCGGCCGGCGGCGAAATCCCAGTCACGCCCCGGCGCCGCGTTGATCAAGGCCCGTGTATACTCATGGCGCGGACTGGCCAGCACCTCGGCCGCGGGACCATCCTCGACGACGCGACCGCGCTGCATCACCATCACCTCGTCGCAGATCTGGGCGGCGACGCGCAGATCGTGGGTGATGAACAGCACCGCGATATTGCGCCGCTCCTGGATTTCGGCGAGCAGCGCCAGCACTTGCGCCTGCACGGAGACGTCGAGCGCCGAGACGGCCTCGTCCGCGACGATGACCTCGGGCTCCATCATCAGGGCGCGCGCAATCGCGATACGCTGGCGCTGGCCACCGGAGAACTGGTGGGGGAAGCGTTCGAGACTGGTGCGCGGCAGGCCGACGACCTCCATCAGCTCGCCCGCGCGCTGCAGCGCGGAGGCACGATCCTCGCCGAGATTGAGCGGCCCCTCGATCAGGCTCTCGCCGATGCGCAGGCGCGGGTTGAGCGAGCGATTGGGGTCCTGGAACACCATCTGGACGCGCCGCCGCGCCGGCGCCAGCGCCGCCTGGCCCTGTAGCGGGGCGATGTCCTGGCCGTTGACCCGGATCTCACCGCCGGTCGGATGCTCCAGCCTAAGCAGGCAACGCGCCACCGTCGATTTGCCGGAACCACTTTCGCCGACGATGCCGAGCGTGCGCCCGCGTTCCAGCCGGAAGCTCACATCATTCACGGCGCGCACGGTGCGGATGTCCCGCCCCATCAGCCGCCCGAGCAGCGAGCCGAGGCTGAATGTCTTCTCGAGGTTGCGGATATCGACGACGGCCTCCGCCTCTTTTGCCGCCGGGCGCGGCGCACGCGGCACCAGCGACGGCACGGCCTGCAAAAGGTCGCGCGTATACGCCTCGCGCGGCTGGCTCAGCACCTGCTCGACAGGGCCGGACTCTACGATCTCGCCGCGGCGCATGACACAGACCCGGTCGGCGATGTCGACGACCACCCCCATGTCGTGGGTGATGAATAGGACGGCTGTGTTCTGCTTCTCCTGAAGCTCGCGGATCAGGCCGAGAATCTGCTTCTGCGTGGTGACGTCGAGCGCGGTGGTCGGCTCGTCGGCGATGAGGAGCTTCGGCTTGAGCGCCAGCGCCATGGCGATCATCACGCGCTGGCGCTGGCCGCCGGAGAGCTGGTGCGGATAGCTGTCATAGATCCGGGCCGGATCCGGCAGATGCACCGCCTCGAACGCGGCGAGCGCAGCCGCGCGGCGCTCCTTCGGTCGCATCTGCGTATGCGCCCAATAGACCTCGTCCATCTGCAGGCCGATGGTCAGTACCGGGTTCAGCGCCGTCATCGGCTCCTGAAAGATCATCGCCATCTCGGCGCCGCGCAGCGCTTTGGTCCGGGAAGGCATCGCCGTGACGATGTCCTCGCCGTTGAGCAGTACTGCGCCACCCGTGGCCTGCAATTCATCGCGCGGCAACAGGTCCATCGCGACCAGCGAGGTCACTGATTTGCCGGAGCCGGATTCGCCGACGAGGCACAAGGTCTCACCCGGCTGGATGTCGAAGCTGATGCCCTTCAGGATTTCACTGGGCTCGCGTCCGCGCGTCGCGACGCACAGGTCGCGGACCGAGAGCACGGGTTGGGTCGGAGCGGCCATCTGCATCACGGGCTCCTTCCCTGCATCTTCGGATCGAGGCGGTCGCGCAGCGCGTCGCCGAGCAGGTTGATCGACAGGATGCACAGCGACAGCACGATGGCGGGCCAGAAAACCAGCCAGTGGTTGAGCGCGAAATAGAGCCGACCCTCGGCCATGATGTTGCCCCAGCTCGGGATTTCCGTGCCGATGCCGACGCCGAGGAAGGACAGCGCTGCCTCCGTCAGGATGGCGGAGGCGTACATATAGGTGCCCTGCACGATCAGCGGCGCGATGGTCGTTGGCAGCAGATGCTTCCAGATCAGCTTGGCCGGGCGCGTGCCGAGCAGCATTGCCGCGTCGACATAGGTTTCTTCACGCGCCGCGATCACGCGCGCCCTCACCAGCCGGACGACCTGCGGAATCGCGGGGATCATGATGGCGAAGATCACGGTGATGAGCCCGCCCCGGACGAGCGCGACGATGGCGATGGCGAGCAGGATGCCGGGAATGGCCATCAGCCCGTCCATCATTCGCATCAGCACGCCATCGATCCCGCGATACCAGCCGGCGAGCAGGCCAAGCGGCAGGCCGATCAGGATCGCGCCCGTCGCGACGCCTGCGCCCACCAATAGCGAGACCCGCGCGCCGTACACCACGCGCGAATAGAGATCCCGGCCGAAGCTGTCCGTGCCCAGCCAATAGATGTTCGAAGCGGGCTTCAGCCGCATCGCCGCGTTGAGCTTCGTCGGCTCGAAATTCGCGAGCAGCGGCGCGAACACCGCCATCGCGACAACGACGAGCAGAACGAGGACGGCGAGCACTGTCGTCCAGTGCGGCGGGTTTCGCAGCAGGCGGCGCCGGGGAAGCCCGCCCGAAACGGTGTTCGACGGGGTGCTCATTGATAGCGGATCCTCGGGTCGCTCAGCGCATAGGAGAGGTCGATCACGAGATTGATCAGCACGTAGGTGCCGGCGGTGAGCAGGATGATCGCCTGGATCAGCGGGTAGTCGCGGGCCAGTACGCCGTCGACGACCAGCCGGCCAAGGCCGGGGATGTTGAAGACCGTCTCGGTGACGACGACGCCGGAGACCATCATCGCGAAACCGGTGCCAACCACGGTGAGGATCGGGATTGCGGCGTTGCGCAGCGCGTGGCGGAACAGCACGATCCGCTCACCCAGCCCCTTGGCCCGCGCCGTGCGGACATAGTCCTCGCGCATCACCTCCAGCATCGAGGCGCGCGTCATGCGCGAGACCAGTGCGATGTAGAAGAAGGACAGCGCCAGTCCCGGCAGCAGGATGCGATGGAGGAACGGCCCGAAGCCTTCGGTGAGCGGCTTGTAGCCCTGCACCGGGAACCATTTCAGATCGACCGCGAAGACGGCGATCAGCACATAGCCGATCACGAAGATGGGTACGGAGAAGCCGACGACCGACAACGCCATGACGAAGCGGTCGACCAGCCCGCCGTGGCGCCAGGCCGCAAGGACGCCGAGCGGCAGGGAGATGATGACCGTGAAGATCATCGCCATGACCGCAAGCGCCAGCGTCGGGCCGATACGCTGGCCAATCATCTCCAGGACCGGGCGCTGCGAGATCAGAGAATGGCCGAAATCGCCTTCCGCCATGCTGCTGATCCAGGCGGCGAACTGGCTGGCGATCGGCTTGTCGAGGCCGAGATTTTCGCGGATGGCGGCGAGCTGGGCCGGTGTCGCCTGGTCGCCGGCGATGGCCTGAGCCGGGTCGCCCGGCGTCAGACGCAGCAGCAGGAAGACGAATAGCGCCACGAAGAACATGACGGGGATCGCCATCAGCAGCCTGCGCAGGAAATAGGAAGCCATGGAGTGCTCCGCGCCTGGCGCCGGACAAGCCCGACGCCGTTGAAAAGGCTTGCAGGGCCGGGTGACGGCGAAACCACCACCCGGCCGGGGAGGGTTACTTGCCCACGCCCCAGAACAGGGTGAGCGGACCGGGCTGGAGGTTCTTCAGATTGGCGCGCCAGGCGGCGACGGACTGGAATTCGCCGGCGTTGAAGTAGAAGCCCTCATCATAGGCGATCTGCTGAATCTCCCGAGCGATCTTCTTCTGATCATCGAGCGTCGACGCGGTGAGGAAGGCGGTGCGCAGTTCCTCGACGCGGGCATTGCGGGGCCAGCCAGACCAAGCGGTCTCCGAGCCCGACCCGTCGAGCAGCGCATGCACGGTCGGGTTCCAGATGCCGGAGACGCCCCAATAGGTGAACAGCATGTTCCAGCCGCCCTGCGCCACCTGCTGCGTGCTGTTCTTGCGCGACTGCAGCGTCGCCCAGTCCATCGCCGCGACGTCGACCTTGAAGCCGGCTTCGCGCAGACGCTCAGCCGCGACGATCGGCTGGGTGGAGAGGATGGTCAGGTCTGTCGGCTGCATCATCAGCACCGGAGTGCCGTCATAACCAGAGGCCTTCAGCAACTCCTTGGCCTTGGCCAGGCGCTCTTTGGCGCTGCCCTTGAGGTACTCGGAGCCGGCATCTGAAGCGAGCGGCACGTCACAGCCATAGACCGAGGCGCAGAGCTTGTAATACTGGCCGTCACCGATGGCCGTCTGCATCAGCTGGTCCTGATCCAGTGCGTACATCGCGGCCTGACGAACCTTCGGATTGTCGAAGGGTGGCAGGCGATGGTTGAAGCGGCCGGTAACCTGGCTGCCGAGCGCGTTGATCGCCCCGGTCTTGATCTCGTCGTTGGTCTTGAGCAGCGGCAGCAGGTCGATCGTCACCTGCTCGATCAGATCGACGTCGCCGGACTGCAGCGCGTTGATCGAGGTCTGCATGTCGGGCATCGCCTTCCAGACGACCTTGTCGACGTTGACGACCTTGCCGCCGGCGGTCCAGCTCATCGGCTCGGAGCGCGGCTTGTAGTCCTTGTTCTTGAGGTAGACGGCCTGGTCGCCCGGCCGATACTGCTCTGCCACGAAGCGGAATGGCCCGGAGCCGACCATCTCGGCCACCTGCTTGCCGGCGGGGGTCTCGGCGAGGCGCTTGGGCATCATGAAGGGCGGCACCGGCGAGGGCTTCGCCAGCAACTCGAGCACCTGGCCGAAGGGCTTCGCCAGCTTGATGACGAGGACCTTGTCCGAGGTCGCCTCGATCGAGGCGACGTAAGTCATCATGGTGCGCCCGGCGCCGTCATTGGCCGCCCAGCGCTTGATCGAGGCAACGCAGTCCTCGGCCGTGACCGGCGTTCCGTCATGCCACTTCAACCCGTCGCGCAAGGTGAAGGTATAGGTCATCTTGTCGGCCGAGACTCCGTAGTCGGCCATCTGTGGCTGCGGGTTGTACTTGGCATCCATGCCGAGCAGCGTGTCGAACACCATGAAGCCATGCGTCCGCACGATCTGGGCTGTGCTCAGGATCGGATCGAGCGTCCTGAGAGGCGCCTGCATGACGACGTTCAGCGTCGTCTCCGCAAAGGCGGGCATCGCGTGAAGAGAGCTGGCGAGCAGCGCGACAGCCCCGAAAGTGTTAAACCGAAACGTCATTTTTCCCCTCGCTTCTGGTTGGTCTGATTGGTTTGCGGCGTCAGGCCGGAGCTTCGCTCCACGGATACGCCTTGGCAGTGTCGAGCTGTCGATATGGGATCAGGCGGACATCGGCCGGGCCGAGATCTGGGGTGTCGACCACCAGGATGCGGTCGGCCAGGGGCTCGTAGAAATCGCGGAAATGGGTCTTCGAGCGCAGCAGGATCACGTCGTAATCCTCCGGCCGCTCACCAAAGATGTAGAAGGGGTCGCCATCGACTGCGAAGGCAAAATGCGAGACGACGGAGACGCGGATCGCGCCGATCTGAAGCAGTGCCGTCAGCCCGAGATCGACGAAGGAGCCGCGCTGGTAACGCCCGGAGACATTGAAGGATTTCGGCCCCGACCAGAGCACCCGCGCCACGGCCTCGACCGGCCCGCCAGTCTCCGCCGCCGTCTTGCCGGCGAGCGAGACCGGGATCTCGGCGCCTTCGCCGGCGGCATGCGCCTTCATCGCGGTCTCGGGGTCGAGCAGGAAGGGCACGTTGACCCGCCCGACATCGCGGCCGAGCAACGCCCGCAGCAGATGGGTCGAGTCGTTCATCCGGTCGGCATGCTCGAGCAACACGATCGGACGGCCGTTTGCAGGCTCACGTTCGACGTCGGCCAAGGCCTCTTCGGCGCTCAGGATCGGAATAGCGTTCGCAATGGCCTGGCGCGCCTCGCGCACTCGGCCTGAAAAGGCCTGCGCCTTGGCCTCGGCGGCTTCCTGCCCTTCCCAGTCGAGGCAGATCACCGACATGCCGGTATTGGCGCTGTCCGCGTAGGAGAAGCCAGCCATCACCGAGATGTCGCAGTCGCCCGCCGCTTCGGCCGCACGGGCCTCGGCGATGATCGTGGCGAGCGGTTCGAGCGCCGTCGCCGACATGATCGAGGGGATCACGACGTTCGGACGCGCGACTGCGAGGCCGGGGCGACGCTCCTCGCGCAGCAACCTGAGCAGCGCCCGGGCTGCGCGTTCGCCGGTCTCGCCCATGTCGATGTGCGGCGAATGGCGATAGGCGACGGCGATGTCCGCGCCGCGCAGGGTCTGGCCGTCGATGTTGCCGTGATAGTCCATCGCGACCGCGATCGGCAGCGACGGCGCCGCCGTGCGCACGGCATCGATGACGTGCCGCTCCACGTCCGCGTAGCCGGGGGCCCAGCAGGCACCGTGCAGAAACAGGACCACGCCGTCGAGCGGGCCGCTCCGGCCGAGACCCTCGACGATCTCGCGCGTGTAATGTTCGACGGCATCGCCCGACGCCGGGCCAAGCGCGCCCAGTAGCGTGTGGAACAGCGGCACGAACTCCGCGCCTTCCGCCTCACAGATCTTCAGGCAGCCGCCGGGAACCGTGTTGGTGCCACGAAACCGCTCGACCAGCTCCGCTCCGCGCACGCAGACACGCTCAAACTCGGCCAGCTCCACGATCTGCGGCACGGCCGTAACCGATTCGAGATTGAAGCCGGCGAAGGCGATGCGGAGTGCCATGACGGCCGTCAGCCCTTGACCGCGACGTCGATCGCCGCGCCGATCCGGTCGACGATCTGGTCTATCTCCTCGGGCCGGATGATGTAGGGCGGCGCCAGCAGCACATGGTCGCCCAGCCGGCCGTCGATGGTGCCGCCCATCGGGTAGCTCATCAGGCCGCGCGCCATCGCTTCCTTCTTGATGCGCGCATGCATCTTTAGCGACGGATCGAAGGGCGCCTTGCTCTCCTTGTCGGCGACGATTTCGATGCCGCGAAACAGGCCTCGCCCGCGGATGTCGCCGACATGAGGCGACTGGCCGAGGCGTGCGTCGAGGCCCACCTGCAGGCGCTCGCCCATCAGCCGGACATTGGCCAGCATCTCCGGCTGCGAAATCAGCTCGACGACCTTGTTGGCGGCCGCCGCAGCCATCGGGTGGCAGATGTAGGTGTGGCCGTGCTGGAACAACCCTGAACCTTCGGCGAAGGCCCGATAGATCTTGTCCGAGAGCAGCACCGCGCCGATCGGCTGATAGCCGCCACCAAGCCCCTTGGCGATGGTGACGAGATCGGGAGAGATGCCCTCCCGCTCGCAGGCGAACAGCGTGCCGGTCCGGCCCATGCCGCACATCACCTCGTCTAGGATCAGCAGCACGCCATATTTGTTGCAGATGCGGCGGATGCGGGCGAAATAATCCGCGACCGGACCGACGGCGCCGAGCGTGGCGCCGACCACCGGTTCGGCGATGAAGGCGATGACCTCTTCCGCGCCGAGCTCGAGAATCTTGGCTTCCAGCTCGTCGGCGAGCCGGGCAGCATAGGCTTCCGGCGTCTCACCCGGCTTCTGGTCGCGATAGGCGTAGCAGGGCGAGACATGGTGGGTCTGCGGCAGGATCGGCTGGAACTGCGCCCGCCGCCAGGCATTGCCGCCGGCCGCCAGCGCGCCCAGCGTATTGCCGTGATAGCTCTGCCGGCGCGCGATGAAATGGCGCCGCTGCGGCTGGCCGATCTCGACGAAATACTGCCGTGCCATCTTCATCGCGGCCTCGACGGCCTCAGAGCCGCCGGACACAAGATAGACATAGTCGAGTCCCTCCGGCGCCAGTCCGACCAGGCGCTCAGCCAATTCCTCGGCAACATCGGTCGTGAAGAAGGAAGTGTGTGCGTAGGCGATCCGGTCCATTTGCGCCCGCATCGCGGCCTCCACCTCGGGATGGCCATGGCCAAGGCAGGAGACGGCGGCGCCGCCGGAGCCGTCGATGTAGCTGCGTCCGTCCTTGTCGGTGATGCTGACGCCCTGCCCCGAGACCGCCTCGGGCAATCGACCGCCAATGGAGCGATGGAGAATCCTGGTCATCTCGGCTTCCCGGATTGGCGCGGACGGACCGCCGCGGCGGGAGGGTCATCCCACATTCGGTCGTTGTCTGCAACATTTGTTTTATATATTGCTTATTGGAAACGATTGAGCCTGATATTGTTGCAACGGAACAATCGACCCAGAACGCACTTGCGCCTGAGGAAAACACCAGAATCCGTTTGAAATCCGCCGATGGCGCGGGAATGGTTGCGTTGGGATAGAGGAAGGGTGCGATTCAAATGTTGCAGAACGACCCGCTGCGCGACCGCATCATCGGCCGTTTCGACGAGATGTCGCCGCAGCTCCAGCAGGCGGCGCGCTATATCCTCGAACATCCGCAGGAGGTGGCGCTGGTCTCGATGCGGGAATTGGCGCGGAATGCCGGCTTGCAGCCCTCGACCATGACGCGGCTCGCCAAGTTCCTCGACCTGCCCGGCTATGACGACATCCGCGCCCACCACGCCGAGGCGCTCCGCTTTCGTGCCGACGGCTTCGCGGCACGCGCGATGCAGCATAGCGAGAACGAGCAGGACATGGCGGCAGCGCAGCTCTCGCGCCGCATGCTTCAGGGGCTAGCCGCCCAGATCGCGCGCCTGTCGGAGCCGGCCTCGCTGGAGCGCCTGTCAGCCACAGCGGACCGGCTGGCCCAGGCCCGCCGAATCTATGTGTTGGGCTTACGCTCCTGCCACTCGGTCGCCTGGCACTTTCACTATGTGATGGCACTGCTCGGCGAGAAGACGATCCATCTCGACGGCCCGGCCGATACGGTGGGTGATGGGCTGATCCGCGCGGGCGCCGAGGACGTGCTGCTCGCCATCTCGATCAACCCTTACGCGCGGCACAGCCTCGAGCTCGCCGAGCTTGCTCGCGAGAAGGGCCTCGGCATCGTCGCGATCACGGACAGCGAGGTTTCGCCGCTCGTCGGCATCGCCGATCATGCCATCCTCTGCTCCACCGAGAGCCAGAGCTTCTTCCACACGCTTGCACCGGCGCTGGCGGTCTCGGAAGTCCTGTGCGGTCTCTTGGCGAACAAGGACCGCACGGCAGCGCTGGAGTCGCTGCAACGCGCCGATCGCCACCTACTCTCCCTGAACACCTATGCGAGTGCCATTCCTCGCCGAAGAATCTGACACATGGGGCAAGCGCGCGGTGGGGCTGGGCGAGCGGACACGATGTCGGCTTGCTTCGGTGCGCCTTGTGCCAGAACAGCTCGTGACGTCTGCTTTTCGGCTAGCGGCCAATGTCCGCTTCTGGCGCAGAGTATTACTCCGTGGTTGCTCACGTCGAGGCTGGCCTGGTAGCGGAATAATCGGCCCTTAGCGAACTGGGTTCAGCCGCGACCTTTCGGAGAAGCCTTGGGCCGCCCGCGAACTCGCGCGCCATACAGTCCCCAATTTTCAGAGCAGAAGAATTCCCCTAGGTGGCAGCGTGTGCGTGCGCATTCGCTCCGCCTAGCTATCGAGAGCGCCGCCGCATCAGCCAGAGAAAGTATGGTGCGCCGATCAGCGTTGCGATCATGCCCGCCGGCAATTGCCAAGGAGAAAGCATCGTCCGGCCAAGCCAGTCGGCAAGAACCATCACGAGCGCGCCCAGGATCGCTGCGCCGAAAAGCTGGGGCAAGGGACGCTGCAAGCCGAGCATTCGCGCCATGTGCGGCGCCATCAGCCCGACGAAGCTCAGGGGTCCGACGATCAATGTCGCTGCGGCTGTTGCCGCAGCTGTCAGAAGCAGGAGCACGAGCCGCGCATTCCCAATATTGACCCCGACGGCTTGGGCGCTCGAGGCGCCCAGCGGCAAGATGTCGAGCCAACGAACGCACAACGGCGCGAGCAGAAGCACCAGGACGGCTGTGGCACAGGCAAGGCCTGCTTGCGTGGCGGTGACGCCGTAGGTCGATCCCGACATCCACGCGATCAGCAGGCTGGTGCGCGGATCGCCGCTCGCCAATGCGATCGAAGAGACCGCCGTCATGAGAGTCGCGAGCGCGGCGCCGACGAGCAGCAGGCGCTCGGGCGAGAACGAAGAGCGCGCGGCTATCCCGAGAAGCCCGACGAGAGTCACGGCTGCTCCGGCGCCAGCGGCGGGGAATGCCCAGGCGGGGTCGAAGCCGGGCATCAGCAGCATCGCCAGGATCACGGCCAAGGTCGCGCCGGACGAAATCCCGAGGAGCTCGGGGCTGGCCATCGGGTTGCCGGTCATGCGCTGCATGAGCGCGCCGGCAACCGAGAGCATCACGCCGCAAGCCATGGCCGCAAAAGCGCGCGGCGCGCGCCAAGGCGACAGGAGTTCGAACTCCGACCATGAGGCGAAGTGCCAGCCGCCCGGAATGCGCCCCAGCCCTAGGGCGAGGACGAAGACGGCTACCAGGACGAGCGATCCGCGCATCATCATCCGCAACGTCGCGGGCTCGTCGAGGCGGGCTGGAGATTCCGCCGCGGCACGCGGCAGAGCAGCGTGAGGTCGTGTCCGGAAAACGAGCCAGATCAACAGGGGCGCGCCGAGCAGGCCAGTCAACGCGCCGGTCGGGATCTGCAGCGGGATAAAAGCCAGCCCCTGCGCGGTCTGGTCTGCCAATGTCAGCAAGCAGGCGCCAAGGAACGGAGCCCAGACGAGGCGCTGCGGCAGCTTACGTGCACCGAGCGCGCGGGTGAGGTTCGGTGCCGCCAATCCGACGAAGCCGATAACGCCGACGGCACTGGTGACGCAGGCGCAAATAGCGACCGCCACGGCCAGAAGGGCTATTCGCGTCGTTCGGACCGATACGCCGAGGCTGCGGGCTCCGTCGTCCTGCAAGCCCAGCACCTCCAGCGGACGGGCCAGCAGCCCAGAGAGAAGCGCTAGCGGCAGGATCTGGGCGAGGAGCCACTTTGCCGATGCCCAGCCGTTCTGCGCCAGCGCGCCGCTCTGCCAGAGGAACAGAACGGAGAGATAGTCATGGCTGAGCACGATCAGCAGCGCGCAGAGCGAGCCGCAGATCAGGCTCACCATCAGGCCCGCGACCACCATGCCCACCGCGGAAAAGCCGAGTGAGCCTGCAATCCAAAGGACGACTGAGAATGCTGCGGCAGCGCCGGCCAGAGCGACCCACCCTTGAGCCGTGCCGTACAATGCCGGAAACCAGAGCAAGGTTACAGCAAGTGCAAGTTGGGCACCGGCCGAAACCCCGAGCGTCGCGGGCTCAGCCAAGGGGTTGCGCAGCACCTGCTGGAAGATCGTCCCAGCCAGCCCCAGGCCGGCCCCGGCGATGAGGCCGATGGCAACCCTGGGCAGGAAGCTCTCACGGAAAAGCAGGGCCCGGGGCTCTACGACGGGGGGGCCGAAAGCCTGCAGCCATGAGGCCGGGGGCAGCAGATCATGAGCTCTGATCAGGACGATCGCGGCGAGCGCTCCTACGAGTGCGATCACCATCGCGCCGATCCATATCGATTTGCGAACGCCGCGCTCAACCACGATCGCGCCGCTCCTCCGGCGCGAGGGCCGCTGCCAGCGAGGCGCCGAAACGCAAGCCGGTCGGCAGCCCGCCATAGAGCCATGCGAATGGAATGGCCTTGGCCCTGCCGCGCTGTACCGATGGAAGAGCGTTCCAGAGCGAGCTCGCTCCCAGCGCCTGTCTGGCGGCAATCGTGGGCGGACCGGCATCGAGATAGAGGAAGGGCGTATCGGGATAGTTCGTCAGGACCTCGACCCCCTGGGTCATGTTACCCCAGGCGTTCATCGGGCCGGTCCAGGCGTTGCCGAGGCCCAGGCGCCCGAGCACACTGTCGAACAGGCTCCCCCTGCCGAATACGGAGATATGGCGGCCATCGGCTGCGAGTGCGCCGAGCAGGACGGGCTGCCCGGAAGCGGGCCGAAGCCGTTCCTTCAACTCATCGAACCGGGCCTCCGCATCCTGCCGATAGGCCTGTGCCTCTGCTTGGCGGCCGAGGAGACGTCCCACATCCCCAACTAGGCGGAAGGTATTATCCAGCACCTTGTCCGAGGGGCTTCTGAGATCGAAGATATGGACAGGCGCGATGCGCGAGAGCATCGGAACGAGGTTCTGCTGCCATTGGGCACAGAAGATCAGGTCCGGCTGCACGGCCTGAAGGCTTTCCGGATCCGGAGAGAACAGCGAGCCGACTTCAGGCACGGTCGGGAAGGCGTCCGTCACGCCCTTCTGCCCGCGATAGGGACTGGCGGTGGCGACCGGGAAGCCGCCGATCGCGACGATTGTCTCTGCCGCAGCCCACTCCACAGTCGCAGGGCGCCTAGCGATAATCGGAGCCGGGTCATCGCCCGCCCCGGCGGCTGCGTCGCCCATGAGCCAGGCAGCCGCGCTGGCCTGGGCGATGAAGTCCCTGCGATTTGGCGCGGGAATCCTGCGTTGCGGACCTGATCGCGGGATGTCCACGGCCTAGAGTTTGACGTCGAGCGAGACCAGGAAGGTGCGTGGCCGGCTGATCATCACGAAGCCGTTTCCACCGATCCAGTAGCTCTTGTTGGCCAGGTTCTCGACATTGAACCGCAGCGTCGTGTCGTGGCCGGCGATCTGGGTCTTGTAACGAATGCCAGCGTCGAACCGGGTCCAGTCCGGGATGGATTGCAGGTTGCCCGCGTCGATATATTGGGAGCCGGTATAAATGACCCGCCCGCTGACGGTCAGGCCCGGCAGGAAGGCAGGGTCCCACTCGGCTCCCATGTTGACCTGGACGTCCGACGCCCCGTTCACCTTCTTGCCGTCGTTGAGGCCGTTGGCGGTATGGGTCTGCCGCGCGTCGATCAAGGCGAGGCCACCCAACAGGCGAACCCCAGGCATGATCTCGCCATAGGTGTTCAATTCGAGGCCTTTTGTCCTCTGCTCACCGTTGACGGCATAGACGAGGCCGTTGGCCTGCGCGTTCGGCGTCGTGATCTGGTAGGCGCTCAGCGAGACGAGGAACTTCCCGAAGTCGTATTTGGCACCGACTTCATATTGCTTCGAGATGAAGGGCGGCAGGCTCTGGCCGGCGTTGACATAGCCTGCCGGAATCTGCCCGCCCTGCTGAAGGCCTTCGATGTAGTTGGCATAAAGCGACAGCTTCTCCCACGGCTTGACGACCAAGGCGTAGGCGGGTGTCCAGGCGCCCTCGTCATATCGCGATGTAAGGGCGCGGCTGGTCGGGTCGTAGTTCTTGGCATTCACGACCTGGCGGCGAACCCCGAGCGTCAGTTGAACCCGCTCGTCCAGCACGGAAAGCGTATCGGCGAGGGCGATGCCGCTCAGGTTCGTGCTTCCCGTCTTGGGGATGTGATTGGCATTGGCCAGGCCGGCGATGCTCGGTTGGGAAATGAACACCGGCACGTAGATGTTCGAGAAGGTCGTCGCCAGCGTATTCGAGACGATGCCGTTCTCCACCTGCATGGCGGATGCGGCCAGCGACCATCGGTGCAGGATCGGCCCGGTCTGCAGGGAGCCCCGCAACCCGGCTTCACCGGTCAGGCTGTCGCGATAAAGGGGCCAATAGACCTGCCGCTGACCGATGTTCCCCTTGTTGTCCATAAGGAAGGTATTGGAAAACAGCTGCTCCTGCGTGAAGCGCGATCCGCCGACCGCGGCATAGGCAGTGATGTCAGGCGTGATGTCGAACTCACCCCGCGCCGTGCCAAAGGTCGTGTAGGTGTTGTCGTACGACCAGGGGTTTTGCCAGTTGGAGCTCGGATTCCTGGGCGGCGCCGGAATCCGGAAAGTGTTGGAGAGCATATAGGTCGTACGAGACGGCGATTGGTTCTCGTTCGCCCGATATCCGACATTGGCCGAAAGGCGCGCCCTGTTATCCAAGCTATGCCAGTCCAGCGCCATGGTCGCGGTACCGACCGTGCGCCACTGATGGTCGACGCCGGTGCTGCCGTCGCGATAGGCACCATTGAAGCGCATTCCGAACTGGTCGCCTGGGCCGAAACGACGGCTGACATCGACGCTGCCGCCGGCCTGGCCGCCGATATAGCCCACAGAAAGCTGGGTCAGGGACGTGTCCATGGGCCTTTTGGGAACCTGGTTGATCATTCCGCCGACGCCTCCGATGGGGCCGAGGCCGTTCAACAACCCGTTGGCGCCGACCAGGACCTCGACGCGCTCGATCGATTCCAGGCCTGGGGTCCCGATGCCGTATAGGCCGTCGTAGGCGATATCGAGCTGGGAGACCCTGTTTCCGCGAAGGAAGAAGTCGGTCGAGCCGTCATTGTCAGGATAGAAGATGCGAGCCGCCGGGTTGTTCGCGAGCACGTCCGATACCGACTTCGCCTGCTGATCCTGAATGAGGTCCCGCGTGTAGCTCGTCGCGTTGAACGGGGTGTCCATCACGGTGCGATTTCCGAGCAGGCCGACTTGCCCTCCCGTCGCGACTTGACCGCCAGCATAGGCCGGCATCGGCGTCATCGTGGAGTTCGGATTGCCGCCCTGCACGTCGATGGTGTCGAGGGCGATGGCGCCGGAGGGTGTGGCGGTCGTCGTTGGGTCGTTGCCCGGCTTTTGAATCGAAACGGTATTCGCGTTCGTAAACCTGTAGCTCAGGCCGGAGCCGGCCAGGATTCGGCCGAGCGCCTCGGTGCGTGTCAGCGAGCCCTGCGCCCCGTGCGAGCCGAGGCCGCGGGCGAGATCGGCGTTGAAGAAGAGCTGCACACCGGTTGCGCTCGAAAATTGGACGAGCGCTTGCGGTAGAGGCTGCGGCCGAATGTCGAAGGTGGCCGCGGCGGAAGCTCCGGCAGTGGCGGGGGCAGGAGGCTGCTGCGCCAGACCGGGAACGGCAGCCATCGCCGTCGTGACCATGAGCGTGAGGAGAAGCGACCGTTGGCGCGGTGACCTCGTCCCCATCGCCGGTCGTAAGACGTCATTTCCCGCGGAATCGTCCTGCATGCCCCACCTGCACATTGCCCCGCGTTCGGCGGAGATCAGCTTTGAGGAGGGCCTTGAAGCGACGCCCGCATCAGTTCTGACACCCGAGGTGCCCGAACCAATGAACGGCTTGACCAGAATTTTCGAATGAGAGCGTCTCAACCGCGCGGGTAGACGATGGCTATATAGCCCGCGACGTTGATCACCTGGATCGGCAGCGTGTCAGCGATCGTCTGCAAGGCGCTATCCGCCTCGCTGCTATTGAAGATCGCGGTCACAGGGGTATCTCCGATCCTGCTGTCCGCCAGCACGATCCTGCCCCGGCGATAACGCTCCAGCTCTGCCAGCACACGCCGCAGCGGGACGTCCTGAAACAGAATTCGGCCCCGCCTCCAGGCTCCGACAACTTCCAAATTCGCCGGCAGTGGCGCCCCGAGGCCCTCTTGCCCATAGCTGACCTGCCAACCGGCCTGAAGCCGCGTATTCGAGACTTCGGAGGTGCTGACGTCGACCGCGTGCTCGATGACGGCGACCGTCACTAGATCGCCGACATATTTCACGTCGAATTTTGTGCCGAGCGCCTGCGAGGCGCCTGTCGACGCCTGAACCTGGAAGGGGCGAAGCGGATCGGGCGCGACGTCGAAAAAGCCTTGGCCGCGGAGCAGCGCGACCTGTCGCCGCGTCTCGGTAAATCGGGTCGAGAGTGCGGAATAGCTGCCTAGCTCGACTGAGCTGCCGTCAGGCAGCGTGAAGGTGCGACGCTCTCCGATGTCGGTCCTGTATTCGGCGAACAGATCCGAGCGGGTATAAGCGTAAAGGCCGCCGAGACCTCCGAGTAGCGCCGCCGAGCCGAAAAGCAGATTCCGCCGTGACAATGCCTCTCGGGAGGGGCGCAGGCGGTCAAGCTCCGGTTTCACAACGTCGAGGCTCCGCCACAAGGCTTCGGCCCGTCGCCAGGCGACAACGTGGTCCGGCGAGGCGGCAAGCCATGCCTCAAGAGCCTGGCGATCCGCGGTGGAGACGGCATCGTCGCGCATCCGCACGAACCACTCCAAAGCCTCCATGACGACCGGGTCTGTGGCTTCCTCGCCCATGCCGTTCCCATGCCACGCAGATGCCTTGAGCGTCCACCCGAGGCGGCACCCCTATCCCTATGACACCTGACTTGGGACAGGCAATGAACTGGGATCGCGAATTATCTTGGACCGATATGCCGATCGAGATCGGCGAGCGCGAGAACGATGTGAGAAATGATGGTATTGCGGGACACGCCCTGTCGCGCGGCGATTTCGTCGTAACTCATGCCCTCGAACTTGTTCAGGACGAAGGCTTCACGACGCCGAGGGGGCAGCGCGGCGACGGCTGTGAGGACCCGGTAGAGTTCCGCACGATGGATAACAGTTTCCTCGGGGGAGGCAGCCTCCTCCGGGACCGCGTGGAGTTCCGCGTCTGAGATTTCGACTTCTCCGCGCCGCCGTTGGTCTCGCAGATGATTCAGGGCAAGGCGTTGGACGGCGCGGGTCAGATAGGCCGGGCAGTTTTCAAGCACGGCGCCATCGGCTGTGGCGATCAGCTTGACGAAGGCCTGTTGTACCAGATCGTCTGCGGTCGCCCTGTTTCGTACAAATCGATTCACGAGTCGGCGCAAGCGTCCGTGCTCGGACGCATAGACCTCGGCGATGTTGATCGTCCTGACGCTCATCCAACGAAACCAACCGCAAGCAGCGTCGGGCGCTGATGCCCGCGACGCTTCCCAGAGCGAATAGAACATCGTCAAAACGCATGCAATCTCAATAATTTAGACGAATTCTAAAGGTCGGCGCGGGCCATGAAGCCAAGTGCAATCCGACAATGGGTTCCTACGCTGCTACGGAACGGGTGGGTGCTGCGCTGTGCCCTTCCGGCAGCCATGTCGAGGGCGCGCCGCGCAATCTCGCAACATTACGAAACTTTAATCCGATATATCTTGATTTACGATATATCGCGATATAGATCGAAATTCATGAAACACACAGAAAGAGACGGCAGCGGCCGTCATCCCGACAACCTCCGCGATATGCGCGAGGATCGTCGGGGCCACCATCATCATCACGGACATGAGCGTCGAGGCCATCACGGGCGCCAAGGCGGTCGGATGTTCGATTACGGCGAGCTCCGCCTGCTGGTTCTCGCCATGCTCTCCGAGCAGCCTCGCCACGGATACGATCTGATGCGCGAGATCGAAGAGCGCACGGGCGGCAGTTATGCTCCGAGCCCTGGGGTTATGTATCCCACGCTGCAGTGGCTCGAAGACATGGGCTATGCTCGCATCTCCGATGACAGCGGCGCTCGGAAAAATTACCTGATCACAACCGAAGGAGCTTCATTTCTCGTCGCCAATGAGGCGGCGCTCAATGCCCTGTTGGCTCGCGTCACTTCTGCGAGCGCCCGAGGGCCCCGCGCAGGCGTGCCCGAGGGGGTCATGCGAGCTATGGAGAACTTGAAGGTTGCCATGCGCTTGCGGCTGCGACGCGGGCCCCTCGACGAAACGGCGGCCGAGGCGATCGCTGCCGCTCTCGATGCTGCTGCAGCTGCCGTGGAAGGAAGCTGAGCTTCATCGCTTGATCCCAGCGCGCACCAATCTGAACCGGCCCACCGCATCGCAAATCGCCGGGGTCGTTTGACGAGGCGCGCTTCCGGCTGCGCCCGATGCACTGCTTCGCGGAAGACTGCGCGATCGTCGAGAGCGGGAGTCATGCCGATCTGATGGCGCCGGGTGGGCGCTATGCGGAGCTCTTCAACCTGCAGGCGACCGGCTTCCTTCAGGCACTTGGCTCTGCAGCGCAGACAGCGCGATCTAGAACCGCCCCATTCACGCCCTTGCGATCAACGATCTCAAGCTGGCCGCCGCGGACTGCTCCTGGGACGCGATCCGCGGCCGATGGCTGACGCGCCATCGAGGTCGCGTACTGTCACTGGCGGCGGAGACCACGCAGATCCACCACCGCCTCCAACTGCCGCGGGCGGGACAATAGGACAGGCGCTCGCTCGCCGAGGTTTGCTGACGTTGCCGCTCCGTGGAGCGAACGTCTGCTCGCGTGCTGGAGAGGACATTGGAGAGAATGCTGTCCTCCTGCAATTTGTAATTGCCCGCGCGGTAGGGCAAAGGGCTCGATCGGGATGGAAAGAGGCAGTCAATGCGATCGCAGATCAATGCGCGCCTGAAACTGCGGCAGATCGAGATCGTTATCGCCGTGGCCGAACAGGGCAGTTTCTTGGCGGCGGCCCATAAGCTCGGCGTCACGCAACCTGCCGTGTCGAAGGCCGTGCAGGATGTCGAACAGATCATCGGTCACCCCATCTTCGACCGCATGGCGCGCGGTGTGATGATCAGCCCTTTCGGCCGAGCTGTCTTGGAGCGTGGTCGGGTAATGTTATCGCTCGTCGAGCGACTCACGGACGATATCGGGCTGATCGAACAGGGACAGGCTGGTACTCTCGTTATCGGCGCTCTGCCAACGGCGGCGACGAGCGTATTGCCACCAACGCTCGGCCAGCTGCGTGTGTCCAATCCCGAATTGAACATCAGGCTGGTGCAGGGACGCACGGCGGAGTTGATGCCGCAGCTAGAGAGTGGGAAGCTCGATCTGATCGTCGGACGGCTGTACGAACTTGAGACGGCCCACGATGTCCACCGTGAACCCATCTACCACGAGCCGATTTCCGCACTCGTGCGGGCTGGCCATCCCTTACTCGCACGCCCCGAAGGTGGGGGCGAGAAGCTCGAGAACTTCGGCCTTGTTCTGCCATCGCTGGAACAGCGTCTCGGTCAAGAGATAGATGCGGTTATCGCTCATTCAGGATTGGAAAGGCTGGCCGCACCGCTGCGTTCGACCTCGATCTCCTTCATCCGCGAACTTGTTTTATCGAACGACTACGTGACCATCCTTCCGCGCCTGATGCTCGCCGGCGATCTTGGTCGTGGCGCGGTTCGGATCTTGCCCATCCCGATGGTCTCCGGCAGTCGACCGGCGGGAGTCATCACATTACGCCATCGGCGCCGGCCGCCGAGTGTCGGGGCCTTGCTATCGGCGCTGCGCGATCATCTGCGCGAATTGCGGGCGACCGGCTTGCTCGACGACAACGGAGACCTGCCGGACATGCCTGCCGAGATCTGATATTCCCGGCGCTTATAGATCTTGCGTCTCATCAGGCGAAGACATGACGATTATCCCGCGGTTAGCGTGTGGGCGTTACATCCGCGGGTTTACCGATCATGCTGCAGCAGACCACAAGAGAGCGCGTGTCTGAGCACTGTCTTGCGATTCTCTTCCGCGAAGCGCGCACCTACTACGGTTGGCAACCGAAGCCGGTAAGTGAAGAGCAGTTGCGCGAGCTTTACGAACTTGCGCGGATGCCACCCACGAGCAGTAACATCAGTCCGCAACGCATCGTCTTCGTTGCCTCGAAGAATGCCAAGGAACGGCTGCGCCCTGGGCTGAAACCCGGCAACGTCGACAAGACGATGGCCGCGCCGGTAACAGCTATCCTCGGCATCGACGACCGGTTTTTCGATCATCTCGAATTGTTGGCACCGCATGCGGTCGACAAGCGCGCCGGCTATCTCTCTGACCCCGGCCTTGCCGCCCGGGCGGCCTTCCGCAATGCGACCTTGCAGGGCGCCTACCTGCTGATGGCCGCACGGGCACTCGGCCTCGATTGCGGGCCCATGTCTGGGTTCCTTCACGATGTTGTGGATGCCGAGTTTTTCCCGGGCGGTCAGGTCAGGTCCAATTTCCTAATCAATATTGGATATGGCGATCCAGCGACCGTGAGGACGCGCGCTGCGCGCTTCAACTTCGATGATGTCTGCGAAATTCTTTGATCGCAGGAGGCGTCGTGTTGCAAACTGATCGCTCCCAAGCAAACGCGCCGCGGATCTGCTTCATTGGCTTCGGCGAGGCCGGGCAGGCTTTCGCCGGTGGCCTGCTCGAATGCGGCGTTACTGAGATAGCTGCCTTTGACATCGCAGGATCGCAGGAACGCGTTCGCAAGCCGGCTGAGCAACTCGGTGTCCGCCTTACCGATAACCTCGACGATGCACTGACCGGCGCCGACTTCGTGTTTTCGGCTGTGACCGCGGCCGACAGTCTTGATGCTGCCCGTCAAGTCGCTCCTCGTCTTGTATCTGGCCAGATCTTTGTCGACGTCAATTCAGTCTCACCAGGTCGCAAGCGGGAGGCAGCCTCAGTCTTTGCCGATTCTGGCGCATATCTCGATCTCGCGATTATGGCGCCCGTTCATCCTAGGCGCCATGCCACACCCTGCCTGGTCGCGGGTGAGGCGGCCGAGCGCTTCATCGGGATCTTCGAGGAGGTCGGCATGGAGCTGACATCAGCGGGGCCACTGATTGGCTCGGCAACGATCGTCAAAATGGTTCGCAGCGTCATGGTCAAAGGACTGGAGGCGCTGACCTACGAGTGTTTCATGGCAGCTCGCATCGCAGGGATCGACCGCCAAATACTCGATTCTCTCGGGCGCAGCTATCCTGGCCTCGATTGGCAAAAGGTCGTTCCCTACAACGTCAGCCGCATGCTGGAGCACGGCGTCCGGCGGGCAGCCGAAATGCGCGAGGTCGCCCTAACGCTTCGCGAACTGGGCATCGACCCGGCCGTTACCGAAGGTGTGGTTTTGCAGCAGGAAACACTCGGGCGCTTGCCGTTGCAGGCCGAGGCCAATGACGGGTTCGCGATACTCGATTCCGTCCGCGCGGCATTTGCCGGGCGAATTCCTGAGGCATGATCGTCGCAAACGTTATCGCTAACGCTAAAAGTGCCGCAAAGGCAGCGCCAGGCGAAGCCGATGCCCAACAACAATCAAATATGCCGGCGCAGCAAGTCGGAATGACCGGCCTCGCCGGAAGGGGAGAAGGACGATGGACCAAAAAAATCGCGACCAGATCGCATCGGCCGCGACGAGCGCGTTCCCCAAGGTCTTACCGCGTAACCGAAATCTCTACATCAACGGCACCTGGCGCGAGCCGGTCGAGGCCTGTGCGCTCGAACTGACCAGCCCGGCAACGGGCCAATCGCTCGGCTTCGTTGCGCAGGCCGGTCACAGTGATGTCGATGCCGCGGTCAAGGCCGCTGCCGCGGCCTATCGTAGCTGGAGGAAAGTCGCCCCCACCGAGCGCGCCAAGATCTTAAGGCGTATCGCCCAGATTGTGCGCGACAATGCGAGAGAACTCGCGCTCATCGATGCGATCGACGGCGGCAATCCGGTTCACGAGATGCTCGGCGACGTTGCCAACGCAGCCTCCCAGCTCGATTTCTTCGCGGGCCTCGTCACCGAGATGAAGGGCCAATCAGTGCCCCTCGGTCATGACTCAGTTAATTTTTCGGTCCGCGAGCCGCGTGGCGTCATTGGCCGGATCATTCCGTTCAACCACCCATTCATGTTCTGCGCCGCCAAATCGGCCGCGCCACTGGCTGCAGGCAATGCCGTTATCGTCAAGCCGCCGGACCAGGCGCCGCTGAGTTCGTTGCGCTTCGCAGAACTGATCGACGGGCTGCTACCTGCCGGCGTCTTCAACGTACTCCCAGGGGGGCGGGAGACGGGATCTGCGCTTGCCGGCCATCCGGGCGTTGCGATGATCTCCCTCATCGGCAGCGTCCAAGCTGGGCGCGCCGTCATGAAGGCGGGAGCCGATACGATCAAACCCGTATTGCTTGAGCTCGGTGGCAAGAATGCCCTGATCGCGCTCGCCGATGCCGATCCCGACGAGGTTGCGGCTGCCGTGGTCGCGGGCATGAACTTCATCTGGTGCGGCCAGTCGTGCGGATCCACCAGTCGGGCGTTCATTCACGAGGCAATCCATGACGCGGTTGTGGCCCGCATCGCGGAGCGCGTGAAGCAATTCCGCCCAGGCGACCCAACCGATCCGGCGACCACAATGGGCGCGATCATAAGCCGGGTCCAGATGGACAAGGTGATGGGCTTCATCGCCGACGCCAAGGCGGAGGGCGCAAATCTGCTCTGCGGCGGCGGCCGCCCGCTCGATCCGGCGCTCGCCAAGGGGAATTTTGTCGAGCCGACCGTGTTTACCGAAGTGACGCCGGCTATGCGGCTGGCGCGGGAGGAGGTCTTCGGCCCGATCCTCGCAGTCTTCCGCTGGTCGGATGAGGCAAGCATGCTCGAGACCGTCAATAGTGTCGAATACGGACTGACCTGCTCGATTTGGACCAACGACGTCCGTGATGCACACCGCCTCGCCGGCGAGGTCGAGGCAGGTTTCGTCTGGATAAACGAAGTATCACGGCATTTTCTTGGCACTCCATTCGGGGGATATAAGCAATCCGGCCTTGGGCGTGAGGAGTGTTTAGAGGAATTAATTAGTTATACTCAAGAAAAGCACGTCCATGTAAATCTAAAAAGACCAGCAAGAGTGTAACCATACATTCCCATACATTGCTGGCTTTAATAGTAATAATAAAAACAGATGGCGGAGGAAGAAACATGCGAATTCTCAATGGTGTCATCGCGCGCATCGTAGGAGCCGGCATTGCGTTGTCGGCTTACGACGGTGTCGCATCAGCGCAGGTGCCGACCTACCCGTCCGACCGGATCAACATGACGGTTGCTTTTGCCGCCGGCGGTTTCGTCGATACATTCGCACGCATTATCGGCCAAAAGCTCAATGAGAAATGGGGCAAGGCGGTCACAGTCGAGAACAAGGCCGGCGCCGGCGGCAACACGGCCGCGACGATCGTCGCGAATGCGAAGCCCGACGGGCTGACCCTGCTTGTCACCTCGACGGCGATCGCGATCAACGAGACGCTCTATAAGAAGCGCGACTATACGCTTGATCAACTCGTACCGGTTGCTATCGCGGTCTCGTCGCCGGAGACGATTGCGACACATCCCTCCAAGCCCAGCAACCTAAAGGACTATCTCTCTTGGGCGAAGAAGGATGAAATCACCTTCGCGAGTGCAGGAGTCGGCTCCGGCTCGCATCTGGCGACCGAATACTTCATGAAACGTCTCGCCAAACAGCCCGCGTCGCACATCCCCTTCCGCGGCGGCGCTCTCGCAGTGCAAGCGGCACTCGGCAATCAGGTCGATTTGGTCGCCTCGTCCTTCGGCATCATCCCTCAGATTGCGGATGGCAAACTCAAGGGGTTGGCGGTTGCAAGCGAGGCGCGCGTCGCGGCGATGCCCGATGTCCCAACCTATACCGAGGCTGGCTTCCCATTCGTCGCCGAATCCTGGGTCGCAGTGATCGCCCCGGCCAAGACGCCGCCGGCCATCGTCGAGCAGCTCAATGCCGCGATCAACGAGATCGTGAACGAGCCACAGACGCGGGAAAAGCTCCTCGGCATGGGCTACCAGCTCCATTCCCGCTCAGCTGCCCAGGTCGCAACCTACCTCAATGATGAGGTCGCCAAATGGGGCGAGATGGTGCGCACCGTCGGCGTGACCGTGGAATGAAGCAGGTCCCGTCGTAACGCGCCATTAGCAAAGCTAGGCCGACCCACCATGAGCCAGTTTCAGACTTTTGACCGGTGGAAGCGCGCTGTGCGTTCGCCGCAGAACCTCGTGTCCGGCCTGATCCTCATCGCAGCGGCCGTCTTCGTCGTGTTCATGCTCGACAATCTCGCGCAGGGCACACTGCGCGCAATCGGCCCAGCCATGGTGCCACGCTGGACGGCAATAGCGATCGGTATCGGCGGCGCAGCACTCGTCCTGTGGGGCTTTCTCGAGGACGGCGACGCGCTCGAACGCTGGCATTTGCGCGGGCCAGTCTTCGTACTTGCCGGGATCGTGTTCTTCGCTGCCACAATCCGAGAACCCGGCTTCCTCGTCGCAGCTCCTCTCGCCATGTTCGTCACAGGCTTTGGCTCACGCGAGGTCAGGCTGCGTGAGCTCGTGGCCTTTGCTGTCGTGATGACGGTCGCCTGTGCCGTTCTGTTCCGCTTCGCGCTCAACCAGCCAATCCCCATGCTGGTTCTGCCGTCGCTCTCGATAAATTTCTGAGGCGCCATGGAACTCCTGCAGAATCTAGGCCACGGCCTCGGTATCGCGCTATCGCCGACGAATATCCTGCTCTGCTTCGCCGGATGCATGCTGGGAACGCTGATTGGTGTCCTGCCGGGCATCGGTCCGATCGCCACAATTGCGATCCTACTACCTCTGACCTTCGGGCTCGATCCAACGGCTGCGCTGATCATGTTGGCGGGCATTTACTACGGCGCCCAATATGGAGGCTCCACAGCTTCGATTCTGCTTAATATCCCAGGCGAGTCGAGTGCCGTCGTCACCGCCATTGACGGCCATGAGATGGCTCGTCAGGGCCGTGCTGGTATCGCGCTCGGGATCTCGGCGATTGGCTCCTTCGTTGCCGGCACGATCGCGACTTTGGTGATTGCCGCTCTTGCCGCGCCCCTCGCCGGAATCGCCCTGATCTTCGGACCGGCAGAGTATTTCGCGCTCATGCTCATGGGCCTGGCTTTCGCGATCTTGCTTGCGCGCGGCTCGGTGCTCAAGGCCGTATTGATGATTTTGGTCGGAGTGCTGCTCTCGACCGTCGGGCCGGACCTGACCACCGGCCAACTTCGCTTGACCTTCGGTGCGACTTGGCTTGCTGATGGGATAGAGGTCGCACTGCTGGGCATGGGCCTGTTCGGCATTGCCGAGGTGTTCCGCAGCCTCGAGCATGGCGAGGCGAGGCAAGTGCGCGAGACTCAGGTCGGCCGCCTGCTCCCCGGACGCGCAGAATTGCGCGCTTCCGCTAAACCGATCCTACGCGGAACACTGCTTGGCTCGATCCTTGGCATCCTGCCTGGTAACGGCGCCGTGCTCGCGCCTTATGCCTCCTACACGCTAGAAAAAAGGCTAGCGGATAATCCACGCCGCTTCGGTCACGGCGCAATCGAGGGTGTCGCAGGACCGGAATCGGCCAATAATGCCGGAGCGCAGACCTCCTTCATTCCGCTCCTGACTCTCGGTATCCCGCCCAATGCCGTGATGGCCCTCATGGTTGGTGCGATGACTATTCACGGCATCGTGCCCGGTCCGCAGATCATGACCAAGATGCCCGATCTTTTCTGGGGGCTGATCGCTTCGATGTGGGTCGGCAACCTGATGCTGCTCGTTATCAATCTGCCAGCGGTAGGGCTCTGGGTGAAGCTACTGAAAGTGCCGTATCGCCTGATGTTCGTCGGCATCGTCATCTTCTGCTGCATCGGTGTCTACTCGATCAACAACGAGCCGGCCGACATCCTGATCATGGGAGCACTCGCGGTTTTTGGCTACGGCCTTACCAAGTTTGGCTTCGAGCCAGCTCCGCTGACTCTTGGATTCGTGCTCGGCCGAATGATGGAAGAGAATCTCCGTCAAGCGCTTATGATTTCACGCGGCAATCCCATGACTTTCGTCGAACGACCGATCGCCGCCGGCCTCATCCTGATCGCGTGCGCAATGCTCACCGTCGCAATCTTGCCGGTGATCCGCAAGGGCCGCGACGAGGTTTTCAGCGAGTGAACGCGGCTAGGCCGCAACAAGCCAGATGGACATGACCATGCAGATCGAGTCGGGTGCAGTGGCGCCGATAGACAAAAAATGGGGCAGCGACATCGTCGCTGAGACGATCCGAGCGCTTGGCTACAGGTATGTCGCGCTGGTTCCCGGAGCAAGCTTCCGAGGACTGCACGATAGCCTGGTGAACCACCTGGATAATCATGATCCGGCAATGATCGTCTGCCTGCACGAGGAGCATGCCGTCGCGATCGCCGACGGATTCTCCCGGGTGGCGCAGGAGCCAATGGCCGTCATCCTGCATTCAAATGTGGGGCTGATGCACGCGACGATGACGATTTTCAACGCCTGGTGTGATCGCAGGCCCATGCTGATCCTCGGCGCTACGGGGCCTGTCGACGCTCATCGCCGTCGACCTTGGATCGATTGGATCCACACTGCGCGCGACCAAGGCGCGCTGGTGCGCCAGTACACGAAATGGGACGACCAGCCCGCTTCGGCCGAGGCCGCGGTTGAATCCGTTCTACGCGCAGACCAGATAACGCGGACCGCCCCATCCGGCCCTGTGTATGTCTGCCTCGACGCCGAGATGCAGGAAAGCGAACTTGACCGCGAGGTGAAGGTTCCTGATGTCCGCCGCTTTGCACCGCCCCGGCCGCCCGCGGCACCGGCCGAGGACATAGCCCGAACCACCGAAATCCTGCGCAATGCGCGGGCCCCCTTGCTCCTAATCGGACGTGTCTCGCGCAGCGCCGGCGATTGGCAGCGTCGCATCGCACTAGCGGAGCGGCTTGGCGCGACCGTTTTGACAGCTACGCACAATGCGCCGGGCTTTCCGACCGAACACCGGCTGCATGCGCTGGCTCCGGTTGGCGAGCGCCCGAACGATGCTGAGCAGAAATTGTTGCGGGAGGCCGATGCTATCGTCAGTCTCGATTGGCACGATCTTGCGGGCTTCCTCAGCGCCCGCTGCGGCGCTTCGCAGACGCAGGAGCCACTGGCGACAGCGATCGTGCACTGTTCACTCGATGGCCATGTTGCCAATGGTTGGAGCATGGACCATCAAGCTTTGCCGGCCTGCGATGTAAGGGTCGCTGCCGATCCAGATCGTTTCGTTAGCCAACTTCTGGAAGCCGTGGGCACCGATTGGCAGCCGGCCGTGCCCCTGATTTCCGAAAGCAGCCACTGGACACTGACGGCGCCAGAGGGGCCGGACCACGCTGCACCGTTCAACGCAGAGCAGATGGCCTTCGGAATCTCGGCTTTCGCGCGCGATCGTGAGGTGACGTTCGCGCGTCTTTCCTTTGGCTGGCCGCGCAGTGCCTGTCGTTTTCGCACGCCACTGGATTTCCTTGGCAAAGATGGCGGTGGTGCCGTCGGGACAGGGCCTGGCCATACGATTGGGGCTGCCATCGCGTTGAAGGACAGCGGTCGCATCACGATCGGGGTTATCGGCGATGGCGATTATCTGATGGGCGTAAACGCGCTGTGGACCGCTGCGCATTTACGCGTTCCGATGCTGCTCGTCGTCGCCAACAACCGATCCTATTTCAATGACGAGGTGCATCAGGAGCGTATGGCGCGCCAACGCGGCCGACCGATCGAAAACAAGTGGGTAGGCCAGCGACTCGATAGTCCGGCGCTCGACATCATCGGGCTCGCGCGTTCGCAGGGCTTCGAAGGAGCCGTTTCCGTCCGCAGTGTTGACGAGCTACTCGCGGAGCTGGAGCGGGGCGTCGCCGTCGTTGCGGCCGGTGGTCGCTATATCATCGATGCGTTGATTGTCCCCGGCTATTCCGATCGATGAGCGACGTGTGGGCGCCCTTACGCGCCTTGCGGTCGGTTGCGGGGCGTACGACCGGACTTGGCCGCTGATCGCGGCCATGTTCCGACCTGGGTGTCCGCCGTCAGTGCTCTTGAGACAGGTTAGGGCTTTTCGGGAAGGGAGGATTTCTGGATCATCGCAGCCAGTATGGAGCGCGGACGAGACAGAAATCCGGGCCGGAGAAAGCGCCGGGAGAGCAAGTCGTGAAGGACAACCAAAGGCCCACAACACCGAATTCGCTTGCCCTGAACGCGGACGATTCCACCGCCCGAGCAGGTTGATTTCGGCCGCGACGTGCCAAGCGGCAGGGCCTGGTTTCGGGCAACGACCCAACGTCCGGAAGTGGCGCTGCTCAGCCCTGCCGAGGCATCAGTCTGAAAAGCGGCGCAACGGCCGGTTGCCTGGCCTGATCTGCGCACCATGCCACGGCGCTTTGCGCGCGAACCTCGTCGAACCTGCGTTTGAACTCGGTATCGAGCGTGGTTGGACCGGCATCCGGCCCGAGCGCCTCATTGGCCGCGTCGGTCATCGCCTTCGCTGCCTTCGTCGCCAACTCGAGGTCGACGCGCTGAGTTGCCGGACAAAACTCCACGATCGCGGCGTAGAGGCTGGCCGATCGGGCAATGCCTTCAGCCGTGATCTTCTGGGCTGTCGCAGGCGTCGTCAGGACGATGATCGCCGCCACAACGGCGACGCGCAGGCTGGTAGGCATCGACGTCATTCTTCAATGTCCGATGGCTGATCTGGAGCGCTCCACCGCCATAGCCGATGCCAGAAGGTTCAAGACACTTCTCCCAAACTATTCACCGGAAAAATTGATCCTTCCGCCGGCTTCACGCTGAGCTTGAGGTAGGGAGGCAGTTGAAGGACCATGCCTCCGCTAGACAATATTGGCGATCGCTTGCTCATCTCGCTCTGACGGCCGAGGGGCTGGCTCCGTGTCCCTTCCGGCCAACGAGCGTCAGGTGAACGCGTCACGGCGCCATGGGAGAGGATTCGATGAAACGCGCTTTCGCCGCCATCATCGCTGGCCTGGTTGCCGCTCTTTCACCGACGTTGGCTGCGGCGCAAATGCCGCCCACTGCCGACGAGATCGCAGGCTACAGCGGCCTCTTCGCCGCGGCCCACAGCGGTGACGTCGCCGCTATAGGAAAACTGGCTGCAGCAGGCGGCGCGATTGAGAAGCGCGACATCAACGGCCGCACCCCGCTGCACGTCGCAGCCCATGCCCGCCAGCGAGAAGCCATGCAGGCGCTGGTCCGGCTAGGGGCGGATCCGCGCGCGCTCGACGCTCAGCGCTATGATGCGGTCACGATCGCGGCGGTCGCCGATGACGTCGTGACCCTGCGCGTAGCATTGGCGATCGGCGGGGACCCAAAGGCTATCACGAGCCCCTATGACGGCACCGCCTTGATCGCTGCCGCGCATCTCGGCCATGACGAGATCGTCAAGGTTCTAATTGATGCCGGTGCCCCGCTGGATCACGTCAACAATCTCGGCTGGACCGCGCTGATTGAGTCCGTCATCCTCGGCGATGGTGGTTCGCGCCATCAGCGCACTGCGAGCCATCTCGTCGCGGCTGGTGCGCGGCGTGACCTTGGCGACCGCAACGGCATGACCCCTATCGAATTGGCGCGCCAGCGGGGCTACGACGCCATGGTCCGTATCCTCTCTCGGAGAGAATGAACCGCGGCGATGATCGGGCTCGATCCGATGTCCGCTTCCAGGCAGAGAGCCAATTTCGGCTTCTGGCGCTTGCCGACTCGGCGCAGCATCGCGGACGTCGGTGTGTAGCGCGCCCGTTCCTGCATAAAGTCTGCACAAAAATCCTGGGTTCCCGCTGATACGCATCGCAGGCGCTGCAAACCGCCAATGCAGTGTTCATGCATGGCGGACATCATCGCTCCAGCATCCTTCTCGTCCCGACTGCCACCGAGGCTGGTCAAGGATGGCTGGTGGCTGGAGACGACGGTGCGGCCCGCCTGTGCCGACATCCTCGCCTTTCCGGTCCGAGCCTCAGTCACGGCCGCAGGCGACCCCAGCCGAGATCGACAGCGATGCCAGCCCAAGCTTATGAGAATGCCGCTCCTTCCCAATATGCCAAACGACCACGCGGATGGCTCACGGTCCAGTTGATTCGCGGCGCTTACCGGTGCAGTCACCAACCCGGCCTGGAAGGTCAAGCCCAGCTTCTACCTCGTCGCCAGCGAGGACGGGATGATCCCGCCCCGGCCCAGCGCCAGATGGCTGCTCGCGCTGGCGCAACCGTTGTCGAGACCAAGGGCAGCCACGCCATCTACGTCTCGAAGCCCAAGGTGGTCGCCAACATCATCGAAAAGGCCGCAAAGTAAGGGGAGAAGGACAAGCCTCTTCAGTTCAAGTGTAAAAAGCGGGTCCGAAAGGGTCCGCTTGCATTTATCGCTTATGTATCAATGAGAGACTGCCAATCACTCTACTCGCGCCTCATTTGAATTACCGGCTCCGGAAACATGTAAATGCCTGATACTGATGCAGATTATACCTGAACGCTACGACGAACATGCGCTGTTTTTGCACATTGATCTTCAATTTCAACTTAGTATCTCATGCGACTCCGCGAATGCGCGAATTTTCTTCTGTGAACCTAATCACATTCACTTTCCGTGAACCGCGTATTCATTGTGCTGGATTGCAGTGCCTTAGGCCGCCTCATCTCTCGCGGCTCTCTGCAAATCCGTCGGGCAGCGCGCCAAGGTCAGCTTTTGGCGTGGCTATTGATCTCGGTTCGAAGGACATCCGATGGGACGAGCTCCACTATATGCCATTTGCGCCTGCATCATTTGGAGCGGCCTCACCACGGGCGCACAATCAACGACAAGGCAAGCGCGGGCCTGCGTCGCCTGGGACACGGAGCTCATGCGCATGCTTGAGCAGAGCGAAGCATTCGATCTTCACGCGGCGGATCTGCGCCAGGGCATTCGCCTTGAGGCCTCTAAGCTGCGAGAGCGGTGTCTCCGCGACATCAGCATGGCCTCCCTAAATCGATATGTCATGCTCACAAAGCTTCTCTATGATGACGAGGCCGATGAAGTTGAAAGCTTTAGCAGCGATCAATTCGCTACGGATTGAACAGCTTTTAAGTATAAAGCAACTAGCGGGCACAGCCGCATCAACCGATTGCTCCGTCTCGCCTGCCCGTAGACACTGAACGGGACGGCGATCAAGCGGCTACTCCTCGCATGCATGCCTCGCGTTTCGTTGCCCTGCGCGACTCTCGACGTCCAGCGACCGCCACCTCTCTCACGACGACAGGCCGATCGCACCGGCCGCCTTGCGGTAGCGTAGTTGCGTGTCCGCCTCGAACCTGAAGGTGCCCAGGAGATCGTCTACTCCATAGCCCGGCCGGAGCAGGCGTGTCCGAGCGGCGTGGCTGTGCGCCTCCTCCATCCGCCCGGCGAGCGCGAGGCAATGCGCGGCAAGCGCCACGATGTGGACATGGGCGTTCGGCCGCGCGGCTGCCATCCGGCTCCATTCCGCCGCCTCAGCCAATGCACCTAGCCTGACAAGAGCCATGGCGCGCGTGCCGAGCATTCCGAACAACAGCGGATCATGCGGGCTCAGCAGGCGCGAATGGTCTGAGGCCGAGAGGGCCGCCAGCGGATCGCCACCCTGGCAATGGACGAAGGACAGCGCATAGTGCCCCAGTGCGAAATTGGGGCTGAGGGCCACCGACCGCTCCAGCGAGGAAATAGCGCCCGCCTGATCGCCGACGAGCCATAGTGCGCGGCCCATCGACCAATGCGCCGCTGGGTTCTGCTCGTCGATCAGCAAACTCTGTGTCGCGCTCTCGATCGCCAGCCGCGCTTGCGCGCCGCATTCGCCCCATCGCTGGAAGGCCCTCTGCCAATGCGTGAAGGAAAGTCCTGCCTGCGCCCGCGAGAATGAAGGGTCGAGCCGCGCGGACAGGCTAAACAACGCCGCAGCGCGCTCGTTCTCTGCCGCCGTGAAGCGGTACATGTGCCAAAGTCCGCGATGATAGGCTTCCCATGCATCAAGCGACTCGGGTGGTTTCAGGACCGCGCGGCTGCGTTCCGCGGTCTCGATCTCCGACGCGACGGCGGAGACGATGCCGTTGCCGATCTCGTTGAGGATCGCGAGCTGATCGGATGAAAGAGCCTCGAAGTGGTCTGTCCAGACGATATGGCCGCTCGCGGCCTCGGCGACCTCGACGGTCACGACCACGGCGTCCTTTCGCCGCTCCAGTAGTCCGGTGACGACATAGCGGACCCCAAGCCGCTCGCCGATTTCGCGATGGCCGAGCTGCTCGCGCGCCAGCGCGAAGACCGAGCCGCGCGCGATGACGAAGAGGCCGCGCAGCCGCGCGAGCCGGCTGATCACGTCATGCGTCAGGGCATGGCCGAGATCGCTCCCGCCCGGAACACCCGCTCCCCTCTCCTCGAACGGCATGATCGCCACCGAAGGCTGCGGTGGCTGGCCCGGAATATCGCGCGGATCGGGCCGCACAGGATCGCGGACCGTCGCGGCGACATCTCCTTTCAACTTCCTCCAGGCCGACGCGACCGCCGTGAAGTCGAAGCCCTCAGCCGCAAAGCTTCTCTCCGTTCGTTCGAGATGGCGGGCGCAGTCGTCGATCAGCCGGCGTTGATGGAGCTCGGCAAGGAAACGCGCATGGGCCGCAGTGTCGAAGGGGGCGGCCTCGACCCATTTCCCAGCAGCCGCCAGCCCCTCCGCCGTTCCCGCTTCGGCGCGCCGTGCCGCCTCGGCCAGCAAGTCGATATGAAGCGTGCGAAACCCGCTGCGGCGGCCTGCCAGCCAATGCTCGAATTCGACGCTGTCGGAAAGTTCCGTCCCCTCCAGGAAATCGGCGCTCGCCGCCTCGGCCAGCAAGAAAAACTCCGTATCGCCCAGCTGTACGAAGCCCAGCTTGGCCGCGACGAGCAGGCGGACGGCGTCGACGGAGCAATCCGCCAGATCGAGCATGACGCCGTCCTCTGATGCCCGCACTCGTTGCCGGCCGGGCTCGTCGAACAGGCTGCGCAGCTTGCTCAGGCACCATCGGAGCTCGCCGCGAGGATCGTCCGGCACCTGCCAGAGCAGCGCGCAGAGCCGCTCGCGAGAGACCGGGCGGTTGGCCAGGGCCAGATAGGCGATCAGCGCTCGCAGCTTGCGGGACGGAGGTAGCTGCAGAACGACGCCGGCGCGCAGGAGCCTCAACGGCCCGAGCAGCCTCAGCTCAAGGCCCGGCCCTGCATGTTCGGCCTCGGAACCCGGCGTTTCCATGCGCGCTCCAACGCTCGCTCCAACGCGGACTGCCTCAGGGCCATCCTAACATCCTCTGCACTTCCGCAAAGACAGCCACGCAAAACAACCGGGACAAGAAGGAGAGAGCCCATGCTTGCCACCGATACGTCGAGGAAAACACAGGGCCGCGGACGGCTGTTCGACAGCATTCTCGACACGATCGGTGACACGCCTGCAGTCCGCATCAACAACCTCGGCGTCGATCACGCCACGATCTATGCGAAGGCCGAGTTCTTCAACCCGGCCGCTTCGGTGAAAGACAGGCTTGCCGTCGCCATCATCGAGGCAGCCGAGCGCAGCGGCGCACTGGAGCCGGGCCAGACAGTGGTCGAGGCCACGAGCGGCAATACGGGCATCGGGCTCGCCATGGTCTGCGCGCAGAAGGGCTATCCGCTCGTCGTCACGATGGCCGACAGCTTTTCGGTCGAGCGCCGCCGGTTGATGCGCATGCTGGGCGCCAAGGTCGTGTTGACACCGCGCGCGCAGAAGGGCTTCGGCATGTATCAGAAGGCCGTGGAGCTCGCGCAGCAGAACGGCTGGTTCCTGGCCCGTCAGTTCGAGACCAAGGCGAATGCGGCAATCCACGAGGCGACCACAGCTCGCGAGATTCTCGGCGACTTCGCCGGCTCGCGCCTCGACTATTTCGTCACCGGCTATGGAACGGGCGGCACGGTCGTCGGCGTCTCCCGCGCGCTCCGGCGCGAGCGGCCTCAAACGAGAATCGTGCTGAGCGAACCGGCCAACGCCCAGCTCCTCGCCAGTGGCCATGGCCAGCAGCGCGACACGGACGGTGCGCCGGCTGCGAGCCATCCCGCCTTCGAACCGCATCCGGTCCAGGGCTGGACGCCGGATTTCATCCCGAACGTGCTGCAGGAAGCGATCGACGAGCGCTACTATGACGAGCCCCGATCGCCGGACCGAAGGCGATCGAATGGGCACGCGCATTGGCGCGGAAGGAAGGCATCTTCACCGGCATCTCCGGCGGCGCGAGCTTCGGCGTCGCCCGGCAGGTCGCGGAGAGCGCTCCGGCCGGCTCTGTGATCCTGTGCATGTTGCCGGACACCGGCGAGCGTTATCTTTCAACGCCGCTCTTCGAGACCATCCCTGCCGAGATGGACGAAGAGGAGTTGGCCCTGTCGCGTTCGACGCCCGGCTTCCAACTCGCCGCCGAATAGCGCTGGAGGGGCGGCCATGGATGCCGCCCCCTCGGCCACGCCTCGTGCCGGGCGGTGTCAATCCGGAGAGCGGGCCGGTTCGGACGCAGAACTCACAGGCATTCCGCCGTGATCATGCGTCGGCTCCGACAACTGACGGGAGGCAAGAATGACCGCGCTGACTTTGGAACGCTCTCGTCGTTGGCTCGTGGTCGGCTCCGCCGCCCTGATGCTGGCGCTCGTGATGGGCACGCTCGTCAATGGTCTAACAGCCTTCTTCATTCCGATCGAGGCCGCCGAAGGCTGGGGCCGCTCCGAGATCGCAGCCATCAACAGTCTGGGCCTGCTTGGCTTGGCAGTCGGCAGCGTGATTATGGGCTTTGTCTCGGATCGCATCGGCATCCGGTCGATCTGCCTGATCGCAGTCATTGTGATGGGCACCGCCCTTCTGCTGACGGCGCAGGCGCAGGCGCTCTGGCAAATCTACCTCATCTTTTTTCTGGCAGGCGCCCTGAGCGGAGGAGCACTGTTCGCGCCGCTCTTCGCGACGGTCGGTAACTGGTTCCCCGGCATGGCGGGACTGGCGATTGGTATTGCAGCGGCCGGGCAGGCGGTCGGCCAGGGCGGGGTGCCTTTCCTGTCCGCTTTCCTCATCGAACACATGGGCTGGCGCGGAGCAATGACGGCGTTGGGCATCACGATCCTGGCGGTGCTGCTCCCTTTGGCGGTGTTCATGCGCGAGGCGCCCCAGTCCACAGCCCCGGTCGGCGCGGCGCAGGAGCCGCCCATCCCCACCGCCGTGGCCGTGCCTGTGCTCAGCGCGGCGGTCTTCTTCTGCTGTGCCTGCATGGCCCTGCCGCTCATGCATCTGATGCCGCTGATTCAAGGTTTCTGCATTCCAGCGACCGATGCGGGCGGCGTGATGTTAGCTATGCTGCTCGCCGCGATCCTCGGGCGCATTGCCTATGGAAAATTGTGCGACATGATCGGGCCGCTGCAGTCATGGGCGGTCGCCTCGTTCCTGCAGACGCTTGGCGTCCTGGCGTTCACGCAGTTCACGTCGCTGCAGGGATTTCGGACCTTCGGTCTGCTGTACGGCTTCGCCTATGCAGGCGTGATGACCAGTCTCCTGGTCTCGGCGCGCGCGTTGACACCTGCGCGCGGCCGGGGCGCGCTCATGGGTATCATCCTGTCGTTCGCATGGCTTGGGCACGCCTTTGGAGGATATCAGGGCGCCGTCACGTTCGACTGGACGGGAAGTTATGCGAACGGCTTCATGATCGGGTCCGCGGCCGGCGCCCTCAACCTTGTCCTTGTTGGCGTTCTTCTTCTGCTGGCCCGCCCGCCTGTCGAGCGGATGCCGCAGCTGGAGGAGGTTCCGAGGAGCTAGGTCGCTCTATCAAAAGTGACGCATCTTCGTCGTCGCTTTCGAGAGTCCGCTTTCGGGCGGCGATCCAATGTCCTCTCCTGGCGCATTTTGTCATGATCTCGGCATGAGACCCCAATTCCGTTCCCAGTTATGACAATCCCGGGGTGCCCCATTCGGCAAAGAGTTCCGCCAGCACAGCGAATGCCAATTTGCGGGTCGTCTTGTCCTCGGCGATCAGGCCTTTCCGGTTGAAGCCCTTCTGGAAGCCGGTCTGGCGACGCTCGGTCCGGAAATCGTAAAGCAGCCAGGCGGCGATCCCTGCGACATAGGGCTTCGCTGCCAAACGCGTGATCTGCTGGCGGTAGAATTCGGCTTGCCAATCCTCCGTGAACAGGACGCGGCCAGCGCCGCGGTGCCCCGGCAGCGCATCCGCTCCCGTTTCGGAGACAATCACCGGCTTGGTAGGGCTGGAATTCGCCAACAGGCGATCCAGCCCCGAGAAATTCGGCTCGTACCAGCCGAAGTATTCATTGAGACCGATGACGTCGAGATATTCGGCGAGCCTATCCTCGATGGTGAAGGTCTCGCGATTGATGAGACAGGCTGCGCCGACCAGTCGGCTGGAATCGGCGCGTCTCGCCGCCTGTGCGAGGCGCGACATGAAGGAGAGGCGCGCATCCGTGTCGGCATTCTCGTTGCCGATGCCCCAAAGGATCACGCTTGCGCGATTGACGTCGCGCATGATCAGCTCGCGCAGCTGGTTCTCGGCATCGGCGTAGGTATCCGGGTGATCGAATGCAATCGCCCAATAGACCGGGATTTCTGCCCAGAGCAGCAGGCCCATCTCGTCGGCGACGCGCGCGACATGTTCGTGATGAGGATAGTGGGACAGCCGCAGGAAATTGCCGCCGAGTTCCTTCACGTGGCGGAAGCGCCTGCGCACATCCTCTTCGGTCGAAACCTTGCCGAGCGCGAGGTCGTCCTCATGCACGCAGACCCCCTTGAGCCGGATCGTCTCGCCGTTCACCAGGATATCCGTGCCGCGCGTTTCGATCGTGCGGAAGCCGATGCGCTCATTCACCTGATCCGCGCCGCAGGCGAATTGAATGTCGTAGAGCCGAGGCGCATCGGGCGACCAGCGCTGTCCCGCGAAGGGCACCGTCGCCTCGCCGAGGCCACCGCACACGGGAACGGACAGCGCCACGCCGAGCTCCGGGACGCTGACTTGCGCCGTAGTATCTTGAGCTTCCGATAGCTGGATCGAGAAGCGAACCTCCTGTCCTCCCGGCAGAAGCGCGGCCCGCGCCTCGCGGATGAACGTCGCTGGAAGGCGCAGCAGCGAGATCTCGCGATAGAGACCGCCATAGTTGAACCAGTCGATATGCTGCATCGGCACGCGGGTCGGGCAGCGCCGGTTCTCGACCATGATCTGCAGCCGATTGCGGCCGTCCTGCAATAATTCTGTCACGTCGAGGCTGAAGGGGGTGGAGCCACCGCGATGGCCGCCGACATAGCGACCGTTGACGAAAGCCATCGCTGCATAGTTGGCAGCGCCGACCGAGAGGATCACCCGTTCGCCGGCCGGGCCGCGCTGCCAATCGACATGACGCGTATACCAGCCCGCGCCTTCGAAATGGGTCCATTCCGGCTTCAGCAGGTTCCAGCAGGAGGGGACAGGAGTCGGTTCTCCCGCCTCGATCTCGTAGTCGCGGGGATGGGACCATTGCGAGGGCGGCGTCTCGTCGAGCGCGAACCATTTCTGCCGCAGGCCTTCGTCGAAGAGATCCAGCGTCAGCAGCCAGTCGCCATCGAGCGAAACGACGGGCCGGCCGTTGACTGGCACGTAGGAGCCGGCGCCGACGAACCCGGCGACGTAAGGACGCGCATAGTCCTCGTCGTGGAGATGGTGGAAGGGATCGTCAGCCGCCATCACCTTGCTCCGATCCGATAGCCAATGCCGATCATTCGGCGGAAACGCCAATCCCAGCGGCCGGGGAACAGCACGTCCGCGATCATCGCGATCGCGATCCAGCGGAACCAGGTCGCGAAGGTGTTGGAGAGGCCGTGCGGCTCCTCGTAGCCCTTCGTCCAGCCATCCTGCCGGCGGGTGCCGATCCGGACGTCGCAGAAGCCGCCATCGGCGTTCTGGTCGGCCAGCAGCGCATCGAGCAAGGTCGAGAGCCAGCGCCGGATGTCGTCGCGGCGGTGGTCGAGCAGGGCAAGGCCATGCACGAGGACATCGACCGCATCGACGTCGATGCAGGCGGAATCGACGCGCGGCGGCAGATAGAGAACGTAGTCGACGGAGCGGTCGAAGGCCGTCGGGACGCGGCCTTCGTGATACCAGATGTGGAAATTATGCATCGAGCCGGCGAAGGCGTGCAGCAGGCGGGTCGCGTCCGAGAGCTGGCCGACGCCCCAGAAGCCGGTCGTCGGCTCGCGATTGCGGTCATGCCAGCCATAGAGGATATCCAGCCCCGCATCGACGCGGGCGCGCATCGCGGCATCGCCGTCCCGCCGCATGAGCAGGAAGAAGCTCGCCAGATTGACGATGTTGTTGCCTTCCTGCCAGGGGTCGTTGAGGTCCCGGTCGGCAAGCCAGGCCTTCAATGTCAGCGGATCGAGGAAGAGCTCCGCAAAAGCGAGGTTCGGCCGGCGGCCGGGCTCCAGCGCATCGATGGCGCCCAGCGTGTAGTTGGTGACGTGGAAGTCGATATAGCGCCAGGTCTCGTCGCGATCGGGCTTCTTGAACACGGCATCATCCGCCATGCCGGGCACGCGAACGATACCGTCGGGGCGGCGGTGACCTTCGAGCCAGGCGACGAGCGCAACCTTCTCGTTCTCCGAGAAGTCCGCGAGCCCGCCGATCAGGTCGCGGCACATGATGCCGTTATAGGTGCCGTAGAGACTGACGCCCGGCCAGCTTGTGGGGTCCTGCGCTGCCGAGACGCGCATGACGCCCCTTGGTGCTCCCGGCACCTGCATCTCCGCGAGCCAGCCCAGCGAGCGTTGCCGCGCCGTCTCGATAGCGGCCACGCGGCTCGTTTCGGAAATCGCGTCGAACATCCGACTCATCCTTTTACGGCGCCTGCCGCCATGCCTTCCATCACCCGCTTCTGGGCGAGCAGGAAAAGCCCGGCCACCGGCAGGGTGGTGATGACGGCAAGCGCCATGATTCCCTGGAAATTCGCGCCCAGCTCCGTGTTCATCGACAGCAGCGCCACCGGCAGCGTGTAGGTGTCCGGCGATTTCGAGATCACCAGCACGGGGAACCACTGGGCCCAGTTCAGCAGGAAGGTGATCAGCGCCACCGTCGCGGTGATCGAGGAGGCCATCGGCAGGACGATGCGGAAGAGGATCTGCGCCTCGTTGGCTCCGTCGATGATCGCGGCCTCGATAACCTCGTGCGGGATCTTCCTGAAGAACTGCTCGAACAGGAAGAACTGGATTGGGCCGAGCGCGAGGAACAGGATGATGCCGGAATAAGAGCCGAGCAGCCCGAGCTTGAACATCACCAGATAAACCGGGATCACCAGCAGCATGTAGGGATACATGATGGTGACAAGGAAGCCGTAGCGCAGTGCGGTGAAGCCCGGCAGATGCGGCTTGCGCGTCAGCGCATAGGCGCCGAGCGCCGTGACGACGACGCTAAGCACGGTCGAGGCCGTGGTGATCGCGAGCGAGTTGGCGATGTAGCGCGCAAGCGGGACGCCGCCTATATTCGCGATCTCCGAGAAGATCGAGAAATCCAGCGCTTCCGGCAGAAGGCGCAGCGGGTCGTCCATGATCGCCCGGGTCGAGCGGAACGCGCTGACCAGCATCCACCAGTATGGGTAGAGAAAGGCGAGCCCGACGAGCACGGCGAACACATAGGCCACGATCTGCAGCGGCCGGCTGACCCGCGTCATGTCGGCATCGGCGTTCATCGCCCGGCCTCCTTGTCGCCCATGCGATAGATGCTCAGCGAAATGCCGATCACGATCGCGAAGAGCACGCTCGCCATGGCCGTCGCCTCGCCGTAGCGGCCCTGATCGAAGAGCTGATAGGCGTAGTGGGTGACGAAGTTGGTCGCCTCGTTCGGCCCGCCCTTGGTCATGACAACTACGACCGTGAAGGTCTTCAGGAACTGGATCAGCGCGTAGACGGTGTTGATGATGAAGGCCGGCTTGAGCTGCGGCAGGATCACGTAGCGCCAGCGCTGCCAGGTCGTGGCGCCGTCGACATGCGCCGCCTCTTCAAGCGCCCGGTCGCGGATGGCGAGATTGGCGTGGAAGATCAGCATGTAGAAGCCGGCATGATGCCAGAGTTCGGCGATCAGCAGCGAGATCGTCGCCGTCAGGCCGGTGGTCAGCCCGGCGAAGGCCGGCAGCCCGACGAGATCGAGCAACGCATTGATCGCGCCGAAGGAGCGATCGTAGAGCCAGCGCCAGACGACATAGCCGGCGATATCCGGCGTCACCACCGGCAGGAAGAGCGCGAGGCGCAGCAGAAGACCGCCGCGCCTGAGGAGCGGTGAATCGATCAGTACGGCCATGCCGAAGGCGAAGCCGACATTCGCGACGACCGCAGCGGCGGTATAGATGAAGGTGCGGGCCAGCGAGGCCAGGAAACCTGGATCGGCGAAGATCGCGGCGTAATTGGCGAAGCCGATATAGGTCGGATTAGGCCGCAACGCCGTCGCCGAGGCCGTGAACGACACCGCAATCGACAGGACGATGGGCCAGACGCCGAACAGGATCGTCAGCGCCGCGAAGGGTAGGACGAAGAGATAGAAGATCCGGTTATGCCAGACCGTTTCAAGGGTCGTGGTCATTCGTTCTGCCCTTATCAAGGAGACGCTTGCAGCGGGCGGCCGGAGAGGCCGCCCGCGTGCGGATGGCGACGGCGCTATTTGCTCTTCAGCTTGGCCGCGAGCTCACGCATCTCCTTGGCCGTCTCCGCGATGAACGGCTTCCAGTCCGCCGGCGGATTGGCGATGCCAGAGAGCAGTTTCTTGTGAAAGGCCGCCTCGAGCTCGGGGTAGAAGGCGTGCACCGATTCCGGGAAGTCATAGGCAATCAGCGGCGCCTCGGCCTTGGCGAAATACTGCGAGCGAGGCGATAGCGCGGCCACGTCGAGATCACCGCGGACGGCGGCGCCGACATTGTCGAGCGAGGTCTGCTGGGCCGCCCTCGTCAGCATGAACTGGGCGAATTCCTGCGCCAGCGCCTTGTTGGGCGCGTTCTCGGGGATTGCGACGCCGCGCATGCCACCGATGACGACTGCGTTCTTTTCGTCCGGCGCAAACTTCGGCCATTGGCCGACGAGGAAGTCGCCATTGAGGACCTTTTCCCCGTCCCACTTCTTCACGTTCCAGTCGCCGACCCGGAACATGCCGCCACGGCCGCCCTCGATCACCTGGTACATCTCCGTGAAGGAGTGATTGATCGTGTCGGGCGCGACGAACTTGTAGCTCGTATAGGTCTTGAGGAACTCTTCGAGAACGGCCGCATGGCGTGGCTCGTCGATGGTGATCTTGCCCTCGGGATCGATCAGCGTGTGGCGCAGGCCGGTGCCGAAGCTGAAGAGGTCGAGGATGTGGATGAGGTCGCGCGGCTTCGCCGCCTCCAGCGCGAAGCCGAAGGTGTCGGCCTTGCCGTTGCCGTCGGGGTCGCCTTCGCGGAACTTGACCGCGACGCGCTTCGCATCCTCCCAGGTCTCCGGGAATTTCTCGCCCACCTTGTCGAGCCAGCTCTTGCGGACGCCGAAGCCCATTTGCACGCGCTGGATCGGGATGATGATCTGCCTATCCTTGTAGGTCGCGACCTTGAGGTCGTCCTCGGTCAGGAACGCCTTGTCGGAGACCTTGCCAAGCACCGGCTTGAGGTCCGAGACCTTGCCGGTCTGGTCCTGGATTCGGATGACGCGCTCGTAATTGTTGAAGATCAGGTCCGGGGCCGAGTCGGTGTTCACCGCGCTGATGACCCGGCCAAACCATTGGTCGGTTGGGAAGCTCAGCGACTTCACGGTGACGCCCGGATGCTGCTTGGCGAATTCGGCCGACATGGCGTCGAACCACTTGAGGCCGTTGTCGCCTAGGTCGTGCCAGACCGTCAGTGTCTGTGCCGTTGAGGGCAGTACGCTGGCCACCAACAAGCCTGCCGCGGCGGCGATCCCTTTTAAGAATCTCATGGCGTCCTCCCATGGGCGCTATTGATTTGCGCCCTTTTGCTGCGTCGCTTCGTTGCCGAAATCGGTATGGATGCAAGGTTGAGGGAAAACGTTTTCCCTTGCTGCATCCTATGGTGGCTCGCTATAGAAGCGCAAGTCATTTGTGGCCTTGATAGTGACGACGACGAGGATGATGCGGCGCACCGCGCTCAAGACGACCGATGCCCGGCAGGCATCGATTGCCAATGTGGCCGAGAGAGCGGGCGTCTCGATCGCGACCGTATCGCGCGTCCTGAACGGCGTCGCTAACAAGGCCTCGGCCGAGACTGTCGCCAAGGTCCGACAGGCGGTGGCCGACCTCGACTACCGCCCCTCCAGCGCCGGCAAGTCGCTCAGGCAGAAGCAGAGCAGACTCGTGGCGGTACTGGCCGCCAACCTGGCCAACCCGACGATGGCGGCCATCGCTGCTTCGACCGAGGGGGCGCTACGCGAGCGCGGGCTGGTGATGGTGCTCTGCGATACCCATGACAGGCCGGAATTACAGGACGAGTACCTGCGAGAGATGCGGGCGCAGCAGGCTCGGGCCATCGTCTTTCTCGGTGCGGTCGCCAGTCCTATGCTGGACCTGCTGCGCGGTGGACCCGTGCCGCTCGTCTTCGTAAACCGCCGCGACCCCGGCGACCCGGACAGCGCCTTCGTCGGCATCGACAACGCTCAGGCGGGGCGGGATGTCGCGGCCCATGCGCTGGCGCGCGGGATCAGTCGCCCAGCTCTCATCCACGCCCCGTTGACCTCATCGGCGACGCGGGCCCGGGTCGAGGCCATCATGGAAAGCTTTGCAGCGGCTGGGCATCCGATTCCGCCTACGCTCGTCGTCGGGCCCGCCGAGGCGGAGAAGGAGCATCTGGCGATCGGCTATGCCGCTGCCAGCACGCTGCGACACGAGGGGAGTCGGTTCGACGCTCTGATCTGCACGGGCGATCTGATTGCCTTCGGCGCGCATCGCTTCTTCGTGGAAGGCGTGGGCCATGACGACCTGCCGCCGATCTACGGTTTCGACGACAATCCGCTCAACGACTGGGTCGCGCCCTGGCTTTCCTCCGTCTCGATCCCCTACAGCACATTCGGACAGGCGGTCGCGGACCTCATCACCGGGAATGAGCTGAGCGAGGTTCGTCTGCACATTCTGCCCCACCGGTTGGTCGAGAGACGGCGGATCTGATCCCCATCTATTCGACAGGCTCGAATGAGTTGCGCGAGCTCCGTCGGCCTGGAGGAGCCACCCTTCCAAGTACAACGAGATGAGATCGGTACGGCGCCGGAATGTCCGGTTCTGGACAGCGAGGGAATGTCCGGAAGTGGCGCACTGCGGCTGTGGGCCCTTGTTCGACCCTAGCGACGGCCCAAGCGGTGGGCGTGCATCTACGCCCGCATT
>UCLR01000083.1 GCA_900473415.1 Hyphomicrobiales bacterium
GCAATGATCGAGGCGACGACGCCGGCGCCGACGGTGCGACCGCCTTCGCGGATGGCGAAGCGCAGCTTCTCTTCCATCGCGATCGGGGCGATCAGCGTCACCTCCATCGAGATGTTGTCGCCCGGCATCACCATCTCCGTGCCCTCAGGCAGCGTCACCACGCCGGTCACGTCCGTCGTGCGGAAGTAGAACTGCGGGCGGTAGTTGGTGAAGAACGGCGTGTGACGGCCACCCTCTTCCTTCGTCAGGATGTAGGCCTCGGCCTTGAACTTCGTGTGCGGCTTCACCGAGCCCGGCTTGCACAGCACCTGGCCGCGCTCGACGTCCTCACGCTTCGTGCCGCGCAGCAGCGCGCCGATGTTGTCGCCCGCCTGGCCCTGGTCCAGCAGCTTGCGGAACATCTCGACGCCGGTGACGGTCGTCTTCACCGTGTCCTTCAGGCCGACGATCTCGATTTCCTCGCCGACCTTGACGATGCCGCGCTCGACGCGGCCGGTCACCACCGTGCCACGGCCCGAGATCGAGAACACGTCTTCGACCGGCATCAGGAACGGCTGGTCGATCGGACGCTCCGGCTGCGGGATGTAGTCGTCGACCGTCTTCATCAGCGCGATCACCGCGTCATGGCCGATCTCCGGCGTGACGTTGTCCAGCGCAGCCTTGGCCGAGCCCTTGGTGATCGGGATGTCGTCGCCCGGGAAGTCGTACTTCGACAGCAGCTCGCGGATCTCCATCTCGACCAGCTCGAGCAGCTCGGCGTCGTCGACGAGATCGACCTTGTTCATGAACACTACCAGAGCCGGAACGCCGACCTGGCGGGCGAGCAGGATGTGCTCGCGGGTCTGCGGCATCGGGCCGTCGGCAGCCGACACGACCAGGATCGCGCCGTCCATCTGCGCCGCACCCGTGATCATGTTCTTCACGTAGTCGGCGTGGCCGGGGCAGTCGACGTGCGCATAGTGACGGGCCGGGGTCTCGTACTCGACGTGCGCCGTCGAGATCGTGATGCCGCGGGCCTTCTCTTCCGGAGCCTTGTCGATCTGGTCATACGCCGTGAACGACGCGCCGCCCGACTCGGCCAGAACCTTCGTGATCGCAGCCGTCAAAGACGTCTTGCCATGGTCAACGTGACCAATCGTTCCAATGTTGCAGTGCGGCTTCGTCCGCGAAAACTTCTCTTTGGCCAT
>UCLR01000025.1 GCA_900473415.1 Hyphomicrobiales bacterium
GGAGACCACCGCCTCCATCGACTGGGCGCGGGCCAGACGCGCTGCCGCCGCGGCGCGCTCCTGCTCTTCGAGGGCATGGATCCTCTCCGCGTTCTCCTGAAAGACCTGAAGGGCGCTCGCCATGTCGCCGATCTCGTCCTTGCGTTCGGTGCCGACGATCGCGACGCCGTGCTCGCCTCGGACCAGGGCGGACATATTGGCTACGATCATGCGGATCGGCCCGGAGATTCCACGAGCCACGAACCAGACGGCGGCAAGCGAAGCAGCCAGGACAACGATGGCAAGCACGCAGGAACCCAGGAATTCGCGGAAAGCCGCGCGAGAGACCGTCTCGGCGGAGGACGCCAACGCAGCCGACGCGCCGTCCTCGACGCCCTTGATCAGATCGATGCGGGCCGTCGCCTTCTGGAACCACGCAGGACCGGTGATCCCGGAGATGTCGCCGCCGAACGGCTTGGCGTAAGCTTGCTGGCGCATGGCCGCGACCTCCTTCGAGGCAGCGGAATCCATGGCGCCGTCGAAGCGCGCCACAAGTGGCGGCTCCGCCAAGGCGCGAAACTGCCCAAGCAACAGGTTCTGGGCCTGGCCCTGTCCGACAAAGTCACGGAATCCGGTTGCTTCGAAACGACCGGCTACGAAGCCGCCCGAGCCCAATGCGCGCTCCAGGCCGGCGTGCTCCTTGCCCTCGACGAGCACAGCATAGGCGCGCGCCTGCCGGTTGATCGCGGGATTCTCGGCCGCGGTCGGTATGCCGGCGAGCAGATCGATCAGCTTGCCGACCGTGGAGGTGTAACTTGCGGTCGATTCCGAGGCGGATACCCCCAAAGTGTCGATACGTCTGCGCAGAGCGCCAAGTACCGTGGCGTCGCCCTGGATATCCGCACGCACTGCAAGCAGGCCGCTGGCGCGCGGGTTCGTTTCGAGTGCCGAGAAAGCACGGTCCAGCGTGGCGATGGCCCTGTCCGTGGCGCCGCGCTGTGCCTTGAGTTCCACGGCGAAACTCTGTCCGTGCGCGCCTATGAAGAGCGCCGACGCTCCGCGTTCCTGCTGCAGCTCATGAACGACCTGGCCGAATACCAGAGCCTGCTCCGACAGGACTGCCACCGCCTTCGCATCACGGGAGGCTTGCCAGGCGTTCCACGCGCCGATGCCGAGCTGCGCCGAAACGGCAAGAAGCGGGACCGCCGCAACCAGGAGAAGCTTGTTGCCGATCCTGAGATTGGCAAGTTTGAACTGGGTGATCGTCATCGGTGGCTCGGGACTCTTCGATATAAGCAACCCGTGCCTAGGTGAGCCAAGATTAACAGTAAGTTCTTGTCGGTTTGATCTGAATCAAGATTGGCGCTGGTCCAGACAAGAAATTCGCTGTTGTTTGCGTTTCATCAATCAGGAACGATTTTTATCGCCAGTGCGGTGCGATCCGACGTGCGGATGCGAAGGGCACGCCGCGGCGTTCCAGCAGCTCGGGGCTTGCATGGCTTGGACCGGGCCGGCTCCCGGCCTCGGTCTGCTTGTTCAACGAGGAGCGCCGGCATCTCCAGATGTGCCGGCGCTGCAATGGTCGGCTCGCTCTGTCAGGCGAGCTCGAAGCCCTGCTCCAGGACCTCGCGGGAATCGAGGCCGAGCTGCACGGTGAAGTGCCCGCTCTCGACCACCTCGCGGAGATCCGCATTGACGAACTTCAGCTCGTCCTCGCCGATCTCGAACCGGACCTTGCGGCTCTCGCCGGGCTTGAGCGTCAGCTTCCGGAAGCCCTTCAGCTCCTTCACGGGCCGCGCGATCGAGGCGTAGTTGTCGCAGACATACAACTGGACCACGTTGGCGCCCTCATAGGGACCTTCATTGGTCAGCGTCGCCTCGGCCGTGAGCTTCTGGCCGCGCGTGATCCGCGAGGCGGAGAGCTTCAGGCCGGTGAGGGAGAAGCGGCTGTAGCTCAGCCCGAAGCCGAACGGGTAGAGCGCGCCCTGCTCCTCCTCGAAATATTGCGAGGTGTAGTTGCCCGGCTTGCCCGGCGTGAACGGGCGGCCAATGCGCAGATGGTTGTAATAGGTCGGGATCTGTCCGACCGAGCGAGGGAAGCTGATCGGCAGCTTGGCCGAAGGATTGTGATCGCCGAACAGAACGTCGGCGATGGCATTGCCGCCTTCGGTGCCGGCGTACCAGGTCTCAAGCAGGGCGTCGGCATTCTCCTTCTCCCAGCCGATCGCCAGCGGGCGGCCGTTCATCAGCACAACCACCAGCGGCTTGCCGGTCGCCTTCAGGGCCTTGAGCAGCGCGCGCTGGGAGCCCGGCATCTCGATGCTGACGCGGCTCGAGGATTCATGCGACATGCCGCGCAATTCGCCGACCGCCGCGATCACGACGTCGGCCTGCTGCGCCACCGCCACCGCCTCTGCGATCATCGCCTCGACGCTGCGCGGGTCCTGGATGACCTCGGGTTTGTCCCAGTTCAGGTAGTTCAGATAGTCGACCACCTTCTGGTCGTCGAGCACGTTGGTGCCGTGCGCGGTGAGGAGCTTGGCCTTGCCCTCGATCGCCTTCTCGATGCCGGCGCGCAGCGTGACGGCCTGGGTGGCGACGCCCTGGGCGGACCAGCTGCCCAGGATGTCGAGCCCGGAATCGGCCAGCGGCCCGACGAGCGCGATGGTTCCGGCCTTTTTCAGCGGCAGGGTCTGGTTGCGGTTCTCCAGCAGCACGAGGCTCTCGCGCGCGATCTCGCGGGCCGGCTCACGGTGCAGGCGATTCTCAGCCCGCACATCCGCCGGATCGTCCTCCTTCTTGCCCATGCGCAGGAAGGGGTCGGCGAACAGGCCGAGATCGAATTTCGCGCCCAGCACCTCGCGCACGCAGGCGTCGAGTTCGGCCATCTTGATCTCGCCCGAGGCGACGAGCCCCGGCAGCTCGGCCAGGTACACCTGGTCGGCCATGCTGAGGTCGATGCCGGCCTTGATGGCGAGCTTCGCCGCCTCGCGATTGTCGCGTGCCACGCCGTGTCGCGTCAGCTCGGTGATGGCGCCGTGGTCGCTGACGGTCAGGCCCTTGAAGCCCCACTGCTTGCGCAGGAGATCCTGCATCAGCCAGGTGTTGGAGGTCGCCGGCACGCCGTTGATCGAGTTGAGCGCGACCATGACGCCGCCGGCGCCCGCCTCCAGCGCGGCCCGGTAGGGCGGCAGATAGATCTGGTGCATGCGCAGCGGGCTCATATCGACCGTGTTGTAGTCGCGCCCGCCCTCGACCGCGCCGTAGAGCGCGAAATGCTTCACCGCGGCCATGATGGTGTCCGGCCGGTCGGGCGACGAGCCCTGGAAGCCGCGCACGGCGGCGCGCGCGCATTCGGAGACGAGATAGGGGTCCTCGCCGAAGCCTTCGGAGGTACGGCCCCAGCGCGGGTCGTGGCTGATGTCGACCATCGGCGCGAAGGTCATGTCCACGCCGTCATTGCAGGCCTCGACAGCCGAGACGCGCGCCATCCGCTCGATCACGGGCATGTCGAAGCTGGATGCCAGGCCGAGCGGGATCGGGAAGGTCGTGCGATGGCCGTGCACGACGTCATAGGCGAAGAAGAGCGGGATCTTCAGGCGGCTGCGCTTGACGGCCGCTTCCTGCAGCGGCCGATTGTCGCGCCGGATGACGGTGTTGAACGAGCCGGCGATACGCCCGGCCGCGATCTCCTCCACGATCTTCGCGAAGGGCATCTCCGGGCCGATGCTGATCAGGCGCAGCTGGCCGACCTTCTCCTCGACGGTCATGCGCGAGATCAGGTCGTCGATGAAGGCCTTCTTGCCGACGGGAGCTGCCAGCATCGCGGTTTTCCGAGGCGCTGCAGCAGCTTCGCTCATGGCCATCGTCGTGGCCGCAGCCACCGACGCCAGGGCGCCGAGCGCCTGCCTGCGGGACAGGCCGCTCTTCTCGGCCGCGTCCGTGCGGGAGTCCGCCCCTCGCTCGTCAGCGACTGGCACGCCGTTCATGTCGTTCATGCTGGTTTCGTTCACTTCGATTGTGATGGCTGGAGACGGCGCGGGTACGGACGGCGATGGTCGGCGCTCATTCCTTGACCCTTGTGGCGATGATAGGCATTTGTGCTCGCGTGCGCCGTTGTCAGCGTACGGCAGGCGTACGCCTTTTCTCCCCATCAAGGCCTTTTAAAGGAGCTTCTGTGAATTTGTCGACCCGTCCCGTGGCCGGTCCCTCTGATCCGGCCCGTCTCTCCTCGGCGCGGCGTATCTCGGCTTCGATTTGGTGGGGATCGGCGCGGTGCAGGCCGGTTTTCGCGCGCCTGGCATTGGCCGTGGGGGCGCTGCTCCTCGGAGCGCTTGGCGCATCGGCTTTCGCGCAGGAGAAGTCGGCCGGATTCGGCCTCGACGCGGTGACGGCGCGGGCGAAGGCTCTGGCTGATGTGGCCTACGTCGCTCCGGCCAGCAACCTGCCGGACGTCTTCAGCAAGATGCAGTTCTTCGACTACCAGAAGATGCAGCCCCGCCGCGAGCGCTTCGTCTGGTCCGAGCTCGAGACCCCGTTCAAGCTCGCCTTCTACCACCAGGGCATGCAGTTCAATACACCGGTGAGGATCAACGAGATCGTCGACGGCGCCGCTCAGGAGATCCCCTACGATCCCGGCCGCTTCGACTTCGGCGACCTGCATTTCGATCGCGAGCAGACAGCCAAGCTCGGCTGGGCGGGGTTCCGGGTGACCTACCCGATCAACCGTCCCGGCAAGGACGACGAGATCATGAGCGTGCTGGGCGCGAGCTATTTCCGCGTCATCGGCAAGGACCAGATCTACGGCCTGTCGGGCCGCGGCCTCGCGATCGACACCGGCCTGCCGATCGCGGAGGAATTCCCGGCCTTTCGCGAGTTCTGGATCCGTCGCCCCGCGCCATCCGACAAGTCGCTGACCTTCTACGCTTTGCTCGATTCCCCACGCGCGACCGGCGCCTATCAGTTCACACTGACGCCCGGCTCCGAGACGGGGCTCGAAGTCAAGGCCCGCGTCTTCCTGCGCGCCGGCGCTGCGCCGACCAATTTCGGCATCGCGCCGCTGACCAGCATGTTCCTCTATGGCCCGAACCAGCCGCCGGCCGCCCAGAACTTCCGCCCCGCGATCCATGATTCTAACGGGCTCGCGATCCATGCAGGCGATGGCCGCTGGCTCTGGCGCCCGCTCAATAACCCGGCGATGGTGACCGTCAGCAGCTTCGCGACCAAGAATCCGAAGGGTTTCGGCCTGCTCCAGCGCGGCCGGGAATTCTCGCGCTACGAGGACCTGAAGGACCGTTACGATCTGCGTCCCAGCGCCTGGATCGAGCCGACGAACGACTGGGGCGCGGGTCAGGTGCGCCTCGTCGAGATTCCCACGGCCGATGAGACCAACGACAACATCGTCGCCTATTGGGCGCCCGATACGTTGCCGGCCCCGGGGCAGGCGCTCCCGTTCGACTACCGCATTCGCTGGACCATGGACGAGCCGTCCATCCTGGGCGATGGCCTGTCTCAAGCCTGGCAGACCATGCGCACCAAGGGCGAGGTCTACCAGTCCAACCTCATCCGCGCCGATGACGGCACTCTCGCCTTCCTGGTCGATTTCAAGGGCCCGTCGCTGCGCGATCTGCCGCCCGAGACGCCCGTGACCGCGCGCGTCGCCGCCAACGACAATGTCACGATCATCGGGACGGAGCTGCAGCCCAATCCGGCCATCAAGGGCTGGCGCCTCACCTACCGCGTCAAGGTCAAGGACCCGGCCAAGCCGGCGGAGCTGCAAGCTGCGCTGGAACTGGGTCCGCGGACGCTGACCGAAACCTGGAGCCTCCAGCTTCCGCCCTTGCCGCCGGCCAAGTTCGCCAAGGAGACCGAACGCTACCTCAACCTTTTCAAGGTGATCGAGTAGCTCGCAATCCCGGTTCTGCCGTGCATCCGAACAGCGCCCGCCGCCTCGGCGTGGCGCTGTTTCCTTTTTGGGGCCGCGATTCGCTCCTTCGGCGACGGCATCGGTGACGAAAACTGCCGGCTAAGAAAGCCTCCTATCCGAGGAGGCGCAGCTCATCCGAGCGACCGGCGATGCGTGACGGAGCCCGAAAACGCTGCTCCGGAGAATTTTCTTTCACGTTTGCGTGACACCGCGTGTATCGCGAGCACGACTTTTGCGCGCGACGAAGCCGAGCCCGGCAGCGGCGGACCGCGCCCTCAACGCGTGTTCTCACGACGAATTCCCGCCGGTCAGGGCCAGTCGCGAAATGTGATCGGCCGGCCGCGGGGGCGTTGGCACCTTTTTCGAACTGAGCTTCTATCCGTTCCAATTCCAGTCTGACCGGTTTGCCGTGCGGCATGCCGGGCTTCCGGCGAGGCGCGTTGGCTCTCTCGCCGTCCTGCTCGATCCGAACCGGAGGGTTTACGGTGGCGAAGCTGAATGTGAATGGCCAGGCATTGGATGTGACGGTGGATGGCGATACGCCGCTGCTCTGGGTGATCCGCGAACAGATTGGCCTGACGGGAACGAAATACGGCTGCGGCGTCGCCCAGTGCGGCGCCTGCACGGTGCATATCGACGGGGTCGCGACCCGCTCCTGCTCCCTGCCGGTCTCGGCGGTGACCGCGGAGCAGAGGATCGTCACCATCGAAGGGCTATCCCCCGATGGCTCCCACCCGGTCCAGCAGGCCTGGATCAAGCACGACGTGCCGCAATGCGGCTTCTGCCAGAGCGGCATGATCATGGCGGCCGCTGCGCTACTGCAGTCGAATCCGAAACCGACCGAGGCCGACATCGCCAGCGAGATGACCAATATCTGCCGCTGCGGCACCTATGTGCGCGTCAAGGCCGCGATCCTCGATGTCGCCTCCGGCGGCCAGCTCGGCCGCGGTTGAGCGAGGGAGCGCGATCATGACCGTCTCGACCACATCCCGCGGCTTCCGCCCGTCCCGCCGCCAGATGCTCGCCGGCTCCGCCGCGGCTGCTGGTGCCTTCACCTTCGGCTTCACGATCCCCGCCGGCGCACAGCAGGTGGGGGGCCCGGAGATCAATGCCTGGGTCGTCGTTCATCCCGACGACAAGGTGGTGATCCGCATCGCCCGCTCCGAAATGGGGCAGGGCACGCTGACCGGCCTCGCCCAGCTCGTCGCCGAGGAGCTGAATTGCGACTGGGCGAAGGTGACGACCGAATATCCGACGCCCGGCCAGAACATCGCGCGCAACCGCGTCTGGGGCAATTTCTCAACCGGCGGCAGCCGCGGCATCCGCGAGTCGCACGACTATGTCCGCAAGGGCGGCGCGGCGGCCGGTATGATGCTGATCCAGGCCGCGGCCAATGAGTGGAAGGTGCCGGCCGCCGAATGCGTGGCCGAGAAGAGCGTGATCACCCACAAGGCTTCCAGCCGCTCGATCCGCTATGGCCAGGTGGCGCTTGCTGCGGCGAAGCTCGAAGCGCCCAAGGACGTTCCGCTCAAGGACCCGAAGGACTGGACGATCGCCGGCAAGCCGCTGCTGCGGCTCGACACGGTCGACAAGACCAACGGCAAGAAGATCTACGGCATGGACTTCAAGCTGCCGGGGATGCTCAACGCCGCGATCAAGGACTGTCCGGTCTTCGGCGGCAAGGTGAAGAGCTTCGACGCGGCCAAGGTCAAGGACATGCCGGGCGTCAAGCACGTTCTGCCGGTCGGCGAGAGCGCCGTGACGGTCGTCGCCGAGACCTGGTGGCAGGCGAAGACCGCGCTCGATGCGCTGCCGATCGAATGGGACGAGGGGCCCAACGCCGAGGTCACGAGCGAGAGCATCGCAGCCTGGCTGAAGGAGGGGCTCGACGCGCCGCAGGCGGTGGTCGGCAACCAGGTCGGCGACGCGAAGGCTGCGATCGCGAGCGCCGCGCGCGTGGTCGAGGCGGTCTACAGCTACCCCTTCCAGAACCATGCCTGCATGGAGGTGATGAACGCGACGGCGCTCTACACCCCCGAGAAATGCGAGGTCTGGACGCCGACGCAGAACGGCGAGGCGGCGCTCGCAGCCTGCGCCGAGGCCTCCGGCCTGCCCCTGGCGAAGAACGAGGCCTACAAGATCGATCTCGGCGGCGGCTTTGGCCGGCGCGGCGCGGTCCAGGATTGGGTCCGACAGGTCGTCACCATCGCCAAGCAGATTCCCGGCACGCCCGTGAAGCTGATCTGGTCGCGCGAGGAGGACATGCTGCATGGGCGCTACCACCCCATCACGCAGTGCAAGCTCACCGGCGCCTTCGACAAGGACAACAACCTGACCGGGCTGCATATGCGCATCTCCGGGCAGTCGATCGTCGCCGGCATCTTCCCGCAGAATATCCAGAACGGGCGCGACCCGGCAGTCTTCCAGGGGCTCAACCCGTCGGGGCCGGAAGGCTCGATCGGCTATGGCATCCCGAACCTGCTGATCGATCACGCCATGCGCAACCCGCATGTGCCGCCGGGCTTCTGGCGCGGGGTCAACCTGAACCAGAACACGATCTATCTGGAGAGCTTCATCGACGAGCTGGCGCATGCGGCGGGCAAGGACCCGCTGGAATTCCGCCGCGGGCTGATGAAGAACCACCCCAAGCACCTAGGCGCGCTCAATGCCGCGGCCGAGCGCGCGGGCTGGGGCAAGCCGCTGCCGGAGGGCGTCTTCCGCGGCATCTGCCAGACCATGGGCTTCGGCTCCTATGTCGCGGCGGTGGCCGAGGTCTCGGTCAACCCCGAGGGCAAGCTCACCATCCATCGCATCGTCGCAGCGACCGACCCCGGCCATGCGGTCAACCCGGCGCAGATTGAGCGGCAGGTCGAGGGCTCTTTCGTCTATGGGCTGTCGGCCGCGCTCTATGGCGAGATCACCATCAAGGGCGGCCGCGTCGAGCAGGAGAACTTCGACACCTATGAGGTCATGCGCCTCGAGGCGATGCCGAAGGTCGAGACGGTGATCGTGCCCTCCGGCGGCTTCTGGGGCGGCGTCGGCGAGCCGACGATCGCGGTGGCGGCGCCCGCCGTGCTGAACGCGATCTTCGCGGCGACCGGCAAACGCATCCGCTCGCTGCCGCTGAAGCATGCCGATCTGCGCAAGGCGTGAGCGGATTCGGTGCAGGGCGAGTATAATGCTCGTCGCCCTGCTCGCCGCGCTGGCGGCGCAGGCTGCCACGCTCGAGCCCTACCGCGTCGCCGCGGACGCGATCCCCGACCCGCTCGGTGGGCTCGTCGGCGTGGCGGCGCGCGGGGCGGCGCTGGTCAAGGATCGCGAGCGCGGCAACTGCCTGATCTGCCACCATGGCGAGGATCCGACGGAACCGTTCCAGGGCGCGATCGGCCCGCCTTTGAGCGGCGTCGGCTCCCGGCTCTCGGCAGGGCAGATCCGGCTCAGGCTGGTCGACATGTCGCGGCTCGACCCCGCAACGGTGATGCCGCCCTATTATCGGACGGAAAACCTGTCAGATGTGGCTGAAGCCTATCGCGGCCAGCCGGCGCTGACCGCGCAGGAGATTGAGGATGTCGTTTCCTACCTCGCCACCCTCAGGACGGAGTGATGGGCCGAGCCGGCGGCAGGTCGTCGCTGGCGCGGCATCGGGCCTCGCCCTCACGGCGGTTGGCTCCGGCGTCGCCCGTGCCGAGACGATGGAGGAGCTCGTCCGGCGCGTCACCGACGGCGTGGCACCGGCCGAAGGCGGCGTGAAGCTCGATATTCCGGCGCTGGTCGAGAATGGCAACTCGGTCGATGTCCGCATCGCCGTCGAGAGCCCGATGACCGAGGCGTCCTATGTCCGCTGGATTCACCTGATAGCCGAGAAGAATCCCTTCCCCGACATGGCACGTCTTCACCTGTCGCCGCGCGCCGGCCGGGCCGAGGTCGCCACGACACTCAGGCTCGCGCAGTCGCAGACGGTGGCGGCGGTCGTCGCCCATAGCGACGGGCGCTACGTCATCGCGACCGCGCCGGTCGTCGTCACGCTCAGCGCCTGCATCGACGGAGGCTAGAGCCATGTTCAATGCCCGCATCACCGTCCCGCCGCAGGCGAAGGCCGGCGAGATCGTCGAGATCAAGGTTCTCGTCCGGCATCCGATGGATCGCGGCGGCCAGTCTGACGGCCAGGGCGGCACCGTGCCGCGCAAGATCCTCAACCGCATGACCGCGACCTATGCCGGCGCCGAGATCTTCCGCATCGACATGAATACCGGCGTCGCCGCCAATCCCTTCGTCTCCTTTACGACACGGGCGATCGAGACCGGCGACATCCTGTTCGAATGGCGCGAGGATGGCGGCGCGACCTATAGGCGGACGGCCCGCCTGAGCGTGGCGTGATCAGCGCTTTGCGCCTGTCCGCCCTTCTTCTTGCCCTGTTGACCCTGGCTGGGCTGGCCCAGGCCGAGGAGATTGCCTCCGGCAGCACCTTCCTCTCGCCGGAGATGCGCCGGCAGCAGGACGATCCCAATCGCAACCCGGCCTGGTTCTGGGTCGATCAGGGCGAGGGGCTCTTCGCGCGCAAGCCGGCGAGCGGCGAGGCCTGCCTCGGCTGTCATGCCGACCCGGTTGCGAGCCTGCGCGGTGCTGCGACGCGCTATCCGCAGGTCGAGGAGGCAAGCGGCAAGCTGCTCAATCTCGAAGGCCGGATCGAACAGTGCCGGACGGAGCGCCAGCATGCGCCGGCCTTTGGCTATGAGAGCGCCGAGCTTCTTTCGTTGACGGCCTATGTCGCCTCGCTTTCGCGCGGCCTGCCGATGAGCGTTCGTGCCGACGGCCCGGCACGGCCCTTCTACGAAGCCGGAAAGGCTTTCTTCGAGCGCCGGCAGGGACAGCTCAACCTCTCTTGCCAGCAATGCCATGACGGTCTCGTCGGCCAGAAGCTGCGTGGCGACACGATCAGCCACGGCGCCGGCACCGGCTACCCGGCCTATCGGCTCGAATGGAACACGGTGGGCTCGCTGCACCGGCGGCTGCGCGCCTGCTCGCTTGGCGTGCGCGCGACGCAGTTCGACTACGGCTCGCCCGAGTACCTGGCGCTGGAACTCTATCTTGCCGACCGCGCCAAAGGCCTGCCGGTCGAGACCCCGGCGCTGCGGCGCTAGCTCACGTGAACATGTCGGCGCAGATGGCGTCGTACCAGGCGATGTTCTCGGCCTGGGTCTGCTTGCGGACCTCGTCGCTCTCCCCCGGCTGCGAGATGAAGCTTTCGACGGCAACGATGCGCCCATCCTTCGGCTCGTAGCGGCCACCGACCTTGATCGCATCGTCGGTGTCGACGAGACTCCAGCAGGTGTTGAAATAGCGAGCCGGAAAGCTCGGGCCTCTCACCAGCTCGGTCCGCACGACCATGGCCGCGACCTTGGCCTGGTTATTGGCCGAGAAGGCGGATTTCGGCATGTCGCCGGCATTGCAGGCATCGCCCAGCACGAAGATGTTCGCGTCGGTAGTCGACTTCATCGTCGCCGGGTCGATGGCGCAGTAGCCACCGGCCGGGGCGAGTTCGGCATCGCGCGCGATCGCGCCGGCCATCTGGGCGGGGATCACATTGACGAAGGCACAGTTCTCATAGGTCTCGAAACCGGTGACGACGGTGCCGGTCTTCGGATCGACCGACTTGATGCCGTCATGAACCTTCGGGCCGAGCCATTCGATCATCGCGCCATAGCGCTTCTCCCAATCGGGCATGAACACGCCCTGCTTCGAGAAGCTCTCCTTCGGGTCGAGGATCACGATCCGGGCCTTCGTCCGGCCGGTCGTCTTGAGCACATGCGCGAACATCGAGACGCGCTCATAGGGGCCAGGCGGGCAGCGATAGGGATTGGGCGGGCAGATCATCACGATGGTGCCGTCGTCGGGCACAGCGTCGAGCTTTTGTTTGATTAGCTGCGTCTGCCGGCCCGGCTTCCAGCCATGAGGCATGATCTCCTCGGCCTCTTTCGACCAGCCGGGGATGGAATCGTATTTCAGGTCGATGCCGGGCGAGAGCACGAGCCGGTCGTAAGGCAGCCGCTGCCCGTCAGCGAGCACCACCTCCTTGCGCTCGCGGTCGACCTGCGTCGCCCGGCTGCGAATAAGGTCGATGCCATAGGCGGAGGCCAGCTTGTCGTAGCGATGGACGATCGCGTCATAGCTCTTGAAGCCGCCGATATAGAGATTGGAATGGAAGCAGGTCTGGTAGGTCTCGTTCTCCTCGACCAGCGTCACCGCGATTGCGCCCTGGCTGTCCCGGGCAATGTATTTCGCAGCGGTCGCTCCGCCCGGCCCGCCGCCGACCACGACGACGCGTGGCTTCGCCTGTCCCAGCACGGCCGGCGCGCCGAGCGCACCCAGGGCGAGCAGCGCTCCGGGGCCGGTGGCCAGATCGCGTCGCGTCAGTCTCATGGGCACATCCTCCGCATGGTCACGGCTTCGGCTGCAGCGAGCCGAAATAGGCGGCGAGTGCGGCCATCTCCTCGCGGCTCAGCCGCGCGGCGATGGTCTGCATCACGGGGTTGTCGCGCTGCTTGCGACCATAGGCGTCGAGCGCCGCCACGAATTGCTGCTCCGGCCAGCCGATGATCGGCGGGATGCCGCCGGCGCTGCGGCCCGCAAGCTGGTGACAGGCGGTGCATTCCGAGGCGAGGTAGGCGCCGAGCGCCGGGTCGCCGGTGGCATGGCCCGGCCCGGCGGCGACAAACAGAACCCACCCGCCGAGCAAAGCCAGGCTCGTCGGGGGGCGCTTTGAACGCCGGTCGGTCCCGTCCCTGGCCAAGCCGGCCCCCTGTCGCTGCATTCGTCTCCGCCCGGTCGCCTCGCCGACTCAGGCAGGCGGGACGGCCGCAAGGACCTAAGCCCGTTTTGACGGCATGCGCAGTTTACGCTCTTTCACGATCGCGTCAGCCTGCCGGCGCTCTACACTTTGCCCGCAGCGCTCCGGCCGGCTCGCAGCGTGGCCAGACGCAGCAGCAGGAGACCGGCCAGCGTCTCGACCAGCGGGGCGGCTTCGTCAGGCCGCTCGCCCGACTCAAAGGCGAACCCGATGGCGACCGAGGCCTCCGCTGTCGCGACAGACCAGAAATCGAAGCGCGAGCCGTCGAACGGGTAGACCGAGGCTGGCGTGAACCGTGCCAGCGCCAGCGACGAGCGGGCGGCTTCCAACTCGACGTCCCCGGGCGCCAATCGGCCACGCTGACAGACCGTCTCCGCTTCTCCATCGGGAACGGCCATCAGCACCATGGGAACGCCGAACAGGCCTTCGCCGGCATCGAGTGCGGCGGAGATCGCCGTCTCCGGGTCGGCGGCCGCGACGATGGCGTGGCTCCCGGCCTGCAAGATCGCGGCCTGCCGCTTGTGCCGTTCGGCTTCGGCGGCCCGGCGCTGTGACGTGAAGGCGATCGTGCTGGTGATGCAACCGACCGTGAAGAGGAGGCCGATGGCCCAGATATTCGCCGGATCCTCGACCTGCAGCGTCCACCGCGGCGCGGTGAAGAAGAAGTTGAAGGCGAGCGCCCCCAGCACTGCTGCCGCAAGCGTGGGGCCGAGGCCGAAGGGCAGAGCGGTCAGGATCACCGGCAGCACGAAGACGAGCGACAGATTCGGGACCGTCGTGACGCCGTCGAGCGCCGCTGCGACAAGCGTCGCGAAGCCGACCATCACGGTAGCGGCGGTATAGCCGGCTGCAGCGGGCAGGTCAGAGAGCCAAACGCTCCGACCTGGCCCGGCCTTCATGGAGGCACCAGGCATGGTGTCGGTGGGCGGTTTCGAAGCTGCCGTCATCATGCGTCTCCTTCCCGCGGGAGCATCGCGGCGAAAGGCGTCGGAGGGTCTTCTCCGCGTCTCTGGAGAGTAAGGCCGAGCTTCATAGGAATTCCATATGGGATCAGCGCAAGACGCATAGGAAAGAAATAGAAATGGCTGCGGGAGACGCACTGAAATTCCTATGATATTTTTAGGTGTTACCTCGTCATTGGATATCGAAAAAACACTGATCTCACGATTATCTCATGTTCAGCCGATCAAGGCTGCATGGGAAACGCAATGATGAAAGTCGAACGCTTTCAGAAACCCCTCGAATTCATGGTCGGGCGTGACGCGGAAGGTCATTGGCTCGCCGTCGAGACCCATGGCCGCGGCGGCGGCATCTTCGTGAGCCAGGCTTCTGCGCTGCGCTATGCCGCCTTCGAGACCGATCATCGACCGCTGGCCGTCCGGTCGACGGCAAGGCGCCTCAGGTTGCTGTGAGGCGGCCATGAATCATTGGCTCCATGGCATGTTCACGGCGCTTGTCACCCCTTTCGACGGGGAACGCGTCGACCACGCCTCGCTTGAACGGCTCGTGGCCTGGCAGATCGCGCAGGGCGCCGACGGGTTCGTGGTTGGCTCCTCGACCGGCGAATTCTCGACGCTGACGCCGGACGAGCGCGTGGCGGTATTGGCCACCGTCCGCAGCGCCGCCGGCCGCCATTTTCCGGTCGTCGCGGCTGCTGGCACCAATGCGACCGCGCAGACCGTGACGGAGATCGCCCGTGCCGAGCGCGCCGGAGCCTCCGCGATCCTGCTGCGGCTGCCCTATTACAACCGTCCGACGCAGGCCGGCCTCGTCGCCCATGCCGCTGCCGCCGCCCAGGCGACGACGCTGGAGATTGTCCTCGACAATGATCCCGAGCGCTGCGGTGTGGAACTGTCTTGCGAGGCCCTGGAGCTATTGTCGCTCCATTCGAACATCGTCGGCATTCTGGAGCGGCGTGGTGACCTCGCCCGTTGCGAGCGGATCGCTCGTGTCCGGGACCGGCGCTTCATGCGCCTGACCGCCGCGGCGGACATGATTCCATCCTATTTCCTGGCCGGGGGCTGCGGCGCCATCACCGCCGTCGGCAATCTCGTCCCGCACTGGCTGTTCCGGCTCGGGAGTGCGATGCGCTCCGAGCTCTACGGGCAGGCGCAGATGCTGCAGCGGCGCCTCGTGCCGGTGAACGCCGTGCTGGCTGGGGAGCCGGAACCGGTCCTGATCAAGCACGCTCTGTCCGTGCTGCATCCAGGCATCCGCCCGGATTGCCGGTTGCCGCTGACGCCTGCAGGCCAGGCCGTCGCCCGCCTCGTGGAAGAAGCCATCGAGGACTTTCCACGTCCGCCGCTGTCCGCCGTGAACGGACATCGCGCGCCCGCGAAGGCCCGCGCCTGACCGCTTCCGTCACCTCGAAGGGAGACGCCCATGCCGCTCCTGGCATCCTTTCGGCGCAGGCGCGAAGCCGTCTACGCCACCATGCGCCGGTCGCCGCAGACGAGCTGGTCGCGCGACCTCGCCCAGGCCGTCATCCTGCTCTCGCTGTTGGCTTTGGCCGTAGGCGTCCGCGCATGGTGGGTCCTCTGGAACGTCGAGCTCTGATCCGGGCCCCCGAGGACGCGTCGATGAGCTGAGATGCCGCCCGAAGCCGGTCGCGGGCGGACGATTGGCCGATCACGGTTGCGCGAGTTTTGCCTGTCACGCTAGGGCTTGCCGATCGCAGTGCTTTTCACAGCGAGCAGTCGGATGATTCGATGGTGACACGTACAGAGCTCGTCTTACGGGTCGAGCGGGCATTTCTGGACCATGGCTATGATCAGCTGACGATGATCGGCCTTGCCAAGGCCGTCGATGTGACGCGGCGAACGCTCTACAATTATTTCAGCGGCAAGGAAGAGGCCTTCCGTTTCCTGATCGAGAACGTCAACCAGCAGGCAGTCGAGGCCGGCATGGCGGCGGGGCGAGCCAGCCTGGCCGAGCGGCGCGATCTCGTCGCAGTTTTCGTGACGATCCTCGATACCCGCTACGGCCAGACCCGCCGCCGCTTGGCGACCTCGCCACATGCCGTCGAGATGAATGACCAGGCGTTTCGGCGTTGCCGCGACTTGATGATCGCCTCCGCCGTCGCCTTCCAGGCGGAGCTGGCGGGCCTGATCGCGGAGATGCAGGCCGAGGGGCTCCTGCGCCTCAAGCCGGATATCAGGCCGGAGGACCTGGCCCAACTGATCGCCGACGGCGCCCGCGGCACCAATCAGAGCCTGCCGCCGATCGAACCGGACAAGCTTCATCTGCGCTATGGCAGCATGGTCCGCGCGCTCCTCTACGGCGCGACGGAACCTGTCGCCTGACCGGCAGGAAGCCGCTTGTCGAACGGGACAAGTTTATGGAATTGGCAAGATGATTGCGGCCTCTTGAACGACTGATGGCGCAGGGCTTGGCACGCCGAGGGGCGCGTACTGCCGGACGCTGCGCCATGCTGGGGGATGGATGCAGACAGAGGAATCGAAGATCGAGCGGATGCTGGCGCATCCGGCCTTCGATCAGGTCGTCCACGCGCTCGCCAGCGGGTTCCTGGAGGTGCAGCAGGCCGCGCCGCGGCTGACCTCCCAATTCTCCACCCAGCAGCGCTGGCTCCTGTCGCATGCTGCGCTCTCTCGCTATTTCCGCGGCGTGTCGGCCAGCCGGCCGGGCCTGACGCGGCGCGAATTCGTCGAGGATGCGCTGGCCCATCGCCTCGCGAGTCGGAACACCGCGCAGGCCTTCTTCGCCGAGTCGCTGAAATACGGCATCCTCCTGCCGACCAAGGCAGTGGCAGGCTCCGTGACCCTGCTCGCGGCGCCGGCGCCCGCGGCGCTCTGGGCACTGAACGAATGGTACCTGGCGCATCTGTCGGCGCTCGACGCGCTCGATGATGGCGACAGGGCCGCGCGTCTGCGGGCATCGGGCAGCAAGATCCTGCCGCGCCTGCAGCCGGTGGTCTCCGATGGCCTGCTGGCGAGCCGGGTCATCCGTACCCCCGTTCCGGACTACGCGGTGTTTGCGTCGGTGGATGAAGGCGGGACCTTGATGGACCGGCTCATCGCCGGCCTCGACGTCGCCACGGCGCGGGATGAGGAGCGCGCGGTCACCGGCGTCACCTCGGTCTCAGCGCTTGCGCGTTCGCTCGACCTCTCCCGGACGCATGCGGGGCGGACGCTTGCCGCCGCCATCGCGCTCGGCAGCCTCGGTTGGAGCGGTGCGGCTGGTCGCTCGCCGCTTTGGCTCTCGCGGAGCTTCCGCACCGGCTACGCGCATATGCAGGCGGCGAAGCTCGTGATCATCGGCGACGCCTTCGACCAGGCCGCGGCCGTCGCCGGGGAGGACGCGCGGCCGGCTATCCTGGGCGCGGCCTTCGCCGGGCGGAGCAGCTCACCGTGCTGAACAGGTTCGAGGACGCTCCATCGGTGGAATCGAGCCTGCCGGTGCCGACGATCGCGGAGCGGCTCGACGCGCTGCCCTTCTGCCGGCTCAGGCTCGCTATCTTCGCCGTCGTCACGCTCGCTCTGTTCGCCGACATCGCCGAGGTCGCGCTGGGCAATGCGTTGGGCGCGGTGTTCCAGGCCCCGCCCCGCACGATGACGCCGACCGAACTCTCGGTCTTCCTGGCGGCAATCTTCGCCGGCGGCGCCATAGGAGCGCCCATCTTCGGCTTGTTCGGAGACCGGATCGGCCGGCGCCGGGCGCTTCAGGCGGCGCTGGCTGCCGTCGCGATCGGCTCATTCGCGGCCGCCGCAAGCCAAACCTCGACGAGCCTGATCGGCTTCCGCTTTCTCTCTGGGCTCGGCATCGGCGCCTGTCCGCCGCTGGTGGCCGCCTATCTGGCGGACACCATGCCGCCGCGGCTGCGCGGGACCATGGCCAGCCTCTGCGCCGCCTTCGGCTTCCTGGGCGCGCCGGCGCTGATCCTGCTGCTGCGCGCTGCATCCCCCTCCTTCTTCGGCGTCGAGGGCTGGCGCTGGGCGGTCGGGACCGGCGCGCTCCTTGCTGCGCTGGCCGCGGCCCTTCTGAGCCTGCTGCCCGAATCGCCGCGCTGGCTCGCTGCCACCGGCCGCCTGGCGGAGGCCGAGGAGGCGCTTCGCCGCTTTGGCGGAGGCAGGTCACGGCACGTCGACATGCCGGCAGCGGCGATGGCGGCGGCACCGCCCGGCACCATCGGCGAACGCGAGGCGGCCGGGCGCAGCTTCATCCTGCTTTGCGGTCTCTACGCGCTCTCACCCTGGGCGACGATCGGCTTTCCGCTGATGAGCGGCGCCGTCATGGTCAGCAAGCATTTCAGCATCAACGATTCGGTGGTGGCGGCGGCGCTCATCATGTTCGGACCGGTGATGGGCAACCTGCTCGTCGCGCCCGTGGTCGACCGGATCAGCCGCAGGGCTAGCCTGATCATCTGCGCCTGCTCCATGGCCCTGCTGGGCCTCGCCTTCGCCGAGTCCGCGGAATTCGTCACCCTTGTCGGTCTCGGCATCGTCTTCGCCCTGCTGAGCGCGGTCTATGCCTCGATCCTTGCCATCTATGCGGCCGAGATCATCCCGACGCAGTTGCGGGCCTCGCGCACCGCGATCGCCTGGGGCATCGGCCGTCTCGTCTCGACTGTCGTGCCGCTCGTCTGCTTCGCGATCATCCGGGGCGCAGGCGTCTGGGGCATGTTCGCGCTCATCGCGACGGCGCTCGGCCTCAGCGCGATCCTGCTCGCGGTAGCAGGCCCCCGCGGCCGCTCGAGAGAGGCCCTGATCTGAGTTTCCGGATTCCGGGCCGTTAACGATCCACTGACCATTTTTGACTCACGTATTGCACATTAGCGTGCAATCTGTGAATCCTCCGCCATGGATCGGGCGGGGGGCACCTGCCGCGACAAGCCTGACTGCGCCCCTTGGGGCGCGGCCGGTGTCCTTTGCGCCGCCGCGTGGCGGCGCGCAGCGATGCCGCGTCCGGGCTTTCGAGGCGCCCTCAAGCTTGCAATGGAAGACCGTTCCGGCGTTGCCGGCGGTCCGGCTTGGTCGAGGGGAAGGGCGTGACGGCAGGGCAAAAGAACGCTGGCATCGTCCGGCATCTTTGGATGACGGCTTCCATTCTTCTCATCTCCGCCGCTGCAGCCGCTCAGGCGCCCGCGCCGAAGCAGGGAAACGCGGCTCCGGCCGCGACGACTCCGGCGGCTCCGCCGGCGGCGGCGCAGGTTCCGGCCGAGCCCAGTGTGACCACCGCGAGCTTCGGCGACTGGACGCTGCGCTGCCAGCGCCTCGACGCCACCAAGCCCGGCCGGGTCTGCGAGGTCGCGTTGGTCCTGCAGGCCCAGGGCCAGCAGGCGCCGATCGCGCAGATCGCTATCGGCCGCATCGCCAGCGCCGATCCGCTGCGCATCACCGCCGTGATGCCGGTCAGCGTCACCTTCCCGAGCAGTGTCCAGATCGTCATCGGCGAAAAGGATGCCAAGCCACTCGATCTGCCGTGGCGCCGCTGCATTCCGACCGGCTGCTTCGCTGACGCCGCGCCCGGCGACGACATGCTCAAGCAGTGGCGGAAGGCCAGCGAAGCCGGTCGCATCCAGTTCAAGGACGCCGCAGGCCGTGATCTCGCCCTGCCGCTCTCGACCCGCGGTCTCGATCCGGCGCTCGACGCGCTCGCCAAGGAGAGGCTCTGATCATGTCGCGCCGCCGCGCTGCCAAGTCCGCTCCGGCGATCATGGTGCGCATCGGCGCGAAACATGCGGCGGCGCGCGTGGACCCTGCGCGGCCGGTCCTGGCGACCTGGCGCCAGCGTTATCTCGTCGGGCAGGCCATGGCCTTGGTGCTGTGGAACGTCCCGTCCTTCGCCCAGAACATCATCACGCCGGATGGTCGCACGCAGACCAATGTCTCGGTCAGCGGCAGCACGACGACGATCACCACGCAGACCGTTTCGGCCGGCGCCGGCTACAATTCCTTCTCGCGCTTCGAGCAGTCGGCCGGCACCACGGTCAACATGCACCTGCCGCAGAATACCGGCGCGCTGGTCAACATCGTCCGCGACGGCCCGGTCGTCATCAACGGCATCCTGAACTCCTACAAGAACGGCCAGATCGGCGGCCATGTCTATTTCTCGGACTCGGCCGGCTTCACGGTGGGGCCGAGCGGCGTCATCAACACCGGCCAGCTCACCGTCAATACGCCGACGCGGGAGTTCCTCGACCAGGTCGTCGGGCCGAACGGTGTCGTCAACGAGGCCCTGGCGGCCCGGTTGCGCGCCAATGACGTGCCGATCTCGCCGGATGGCCGGATCACCGTGGACGGCGCGATCAACGCCCGCCGCGGCGTCACGCTCAACGGCAACTCGGTCAACGTCGCCGGCCAGATCAAGGCCAATGCCGCGGTCGTCGACATCGGCGAGCGCCGCCGGCGCCACCAGACCGCCTTTGCCGAGAGCGTCAACACCGCCGGCCTCCAGACCGGCGGAGCCATGGTCGCGCGCAAGGGCGGTGGCATCGAGATCGTCGCTGCCGGGACGGCCAGCGTCTCCGGCACGCTCAGCGCCAATGCCACCGCGCGCCGCGCCGCCGGAACCGTCACCGTTCGCTCCGCCAAGGGCACGACCATCGCGCAGACGGCAAAGATCACGGCGACCGGCACCGCGCCGCGCACGGGCTCGACCGCGGCCGGCACCGTCAACACCGGCGAAGGCGGCAAGGTCTCGATCACCTCCGACGCCGGCATCACCATCGCCCGCGGCGCGACGATCGACGTCAGTGCCGCGAAAGACGTTGCGGGCGCGGCCGGATCGGCCCGCGTCTTCGCCGGCACAAATCTCGATGTCGAAGGCGGCGCGATTTTCCGCGGCACGGCCGGCACCAGCGGCGACGGCGCTTTCCTGGAGCTCAGCGCGAAGCAGACGGTGACGCTCGGCGCGGTCGATGTCGATCTCTCGGCCCGCAATGGCCAGGCTGGCCTGCTCTATATCGACCCGACCGACATCGTGATCGGCACCGGCGGCAGCGCCAACATGATCACCAACGGCACCAATGTGTCGCTGGCGGCGACTCGCAGCATCACCATCGCCGGCGACGGCATCATCGACACCCGCAACTTCAACCGCAACGCCAATGGCGGCGTGCTCTCGGCCGCCAATCCGACCCTCGGCAATTCCGGCTCGATCTCGCTGACGGCGCCGAACATCACCGTCTCGGGCCAGCTCCTCGCCGGCGTCAGCGCCGGCAGCCTCTTCAGCGCCGGCGACATCACGCTGACCGCCAGCGCCTCCGACGCGCGGAATTCCGGCAAGGCGACCGCCGCGGCCTGGATCGAGGTCGACGGAATCATCTCCGGCCGCGACGTCAGGCTGCTGGCGGATGCGAGCGGCGTCTCTTCCTTCCTCAACCCCGGCCCCGGCATCGCCATGTTCGCCGGGCTGACCAACCTCTCCATCCTGACCGGGCTCAACGGCGGCTATGTCGCCAGCGACATCACGGCGCGCGTCTCGATCAAGGACAACGCCTCGATCACCGCGACGCGCGACCTCGTCGTCAGCGCGACCGGCTCGCAGGAGGCGACGCTGCCCGCGATCTCGGTCTCGGCGGTGTCGCCGGCCGCCATGGCGGTCACCTATGCCGACCTCAAGGCGCGGGTGACGGCCGAGGTGCTCTCCGGCGCGTCGCTGACGGTCGGGCGCAATCTGACCGTCGAGGCGCATAACGAGGCGACGCTGAGTGCCACAGCGCTCGCGATCTCGGCCGGGCAGGGCCTCGCCGAATTCGCCGTCGCCGTCGGCACCACCGACATCGAGACCAGGGCGATCGTCAGCTCCGGGGCAGACGTCACCGTTTCGTCCTCCATCGGCAATGTCCGGGTCTCGGCGACCAACGAGAATGCCTTCTCGACCTCGGCGACCGCGATGTCGATCAGCGGCGGCATGGTCGGGCTCTCGCTCGCCTATTCCGACACGAAGGCGAGCGCCGAGGCGCGGCTCGGCGCCTCGCCAGGCACAAGCGGAAGCCGGATTGGCAACGTTACGGTCGAGGCGCTCTCGAACAACAGCAAGAACGCCACCTCCTCGGCGGTGACGCTCGGCCAGAACCTGCTGATCGAGAAGCTCCAGATCGCCGGCGCGATGGAAGCGGTCTTCGCGCCGCTGATGTCGCGGCTCGGCTCGCGCGAGATCGGCAAGTTCGGCAGCGCGATCACGCTCGCCTCCAGCGACCTCTCGGCCGTCGCCTCGATCGCGGCCGATGCCGGCGGAGCGGCGCCGACGATCTATGCCTCGAAGACGGCCGTGGTCAGTGACGTCCGCGACTTTGCGCTGCGCCTCTCGGCCGATTCCGGCCTCAGCTCGAACTCCAAGAACCCCACCGCCGCCAATCCGGAAGCGACGGTCGCGATCTCGGCCGGCGTGGTCTATGGCGATTTCCGCCATACTTCTCAGGCTTTCATCGGCGCCGGCGTCACCGTCGACGCCACCGATGCCATCGGCGTCTCCGCGACGACGGAAGTGCCGATCTCCAACACCTGGCTCGACTGGGCCGGCTTCAACGAGACGCTGTTGCATCTCAACGGCACCTTCGGCACCGCCGGCAACATCCTGACGAGCTATGCCAGCGCCACCTCGGAATCGAGCCAGCTCGGGCTCGCCGGCGCGGCCGACTACTACAAGATCGCCAATGTCACCGAAGCCTATGTCGGCCCCGGTGCGACCTTGCGCCAGAGCAGCGGGCTCGGCTCCTGGTCGGCGGCGCTCGGGACAGGCGAGCAGCAGAGCTTCGACAAGCGCGTCAGCATCACCGCCAACACCCTGTCGGAATCGATCGACGTCGCCGGCAATTACGGCATCTTCTCCGGCACCGGCACCTCGGGTGGCTCGGGCTCGGCCGTGGGCGGCTCCTTCGCCGATGTGCAGCGGGAGAGCCGCACGGTCGCGGCGGTGGGCGCAGGCGTCACCATCACCGCCCTCGAGCTTGAGGTGAAGGCGACGGCCACCGACAAGATCTTCGTGCTCGCCCCGACCTCGGGCAAGGCGGCCGGCGATTTCGCGGCGAACGGCATGGTCTCGCTCGTCAGCATCGCTAACCGGACGCTGGCCTCGATCAGCAACCAGGCGACGATCAACGTCAACGCGATCGACGTCGCGGCCCACCAATTCGTCTCGCTCTTCGCGCTCACCGGCGCCGTGACCTATGGCGGCGCCAATTCGGTCGGTGTCTCGGTCGCTTCGCTCGACACGGCGGGGATCACCCGCGCCTATATCGGCGAGAATTCCGCCGACCTGTCCGACAACCGCCTGGGCAGCGGCTACGGCCAGGGCCGGATCACGACGAATTCGATCGATGTCGAGGCGGTGACGGACGGGCGCATGACCGTCGCCTCGCTCGCCGCTGCGGTCTCCGACCCGAACGCCTCGAAGCTCTCCTTCCTCAAGGCCGGGCTGGAGGCGGGCAAGGCCGAGGCCGCTGTCAAACGCTCCGGCGCCGGCAGCAGCGTCAGCCTGACGGCGGCCGGCAGCGCCGCGGTCGCGACGACGACGCTCGGCACCTCGGCCTGGATCGACGGCGCGGTCATTGTCAAGGATACGGGCGCGGTCGTCACCGACGTCTCGGCGACCAACGCCACCATCGCCGAGGTCGCCTCTGGCTCGGCCGCGCTCAACCTGACCGGCGCCTCGAGCCCGCTCAGCGGCGCGCTCTCCGGTGCGGTGTCGATCGGCGTCTTCGACAACAGCACCGATGCGCGCATCGCCAACTCGACCATCACGGGGGCGGGCGACACCACCGTGCAGGCGCTGGCCGGCGGGCGCCAGACCGTCGTCGGCGTCAGCATCGCGGCCGCCCGCGCCAATAGCGGGGCGGCCGCCATCTCCGCCGCCATCGGCATCATCACCGACAGCGTCAGCGCACAGATCCGCGGCTCGGCCATCGCCGGCAATTCCGGTGCTTCGACTGGCAACGACGTACTGGTCAACGCCTACCGCACCACCGACATCGGCATCGGCGGCGGCGCGGCCTATGCCGGGGCGCAGGCCGGGCTCGGCATGGCCCTGACCTATGTCTCGATCGCCGATCCTTCGGGACGCGACGCCGTCGCGGCGCTGGTCACCGATTCGAGCCTCACGGCGGTCGACAAGCTCAGCGTCGTGGCGCGCACCTCGAGCCGCATCGCGTCCGGCGCCATCGCCGGCGGCGGCGGGCCGGATTCGAACGGACTCGCCGGCGCCTTCGTCATCAACGACATCAGCCCGACGACGCGCGCCGCCGTCACCGACACGACCGGCGCGCCCTCTCGCATCGCCATGGACGGCGACGTGATCGTCCTCGCCGACAGCGGCAACGACGCTGCGCTCGATGCCGCGCTGGGCGCCCGGCTCGCCAATACCGATCCGGGGCAGATCGACTTCACCGGTTCCGCCACCAATGCCGGCGAAGCGGAGAACCCCGTCGGCGCCTCGATCGTTGCCGTCGCGGGCACGGTCCAGGCCGGCCAGAACAATCTCGGCGTCTCCTATCTCAGCAACACGGTCAGCCAGTCCCACATCGCCACCATCGCGAATATCGAGCTGACCAGCTCGACCACTGTGATGGTGCGCGCCGAGGACGGCACGCTGATCACCGGCGTGGCGGTCGGGCTCGGCGTGGCGAGCGGCCAGTTCGCCGGCGTCGCCTCGGTCGCGCAGCAGACCATCGACAGCGTCGTCAGCGCGCGCGTCAGCGGCGGCTCGATCGTCAGCCGCGACGTCATTGTCGATGCGGATACCGCCTCGGCGATCCGCGGCAGCGCCGGTTCGCTCGGCATCGGCATCGGCGCAGCGGCGGTTGGCCTCTCCATCGTCGACAGCAGCATCGCCAATGACGTCTCGGCCGGGATCGACGGCACACGAATCCGCGCCTCGCGCGACGTGGTGCTGACCGCCGAGTCGACCGCGACGATCGACACCATCGCCGTCGGCATAGCGCTGTCGCGCAATGTCGGCCTCGCCGGCTCGGTCGCCAACAACAGCGTCGCCACCGATGTCGGCGCCNNCGCCGGCAACAATCTCGGCCTGATCGCGACCAATACCGACCAGATCACTGTCTCTGCCGGCGCGCTCGGCGCCACCGCCGCGGCGCCCGGCGTCGCAGGCGGCGTCTCCGTCGTCAACAACACGATCGGCGGCACGACCAGCGCCGCGATCGGCGCGGACAGCACCGTCGATGCCCGCGCCGGCGGCACCGGCTCGCTGAGCTACAATGCCGGCCAGCTTGTCACGGCTTTCGACCTGAGCTCCGCGAACGGCCCGAGCGACGACCAACCCTCGCTCGCCATGAGCGCGCGCAGCATCCATGGGTTGGGCGTCGTCGCGGCGTCGCAGCAATCGGTGCTGGCGAATGCGGTCACCGGCGGCGTCGCGCTCTTCCCGATCACCGGGGCGGTCGCGGTCGTGCCGATCCGCAACGTGCTTGCCGGCAGCACCAGCGCGACCATCGACGACAGCCTCGTCAACACCCGCCTCTCCGGCACGGATTCGACCGCGGTGGCGATCGAGGCCGCGAGCCATTCCTATGCCGCGACCTTCATCACGGTCGGCTCGATCGGCGGCGTCGCCGCGGCCGGCGCCGATGCCAACACGATCATGGAGCGCAGCACCCACGCCGGGCTGACCAACTCCACGCTCGGCACCACGACGCCGGGCTTGACCGGCGCGGGCGTCACTGCGCTCGACATCGCCGCGAATGCCTCGCAATCGGCGACCAGCAATGTGCTGGGCTTCGCCATCGGGATCGGTGGCGCAGCGGCCTCCGGCGTGGTCAACAGCTTCGCGGCGACGACAACGGCCACGCTCGACCAGGGCCTCGTCACCGCCGGCCGCCTCAGTGTCAATGCCGAGAGCCGCAACCGCTTCTATGCGCAAGCCGTATCCGGGGCGGCGGGTGGCATCGGCATGGGCTCGTCCTTCGTGGTCGGCACCAGCCGCAACACGACGCTGGCGACGATCGGCGGCGGCGCCGGCCAGACCGTGCTCAACCTGAACGGCGCGCTCGCCGCGGCTGCGCGCAGCATCAACGATTTCACCACGCTCTCCGCCGGTGGCGCGGCGGGCGGCTTCGCCGGCGTCGCCGGCATGGTCTCCTTCGTCGATGTGGAGAACGAGACCCGCGCCGGACTCTACGGCGTCACAGCGACGCTGCGGCCGGCCAGCGCGGCGGGCATCAGCGTCACCGCCAACGAAACCACCACCATCACCCCGACCACAGCGGCCGGCGCCAATGGCAGCTTCGGCGCCGGTGCCGCCGCCAATATCGCCAGCCTCGACAGCCGCGTCATCGCCGACATCAGCGGCTCGACGCTCTCGGCGCCCGGCGCCGTCTCGGCCTCGGCCACCTCCGACCGCACGGTTGACGCGAATACCGTGACCTACGGCGTCGGCGGCTCGGCCGGCATCGGCGCGGCGGTGGCGCTGATCTCGGTCGGCACCGGAGCGCCCTCAGGCGCGGGTGCCGAGCTCAATGCCGGCGGCAACGGCACGCTCTCGCGCGTCGGTCAACTCACCGCCGGCAATGCCGAGCTCGTGCTGAGCGCGAGTGGCCTTGCTGCCTATCGCAGCTATCGCGGCGCGGCCGCTGCCTCGATGAGCGACGCCGAGCTGCGCGACGCTGCGCAGGCGGACTACAATCTGCTGCTCGCCAGCGGCACAGTCGCCAATGGCGCGCTGACCCTGGCGAACTCGGGCATCGCCGGGCTCCGCAGCGCGGCCGCCACCGCGCTCGGCATCACCAATCCCACCGACACGCAGATCCGGGACTGGGCGGCGCAGCGCTACGCGGCGCTGAGCGGCGGCGCCGTCTCCTATCTGATGAGCGATACCGGCGTCTCCGCCTATCGCTCGACCGTCACCGGGGTGACGCCGAACGCCAGCGACGATCAGGTCCGCAGCGCCGCCAACGACGCCTACGCGCGCCTGCTCGCCAATGGCAGCGTCGCCAATGGCGTGCTGACCCTGAGCACGGCCGGCATCGCCGCCTACAGGGCCGAGGCCAGCGCCACCCTGGGACATACGGCGAGCGACGCCGAAGTGCGCGACTACGCCGCCGGGCAATACGGCTTCTTCACCGCCAACCGCAGCCGCATCGCCGCGCCCGCCTCGCAGAGCGCCGTCGCCGTGCTCGACACCGTCGGCTCGCAGACGGCGGCGACCGTCACCGGCGGCAGCATCGGGAGCGGCTCGGTCACGGTCGCGGCGCTGTCGCGCACCACGACCAGCAATGTCGCGAGCGGCGTTGGGGCCGGCGGCGCGGCTGGCGGCGGCGCGGCCACCGCCTATACCGATGTCGGCGACGCGGTCTCCGCACGGCTCGACCAGATCATCGTCACCACCGGCTCGATCGCGGTCAGTGCCAATTCGACCGATGGCGCGGGCGCTGCCGCCCGCGTCGAGACGCAGGCCGGTGCCGGCGCGCTCGCGGCCGCCGCCGGCGCCGCCGTCGCGGACGGCTCGATCGCCAACACCGTCACGGCGACGCTCGGCGGCAATCTGACGGTGACCGGCGCGACCACCGTCAATGCCAACAACAGCCAGACCAGCCGTTCGGACGCCTTCGGCGCGACGGTGGCCGGCGGCCTGGCGCTCGGCGTCTCGCTCGCCTCCAGCAGCGCCGACAGCACGGTCGCGGCGAATTATGTGGCGGGCTCCAACCTGACCGGCGCCGGCCTCACCATCGGTGCGAGCAGTACGGGCGCGGCTTATGCGGCTGCCGTGGCCGGCGTCGGCGGCCTGCTCGCCGCAGGCGCGGGCGCGCGGGCCGACGCGACTGACAGCTCGAACGTCTCCGCCGTGATCGGCTCCGGCGCCAGCGCCAATGTCGGGGCCGGCACGATCAAGGTCGAGGCCAAGGCCTCGCCCGACGCCAAGGCGTCCGCCAAGGGCGTCGCGGTCGCCGGCGGCCTCGCCGTCGGCGCGGCCATCGCCCATGCCACGGTCAATCCGACCTTGCGCGCCTCCATCGAAGGCAATGCCAGCCTGCCGGTGAGCCAGTTCACCGCAGGCAAGCTCTCCGTGCTGGCGACGGGCTCGATCTTCGGCACTGCGCTCGGCGACGCGGCGGAGCTCGAGGACAACACGGACGATTTCACGCGCGGCGGCATGTCCGCCTCGGCTTCGGCGATCGCCGGCTCCGGCGCCTATTATGTCAGCGCCGTCGGCACCGATGCACGGGCGCGCAACACCAGCTCCGTCACGGCCTCGGTCGGCGATTACGTCCGGCTGTCGAACGGCACGGTCGAAATCAAGGCGTCCAACACCACCACGCAGGGCGCGACCGCCACCGGCGTCACTGTCGCCGGCACGGCTGCCGTCGGCACGGTCAACGCCCAGGCCGACGCCGACACACACACCACCGCCTCCACCGGCAACGGGGTCACAATGGCCGCGTCGGGAGCCGGCACCTTCACCCTGACCGCGGCCGGCAGCGATACGCAGATCGCCCATGCCGAGGCCGGCAGCGGCGGCCTCTATGCCGGTTCGGGCGCGACCGGCTCGACCTCCAACCAGGCGACCGTGACCGCCTCGCTCGGCACCAATGCCCGGATAAGCACCGGTCTCGTCACGATCGGCGCAAGCCACACCGCGCGCTACGCCTCGCTCGTCGACAGCCTGCAGGCTTCGGCGCTCGGCGCCAGCGCCGCGCTGGCGGAGAACGGCGCCCATGTCGACGTGCTGAACTCGCTCGGTGCCGGCAGCATCATCGGCGCTTCCGGCCCGAACACGGCGGGCTGCTATCTCTCGAGCTGCCAGCAGGCGATCTCGCTGACCAGCCAGAACGTCTTCACCCAGCTCGACCTCGGCAGCTCGGTGCAAGCCGCCGCCGGCGGCGGCATCAACGGCGCCGCCGCGACCGCGCGGACCGACATCGAGGGCACCTCGCATGTCGTCCTCGGCGACGACGTCGCGCTGGCCGGCGGCGCGAGCCCGACGGCGGCGCCCGGCTCGATCCTGATCCAGGCTTGGAGCGAGCTGGCGGCCGACGACACCGCGACGCTGACGACGGGCGGCCTGTTGCAGGGCGCCGGCGTCTCGACGCGCTACACGGCGCAGCTTGACAACGAGGTGACGCTCGGCCTGCGCGACGCGGTGAACTCCTACGGCGTCATCAACCTCGGCACCTACGCGACCGCCAACGTGCGGGCGAACGCCTACGTCAATACCTACGGCCTCGCCAGCGTCGGCCTCGCCGATGCGGACGTCACCATCACCACCGACAACGACGTGAAGGTCGGCGCCAATTCGGTGCTGCTCGGCCTCTACGACGTCAACGTCACCGCCGGCCGCGGCGGCCAGACGCCCAACGCGCTCACGGGCACTGCGACGGCGCTCGGCTATGTCCGCGGCCTCATCGCCGTGCCGGATGCCGACGCCTCGACCAACCTGCAGAACCACGCCAAGACCGATATCGGCAGCGGCGCCACGATCTCCAGCGCGCAGAACGTCACGCTCGGCGCCTATGACGGGCTGATCAACGCCCAGGCCGACGGCACCGGCCATGGCTACGAGCTCTATTTCATCCCGGTGACCGCGGGCTCGAGCAGCCCCGGGTTCTCTTCCACCTCGACGCTGGTGATGAACGGCACGGCGACGGCCGGCATCTACAACACGCAGCGCATCGAGATCGGCTGCGGTGTCAATGCTTCGGTGCAGTGCGGCCCCAACGAGACGCCGACGATCCGCTTCATCAGCGGCGCGCCCGTGACTTCCAGCTACACCTCGGCCTTCGACGCCGTCGCCTATGTCAACGCCAATTACGACCCCACGGTCGCCCCGACGCTGATCTCCGGCATCAGCCATTCGCCGGTTAAGGCGGTGCGCCTGACGCAGCTCTACGCGGCCGGCGGCAACGTCTATGTCAATGGTCGTACGGTCCAGGGCAACGGCACGCTGAACGCCAATGGTGGCCCCTCGATCACCGTCATCAACCGCAGCAACGCCTATCTCATCCTCGACGGCGGCGCCTATATCCCCGAGACGACCGGCGGCCAGATCGTCGGCTCCACCGGCTCGCTGACGCGCCACACCAACCCCGACGCTATGCCGGTCATCACGATCGACAACAGCTATACCGGCCAGCTCGACGCCAGCGGCCAGGGTCCCGCCCTGCTGATCGGCGGCGACATCACCAATCTCGCCGGCGTGGTCTCGCTCAACAACACGCAGGGCTCCTTCGGCTTCTCCGGCCAGCGCATCGACGCGCTGCAGTTCAACACCACCGTGCCGAACGGTGCGGTCGTGGTCTCGTCGAACGGGCCGAACGGCATGTACAATGCCGGCGCCACGCCGCAGGCCGAATACGAGTCCTATATCTACTATCCGGGCGGCGGTCCGGGCGACGCCCTCAATGTCGACCAGGCGGTCTACGCCGCGGCCAACGCGCTCGCTGCGGGCCAGGGCGCGACCGATCTGAACTACTTCCTATACGGCAAGCAGGACGAGGGCACGACGCGCAACTTCTCGATGCAGTTCTATGGAAACTGCATCGGATACATCGGCGATGCCGGCTATGCCTGCACCGGCGGCTATGACATGGGCAACAACATCCGCTTCATGGTCATACCGACGATCCAGACCTATCGGGAGAGCAACCCGACGGCCCAGGGCGGCGGCACCAAGATCTATGGGGCCCAGGTCGCGATCAAGGCGACCACGATCAATATCAACGCCGCGATCGAGGCCGGCCGCGTCACCGACTGGCAGGGCTCGATCAATTCGAGCCTTGGCGACATCCTGCGCAGCAACCGTCAGGAATGGCTCGACCATGGCGTCACGACGGTCAGCTTCGCGAGCGCCTTCGGCGGGGCCTGGGCCCAGCCGGGCGGCGTCCCGATCTCCTATGACGTGGTCAACAACCGCCTGGTCATGGCCGACGTCAACGCCTCCTCGGGCGGCGGCTCTGTCTTGCTCGACGGCCAGATCATCAGCACGAACACGATCGGCAACATCAAGGTCAATGGCGGCTTCGGCAATGTCAGCGTGAACAACCAGTCCGGGCTGGATCTCGTCACGAGCCGCATCAACACCGGCACCGCCGCCGGCGTGAACGCCAGCGTCAGCAAGATCACGATCATTGACCGGCTTGTCACCTCCGGCCTGAACACGACGACCTATGCCTATACGCCCGGCTCCGGTATCGCCGTCTACAAGACAATGAACGGCGCTCTGCCGGCCCAGGGCGCGAACCCGTACGCCTTCATCTCGGGCGCCACCACGCAGTACAACCCCGTCGCCGGCACGCGCTACCAGTGGACGCAGCAGGCCCTGCTCCAGAAGGAGGGACTGACCCCGCAGACGACCCAGGTGCGCGACCTCGTGTCCTACTGGCGTTACGATTCGGGCACGTCGAGCAACCCCTGGGTCTATGTCGACAACCAGTCGCCCAGCACCAATCCGGGCGCGGACTGGATGTACTGGTGGTCGCGCAATGCGCAGCCCCAGAGCGCGGGCGTGTCGGGCCACATCACGAACAACCCCAACCTCGTCGGCGTCGGGATGACGCAGGAGATCACCGGCGGCCAGCTCGATTTCATCAACAACGAAGCGCATTACAGCGGCTGCAACCAGCAGGCGATCAATCATTGCGACCGCGACTTCGTCGCGCAGCCCGGCGCAGGGCAGGCGGTCTGGAATTATCAGATGGTGACCCGCGCCTTCGTGCAGGTCACTGCATCGGTCAAGGCGGACAACCCCTTCGGCATCAGCTTCGCCGGTAACGCCTCAGGCGCCGTCAACATCACCTCGAACAGCTCGGTCCTGCTCCAGGGCAACATCACCAACCCGAGCGGATCGACGACGATCAACGCCACGGCCGGCAGCATCACCCAGGCCACGAACGTCTCGATCCTCAGCAACAACCTGACGCTGAACGCCCGCGACTCCATCGGCACGGCCACGCAGGCGATCGAGGCGACGCTGACTTCGGGCGCGCAGCTCAGCGCCAACACGGGCAGCGGCGGCATCAATCTCGACATCACCGGCAGCGCCCGCGTCGCGTCACTGCGCGCCGACGGCAACCCGAACGCCTATGGTGACATCCGGGTGCGCGCCACCGGCAGCCTCGAGACCGTGGCCTCGGCAAATGCGAACGTCGTCGGCCGCAACATCACGCTGACGAGCAACAACGGCAGCATCGGCTCGCTCACCAGCCTGATGAAGATGCGCGCGGTGGCGACGCAGCTCCCCAATGGCTCCTATGCCGATGGCGTCGTCAACCTCTCCGCGCTCGGCGACATCGGCGTCGCGCAGGTCGCCGGCGACCTGCGCGTCGGAGAGATCAAGAGCGAAGCCGGTGACGTCCGCATCGACGTCAATGCCGGCCGGCTCGTCTCGGCCACGGGCCAGACCTCCGCGCAGGCGCTGAGCTCCGACCAGCTTTCGGAGGTCTCGCGCGCCCTCAAGCTGACCGCCGCCGACGGCGCCAACACCGCCGCCCAGGCCAGCGTCGCCGCCTTCGAAACGCAGGTGACGCAGGCCTACGGCCTCTATTCGGCGCTGATCCGCAACGGCAGTGTCGATGCGAACGGCGCCTTCAAGCTGAACGACAATGCGGTGGCGCTCTATCAGGCCGCTGCCGACCTCGCGCTCAGCCTTCCCGCCAACACGCCCCCCCGTGCGGCCACGGCGGCGGAGGTCAAGGCCTACGCCACGGAGCGCTACAATGCCTATGCCGGCGCCTTCAAGGCCGCCTATGGCGACGGCTGGGCGACGCAGGCGCGTTTCAAAGCCGCCACGCTGGAGACCAATTTCAACTTCCGCACGGCCAATGCCGATGCAGCCACGGGCCTCGTCGACCGTATCACCGGCGATGCTGCCTGGACTGACCGGCAGCTCGTCTCGGCGATCAACAAGTCGGCGCTGCAGCCGGCCTCCGGCGTCGTCGGCAATGGCACCGCGCTGGTCGTCGGCCATGACGTGACGCTCAACATCGCCGGCAGCATCGGCTCGCTCGCGCCGGACATGCAGGTCTCGCTGGACAGCATCCGCAACGGCTCGATCACCGACGCGCAGCTTGCCGCGCTTTCGGTCGCGACCACGCCCGGCACCGTGAAGATCATGGGGCAGCGCTCCGACGGCAGCCTTGTCGAAGTGGCTGATATCAACAACGTGCCCTCCGGCGTCACGCTCACCCGCGTGGACGTGAAGCAGACCGCACCGCTGTTCATCAACGCGACCGGCACCTTCTCGGCCTCCGCACAGGGTGACGTCTATGTGCAGGCGACGACCAATGTTCGGTCGAGCGAGACGCCGCGCTCGGCCGGCGGCACGCTGACGATCGGCCAGATCACCGCGACGGGCACGGTCAGCCTGCAGGCGCCGCAGGGCATCGTCGTCGGCACCCAGGCCAACGGCACCACGCCGCGCAGCGCGGTCCAGATCCAGACTGGCGGCGACCTCGTGCTCGCCGCGGGCGGCGGCGGCATCGGCTCGGCGGCGACACCGCTGACCTACCAGATCGGCGGACGGCTGGTCTCCGCCTCGGCAGCGGCGGGCGACGCCTATCTCGTCGCCAATGCCGGCAATGCCGAGATCGGCCGCATCTTCGCATCCGGCACCGCCTCGCTGACCGCGCGCAGCGGCGGCATCCAGGGCTATCTGCCGGGCATCGCCATCTCGGCCGCCTCGGTCCAGCTCAACGCGACCGGCAATGTCGGATCCGCCGCAGCGGCGCTCGGCCTGCAGGTCGGGGCGAGCGGCTCGGTCTCCGGCCAGATCGGCGGCCAGGCCTGGCTTTCGGCACCGACCGTCTCCGGCCAGTCGGCCAATGCGCTCAGGCTCGGCTCGCTCAGCGCCACGAACGGTGTCACCGCCACGGCGGACGGCGAGATCGACGTGCTCGCCGGCCTGCGCTCCACGGCGGGTGCAATCACGCTGACCGGCGCCAAGATCGTCATGGCAAGCGGCTCCGCCATCGAGGCTGCCGGGCGCGCCAGCCTGTCCTCAGGCAGCGATCTCGTGCTCGGCCATGTCGTGAGCGCGCTCGGCGCCCCGGTCGGCACCGCCTCGATCGCAATCACGGCCGCCGGCTCCATCCTCGGCAACGGCGATGCCGGCACGCTGCTCGGCACAGGCCAGGCCGGCGGCGTCATCACGCTGAATGCCGGCGGCGACATCGGCAGTACGAGCGCCCCCCTCACCTTCGCCGCGCCGAGCCTCTCGGGCCGGAGCCTGGCAGGCGACATCAACCTCGCCACGCCGGTGGACACCCACGTCTCGGCGCTGACGGCCGACGCCGGCTCTGTCGCGCTCGCCGCGGGCGGAGTCCTCTCCATCGACGCCGTGACAAGCGCAGGCGGCGCGGCTTTCTCCACCAGCAACGGTGCGCTGACCCTAGGCACGCTCCTGGCCGGCGGCGCGAGCTCGCTGGATGCGACCGGCGCGATCGCCGTCACCAGCGCCACCACGACGATCGGCGCGTTCTCGGCGACATCGAGCGCTGGCAGCGTCACCGTGGGCACGATCGACGCCGCCGGCGACGCAACGGTGACGGCCGCGACCTCCATCTCTGTGACGAATTCGCTGACGGCGGGCGGCGCAGCCAACGCGACGGCCAGTGGCGGCACGCTCGATATCGCCAGCCTCCAGGCCGGCGCCGGCTCAATCCTGGCCGCGAGCGGCGCAATTGCGCTCGGCACCACGACGACGACCGCCGGTGGCCTGTCCGTCATCTCGGCCGGAGCCGGCATCACGGCGGCAAGCCTCGATGTGGCCGGCAACGCGACGCTGACCGCCGCGACCTCGATCTCGATCACGACTTCGCTGGCCGCTGGCGGCGCAGTCAACGCGATCGCGAGCGGCGGTGCGCTCGACATCGCTAGCTTCCAGGCCGGTGCGGGCTCGACCCTGTCGGCGAGCGACGCGATCACGCTCGGCACGGCGACCACGACCGCCGGTAGCCTCTCCGTCACCTCGACCGGAGCCGGCATCACCGCCGCGAGCCTCGATGTGGCGGGCGATGCGACGCTCAACGCCGCAACCTCGATCTCGGTCACGGCCTCGCTGACGGCGGGCGGCGCAGCCAACGCGACCGCAAGCGGCGGCACGCTCGATATCGGCAGCCTCCAGGCGGGCGCGGGCTCGACCCTGTCCGCAAGCGACGCAATCACGCTCGGCGCCGCGACAACCACGGCCGGTCGTTTCTCCGCCACCTCGACCGGCGCCGGCATCACTGCCACGAGCCTCGACGTGGCTGGCGACGCGACGCTGACGGCCGCGACTTCGATCTCGGTCACGGCCTCGCTGACGGCGGGCGGCGCAGCCAACGCGACGGCCGGCGGCGGTACACTCGATATCGCCAGCCTCCAGGCGGGCGCGGGCTCGACCCTGTCCGCAAGCGACGCGATCACGCTCGGCGCCGCGACAACCACGGCCGGTCGTTTCTCCGCCACCTCGACCGGCGCCGGCATCACCGCCACGAGCCTCGACGTGGCTGGCGACGCGACGCTGACGGTCGCGACCTCCATCTCCGTGACGAACTCGCTGACGGCGGGCGGCGCAGCCAACGCGACGGCCGGCGGCGGTACACTCGATATCGCCAGCCTCCAGGCTGGTGCGGGCTCGACCCTGTCCGCGAGCGACGCGATTACGCTGGGCACGGCCACCACCACGGCCGGCAGCCTCGCCGCCACCTCGACCGGCGCTAGCATCACCGCCGCGAGCATCGATGTGGCCGGCGACGCGACGCTGACGGCTGCGACCTTCGTCTCGGTCATCGGTTCGCTGACCGCGGGTGGGGCCGTGTCCATCACGGCCGGTAACGGTGCGATCGGTGTCGGCGACCTGACGGCTGGCGGCTCGTTGGCGCTGTCGTCCTCCGCCGCGCTCGTGCTCGGCGCCGTGTCGAGCGCCAGCGGCTCCATCTCCCTCGCCTCGACCGGCGCCGATGTCAGCGCGTCCTCCGTTACGGCCGCGCGCGACGTGACGCTGAGCGCCGCGACCGGTATCGCTGTCGCCAACGCCCTGACCGCGGGCGCGGCGGCGAACGTCAACGCCCATGGCGGCACGGTTGCGATCGGCCACGTCACTGCAGGAGCGAGTTCGGCCTTCTCTGCCACGGGCTCGGTCTCGCTCGGTGATGCCAGCACGACGATGGGCGATCTCTCGGTCCGCTCCGTGGGCGGCAATGTGAGCGCGACGTCGCTCTCAGCCGCGGGGGCCCTGCTGGTCAGCGCGGCCGGGACGGTCGATGCTCCGACGCTTGCTGCAGGAACCGACGCCAGCATCCAGGCCGGCGGGGCAGCCCAGCTGACGACAGTGGAGGCTCGCAGCGGCACGCTGTCGGTGTCTGCCGGCTCGATCCAGGCGGCGAGTCTCGTCGCGGGCGATGCGCTCGTGCTCGGCGCTTCCGGCCCGATCGCGTTCGGCTCGGCCGTGGCCGGGGCGGATCTTTCCATCCGCTCGACCACGGGCGCGATCCTCGCCGAGACGCTCGAAACTGGGGGCTCCGCCCATCTCGCCGCAGCGGCCGTCACCCTGACTCGGTTGAAGAGCGCGGGCCTGACCGAGATCGACGCCGTCGGTGCGTTGAGCCTGGGCGAGATCACCGCCGGCGGCGACCTCAATCTCGCCTCGGCCCAGGCTGGCATCGCCTTCGGCACGCTGTCCTCGAATGGATCGGCGATGCTTTCGGCGGCGGGCTCGATCGATGGCCAGCGTATCGTCGCGACGGATACGCTGGCGCTTCAGGCCGGCCGCAGCGGCGTGGGCTCCATCGCCATCGGCCGCGGCGCCGCGTTGAATGCCTCCGTTGCCGCCGACGATGTCCGCTTCGGAAGCTTCGGTGCGGGCAACAGCATCACCATCCTCGGCACGCGGATCGCCGCCGACATCGTCCAGCTTCCCGGTGGCGGCGGTCTGCCGCTCGCGCTCGATATCGGTGGCCTGCGTGCAGCCCTGGCAGAAGCGGTCGATCTCAGGATCGATGCTTCCAGCGTCCGGATCGGCAGCTTTGCCGCGACCGACAGCAGGCTCGCGACGACCGCGAATGATTTCCGCATCGCCAAGGCGGACGTGTCGGGCGCCATGACGTTGCAGACGCCGATCATGACCGTCTTCGCCAATAACCGCAGCCTCGCGCCGGTCACCGGCTACGACGTTCAGCTCTATCCGAAAAATCGCCCGTTCTATCTCACCGTGAATGGTGCAAAGCTCGCGACCGACGCCTTCATCTTGAACTTTGATTCGGACGTGGTTGATATTCCTGCCTCCCTCGGCTCCCTGACGCGCGACATGGCGCGGCTCGGGAATCTGGTTTCCAGCGGACCTTCCTTCGGCGAGATCGCACGCAGCTTCGTGCTTGGCGCGGATGGCCGCTGGCGCAACGAAGTCGACGGTCCCGCAGTGAATGCCGGTTCGGGAGCGCCGCCGAAGCCGCTCGTCAATCTCGACGGCTACGAGAACGAGCCTTGAGCCGGTCGGGCTTCGCTGCTGCAGCTCTTGTCCTGGGGCTGGTCGCCGGTTGCCTCGGCGGTCCAGCCCGGGCCCAGGTCCTGCAGCGCACGATCGAGAGCGAGGCCGAGCGTCAGCGGCTCGAGATCGAGCGCCAGACGGCGCCGCAGCGCCAGCGCGGCCCGGGCGTCGTCGCGCCGCCAGCCGGGCCGCGGCTCGAATTCCCCGCCGGCGGCGCGAGCGTCGTCCTGACCAAGATCGAGTTCGGCGAATCCCGCTTTCTAAGCGCCGCGGAGCTCGATGCGATCCGGGCGCGCTATGTCGGACGCCGGGTCGATCTCGCCGCGATCGGGCAGATCGTCCAGGCGGTCAACGATCTCTATGCCGAGAAAGGGCAAATCACCGCCAGCGCCGTCCTGCCGCCGCAGAAGCTCGACCGCGGGGTGCTCAAGATCAGGCTGGTCGAAGGGCGCGTCGGCAAGATCTCGATCTCCGGTGCGGTTCAGACCTGGCCTTGGTATATTCGCTCGCAGGTGCCGATCGGCGAGGACGAGGTCGTCGATGCGCCGGCCCTCAACCGCGCGGTTTCGATCTTCAACCGCATCAACGAGCTGCAGATCAGGGCCCAGCTCAACGCCGGCGCCAGCTTCGGCCTGACCGATATCGACCTGGCTCTGACGGAGCCTCCACGCAACGTCGTCCAGCTCTCCTACGACAACCAGGGCGTCTCCTCGACCGGGCGCTATCAGGGCATCCTGTTCCTGCGCCACCACAACCTTCTCGGCATCGACGACCGGCTCGTCCTCTACGGTTCGCGGGCACAAGGCACTATCCTCGGCAGCGGCAGCTACACGCTTCCCGTCTCGCCTTGGGGCACGCGACTGGGCGCGAGCTTCACTCGTTCGGCCTATCGCATCGTCAGCGGAGCGATCCGCGAGCTGCGGCCGGAGGGCATATCGGAGAGCGCCTCGCTCACCCTGTCTCAGCCGGTCTTCGCGACGGATGCGATCCTGCTGCAGGCCACCGGCGCGCTCGGCACCGGGCAGGGCCGCAGCAAGCAGCTCGATATCACCACCGTCGACAGCGGCTACACCCGCGTGCAGGCGGGCGCTTCCCTCAACGTAACCCTGCCGAACCTCACACACAGCTCGACGGCGAACTGGTCGCAGGTCGCCCATGAGGACAAGCTCTCGGGGCGCAACCAGAACCACACGATCTATACGGGAAATACCGCCTCGGTCTGGCGCATCACCGACGACATCTACGGCTCGCTCGTCGGGGCCTGGCAATATACCGGCGAGACGCAGCTGCCGGGCGACCAGATCTTCCAGATCGGTGGTCCGACCACGGTTCGCGGCTATCCGATCGGCGCGGCTTTCGGCAATTCGGGCTTCTACGGCCAGGCGGAGCTGCATTACCTGCTGCCGGACCCGCTGAAGCAGTTCGAGGCCTTCGTTTTCCTCGACCACGGCATCACCTATCCGAATGCCGTCGATACCATGCGCGCGACCTCCGTCGGCGCCGGGCTGGTCTGGCGGCCGATCGACTGGGCTTCGCTCGAGGGCGGGGTCGGGCGGCCGCTCGAGCGCGTCTCGGCGGTCCAGCGCGATGTCGAACTCTATTTCCGGCTCACCTTGCGCAAGAGCATCTGAGCCTTCTCGTCAGGACAGGATCATGGCCCCTCTGCCGCTCTTCTATTCCAGCATCACCGTGCTCGACCGGACCACGCATCGCGAGGCCCGGTTGGCACCGGTCACCAAGCTTTACAATTTCGCGGCCGGCGCCCATGTCCTGCCGGCCCTGATGGCGGAATTCGGCCCTGGCTGCCGCGACATGCCGATCCTGTTCCTGGAGGAGCCGGTCGGCGTCTCGCCGTTGTTCATGGTCGGCATGCGCCCGGGTGAGAGCTGCTTCGTCGATGCCGAGGGGCGCTGGCGCGGCGCACACCCGCCGGCTTATGTGCGGCGCTATCCCTTCATCGGCGGCGACGTCTCGGCAGAGCAGCAGGTCGTCTGCGTCGATGGCGGCTTCGCCGGGCTCCAGGACAAGGAAGGCGAGCGCCTCTTCGGTGAGGATGGCGAGCCGACCGAGGCGCTGCGGAACATCGTCGCCTTCGTCGGCGAATATTCCGATGCCGCCAAGGCGACGACGGCCTTCACCGCCGCGCTGAAGGAGCTCGACCTGTTCCAGACCATCAATGTCGAGATCCGCTCGCCGGATGGCACGAGCTCGAACTTCTCCGGCTTTTCGGTCGTGAGCGCCGAGCGCCTCGAGGCGCTGCCGGAAGACACCTGGCTCGAGCTGAAGCGGAAGGGCTATCTGTTTCCGATCCATGCCCATCTGATCAGTCTGACGAACTTCGCCCGGCTCGGCGAGATGGCGCGGTCGCACGCCTGAACGACACGCTCTAGCCGCCGCTTCCTGCGGCGATCCTCCCGTCGACGAGATGGATGCGGCGGCTCGCGCGCGCCGCCATGGCCTCGTCATGGGTGACGGCGACTACGGTCTTGCCGCGCTCGCGCACCAGCGCGTCGAGAATGGCGAAGACCTGTTCGGAGTTCTGGCTGTCGAGGCTGCCGGTCGGTTCGTCCGCGAGTACGAGCGGCGGGTCGTTGGCCAGTGCACGGGCAACGGCGACACGCTGGCGCTGGCCGCCCGAGAGCTGGTCCGGAAGCTTGTCGAGGTGGCCGGCGAGGCCGAGCGCCTCCAGGAGTTGCGTCGAGCGCTCGCGCATCGCCCTGGCGTCGAGCCGTCCGAGCTTGCGCATCGGGATCTCGACATTCTCCCGCACGGTGAATTCCGGCAGAAGGAAGTGGAACTGGAAGACGAAGCCGAGCGTCGCCAGCCTGAGTTCAGCCCGCTGCCGCTCGTTCAGCTGGGCGGTGTCCTCGCCGCGGAGCTTCAACAGGCCCCCCGTCGGGCGGTCGAGCAGGCCGAGCAGATAGAGCAGCGAGGACTTGCCCGAGCCGGATGGTCCGGTGATCGCGACGAATTCCCGTTCGCCGATCGAGAGCGTCACATCCTCGATCAGCGTGACGGGAACAGTGGCGGGCAGGATCCGCGTCAGTGTCTGGGTCTCGATCAGCGCCGTCATGTCGCGCCCCGGATGATATCGACCGGGTTGAGCCGCGCCGCCTGCCGCGCCGGCAGATAACCGGCGACGCCGGCCGAGAGGAGCGCGAAGCCGGCGGCGATGAGGTAGTGCCAGATCGTCCAGGCCAGCGGAAGCCGCGTGATTTCCTGCGCCACGGCGGCGCCGGAAATCTGGAAGCGGACGAGCGAGAGCGCGACGCAAAGGCTGAAGCCGATCGCCCAGCCGACGACCGAGCCAGCCGCGCCGAGCGCCAGCCCCTCGAGCAGGAACAGGCGGCGCATATCGCCCTCGGTGAAGCCGAGCGACTTCAGGATGGCGATGTCGCGCGCCTTCTCATGAGTGATCGTCGAGATGATGTTGAAGATGCCGAAGCCCGCGACAAGCAGGATGGCCCCGACCACGGTGAACATGATGATGTTGCGGATCACCAACGCCTCCAGGATCGACTCATTCGCCTCCTGCCAGGCGACGGCCTTGTAGCCGATCTGCGCCTCGGCCCGGCGCGCCACCTCAGGTGCTGCGTTTGGGTCGTCGAGCTTGAGCCTGATCTGGTTGATCGCGTTCGGCCGCTCGCTCAGGATCTGCGCGTTCTTGAGCAGGACATAGCCCTCGCCCTCGTCGCGGGCCGTCGTGCCGGTGTGGAAGAGCCCGACGATCTTGAAGCCGCGGCTCTGCCCGGTGGCGGAGACCATGGTGACAGTGGTCCCGAGCCTCGCGCCCAGCCGCTCGGCCAGCCGGTCACCGATGACGATATTGTTGCCGCCCGAGATCAGTGAGTCGAAGCTGCCCTGCCGGAAATCCCCGGCGATCGAGGAGACGCGCGCTTCCGATTGAGGCTCGACGCCGACGACGGCGATGCCGACATCGCGCCCGCTATAGCGGACCACGCCCTGCGTCCTCAGGCCATGCGCCATCCGGCCCGGAATCCAGCTCCGCAGCATGGCCGTCGCCTCGGTCGGGTTGAGGATGCCACGGCGATCTTCCTTCGGCCGAAGCCCGGCGATGGCGAGCGCCTCGAAACGCTCCTCAGCCGGTTGCCGCCGGGCGCTGCGGTGCTCGTCGCTGATCTCGACATGCGGCATCGTGTCGACCAGCTTGGCGATGAAGTCGTTCTCGCCGCCCTGCATCAGCGCGGCCATCGCGATGGAAAAGCCGACGCCGAGCCCGACGCCGAGAATGGCGACGAGGGTCTGCCGGCCGCGCCCGAGAATATGGGTGAGGGCAAGCTCGAACAGCAGCCGCATCGCTCAGCCTCCCTCCGGCGACACGCGGGTGCCATCGGTCAGCTTCTCGGGAAAGGGGCTGACGACGCGGCTGTCGTCGGCAAGGCCCGAGAGGATCTCGGCATCGCTCGTGCCGCGGATGCCGATCCGGAGCGTCCGGCGATGGGCTTTGCCGCCCTCGATCACGAAGGCTGCATCGCCCTGCAGCGCCTTCGTCGGCAGTAGCAGGGCGTTGTTGACGACGCGCACGACGATGTTGAGCTCGACCGTCATCCCGATCATCACCGGCGTGTCCTCTGGCAGCGTCAGATAAACGCGATAGACCTTGGCGACGGGATCGCCCTTCGGCGTGATGCTCCCCACCTTGGCCTTGAGCACACGCTCGGGAAAGGCGTCGGCCCTGACCAGCGTCTCCTGGCCAGGCTTGACCTGCGGGATATCCTCCTCGTTCACGTCCGCCACGATCCGCAGCGGCCGGCCCTCGCCGATCCAGAACAGGACAGTGCCCGGTTCGGCGATCTCGCCAACCTCGCCGTCCTTGCGCAGGATCGTGCCGTCCATCGGCGCGCGCAGCACATGGCTTTCGAGGCGTGCGGTCTGTCCGGAGATGAGAGCCGTGGCTTGGTGGACCTCGCTGCGGGCGCGATCGAGCGCCTGCTGGCTGGCGGCATTGCGCTCCAGCAGCACGGAGAGCCGTTCATGCTCCGCCTTGGCGAGCTGTTCGCGGGCCTTGAGTTCGGCGAGCGTCGCCTGTGCTTGCGAGCTGTCGAGCCGGGCCAGCACGTCGCCGCGGCGTACCTTGCGGCCCTCGCAGTCGCAGAGCTCGACGATCCTCTCGCGGATGAGCGGCGTGACCTTGGCCCAGCTCACCGGCTCGACCGTGCCGGTGGCATAGACGATCTGAGCCGCATCGCCGCGCCGGGGCGCGACCCAGGTGACAGGCCGCGGTCGCATGTAATTCCAGGAGGCCGCCCCGGCCAGGCCGATGGCGGCCAGGAGAACCAGAATACGAGTCGGCTTCAAGACACGTCTCCGGCCGGACGCCGATCAGGCGGCTAAGCTGGATTGCAAGCGCCGCCGATGCGGACTAGACAATGACAGACCGGCAGTCGGTCATTTTAAAGACCGGCGGTCGGTCGTCAAGCGGGAGCGGGGCATGCCGCGCGTTGTGAAGCACCCGGATATCCGCAGGAGCGAGCTGCTCGACTGCGCGCAGGCTCTGTTCTTTGAGCGCGGCTACGAGAACACCACCATCAACGAGATCATCGCGAAGGCGGGCGTGTCCAAGGGTGGCTTCTATCACCACTATGCCTCCAAGGAGGCGGTGCTGGAGGCGCTGGCGGTGCGCCTGGCCGAGCAGGCGGTCGAGCGGGTCGCGGATGCCGACGCGGATTCAGGCCTCGATGCGCTCGGGCGCCTGAACGCCTTCCTGGCGCGGGCGCGCCGGCTCAAGCTCGACGACGCGCCGCGGCTGCGGACCGCCTTCGATGCCGTCTTCCGGCCTGAGAACATCGTGCTCTATCACCGCATCAACACGGCCTCGATCACCGTGATGCTGCCCGTGCTGGCCCGTATCATCGCTCAGGGGCAGGCGGAGGGCGTCTTCAAGGTCCCGGATGCGGAAGCGGCCGCCGAGATCGTGCTCCATCTCGGCGCGAGCACGCATGATGCCGTCGCACGGGCGATCAAGGCCTCGGGCACCGAGGACGAGGACGCGGCCATTGAAGCACTCGATCGCCGTCTGCGCTTCCATGGCCTAGCCGTCGACCGCATCCTCGGCTTGCCCGACGGCAGCATCCAGTTCGTTGAGCCCGGGTTTACGCGCGCGGTGATGACCGCGCGCTAGGTCACATACCCATAAA
>UCLR01000030.1 GCA_900473415.1 Hyphomicrobiales bacterium
TTTCAATGGGGTTGCAACAGGGCTTGTAGAACGGGTGGGTTCAAGTTTGAAGTGCGACTTGCGAATGATCCCAATGGGTTATCAGACGCAGGAACGCCGCCATGAAGCGCACCTACTCCCAGTTGGACCTGAACGAGCGCCGCAAGCTCGCCCGATGGCGTGGCATGGGATTGAGCGTCGATGTCATCGCGGAGAAGCTCGGCCGGCATCGCTCGACGATTTTCCGCGAGCTGCGGCGTAACGCCTTCAGCGACAAGGACTGGCCGGAGCTCGACGGCTACCATTGTGTGACGGCGCATGACATGGCCCGCGAGCGGCGCACGAGGCTGAGGAAGCTCGCGCGCTTCTCTCATGTACGTCAGTCGGTGATCGAACGGATTCAGCATGGCTGGTCGCCCCAGCAGATCGCGGGCCGGATGCGTCTCGAGCGTCATCCGATCTCGGTCAGCCACGAGACGATCTACAAGTTCGCCTATTCCGCGGACGGCCAGGCCATCAAGCTCTGGCGGCACCTGCCGGAACACCGCGCGCGGCGCCGTCCGCGCCATGCGAGGCGCCGGCATGGCCAGCGCTTCAGCCCGGAACTGAACATCCTGCGCCGTCCGGACGTCGTCGCCGATCGAAAGCAGTTCGGGCACTGGGAGTGCGATCTGATCCAGTTCCGCCAGAAATTCGGCAAGGCGAATGTGACCTCGCTGGTCGAACGGGTCAGCCGCTTCGCGGTTCTCCTGCGCAACAATGACCGGCAATCGCGGCCGATCATGGAACGGCTGATCAGCGTCATGCGCGCCCTGCCCCATCGCGCGCGCCGCTCGATCACCTTCGACCGCGGCACGGAGTTCACTGACTGGCCCTATCTCCAGGCCGGAATCGGGGCCCAGACCTGGTTCTGCGACCCGCAATCGCCCTGGCAGAAAGGCACCGTCGAGAACACGAACGGGCGGGCCAGGAAATGGCTCACGCGAGACGTCGATCCCCTCTCCCTCACCGACCAGGAGCTGAAGGAGATCTGCGAGCACCTGAACGCCACGCCGCGAAAGTGCCTGGGCTACAAGACGCCGGCCGAAGTCTTCCGGCAGAAGCTCCTCGCCCAGATGCGGGCGGTCGGATAGGATCGCACTCTCGCAAGTCGCGCTTCAGCGTGAACTCACAAGGCGCCGCTCCTACTCCAGTCCGGCCCGTCAGGATTTCACGTCGTCGAAGTCGCCGATTCTCCCACTGCCGGATTGAGCGGAGGCAGCGGTCCCACACTGGCGTCGAAACCGGTTCGGAACCGCCAGCCTGCCACCGCTCGCGCCAACGCAGCGCCGTCCTTCTCGTCCCAGTCGCGTCCGCCGCCAAACAGCGCCTGCCCGAGCCGCCCGCCTGATGCCGCAAGGGCGGGATCCCGATCCGCATCTGCGCGATCGACCGGTGCAAGCCGCGCGCGCCACTCCATGAGCGCCCGGTACGTCAGCGCGGGATTGCCGGTCCCGGCCGCCTTGAGGAGCTGTCTTCGGGCGAAGGCAGCGGAAGCGCGGTACTCCTCCCGCCTTGAGCGCCACACGCGGACGAGAAGCGGCCCACCGGTCGCGATGAGTGCGAGGCCGCCCAGGGCGACCAAGCTGCCAGCGACCCAGGACGGTTCGAGGCGTAGCCGCCCTCTCGCTGCCGAAGCAGCCGCTACGGTCACAGCAACGCCCGGCAGAGCTTCAGTTCGCGCCTGCTTGCTCGCGAGGCTCCACCAGGGCTGGGCCAGTGCGGGCAGGTCGAAGCTCCCTGCTCTCTCGAAGACATAGGTCGCCTTGTCGGTGCGTGTCCCAGCCACCTCACCGCGATTGGTGTGGTCCTCCACCACCGGGGGATCGACATAGACACGCGCGCCCTCCGGCGCGGTGAAGGCAAAATCGGCCATGGCGAGCGCCGGCACGCCCTCGGCCTGGCGCCGGATCGTCCGGACGACGGCGCTCCCCGGAGCGAGCTTCGCCTTGGCCGGGTCTGGCGACCATTCCTGCCTCGCCTCGACCTTGTCGCTCACCAGCACCGGGCCGGACGCGTCGATGCCCGGCGGCACGCTGACAGCGACGCGGGACGAATTTCCCTCCGCCGCACCGACCGGATTGCCGCCGCGATCGAGTAGCGTCACCTTAGCGGCCGGGATGTCGATCGCGCCGCCCCGCCGCGGGAACAGGACGAACTCGAAGACCTGCCCGACATAGTCCCGCCCGTCGATGCGGTCCCGGATCGTCAGCGCCTGACTCTCAAAGCGAAATATTTGCGCGCCCGCCGCCTCGGGAAGGCTGACCAGAGGTGGTCGGGCCATCTCGTCGGGAAACAGCACACTCACATCGATGGCGACGGCCTGCCCCACGACGACGCCTTCGGTCGGCTTCACTGTCGTCCTGACGAGCGGCGGGCCGGCCGGCTGGGCGAGAACCGGTGGTGACAGGGCGAGGAGGACAAGGAGCGAGAGCCATCTCATGGTTGAGCCCCTGCTTTCAGCGAACTGAGCTCATAGGAGAATTTTGCTTTCAGGAAATCGGCGGGATTAGTCTGCACCCGCTTCAGCCAGAGCGCTCGGACGGCCTCGTCGGACATAGCCTTATTGCCCTGGATCGTGGTGTCGTCGCCGCCCTTCTTCGTCTTGTCGAACACGACCTCGTCGGGCTTCAGGTCAGGCTGGTCGGCTGGCGGACCATCCGCCTTCCGGCGCTCGCCCCTTATGCGGGCGATCTCGCGGTTGTTGAGCGCCTCCGGCCAGCTGGGCCTCAGCGCCAGCGCCCGGTCATAGCGCTTGAGCGCATCGTCATACAGGCCGAGCATCACCAACGCATTGCCCTGGTCGAAGGCGCCGTCGGCCGTGTCACGGGCCGCGAAGGCCCGCGCCGCCTCCTTGAACGATCCCGACCGAAAGAGCGCGACGCCACGCCAGAGCGGATCGCGGAAGACCTGCGCCGCCTCCGCCGGGCGATCCTGGCCGAGCAGCAGGCGGCCTCGCTGGTCCGGAAGGAGCCAGAGGCCTTGCCAGCCGCTCCGATAGCCTGCGCCCAGCAGCACGGCAGCTCCGGCGAGGGCGATAAGCCCATAGATCTTGCCGGCCCGTCTCATGCCAGCACCCATCCGCGCCGGAACCAGAGCAGGGTGAGCAGGGCCAACAACGGGACGATCCAGTATCCCGCTTCCAGCCAATGCTGGCCCTCCCCCGCGACGCTGGCTGCCGCATCGCCACTGTCGAGCCGTCGCACCACCGCGGCGACGTCCTCGCCATCCGGCGTCGTCGCGATCACGCTGGCCTGCGGGACCGTGTTGAAAGCGTCGGTCGTGGCGCCGGTCTCGACCAATGCGAGGATGGTCACGGGCCGATCGAGCTTCGGCCACGCGCCCGGTTGCGGCCCCACCGTATCGGCCAGCAGTAAGATCGAGCCGCCATTCGCGCTACTCGCCAGAGCCCGGTCGGCCAGCGCCAGTGCCGCCGGCAAATCGTCGCCCTCTTTGGGCATGATCTGCGGCGAAAGCGCCTTGGCGAGATCGATCAGCGCTGCGCTGTCCGGCGTCGCCGGCAGCACGATATGGCTCGATCCGGAATAGGCGATCAAGGCGGTCGAGGCGCCCTCACGAGCCGCCAGGATGTCGCTGAGCTTCTGGCGAGCCCGGTCGAGCCTTGTCGGAGCAAGGTCCTCGGTCAGCATCGATGGGGTGACCTTGAGCACGATCGCCGCCGCTGGCTTCGCATCGGCAAACGGCGACGGCTCGCGCTGCCAGGCGGGGCCGGCGACCGCGATGGTTGCCAGCACCAGGGCGGCGGCCAGCCAGTCCGCCGGGCTGATCCGCGGCCCCTGCCCGCGCTTGACCAGCAGATAGGGCAGCAGCTCGGCATCGATGACGCGGCGCCATTGCAGCATCGCATCGGAACCGCGTCGATCGATCTGCCAGAAAGCGACAGTGGGAATGAGCGCCAGTAGCCAGAACGGGCGCTCGAAATGAAAGGCGGAGAGCGCCGCCATCATAGGGCGCCTCCCCTTGTCGCAGCCACTGTCCGGGCAGGGGCGGGGCGAAGATGACGCCGGGCGAGGATGATCGCCTGGGTCAGGAGCACCAACACGAGCGCAGCGGCGAGCGGCACCCAATAGACATTCCGGCGCGGCCGGAAACTCACCGTATCGATCTTGCGGGTCTCGACCTCGTCCAGGCGGCGGTAGATGTCCGCGAGCTGGACGCGATCGAGCGCACGGTAGAAGCCGCCCCCGGTCGCGGTTGCGACCTCCTTGAGCGCCGCCTCGTCGAGCTTGTCCTCGCCGGCCGCCTGCGGATCGCCGACCGCGATGGTATGGATGACGATGCCCTTGTCTCCGGCAACGTGGGCGGCCTCCACCGGCGCCACCTTGCTCATCGTGTCGTTGCCGTCGGTCAGAGCGATGATCGTCTTCGCCTTGACGGTGCTCTTCGCGAAGAGGCCGATGCCCAAGCCGATCGCATCGCCAAAGGCCGTGCGCGGCCCAGCCATGCCGACGGCCGTGTCGCGCAGCATGGTTCGGCAGAGCTCCAGATCGGTTGTGAAGGGCACGAGGGCGAAGGGCGCATCCCCGAACACGACGACGCCGACCCGATCGCCCTTACGACGCGACAGGAAGTCATCGAGCACCTGCTTCACGGCCGTGAGCCGGTCGACCGTCTTGCCCGAAGTGTCCGTGAAGTCCCTAGTATCCATCGAACCCGAAAGATCGACGAGGACGAGAAGATCGCGCGCCGGCAGGTCATGGTGCAGCGGCGGCTCGATCCACTCCGGCCGAGCGAGCGCGGCGAGCATCAGAAGCCAGACCGTCGTCAGAACAAGCAGGCGCCCGAGATTGCGGCGCGCAACCAACCCGCCGGCATAGGACTGCTGCCCGCTCAGCCGTGTCAACCTGTCGAAGAAGGGCACGCGCAGGCCGATCCGCCGCTCGGCATGGGGCGGCAGTGCGAACCAGGCGAGAAGCGGCAACGGCGCGAGCAGGACGATCCAGGGATAGGCGAAGGACAGCATCGTCACCTCCGCTCCGAGACAAGGCCACGCTGCGCCCGCAGCCAGACGCGCGCGGCCGCTGAAGGCGAGGAAGGCCCCTGCCCGGCCACCGGCCCTTCCGCGGCGTAGGGCGCGTCGAGACGGCTCGCCAGCGGCTCGATCGACGTGCCGGCCGGCGTCGTCGCCCGGATGAAGGTGCCCCAGCTCGCACCGGTCAGCGAGGCCACGCGCTCCCGGCCATAGGCGACCATGGCCGCACGCTTCAACACCGCCGAAACCTGCTCGATCGACGTCGCCCGGGCGACCTCCGCATCAGCACGTCTCAGATAGGCATCGGCGCGATAGCGGCGCCATGCCCGCCAGCCTGCCACGGCCAGCGCCGCGACCATGGTCGCGCCGACGACCCAGACTCCGACAGCCGGCGGCCAGAAGGAAACCACGGGCGGCAGCGCCAGATCGGCCAGATTGGCAAGGTCGCCGGCGTCTCCGCTCATGACGCCCGTCCTCCGGCGCTCGCGAGCTTCTGCGTCTGGCGCCGGCCGATCAGTTCGCGGAACTGCAGGGCGACATCGCGATCGGGTGAGATCGGCAGCACCGGAATGCTGCGGCTGCGTGACAGCGCCGCCAGACGCTGCCGCCACTGCACGCGCTCGTCGCGGAAGCGGCTGCGCAATGATGTCGCGGAAGCATCGACTTCGATCTGCGCTTCTCCGGAGCTGAACGTCGCCTGCCCCACATCCGGCAAATCCTGCTCCAACGGGTCCTGAATGAAGACGGCCAGAATATCGTTATGGGCGCTGAGGCGGGTCACCAGCCGCCGCGTCTCGTCATCCTCGCCGTCCAGATCGGAGATGACGCAGACCAGCCCGTCATGCGCCACCATGCGCGCCGTCGCCGCGAGCGCTTCGTTAAGCCGACTCCGTCCGTGTCCCGAGGAAGCCCGTCCTAGCGCGGCGTTCTGCCGGGCGACCTCGCTTAGGACACGCACGGCGCCGACATCCCGCGCCTGCGGCTTGATGCTGACGATGCCATCGTCACCGAAGACGACCGCGCCGACGCGATCACCGAGCGACGTGACCCGCCAGGCGGCCAGTGCCGCGGCTTCGGCCGCTGCGACTGACTTCATCGCCCGGCGGCTGCCGAAGAACATGGTGCTGCGCTGGTCGACGAGCAGGATGACCGGCCGGTCGCGCTCTTCCGAATAGACGCGCACATGCGGGCTGCCGAGACGCGCGGTCGCCAGCCAATCGATGGTGCGCGTGTCGTCGCCCTCGAAATAATGCCGCAGCTCCTCGAAATTCAGCCCGCGCCCGCGCAGGCGCGAGGCATGCCGACCGGCGAGCAGGCTGTGCACGGGCTGGCGCGGCAGGAAGCTGAAACCACGGGCCCGGTGCTTGAGGCGAAGCAATTCGTCGATCGTAACGAAGGCGCGTGCACGGGGCGCCGGCTCCACTGCCTTTGCCCTCCCCTTCTCCCGCATCAGTGCCATGGCGAGCTCCGCTATACGGCGACGGCGACCTGCTTCACGACCTCGTCCAGCACAGCATCGGCCGATACCCCGTCGGCGCCGGCCTCGTAGGCGAGCGAGATCCGATGTCTGAGGCAATCGTGCGCGACCGCCTGTACGTCCTCGGGAGTGGCGTAGTCCCGCCCTTGCAGCCAAGCATAGGTCCGCGCGCACTTGTCGAGCGCCAGCGAGCCGCGCGGGCTTGCCCCCACCGCAATCCAGTTCTTGAGGTGATCGCCGTATTCCGCCGGTCGCCGCGTGGCCGCGATCAGGCCGACCATATAGGTTTCAACGACATTTTTGGTCTCGACGCGGTCGATCTCGGCCCTGGCATCGAAGATCATCTTCTGGGGAATCTTCGCCGGGGATCCGGCCGATTGGCCTGGCTTCGCCGCGTTCTCGGAGCGGACGAGCTGCATGACCTTCACCTCGTCGGCGTCGGAGGGGTAGTCGATCCGCACATGCATAAGGAAGCGGTCCATCTGCGCCTCGGGCAGCGGATAGGTGCCTTCCTGCTCTATCGGATTCTGGGTGGCGAGCACCATGAAGAGCGGCGGCAGATCGTAGCGCTGGCCGGCCACGGTGACGTGGCGCTCCTCCATCGCCTCGAGCAGTGCCGACTGGACCTTGGGCGGCGCGCGGTTGATCTCGTCGGCGAGGATGAGGTTGCCGAACACCGGCCCCTTGCGAAACTCGAACTGGCCATCGGCTCGCAGGATCTCGCCGCCCGTCACATCGGACGGCAGCAGGTCGGGCGTGAACTGGATGCGGCTGAAATCGGATTCGAGGTTCGTCGACAGGCTCTTGATTGCGCGCGTCTTGGCGAGACCGGGCAGCCCCTCCAGCAGGACGTTGCCGTTGGCGAGGAGCGCGACGACGATCCGCTCGACCACCCGCTCCTGTCCGATGATGTCCTGGTTGATCCTGTCCTGGAGATCGCGGACAGCGTCGCGCGCGCTCGGTCCGGCTCCGTCCATCACTGCACCCTTCGCCGCATCCAGAGAGAGATGTGACCGAACGCGAGGCTTTGTCAGCCTTGTAACGGTTACGGCGCCTGAGCTGGCAATGCGAAGGCAAGGCAGTGTGGGAGCCTGGCAGCGAACGCCACGGCAGGAACGGCCTTCATGATTCGCCATCTAGGCGTCGCGCTTGCGCAGCACGCAGCGCAATCCGACGTGGCTGGTGGAGGTATCGGCCGGTTCCGCATGGCGTGCCGCGGGACGGCAGCGCCGAGAATAGCTCGGCGCACGCAGATGCGAGCCGCCTTTCAGCGCCTTCCGAGGGATACGGATGGCCGGCAGGCGCGGATCGTAGCTCTCGGCTTCCGGCCGGCCGCGCCGGTTCTGTTCGTGGTCCGGAAGCGCCAGACCAGGCCCGATGGCGCGGGATGTTAACGTGCTTCAGGAAAGATAGTCTTCCAATCGGCCTTCATGTCGACGATGACCCAGCCTTTGGCCGCGCCTTCGTCGAGCGCCTTGTCGAGCTTGCCGATGGCCGACTTGCGATCATAGGCCCATTCGCGCTCGGCGTCGGTGTGGTGCACGATCAGGGCGAGGCGCGCGCCCTCCCCGGCGGCCGCATATTGCAGCATCTGGAGATCGCCGTCGGAATTGCCGAAGGCGAGGATCGGCCGCCTGCCGATGAAGCGATTGATGCCAGCTGGCTTGCCTGGCCCGTCATCGATGAACTCGATCTTAGGTTCCTTGAACAGGTCGAGCTTGCCGTCAGGGCCGTCGCGGAACTTCACCACACCCGATGATCCGACGACCTGCTCAGGCGGAACGCCATAGGCCTTCTCGGCAAAGACCCGCATGAACTCGACGCCTCCGCCCGAAACGATGAAGGTCTTGAAGCCGTTCGCGCGCAGGTAGCGCAGCAGTTCGAGCTGTGGCTGGTAGACGAGCTCGTCATAGCGGCGCTGTTTCGTCGGGTGCCGGGCCGTGTCGAACCAATTCCGAACCAACGTCGCGAAGGCATCAGTGGTCATGCCGGAATGGGTGGCCGCCATCAGCTGCATCAAGCCCTTGTTGCCGTTGGCGGTCAGTCCTTTGAGATCGCGCGCCAAGACGGAGCGATAAGGCTCCCTGCCCTTCAGTTCGGGCTTTGCAGCCGCAAGGCGCTTTACCTCGTCGAAGGCGAATTGCAGCTGGAAATAGACCGGCTGCTCCGCCCAGAGCGTGCCGTCATTGTCGAAAGTCGCGATCCGCCGCTCCGGCGGCACGAACTCCGCTCCGCCCTCACGCGTCACCTTGCCGACGAAATCGAGGATCGCCTGCTTGGCCTTGCCTTCGTTCCAGGCCGGGAGCGGATCGCCCTGCGCGTGAACCGGAGCGAACTGGCTGAGGGCAGCGAAGAGGAGAGCGACAGCCGCGATCCCCCATTTCCGCAACACGAGGAACATGAGCACTCCTCCCCCGAGGCCGTTATCGAACTTGATTGGCTCCGTCTCCGGCAGACGGAAAGCCAGCGCGAGCACCTCATGGACTGCTCTTGGCTCGCAGAAAGAGATGACCGACCGCCGGAGGGCGACCGGTCCTGTCTTGCCGGCTCCCGCTACTGGAGGCCGCGCTTCTGGAAGGATTCGTCGATCTTGCGGTCGACGCTGCGACGGATCTGGTCGATGCTGAAGCTCGCGATCCGCTGGCTCGGCGGGTACTCGACGAAAGTTTCGAGGAACCCCGCCGCCTTGATCTGGGCTTGCGCCAGGAGATACGCGTTCTCGACGCGCCATTGATCGTAGCCGCTGCCGGAAATCTCGGCGTGCTCGTAGGGATCCATGCGCAGGTTGAACAGCTTCGGCACGCGCAACGGCGTGAACGGATGCGCCCAGACGTCGAACTGGCCCGGCTGCTCCTGCTTCTCGAAGACGTGCTTCCAGTCTCCGGTCCGCATGGCGACGAGCGCGCCATCGTCGTTGAAATAATAGAACTCGTTGCGGGCGCTCTTGTTGCTCTTTCCGGTCAGGTAATCGAGCTGGTTATAGCCGTCGAGATGGTTCCGAAACGTGGTCGGATTGCCTTGGGGCTGCCAGCCCTTGAGCAATTTCTCCTTGACCTCGGTATCGCCGGCCGCCGCCAGCAAAGTCGGGAACCAGTCGAGGCCGGAGACGACGCCGTTTGCGACATCGCCCGCCTTGATCCTGCCCGGCCAGCGGATCATCGCCGGTACCCGGAAGGCGCCCTCCCAGTTGGTGTCCTTTTCCGAGCGGAATGGCGTCGTCGCGGCATCGGGCCAGGTGAAGGCGTTCGGGCCGTTGTCCGTCGTGAAGACGACGATGGTGTTGTTGGCGACACCAAGGTCGTCGAGCGTCTTGAGAAGCTTCCCGACGTTCATGTCCATCTCGACCATGCCGTCGGCGTATTCGTTTCCGGGCATGCCGCTCTGGCCACGCATCGACTCTCGCACATGGGTGAAGATGTGCATGCGAGTGAAGTTCATCCAAGTATAGAATGGCTTATTCGCCCTCACCTGCCGCTGCATGAAGTCGACCGCAGCGCCCGTCGTCTCGTCATCGATCGTTTCCATCCGCTTGCGCGTGAGCGGGCCCGTATCCTCGATCTTGCCATCGGCAGATGTCTTGAGGACACCGCGCGGCGCATAGGCCTTGAGGAAGCTCGGATCATCCTTCGGCCAGTAGGGCCTTTCCGGCTCCTCTTCCGCGTTGAGATGGTAGAGATTTCCGAAGAACTCATCGAAACCGTGGTTGGTCGGCAGGTATTCGTCGCGGTCGCCGAGATGGTTCTTGCCGAATTGGGCGGTTGCGTAACCGAGCGGCTTCAGGGCCTGCGCCATGGTGATGTCGGTCTTCTGCATTCCGACAGGAGCGCCCGGAATGCCGACCTTGCACAAGCCGGTGCGCATGCAAGCCTGGCCTGTAATGAAGGTCGATCGGCCCGCCGTGCAGCTGTTCTCGGCGTAGTAGTCGGTGAAGATCATGCCTTCATTGGCGATCCGGTCGATGTTCGGCGTCTTGTAGCCGACGACGCCGCGCGTATAGGCGCTGAGGTTCGACTGGCCGACGTCGTCGCCGAATATCACGAGGATATTGGGCCTAGCCGGCTGCGTCGGCGCAGGCTGCTGGGCCTTGAGCGGCGCCGAGAGGCCTATGAAGGCCGCCAAGGCAGCCGTAGCCAGAAGCTTGTCGCGTATCATGAAACACTCCCGGTTTCGCATCGCGCCGGCATCGCGCGACCCTGGAAGCGCATTGCCGGCGCTGCCGGGAAACTTGCATGCCCGTCAGCACGGCTTAAGGCTGTAACGGTTACAGCCGCCCGCCGACCGAGTGTTCTCGCGCGCGAAGGAGGTCGGAGATCGTCCTGGCCGTCGTCGCAGCGAAATCGCCCACAATAGCGGGGCAAGGCGTCGTGGGGGTGGTCCAGGCTTGGAAATTGGACGTCAGAACCTCCGAGGTGGCCAGATCGACCAGGCGCCAGGAATAGCGTTGGCCGTCGTTCAGGATCCGGACCGTGATGTCGAGCGAGCAAGCCGTGCCGGGATTGGCGAAAAGCGCGTTGATCGCGCTTAGGGCCGCGCTTCGATCATTGGCGGGCAGAATACGGACCCTGAAGCGCTCCTGCCGGAGCGTGACCAGCAGCGCGTCCACGAACAGCTCACTCTTCAGCCCGGCCTCTGGATCGCCTTCACCCGAATGATCGTGGATCACGATCGTTGCGCGATCGCATGCGGCAGACTGACCGGTGCGACATAGCTCATCGGCATTGCCCTGGGCCTGAAGTGAGCAGGAAAAGACCGGGATATAGCTACCCCTGGGGATTGAGATCCGTATGTTCTCCGACCGGCCGGGGCCGTCGTAATAGGCGGTCAGCGCCGACCGCAGGCGCGTCGCCTCGATCCTGACGATCGGATCGAGTGTCGGATCGAAACTGTCATCCCTTCCGAACACGTCGACGCCGATCGAATAGGCCTTGATCCGTTCGGCCTGGCCCTCGACCGCCTGCTTGACCACGAATGAAAGAAACCGGCGGTTTCGCTCGGACAGCCTGAGTGAATCCGAAGCCAGCAAGCTCTGGAGCGCTGTCAAGACAGCGTCCGAGGAGGGCTGCCTTTGACCGTTAGCCGAGTAGATTCCGTCCATAGCTTCACCCTAAAGCTTGGAAGAAAACCGCAACGTTCAGCCTAGGACGGCATACTGACTCAACTCGCGATTGCCGGACAAGCGGGAGGTAACGCAGGGCTATGCTCCGCTGCGGTCATGAGCTCAGGAGATCTTCAGCAGAATATCTTCCTCGGTGGCATCCGCCAGCGCCTGGTACTCCCGAGCCCGTTCGAGACCGAAGGGCGCATCCGATCTCTGCCAATAGCCCGCAGCCTCGCAAGCCAGCTCATAGGCTTCGAACAGATCGCCCAGACGGGGATCATCGGGAGAGAAACTCCGCAGTTGCGCACGCCGGTCGGGCCAGCGAAGCATCAGGCGGGCTAGGCCGCGTCTGCGCGCATGCTCCATCGCGGTTCATCCACGACACGGAGGATCGGATGGTTGTCCCGTCATTCTGCGCAAAAGCACACCGGATGCACGTTGTTACTGTTACAGGCCTGCAACCGACGGAGCGTCTCCGGCGCTCGGTCCGCTTGACGCTGGTGGCGTCCGCGTACAGCCTTGACGTCCGATTCAGCAGGGCAGCGAATCATGAAGCGGCTTGGCGTTAGGCGGCTTGGTGTTGCTATCGCAGCTGCGGCGGCTTCCACCGTAACTGCGCTGGGGCCGGGCGATGTTCACGCCACGGAGAGCGGCGCCAGCCTTTACGTTCCGGGCTTCCGCGGCCCCCTGGCCGGCATCGTGCCGCCGCCTGGCTTTTACTTCGAGAGCGATTTCTACAGCTATTCAGGCAGGCTCTCCGCCAGCAGGCAGACGCAGATCGGCGGTGCGGTGCTCGCCAACGTCAAGGTCGAGGCGCGCGTCGGCTTCGTCACGCCGACCTGGGTGACGCCCATCGAAATCCTGGGCGGCAATCTCGGTTTCGCCCTCCTCCTGCCCTTTGGCGAGCCGCGTGTCAGCGCAGGCGCGTTGATAGCCGCCCCCCGCCTCGGGCGCGCGCTCGGCGTGAAACTACGGGACTCGGCCTTCCTGTTTGGCGATCCGGTCCTCACGAGCTTCGTCGGCTGGCACGCCGGTAACTTCCACTGGCAGGTGGGAGGTTCGGTCAACATCCCCTCCGGAACCTACCGCGAAGGCCAGCTGGCGAACCTGTCCTTCAACCGCTGGATCGGCGATATCTCTGCTGCCGCGACCTGGCTCGACCCCAATATCGGGCTCGACATCTCGGGCGCCGTCGGCTTCGAGATCAACGGCAAGAACGACGATACGGACTACAAGAGCGGCAACGCGGTCCATGTCGACCTGGCCGTCAGCCAATATCTCAGCAAGGAATTCTCGATCGGCGCCCTGTTCTCGCATTATCAGCAGATCACCGGCGACAGCGGAGCCGGCGCCACGCTCGGCCCCTATAAAGGGCGCACCACCGCCGTCGGCGGCACCGTCAGCTACACCTTCAACGTCGGCACGACGCCTGTCTCGACACGGCTCAAGGTCCTTCGGGAGATCAGCGTCGACAATCGTCCGCAAGGCACGATCGCACTTGTCACCGTGGCGTTCCCCGTCGGTGTCGTTCCGCCTGCGGCCCCGCCGCCCGAGCCTGTGCCGGGCGCCAGGGTCGCGAAGCGCTGAGGCGACACTGCAGGGTATCCAAAGAGCTCAGCATCGCCATTCGACCGAAGGTGATGCCGCGACGGGCCTTCCCTGGGCCCCATTCGGCGCTCAACGCGCGCACCGGTTGTAGGCTGTTTGCACCTCCGGGAATTCCGGGTCGAACCGCACGAACTTGTCGTCGTTCTCGAAGCGCGCGGAGACACTGATGGTGCCGAACATGATCCGGCTCTTGCATCCGAGCAGGAAGGAAGTCACGTCGCCCTTGTGTTTGGCGGAGATCAGGTCGCAGGTCACGCGAGCTCCCCGAATGTGCTTGCCATCCACGATGAAGGCCGACCAATCCTCCGCATTTGGCTTGAATGCCACCCGGCCGTTGCGCTTGGTGAAGACGTCGTCGCAGGGTGCCGCGTCCGTCACCCAGGCCCCCTGCAGGCGGTCGGCCGCATGTGCCGTTTCAAGGCACCAGGGCAAGGCGGCTGTCGATGCGAGCGCGATCGACAGATACGTTCCAGGTCGCATCGGCAGTCCCCCAATGGTGGAAGGGCGGCCGAAGCCGCATGCGGCACCAGTCTTGTCCGGATCGTACCCAAAGGAGGAGGCTGTAACGGTTACAGTCCCCGTCCGCACCAGAATGAGAACGTCACGCCGTAGTATTCCGGTTTCGTCCGGCCGATTTGCCGGCTCCCTTGCCCACCTGCCTTCGCCGCCGCGGCGCTGACCGCCACCCTTGCCAAATCATTTGGCGCGGTGGCCTAATCGCGGCCACCACTCCGGCGCCAAGACCGGATGCGACAGGAAGGGCCGAGAGCCCTGCAGAGGGAGAAAACGATCCTATGATGACCAAGCGATATCTGATCGCTGCGGCGATGGCTGCCTCCGTGCTGGCGCTGCAGGCGCCGGCCGAGGCGCAGAGCTGGCCGCAGCGGCCGATCACCTTCATCGTGCCCTTCCCGGCTGGCGGCGGCACGGACGCCTTCGCCCGGCCGTTGGCGGCCCAACTCGATCAGCAACTCGGCCAGCGCATCGTGATCGAGAACCGCGGCGGTGCCGGCGGCACCGTTGGCGCTTCCGCCGCGGCTAAGGCCAGCCCGGACGGCTACACCTTCTTCGTCGGCGCGGCCCATCATGCGATAGCGCCGGCGCTCTATCCGAAGCTCGACTACGACATCAAGACGGATTTCATCCCGATCGCGGTCATTGCCCAGCCGCCGCAGGTGATCGTCGTCCATCCGGGCAAGGTGCAGGCCAAGACGGTCGCCGAGCTGATCGAATTCGCCAAGAAGAATCCGGAGAAGCTCAACTACGCCTCGGCCGGCAACGGCACCACGCATCATCTCGCCGGCGAGCTGTTCCAGATCTCGACCGGGACCAAGCTCACCCATGTGCCCTATCGCGGCGCCGGTCCGGCTCTGCAGGACACGGTCGCGGGCCAGGTCGACCTGTTGTTCGACGGGCTGGGCTCCTCCGCCGCCCAGATCCAGAGCGGCGCACTGCGCGGGCTCGCCGTTGCGGCCGCTAGCCGGTCGGACGCCGTCCCCGATGTCCCGACCGCGAAGGAGGCGGGCCTCAGCGGTTACGAGGTTTCGACCTGGTATGCGCTCTGGGCGCCCAAGAACACGCCGGCCGAGATCGTGACGCGGATGCGCGGCGAGGTGGCCAAGGCACTCAAGACTCCGGCCATCGAGGCGGCCTGGAAGAAGAGCGGCTCGCCGATCCCGTCGCTCTCCGGCGATGATTTCGGCCGCTTCGTCGTCGCCGAGATCGAACGCTGGGGCAAGGTCGTCAGGGATGCGCAGGTCAAGCTGGAGTGAGGCCCCGCGCCGAGCGAAGCGCGCCCTCGCCGCTCACGTCTTGTCCTCCGCCTCGCCGTCGACAACGGCGCGTGCCGTGGCGAAGTCGAAGCCGAGGCGCGCGAGCGTGGCGAGATCCTTTTGGCGATAGTTGCCGCGCTGAGCGGCGTCGCGCCATGGACCGAGCCGCCGGCGCCGGGCCGCGACCAGCGCTGCGGCCTTTTCCGCGCCGGCCTCCGCCACGGCCAGCTCGCTGACCAGCTCTCGTGAGACACCTTTCGCTGCCAGCCGGGCGGCGACCGCGCGGCTCGACTGTCCCTTCCGGCGCAGCGTCGCCGCCCTGCCCTCGGCGAATCGCCGGTCGTCGACGAGACCGGTCGCGACGCAGCGCGCGATCACCGCATCGAGAGCATCCGCATGAAGCGCCGGATCCTCGCCGTGATGGCGGCAGCTCATGGCGATCTTGCGCGCCAGCACCCGGCGCAGCTGCTCCGCCGGCACCGAATAGCGTTCGAGATAGTGGAGCGCCGCGCGCTGGAGATAATCGGCGGTGATGCGTCGCGGGACGCGGGCAGGCCGGTCCCTCTGGCCCGTCCCGGTCTTCTGATCGGTCATGCTCGGCGGCGCCCTAGTCCGTGACCGGCTTGTTGCGGCCCGCCTTGACGCCGGAGCGCCGTTCCTTCGACGCCAGCCGGCGCTCCTTCGAGGCCTTGGTCGGCTTGGTCGCGCGCCGGACCGTCGGGCGCACCGCCGCTGCGCGGATAAGCTCCAGCAGACGCTCTACCGCCTCCTCGCGGTTGCGCTTCTGGCTGCGATGCGCCTGCGCGACGATGATGATCACGCCCTCCTGGCTCAGCCGACTGCCGGCGAGCTTCATCAGCCGGATCGCGACATCGTTCGGCAGCGAGCGCGAGCGGCGCACATCGAAGCGGATCTGCACGGCGCTCGAGACCTTGTTGACGTGCTGTCCGCCCGGCCCGGAGGCGCGCACGAAGCTTTCCTCAATCTCGCTCTCGTCGATCGCGATGGACGGGGTGACTTGAATCATGGGAGGAGGCTACTTCACTTCCGGCAGACTTGCAGCGGAGACTTGCGGCCTTGAAGCCTTCCCGCGACATCGACAGGCTGATCGAGATCATGGCGGCGCTGCGCACGCCCGGGACCGGCTGTCCCTGGGACCTCGAGCAGGACTTCGCCTCCATCGCCCCCTACACCATCGAAGAGGCCTATGAGGTCGCCGATGCCATCGCGCGCGGCGACAAGCTCGATCTCAAGGACGAACTCGGCGATCTCCTGCTTCAGGTCGCGTTTCATGCCCGCATGGCTGAGGAGGAAGGCTCCTTTGCCTTCCCCGACGTCGTAGAGGCGATCACGGCGAAGCTGATCCGCCGGCATCCGCATGTCTTCGGCGACACGCGTGACCTCTCGCCGGCCGAGGTCAAGGTGCTCTGGCACAGGATCAAGGCTCAGGAGAAAGCCGCCAAGACAGCGGAGCGCGCAGCCGCCGGCCTGCCGCCGAAGGAGGACGATCAAAGCGTCCTTGCCGGCGTGCCCCACAGCCTCCCCGCCCTCACCCGGGCCTGGAAGCTGCAGGCCCGCGCCTCGACCGTCGGGTTCGACTGGAACGACGCCCGGCTCGTGCTGGACAAGGTGCGGGAGGAAACACAGGAGATCGAGGAAGCCCTCGCCGACGGCGACAAGGCGGCGATCCGCGAAGAAATCGGCGATCTGCTCTTCGTTATCGCCAATCTCGCCCGCCATGTCGACGCCGATCCAGAAGGCTGCCTCGCCGCCGCGAACGCAAAATTCGAACGCCGTTTCAAAGGGATAGAGGCAGCTCTGGACGCACAGGGCCGGACTGCCAAGGAAGCCAGCTTGGACGAGATGGAAGCGCTCTGGCAGGACGTGAAGAGGGCCGAAAAGGCCGCCGGCTAGCTCTGCCGGGCGGCCTCCGGAAAGCGCGCGGTAAAGGCGCCTTCCCGCTCCGGCGGCAGCCTCACGGCCAGCGTCAGACCACCATCCTCCGCGTCCTTGCGCGACAGGATCTCGCCATTGGCATGAAGCCACGCGAGCGATTTGCCGTCGCCGGGCGCAAGGCTGAGCACATAGACCGGACGCGTGAGCGCGATGCGGGCCTCGATGGCGCGCGTCAGGCGGTCGATCCCCTCGCCGGTCAGCGCCGAGACCAGCACCGGCCGCGCCTCTTCCGGTCGATGCTCCGCGACTTCGAGCTGGCGGGCACGCTCGGCTTCGTCGAGAAGATCGGCCTTGTTCCAGACCTCGATGACGCGCCGGGCGTCATCCGGATTGATACCGAGATCGCGCAGGATCGACTGGACATCGGCCGCCTGCGCCTGCGTGTCCTCATGCGAGACGTCGCGGACATGGAGCAGGACGTCCGCCTCGATCGCGTCCTCCAGCGTAGCCCGGAACGCGGCAACGAGTTGCGTCGGCAGGTCCGAGATGAAGCCGACGGTGTCGGACAGCATGATCCGCGCGCCATGCGGCAGCTTGATCGCCCGCGCCGTCGGGTCGAGCGTGGCGAAGAGCATGTCCTGCGCCAAGACCTCAGCCGAGGTGAGCCGGTTGAACAGCGTCGACTTGCCGGCATTGGTATAGCCGACCAGCGCCACGATCGGATAAGGCACGCGCTTGCGGCTCGCCCGGTGCAGCGCGCGCGTGCGCTTCACCGCCTCCAGATCGCGCTCGATCTTGGTCATGCGCTCCTGGATGATGCGCCGGTCCGCCTCGATCTGAGTTTCGCCTGGGCCGCCGAGGAAGCCGAAGCCACCGCGCTGGCGCTCGAGGTGGGTCCAGGATCGCACCAGCCGGCTCTTCTGGTAGTTGAGATGAGCGAGCTCGACCTGAAGCGCGCCTTCCTTGGTGCGAGCGCGACGGCCAAAGATCTCAAGGATCAGGCCGGTGCGGTCGATGACCTTGCAGCCGAAGGCCTTCTCGAGATTGCGCTGCTGGACGGGCGAAAGCGCGCAGTCCATCACAACGAGGCCGATTTCCTCGATCTTGATGCGCTCGGCGAGCTCATCCACCTTGCCCTTGCCGAGATAGGTCGCAGGCCTCAGCGCCGTCAGCAGAACCTGCACCGGCTCGACGACGGTGAGGTCGATCGCGGCTGCAAGGCCCACCGCTTCGTCGAGCCGAGCCGCGAAGGAGCGCTGATTGGAGTCGAGCGCGACACCGCGCTTCTGGAGATAGGGACCGACGACATAGGCGCGCGTGTTCGACGCGATCTCGCGCTCGATCTCGTCGAGCGGCTTGGTTGCCGCCCGCTCCTTGTCGTTTCCGCGGCTTGCCGCCAAATCAGTTCTTGTCCGTGTCCTCGGGCTCGAACAACTGCACCGGATGGCCCGGCATGATGGTCGAGATCGCGTGCTTGTAGACCAGCTGGGAGTGGCCGTCACGCCGCAACAGCACGCAGAAATTGTCGAACCAGGTGACGACGCCCTGCAGCTTGACGCCGTTCACCAGGAAGATCGTCAGCGGAATCTTCTGCTTACGGACGTGATTGAGGAAGGTGTCCTGAAGGTTCTGTGCCCGCTCCGCGGCCATGGGTAGTCCCTGTTGTTGGGATCGCCGATCGGTTTACGCCCCGCGATCCAGTTCGCTCCGTTCTGGCTGACAGCACATTCCATCCGCCTCGGAGCACCGATACGCTATTAGACCGTCGAGTACGGCCATAACGCAAGTGCAGCATAGCCGCGTTTTTAAGCAGGGCCCCTGCGCTGGGCGCAGAAGCGCCCATTCGCAAGGCCGCTCAGCCTACCCCGAGCGACTTGAGCTTGCGGTGCAGCGCCGAACGCTCCATGCCGATGAACTCGGCCGTACGCGAGATGTTGCCCGAGAAGCGCGCGATCTGCGCGATCAGGTATTCGCGCTCGAAGATTTCCCGCGCATCGCGCAGCGGCAGGCTCATCAGCCGCTCGCCACCGGAACCCGACGGAGTCGTAGGCACCATGGCGCCCACCTCTGCCGGCAGCATCTCGACCGTGATCTCGGCGCTTGGGTCGCCCTTCGTCAGGATCATCAAGCGCTCCACATTGTTACGCAGCTCGCGAACATTGCCCGGCCATTCATGTGACTGCAGCACGGCCATGGCGTCGGAGCCGATCCGGCGCCTGGGCAGGCCGGTCGCGACCGAGATCTGATCCATGAAGAACTCGATCAGTTCCGGCACGTCCTCCCGGCGCTCCGAGAGCGGAGGCACCTTGATCGGCACGACGCCCAGCCGGTGATAGAGGTCTTCCCGGAAGCGCCCGTCGGCGATGAGTTGCGCGAGATCGCGGCTCGACGAGGAGACGATGCGGACATCGACATGCACCCGCGTCGCTCCGCCGACGCGCTGGAAGTTCTGGTCGACGAGCACGCGCAGGATGCGGTTCTGCGTCTCTCGGGGCATGTCGCCGATCTCGTCGATATACAGCGAGCCGCCATGCGCTTCTTCCAACGCACCGATCCGGCGCGAGCGCCCGTCGCCGCCCTCGACACCGAAAAGCTCCTCCTCCATCGTTTCCGGCGTGATCGTTGCCGCGTTGATGACGACGAACGGCCCGTTCGCACGGCTCGAAGCCTCGTGCAGCGTTCGCGCCGTCAGCTCCTTGCCGCAGCCGGGCTCGCCGGTGATCAGGACGCGCGCATTGGTGGGGGCCACGCGCTCGATCGTCTGGCGTAGCTGATTCACCACGGTCGTGCGCCCGACGATGTGGCTAGCCTGGACCGAGCGGGTCTTCAGCTCTCGCACCTCCCGGCGCAGGCGCGACGCCTCAAGCGCGCGCTCGGCGACAAGCACGAGCCGATCCGCCTTGAAGGGCTTTTCGATGAAGTCGTAGGCGCCGCTCTTGATGGCCGAAACGGCCGTCTCGATGTTGCCGTGACCCGAGATCATCACCACGGCGAGGTCGGGATGATTCTCCTTGATGATCTCCAGCACCTGCAGCCCGTCCAGCCGGCTGCCCTGCAGCCAGATGTCGAGGAAAACAAGGTTGGGCCGGCGTGCGGCAATCGCTGCCAGCGCCTCATCAGCGGAACCCGCCTTGCGGGTGCGGTAGCCTTCATCCTCCAGAAGGCCGGCGACCAGATCGCGGATGTCGACTTCGTCGTCCACCACCAGGATGTCAGCGCTCATAGGCGTATTCCATTCCTCGAATCGTGTTTGAGCGGCCCGGCGTCCGGTTCGGGCGTCTTGTCGCCACTCGTGTGTTCCTGTTCGGGGCCCGTCTCGGGGAACCAGAGCCGGATGCGCGCGCCCCTGCCCCCATCCGGACGATCGAGCAGCTCGATGCCGCCACCGTGGTCCTCCAGGATCTTGCCAACGATGGCGAGGCCGAGCCCGGTCCCGCCCTCGCGCGTGGTCATGTAGGGCTCGAGCAGCTTCAGGCGCTGGTCGGCCGGCAACCCCTTGCCGTTATCGACAATGTCGATGACGATCCGCCCATCCTCGCGACGCTCCAGGCTGACATCGATGCGCCCCGTGCCGCCGCGCTCTTCAACCGGCACCGCCTGGATCGCCTCCGTGGCGTTCTTGATGACATTGGTCAGCGCCTGCGAGATCAGGCGGCGGTCGAAGCGGGCGAGTGCTGGATCGGCCGGCAGATCTTCCTCGATCGCCGTCTCGGGATTGCCGACGCGCCAGAGGAAGACGATCTGGCGCACCGTCTCGACGATATCCTCCCGTGCCAGCGACGGCTTCGGCATGCGCGCGAACGAGGAGAATTCGTCGACCATCCGCCGGATGTCCTCGACCTGCCGCACGATCGTGTCGGTGCACTGGTCGAAGACGTCCTTGCCCTCGGTGATGACGCGACCGAAGCGGCGCTTGATCCGCTCGGCCGAGAGCTGGATCGGCGTCAGCGGATTCTTGATCTCGTGTGCAATACGGCGCGCCACGTCGGCCCAGGCGGCGGTGCGCTGGGCGGAGACGAGATCGGTGATGTCGTCCAGCGTCACCACGAGCCCCGCACCGATCCCCTCGCCTTCGCGCGCCGCGCGAATGTTGACCATGCGGTCTTGGCCTCCGCGGCTAATCGTGACCTGGCCTGCACTCTGCCGCTGCCGGCCATGCAGAGCCTCGACGACGAATTCCGTCACCTCAGGCGCAATCTCGCCGATCGGCTTGCCGAGCAACCGCCCTCCGGTTCCGAGCAAGCTCTCCGCCGAGCGGTTGATCGTGGTGACGTAGCCGTCGCCATCGAGGCTGAGCACGCCCGAGGAAACGCCCGAGAGAACGGTCTCGGTGAAGCGCCGGCGCTTGTCGATGACTTCACTCGCAGTCACCAGGCTATCGCGCTGGCGGCGGAGTTCTGCAGTCATCTTGTTGAAGGTCTCGCCGAGATGGGCGAGGTCGCCCTCCGAACGCTTAATCGGCACCTGGACGTAGAAATTGCCGCTCGAAACCTGATCCGTCGCATGGATCATCCGCCGGATCGGCGCAACGAGGCGGTTCGCGAAGCTCAAACCTAACCAGATCGCCGAAAGCAGCAGGATCAGCGCGATCAGGCCGTACATCGACGCGAAGGCGATCTGCACGCCCCTGCGGCGGGCATCGATCGACAGATACTCGACAGCGGCGCCTCGCGCGATGGCCGGGAACTCGACCGCCAGGGGGTCGACCTCCCGGGCGATGTGCAGGAAGCCGTTATCATAGGCCGGCAGCTTCATCAGCGCGCCGAAGATGCGGCCGGTGCGGGGAATGACGCAGATCGGTTCAGGCGAAGCGCGCGCATCGTCGAAGGCAGCCTGATCCGGCTTCGGCGCATCGCGCAGCACGTCGATATTGGCCCGCACAACCACCTTGTCCGGCGCGTCCATGATCGCGGCGACGGGGACGCCAAGCGCAGTCGCCCGCGCGGTCAGGAAGTTCTCGAACCATTTCCGATCGACATTGAAGGTCGGCTTGGCGCGGGTGAGATCGTCCGCGAGGATACGGATCTCGCGGCCGAGCGAGCGGCACTGGCCAGCGGCATAGGCGTCGGCAACCTCGACCGACTTGAAGATCGCGTCGCGCATCCGGTCCGAGAACCACGGCTCCAGCCCTCGTTCGATCGTGACGGTGGCAATGACTGCGACCAGCACGGCCGGCAGTGCTGCAACGATGCTGAACAGGCCAACGATACGGACATGCAGGCCAGCGGCGGCGGCACCAGCTTTTCGCGCGCGCATCAGGACCGCCGCCTCGAAGGCCACAATGACCATCAGGGCAACGATCAGCAGCGCATTGAGGACGAAGACGCCGACCACGACCTCGTGGACCGGCGCGACGGGCGTGGCGCCAGACAGGACAAGAAAGGTGAGCAGCGCGGAAACCAGCGCCAGGACGACAACGGTCGCCCCAATCCATCCGGAGACGCGGCGGGACTTCTCCTCACCGCGCGGCACCATCCTGGCCTCGCTTACAGAAGCGGACACGTTCTTTGACAACTCCAATGCAACGCTACCACTGGACGGTCGCGCTGGCGCACTGATGCGCCGCCGCAACGGTGTTGTCAAAATATGACATCGGCAAGGCAGGATTCACCGCTTGCCGCACCCATTTGAAAACCCGCACGAATTCCGCTCAGCGAGGTGAGCGAACCACCTGCATGTCGAGCTCGCGAATCTTCTTGCGCAGCGTGTTCCGGTTGAGGCCGAGCAATTCGGCGGCCCGGATCTGGTTGCCGCGCGTGGCGGCGAGCGCCGCCGCGATCAACGGCGGCTCGATCTCGCGCAGGATGCGGTGGTAGAGGCCCGGCGGCGGGATATTGTCACCGAAGCCGCCGAAATACTGCCCGAGATGGCGCTCGACCGAACCTGACAGCGTTTCCGCACGCTCGGCCGCTACCGATCCACCGGCGTAGCCGGGGCTCGCCACGGCGGGCTGCAACTCCGCCTCGACGATTGGCGCCGTGATGGTCTCCTGTGGATAAAGCGCAGCGAGGCGGCGGACGAGATTCTCCAGCTCGCGGACATTGCCCGGCCAGCGATAGCGGCGCATCACGTCCATCGCTTCCGAATCGACCTGCTTGCGCGGCAGCCCCTCCTTCTCGACCAGCGAGAAGAAATGGCGGACGAGATCCGGAATGTCCTCCACGCGCTCGCGCAGTGGCGGCAAGCGAATCGGCACGACGTTGAGGCGGAAGAACAGGTCCTCGCGGAACAGACCCTGCGCGATCGAGATGCGCAGGTCCTTGTTGGTCGCTGCGACGATGCGGACATTGGTCTTGATCGGAGTGCGCCCGCCGACGGTGGTATACTCGCCCTGCTGGAGCACGCGCAGCAGCCGGGTCTGCGCCTCCATCGGCATGTCGCCGATTTCGTCGAGGAAGAGCGTTCCGCCTTCGGCCTGCTCGAAGCGCCCCGAAGAGCGCGTCAGCGCGCCGGTGAAGGCGCCCTTCTCGTGGCCGAACAGCTCGGACTCGATAAGGTCCTTCGGGATCGCCGCCATGTTGATCGCGACGAAGGGGCCGTTCTTGCGCTTGCCGTAATCGTGCAGCGCCCTCGCCACCAGCTCCTTGCCGGTGCCGGACTCGCCGTTGATCATCACGGTGAGGTCGATCGGCATCAGGCGAGCGAGCGCCCGATAGACGTCCTGCATCGCCGGCGAGCGGCCGATCAGCGGGATGTCCTCCGGCTCGGCTGCATGGCCGCGGGCCGCGTCCCCGCGCGGGCGGGACATGGCCCGACCGACGATCGCGACGAGTTCCTTCAGGTCGAAGGGCTTCGGCAGATATTCATAGGCCCCACGCTCCGACGCCTTGATCGCGGTCATGAACGTGTTCTGCGCGCTCATCACGATGATCGGCAGCTCGGGCCGTACCCGCTTGATACGCGGCAGCAGGTCGAAGGCGTTTCCGTCCGGCATCACGACATCGGTGATGATCAGGTCGCCTAGTCCCTGGGCGGCCCAGGTCCAGAGCGTCGCGGCTTGGCCGGTGGTTCGCACCTCGTAACCAGCACGGGCGAGCGCCTGATTCAGGACGGTACGGATCGCGGCGTCGTCATCGGCGACGAGGATGTGACCGGTCGGCATGTGTTCCTTTAGGCCTTGCGTTGACTGCCCTGACCGAGCTGGTGCAGCGGCAGGAGGATCCTGAAATGCGTCCGGCGGGGGACGGACTCGCACTCGACGATTCCGCCGTGATCGCCGATCACCTTGGCGACAAGTGCAAGTCCAAGGCCACTTCCCTGCGCCTTGGTGGTGACGAAGGGATCGAACAGGTGCTGGACGAGGTCCGGCGGGACGCCGGGGCCGTTGTCGCGGATGCCGATCTCGAGCGGCAAGGCGATCCGTTCCTGCGAGCCGGGAACCTGCATCCGGATGCCCGGGCGATAGGCGGTCGTCAGCATGATCTCGCCGTCGAGCGCATGTTCGCCAATGGCTTCGGCGGCATTCTTCACCAAGTTCAGCAGGACCTGCACGAGCTGATCGCGATTCCCCGCCACCGGCGGCAGCGACGGATCGTAGACCTCAGTGAAGCGGATGTGCCGGGCGAACCCGGACTGCGCCAGGCGCTTCACATGATCGAGCACGTCATGGACGTTGACCGCGTCGCGCTCACTCGGCCGTTCGTCGCCGAACAGCTCGACCCGCTCGACCAGCTTCACGATGCGGTCGGTCTCGTCGCAGATCAGCTGGGTCAGCATCCGGTCGGAGTCGGAGATCGATCCTTCGAGCAGCTGCGCTGCCCCGCGAATGCCGGAGAGCGGGTTCTTGATCTCATGGGCCAGCATGGCGCCGAGCGCGGTGATGGAACGGGCCGCCCCACGATGCGTCAATTGCCTGTCCATTTTTTCGGCAATTGTCCGTTCTTGCAGCATCAGAACGACGGCATCGCCCTGGCTGGGCAAGGGAGAGGCGAAAACATCGACGATGCGATCAATCCCGAGGCGCGGCGAGCCCAGATCGAGGCGGTACTCGCTGACGCTTGCGCCACGGCGCTGAACCTCCTCGATCAGCCCGAGCACCGGCGAACCGAAGGCGATCAGGTCGTCGATGCGCTGGCGCTTGAGCACGGAGGCGCTGGACTGGAAGAAATCCTCGGCCGCCGTGTTCGCATAGATCACGCTATGCCCGTCGCCGATGACGAGCACCGGCATCGGCAGCACGTTCAGCGCCTGCACCTCGATGGGGTCGAGCAGATAGGCACTTCTGCTCTCGAGCCCCTTGTCGGCAAATATCGCCGTCATCTACCCCTCATCACAACTCAGGCCGCAGCACGGCTACATTCGTTCGAAAGCAACCCCCGCAGAGCCCCCATGACCTGTCGCGGGTCCTCTGAGGTCAGCAGGATGCGGCGGCGCTCCGGATCAGGCTCGCAGCCCTCCGCCACGGCTTCGTCCGCATAGGCAGCGAGATGCTTGCGGGCATGACGCACACCATGCGCGACGCCCATCAAAGCTAGCAGCTCCTCATAGTGCTCGCAGGCCAGCGCGAGCTTCTCCGGGCGCGTCAGTCGCTCAGGCTCACGCCCGTCGAGCGCCGCACCGATCTCACCGACCAGCCAAGGGCGCCCCAGTGCAGCCCGCCCGACCATCACGAAATCCGCGCCCGAATGCTCCAGGCAGGTCCGTGCGTCCTCTGCGTCGTGGACATCGCCATTGGCCACCAGCGGAAAATCCCCCGCCGCGCGGACGGCTGCGATCGCGCGCCAGTCCGCCTTGCCCTTGTAGAATTGCTGGCGGGTGCGGCCATGAACCGTGATCATCCGCGCTCCGGCGGCGACCGCACGCCGTGCAAGCTCGGGCGCGTTGCGCGACGCATCATCCCAGCCAAGCCGCATCTTCACAGTCACCGGCACCTTGACCGCCGCGACGGCGGCCTCGATCAGCGTCACGGCATGATCGAGATCGCGCATCAGCGCCGAGCCCGCCCAGCCGCCCGTCACCTTCTTCGCCGGGCAGCCCATATTGATGTCCACGACGGCGGCGCCATTGGCTTCCGCCAGCCGCGCCGCTTCGCCGAGCCAATGCGGGTCGCAGCCCGCGAGTTGCACGACATGCGGCGAGACGCCCTCGCCCTCGGCGCGGATGCGCGCCTCCTCGTTGCCGCGGACGAATTCGTCCGAAGCCACCATCTCGGAGACCACAATGCCCGCGCCGCGGCGAGCGGCGATACGGCGCATCACGATGTCGGTCACACCCGACATCGGCGCCAGAAAGGCGCGGGACTCGATCGGAATTCCTGCGATGTTCAAAAGGTACAGCCTGATTTTTAGGCAATCGCCACTATGCATATTTAGTAGACATTGCTGCAGTAGCGCAAGTGGATATTGCGATGCAACAGCGCTGCCCCCTGCCATCTGCCTAGAGAATTGAGTATGGCTGCCCGCGCAAGCGGCTTTCTGAGCCAGAACCAGGGTCAGCCCTTATGTCCAGCCTTCCCGAAGCGCCCCTGTCCGTTGCTGCCCTGCTCGTTGCGGCGGGACGAGGCCTGCGCGCCGGCGGCGGTGCGCCGAAGCAGTATCGGCTCATCGAAGGCCTCCCCGTCCTCGCCCGAGCCCTGGTGCCGTTCCTAGCGGAGCCGGCGGTGAGTCGCATCGCAGTCGTCATCGGCGAAGGTGATGAGGAACGCTATGCCAACGCGATCGCAGGGCTCGACAGTTCGCGGCTGGCCGCTCCGACGCTGGGTGGTATCACCCGGCAGGAATCGGTGAGACGCGGCTTGCTCGCGCTTTCGCGGGAGGGTTTCGACGGTATCGTGTTGGTCCATGACGCCGCCCGCCCCTTTGTCTCCCGGACGCAGATTGCGGCTGCGATCGACCGACTTGGCGAAGCCGGACTCGCCGCCATCCCGGCGCTGCCGGTGACCGACACTGTGAAGCGTACCGACGCCAGCGGTCATGTCGCCGAGACGCCACCGCGCGACCAGCTCGTCAGCGTCCAGACCCCGCAGGCTTTCCGCTTCAGGCCGTTGCTGGAAGCTCACGAGGCCGCCGAGGCTGCGCTGCTGCACGGCTTCACCGATGACGCTGCCCTGATGGAATGGGCAGGCCACCCGGTCGCGACCTTCCGCGGCGACCCGGCCAATATCAAGCTGACCCATGCCGAGGACTTCCAGCGTGCCAACGCCCCTGCCGACAAGGCTCTGGTGACGCGTGTCGGCACCGGATACGACGTCCATGCCTTCGGCCCCGGGGATCATGTATGGCTGGGCGGCGTTCGGATCGGCCACGACCGCGGCGTCGTGGCGCATTCGGATGGCGACGTCGCACTGCATGCGCTGACGGACGCCCTGCTCGGCGCGCTGGCCGAGGGCGATATCGGCACGCATTTCCCCCCGAGTGATCCGCAATGGCGCGGCGCGGCCTCGGCGCAGTTCCTTGCCTTCGCGGCCGGCCGCGTGCGCGAGCGCGGCGGAAGGATTGACCATCTCGACCTCACCATCGTCTGCGAGGCCCCGAAGGTCGGCCCGCATCGCGAAGCGATCCGGGTGGCGATCGCAGACGCCGCCGGGGTGCCGGTCGGGAAAGTCGCGATCAAGGCAACCACATCCGAGCGCATGGGTTTCACCGGGCGGCGTGAGGGGCTGGCCGCGCTGGCGACGGCAACGATCCGCCTGCCTGAGGAGGAGTGAGCCCATGTTCGATCTCGACATCCGTTCGCGGGCAGCGGAACTGCTGAATATCAGCAAGGAGCGCGGCTTCACGGTCGCGACCGTCGAATCCTGCACCGGTGGCCTCGTCTGCGGCGCGCTGACCACGGTCGCGGGATCCTCCTCCATGGTACAGGGCGGGCTCGTCACCTACGCCAACGAGGCGAAGGTCGCGCTGGCCGGCGTGCCGATCGAACTGATCGAAAAGCACGGCGCCGTCAGCGAGCCCGTCGCCCGCTCCATGGCGGAAGGCGGGAAGGGACGGCTCAACGCCACTTATGTCGTCTCGATCACCGGCGTCGCGGGACCGGGCGGCGGCAGCGTGGAGAAGCCGGTCGGCCTCGTCCATTTCGCCTGCGCCGGCTCGTCCGGCACGAAGCACCGCGAGAAGCGCTTCGGTGAGCAGTCGCGCGACGAGATTCGCCGGCTCAGCGTGTTGGAAGCGCTCGACCTGCTGCGCGAGACGGTGTTGACCGGGCCCTGACCCGCTCAGCGCGTAACCCGGCGCCAGATCGCGCCGATAATGTCGGCATAATCATCGCGCCAGGGCTTCGTGCGGGTCGGATCCTCGGCCTTCCAGGGCTCGCCCGGGCCGAAGCGCAGATCGCTTGGGCTACGAGCAACCATGGCGACCTGCGGCGAGTATTTGTTCTCCCGAGTCAGCTCCGCCGTCTGCTGAGTCCCGCGGACCCAGGTGGTCAGGCCAAGCTCATGAGCGGTCGCAGCGACCACGGGCGCGAGATCCATATTGCGGTTGGAGATGTGAAACAGCAGTGCCCCTCCGGGTGCTAGCTTCGCAAGGTAGAGAGCGAGCGCTTCGCGCGTCAGGAGATGAACCGGGACGGCATCCGAGGAGAAGGCGTCGACGACGATGACGTCGAGCGAGGCCGGCGCGGCATCACCCAACGTCAGCCGCGCATCGCCGACGATGAAGGGGACGCCGGGAGCGCACTGGCTGATGAAGGAGAAGCGGGCCGGATCCGTCGCGATCGTGATGACGCGGGTGTCGATCTCGTAGAAGGACCAAGTCTCGCCCGGCCGGATCTGGCAGGCGAGCGAGCCCGTGCCGACGCCGACCGCTGCAACCTGCCGAAGCGCTCCGCCGTGGGTGCGGCGAACAGCCTCGATGCCATCGGCGATCGCGCCGCCGGTGAAGTAGTAGCTCAGCGCCTCGGGACGGCCGGTGGCCGGGCTGCCATCGTCGTTGCGGATGCGTTGGACGCCGTGGACGGTGGTGCCGTGGCTCAGCCGGCGGAAAGTGCCGTCCTCCGTCTCGGAGATGCGATAGAGGCCGAAGAAGGAGCGGATCTGATCGGTGCGCTGCTGCTCCTTGGCGACGACCGCGACGAATAGCCCCGCTGCGGCCACGGCGAGGCCCATCCCGACCCACTTCGGCAGGCGGATCGAGGTGATCCCGGGGCGGCAGAACAGGCCGGCAACCACGAGGAGTTCATATTCGAGGACCGAATTGAACAAGACCGGCGCCAGAAGCCCGGAGAACAGCCCGCCAAGCACACCGCCGAAGGACATCCAGAGATAGAACTCGGTCAGATGGACCGCATCCGGGCGTCGCTTCACCAGCTCGCCATGCGCGACCATTGCGGTGGCGAAGAACAGACCGAGGTGAAGGGCCAGCATGAGACCCCAGCCGATCGTCGGCTTGAGCACGATGGCTATCAGAAATCCGACGGCCAGCATGAGTTGAAGATGCAGCATCCAGCGATGCCGCAGCACCGGGCGCCGCTGGAACACGATGACGAAAGTCAGGAGGAAAAGCGCGAGCGGGAGGACCCAAAGCAGCGGCGCCGCCGCCACGTCGGTAGAAATATGGGCTGTGACCGCCACCAGCAGCCCGGACGGCACGAAGGCGAGCCCGATCCAGCCCGCGCGCTGGGCGTGGGAGACGGAAATACCCGATGGCGCATTCGCCGCAGCCGGAAGGTCCGCACGCCCCGCCCCGATGGCGAGGCCTGCGCAGGCCGCGATCCCGGCAAAAAGGAAGCCGAAGCTCCAAGCCCAGGCTTTTGCCTGGATTGCCAGCGGCAGCAGCGGCTCGACCATGAAAGGATAGGTGATCAGGGCCAAGAAGCTGCCGACGTTCGAGGCCGCATAGAGAAAATAGGGATCGGCTGCATGGCTATGGCCTGTGCGCGAGAACCACGCCTGCAGCAGCGGCCCATTGGCTGCGACGGCGAAGAACGGCAGGCCGACCGAGGCGGCGAACAAGCCGATCAGCCAAAGGACCTCCCCCTCGTGAGGCGCTCGCTCGAAGCCGGGGGCGATGTGGATCGGCAGGCTCAGAATCAGGACGGCGACCATCAGACCGAGATGGACGAGCGCCGCGCGGCGCAGGCTGAGATGCGCAACGATCCAGTGCGCATAGGCATAGCCGAGCAACAACACGGCCTGGAAGAACACCATGGCCACAGACCAGACGCCCGGCGAGCCGCCGAGCCGCGGCAGCACCATCTTGGCGAACATCGGCTGTATGCCGAAGAGCAAGAAGGCCGAGAGGAAGATCGTCGCAAGATAGATCGGTAGCGTCGCCGCGATGCGGCGCGTCCGCAGGCGATCTTGGGTCTGCGCGGTGGATGCGTCCATGGCCATGTCCCCAGCGGAGCGCCGTAACATGCCGGAAAGTGCTTAAAGCCCCGTCACCGCGCGGGGACACCGCGTCCATAGACCAGATCGGCACGCTTCTCGAAGGCCTCCGCGAATTTGCGGAACGCCTTGTCGAACATCGTGCCCATCAGCAGGCCGAGCATGCGGCTGGCGAATTCATAGGAGATGAAGAAGCCGATCTCGCAGCCACCCTCATGCGGCTTGAAGGTCCAGCGGTTCTCCAGATGCCGAAACGGCCCGTCGACATATTCGACCAGGATCTTGAGATTCGCCGGATCGAGCGTCACGCGACTGGTGAAGGTCTCGCGAATCGCCTTGTAGCCCACGGTCATGTCAGCCAGCAGGACCTCGCCACCGCCCTCTTGCGGCAGGCGCCGGCGAACGCTGAGCCCCTCGCAGAGCGGCAGGAACTGCGGGTATTTCTCAACATCCGCCACAAGCGCGAACATCTGCTCGGGCGAGTATCTCACCCGGCGGGAGCTGTTGAACATCGGCATCGAAGACGAGCCTTCTCAGCCGCGGCTGTTGTGACCGATACCGATCTGGGCATCGCGCGCGGCCCGCAAACGCGCGAAATCCTCACCCGCATGGTGGGACGACCGGGTCAGCGGCGACGAGGACACCATCAGGAAGCCCTTGGCATAGGCGATCGTCTCGAAGCCCTTGAATTCGTCGGGCGTGACGAAGCGGATCACCGCATGGTGCTTGCGCGAGGGCGCGAGATACTGGCCGATGGTCATGAAATCCACGTCGGCCGAGCGCAGGTCGTCCATCAGCTGGAGCACCTCGTTCCGCTCCTCGCCTAGCCCGACCATGATGCCGGACTTGGTGAAGATCGTCGGGTCGAGCTCCTTCACCCGCTGCAGCAGCCGCAGCGAATGGAAATAGCGCGCGCCGGGGCGCACCTTCAGATACCGGCCCGGGACGGTTTCGAGGTTGTGGTTGAAGACGTCGGGCTTGGCCGCCACGACAACCTCGAGCGCGCCCGGCTTGCGCAGGAAGTCCGGCGTCAGGATCTCGATGGTGGTTGTCGGCGAAGCCTTGCGGATCGCGGCGATGACCTCGGCGAAATGCTGGGCGCCGCCGTCCTTCAGGTCGTCACGATCGACCGAGGTGATGACGACATGCTCGAGCCCGAGCTTTGTGACGGCCTCGGCGATCTTGCGCGGCTCCTCAGCGTCGAGAGCCTGCGGCACACCGGTCTTCACGTTGCAGAAGGCGCAAGCCCGGGTGCAGGTGTCGCCCATGATCATGAATGTGGCGTGCTTCTTTTCCCAGCATTCGCCGATATTTGGGCAGCCGGCCTCCTCGCAGACCGTGACCAGCTTCTCGGCCTTCACGATCGCCTTCGTCTCGGCCCATTTGGGAGAGCCCGGCGCCTTGACGCGGATCCAGTCCGGCTTCCGCAGGACCGGGTTCTCCGGGCGCTTCTGCTTCTCGGGATGGCGCAGTTCGGAGGCTTGCGCCTTGGGATTACCGGCGTTGGGCCGCGGATCGCGGTTCAGCAGGTCTAAAACAAGCGCCATGTCAGGGTCCGGGCTTCAACTGAGGGCCGGCGAAGCCGGCTCCGTCCTAGCTAATCTTCAAAGCGCCCCGCCGCAACCGGCGGGGGCGCAGGGTGGTTTCAGCTGCGTCGTCGCAACGCATTCCAGATCACGATGACGACAACGGCGCCCGCCACGGCGGCGAGCAGCGTCCGCCAGAAGCCGAAGACCGGAATCTCCAGCAGCTCCGCGATCTTGGCGCCGACGAAGGAGCCGGCGACGCCGACCAGCATGTTGGTAAGGAGCCCATGGCTCTCGGAGGTCAGGCGTTCGGCGATCCCGCCGGCCAAGAGGCCGATCAGCAGCGTCATGAAGAAGCCATAGCCAGGCTGGGACATGGTGGCAGCGAAGCTTTCCATAGCAGACAGTCTCCTAGCCAAACGAACCTATCGGTAGCCCTACGCGGCCCACTAGGCGACGAAACGGGCGAGCAGGATCACGACGATCGCTCCCAGCACCGCCATCCCGGCGTCGTCGAGGAAGGCGTAGCCCGTCCTCAGCCGCCACCCGGTCAGCCGCACGATCCCCTGCCCAACCAGCATGCCCAGCACGCCGACGACCGCGTGGCGGATCAGGCCTCCGCCGCCGACGATCAGACTGGCGACGAAGCCCGTCATCGTGCCGAATGCCACGGTCGGCACGATGACGCTCCAGTCCAGCGCGAGCTCCCGACGCGGCGGCAGGATCTCCATCTTGTCCTCCGGAACGGAGTGCGGTTTGCGTCTGGACTGGCGCGCGGCCATGCCTATCCCTCCATCCCCCCTACGGAAGGCCGCCGGTTCGGACTCAGCGTGCCATTCCGCCCAGCGCCGAGACTGCAGCTCCGCCTACGCCGCTGCTGAAGCCGTGCCCGCCACCGACGAGCTGAAACCGTGCATTCAATCCAAGCACCTGTGCCTTGGCGACATAGTCGCCTGCGAGCTCCGGGCGCGTATTGTCATCGGACCGGCCGGTGACGGCGACGATCGGCGTGGCACGCGGGATGCCCGACAGATAGTCGACGGGCGACTGCGAAGAAAAACCGCCGCCGCGGCCGCGGCTGGCTCTCCAGGCAGGAACGTCGCACGGGCAGGACGCCAGGACCAGACCGTTAATCAGCCCCGGATCGTTGCCGGCGATCACGCCCAGCGTGCCCGCCCCGCCGGAATGCCCGAGCGCTACGACCGCACGCGCATTGTAAATCCGGCGCAGCTCCCGGATCGCACCGGAAACGGCCCTGTTGTTGCCGGATTGAAAGGTGTCGCGCCGCCCGTTGTCCGAGCCGTCGCTGCGCTTTCCGGCCCGGTCATAATAGCCAGGCCGCAGCAGCGCGATCGCGACGACATTCCTGTGCGAGGCCGCGAAACGCTGGGCGTAGGAATAGAGATAGTCTGCCGGGCCGCCGTCGGAGACATCGCCATGCACGAACACGGCAAGCACCGGCGAGCCGATCCCGGGCGCGGGTCCGAAGGCTTCGTAAGCCAGCCCGTTGACGCAGTTGCCGCCCTCGCAGGCGAAAGCCACTGCGGCGTTCAGCCCCAACGCGGCGACCGCCGCAAGCCTGAGCAGGATTCTCCTCACCTCGATCCCCCGCGACCGGACCTTCGTCCGCTCAGGCGTTCAGCACCCTGCCATAAGCGTCGAGTACGCTCTCCTTCATCACCTCCGACAGGGTCGGGTGCGGGAAGATCGTGTGCATCAGCTCTTCCTCGGTCGTCTCGAGGTTCATCGCGACGACAAAGCCCTGGATCAGTTCGGTGACCTCAGGCCCGACCAGATGCGCGCCCAGCAGCTTGCCGGTCTTGGCGTCGAAGATCGTCTTCGCCAGGCCGGAATCCTCGCCGAGCGCCACGGCCTTGCCGTTGGCAACGAAGTTGAAGCGGCCGACCTTGATCTCGTGCCCCGCGGCCTTGGCCTTCGCCTCGGTCAGGCCGACGCTGGCGATCTGCGGGTGGCAATAGGTGCAGCCCGGGATCATCTGTTTGTCCATCGGGTGCGGATGTAGCCCCTTGATCGCTTCGACGCAGATCACCGCCTCATGCTCGGCCTTGTGCGCCAGCATCGGCGGGCCGGCGACGTCGCCGATAGCGTAGATGCCCTTGACGTTGGTCCGGCAGAAATCGTCGATGACGATGCAGCCGCGATCGGTCTTCACGCCGACCGCTTCCAGGCCGATGTTCTCGATGTTGCCGACGACGCCGACGGCCGAGATCATGCGGTCAGCCGTGATCGTCTGCTTGCCGCCCTTCTCGTCCTCGATATGGGCGGTGATCGAATCCGCTGATTTCTCGACCTTCGTCACCTTGGCACTGGTGATGATCTTCATGCCCTGCTTCTCGAAGGCCTTGCGGGCGAAGGCGCCGACCTCGGCATCCTCCACGGGAACGACCTGCGGCAGAACCTCGACCACTGTGACCTCGACTCCCATCGTCCGGTAGAACGAGGCGAACTCGATGCCGATGGCGCCGGAGCCCATCACCAGCAGCGACTTCGGCATCTTAACCGGGACCATCGACTCGAAATAGGTCCAGATCAGCTTGCCGTCCGGTTCGAGGCCCGGCAGCGCTCGCGGCCGGGCGCCGGTGGCGACGATAATGTGGTCGGCGGTGTAGGTGCCCTCGCCCTTGGCGTTCTTGGGGATCGGGCCCTGCGGCTGCATCGCCGGCTTCTTGGTCGGCGCAACAAAGATCGTCCCGGGCTTGGTCAGCTTGGCCTCGCCCCAGATCACGTCGACCTTGTTCTTCTTCATCAGGAACTGGACGCCGTTGTTCATCCGAACCGCTATGCCGCGCGAGCGCTGCACCACGGCTTCCAGATCAGCCTTGAACGAGCCTTCCAGGACGAGCCCGTAATCCTTGGCGTGCTGGGCGTTGTGCAGCACCTCGGCCGAGCGCAGCAGCGCCTTGGTCGGGATGCAGCCCCAGTTCGAGCAAATGCCGGCGAGATGCTCGCGCTCGACGATCGCGGTCCTGAAGCCGAGCTGCGCCGCCCGGATGGCCGCGATATAGCCGCCGGGGCCGGAGCCGATGACGATGATGTCGTAGTCAGCCATGGGTGATACCTCGGCTCTTTGCTCCCCATGCGGGAGACGTTAGTGTTGCGGGGCGAAGCCCCGGTCGAATGTCGTTCATGGGCCCGTGACCTTATGGGCCCGTGATCTGCAGCGCGGGACCGCGTGCCGGCAGCGGCAGGCCGAGCAGGCTGTCGACGACCGGGGCAAGCGCGAGGCCGATGGCGCGGGTGTTCTCGGCGTCAAGATGGATGCCGTCCTCGCCGGATACCGTCGCGACCGCCGCCGCATCGAAGAAGCTCGCGCCGATCTCGTCGGCGATGCGGCGATAATAGGTCGCCAGCAGCGCCATCTTCTCGGGCGCCCCCTCCATGGTGAAGTTGGCTTCGTGCTCCGGATCGTCGGGCCTGCGCACGTGCGGCGGCGAGACGATCAGCACCTCCGGCACGGGCATGCCGGGCTCGACAGGCGGGCGCTGCGCCACCTGCGCCAGCATCCGCATCGAGCGGGCGACGTCGTAAGGCGAAAGCGAGTGCTGGCGCTGGCAGTCATTGGTGCCAAGCATCAGGATGACGAGATCGAGCGGCGCGTGGCACTCGATGAAGAGAGGCAGCAGCGCGATGCCGGAGCGATAAGGCCGCAAGGGGTCTTCGAGCGCAATCCGCCGCCCGTTCAGCCCCTCTTCGATCACCGTAGCATAGCCGCCGAGCGCCTCCTCCAGCACCCGTGGCCACCGCACATCTTCACCATGCCGCTCCGGTCGATTGGCGATCCGCCCCCAGGTGAGGGAATCGCCGAAGGCAAGGATGCGGGCGCGGCGGATCATCGCCGCCTCAGACCAGCATCGCCATGGGCTTTTCGATATAGCCCTTGAAGGCCTGGAGCAGCTCGGCGCCGAGCGCGCCGTCGACGGCACGATGGTCGGTCGAGAGCGTCACCGACATCACCGTCGCGACGGCCGGCTGGCCGCCCTTGACGATGACGCGCGGCTCGCCGGCGCCGACCGCCAGGATCGTCGCATGCGGCGGGTTGATCACCGCGGCGAAGTCCTTGACCCCGAACATGCCGAGGTTCGAGACCGCCGTGGTGCCGCCCTGGTATTCCTCGGGCTTCAGCTTGCGGGTCTTGGCGCGGGCGGCCATGTCCTTCATCTCGTTGGAGATCTGCGACAGCGTCTTGTGGCAGGCGTCGCGCACGATCGGCGTGATCAGCCCACCCGGGATCGAGACGGCAACGCCGACATCGGCATGCTTGTGCTTGAGCATGGCGCCGTCGGTCCAGGAGACGTTGGCATCAGGCACGGCCTTCAGCGCCAGCGCCAGCGCCTTGATCACCATGTCGTTGACCGAGAGCTTGTAAGCCGGCTTGCCATCCTTCTCCGGCGCGGCGGCGTTGAGCTCGCCACGCAGCTTGAGCAGCGCGTCCAGCTCGCAATCGACCGTGACGTAGAAGTGCGGGATGGTCTGCTTGGCTTCGGTCAGGCGGCGAGCGATGGTCTTGCGCATGCCGTCATGTGGGATTTCTTCATAGGAGCCCGGCTCGAACAGCTTCTTGACGGCCTCGTCGGAAGGCCCGGCGGCGAGCGGCGCGGCAGCCGGCTTCGGGGCAGGAGCACCGGCAGGCGCAGCCGCCGGAGCGGCCTTCACCGTGCCGCCCTTCTTCGCAGCCTCGATATCCTTCTCGACGATACGGCCATGCGGGCCGGAACCCTTGATGGCGGAGAGGTCGAGCCCGGCCTCCTTCGCGATGCGGCGCGCCAGTGGCGAGGCGAAGGGGCGGCCGCCGTCAGATTTTGCGGCCACAGCCGGCCCTCCGGTTGCCTTGGCCGGAGCGGGCGCTGGCGCCGCAGTGGCTTCAGCCTTGGCGGGTTCCGCCTTGGGCGCTTCCGCCTTCGGAGCGCTGCCGGTGGCGGGAGCCGAAACGCTTTTGGCGTCCTCACCCTCGCCGGCGATCACGGCGATGACCTCGTTGACGGCCACATCTGCCGTGCCTTCCGGCACCACGATCTTGGCGAGAATACCCTCGTCGACCGCCTCGACCTCCATGGTCGCCTTGTCGGTCTCGATCTCGGCGATGACGTCGCCGGCCTTGATCGCGTCGCCCTCCTTCTTCAGCCACTTGGCGAGGTTGCCCTTCTCCATGGTCGGGGACAGCGCGGGCATCAGGATGTTCACGGGCATGGCTGGAGGCTCGCTTTTTCAAGGGCGATGAGCAGCGCGCGGCGGGCGGTGCCCATGCCGAAGCTCAGAGAAACGAAGACGAAGGCGAGATAGTCGAGATGCTCGAACACGCTGCCGGCTAGCGTCTTGCCGAACATCAACTCGGGCGCGAAGGCCTGCAGGCTCTCGGGGATCAGCGAAAACACGCCACCCGCCGCCAGTACGAAGGCGGCGAAGTCGATCCGGTGCAACCGGAGCCGCGCCAGGACGAGCGCCGGCGGCTTGACAGGACGCGGCCCGAGCTGGCGCCCCGGCCGGAAATAGCCGACCGAAGCCGCGGCGCCGAGGGCGGCGAGGCCGACCGAAGCGACCATGGCTTCAACGGTCAGCGCCATGGCGTTCAGGCCCGATAGCAGACGGCCTTGGCCGCCGCGACGACCTCGCCGATATTCGGCAGGGCGAGCTTCTCCAGGTTCGCAGCATAGGGCATCGGCACGTCCTTGCCGGTGACGCGGGCGACGGGGGCGTCGAGATAGTCGAAGGCCGCTTCCATGATCTTCATACCGATCTCGGCGGTGACGCCGGACTGCGGGAAGCCCTCCTCCACCGCGACGCAGCGATTGGTCTTCTGCACCGAGGCGACCACGGTCTCGATATCCATCGGGCGGATCGTACGCAGGTCGATGACCTCGGCCTCGATGCCCTCCTTGGCCAGCGCCTCAGCGGCGCCCAGCGCATAGGTCATGCCGATGCCGAAGGAGACGATGGTGACGTCGGTGCCGGGGCGGACGACCTTGGCCTTGCCGATCGGGATCAGGAAATCGTCGCCCTTCGGCACCTCGAAGGAACGGCCGTAAAGGATCTCGTTCTCGAGGAAGATGACCGGGTTCGGGTCGCGGATCGCGCTCTTGAGCAGGCCCTTCGCGTCGGAGGCGCTGTAGGGCATCACGACCTTGAGGCCGGGCACGTTCGAATACCAGGCGGCATAGTCGTGGCTGTGCTGCGCGCCGACGCGGGCGGCGGCGCCGTTCGGGCCGCGGAACACGATCGGAGCGCCCATCTGGCCGCCCGACATGTAGAGCGTCTTGGCGGCGGAGTTGATGATCTGGTCGATCGCCTGCATGGCGAAGTTGAAGGTCATGAACTCGACTATCGGCCTCAGCCCCGAGAGCGCCGCGCCGACGCCGATGCCGGCGAAGCCGTGCTCGGTGATCGGCGTGTCGATGACGCGCTTCGGCCCGAACTCCTGCAGCAGCCCCTGCGTGACCTTGTAGGCGCCCTGGTATTCCGCGACCTCCTCGCCCATCACGAAGACGTCGCCGTCGCGGCGCATCTCTTCCGCCATCGCATCGCGCAGCGCCTCGCGGACTGTCTGCATGCCGACTTCGGCGCCGGCAGGGAATTCGGAGGACGCGTCATAGGCCTTGGCCTGCGCCGGGACACTGGCAGGCACGCTCGCTGCGGGGGATTCGGCGGCCGGAGCGGCCTCGTCCTGCTTGGAGGGCGCCGCGGCAGCCTGCGGAGCAGTCGGATTGATCGTTGCCGGGTCGACCGCTGCCGCAGCCGAGACATCCTCGCCATCCGCGGCGATCACCGCGATCGGGGTGTTGACCGCGACGTTCTCGGTGCCGTCGGCGACGAGGATCTTAGCGAGGATACCCTCGTCGACCGCCTCGACCTCCATCGTCGCCTTGTCGGTCTCGATCTCGGCGATGATGTCGCCGGCCTTGACCTGATCGCCCTCTTTCTTCAGCCACTTGGCCAGTTTTCCTTCCTCCATGGTGGGAGAAAGGGCAGGCATGAGAATGTCGATCGGCATGAACGCACCCGGATCTGATACGCGGGAAAGGGCGAGACAGGCTTTGCGCGGGGCGATCAGCCCTGCGCCGGCTCCAGCAGGATGTCGGTGAAGAGCTCCGACGGATCGGGCTCGGGGTCGTGCGTCGCGAATTCGGCAGCGTCGTTGACGATCTCGCGCACCTTGGCGTCGATCGCCTTGAGATCATCCTCGCCGATCTTGAAATCGCGGACGAGGCGCGCCCTCACCTGCTCGATCGGATCGTGCTCCTCGCGCATGCGCTGGACCTCGTCCTTCGAGCGATACTTCGCCGGGTCGGACATCGAATGGCCGCGATAGCGATAGGTCTGCATCTCAAGGATGTAGGGGCCCTTGCCGGAACGGGCATGCTCGATGGCACGAAGGCCGGCCTCGCGCACCGCCCGAACATCCATGCCATCGACCTGCTCGCCGGGAATGCCGAAGGAGACGCCGCGCTTCGAGAAATCCGTCTGGGCCGAGGCACGGTTCACCGCGGTGCCCATGGCGTAGCGGTTGTTCTCGATAACAAACACGACCGGCAGCTTCCAGAGCTTGGCCATGTTGAAGCTCTCGTAGACCTGGCCCTGATTAGCCGCGCCGTCGCCGAAATAGGTCATGGAGACGGTGTTGTCGCCGCGATACCAATCGGCGAAGGCGAGGCCCGTGCCGAGCGAGACCTGCGCGCCGACGATGCCGTGGCCGCCATAGAAGTTCTTCTCGCGGGAGAACATGTGCATCGAGCCGCCCTTGCCACGCGAATAGCCGCCGCGCCGGCCGGTCAACTCAGCCATCACGCCGCGCGATTCCATGCCGCAGGCGAGCATATGGCCGTGATCGCGATAGCCCGTGATGACCTGATCGCCGTCCTTCGATGCCATCTGCATGCCAATGACGACAGCTTCCTGGCCGATATAGAGGTGGCAGAAACCGCCGATCAGCCCCATGCCGTACATCTGGCCGGCCTTCTCTTCGAAGCGCCGGATCAGCAGCATCTCCCGGTAGGCGTGGAGATCTTCTTCCCTGGTGAATGTCGCGATGTTGCTGGAGGCTGGCGTCGCCTTTGCCGGCCTGGCGGCGGCCTTCGGTTGAGCGGGGGCCTTTGACTTACGCGCAGCAACAGCCATGAACGATCCTCCGGGTCTTTCGACCTTTGTTGTAGAGGATCGCAAAAACCTTGGCGAGGACGCTATCTCGCACTGCAACATGATTTAAGTCATTGAAAACATGGCCAGCTCAGGACGTAACTGGATTTCAGTTAATCGATACGTCCGGAACTAAATTCCACTTGTTCTACAGGCTCAACGGCCCATGATCACGACATCGTTCTTATGGGTCCGGCCGAGCATGAGACGCGCATTCTCCTCGAGAAGGTCGCGATCGATCGCTTCGTCGCGCACGAGGGCCAGGCGCTGCTCCCAGGACTTGCGCTCGGCGACCAGCCCCTTGAGCTCGGCCTCCATGTCGCGCAGCGATTCCTGAACCGCCCCGCGCGCCTCAAGGCCGCGAGCGCCGTGCTGGGCGTGGAACATGAAATAGGCCACTGCCGCTCCCGAGACGAGATAGAGCGCCAACGTGATGAAAACGGAGCGAAGACCGCGGCGGATGACCATATGGCGACGCTAGAACGGCTTGGTTTCCGATCTGTTAACGCTACCGGAATGGGCAGCCGGGCTGCATCTGTCCACCGGGCGAGTTGACCGGCGCCGCGCGGCTCCGTATGTCAGCGCCACGGTGCGGGCGGGTAGCTCAGTGGTAGAGCACGTGACTTTTAATCATGTGGTCGAGGGTTCGATCCCCTCCCCGCTCACCAGCTCCGGATATTCTCCCTGAAATAGCGTCAACGACGGAACGGCCAAGGCCTCAGCCAAGCCGCCGCGTGACGCCGCCTTTCGGCCAGCCCGGCGCCGGCGCAAGGACGCCCGGAAATTGGCCGCCCGTCGCGCCAAGCGCGGGCCAGCCGGAATCGCGATAGCCGTCGAGTTCCCAGCAGCGATGCCGCGCGCGCTCGGCATCGGTCGTGGCATCCGAACAATGCGAAACTTGGGAGCGTTGCCAGAATGCCGCGGCCGGTCCGGAAGCGAGCGCGGCCATGAGGCCGCACGCAATCGCGCAGATGCGCAATGTCTTCATCGCCAGCCCTTCCGCGGCCTGTCAAAAAGGAGCCTGATGATGCGAGCGCCGCCTTGCCGAAGACTTAAGTTCGGCTGTCCCGAGCTGGCAGAAGCAAACCGACATCTTATCTTTGCCGTGCCAATCCAACCCCGGAGGTTCGCGTGAAGCTGCCCATCGTGATCCATACCGACGAAGATTATGAGCGAGCGCAGCAACGCGTCGAAGAGCTCAACGCCATGCCGGACAGCCCTGAAAAGGAGCGCGAGCAGCAGGCGTTGGCCGAAGCCATGCTCGCCTTCGAACTCCGGCGCGACGAGGCCGAGGGCTGACCTGGGGCGCTCAGGAATCATTGCTGGCATTGAGCTCCTCCGGGCGCATCCCCTCGTCCGGCGGCACATCGCGGCTGCCTTGCGAACCCGCCCAGAGCGCTACGATCTCAGACACGGCCTCGGCCCGCGAGCGCCCCGGCCGGTGCTCGTCGATGTAGCGGTCAAGCGCGACGATTTCGCCCTCTCCCAAGACAACCGTCACTGTGACCGGCGGCATGCCAACCTCCTGTAGGGCGGAACAGCGCCCCGACTGCGGCGTTCCCACGTGGACGGCATAGGAGCACGGCCCTGCGTCGCAAGCAAACGCCCTGCCCCTGCGGCGAGACCATGGTTTTTGCGAAAGACGAGCCCGGCTTGCGCTTGAAGATGACACAGGCCCCGGTGTCGATCTGAACAAAAATACCTCTCGATTGTTTGTGAAAGCGACCCGCCTTGCAGCGGATACACTTCAGGAGGGAAAAATGATCAGGCATATTGTGATTGCTTCCGTCGGCGCGGGCCTCCTGGCCGCGACTGCCATGGCGCAGACCGCCTCGCCGCCCCCGCCGTCATCAACCCCGAGCAGCAGCACGACAGCTGCGCCGGCGTCCCCGCCGCCGACCAACCTCGCCGGCCAAGGCAAGTGGCGTTCGAGCAAGCTGATCGGCGTCGACATCTATGGCCCTGACGACAAGAAGGTCGGCGACGTGACTGAGTTGATCGTCGACAAGGCCGGCAAGGTCGAAATGGTGACCGTCGGCGTTGGCGGCTTCCTCGGCATCGGCGCAAAGGATGTGGCGGTGCCATTCGAACAGGTCACCTGGAGCGACCAGCCGATCATGCCGCCCGCCCCGGCTCCGGCTTCCGGCGGCAGCGCGGGCGGCATGGGCGGAGCCGGCGGCACGGCCTCGCCTCCGTCCGCAGCCGCGGCGCCGAAGGCCCCGGCAATGTATCCGGACCACGGCAAGATCACCCTAACCAAGGAGCAGCTCCAGGCCGCCCCGGCAGTAACCTACTCCGGTAGCTAAGCCCTTGAAGGGTTGATGTCGAAGGCCCGCCCGCAAGGGCGGGTCTTTGCGCTCTCGCAAAGCTATGAGAAATCCCGCAGCAGCGGCGGGATCGCCTCCGGCAGGTCGTCCGCTATGAGCCCGAGGCCGCGCTCCTCTCCGGCGCGGCCATGCAGCCACACGGCGGCGCAGGCCGCCTCGAAAGCAGGCATTCCCTGCGCCAGCAACCCGCCGACAAAACCCGCCAACACATCTCCCGAGCCGGCGGTCGCCAGCGCCGCCGAACCGGTGACATTGATCGCGGCTCGCTCGTCCGGAGCGGCAATGACCGTATCCGAGCCTTTGTACACGACGACGGAGTTCGCCAGAGCCGCAGCCTTGCGCGCTCGTTCCAGCTTGGAAGCCTCGCCGGCAATCTGTGGCTCCTTGCCGAATAGCCGTTGGAATTCGCCATCATGCGGCGTCAGCACCGTCGTCGATGCCCCGCGCTGCGACAGCATGGCCGCAGCGCCGCCGAGCGGGCCTGCGACCAGCGTCAGGGCGTCGGCATCGAGAACGATGGACTTGTCGCCGGCCGCGAGCGCCTTCACCAGTTCTGCTGCGCGGAGATCGAGCCCAAGCGCCGGACCGGCCACCGCCACGGCGACCCGCGGATCCTCCAGGAAGGCTGACAGCGCGGCAGCGTCCGGGACTGCACGCTGCATCAGCGCATCCGGTCCTCGTGCCGCATGGGTCGACAGGGCCTCCGGCTCGCACAGGATCGTAGCGAGCCCGGCGCCGATGCGTAGCGCCGCGCGCCCGCTCAGTCGCGGCGCCCCGACGCCCGCGATGCCGCCGGCGATGATTGCTACTGCCCCGCGGCGAAACTTGTGGGTGTCGGCGGCGTGGTGCGGCCAGGCCTCTCGCCAGAGCGCCGGCTCGTTGACGAAGACCTTCGCCCCGATCGGATCGAGCACCTCCGCCGAGATGCCGATATCCGCTACCGTGACGGGCCCACAAAGCTCGCGGCCGGGCTGGAGCAGATGGCCGGGCTTCAAGCGGAAGAAAGTGACCGTCTCGGTCGCCCTGACAACGGGTCCCTCCGTCCGCCCGGTATCGCCAGACAAGCCGCTCGGCACGTCGAGGGCGATGATCTCCCGGCCGCTAGCATTCATGACCGCGACCGCCTTGGCCGCATCCCCGGCGAGAGGCCGCGCAAGCCCCGCGCCAAAAAGGGCGTCGATATAAAGATCGGGCGCGTCTTGCTCGAGCGCAGCCACGGGTAGCACCGGACCGCGCCAGCGGGTGAAGGCAATGGCGGCATCGCCTACCAGCTCCTCTGCAGCGCCGAGCAGCACCGCTCGGACCTGCATCCCGTGCTCGCGCAGAATACGTGCAGCAACGAAGCCGTCCCCGCCATTATTCCCCGGGCCGCAGACAACCGTGACCGAGGTCCCCGCCCCACCGCGTCTCGTGACTGCATCGGCCACGGCGGCGCCGGCCCTCTCCATGAGCTCTATGCCGGGCGTTCCGGCTGCGATCGTCATACGGTCGGATTCCGCCATCTGTCGGGTCGAGAGCAGGACGAGATCGGTTAGGCGCTGCGCGCCAGTCGTTGCTGTAGCCATACCCCGATCATGGGGCGCCGCGGTTATCCCGGGCAAGCACGCCCCGAAAGAAGAGTTTGACCACCAAATAGCCATATGCACATTTTTTGATCTGTTTACTGCCTCTCTACGGGGCCGGTCGACGGGGGCTGCCGCATGGCGGGGCGTCTGCGCCAATGCTATGAGCAGAACGGAGTTCGCATCCGCCGGCTGCCGAAGGCGCCTGCTCCGGCGGCGGAGGCGAGCTGCGATCTGCAGTCCGGCGCAAGCCGGAACCTTGAGGCGCAAAGGAGGCCGGTCGGCGCATGAAGAAGATCGAAGCGATCATCAAGCCCTTCAAGCTCGATGAGGTGAAGGAAGCGCTTCAGGAGGTCGGGCTTCAGGGCATCACCGTACTCGAGGCGAAAGGCTTCGGCCGTCAGAAGGGGCATACCGAGCTCTATCGTGGAGCCGAATACGTCGTCGATTTCCTGCCGAAGGTGAAGATCGAGATCGTGCTGTCCGACGACATGGTCGAGCGCGCGATCGAGGCGATCATGAAGGCCGCCCAGACCGGCCGCATCGGCGATGGCAAGATTTTTGTATCGAGCGTCGAGGGGGCGATTCGTATCCGCACGGGCGAGACCGGCGCGGACGCGATCTAAGAAACCTTCCCGTATCTTGGGATCAGGAGCCGACGGCTGGAAAGAGGCCAGCCGCGGTCCGAGAGTTTGATAAACTGCTGGCAAGAGGAATGCTGAAATGAAAAGCGCCAAGGATGTCCTGAAGGCGATCAAGGAAAACGACGTCAAATACGTCGACTTCCGCTTTACCGACCCGCGCGGCAAGTGGCAGCACGTAACCTTCGACGTCACCATGATCGACGAGGACATCTTCGCCGAGGGCACGATGTTCGACGGCTCCTCGATCGCCGGCTGGAAGGCGATCAACGAGTCCGACATGCTGCTGATGCCGGATCCGACCACCGCGACGATGGATCCCTTCTTCTCCGCCGCGACGATGGTCATCAACTGCGACGTGCTCGAGCCGTCGACCGGCGAGCCCTACGGTCGTGACCCGCGCGGCATTGCCAAGAAGGCCGAGGCCTACCTGAAGTCGACCGGCATCGGCGACACCATCTATGTCGGCCCCGAGGCCGAGTTCTTCGTCTTCGACGACGTCAAGATCGCTGCCGACCCGTACAACACGGGCTTCAAGCTCGACAACGTCGAGCTGCCGATCAACGGCATGACCGAATACGAAGGCGGTAATCTCGGCCACCGCATCGCCACCAAGGGCGGCTACTTCCCGGTCCCGCCGCAGGATTCGGCGCAGGACATGCGTGGCGAGATGCTGGCGGCCATGGCCGCGATGGGCGTCAACGTCGAGAAGCATCACCACGAGGTCGCCTCGGCCCAGCACGAACTCGGCATGAAGTTCGACACGCTGACGCATATGGCCGACCAGATGCAGATCTATAAGTACGCGATCCACAACGTCGCTCAGAGCTACGGCAAGACCGCGACCTTCATGCCGAAGCCGATCTATGGCGACAACGGCTCGGGCATGCACGTCCACCAGTCGATCTGGAAGGGCGGCAAGCCCGTCATGGCCGGCAACAAGTACGCCGACCTCTCGCAGGAGTGCCTCTGGTACATCGGCGGCATCATCAAGCACGCCAAGTCCCTGAACGCCTTCACCAACCCGTCGACGAACTCCTACAAGCGTCTCGTCCCGGGCTATGAGGCCCCGGTGCTGCTCGCCTATTCGGCGCGCAACCGCTCGGCTTCCTGCCGTATTCCGTGGACGACCTCGCCGAAGGCCAAGCGCGTCGAGGTCCGCTTCCCCGATCCGATGGCGAACCCCTATCTCGCCTTCGCCGCTATGCTGATGGCTGGCCTCGACGGCATCATCAACAAGATCGATCCGGGTCCGGCCATGGACAAGGACCTCTACGATCTGCCGCCGCGCGAGCTGAAGAAGATCCCGACGGTCTGCGGCTCGCTGCGCGAGGCGCTGGAGTCGCTGAAGAAGGACAACGCCTATCTCAAGGCCGGCGGCGTCTTCAACGACGACTTCATCGAGAGCTATATCGAGCTCAAGATGCAGGATGTGGCGCGCTTCGAGATGACGCCGCACCCGGTCGAGTTCGCGATGTACTATTCCTATTGAGGAATTCGGCCGATCCGCCTGGATCGGCCGGCCTCCCGACCGCTCCCAGCGGTCGAACACAACTGCCGGGGCGGCAACGCCCCGGCTTTTTCTTGGTCGCTATCCGCCCGTCAGCGCGCAACCCAACGCAGCAACGCGAGGCAGGCCGGTCCGCCAAACAAGAGCGTCGCCGCGAGGGCGCTCGCGCTGGCGAGAAGCGGGGTGCCGGCAAACCAGCGGATGCAGGCGAAGGAAACGACTGCCGCTACGCCTGAGAGGACCACCGGTTGCCAGGGCAGCGAGAAGGCGACCAACCGCAGCAGCGCCGAGCCTCCGATGATCGCGACGGAGGCGCCAGCGGCCGCCCCCGCAGCGATGGCGACATCCGAGCCCGGATAGAACCACACGGCCAGCAGCGCCCCGGCGCAGGTTGCGACGCAGTCGCCCGCCGCGAGCCAGGCGATAGCCGGCAGATGGCGGCGCAAATGCGCCGGCGTTGGCAACAGCGTCTGGGTCAAGGCGCGCAGCAACGCCATGATGATGAGCAGTGGCGCCGTCCGCAGGAAAGACGCCCTCAGCTCTTCCGGCACCGCCAGCTCGGCCGCCGGTCCTAGCAACGCCATCAGCCCCGCGACGGTGATCAGCGAGAAGGCGGCCAGCAGCGCATAATAGTGCCCGAGTTCCTGTCGCATCGCCGGGCCTTCACCTGAGCGATCGAAGAGCGAGACAAGTTCCGGATACCGGATCGCCTGCAGGGAGGAGACGATCAGTACGAAGAGCCGCTGCAACAGGTCGAGCGCCAGCATCGGCGCAGCGGCGCCTGCCGGGCTGAGGGCTGTGGTCAGAACCGCCTTGAGCCCGAGCGGCGCGAACAGACTTGCGACCGAAGCTCCCGCCGATATGCCGCCATAGGCGAGATGCCGGCGGGCGGCCGCCTTGTTCCAACGTGGATTGAGCGGCAACAGCCTGCGGGTCGCGAGCCAGGCGATGGCGCTATAGACGAAATTCGCGATGAGAATGCCGAGCACGACGTGATCGAAATCGGCGGATACCGCAGCGCTCCCGAGCGTCGCCGACGCGAAGATCGTCGCCCGCAGCCCCTGCAGCCAGGAGAACAACCGGAAAGCCTGCTGGAACCGCAACAGGGTGAGATGCAGCTCGCCTGCGCTCTGCAGCACGGTTGCGAGCGCGCCGACGAGCGCGACCGGGGCTGAGATCCCCCAGGCCAGGGCGGCCAGAGCACCCAGCGGGCACAGGATCGCGCTGACGAGAAATTCGGCCACGATTGCCTCGCGTTCGGACCGCTCGCTCTGGTCGTCAGGGCCCGGATAGAACCGGTTGCAGGCGAAGCGAAGCCACTCGAAGCAGGCGATGCCGGCGAACTGAACGATCGAGACGAAGAGCGAATAAGCCGCGAATTCCGCTGGCGGCAGCACATGCGACAGGACGATCAGCAGCCCGAAGGCGAGCGCCGCCTGATAGAAGTAGGCGCCGAGCGCCGCAATCTTGGCCATCGGAGGCTCAGGAGGCCATTCGCGAAGGTACCACGCGACGCCACCGTGGCAGTCGCGCCGTGGCCAGGCGGTTGCGCCCGCAGCCTTGTGCCGGGTCAGGGTTGCTGATGACGACGCGCCGCATGGACCTATGCCCTCCGGCGAGGACCCTAGGCGCACAAAGGTTTATATTTCGGCGCGACTGGGACGTTCAGGAGAAGTGGAGGACGGCGAAGCCGGCCGCCGCTGCGAAGGCGATCAGCCACCACAGCCAGCGAGAAGGCAGCCCATCCGCCGGCGTTGTCGCGCCGCCGACGACATCCTCATGACCGAACGATTCGCCTGCGAGACGAGCGGCACGCTTGAGGCCCGCGATTCCCGCAACCGGTACTGATCGACGCGACGCCAAGGCCTTTCCCCCCATTCTAAGCCAACCATTGCGCGTGGCGGAGGTTCCGCACGGGCTCGAGGTTGATCATCATTCCGCGACAGCCATGATTAACGCCATCTGAACGCGACGGTTCCACCATGACCTTTGGCCGAGGCGGATGACAGCGTTATGACCTGCGCCGTGCCGCCGCGCTCCTTGGGTGTTCCGATGCGCCTGCGAGCTGTCTATAAGCGCAGGCTGGTGGGGGCCTTGCGCTCCCCGATGCGATAGAGTTTTCAGAGCGCGAATCAGGAAACGTTTGGCGGCGATGGCGGAGAACGGCGATCTTTTCGGTTCGGATGTAGAGCGGCCCGCGGTAGCGGAGCCGAAAGCCGAGCCGCGCCCATCCCCTGCCGCGGCAAAGGCGCCGCCGCCCCGCAACGGCACGCTCTCGGAAAGCGGCTATGACGCCTCGGCGATCGAGGTGCTCGAAGGGCTGGAGCCCGTCCGGCGCCGACCCGGCATGTATATCGGCGGCACCGACGAGCGCGCCCTGCACCATCTCTTCGCCGAGGTGATCGACAACGCCATGGACGAGGCGGTGGCGGGCCACGCCACCTTCATCGACGTCGAGCTGTTCGAGGACGGCTCGCTGGCCGTGACAGACAATGGTCGCGGCATCCCCGTCGATCCGCACCCGAAATTCCCGGGCAAGTCGGCGCTCGAAGTCATCATGACGACGCTGCATGCCGGCGGAAAGTTCGATTCCAAGGCCTACGAGACCTCCGGCGGCCTGCATGGCGTCGGCGTCTCGGTGGTGAACGCGCTCTCGGACAGGCTCGAGGTCGAGGTCGCGCGGGGGCAGATGCTCTATCGCCAGACATTCTCGCGCGGCTTGCCGCAGGGGCCGCTGGAGACCGTTGGCCGCGTCGCCAACCGGCGCGGCACCCGCGTGCGCTTCCATCCGGATGCCGAGATCTTCGGTGAGGTCGCGCATTTCTCCCCTGCCCGCCTTTTCCGTATGGCGCGCTCCAAGGCCTATCTCTTCGGAGGGGTGGAGATCCGCTGGAACTGCGCGCCCGCGCTGCTGAAGCCGGAGGGCGACGTGGCGGCGGAAGCGGTGTTCCGCTTCCCCGGCGGCTTGCGCGACTATCTCGGCCGCGAGATCGAGGGCAAGGACCTCGTCGCCGAGCCGATCTTCTCCGGCAAGATCACCAAGGAAGGCAGCCACGGCTCGCTCGAATGGGCGGTGGCCTGGCTGGCGACCGGCGAGGACGGTTTCTCCTCTTCCTACTGCAACACGATCCCGACGCCCGAAGGCGGCACCCACGAGCAGGGCCTGCGCATCGCCCTGTTGCGCGGCCTGCGCGACCATGCCGAGAGGATCGGCCAGTCGAAGCGCATGGCGCAGGTGACGTCCGACGACGTCATGGCGACCTGCGCGGCGATGCTCTCCGTCTTCATCCGCGAGCCGGAGTTTCAGGGCCAGACCAAGGACAAGCTCGCGACGCAGGAAGCGCACCGCATCGTCGAGAATGCGGTACGGGACGCTTTCGACCACTGGCTCGCCGCCGCCCCGCAGCAGGCGCTGAGGCTGCTCGACTGGTCGGTCGACCGGGCCGAGGAGCGCCTGCGCCGCCGCCTCGAAAAGGAGGTCTCGCGCAAGACCGCTACGCGCAAACTGCGCCTGCCCGGCAAGCTCGCAGACTGCTCCAATGCGGGGGCTGCCGGCTCCGAGCTCTTCATCGTCGAGGGCGATTCGGCCGGCGGCTCGGCCAAACAGGCGCGAAACCGCGCCAATCAGGCGATCCTGCCCCTGCGCGGTAAAATCCTCAACGTCGCCAATGCGACCCGCGAGAAGCTCAACCAGAACCAGCAGCTTGCCGACCTGATCCTCGCGCTCGGTTGCGGCATCGGCACGCAGTTCCGCGAGGACGACCTGCGCTACGAGAAGATCATCGTAATGACGGACGCCGATGTCGACGGCGCCCATATCGCCTCACTGCTCGTCACCTTCTTCTGGCGGCAAACGCCCCGGCTGATCGAGAAGGGCCATCTCTACCTTGCCGTGCCGCCGCTCTACCGGCTGCAGCACGGAGGAAAAAGCGTCTACGCCCGCAACGACGCCCATAAGGACGAACTGATCGAAACGGTGTTCAAGGGCAAGAAGCCGGAGATCTCTCGCTTCAAAGGCCTCGGTGAGATGATGCCGCAGCAGCTCAAGGAAACCACCATGGACCCGGCCAAGCGCATCCTGCTCAAGGTCATGGTGGACCATGAGGCGAAGGAGGAAACCTCCGATACCGTCGAGCGGCTGATGGGCAACAAGCCGGAAGCGCGCTTTACCTTCATCCAGGAGCGCGCGGCCTTCGCCGGCGAACTGATCGACCTGTGATCAGCCCTGCATTCCTGCAGGGGTGCTCTCCAGGCCCGGCGGGCTGCGATCCGAAGCCCGCGCAGGCAGGGTTCGGACATGCCGAACCTTTCTCGCCCTCTGGAACGCCATGACCGCAAGCCCCCTGCTTCCCGAGCCGAGTGGCCGCTGACGGCATGGGCAAGCCTGCTTCCCCTCCATCTCGACGCGACAGCAATCTGGCACCGCGCGCCCGGCAGGCTTCCTGGGACGACATCCGGATCTTCAACGCCATCGCCATCGGCGGGTCGATGGCCGTGGCGGCGGCACAGCTCGGACTGAGCGAGGCCACAGTCGCGCGACGGCTGAAGGCGCTGGAGCGGGATCTTGGCCTCCAACTCTTCATGCGCGAAGCGAACCGGCTCGTGCCGACCTCGGCCGGTTCGCAGTTGGCAGACGAGGCGCGGGAGGTCGACACGGCCGCTCATCGCTTCCTGGCCCGCGCCGAGGCTGCCCGGCCGCTGTCCAATGCACCGGTCCGCATCACGGCCACAACCTCGATCAGCCTGTTCCTGACGATGCACGCGACCGCAATCTCGGCCGCCTCCGGCGGAGTTGAGATCGTCATCATCAGCACCCGCAACCGCCTCGACCTCGCTCGCGGCGAGGCCGACATCGCTCTGCGCATGACGAAGGTCCCGGAAGAGCCGGGCCACTATGCCCAGAAGGTCGGTCGCCTGATGCAAGCGCTCTATGTCCGGCGCGACGTCGATCCCGATACCGCCCCAATCATTTCGGTTAGCCGCGAGACCTCGTCGCGGATCGACGAATACATCATGACCTACGCGGCCGGCCGCCCCATCGCCGCCCGCGTCGGCGATTCCGCCGCGCGCTATGAGAGCATCCGTTCCGCGGGCGCTCTTTCGATGGCACCGTGCTTCATGGCCGATACCGATCGGAACCTAAGGCGCCTCCAGCCGCCGCCCGACCAGACGGGGGACGACATCTATCTGGTCTCTCACGATGTTTCGCGTGGGCGTCCCGGTGTGATCGCCGTCCTCGCCGCATTGCGCAAGCTCTTCCGCGAGCATCAGGCGCGCCTCATCGGATCATGGGTCGAGGCGGAGCGGGACCGGTAAAATTCAACGCGTCCCGGCAAGCTTCGGCTAACCATCCTTTTACGGCTCGTTACGTAGGATCACATCCGCGAGATGCGGAGACTGCGCCATGCGCCTGTTCGAATTGTTCTGGAAGGATGAGCGCGGCACAACCGTGGCCAGTCTCGTGAAGGCCGGCCTGGGCATCGCGGTGCTCTCGGTCGTCGCCGCGAACGTCCTCTCGAGCCAGACCAAGGGGCTCGACAAGGAGCGTTTGGCGCAGGTCAGCCTCGCCGTCTCCAAGCGGCAACCGATCGATCCGCTCACCACAGGCTCGATCAGCCGCGCCGCAAACGATACACGGCTCGATCCCTGCGCCCTGCCCCGCTGATATCTAGGCCAACCAGAGCCGCAATTCGGCGGTAACCGCCTCCGGCGCTTCCAGCGTCGAGAGATGGCCGCAGCCCGGCACGACCTTGAGCCATCCGTGGTCCGCGACCAGCTCCGCCATCTCCTGCGCTTCCGCGACGGGGGTGATGATGTCTTCCTCGCCGACGAGCACGAGCGTCGGGCAAGAGGCGCTGGCAAGCATCGGCCGCGAGTCCGGGCGCTTCATGATGGCCTGCTGTTGACGAATAAAGCCGTCCGTCCCGATCTCGTCAGCCATTTGGCGCACCAGTAGGCGCAACGGCTCGTCAGTCAGGCGCGGCGGCGCGACGAGGCGCTGCCAGAGGAGCGTGGTGACATTGTCGAAGGCGCCCTTCTCTGCGAGCGCAATCATCTGCTCGCGCGGCGCGTTGGTCTCCGGCGTCGCCGGCTTGGCCGAGGTGTCGAGAAGCGCGAGCCGCGTCACGCGCTCCGGCGCCTGCCGCAGGACCTCGAAAGCGACATAGCCCCCCATCGACAGGCCGCAGAGCGCAAAACGCTCGGGCGCCGCCGCCAGCAAACGGTTTGCGATGGCAGGCAGATTGTCGTCGAGGCTGTGATCCGCAACGAGGATAGGACGCCCATCGGCGAGCGCGGGCCATTGCTGGGCATAGAGCGCGGCATTGCAGCTCAGCCCGGGAACAAGAACGAGAGGTTCCTTCATGAGGCGAGAAACGGTCCCTTAAGGCTAGTTTTCGGGGCTAGATGATTGACTTTGCCGTGTTTTCTTTGCATGCCACACGGGTCCGAAGGCGCGCAGGAAGTGTTGTCGCGCCAACGCGGTCGATCGAGCAGGTCGTTCCACCGCGTTTCACCGACCCTGAAAGCGCCATACGCGATGTCATTTGCCGAACTCGGCTTGAGCGAAAAGGTTCTGACGGCCGTCACGACCGCAGGCTATAGCACGCCGACCCCCATCCAGGCCCAGGCCATTCCGCATGTTCTCGCCCGCAAGGACGTTTTGGGCATCGCTCAGACCGGCACGGGCAAGACAGCAGCCTTCACCCTGCCGATGCTGACGATCCTGGAAAGCGGCCGCGCCCGCGCCCGGATGCCGCGCACGCTGATCCTCGAACCGACGCGCGAGCTCGCCGCGCAGGTCGAAGAAAACTTCATCCGCTACGGCGCGAACCAGAAGCTCTCAGTGGCGCTGCTGATCGGCGGTGTCTCGTTCGGCGACCAGGACGCCAAGATCACCCGCGGCGTCGATGTGCTGATCGCGACGCCCGGCCGCCTGCTTGATCATGTCGAGCGCGGCAAGCTGCTGCTCACCGGCGTCGAGCTCCTCGTCATCGACGAGGCCGACCGCATGCTCGACATGGGCTTCATCCCGGACATCGAGCGCATCTGTAAGCTCGTGCCTTTCACGCGGCAGACGCTGTTCTTCACGGCCACCATGCCGCCGGAGATCACCCGCATCTCCGAGCAGTTCCTGCACAATCCGGTTCGGGTCGAGGTCTCTCGTCCCGCGACGGCGGCGACCACGATCACCCAGCGGCTGATCGCCTCCAACTCCCAGGATTTCGAGAAGCGCGAGACGCTGCGCCGGCTTATCAAGGAAGCGGTCGACCTGCAGAACGCGATCGTCTTCTGCAATCGCAAGCGCGATGTAGCAACGCTTCACAAGTCACTGCAGAAGCATGGCTTTCCAGCCGTAGCGCTGCATGGCGACATGGACCAATACGCCCGCATGGCGGCGCTGGAATCTTTCCGCACTGGCGAGAACCCGATCCTCGTCGCCAGTGACGTCGCCGCCCGCGGCCTCGACATCCCGGCGGTCAGCCACGTTTTCAATTTCGACGTGCCGACCCACGCCGAGGATTATGTCCACCGTATCGGCCGCACTGGCCGCGCCGGACGCCTCGGAGCGGCGTTCACCATCGTCACCCGGCATGACGATAAGCTCGTCGCGGCGGTGGAAAAGCTGACTGGCCAGAGCATCTCCTTCGAAGGTCCCGGGCTCGATGGGCTGCCGCCGAGTGAGGCACGCGAAGAGCGACGCGGCCGGCGCGACGAAAAGCGGCCCGCGCGCGGCCGTGGCCGCTCCGAGCGCGCGCCCCGCGCCGAATCGGATGCGCCCCGTTCAGAAAACGCCGGCGGCAGGAGCGTCGACGAACCTCGCAACACCGGCCGGCGCGAGCCTGTCCGGCCCGACTCGGACGCGCTGGCACAAGGCGGCAAGCGAGGACAGGAAGCGCCGCGCCGCAGTCGCGGTTCGCATGGGCGGGAGGACGACGACGGCCCGCAGGTGAAGGGGCTGGGCGACCACGTTCCGGCCTTCCTCCTGCGCCCGGCTCGGATCGGCTAACCTTTCGAATCTTTTGGATAACGCTAAGACATCAACTCGATTTTAACACGACGCGATTAGATTGCATTTGCCATGGCAAGGTCGTTGCCTGGCAATCGGGCTCATGCCGCCTATACGGACAGGATGTCCCGCTTCGAGGGGAACGATCGAAAGTCGATGCAGCGCAAGCTGCACTCCGGCTTTGTGCCGTATTGGCGGTGGCATGGAACAGTCGGGCTCGAACATTGCGCGGACGAACGACCTCCCGGAGCGCGTCGTCGCCACCATGCGTAAACACGGATCGCCTTGCGATCCGCGCGCCTTCGAAGTCTGGTATGCTCATCTCGGCGGCGAGATGCCGTCGCTCAGCGCAGCGCTGAACGCCGCGATCGCTGCCAGCGACGGCATCGTCACCAGCGCCGACATCGAAAATCTGCACGAGCGCTTCATCGGCTCGGAGCGTCTGTCGCGCCAAGCCGAGCGCACCAGCCTTCAGGTCCTCGGCGAAATCGAGGCGATGAGGGCGCTGGTCGAGAAGGCGCTTGGCGCGAGCGAGATCTATCATGGCCGGCTGACCGCCATGTCGGAAGACGTCCCGCCACCGACCGACAGGGACAAGCTACGCGCCTGGATCGAGGCGCTGGTCATGTCGACGCGCGAGGAAGTCGTCCGCAAGTCGCAACTCGAGAACGAATTGCGCAACAGCGCCAACGAGATCCGCAATCTACGCGCCGCCCTGGAATCGACCCGCGCCGAAGCCCTGACCGATCCGCTGACTGGCCTGGCCAACCGCCGCCATTTCGAGGAGATGCTCCAGAAGTCGATCGACCAGGCGACTTTGCGGCGCGAGCCCTTCGCGCTGGTGATGGCCGATATCGACTATTTCAAGCGCTTCAACGACGCGCACGGCCATCTCACCGGCGACCAGGTGCTGCGCCTCGTCGCGCGAACCATGAAGGACAAGCTTAAGGACAAGGCCGTGATCGCCCGCTTCGGCGGCGAGGAGTTTGGCATCATCCTGCCCGAGGCCGATCTGATCGCCGGAAAGTTCGGCGCCGAGACCGTGCGCCAGGCTCTGCTGACCCGAGAGCTGATCAAGCGCTCCACCAATGAGAACCTCGGCCGCATCACGATCTCCCTCGGCGTCGCCAGCTATCGCCGCGGCGATACCGCCGGCTCCCTCGTCGACCGGGCAGATCAGGCGTTGATGCAAGCCAAGCGCGACGGCCGCAACCGCACGATCACCGAGGACGCGATCGAGACCGCGATCCGCGTGGCCTGAGCGCAGAAGCGGCGCGCCGTGCTGCCGCCAAGGCGAGCGCGGTCCATTCCCGCAGTTCATCCTCGTCATCGAGCGCTGCGTCGGGAAGCCGCCAATAGCTCATCGCGAAAGGCTTGGCGCCACGGCTGTAGACGAAGGGAGAACTGCCGGCGGCAGTGAAACGCCCTTCGCTCTCCGCATCGGCCTTCAGGTAAATCTCGCCGTCCTGTTCCAGCGCGAACATGATCTCGCCGTCATAGATGCCGTGGCCGCCAAACATGCGGCGCACGCGGACCGGCAGGACGTTGGCGAAAACCTCACGCAGACCGTCGGCATCCATCGTCGGCTACTGCGCGGCGAGCACGCCTTCGCTGCGTGGCTTGATCTCGACCGATTCGCCGCAGCCGCAGGCCGAAACCTGATTGGGATTGTTGAAGACGAAGGTGGACGAGAAGCGATCCGTCCTGAAGTCGAGCTCGGTGCCGAGCAGGAACAGCACCGCCTTGGCGTCGACGATCACGGTTGCGTCCTTCTCCTTGACGACCTCGTCGCCCTTGGCGATCTCGCGGGCAATCTCGAAGGTATACTCCATCCCGGCGCAGCCGCCCTTCTTGACGCCGACCCTGAGGCCGAGCGCTGGCGCTTCCTCCTGCGCGGATTGCGTCATGATCTCGCGGATACGGGCCGCCGCAGCATCGGTCAGCGAGATGACCTTGAGGCCCGGAATCGAAAACATCGTTGTCCCTCCTCGACCGGGTTCAAGGCCCGGTGAAGCAAGATTGTCTCCGCAATATAGGGATCGAGGCCGCATCGGTCGAGATGCAGGCCGCGATCCCCGCCCTGCGTCACACACCGGCCATGCGGTCACCGCCCGCCGCCCCCATTGCGTGCCGAGCCAGCTCATGCACTCTGGCGAGAGCGAGCCAGAAGACCCGCCAGCAAGAACCTCCCACCGGTTGGAAGCCCCATGCCTCATCGTCTGCATCGCCCTGACGCCCTGCGCGCGCTTGTCCATGACATGGTCGTGAAGGCCGGCTGGACGGAAGCCGAGGCGCGCGAGACCGCCGATCATCTCGTCCTCGCCAACCTCAGCGGGCATGACAGCCACGGCGTCGGCATGATCCCGCTGTATTTCCAGTCACTGGCAGACAGCAATCTCAGTCCGAAATCGCAGCCACAGGTGCGGGTCGACGCCGCCCCCTTCCTGATCATCGACGGGGCGGTGGCGCTCGGCCAGCCGAATGCCCGCAATGCCGTCGACCGTGCCGTCGCGATGGCCAAGACCGGCGGTGTCGCCATCGTCAACCTGCTTGATTCGCATCACATCGGCCGGATCGGTCACTACGCCGAGGTGGCGGCCGCGGCCGGGCTGATGTCCTTCTTCTGGGTCAATGTCGCCGGCCGGCCGCCGATCGTCGCGCCCTATGCCGCCAAGGAGGCGCGCTTCGGCACCAATCCGCATGCGATCGGCATCCCGGTCCCGGATGGCGAGCCTTTGATCCTCGACTTCGCCACCAGCCGCATGGCTCATGGCAAGGCCCGCGTCGCCCTCAACAAGGGCGATCAGGTCCCCCCCGGCTACATCATCGACGCTGAAGGCCGCCCGACCACTGATCCGGCCCATGTCTTCGCCAGCCCGGATCATCCGCTTGGCGCGCTGCTGCCCTTCGGCGACCACAAGGGCGCCGGGCTCTCGCTGATCGCCGAGTTGCTCTCGGCCGGATTGATGGGCGCAGCGCGTATCGACGAGAAGCCGCAGAAGACCTGGATCATCAATTCCCTCTTCGGCATCGTCATCGACCCAGCCCGGCTAGAGCCGGACGCCGCCCTGCGCAGGAGCCGCATCGAGAGCTACCTCGCCTTCGTGCGCGCGGCGAAGCCGCTGGACCCGGCCAATCCCGTGCTGGCGCCCGGCGACAAGGAGCGCAAGCTCCGCGCTGAACGCGGCGCCGCCGGCATCCCGCTTGACGACGAGACCTGGTCGCAGATCGAGGCCGCCGCGGCGCGCCACGGCATCGACGCCGAGAGCTACTGAGGCAGCCAATGGCGCCCGAGGCCTACAACGCATTCTGCGCCTCGCTGCCGGCCACTACGCATGTCGTGCAATGGGGCGCAGCCGATGTCTGGAAGGTTGGCGGGAAGGTCTTCGCAATTGGCAGGGTGCAGGAGGATGGCCAGATGGCCGTCAGCTTCAAATGCTCGCCGCTGGCCTTCGACATCTTGAAGGAGCAGCCAGGCCTCAGGCCCGCGCCCTATCTCGCTTCGCGCGGCATGAAATGGATCCAGTGGCAGACGCCGGAAGCCATGCCGGACGAGGCCCTGCGAGACTATCTCCGCGAAAGCCATCGCCTGGTCGCCGCCGGCCTGACCCGGCGGCTGCGGCTCGAGCTTGGATTGGCCTAGCCCGCGCTAGAGCAGCGCTTCGCCCCGCAGCATCGGCACCGCCCCGCCCCCGACGCGCGAGCGGAAACCGTCCTCGGCGCGCCGCGACGTCACCTTCAGCAGGCTCGGGCGGCCCATCTCGACGCCCTGGGTAATGGTATATGTCGCGTCCTCGCCGCCATCGAGCGAGAGCAGCAGGGCTCCGAGCGTGGCGCTGGCACTGCCGGTTGCAGGATCCTCCCAGGTGCCGGCCAGCGGCGCGAACATCCGCGCCCGAATGTCGTTGCCATCCCGCGCGTAGAGGAAGAGCGAGAGGCGCCCGGCGAGCTCGGCATGTTGCCCGTCCAGCGCCCGGAAGGCGGCGAGGTCAGGCGCAGCGTTCGCAAGTGCGCCCCCGGTCACCTCGGCCAGCACGAATTTGACGCCGAGCGAGGCCTGCACCGGCTGATGGGCCGCCGTGACGATATCGCCTGATCCAAGTCCCGCGCAGGCGGCAATCCCCGCGGCCGGTAGCTCGACGCCGAGCGAGAGCACCTGCGGCGCAGCGATGACGGCGCCTGTCACCTCGGCGGCCCCGTTCCGCTCCACCGCGATCTCGACGAGGCCCGCCATCTGCTCGAAACGCAGCAGGCCGTTGCGGTCTCGGCCATGCCGGGCCAGCACACAGGCTGTCCCGACATTGGGATGGCCCGCGAAGGGCATCTCGGCAGTGCGGTGGAAGATGCGGACGCGCGCGTCGTTCGCCGGATCGCTCGGCGGCAGGACGAAGGTCGTCTCGCTGTAGTTTATCTCGGCCGCCAGCGCCTGCATCTCGGCATCCGAGAGGCCGCGCGCGTCGGTGAAGACGGCGAGCGGATTACCGCCGAAGGGCCGGTCGGTGAAAACGTCTACGGTTTCGTAGGGGTAGCGCGGCATGGCAGGCTCCGGCAGCGATTCAGACCTGTCTATTCCTGCCAGCCGATCACGGCGAACGCCAATGAAGCGATGGAATGCGATCCATCACGCCGGCTCGTGGCCAGCGCCACTCACCACATGTCGAGCGCGACGCGGGCTTCGTCGGACATGCGCGACTGATCCCAGGGCGGGTCGAAGGTCATGTTGACCGTCACGCCCGCAATGCCCGGCACCGTGCTGACCGCGTTCTCGACCCAGCCCGGCATCTCGCCGGCGACCGGACAGCCAGGCGCCGTCAGCGTCATGTCGATGACGACCTGCCGGTCGTCGCCGATGTCGACGCGATAGATCAGCCCGAGCTCGTAGATGTCGGCCGGGATTTCCGGGTCGTAGACGGTCTTCAGCGCCGCGACGATGTCATCCGTCAGCCGGTCAATCTCCTCCGGCGGAAGCGTGGAACCGGTGTCGACCGTGGGCTCGTTCGGCTTGAGGCCGTCGTCCTTCACGGCGATGGAATCGGATGTGGCCAAGGCTCGATCCTCGTTGACTTAAGCGAACAGGCTTTCGGCCTTCCGCAGGGCATCCACCAGCGTGTCGACCTCTTCCAGCGTGTTGTAGAGGCCGAACGAGGCGCGGCAGGTCGATGTCACCCCATATCGTGCCAAAAGCGGCATCGCGCAATGGGTGCCAGCACGGACTGCGACACCAGCGCGGTCGATCACGGTGGCGACATCATGGGCATGGGCGCCCTTCATCTCGAAGGCGATGATCGCGCCCTTATCCTTCGCCTTGCCGAAGATGCGCAGCGAGTTCATCTCGCCGAGCCGCTCCATCGCATAGGCGCCGAGCCGGGCCTCATGCGCCGCGATATTCTCGCGCCCCAGCGCCATCATGTAGTCGAGCGCAGCGCCCAGCCCGACAGCCTCGACGATCGCCGGCGTGCCGGCCTCGAAGCGATGCGGCGGGTCGTTATAGGTGACCGTATCCTCGGTCACGGTAACGATCATCTCACCGCCGCCCTCGTAAGGCGGCAGCTTGTCGAGCCATTCCTTCTTGCCCCAAAGCACGCCGGAACCAGTCGGCCCGTACGTCTTATGGCCGGTGAAGGTGTAGAAGTCGCAGCCCAGCGCCTGGACGTCGACCGGCAGGTGGACCGCGCCCTGGCTGCCATCGACCACCAGCGGGACGCCGTGCGCCCGGCAAATACCGGCGACCTCGGCGATCGGCACGATCGTGCCAGTGGCGTTCGACATGTGAGTCAGCGCCACGACTTTGGTGCGTGGCGTGATCAGCTTCTCGAACTCCTCGACAAGGAAATTGCCCTCGTCGTCGATCGGCGCCCATTTGATCACCGCGCCATGCCGCTCGCGCCAGTAATGCCAGGGCACGATGTTGGAATGGTGCTCGAGGATCGACAGGATGATCTCGTCGCCCTCGCCGAGCTTCAGATATTGGCCGAGCGACGAGGCAACCGCGTTGAGTGACCCGGTCGAGGAGCGCGTGAAGATGATCTCTTCGAGATGCGCTGCGTTGAGGAAGCGCCGGGCGCTCTCGCGCGCCGCCTCATAGGCCTCGGTCGAGGCGTTGGCGAGGTAGTGCAGGCCGCGGTGGACATTGGCGTAGTCCTCCCGCATCAGCCGCGTCATCGCCTCGATCACCGCTTCGGGCTTCTGCGCTGAGGCGGCGTTGTCGAGATAGACCAGCGGCTTGCCATAGACTTCCCGACCAAGAATCTTGAAGTCCTTGCGGATGGCCGCAACGTCGTAGGGCTTGATCGGGGCGTTCATCGTCAGGCCTTTCCGGGCGAGGCCGGAGCCTTGTCGGCGACGAGTTCGCCGGCATGGCCCCAATCCTCGCGCTCGATCTCCTGGATCACGATATGGGTGTTCTGCGGGTTCTTGCCGAGCACGCGCACCAGCGTCTCGGTGAACTCCTTGACAATCTCGGCCTTCTGCTGGCGCGTCGCGCCCTTGGTGATCTGGAGATTGATGTACGGCATCAGACGGTGCTCACCTGCGAATTGGCCTCGCGCGCGGCGAGCCACGCCTCGACCTCGGACATCACGAGCTCGCGCACGCTCTCATCCGCAATGAACTCGGCCGCCTCGCCGGCGAAGGCCTGCAGCACAAGCGCCTCGGCTTGCGGACGCGGCAGGCCGCGCGCCATCAGGTAGAAGAGCTGGTCGCCGTCGATCTGCGCAACCGTCGCGCCATGGCCGCAGACCACGTCGTCGGCGAAGATCTCCAGCTCCGGCTTGTTGAACATCGACGCGCCCTCGTTGAGGAGCAGCGCATTGCTCTTCATGCCGCCATCGGTCTTCTGCGCATGCGGACGCACGATGACCTTGCCCTGGAACACGCCGGTCGCCTCGCCGCCGATGATCGACTTGAAGAGCTCGCGGCTGGTGCCGTGCGGAACCTCATGGTCGACGACCAGCGTCACGTCCGAGTGCTCGGAGCCCCCGAGCAGATTGACGCCGCGCAGGCCCATCTCGCTGTGCTCGCCGGCATAGCGGACGAAATGCTGCTGGCGCACGGTGCCGGCATTGCAGACCAGCGCGAAGGAATCGAACTTGGCCTGGGCGCCAATGGTAGCGAGCAGGCTCTGCACCTGCACGCTGGCGGCGGCCTGGCGGGTCACGAGGCGGATATGTTGGATCTCGCTGCCGTCTCCCGTCTCGATGACGATAGCTCCGTTGATCTGCTGGGCAGCATCACCCGCCGTCTCGCTGACCTCGACGACCGTCGCCTTGCTCTCGGCCCCGGCCAGAACGGCCGAGCGATGGAACACCGACCGCTCCTCTACGCCGGAGGAGAGCGAGACGATCACCACCGGCTTCGCCAACTCGACGCCATCGGCGATCTCGACGAAAACACCGTCGCGCATCAGCGCCGTGTTGAGCATAAGGCCGGTATCGTCGGCGCCGACCGAAGGGCCGGAAAGGATGCGGGTCAGGTCCTCACGGGGCGAGACCAGCGCGTCGGCGAGGGACTGCACCGAGACACCCTCGGGAATGCCATCGAGATCGGACAGCTCGGCCGCAAAAACGCCGTCAACCAGCACAAGGCGCAGGCCATCGAGCTTGAGCGCCGCAAGCCGCGCCTTGACGGCATCAGTAGCCTTGACACCGTCGGCGAGCGGGCGCGCCTCGCGCAGCAGCGTGCGCAGATCGGTATAGCGCCACGATTCCAGCCGGCGATGCGGCAGGCCCTTGGCCTCAAAGCCGGCGAAGGCGTCCTCGCGCAGCTTGCGGACGGCCGGCCCGCCCGGCAGCTCGGCCTTGGCGTCGGCATATTGCTGGGCGAGCTGCTGCTCCGCCGCCGTCTTCAGCGGGGTAACAATGGCCATTACGCCGCCTCCCCATAGGAAGCATAGCCGCTCTTCTCGAGCTCGAGCGCCAGCTCCTTGCCGCCCGTCCGCACGATCTTGCCCTGCGACATGACATGCACCGTGTCCGGCACGATATGGTCGAGCAGGCGCTGATAGTGGGTGATGACCAAGAAGCCGCGGCTCTTGTCGCGCAGCGCGTTGACACCCTCGGCGACAATGCGCAGCGCGTCGATGTCGAGGCCGGAATCGGTCTCGTCGAGGATGCACATAGACGGCGAAAGCAGAGCCATCTGAAGGATTTCCATGCGCTTCTTCTCACCGCCCGAGAAGCCGACATTGAGCGGCCGGCGCAGCATGTCCTTGGCGATGCCGAGCTTGTCGGCCGCAGCGTTGACCTGCTTGATGAAGTCAGGGGTCAGCAGTTCAGCCTCGCCGCGCGCCTTGCGCTGCGCGTTCATCGCCGCCTTCAGGAAGGTCATGGTGGCGACGCCCGGGATCTCCAGCGGGTATTGGAAAGCCAGGAAGATGCCGGCGGCGGCCCGCTGATCGGCCTCCATCTCCAGCACGTTCTCGCCGTTGAGCAGGATCTCGCCTTCGAGGACCTCATAGTCCTCCTTGCCAGCGATGACGTAGGAGAGCGTCGACTTGCCGGAGCCGTTCGGCCCCATGATGGCGGCGACCTCACCGTCGTTCACTGTGAGGTTGAGGCCATTGAGGATCTGCTTGTCCTCATCGGCGATCTTGACGACCAGATTGCGGATTTCGAGCATGTTCGTGTCCAGTGTTCTGCCGCGTTATGCCCGGCCTTGTGCCAAGCATCCACGACTTGAGCGTTCCAAAGAAAGACGTGAATGGCCGGGACAAACCCGACCATGGCGGGCTTCAGCCCACAGAGCCCTCAAGCGAAATCGTGATCAGCTTCTGAGCCTCGACGGCGAATTCCATCGGGAGCTGCTGCAGCACCTCCTTGACGAAGCCGTTGACGATCAGCGCTACCGCCTCCTCCTCGGAAAGCCCGCGCTGCTGGCAGTAGAACATCTGGTCCTCGCCGATCTTCGACGTCGTGGCCTCGTGCTCGAAGACGGCCGTCGCGGTCTTGGCCTCGATATAGGGAATGGTGTGCGCGCCGCACTGGTCGCCGATCAGCAGCGAGTCGCAATTGGTGAAATTGCGCGCGCCCGTCGCCTTGCGATGAGCCGAGACCATGCCGCGATAGGTCGAGTCCGATTTGCCGGCCGCGATGCCCTTGGCGATGATCTTCGAGGTCGTGTTCTTGCCGAGATGCAGCATCTTGGTGCCGCTATCGACCTGCTGCATGCCGTTCGACACGGCGATCGAATAGAACTCGCCGCGCGAGCCGTCGCCGCGCAGGATGCAGGACGGATACTTCCAGGTGATCGCCGAGCCGGTCTCGACCTGCGTCCACGAGATCTTGGAGCGCTTGCCGCGGCAGTCGCCGCGCTTGGTCACGAAGTTGTAGATACCGCCCTTGCCCTCGGCGTCGCCGGGGAACCAGTTCTGCACCGTGGAGTACTTGATCTCGGCGTCATCGAGCGCGATCAGCTCGACCACCGCCGCATGCAGCTGGTTCTCGTCGCGCTTGGGCGCCGTGCAGCCTTCGAGATAGCTGACATAGGCGCCCTCGTCCGCGATGATCAGCGTGCGCTCGAACTGGCCGGTATTCTGCTCATTGATGCGGAAATAGGTGGAAAGCTCCATCGGGCAGCGCACGCCCTTGGGGATGTAGACGAAGGAGCCGTCGGTGAAGACCGCGCTGTTGAGCGTCGCGAAATAGTTGTCCGTCACCGGCACGACGCTGGCGAGGTACTTCTTCACAAGCTCGGGATGCTCCTGGATCGCCTCGGAGATCGAGCAGAAGATCACGCCGGCCTGGGCCAGTTCCTTCTTGAAGGTCGTCACCACCGAGACGGAATCGAACACCGCATCGACCGCGACACGGTTCTCCGGCGCCACGCCGGCCAGGATTTCCTGCTCGCGCAGCGGAATGCCAAGCTTCTTGTAGGTTTCGAGAATGGCCGGATCGACCTCGTCGAGCGACTTGGGCGAGGCTCCCTTCTTCGGCGCGGCGTAATAGTAGAGGTCCTGATAGTCGATCGGCGGATAGTTCACGCGCGACCAGTTCGGTTCCGTCATGGTCTTCCAGCGACGGAAGGCGTCGAGCCGCCACTCCAGCATCCATTCCGGCTCGTTCTTGCGCGCCGAGATATAGCGCACCGTATCCTCGGTGAGACCCTTGGCGGGCTTGTCCACCTCAACCTCGGTGACGAAGCCGTACTTGTATTCGGTCACGTCGATCGACTTGACCTGATCGATGGTCTCCTGGACCGCTGCCATGTCTACTCTCCAGTCGCGGGTTCAAGGCCCGCCGGTTCAGTCTTTGTGTTGCGGAAACGCTCAGGCGGCCGCCCGAGCGCTCCGATCGGCATTCGCGGCCACCAGCTTGGCGTAGGCCGCAAGGAAAAGATCGATATCTGCCCCGCAGGTGGTCCATCCGAGCGACGCCCGCAAGGCCCCTGCGCTCATGGCGGGGTCGATTTTCATCGCGTCGAGCACATGCGAGCGCTTGACCTTCCCCGAGGAGCAGGCCGAGCCGGAGGACAGCGCTGCCCCGGCGAGGTCGAGCTTGATCAGGGCGGTCTCGGCCTTGAGCCCAGGCGTCGCGAAGGCGGAGGTGTTGGGCAGGCGCGGAGCGCCGCGACCGAAGATCGCGGTCTCGGGCGAAAGCGCCGTCAGCCCGGCCTCCAGACGATCGCGCAACCCGGCGAGCCGCTCAAGCTCCGCGGCAAGGACGTTGCGCGCGATCTCGGCTGCCGCGCCGAAACCGATGATGCCCGGCAAGTTCTCGGTGCCGGCGCGCCAGCCGCGCTCCTGCCCGCCGCCGCGCATCGGCTTGTCGGCGAGTTCCAGCGCGCCGGTGCGGAAGACGATGGCGCCGATCCCCTTCGGCCCGCCGATCTTGTGCGCCGACAGCGTCAGCACATCGGCGCCGAGCGCCTCGATATCCATGGCGATCTTGCCGGCGGCCTGCACCGCGTCGCTATGCAGCAGCCCACCATGGCGGCGAACGATCGCAGCCGCTTCGGCGATTGGCTGGATGACGCCCGTCTCGTTATTGGCGAGATGGATCGAGACCAGCGCGCGCGCGCCGGGCTGCTCCGCAGCGAAGCGGGCAAGCCGACCCTCAAGCCAGCCGAGGTCGACGATGCCGTCGCCATCGACCGGAATTTCCTCGGCGCTGCTGGCCGGGAAACGGCGCCCCTCGCGCACACACGCGTGCTCGGTCGCGCTGTAGAGCAGGAGCGAAGCCGGTGTGCGCACGCAATCGCGGCCACCGTCGCAATCCATCAGGCCGGGTGACAGCACCGTGACGTTGGCCTCGGTCCCACCGCTGGTGAAGACGACGTTCGACGCCTTCGCCCCAACAAGCGCGGCGACCTGCTCGCGCGCCTGCTCCATCGCGCCACGCGCGGCCCGGCCCTCGCCATGGACGGAAGAGGGATTTCCGGGCAGCGACAACGCATGCGCGACTGCCTCCACGACCTCCGGTCTGATCGGCGCCGTGGCGTTATGGTCGAGATAGGCGCGTCCCGCCGTCACGATCCTGTCTGCTCCAATTTCATCATTCCAAGGCCACAGGCACGAAATGCTTGAAATCGCACCTGTGCGCCGTGCTATAGCCGCCCATCCGAACCGGCCGGAATGGGTCGAAACGTCGTCCGCTCATGCGATCCGCCGTTTTGTTCTCGACCTGTTCACGGCTGTTAGAATTATTCTAAGCGCTCTTCATCTAGGGCGCACATGGTAGCTCCGTCAAGGGCGGCCGGGTTCCGGGCAGGCATGCGCCGCGCTCGGATCCGCCTTCGCCGGCGCTCCCACAAGAAGCGGTGAGACGATGCCAGAGGTTATTTTCAACGGGCCCGCAGGCCGGATCGAAGGCCGCTACCAGCCCGCCAAGAAGCGGGGGGCGCCGCTGGCGATCATCCTGCATCCGCACCCGCAGTTCGGCGGGACGATGAACAACCAGATCGTCTACAACCTGTTCTACACCTTCGTGAACCGCGGCTTCTCGGCGCTGCGTTTCAACTTCCGCGGCGTCGGCCGCAGCCAGGGCCATTTCGACCATGGCGCCGGCGAGCTTTCGGACGCTGCCGCCGCGCTCGACTGGATGCAGGCGCTCAACCCCGAGGCCAAGAGCTGCTGGATCGCCGGCGTCTCCTTCGGCGCCTGGATCGGCATGCAGCTCCTGATGCGCCGTCCGGAGATTGAGGGCTTCCTCTCCATCGCGGCGATGGCGAACCGCTACGACTTCTCCTTCCTGGCGCCCTGCCCCTCCTCCGGCCTGTTCGTGCATGGCTCGGAGGACCGCGTCGCCCCGGTCAAGGAGGTGATGGCGGTGATCGAGAAGGTGAAGACCCAGAAGGGCATCCAGATCGAGCACGCAGTGGTCGATGGCGCCAACCACTTCTTCGACGGCCGCGTCGAACAGTTGATGGAGCAGGTCAGCGTCTATCTCGACCGCAAGGTCGGTCCCGAGATCATCAAGAGCGAGCAGGAGCAGGTCTGATTGACGGATCAGGGAGCCGGCATGGTCACGCCCCGGCTCCCCTCCATCGTGGGTAGCTTCACGCAGGCTGCCTTGGCTTCCGCCAGTGCCCAGTCGCGAAACAGCCTTATCTTGCGTTCGCGCTGGCGCTCCTGCGGGTAGACGATCCAGTAGGCGCGCTCATCAGCGACCGCGTGCTCGACCGCAAAGACCAGACGCCCGGCAGCGATGTCGTAGGCAAAGAGTTCTGGCACGGCCATCGCGACGCCGTGTCCACGCATGGCCGCCTGGATGCTCATGGCCTGCATCTGCAACGCCATCGTCGCCCTGCCGCCCAGCCTCGGCGCCTCGATGCCGAAATCGGCGAACCAGATCTTCCAGAAGTCATCGCCTGGACTGAGCAGCGGCGCGCGGAGCAGGTCCTCGGGTCTGTTCAACTGCAGCCGCTCGCGCAATTCCGGCGAGCACAACGGCGCCAGATGGCAAGAGAACAGCTTCTCCGCGGCCAGACCGGGCCAGTTGCCCAGCCCGTAGCGTAGAGCCAGATCGACCGACTCCGTCGCGAAATCGACCAGATGTTCGGAGGTTCCGACCCGCACTTCGAATTGCGGGTTCTCGATCTGAAACTGCGCCAGTCGCGGCGACAGCCAGTTGATCGCCATCGTCTGCAGCGCAGAAATCGTCAGAACGGTTTGGCTTTCCTCACAGAGGTCTCGAAACACCGTCCCGATATCAGCGAGAGCCTTGCTGACCGGCCCGGCCAGCCGCTGGCCGATTGCGGTCAGCACAACGTGCCGCGGCTGGCGCACGAACAGCGCCGCACCGAGGCGGTCCTCCAGCAGGCGGATCTGGTAGCTCACAGCGGCCTGCGTCATGCCGAGTTCCTCGGCGGCCCGCGTGAAGTTCTGATGGCGCGCTGCAGCTTCGAAAACGCGAACCGCAGCAAGGGGCGGAAGCTTCGGCGGAGCAGCAGGTGCGGGCATACCGAAGCATAAGCTGTCTTTATGACAGGTGACAATCTTCCGCTTTGTCGTGACGCTCCGCTTCGCCCAGATTCGACCTTCTCAGCCGGCGGGATCGCCCGCTCCTCGAAGGATCGGACCATGACTTGCCTGTCTCAAATGGCGCCACCCGCTTCGGCGAGCTGGGCGTCCCGCTTGCCCGACTGGCGTGCATCATGGCGGCGCCATCTCACGGCCTCTCGGGCTCGCCGCAACTTGGCCAGGCTGGACGATCGCGCGCTTCGCGACCTCGGGTTGTCGCGCGACTTCGTCGATCCTCCGCGGCCCCACGATCCTGCCGGACTCTGGCTCAACCGCATCGCGGGCTGAGCGCGACGGCGCTTTGGCCGCAAAAGCGGTTTCCACTTTGGCGGAACATGCTCTAGACGACGGCAGACCGACAAACGCCAGATCGCATCCGCCATGACGAGTTTCAAATCAGACCTGCTGCGCACGCTTTCGGAGCGCGGCTACGTCCACCAGATCTCCGATCCGGAGGGGCTGGATGCGGCCGCCGTGAAGGGGCCGATTAGTGCCTATATCGGCTTCGACGCGACGGCGAGCTCGCTGCATGCCGGCTCGCTCATCCAGATCATGATGCTGCACTGGATGCAGGCGACCGGCCACAAGCCGATCGCGCTGATGGGCGGGGGCACCTCCATGGTCGGCGACCCCTCCTTCAAGGACGAGGCGCGCAAGCTCCTGACAGCCGAGGACATCGAGCGCAACCTTGAGGGCATCAAGCGCGTCTTCGCGCGCTACCTCGATTTCTCCGGTCCGGCAACGATGATGAACAATGCCGACTGGCTGCTGGGCCTGAACTACCTTGAATTCCTGCGCGATGTCGGCCGCCATTTCTCGGTCAACCGCATGCTGTCCTTCGACAGCGTGAAGATGCGGCTCGACCGCGAGCAGTCGCTATCGTTCCTCGAATTCAACTACATGATTCTGCAGGCCTACGACTTCGTCGAGCTCAACAAGCGCACTGGCTGCATCCTGCAGATGGGCGGCTCCGACCAGTGGGGCAACATCGTCAACGGCATCGACCTCGGCCACCGCATGTCGGACGTCCAGCTCTACGCGCTGACCTCGCCGCTCCTGACGACGGCCTCGGGCGGCAAGATGGGCAAGACGGCGTCCGGTGCCGTCTGGCTCAACGACGACCTGATGAGCCCCTACGAGTTCTGGCAGTACTGGCGCAACACCGAGGACGCCGATGTCGAGCGCTTCCTGAAGCTCTACACCACCTTGCCGCTCTCCGAGGTCGCGCGGTTAGCAGCCCTCGGCGGCGCCGAGATCAACGATGCCAAGAAGGTGCTCGCCACCGAGGTCACAGCCATGCTGCACGGCCGCGACGCGGCGGAGGCCGCTGCCGAGACGGCGCGCAAGACCTTCGAGGAAGGGGCGCTCGCCACCGATCTGCCGAGCGTCGCCATCGAGCGCGGCGAGGTCGAGCCCGGTCTCGGCGTACTGACGGCCTTCGTCAAGGCGGGGCTGGTGCCTTCGACCGGCGAGGCCCGCCGTCAGGTCAAGGCCGGAGGACTGCGCGTCAACGACACGGTCGTGACCGACGAGCGCGGCACGCTCGGCCTCGCCGATCTCACCTCCGACGGCGTGATCAAGCTCTCCTTCGGCAAGAAGAAGCACGTGCTGCTGCGGCCGCAATAGGCCGCGCGCCCCTCAGCGCCGGACAGCCTGACCGGGCTGGACCGGCCGCTGCGCCGGCGCTCCGCCGAGCGGATCGACAAAGCGCCGCAGGATACCGGGCGCGATCGCCGAGAGCGGGTTGATCGTCATGGTCGGCGCGCTCGCCGGGCCGGAGACGCGGAAGTTCACCGCGAAGAGCCCGCCATACTGGCTGCCCCCGCCAAGCAGCGTCCCCACCACCGGCACCTGCGCGAAGGCGTTGTTGAAAGCGTAGCCCGGCACGAAAGTACCGCCGATATCGACCCGGTCGCGGCCGTAATCGACATGACCCTGCAGGGTGAAACCTACCTGCTCGCCCCAGATCACCATGTCGGAAACGTCGAGCCGGCTCGCAGAGCGGGTGAATTCAGCCCGAAGCTTGGTGAAGGCGACCTCACTCACATCGATGCGCGGCAGTTCGGACACGCCGTCGCCGGAGCGTCCGCCTGTCTGCGCCCCGACGACGCGGCGCAGCGCCGGCTCGTCACGGACGACGAAGTTCCGGAAAAGGAGATCGCCGGCCTGGCTCTCACCCGGCCACATGCTCAGGATGAGATCGCCGCCATAGGCCTTGCCGTAGAGATCGAGGAAGCGCAGCAGCGCGCCGCCGTTCTCGGACTGAACCATGAGCTGCTGGGTCGGCCCGCCCTGGTTCGCCGCGACGTCGGCCTTGCCGATCCGCCCCTTGAAGCTGATCGAACGGGTTTCCCCGCCGCGCCGAGAGAGCTTGAGCGTGCCGTTGGTAATCGCCTCGTTGTTGAATCCGGTCAGGATCGGCACATCGACATCGAAGTCGCAATCGCCGCCCTTGGCGGTGTTCTTGTCCTTCTCGGACTTCGCCCCGGACGCCGGACTCTGCAGGTCCTTGATGAAGGGCCGCAGATCCATCACGGCGCCCCGCACCGAGAGCTTCGTCAGATTGCCGTCCCGCTTGATCTCGACCTTGGCGTTGTCGCCGGGTGAGAGGCGGAACTGCTGGAAGCTCGCCGACTCCAGCGCGTTCTGCCGGCTGAGCTCGACCCGCCCCTTGATCAGAGCGGGCGCGGCATCGAGTGTGAAATCCTCGAAATCCGGACCGTCAGGGCTCGCGACGTAGGAGAAGCTGATCTTGCCGGCTTTGCCCGTGGGCTTGCTGAGCCCCGGCATGACGCCCTCGAGCGCGACCTTGGTCAGGTCGATCTCGACACGCGGCGGCGCATCCGTGCCCTTGGCCAGGTTTTTCGTGACCTTGACTGGAACCGTACCGGCGATTCCCGACTCCACTCCGAAGCCGCGTCGCTGCCGGGCCGCGGCGTCGAGATTGAGCTGCAGGCTCGCCTCGCCCTGCCCTTTGCCGTTCTGCTTGAGCTCGATTGTGCTCTTGTCACCGCCGACGCGCGCCTCACCCTTAAGCGAGAGGCCGTTGCGATCGACAGTGACGGCGAAATTCCCGCCTTCCAGCTTCTCGGTTCCGAGCAGCGTGTCGGAGCTGACATTGGACAATGTGCCGGTGGCGGTGACGCTGACCTCCTCCGGCCGCAGGTCATGTGCGAGCGGCAGATTAAGCGCGACCTTGAGATCGGTCGCGCCCTTGATGGCAGCCGGGTCGATCTGGCCGACGTTGAAGTCCTTCAGCGCAGGAAAGGCAAAAAGCGCCGCGAGCGCATCCATCGAACCCTGTTGGCGGAATCCGATACGTGCCGGCGCCCGATGCATCCAGAATTCGGGCAGGACGAAGCTGCCCTCGCTGAGTTGAAGCTGGCGACCATTGCCCAGATCGGCCGTAGCCTGCGCGATCGCGAGCTGAACGCTCCGGCCGCCGACCTTCCCGGTCACGACCGCGTCGTTCAGGGGCGGCAGGCCGGGATCAGGCAGATAGCGGACCTGATCGGCATCGATCACGACCGAGAGCGCGCCCTCGGGCATGCCCATATGCTTGACAAGCCGGGCATGATCCTCCGCCGGCAGGTCGAGATCGACCGTCAGCGATTTCATCCGGCCAGCAACCAGCTGGCGCCGCAGATTGTCGTGGACTTCGGGCGAGGTGAAGCGCGGCCAGAGCGCCAGAAGCGCCCGGACATCCGAATTCGCCGCCTTGATCGCGAAACGCTGCAGCGGCGAACTGCCGACCTGCTGGATGAAGGCCGACATGTCTACGTTCGCCGCCGGCCCGCGTACGGTCGCCGAATCCACGGTGACGGCTGCGTTGGCGGGGTCGATCTTCAGCGCCGCTTGCAGCGCCTCGATCTTGACCGGCGGATCGGCATCGACCCCAGCAAGCTGGCCGCCGCCTTCGAGAGCGAGCCGCCAGGCGCCGTTCTCCTCCCGGAGCACGCCCTTCGCGGCCAATTGCGTCGCTCCGGCCCGGATCTCGGCCCGCTGGATATGGAGTTCGGTCAGATCGGTGCCGCTCGCCAGTTCGAGATGCGCTGCATCCACCGCCAATGGCTGCATCGGGCTCTCAGGGAACCGCACGGTTCCAGCACGCACTTCGAGCGCAGCCGTGATCGATTTGGTGCCGTCCGACGCCTGCCGCAGCGTCGCCTTGCCCTGCAAGGGCATGCCTTCGACGATGACGCCGCCCGTGCCGAAGGCGAGTGCGACGACCTCCGCCGGTTCGAAGCGCACGATATCGATGTCCGCGCGCTGCGTGCCGTCGGCCTCCGTCGACAGATCGACCGCCAGTTCCTTCCAGCGCTGGCCGGTGCGGCCCTTCATCGTCAGCCGCGTACCGCGCTCACCAGCGCGCGAAAGTCGGATCTCGACATCCTCCAGCCCCGCCTTCAGGCGGCCCTCGGGATCGACCAGCGACAGCCGCGCGCCGTTCATGCCCGCCGTCTCCAGCGCGCCGAGTAGCCCGTCACCCCGCGCCAGTGTCGAGACCGCTCCCATGATGCCGGTGAATGCATTCCACTGCGCTGCATCGGGCAGCGTCGGCTGGGGCGATGCCTCGGCCGGCGCAGAGTCAGCGTTGACGACGAGTGCGCCGTCCTTGTTGACGCCAAGCCGGACATTGACACCGCGCAGGTCAACAGAGACGAGCCGGATGTCGCCCCGGAGCAAGGCCATCGGCTCGTAGCCGAGCACGGCCTCGGGCGCGCGGATCACAGCGCCGCTCGAATGGTGGAAGGAAACCTGGCGGACGCGAAGCTGGGAATGGCCGTCAATGCGGCCGAGTTCCGCGGCGGCGGCCTCCACCTTCCAGCCCGGGCCGAGGCGTTCCTCGATTGCAGCGGATATGCGCCCTTCCAGGCCTGAGAGCGGGATGATCCCGGTCACCAGGAGCGTCACCGCCGCGCCCGCCAGCACCATCACCGCCACGGTGATCGCGACGCAGATCGTTGCCAGGCCCGCCTTGGCGCGCTGCTTCACGACTTCGATGTCGATCTCGCAGGCTTCCTCAGCGGGCTGGGATTGTCCCTGCCCGGCAGCGGCGGCCTTTGCGTCCTGATCCAACAAAATGCGCGTGGTCCTTTTCGGCGCCTCGACGACCGAGCCCTCGGCAGGGTGCGTCCGATCGCCCCTTGCCGCAATCCCGGAAGACGGCATGCATGTCGATGCGGTCTGGAGAAGCGATTCGGCAATCCGAAAAGGGACTTGCCCCCGCCTTGCCGGCCCTTAGCCCCGGCCGCGGGCCGTCTGCGCGGTCCATGACGTGAGAAGTCGACGAAAGGAAGGCAGAGCGATGGCGTTGCAGGAAGGCGATTCCGCACCGGATTTCACTCTTCCGCGCGACGGTGGCGGCGAGGTCAGCCTCACCTCACTGCGTGGCCGAAAGGTCGTGCTCTACGCCTATCCGAAGGACAACACACCCGCCTGCACGGAAGAGGCCATCGCCTTCAACCGCCTACGCAAGGAATTCGCCGATAGCGGAACCGACCTCATCGGCGTTTCTCCCGATTCGGCTCGGCGCCACGATAATTTCAAGCGCAAGCACGGCCTCGACTTCCCGCTGCTGGCCGACGAGGCGCAGGCGCTCGCCTCGGCCTACGGCATCTGGGTCGAGAAGAGCATGTATGGCCGCAAATACATGGGAATCGAGCGCTCGACCTTCCTGATCGACACGGAGGGCCGTCTCGTGCGCATCTGGCGCAAGGTCAAGGTCGAGGGCCATGCCGAGGAGGTCCTGGCTGCGACGCGCGCCCTGTAATGGGAAGATCGACGTCGGATTTGCGAAAGATTAACCCTAACAATTCCTAATAGTGGCATCGGCAGCGTTCATTTCCGGTTCCGCGTATGAATAACCACTCTCAAACGGGCCCTGCCCTCCCGGCAGCCGGCCTCGTCACCCACAAGACCTACACCGTGCGCCGGTCGACGATGATCGCCGGCCTCGGCTGGCTGGCGCTCACCACCGCCTGCAGCGGCACGGCCGCTTGGTACATACTCAGTCGCGACGATCTGGCCGCCCGGCTGATCGCCCGTGAGACGGCACGGCAATACGCCTATGAGGACCGTATCGCTTCGCTGCGCGCCGACATTGACCGCTACGCCAGCCGCGCCCTGCTCGACCAGGACGGCGTCGAATCCCGAGTCGACGAACTCGCGACGCGGCAGGCCGAGCTCGAATCGCGACAATCCCTCGTCAGCGCCCTCGCCGACACGCTGCAGTCCAGCGGACTCGTGCCTGCGACGAAGCTTCCGTTGCGCGCTCGCGTCATCAAGCCGGATGAGCCGATCCGCGCCTCGGGCGTCACCAGCTTCGCGCCGATTCTGCCCGGCAAGCTGCTCCAGCCCGACAAGCCGATGCCCGCCCCGGAGGCGCCGCCGCTACGTGGTGCGGACGGTGGTGCGACCGGCTGGCAGTCCGGCGAGGCAACGGCGGAGCCCCCGGCCAAACGCGTCGAGGCGACGCTAGGCCGACTCGACCGCGCCATGGCCAGCACCTCCGACGCCCAGATCGCCGCACTGCGGGAGATGGACGAGACGCTAGCGGCGACGCAGAAGCGACTGCGCGGCGCACTTGCCGAAACCGGCCTCGATGCCGAACGTCTGGCTGCTCAGGGCGGTTCGGACGCCGGTGTCGGTGGGCCCTTCGTCCCGGTAAAGCTCGATCCCTCGGCCGGCCCTTTCGAGGCGACGCTGACCGCGCTGCAGCCGCGCATGACCTCGCTGATGCGCCTGCGTGGCGTGATCGAGCAGTTGCCACTCGCCCGGCCCATGGCCGGCGAGCACGACTTCACCTCGAATTTCGGCTACCGGACGGATCCCTTCACGCGTGGCCTCGCGATGCATACCGGCGTCGACTTCCGCGCCGAGCCAGGCTCTTCGATTCTCGCCACGGCGCCGGGCAAGGTGGTCGCGGCCGAGTACAATGGCGGCTACGGCAATATGGTCGAGGTCGAACATACCAATGGCCTGAGCACGCGGTACGCTCATATGTCCGCGATCTCGGTTTCTGTCGGCCAGATGGTGAAGACCGGTACTGTTGTCGGCCGGGTCGGCTCGACCGGCCGCTCGACCGGTCCGCATCTGCACTATGAGACCCGCATCAACGACGAGGCCGTCGATCCGACGCGCTTTCTGCGCGCCGGAGCCAAGCTCCTGGGCACCGCGTCCTGAGGTCTGCAAAACAAAAAAGCCGCGCACGAAGCGCGGCTTTTTTTATTATGTATGAAGACGATCAATCGATGTCTTCAACCTCTACATCGGTTCCGTAGACGCGCTGCGCCAGCGACGCCTCCATGAACGGATCGAGGGCGCCGTCGAGGACGTCGGACGGATCGGTGGACTGCGTGCCGGTGCGCAGATCCTTCACGAGCTGATAGGGCTGCAGCACATAGGAGCGGATCTGGTGGCCCCAGCCGATGTCGGTCTTGGAGGCCTGCTCGGCGTTGGCCTTTTCCTCGCGCTTCTTCAGCTCGACCTCGTAGAGGCGGGCGCGCAGCATTTCCCAGGCCTTGGCGCGGTTCTTGTGCTGCGAGCGTTCCTGCTGGCACGCCACCGCGATGCCGCTCGGGATATGCGTGATGCGGACCGCCGAATCGGTCGTGTTGATGTGCTGGCCGCCGGCTCCTTGAGCGCGATAGGTGTCGATCCGGCAGTCGGATTCCTTGACGTCGATGACGATGCGGTCGTCGACGACCGGATAGACCCAGACCGAGGCAAACGAAGTCTGCCTGCGAGCATTGGAATCAAACGGCGAGATACGCACCAGCCGATGCACGCCCGATTCGGTCTTCAGCCAGCCATAGGCGTTGTGACCCTTGAACTGGAGCGTCGCCGACTTGATTCCGGCGGTGTCGCCATCCTGATATTCGAGCGTCTCGACCTTGAACTTCCGCCGCTCGCCCCAGCGCCGATACATGCGCAGCAGCATCTCGGCCCAGTCCTGGCTTTCCGTACCGCCGGCGCCGGGATGGATTTCGACATAGGTGTCGAGCATGTCGGCTTCGCCCGAGAGCAGCGTCTCGACCTGCAGACGTGCGGCCTCGTCCTGCACGGCCTTGATGGCCTGCTCGCCCTCGGTGACGGTGGCCTCGTCGCCCTCCATGTCGCCGAGCTCGATCAGCGTCAGGGCATCGTCGAGGTCGCGCTCGAGCTTGGTGATGCCCTCGATCTGGGTTTCCAGCGAGGTGCGCTCGCGCATCAGCTTTTGCGCGGCTTCGGCATCATTCCAGAAATCGGGGCCCTCCGAGAGGGCATTCAGTTCGGCGAGGCGGCGCTGGGCTTGATCCCAGTCAAAGATGCCTCCTCAGCAGTCCGATCGACTGCTTGGCGTTATCGAGCTGCGTCTGAATTTCGGGTCGCATGGCGATGTTCTGGGTATCCGTCGGAATCGTGAAATGAGAGTGCGTGGGCTGAGATAGGAGGGAAAGCCGTCGCTGTAAACGGCTAACCCCGACTCAGTAGAGCCCGCCCGTTCCCGAGCCGATGGCGCGCCCACCGCCGCCAGGCGCTGCGCCGAAGGGCGTGCTGCCGTCAGCTGAGGCGCCGATAACCGAATAGGTGTCCGGTGGCGCGGTGCCGGGCTTGAACGCTTCGAGGATGCCGCCCTCGCCGCCGGCGCGCATGCCGCTCTTCGGATCGACGCGGATCAGCTTGATGCCGGCCGGCACGCGGAACGGCGTCGCCGGCTTCTCCTTCAGCGCGACCGTCATGAAGTCGCGGAAGATCGGCGCGGCGTATTGGCCGGCGGTCGCAGAGGTGCCGAGCGACTTCGGCTTGTCGAAGCCCATATAGACGCCGACCGCGAGGTCCGGCGAGAAGCCGACGAACCAAACATCCTTGGCGTCGTTGGTCGTGCCGGTCTTGCCGGCCAGCGGCTTGCCGACCGACTTCACCACCGTCGCCGTACCGGCATTGACGACGCCCTCGAGGATCGAGACCATCTGATAGGCGGTCAACGGGTCGAGCACCTGCTCGCGGTTGTCGATCAGGCGAGGCTCCGACTGGTTCGTCCACTTCTCGGCGGCGCAGCCCTCGCAGACGCGCTGGTCGTGCCGGAAGATCGTCGTGCCCCAACGGTCCTGGATCCGATCGATGAGCGTCGGCCGGATGCGCTTGCCGCCATTGACCAGCATCGAATAGGCCGCGGTCATCCGCATCACGGTCGTCTCGCCGGCGCCGAGCGACATCGACAGCACCGGCTGGAGATCGTCATAAACGCCGAAGCGGCGGGCATATTCCGCGATCAGCGGCATGCCGACATCCTTTGCGAGCCTGACCGTCATCAGGTTCTTCGAGAACTGGATGCCGTAGCGCAGCGTATGCGGACCAGTGGACTTGCCGTCGTAGTTCTCGGGCCGCCACATGCCGAGACCCGGGCCCTGGTCGATCTCGATCGGCCCGTCGAGCACGATGCTCGAAGGCGTATAGCCGTTGTCCAGCGCCGTGGCGTAGACGAAGGGCTTGAAGGAGGAGCCGGGCTGGCGCAGCGCCTGGGTGGCGCGGTTGAACTCCGACTGATCATGCGAGAAACCGCCGACCATGGCGAGCACGCGGCCCGAGAACGGGTCCATCACCACGATCGCGCCGTTGACCTCGGGGAGCTGGCGCAGCCGCGCGAAGCCCGGCCGGCCATCGAGCGGCTCGACATAGACGACGTCGCCGACCGAGACGGCCTGCGAGACACGGGCACGACGGGTCCACTTGATGCCGTCGCCGGCAAGCGTCAGCGTCTGGCGCTCCTTGTTGAGATGACCGGCATTGTCGCGTAGCGGGTGCAAGCCGACGCGGGCACTGTCGCCATTCACGTCGAGCACCACCGCGAGCCGCCAGGGCGCCACGTCGCCGAGCACGGGCAGCTCGCCCAGCGTGGCCCCCCATTCGCCGCCGAGATCGAGCTTCTGGACGGCGCCGCGCCAGCCGCGGGCCTCGTCGAAGCGCACCAGCCCGTCGACCAGCGCCTTGCGCGCCAAGAGCTGCGTCTTGGGATCGACGGTCGCGCGGACCGAAAGGCCGCCCTCGAGCAGCTTCTTCTCGCCATAGCGATCCTGCAGCTCGCGCCGGATCTCCTCGGCGAAGTAGCCGGCGGCGATCTGGTTCGGCGAAACGGTGCGCGGATTGACGCCGAGCGGCTGCTTCTTGGCGTTGTCGCCGACTTCCTTCTTGACGTAACCGTTCTCGACCATGCGGTCGATGACGTAGTTGCGGCGCTCGATCGCGCGGTCGCGGTTGCGGAACGGGTGCAGGTCGGAAGGCGCCTTGGGCAGAGCGGCGAGGTACGCCGCTTCCTGCAAGTTCAGCTCATGCACCGACTTGCCGAAATAGTTCAGCGCGGCGGCGGCGATGCCGTAGCTGCCCTGCCCCGGCGCCGGCGCGCCGAGATAGATCTCGTTCAGATAGAGCTCGAGGATCTTGTCCTTCGAATAGGTCGACTCGAGCCTCAGCGCGACCAGCGCCTCGCGAATCTTACGCTCGATCGACTGCTCGGGGCTGAGGAAGAAGTTCTTCGCGACCTGCTGGGTGATGGTCGAAGCGCCTTGCGGCCGGCGATTCGCCCCACGGTTGCGATAGTTCGATATCGCGGCGCGCACCAGGCCTTCGGGGTCGACGCCCATGTGCTTGTAGAAATTCTTGTCCTCGGCCGAGATATAGGCATCGACGACGAGTTTCGGCACGGCCTGGATCGGCAGATAGAGCCGACGCTCACGCGCATATTCCGCGATCAGGCTACCGTCGCCCGCGTGGACGCGGGTCATCACCGGCGGCTCGTAGTTCTTGAGCTGCGCATAGTCGGGCAGGTCTTGCGAATAATGCCAGATCAGCCCGCCGAGCACGGCCGCACCGATCACGAAAGCGATCGTGCCGGCGGCGAACAACCACCCGAAAATTCGCAGAACAAACCGCATCGCAGGCCCTGGACCCCTCTCTGCACCAGGCGGCGCCAGAACAGGGCGCTTCGCAAATCACAGCTATAGCATGACGGAAATGGCGGAACCGTGGCCTGCCGACCACATTTCCCGCCCTTCCCATACGACATCGGCGCGGCCGCAGGCTACTGCCTGTTCTCCACCGCCTGGCTTGCAGCCTGCCCGACGGAAGCCCGCTCGCGGGCGAAGTAGCCGTCGATGGCCGACGCCACCGCCGAAACCGCCTTGCCCCGCCATTCCGGCGAGTTCAAGAGCTCGGCGTCCTTCGGGCTCGACATATAGCCGAGCTCGATCAGGACGGAAGGCACATCCGGCGCGCTTAGCACCCAGAATCGCGCCGAACGCAGCGGAATCTTGTGCATCTTCACCGACGCACCGAGCTTGTCGACGAGGTTGCGCGCGAAGACACCGGAGAAGGTCCGCGTCTCGCGGCGGGCGAGGTCCATCAGGATGCCGGCGACATCCTGCACCTCCTCGCTCGTCTCCAGCCCCGCGGCGGCATCCGCCTCGTTCTCCTTGGCGGCGAGCTTGGCCGCCTCGGCGTCGGTCGCCCGCTCGGAGCGGGTATAGACAGTGGCGCCGCGCACGTCCTGCGACTGCACCAGCGAATCGGCATGGATCGAGATGAAGAGATCGGCCTGCTCGTTACGGCCGGCCTGAACGCGATCGGCCAGCGACAGGAAGCGGTCGTCGTCGCGCGTCATCACGATCCGGTAGCGGCCGCTCGCCTCGAGCTGGTCCTTGAGGGCCTTGCCAAAGGCCAGCACCACCGACTTCTCGGCGATGGAAGCAACCATCGCGCCGGGATCGATGCCGCCATGGCCGGGGTCGATCATGATGGTGCGCCGTGCCTCGCCGGCAGGCTTCGTCGGTAGCGGCAACGGCATCGGCGTAGCGACGACGGCCGGCGGCGACGGCTTCGCCTTGTCCGCCTCCGCCAGGAACTCGGCGCGCGTCGCCTTCCTGAGCTCGATCGTCAGCTCCCCGAAACCGCCCCGGACAAGGCGCGTCTCCGTCTTGGCGATCACCGCCGGCTGGGAGAGATCGATGATGATTCGGGCCTTGTCGGCCGTGAACAGGCCGTAGCGATAGCCGCTGACGAAGCCGGCCGCCTTTTTGGCGCTCGGCTGGATCTGGAAATTGGTCGAAGGCATCTCGACGATGACGCGATCCGGCGAAGCCTGCACCCAGGCATTCGCCTCCACCTTCGACGACAGCATCATGGTCAGGCGCACGCTGTCACCGCTCTGCTCGATGCGGGCGTCAGTGGCGACGGGGTATTCGCTTTGCGATCTGGTCTCTGCGCTAAGCGGCGCAACGCCCAGAACGGCGGCAAAAACGAGCGCAAGCGCCGCCAGCCGCCTCGGCAAGCCGCGGCCAAGACCCGGATCGGCTCGGCGGATCTGTGAAAACAGCTGAAACATCCCGTCTGTCGTCACCATCGCTTAACCATAGCGGGGCTGAAATCTTAAGAGGCGGTTACCATCTTACCACCAACGCGGGAACCACCGCATGACAGGGCTGGACAGAAGCAATCGTCATGTGACTTGCAAACCACCATCACCTGTCTGTAATGGAACAGGTTGCTTGTTCGCTTGCCCACGGGACATGAGTTGTCCCGAGCAGGCTGGGCTGCCGCCTCTCCCGGGAGCGGCAGCAGCAAGACAACCGCTAACGGATCGTCCGCAGACGGTTGGTATCGGGATTGCGAGTTTTCTGCGCCCTGCCCTGTCTCGCGAGCGTGCAAACGCGATGTGCCCTGTCGTCAGGCGGGCGCTTCGCAGGTCAGGACAGATGACGGGGCCAACGACGCCGCTAACACCATCGGTGAACCGTCCAAACCTGCGGGACCGCGCCGGGCTTCTGGCCCGAGCGGCTGTCCCCAGCCGCCTTTCTGTTCCGACTGAATTCTCTCTCCTGCAACGTGCCGGCTCGCGCCGGCCTTCGCGCGGCGCCCTTGCCCGCGGCGGCGGATCTTTGTCCGTAGCCTCGTGGATTTCGGCGGCGGCTGCGCCAATGGACAGTTCTAATGGCCAACAAGATGTTGATCGACGCCACCCACCCGGAAGAGACCCGGGTCGTGGTGGTCCGCGGTTCCCGCGTCGAGGAATTTGACTTCGAATCCGCCAGCCGCAAGCCGCTGCGCGGCAATATCTATCTCGCCAAGGTGACGCGGGTGGAGCCTTCGCTCCAGGCCGCCTTCGTGGAATACGGCGGCAACCGCCACGGCTTCCTCGCCTTCTCCGAGATCCACCCCGACTACTACCAGATCCCGGTAGCCGACCGGCAGGCATTGATCGAGGACGAGGCGCGCGCCGAGCGCGACGAGGAGCGTGACGAGGAGCGCCGCGAGAAGCGCGGCCGGCGCGACCGCGGCCGGCGCGGCGATCGCGACAACCGCGCCAAGAAGGCCACTGCCGACGAGAGCGTCTCGGCCGAGGTCGAGGTCGACGGCGAGACCGTCCGTGTCGAGACCGACGGCAAGGAAGCCGCCATGGTCAACGAGGGCGCCCCGGCCTTCGGCGAGTATTTCGCCCCCGCCGTCACCGAATCGACGACCGAGGACGCTGCCGAGAATACCGCCCCGCTGACCTTCGAGACGGTGGAGAGCACCGCCGCGGCCGATGAGGCTGCCGAATCGGCGGACGGCGACGAGGATTCGGTAGTCGAGGCCCGGAAGGTCTCCGAAGACGAAGGCTCCGAGGACGGTGACGACGAGGAGAACGGCGAGGAAGCCGAGGAGCAGCCGGAGCAGCTCGGCGGGGGCGATGCCCTCGACGACATGCCGGAGCGGCCGCAGCGCCATTCGCGCCGCCAGTACAAGATCCAGGAGGTGATCAAGCGCCGCCAGATCATCCTGGTCCAGGTCGTCAAGGAAGAGCGCGGCAACAAGGGCGCGGCGCTGACCACCTATCTCTCGCTCGCCGGCCGCTATTCCGTGCTCATGCCGAACACCGGCAAGGGCGGCGGCATCTCGCGCAAGATCACCAATGCCGAGGATCGCAAGCGCCTCAAGGAGATCGCCCAGGAGCTCGAGGTTCCGGAGGGGATGGGCCTCATCCTGCGTACGGCCGGCGCCTCGCGCACCAAGGTCGAGATCCGGCGCGACTACGAGTATCTGATGCGGATGTGGGAGAGCGTGCGCGAGCTGACGCTCGCCTCCGTCGCCCCCGCGCTGGTCTATGAGGAGGGCAACCTCGTCAAGCGCTCGATCCGCGACCTTTACAACAAGGACATCGACGAGGTTCACGTCGCTGGCGAGGAGGCCTATCGCGAGGCCAAGGACTTCATGCGCATGCTCATGCCGAGCCATGCCCGCAGCGTGAAGCCCTATCGCGAGCAGACCCCACTCTTCGCCTCCTTCGGCGTCGAGAGCCAGCTCGACGCGATGTTCTCCTCGACCGTGACGCTGAAGTCCGGCGGCTACCTCGTCATCAACCAGACCGAGGCGCTGGTCGCGATCGACATCAACTCGGGTCGCTCGACCCGCGAGCACAATATCGAGGACACCGCCCTCAAGACCAATCTCGAAGCGGCGGAGGAGATCGCCCGGCAGCTCAGGCTGCGCGACCTTGCCGGCCTCGTCGTGATCGACTTCATCGACATGGAGGAGAACCGGAACAACCGGGCCGTCGAGAAGAAGCTGAAGGAGTGCCTCAAGGACGATCGCGCCCGCATCCAGGTCGGCCGCATCTCCGCCTTCGGCCTGCTCGAGATGTCGCGCCAGCGCATCCGCACCGGCGTGCTGGAATCGTCCTCGATCCCCTGCCCGCATTGCGCCGGCGCTGGCATGATCCGCTCAACGCCTTCCGTCGCGCTGCAGATCCTGCGCGCGTTGGAGGAGACGCTGATTAAGAGCGCATCGCACAACCTCATCGTCCGCACCCGGCCGGAGGTTGCGCTCTATGTGCTGAACCAGAAGCGCGCCCATCTCGCCGATCTCGAAGCCCGCTTCGCCATCGCGATCACGGTCGCGACCGACGCGAACCTCATCGGCACCCGCTATTTCGAGCTCGAGAAGGGCGAGTTCGTCGGCAATGAGGCCCGCGTCGTCCCGACCAGCTTCAAGGCCGAGGCCGTCTCCTCCGATGTCGACGACGACGCACTCGATGCCGCGGCGGAAGCGGCCGCGCTCGACGCCGAGACCGGCGACAACGAGACGACCGCCGGCGAGGCTCAGGGCGAGCGTGGCGAAGGCGACCGTGAAGGTGGCCGACGCCGCCGGCGGCGCCGCCGGCGTCGGCGTGGTGGTGACCGCGATGGCCAGGGCCAGCAGTTCGACGGCGACCAGGCTGATGGTGATGCCGAGGGCGACGAGGGCGACGAGGGCGCCGATCGCGAGGATGGTGTGGAGGACGCTGCCGAGCCGGTGACGGTCGAGGCCGCGACCGGGACCCCCACCGTTGCGGCGCCAGAGTCAGTCGCGGACGAGCCTGCCCCCGTCGAGGCCGCCAAGCCCAAGCGCAGCCGCGCCCGCAAGCCGAAGGCCGCGGCGGCGGAGGCCGAAGCCGAGCCCACCAAGACCGAGGCTGATGTGGTCGAGGCAGAAGCCGCGCCCGCGAAGGCCGAGAAGCCGAAGCGCAGCCGCTCGCGTAGGAAGACCGTTGCGATCACCGAAGACGGCGAGGCCCCGGTTGAGGGCGCCTCGGCACCGACAGCGGCAGAACCGCAGCCTGCGGAAGCTGCGGCCCAGCCCGCCGAAGAACCGGCCGCACTGGAACCCGCGCCCGCTCCGGCTCCCGCCGAGGAACCCGTCGCAGTGGTGCTGACTCCCGCCGACCCGAGCCGACCCAAGCGCGGCGGCTGGTGGAACAGGCTCGCCGGCCGCTCCTGAGCCGGATTGCCCATAACGATGACGATGAAGCCCGCTGCCGATCGCAGCGGGCTTTTTCTTGCCTGTCGCTCGCTTGGCGGCGACGTCTCTTGGCGGCGTCCGGTGCGAGCCTCATGATGGCCGCCATTGAGCCGGTGCAGGACAGCGACGAATGATGCCGCCTCGCGACAGGGAACGTGACGTATGGCTCGCCGTCGGTGCGGCTGGCCTACTTGGCCTTGCTTGGCTGGCCGGGAGCGCGATCGGCTGGTTCGGCGTCGGGTTGGTCGGCCTCTTCGTGCTGTTCATCGCCACCAGGATCGATCTGGAAGGCAACCGGCCAATCGGCCACCCGATGGCGACTGGTCTCCATGCTGGTCAATATCGCAGCGAGGCCGAACATAGTCGTGCCGAAAGGGCAGCGCGGCTCTCGGAACGCGGAGCCGTCGTAAGCGCCGCCCGCCTCGCCGCGATGTTCGGCGGGGCACTGACGGTAGCCGGATTCGGCCTCTTCTTCCTGCTTTAGCGCCTCAACCCGCAGCCGGCGCGAGCGGGCTCGGCGGCGGCACCGCCGCGATCACAGTCGCGGCGCCGGCGCCGGCTTGCGACCCCGCCTCGCCACCGCGCACGGTGACGGCGTTGGAAGCAAAGGGCACATGGGCGTCGTGCATCGCGCGATAGACGCGCTTCAGCGCCTCCCGCTGCAGCATCGAGGCGTGGTTCGGCTTACCGGTAAACTTCAGCCGGATGACGATGGCACTGTCGACGATGTCCGCCACGCCCTGCATCTTGAGCGGGGCGATAAAGTGCGGCCCGAATTCAGGATCCTCCATCAGAGCAATCCCCACCTTCTTGATCGCCTTGCGCGCCTGCTCGAGGTCCGCCGAATGGTCGAGGCGGACATTGAACTTCACCGTCGCCCAGTCGCGGCTAGCATTGGTCAGCGACTGCACCTGGCCGAAGGGCACGGTATGGATCTGGCCGCTTTGATGGCGCAACTGCATGGAGCGTAGCGAGATCTTCTCAACCGTGCCCTTGAGCCGGCCGGTATCGACATATTCCCCGACGCGGAAGGCATCCTCGAGCATGAAGAACACGCCCGAGACGATGTCGCGCACGAGGGCCTGCGAGCCGAAGGACAAGGCAAGCCCGAGGATGCCGAAGCCGGCGAGCAGCGGACCGATGTCGACTCCGAGACGCGACAGCACGATGAGGATCGTCAAGCCCAGCACGGCGCCGAGTACGACGCCGCGCAGCACCGGCAGCACGGTCGCGAGCCGGCTCGGCACGCTTTCCTCGTTCACGACATCCTCATCAGCCGGACCGATCGCCCGTCGCCGCGGAGCATAGGCATCGAAAAAGGCGCGCAGGAAGACGAGCGCCACCCAGCCGGCGAAGGCGAAGACTGCCACGCCAGCGATCTGCCGCATCACGATACCGAATTGCGCGGAGGTGACACCGAGCAGGAGCCCTGCCCACAGGCGCGCGAGCACGAAGAAGCCAGCAGCCCAGATCACGCCGACGGCTGCCGCCTGCGCGGCGGCACTGCCTGCACGCAAGAGCGGCGTCGCGCCCTGCTCGGCCTCGCGACGGGCTGCGCGGCAATGCAGCAGGCTCGAGATCCCAACGACCAGGATCGGAATGATCACGATCGCGGTTTGCGTCAGCGCGGCGGCTTCCGTCCAGCGCCCGCCATTGGCCATCATGGAGGCGGAGCCGTTCACCACCCAGAGCGCGACGCTCGCCGCCATGTAGAACCAAGCCGCCCCGGCGGCGACCAGTCGCCGCAGCGGGCCGGGCGATGGCGAGCCAGACAGGACCAGGGCGGCGAGATCCCTGCGCATGTCATGGAACCACCAGACCTTGAACAGCGTGATGACGCTTCCGGTCACCGCGATCAGCCCGGTCAGCGGCCGCGGGCCGGAGCCGGCGTGCTGGGCAAGCAGGATGCCCGTCACGGTTACGGACGTCGCCAGAGCATAGCCGACCAGCAGGCTGAAATGCCGCTCGGCTCGCGGCAGCGGCATGATGCGCCGATCAGGCCTGCCGGGCTGGAGCAGGAAGCGCGCCACGGCGATATACAGCGCGCCGATCGCGGCGCCGTTGGCGCCCGTCGTCAAGGCGCTCATCGCCAGGTCGTTCTCGGGCAGCCAGGCGTTGCGGGCGAACCTTGCCACGGCAAGCGCCAGTACGATCGTCAGGAAATCCTGGAGCAGGCCCCAGGAGGCGGCAACGAGCCGTGGCGTGAACTCTGGTCCGGCCGGCTCGCGTCTGCGCGCAAACCAGCGGGCGCTGGCTATCCGGAAGGCAAAGGCGACGGCAAGTCCGAGGCAGACGATCACGAAAATCCGCCAGCCGGCCGTCAGACCGCTGCGGCCGTTCAGGTTGCGCTCCCAGCCGTGCTCCCAGTCCCCAGGCAGTTGTGTGACGCTGGGAACGGAGGCGCCGCTATACGTGACCCCTTCGACGAAGGTGTCGACCAGCGCATTCAACTGATCCTGCATTCCCTCTTCGTCTGCCATGGACCGTGGCGTCGGCGCTGCCGACTTTCCCTTGGCCGTGGGAGCGGTCGCGGGCGTTGCCGCGGGAGCCGGCGCCACGGCGGTTCCCCCGACCCGGATCTCGACCGGCCGGCCAGCCAGCGCGTCGACCATCTTGCGAATGGTCTCCGGGGTCTCGTCGCCGCGAAGATTCAGGACGACCGGGGCTTGATCCTGCGCAAGGCTGGGCGCGGCGCCTCCAAGGTTGGCCAAGAGAAAGGCACCGAGATGGAAGAGAAGAATGGCAACGAGCGCCAGAATCCCGGCCCTGCGCCGCTTCCGAAACACCCTACCGGCCACTAAAACGTCCATGGCCCATCTCCGCTCGCCCCACCCGCGAGAGAATGCGGAACTTCGGTGTCTTCTAGCAAGGAAAATGCTACTTGGAACGTTGCGGCCGCGGCCAAACCTTCCGTCGCCTCATCAGCGCTTCTTTAGCCAGCCGCCGATACGCGAGACCGCCTCCTCGCATTCGGCCAGGGAGCCTGCGAAGGAGAGGCGCACGGTGCGCGCCCCGCGTCCCTCGTCGAAATCGAGGCCGGGCGTGATCGCGACCTGCGCCTCTTCGAGAACACTCCGGCAGAAAGCCATGGAATCGTTCGAATACCGGCCGATGTCGAGGTAGATGTAGAAGGCGCCGTCGACGGGCAGGAAATCGCCGAGCCCGATCTCCGGCAAAGCCTTGAGCAGAAAGGCCCGGTTCTCTGCGTAGCCGGCCTTGATCGCCTCGCATTCTTCAGTCGCGTCGAAGGCAGCCTCTCCCGCGACCTGGCTGAGATACGGCACCGAGATCGAGAAATTCTGCTGCAGCCGCTCGATCGTCCGCACCATCCGCTCCGGCACCACCAGCCAGCCGACGCGCCAGCCAGTCATACAGTAATATTTGGAGAAGGAGTTGACGATGATGGCGTCGGGATCGGCCGACAGCGCCGTCGTCGCCGGCGCCTCATAGGTCAGGCCGTGATAGATCTCGTCCGAGATGTACCAGAGCCCGAGCCGACGGCAGGCGCCCGCGACATCCGCGATCGCTTCCGGCGACATCACCACTCCCGTCGGATTGGCGGGGCTCATGGTCAGGACACCGGCGAGCGGCCTCTCGCGATGGGCCCGCTCGATCAGCTCGGGGGTGAGCGCGAATCGCGTCTCAGGCCCAACCTCGATCGCCACCGGCTCCAGGCCCAGCGCGATCAGGATGTTGCGATAGGCCGGATAGCCCGGTGCCGTGATCGCGACCCGCGCGCCCGGCTGGAAACACGCGAGAAAGGCGAGGATGAAGCCGCCCGAGGAGCCGGTCGTGACCACGACTCGCTCGGCCGCCACGTCGACGCCATAAGCCGCGCGATAATGGCGCGCGATGCGAGCCCTCAGCGAATCCGTCCCCAGCGCCTGCGTATATCCGATCCGCCCATCCTCCAGCGCCCGCGCCGCGGCGGCGCGGATGGAGGCCGGCGTCGGCGCCGAAGGCTGTCCGACCTCCATATGCACCACATTGCCGCCGCGCCGCTCGATGGCCGCCGCCTGGTTCATCACGTCCATGACGATGAACGGCGCGACGCGTTCGGCGCGCTCCGCTAGGGCGGGAGGAGCGGCAGGCGGCATCAGGGGCTTCTGCATCGGCTTGTCCGGTTCGCGAAGGAGCGCAGCCCGCGTAGCGGAGCCGGGCGCTGCCTGCAACCGCGACGGGGCGTCACTGCCGGAGCCGTGATTTGACGTTCATGCGGCGAGGACACACAAGCTGGCCTCAAGAGGCAGTGATTTCCGCCGGCCTGTTCAGCACCCGGCGAGTTTGAAAGGACGACGAGATGGCTTTCCGGACCCTCATCGGCATGGCGCAAGCCTGGCTGCGGCCCGCCGGCCTCGTGCTCGCGCTAGGGCTAGCGACCTCTGCCGCTCCTGCCCTAGCCCAGCCAGCTCAGCCGCTCTCGCCCGAGCAGCGCAAGGCCGTCACCGATCTCATCCGCGAGACCATCTTGCAGCACCCTGAGATCATCCAGGATGCGCTGATCGAGCTCGAGCGGCGCAACACCGTCGCCCAGGCGGAAGCGCAACGCGGCGCGGTTGCGGCCGAGAAGGCGCGCCTCACCGATCCGGCGACCTCGGTCGTCATCGGCAATCCGGAGGGTGACATCACCCTCGTCGAGTTCATGGATTACAACTGCGGCTTCTGCAAAAGGGCGATGGAAGACGTCGTCGCCCTGTCCAAGGCCGACCCGAAGCTGCGCGTCGTGCTGAAGGACTTCCCGATCCTCGGCCCCGACTCGGTTGAGGCGAGCCGCGTCGCCGTCGCCGCCAAGGCCCAGCTCCAGGGCCAGAAGTATTTCGATTTCCACAACAAGCTGATGGCCGTGAAGGGCCGGGTCAACGGCGCCAAGGCGCTCGAGATCGCGAAGGAAGCCGGCGCTGATATCGAGAAGCTGAAGAAGGAGATGGAGGCACCCGCGACCAAGGCCGCGATCGAGGATACGGTCGCTTTGGGCGATCGGCTGGGCCTTACCGGCACGCCCGCCTTCATTATCGGCGAGGAAATCGTCTTCGGCGCTGTCGGTCAGGCGGCCCTCAAGCAGAAGCTCGACTCGGTGCGCCGCTGCGGCAAGACCGAGTGCGCCGGCTGATCGCCCGCAGCCGCTCGCTCCCGCTACGCACAGCCGGCAGGGCCGTTCAGGCTTCCCCTGCCGGCTCGCAACGTTTATGAGGGCGGCTTCTGCCGCCCGCGTGCGGCGCCGGAATCAAGCCCTCCATGGTCGCCGTCCACGTCCTGAACGGACCCAACCTGAACCTGCTCGGAACCCGCGAACCCGCGACCTATGGGGCGGTGACGCTCGCCGGCGTCGAGGAACGGCTGCGGGCTAAGGCCGAAGCCGCCGGCGTCGAGCTGACCTTCCGTCAGACCAATTATGAAGGCGAGCTCGTCACTTTCATCCAGCAGGCCGGGATTGCCGGCGCCGGTATCGTCATCAATGCCGGTGCCTATACCCACACCTCGGTAGCGCTGCGTGACGCGATCAAGGGCGTCGATGCGTTGGCGATCGAAGTGCACGTCTCGAACGTCCATGCCCGTGAGGAATTCCGGCACCACTCCTATATGGCGCCGGTCTGCGTTGGCGTGATTTGCGGCTTCGGCGTCGCCAGCTACGATTTGGCCTTCGACGCCATCGTGCCGCTGCTTGAGAAGCGGGCGGCGAAGGCCGCCTGAACCTGTTGAATGACGGGACGCCGGCCGATGCCGCGATCCCACCCCTGATAATCCGAAGAAGACGGTGATATCCGCCATGGCGACCAAGAGCCCGATCGATCCCGAACTTGTCCGCGAGCTCGCCGAGCTTCTGAACCAGACCGACCTCACGGAGATCGAGGTCGAGAAGGGCGATCTGCGCGTTCGCGTCGCGCGTAGCATCACCGCGAACTTCCAGGTTCCGACTGCAGCGCCCATGGCCGTCGCCGCGCCCGCCCCGGTCGCCGCCGCCCCGGCGGCGGACGCCAAGCCGACTGCCGCCCATCCCGGCGCGGTCACCTCGCCGATGGTCGGCACCGCCTATCGCCGCCCCTCGCCCGAAGCCAAGCCATTCGTCGAGATCGGTTCCGTGGTGAAGCAGGGTGAGCGCATCCTGCTCGTCGAGGCGATGAAGACGTTCAACGATATCGTCGCCCCGCGCGCCGGCAAGGTCACCGCCATCCTCGTCGAGGATGGGCAGCCGGTTGAATATGGCGAGCCGCTGCTGGTGATCGAGTGAGCGGCGCCAGCGAGACCGGCGAGATCAAGATGTTCGACAAGATCCTGATCGCCAACCGTGGAGAGATCGCGCTGCGCGTTCTGCGCGCCGCCAAGGAGCTCGGCATCGCTACGGTCGCTGTCCATTCGACGGCCGACGCCAACGCCATGCATGTGCGCCTCGCCGATGAGAGCGTCTGCATCGGCCCGCCGCCGGCGCGCGACAGCTATCTCAACATCCCGGCCCTGATCGCCGCCTGCGAAATCACCGGCGCGGACGCGGTCCACCCCGGCTACGGCTTCCTCTCCGAGAACGCGCGCTTCGCCGAGATCCTCGAGCGGCACAACATCACCTTCATCGGCCCCAAGGCCGAGCATATCCGCAGCATGGGCGACAAGATCGAGGCCAAGCGCACCGCCAAGGCGCTGGGCATCCCCTGTGTCCCCGGCTCCGAGGGCGGCGTCAGCGACGAGGCCGAGGCGCTGCGCATCATCCGCGAGATCGGCCTGCCGGTCATCATCAAGGCCGCTTCCGGCGGCGGCGGCAAGGGCATGAAGGTGGTCCGCACCGAGGAGGAAGTCCCCGTCCTGCTCGCCACCGCCCGCAGCGAGGCCAAGGCCAATTTCGGCGACGACGCGGTCTATATCGAGAAGTACCTCGAGAGGCCTCGCCATATCGAGATTCAGGTCCTCGGAGACGGCCGCGGCCACGCCATCCATCTCGGCGAGCGCGACTGCTCCCTGCAACGTCGCCACCAGAAGGTCTGGGAGGAAGGCCCCTCGCCCGCGCTGAACGCCGGCGAACGCGACCGGATCGGCGAGATCTGCGCCAACGCCATGGCCAAGCTCGGCTATCTCGGCGCCGGTACGATCGAGTTCCTCTACGAGGACGGCGAATTCTACTTCATCGAGATGAACACGCGCATCCAGGTCGAGCACCCGGTCACCGAGATGATCACCGGCATCGACCTCGTCAACGAGCAGATCCGGATTGCTGCCGGCGCGCCGCTCTCGATCACACAGAAGGACGTCGTCATCGAGGGCCACGCCATCGAATGCCGCGTCAATGCCGAGCATCCGGCGACCTTCCGCCCCTCGCCGGGCAAGATCGCCTCCTTCCATACGCCGGGCGGCCTCGGCGTGCGCGTCGATTCCGCCGCCTATCAGGGCTACGCGATCCCGCCGCATTACGACTCGCTCGTCGGCAAGCTGATCGTCCATGGCCGCAACCGGGCAGAATGTCTGATGCGCCTGCGCCGCTCGCTCGACGAGTTCGTCGTCGATGGCGTCGACACCACGCTGCCGCTGTTCCGGACCCTGGTCCGCAACCAGGACATCCTGAACGGCGACTACAACATCCACTGGCTGGAGAAATTCCTCGCGGCCGGCGGCATGGGCGAAGCCGAAGGCTGAGAGCCCCTGGTCGCGCAGCGAATGAAAAAGCCCCCGCAATGCGTGGGGCTTTTCTTGTTTGCGTCATTCCGGACAAGCGGCGAAGCCGCGCCGATCCGGAACCCATCGACGAGCGCTGCACTCTAAGGCGGGCTCCGGGTCTCCGCTTCGCTCCGGCCGGAATGACGCGGCAATGGCCTGGGCACCCCTGTCAAATCGTCTCGAGCAGTCCCTTGATCAGCGCCTGCCGCGGCGCGATCGAAGAGATCAGCGCATATTCCTGGAGCGTGTGCGCGCCGTCGCCGTCGATGCCGAGCCCGTCCAGCGTCGGTACGCCGAGCGCCGCGGTGAAGTTGCCGTCCGAGCCGCCGCCCGTCATCGGGCAGTCCTGCAGGTCGAAACCGACGCCGGCAGCGACCTTGCGCGCCATCTCGAACAATTCCGCCACCATCGGCGACTTCTCATAGGGCGGGCGATTCATGCCGCCGGTGATGCGGACGGCGACATCCGGGTCATGCGCCTTCAGGGCGAGAATGCGCTTTTCCATCGCCTCGCCATCGGCCAGCGTGGTCACGCGGCAATCGACGCTGAACCACGCATGCTGCGGGATGACGTTCGCCGCCGTGCCGCCGCCCATCGGCGCGACGCTCGTGGTGATGCCGCGCGCATAATCGGTCATGCCCTCGATGGCGAGAATCTGGTGCGCAGCCTCGCGGATCGCGCTACGTCCATCCGCATGGCGTGAGCCAGCATGGGCCGGACGACCCTCCAGCTTGACCTCGAACCGGCCGACACCCTTGCGCGCGGTCACGATCTTGCCGCCCTCGCGCGCTGGCTCGGTGACCAGCACCGCGGCCGAGCCCTTACCGATCTCCTCGATGATGGCACGGCTGGTCGGCGAGCCGATCTCCTCGTCCGGCGTGAACAGGAAGACCGTCGGCCGCTTGGCGGCGCCGGCAACCGCGACCTGCTTGAAGGCCTGCAGCGCCAGCCACGCCCCACCCTTCATGTCGTAGACGCCGGGGCCATAGAGCCGGTCGCCCTCGATCCTGACGGGCAACTCCTTGGCGCTCGTGCCGACCGGATGCACCGTGTCGAGATGCGACATCACCGCGACGGCCGGCTGGCCATTGTCGAGCCCGGCGCGCAGCAAGACCATGTCGCCGAGCCCATCGCGGCCCGGAATGCGCTCGACCGCGATCGGCAGCCCCTCGACGTCCTTCTGCACCAGGTCCATCATACCGTTCAGCCCGGCTGCATGGCTCGTAGGGCTTTCGAGCGCGACCCAGACGGAAAGCGCGGCGGCGGCTTCATTCTGCTTCATAGGCGTAATGGTCTCCGAACGAACTCAACGGGCTTTCGACAGCGCCACTTCGGCTGCGGCCGCAATCGCGAACAGAGCGGCATCCTCGCCACCGGCGCGGGCCAGCATCAGACCGGCCGGTGCCTCGCCGGCGCGATGCATCGGCAGCGAGATGGCGCAGCCATCCATCATGTTGATCAAGGTCGAGTTCCGCAGCATCGCGAGGTTGACGCGGGTGTAGGCCTCGTCATCCTCTGTGAGTTCCGCGATCGTCGGCGCGATCGTCGGGACCGTCGGCATCGCCAGCGCGTCGAAGGCGGACACCTCGGTGCGCATTGCCGCGACAAAGGCGGCGCGAGCCTGCACCAACTCGACATAATCCGCAGCGTCCTGGTTGCTACCACGTAGCACCCGCACCCGCACGCGCGGATCGTAGCCTTCTCCCTTCGCCGCGATCAGCGCGCGGTGATGGGCATAGGCCTCGGCTGCGGCGAAACCGCCCTTCGCATTGATGCGGGCGACCTCCGTGAAACCGGCGAAAGGCTGCTCGCTGACGATTGCGCCGGCCTTCGACAGCGTCTCCAGGGCCCGCGCGAAGCTCGCCGCGACATGGTCGTCGAGCCCGTCGAGTGCGATCGTGTGCGGCACTGCGATTCGCAGGCCCTGCAGGCTTCCCGGAACCTCCCTGGAGAGTTCCGTCCCGCTCATGATTTCGTGCAGGATCCGGCAGCAATCGACGCTGTTGGCGAGCGGCCCTATCGAATCGAGCGTCTGCGACAACGGGAAGACGCCCTCGCGCGGCACACTCGCAGCCGTCGGCTTATAGCCGACGATCCCGCAGAGCGCCGCCGGAATGCGGCAGGAGCCGCCGGTATCCGAGCCTATCCCCGCAAAGGCCATACCGTCCGCAACCGAGACGGCCGCCCCCGACGAGGAGCCGCCCGGAATGCGTCGCGCGGCCCGATCATAAGGCGAGGCCGGCGTGCCGTGATGCGGATTGAGACCGAGCCCGGAAAAGGCGAACTCGGTCATGTTCGTACGGCCGACGACGACGAATCCCCCGCGCCGCAGCCGCGCGATCGCCGGAGCGTCGCGTTCGGCAGGTGCGGCATCGGCGAGCACGACCGAACCGGCCGGCGTCGGTTGCCCCGCCAGATCGAACAGATCCTTCGCGGAAATCGGAATGCCGGCATAAGGAGAAGGCGCCAGCCCGGCGCCGCGGAGCTTGTCCATCGCCTCGGCCGCAGCGAGGGCGGCGTCGCGCTGCACCTTGACGAAGGTGAGCTTCCCCTCCCCGTCCGGCGCGTCGATCCGGGCCAGCGCCTCCTGCACGAGCGTGGCCGAAGTTGTCCGGCCGGCGGCGAGATCGGCGGCGAGGGTGGAAAGCGTGCGAGCCATAGGCGTATCGGACCGGATCGAGGCGGACTTTTCGGAAAGCGGACAACCGCTCCCGGATTGGGCGACTTATCTTTGGCATGCTGCGGACGGCGCGCCTAGCTATGCAGAGCGATGGCTACCCCGTGTCCGCCACGGCTGCCGCCGACAATCCGCCAGTACCGCATCCTTTGAAAAGCTTTCACCCTGCGGTGAATTCGGGGCTTGCCAAGCCCGACCGCATTGATTAGACCCCGGCTCACCAACGCGGGCGCCACGTCGCCGCCGCTTCGTTGGGGGATCGTCTAACGGTAGGACCCCAGACTCTGACTCTGGTTGTCTAGGTTCGAATCCTAGTCCCCCAGCCACTTTTCCCGAAGTAGCTGATTTCAACTGATCCTTCCTCCGGCCTCGTTTGGAAACGATTCCGGGACGAAAGCCTGCGCCTTTGCCGGCTCCAAGACCGCGGCTTAATTCAATCGCTCACACAGGTCGGCGGGCTTTCCGTATACTGGGCTTGAGCGCGTGCCAAAGATCACCGTTTCCCTGCGCCCAACGCAGGCCGCTATCATCGCGGCGATCACGCTCGCCGCCACTTCCTCGTCATATGGCCGGGACCGCCCTGCTCCGACGAAGCCCTCGGTGAACACTTCAGGCCAGCACCAGGTGCCGCGCCGATCGGGGCGATGATCCCGCCTGCCACGGCCATGGCGAACACCGGGGCCGCGGCCCTGATTGGAGACCAGATCGTCAGCGCACTGGGTCCCGCCGGCCCGGTCGCCGTGCTCGCCGGGCTGTCCATCGCGTCGGCAACGGTCACCCAGTTGATCTCCAACACTTCATCGGCACTCGTCATGATGCCGATCGGCCTGGCCACGGCGGGCGAGCTCGGGGTCTCCCCGCTTCCGACGATGCTCGGTGTCGCGATGGGTGCCAGCGCATCGTTCCTCGCGCCCTTCGCGAACGGGGTCAGCCCGATGGTCTACGGCCCCGGCGGGTACCGATTCGGGGACTTCTGGAAGCTCGCCATTGTCGTCATCGCCCGGGCACTTGTCACGCTCGTCGTCATCCCGCTCTATTGGAAGTTCTGACATCGAAGGCTCCGTCGCTGGCGGGCGCCAGCGCGGGGCGCTATCGAGGAGCATGATCGCGCGACGCCGCCTGCTGTCCTACCTGAAGACGGTCGCGCTCGTCGCCGTCGCCACGGCGCTGGCCGGTTTCGGCGTCTGGTCGACCCCGCTCGACAGCGTCTCGGCGATCTACATGGCGCCGGTGTTGATCGCAGGCGTGCGCTACGGCACCGGCCCCGCTGTCCTGGCCGCCCTGCTCGGGGCGCTGATGACCTCGCTGTTCTACCCGCCGCTGTTCAGCCCGCTCGTCTTCAAGCCGGCACAGATGATCGACCTCGCCACCTCGCTCGCAGTCGCACTCACGGTCGGCCCGCTGGTCGAGCGTCAGCGGGCCCAGTCGCGCATCCTCGAGGAGCATCGACTTCGTGAGCGCACCGATGAGCTGCGCGACATCCTAGTCGAGTCGGTATCGCACGAGCTGCGCACGCCATTGGCCGGGATCATGGGGGCCGCGAGCGTGCTGACTACGGCTCCGGAACTCGCCGAGCGCGAATCGCTGCTCTCGCTCGCCGCCGGCATCGAGCAGGAGGCCGGCCGGCTCGACCGATTGATCCAGGATGTGCTCGATCTCGGCCGCATCCGTGCCGGCGCCCTTCAGCCGCATCTCGACACGCTGGACCCCTGGGACATCGTCAATGATGCGCTCGCCACCGCGCAGGAACGGCTGCGAGCCCACGACGTGCGGCTGGAGCCCGCCGAGCCCCTGCCCCTCGTGCGGGTTGATCCGGCGCTGACCGCCCAGGCCCTCGTCAATGTCCTTGAGAACGCCGCCAAATACACGCCACCGGGCGGCACCATCCACATCGCTGCGAAGACCTGCGCGGACTCAGTCGCGATCGTCGTCCGCGACGAGGGGACCGGCCTGGAAGCCGGCGAGGACGGGCTGATCTTCGAGCGCTTCCACCGCGGCGAACGCCACGCCGACATCGCCGGCGGCAGCGGCCTGGGCTTGACGATCGCACGGGTTTTCGTGGAGGCCAGCGGCGGGCGCATCGTTGCGCTCAGTGCGGGACCGGACCGGGGCACGACCCTGCGTCTGATTCTGCCGGTCGCGGAAACCAGGGAGGGCGATCATGACGACGACTGAGGCCTCTTCCGCCGCAACGGCCAACGGACCGCTCGTGCTCGTCGTGGACGACGAGGTAGCGATCCGACGCTTCCTGCGCACGGGGCTGGAGATGCACGGCTTCCGCGTCGTGGAGGCCGAAACGGCGCGGCAGGCGAAGGAACTCGCCGTGATGCGCCAGCCAGACCTCGTCGTGCTCGACCTCGGACTGCCCGATGCCGACGGCGCCACTGTCGTCGAGGCGCTGCGCGGCTGGTCGCATGCCCCGATCATCGTGCTGTCCGTGCGCAAGTCGGAAGCGGAGAAGGTCAAGCTGCTGGAGGGCGGCGCCGACGACTACATCGTCAAGCCCTTCGGCATGGCCGAACTTCTGGCCCGCGCCCGTGTCGTGCTGCGGCGCGCCGTGCGGCAGGACACCCCCGAGCCTGTCATCCGGATGGGCGGACTTTCGATCGATCTCGCGCGCCGGCTCGTCAGCCGCGACGGCAGCGCGATCATACTTTCGCCCAAGCAGTTCGCGCTGCTGCGCATTCTGGCAGTTCACCACGGCAGCGTCATGACGCATCGGCAACTGATGCGGGAACTCTGGCCACAGGAGCCGGACGAGGATGTCCAATATCTGCGTATCCTGATGAAAAAGCTGCGCAATCGCATCGAGCCCAACCCTGCGCGGCCGATCTATGTGGTGACCGAGCTGGCCGTCGGCTACCGCCTGCGCACCCAGGAGCAGCTCGATGCCTCTGGTTATGTTGCGGCTATGCAATGAGCCGATCCACATCATGGAACGGATAAGAGCGTAGTGCTAACGGCGGCGTTCGGGGAAACGTCGCAGTTGCGCGGGGGTTCATGTTCAAGCTCTGGCTGGCGCTCGCCACCATCGGCGCCATGGCAGGCGTCGTAGCGATCGCCTGGTTCTTCTGCCGCCAGCTCATGCCGCTGGCGCGCTTCATCGATCGCATCAGCAGCATGCTCGGCGTCATTGCCAGCTGGCTCGTGCTGTTGGCGTGCCTGGTCAGCGCCGGCAACGCCACGATCCGCTACCTCATCTCCTATAGCTCGAACGCCTGGCTCGAGCTGCAATGGTACATGTTCGCCGGCATGGTGCTGCTCGGCTCCGCCTATACGCTGCGGGTCAACGAGCATGTCCGCGTCGACCTGTTTTACGGGGCCGTCTCCGACCGCGTCCGCCACTGGATCGACCTCCTCGGCGGCGCGATCTTCCTCGTCCCGATGTGCCTCGTGATGATCTGGTTCACCTGGCCCTGGTTCGTCCAGTCCTGGACGCTCAACGAAGCCTCGAACAATGCCGGCGGCCTGATCCGCTGGCCGGTCATCCTGCTGCTGCCGGTCGGCTTCGTGCTGATCCTGCTCCAGGGCATTTCCGAGATGATCAAGCGCGCTGCCGCACTGCGCGGCTTCCATCAGCACGAATACGCTTACGAGAAGCCGCTGCAATGATCGACACGATCCGCGACAACCTCGGCCCCATGATGTTCGGGGGCGTGGTGCTCTTTTTGCTCATCGGCTACCCGGCGGCATTCTCGCTGGCAGCAGTCGGCCTGTTCTTCGGCTTCATCGCGATCGAGATGGGGGTGATTGCGCCGCAGTACATGGGCAACCTCACCTTCCAGCTCTACTCCATCATCTCGAACGACCTGCTGCTCTCGATCCCGTTCTTCACCTTCATGGGCGCGATCCTGGAGCGCTGCGGCCTGGCCGAGGATCTGCTCGACTCGATCGGTCAGCTCTTCGGCAGCATCCGTGGCGGCCTCTCCTATGCCGTGATCTTCGTCGGCGCGATCCTCGGCGCCATCACGGGCACGGTTGCGGCCTCGGTCATCGCCATGGCCGTGATCTCGCTGCCTGTGATGATGCGCTACGGCTACGACATGAAGCACGCCACCGGCGTCATCGCCGCGTCCGGCACCATCACCCAGCTCATCCCGCCCTCGCTGGTGCTCGTCGTGCTCGCCGACGTCATGGGCCGCTCGGTCGGTGACATGTATGCCGGCGCCATCGGCCCCAGCATCCTGCAGGTTGCCCTCTTCTGCATCTGGGTGGCGATCCTCAGCATCATCAACCCGACCGCCGTGCCGGCGCTCCCGCCTGAGGCGCGCACGCTCAAAGGCTGGGCCCTGGCGTGGAAATGCGTGCGCGGTATCGTTCCCTCCGCCGTCCTTATCTTCCTGGTGCTCGGCACCATCTTCATGGGCCTGGCGACGCCGACGGAAGCGGGCGCGATGGGCGCGGTCGGCGCCATGGCGCTGGCGGCGATGTATCGCACGCTGACCTGGAAGCTGACCTATCAGGCGATGTCCTCGACCATGCGCATCACCGCCATGGTCACGATGATCCTGATCGGCGCGCGCGTGTTCAGCCTCGTCTTCCAGGGCGTTGGCGGCGGCAAGTGGATCGAGCACATGCTCACCGGCTTGCCGGGCGGTCAGATCGGCTTCCTGACCTTCACGATGATCTTCGTCTTCTTCATCGCCTTCTTCCTCGACTTCTTCGAGATCGCCTTCATCATCATCCCGCTGCTGACGCCGGCGGCCGAGAAGCTCGACATCAACCTGATCTGGTTCGCGCTGCTGATCTGCGCCAACATCCAGACCTCGTTCATGCATCCGCCCTTCGGCTTCGCGCTGTTCTACCTGCGCGGCGTCGCGCCACCGACGGTGAAGAGTCGCGACATCTATCTCGGCTCGATCCCTTGGATCGTGCTGCAGCTCATCCTGGTCGCGATCATGATCGTCTTCCCGGAGATCGTGACGCATTGGCTGGACAAGCCGGTAACGCTCGATCCGGCGGCGCTGGAGAAGCAGCTCAATTCGATGCCGTCCTTCGGCACGATCGAGCTGAACGGCCTGACACCGCCCAAGCCTTGAGCGAACGGGTCCGCGGCACCGCGGACGCGGCAGCGATTCAGCAAGAGGCCTGCAGCATCGCAACGACACTGCAGGCGCTTCGATTGGGGCGTGACCTTCCGTGCGGCCAGTTTCCGGCGACGGCCCTTCCTGCGGCTTAGGCTCCGGTCAGCGTCCGGCGCACGGCATCGCGCCAGCCGGAAACCTTGCGCTCGCGCTGGCTCGCCGCCATTGCCGGCGTGAAGCGCCGCTCGAGCCGCCAGAGATCGGCGAAGCGTTCCGGCTCCGGCAGCAGTCCGGCGTCGAGTCCGGCGAGATAGGCCGCGCCCAGCGCCGTCGTCTCCAGCACGGTCGGCCGATCGACGGGAAGATCCAGAATGTCGGCGAGGCGCTGCATCGTCCAGTCGGAGGCGACCATGCCGCCATCGACGCGTAGCACCGCGCCGCCCCCCTGCCCGGCTTCAGGCCAGTCGGCCCGCATAGCCTCGATCAGGTCGAGCGTCTGGTAGCAGACGCTCTCCAGCGTCGCCTGGGCGAATTCGCGTGGCCCCGAATTGCGGGTCAGGCCAAACATGGCGCCGCGCGCATGGGCGTCCCAGTACGGTGCGCCGAGCCCGACGAAGGCCGGCACCAGATAGACGTCCTGCTCCGGATCGGCGGCCTCGGCGAGCGGGCCGGTATCGCTCGCCTTCTCGATGATGCCCAGCCCGTCGCGCAGCCACTGCACCGCCGCTCCGGCGACAAAGATCGAGCCCTCCAGCGCATAGGTCCGCTTCCCGCCGAACTGATAGGCGATCGTGCTGAGCAGCCGGTGCTTCGAGTTGACCGGCGCGTCGCCTGTATTGAGCAGCGCGAAGCAGCCCGTGCCATAGGTCGATTTCACCATACCGGGGGTGAAGCAGGCCTGCCCGATCGTCGCCGCCTGCTGGTCGCCGGCGATGCCACGCACCGGAATCGCTGCACCGAAAAGATCGGGCGCCGAGTCGCCGAAATGCGTCGCGCAATCCCGCACCTCCGGCAGGATCGCGGCCGGGATGTCGAACAGAGCGAGAAGATCCTCGTCCCAGACGCCGCGGCCGATATCGAAAAGCATGGTGCGCGCGGCGTTGGTCGCGTCGGTGGCATGCACTGCCCCGCCCGTCAGCCGCCAGAGCAGGAACGAATCGACGGTGCCGAAGGCGAGCTCGCCTGCTTCTGCACGTCGCCTGGCTCCAGGAACGTTGTCGAGCAACCAGGCGATCTTGGTCGCCGAGAAATAGGGATCGATCCGCAAGCCAGTGCGTTCGCGGACCAATTCCTCATGGCCGGCCGCAACCAGATTCGCACAGGCTTGCGCGGTCCGCCGGTCTTGCCAGACGATGGCGCGGTGGATCGCCTGCCCCGTCCGGCGATCCCAGATCAGGGTCGTCTCGCGCTGGTTGGTGATTCCGATGCCCGCGATGTCGGAGGCGCTCAGGCCTGCCCTGGCGATCGCCTCGCGCGCCGTCGCGAGCACGCTTTCCCAGATGTCAACCGGCTCGTGCTCGACCCAGCCAGAGGCCGGAAAATGCTGCGGAAATTCCCTCTGGGCGCTTGCCACGACCCCGAGCGAGGCATCGAACAGGATGGCGCGCGATGAGGTTGTGCCCTGGTCAATCGCGAGGATGTATCCGGCGGCCATATCTGCTTCCTGCCCTGTCTGTCGGTCCGTCTGCGCGGCCCGGCGAGAGACTGGCCGATCAGCCGGTCGCCGCGCAAGCCGCCCAATCTGGAAGGTTCCGCTTGGCATGACGCATGCGCTGTAGTTAGCTTTCCGGCGAAGCAATTGGCCGCGCTGCGCCGCGGCCCCTGTTCAGCCACGCTGTTGGACGGGCTAGAGGATCGGAAACGGTGGCGGTCGAGGACCGGCAGGAACGCGGTGTCACGCCGGTGACGCCGCCGCACAGGCATAACGCCGATCCGCCACGGAACGGTGGGGCTCCGGCTGTCGTGCCGCTCAAGAGCTACACCCCTGCCCCGGCCAATCACCAGCCCGTCGCGACTTATGCTGCCCTTGATCTCGGCACCAATAACTGCCGCCTGCTGATCGCCCGACCGGCACAGCACGGTTTTCGCGTCGTCGACGCCTTCTCGCGCATCGTGCGGCTCGGCGAAGGGCTCGCCACCAGCAGCCGGCTCGGTGATGCCGCGATGGACCGCGCCGTCGAGGCGCTGAAGATCTGCCGTAGCAAGATGGCGAACCGTGGCGTGACCCGCGCCCGTCTCGTCACGACGGAAGCCTGCCGCGCTGCCACCAACGGCCTTGAATTCATCCGCCGTGTCGCCGCCGAAGCCGAGCTCTCGCTGGAGATCATCGACCAGCGCACCGAGGCGGCGCTCGCCGTCTCCGGCTGCGCAGCCCTGACGGACCCTGCGGCCGAGAGCGTCATCGTCTTCGATATCGGCGGCGGCTCGACCGAGATCGTCTGGCTCGGCGGGCGTAGCGAGGCGCGCGATCCTGCGGCCCGCATCCGCGAATGGGCCTCGCTGCCGATCGGTGTGGTCACGGTCGCTGAGCGCTACGGCGGCGTCGAGGTCAGCCGCGAGCTCTTCGACCGCATGGTGGAGGATTGCTCGCAAGCATTGGAATCCTTTGCGAAAAAGGCTTCCGCGGCTCGCGACTCCAAGGGCTTCCACCTGCTCGGCACCTCCGGCACGGTGACGACCGTCGCCGGCATCCACCTCGACCTGCCGCGATACGACCGGCGCGAGGTCGACGGGCTGTGGATGCGCCAGGACGACATCCTCTCGGTGATCGACCGGCTGATCGCGATGGACTATGCCGCGCGGGCGGCGAATGCCTGCATCGGGCGCGATCGTGCCGATCTGGTGCTAGCAGGCTGCGCGATCTTCGAGGCGATCCGCCGCGCCTTCCCCAGCGAGCGCGTCCGCATCGCCGATCGTGGCCTGCGCGAGGGCATCTTGCTGCGGATGATGCATGAGGACCGCGCCTGGTGGCGGCGGAAATAGGCTTTAGAGAATGAGCAGCGGGAAATCGGGTGGCGGCAAGGCCGGAGGAAAGGGCACGGGCGGGGCCAAGTCCGGCGCCGCGCGCACGCCGGGCAAGCAGGCCGCCGGCGCCAAGCCGGCCGGGGACCGCGACCTGCGCGTGCGCCTGAAGAATGCACGCAAGCACAAGTATTCCTCGCAGCTCTGGCTCGAGCGCCAGCTCAACGACCCCTATGTCAAACGTGCCAAGGAGCGCGGCTTCCGTTCCCGCGCCGCCTTCAAGCTGGAGGAGATGGACGAGCGCTACAAATTCCTGAAGAGCGGGCAGCGGCTCATCGACCTAGGCTGCGCGCCGGGCGGCTGGTGCCAGGTCGCGGCCGAGCGGATCGGCCTTGCTCAGGGCAAGGGCCGGATCGTCGGCATCGACCTGCTGCCGGTCGATCCTATTCCGGGCGTCGAACTGATCGAGATGGACTTCATGACCGAGGAGGCCCCGGCCCTGCTGGTCGAGAAGCTCGGGGGGCAGGCGGACGGCGTGATGTCGGACATGGCCGCCAACACCACCGGCCACAAGAAGACCGACCATCTCAGGATCATCGGGCTCGCCGAGGCGGCGCTGGAATTCGCGCATGACGTGCTCGCGCCGGGCGGCTTTTTCCTCGCCAAGCTCTTCCAGGGCGGCGATAGCGCCGAACTGCTCACGGCGATGAAGCGGGACTTCACGACCGTCCGCAACGTCAAGCCGGGCGCCAGCCGCGCCGATTCCTCGGAGCTCTACGTGCTGGCGACCGGCTATCGCCGCGCCGCGCGATCCGAAGCGGAAGAGAGCTGACGCCGCTCACTCCGGCAGGACGTCGTGCGGCAAGTGCCGGGGGTCGTAGCTGCCCGGCGCAGCCTTCGCGACCGAGATCCAGATCCAGGCGCAGATCGCGACGACGCCGGCCAGAGGGCCGATGATCTCGAAGAACCCGGCCTTGCCGCTGAGCCCAATGCCGAGGACCATCAGCCCGGCGCCGCCGAAGAGGAGGCCGCAGAGGACCACGACGCCAATCATGACACGGTGGCGCCCTTCCGGGATGCCCCGCCGGAACGCGACATGGCCGTGCCCGCCGTCGACCAGCCGCTGGTGCAGATCTTGAACGAAGGCGATGAACACCGTGTCGCGCTCGGGGTCGTCCGCGCCCCAAGGGCTGCTCGACAGCACGGTGAGCGGCAGGCCGCGGGCGAAGGTCAGCTCGGCCAGCGCCTCCCAGGGCGAGCGCGGCCCGCCATGGACCGCCTGCAGGCGCACACCGCGCAGGTCCGCAAAGGAGCGCAGGCCCGAGCGGCCTTCGAGCTCGTAGGCGATGCCCTCGTCGCTGAGCGTCAACTCGGTCTCGGCCTGCTTGAGGCGCAGGCTCGCCGTCCCGACGCAAAGTCGGTAGGTCGTCTCCGGAGTTGGAGCGGATGCCGGCTGCATCGCCGGACCCTGCGTCAAGCCATGCCCCCAAGCAAGCTATTCGACGACCTTCTGGTCGGCGATCGCCTCGGCGGTGACCTTGCGGGCGCTAACCGGGACATGGCCGGAGACCTCGGAGCCGGCATCGGGCTCAAGCCGCATCATCCAGAGAGCCGACGAGGCGGAGATCAGCCCGACAAGGAAGAAGGCCGGCCAGAAATCCCCTGCGCCCAGCGCCTTGCCGCCGTTGAAGGCGTTGGCGCTTTCCAGCGCGAAGGCGCCGATCGTCACGCCCATGCTGAGCGAAAGCTGCTGGGCGACGCTCGACAGGCTGGTCGCGCTCGACATCTCGCGGTTGGAAACGTCGGCATAGCTCAGCGCGTTGATGCCGGTGAATTGCAGCGAGCGGAAGCAGCCGCCGATGAGCAGCACCGAGAGCATAATCGCATGCGGCGTCGCCGGCGTGAACAGGCCGGAGGCAGCGAGGAAGGCCGAACCGAGCAGGGCGTTGATCGTCAGCACGCGACGGAAGCCGAACTGCGCCAGGATGCTCTTCGCCAGCGTCTTCATGATCAACGCGCCGGCCGCCGAAACGAAGGTGATAAGCCCCGAATGCAGTGCATCGAGCCCGAAGCCGAGTTGCAGCATCAGCGGCAGCAGGAACGGAATCGCGCCGATGCCGGTACGGAAGATCGAGCCGCCGACCACGCCGATCCGAAAGGTCGGGACTCGAAACAGAGACAGATTCAGCACCGGATAGGGCACCCGTCTGGCATGGAACCAATAGGCCAGCAGCGCCGCCGCCCCGGCGATCACGCAGCCATATGACACCGCCATCGGCACGAGATGGCGCCCGCCCGTGGCGAGCCCGAGCATGAGGCTCGCGAAGCCGAAGGCCGAGAGGACAAAGCCCTTGATGTCGAGCGGCGCCACATCCTCCTCTCGGATATCCTCGAAGAAGAGGCTCGCGAGCACGATTCCGACGAGCCCGATCGGGATGTTGATGAAGAAGATCCAACGCCAGTCGAAAAAGGTCGAGATGAAGCCGCCGAGCGGTGGCCCGACTACGGGGCCGACCAGCGCCGGCACCGTCAGATAGGCGAGCGCGCCGACGATCTCAGCTTTGCTGACGCTGCGCAGGATGACGAGGCGCCCCACCGGCACCATCATCGCCCCGCCCATGCCCTGGACGAAGCGCGCGCCGACGAAGGCCCCGAGCGAACTCGACATGGCACAGAGCAGCGAGCCGAACATGAAGACGCACAGCGCCGAGCGGAAGATGGTGCGTGCGCCGAAGCGGTCGGCCATCCAGCCGGAGATCGGGATGAAGACCGCGAGGCTGACGAGATAGGAGGTCAGTGCCAGTTTGAGCGCAATCGGATCCTCGCCCAGCGAGGTCGCGATGACCGGCAGCGAGGTCGCGATCACCGTCGAGTCGGTGTTCTCCATGAAGAGCGCACAGGCTACGATGAGAGGCAGGAGTTTGGAGCGCTGCAAGGCCCTGACCTTCCGCACGGACAAAGCGGGACGCGACCCGGTGTCGCAATGGCGTCGCTTTAACGGGACATCTTCGGGCTGACGAGATGCGAAATGCCGGATCGAGGGCTTGGAAGCCCGATCGGCGCGCGACTCTGCCATGCACTGAGTTTATGCCCCGCCGCCGAACACAAATCCGCCATGCGCCGGACACTCTGCCCGGCGTCCTTGGCGGACACCATTTTCGGTCGGTCCGGCATCTTGTCTGGGCCGTCGCGAGGGGCGCGCGCCGTCAATCTCCGGAGAGACTATCATGCTCACTATTCCGAATGTTTCCTTGCTTTCGCAGCGGCTGCCCGCTGGCCTGCGGCTGGCGGGTCTAGCCGCCCTTGCCGGCCTCGCCTACGGCGTGGCGGCAACGACACCGGCAGCCGCAGCTTCCCCGGACTGGCGGGCGGGCTGCCAGTTTTCGGCGGCCCCGCAGGGCTATGGCGATAGCATACGCTACACCAACTGCATGCGTCAGCGGGACTGCCAGCAACTGGCGAACGCCTCAGGTGCGACCATGTTCGCGGCCGGCTGCTTCGGCGTCCGGCCGGAGACTCCTGCAGCCGAGTACGTCCGGCGTCCGGCGCGGTAGTTTCGCGCTTGCATGCCGAAGCGGCGTCCCTCATGCGCGAGCGCCGCTTCGGCACTGCAAAATAAACCAGCGCGCCCTCTAGCGGAGGCTTCGTGCCCATGCTAACGGGCCTCGTCAACTCGGCAACGGGCCTGCCGCCCTGCCTCCCTTGAAAGCCGGCCTCGACCGGCGTCGGAGTTGACGATGACGCTTGCCCTTGATGGTCTGATTCGCGACGGCCTCACCTTCGACGACGTACTGCTGGAACCCGGTCCCTCCGAGGTCATGCCGTCCGAGGTCGACATCCGCACGCAGTTGACCAAGTCGATCTCGCTGAACCTCCCGATCATCGCCTCGGCGATGGACACGGTTACCGAAGCGCGCATGGCGATCGCCATGGCGCAGGCCGGCGGCCTCGGCGTCATTCATCGCAATCTTGAGCCCGAGGACCAGGCGGCGCAGGTGCGCCTCGTCAAGAAGTTCGAGTCGGGGATGATCGCCAACCCGATCACCATCCATCCGGACGAGACGCTGGCGGATGCGCTGGCGCTGATGAAAAACAATTCGATCTCAGGCATCCCGGTGGTCGAGCGCGGCCCTCAGGGCCACAAGGGCAAGCTCGTCGGCATCCTGACCAACCGCGACGTGCGCTTCGCCGCGAACCCGGCCCAGCCGGTCTCCGAGCTGATGACCAAGGAGCGCCTGATCACGGTGCGCGAGGGCGTGAGCCAGGAAGAGGCGCGCCGCCTGCTCCACCAGTTCCGCATCGAGAAGCTGCTGGTGGTCGACGACCATTTCCGCTGCATCGGCCTGATCACCGTCAAGGACATGGAGAAGCAGGTCACGCATCCCAGCGCGGCCAAGGATGGCCAGGGCCGCCTGCTCGTCGCCGCCGCGACCACGACCGGTGATCTCGGCTTCGAACGCTCGGAGATGCTGATCGACGCCGGCGTCGACCTCATCGTCGTCGACACGGCGCACGGCCACTCAGCCAAGGTGCTGGACGCCGTCGCTCGCGTGAAGAAGCTCTCCAACTCGGTGCAGGTTATAGCCGGCAACGTCGCGACTGCCGGCGGCGCGCAAGCGCTGATCGACGCCGGCGCGGACGCGGTCAAGGTCGGCATCGGGCCGGGCTCGATCTGCACGACCCGCATCGTCGCGGGCGTTGGCGTGCCGCAGCTCACCGCGGTCATGGATGCCGCCTCCGCCGCCAGCAAGGCGGGCGTGCCGATCATCGCCGATGGCGGCATCAAGTACTCTGGCGATCTCGCCAAGGCGCTCGCGGCTGGTGCTTCCTGCGCCATGGTCGGCTCGCTGCTCGCGGGCACGGACGAGACCCCCGGCGAGACCTTCCTCTACCAAGGCCGCTCCTACAAAGCGTATCGCGGCATGGGCTCAGTCGGCGCCATGGCCCGCGGCTCCGCCGATCGCTACTTCCAGCAGGACATCAAGGACGCGCTCAAGCTCGTGCCGGAAGGCATCGAGGGCCAGGTCGCCTACAAGGGCCCCGTCTCCGGAGTGCTGCACCAGCTTGCCGGCGGCCTGCGCGCCGCCATGGGGTATGTTGGTGGCAAGAACCTCGCCGACTACCAGTCCAAGGCCCGCTTCATCCGCATCACCAGCGCCGGCCTGCGCGAGAGTCACGTCCACGACGTGACGATCGTGCGCGAGAGCCCGAACTACCCGACGCGCTCTTGAGTCCGTCCCGTCCTTGTGCAGCACTGGCCTGACTTGTTCGGGCCGGCATTGCCGAGGCGGAGCGCAGTCATGACCCTGAAGCTGATTTACCCGGCGCTGGCGATGATCTTCTGGATTTTCGTCGTCGGCGTCGTCATGGCGACGCGCCGCAAGGAGGCGTTCGCCTCCGGCGCTGTTAGGCACGAGGATGTCTCGGTCTCGACCGAGCGCTATCCTGTTCCGGCCCGGTTGGCGGCGGCGAATTTCTCGAACCAGTTCGAGACGCCGCTCGTTTTCTTCGTGCTCATTCTGATCGCGATCGAGGTCGGCGCCACCGGTTACGTCATGGCGGCTCTGGCCTGGCTCTATGTCCTGAGCCGAGTCGCCCACACCTTCATCCACATCGGACCAAACAAACTGCCGGTACGCGGGGCCGTCTACGGCGTCGGCTTTCTCGCATTGATCTGCATGTGGATCGGCATTCTGGTGGCCGTGCTGTAGCACGCGACCACTAGGCGCACCGCGACCTGGTCGGCCGTGCTCTGCCAGGGGCTGCGATCACATCTGCGTCACCGCGACGCGCCCGATCGCCCATACGAAAGACCTACGACCCTGAGGCCTCCAGAAAGCTGTCGCTTTTCAAGGCGATGGCGCATTTATTTTAATTAGTCGAAACAAGAATTACACTAGGGACAATACAAGACTTTGATTTTAAAGGACGATTCGATTGACAGCCGCGTCCGCGCCGCATTAACGCTCGGCCATCGCGCGCTTGGCGCCTCCTACCGACGGAGCTCAAAATGATCGGAAAGACCCATCTCCGCGCTCTGGCGCTGTCGTCCTCCCTGCTGGCCGCATCCGGCTTTGCGAACTCCGCCGTGGCGCAGGATGTCAATCTCTACACGACGCGCGAGCCGGCGCTGCTGAGCCCCGTGCTCGAAGCCTTCACCAAGGACACCGGCATCAAGGTCAACGCTGTCTTCCTGAAGGACGGGCTGCAAGAGCGCATCCGCGCCGAGGGCGCCAACAGCCCGGCCGATGTCATGCTGCTGGTCGATGTCGGCGAGATCAACGCCGCGGTCGAGGCTGGCATCACCCAGCCGATCAAGTCCGACGTCGTCGACAAGACCGTGCCGGCACAGCTGCGGCCGGACAACAACTGGGTCACCCTGACCAAGCGCGCCCGCATCGTCGTCGTCTCGAAGGACCGCGTCCAACAGGATGCGATCACCTATGAGGAGCTCGCCGATCCGAAGTGGAAGGGCAAGTTCTGCATCCGCGCCGGCCAGCACCCCTACAACAACGCCTTCTTCGCCGCCTATATCGCCCATCACGGCCAGGAGAAGGCGGAGACCTATCTCAAGGCGCTGCGTACCAACGCCGCCCGCAAGCCCGGCGGCGGCGACCGCGACGTCGCCCGCGACATCCAGTCCGGCCTCTGCGACATCGCGGTGATCAACACCTACTATATCGGGCTGATGAGCCAGGCGAAGAACGAGCAGAAGGGCTGGTACGACGCCATCAAGCCGCTCAAGACCAGCTTCGCCGGTGGCGGCACCCATGTGAACGTCTCGGCCGCCGCCCTCGCCAAGAACGCGCCGAACAAGGCCAACGCGGTCAAGCTGATCGAGTACATGCTCGGCGAGAAGGCTCAGACCATCTATGCCGACGGCAATTTCGAGTTCCCGGTCAATCCGGACGTCAAGGAAAGCGCGGCGGTGAAGCTGCTCGGCACCATCACGCCGGACAAGCTGTCGCTCTCCGACGTTGCCAAGCAGCGTAAGCCCGCCGCCGATCTTGTCGACAAGGCTGGCTTCGACAGTTGAGCCTGAGCCCGTCGCTGACCACTTCCCGGCGGCCGCCATTCCGATGGCGGCCGTCGACGCGTTTTGCCTATGCCTCGCTGCTCGGTGCGGCGCTGGTGCTGACGCCGCTGCTGGCGCTGGTTGCGACCGCCCTCTCCTCGCCCCAGGCAGCGGAGATCTGGCCGCATCTTGCCGCAAATGTCCTGCCGAGCGCCCTCCTCCAGACCGTCCTGCTCACGGCCGGCGTCGGCCTGCTCAGCGCGGTCATCGGCACCGGCACGGCATGGCTGGTGACGCAGTTCGACTTCCCCGGACGACGGGTTTTCGAATGGCTGCTCGTCCTGCCGCTGGCGCTGCCCACCTATCTCACGGCCTACATCTACGTCGAGTTCATCGGCTTTCAGGGGCCTCTGCAAACGGCCCTGCGCGCCGCGACCGGCTGGCGCTCGCTGCGTGACTACTGGTTCCCGGACCCGCGCAACCTACCGGGTGCCGTCGCGATCATGGCGATCGTGCTCTATCCGTACGTCTATCTCAGCACGCGGGCCCTTTTCAGCCTGCAGGGCGCGACCATCGTCGAGGCCGCCCGCAATCTCGGCGCGACGCCGGGCCGGCTGTTCTGGCGCATCGGCCTGCCGCTCGCCCGCCCGGCTCTCGCCGCCGGGCTGACGCTGGTGCTGCTGGAAACGTTGAACGACATCGGCGCGACCGAATACCTCGGCGTCCGCACGCTGACGCTCTCGATCTATGCGACTTGGCTCAATCGCGGCTCGCTGCCCGGCGCGGCGCAGATCGCCTGCGTGATGCTGCTCGTCGTCTTCCTGCTGATCTGGGCCGAGGCGCGGTTGCGCGGCCAGCGACGGTTCGCGCTGCCCGTCCGCCAGCCGCGCCCTGTCGGTCGTAGGCCCCTGCGCGGAACCCACGCCGTCGCGGCGACGCTCGCATGCGCGCTGCCGGTGCTGTTCGGCGCCGCGCTGCCCGTCGGCTATCTTGCCATCACGGTGCTGCGGCAAGGACTGCTGGCGCAGTTCGACACCGCGCTGCTGCGCCTCCTCGGCAATGCCGTCCTGCTCGCCGCCATGGCGTCCGGTGTCGTGCTCGCGCTCGGCCTCGGCATCGCCACCGCCAGCCGCACTGGCCGTGAAACCTGGCTGAAGCCGCTGGCACGCATCGCCTCGCTCGGCTACGCGCTGCCCGGCACCGTGCTGGCGCTCGGCCTGCTGATTCCTCTCGCCGCCTTCGACAATGCCCTGGCGAACGCTGCCAACGCGTTATTCGGCCTCAAGCTCGGCCTGGTGCTGATCGGTTCGGGCGCGGCGCTGGTGATCGCCTATGCCGTGCGCTTCCTCACCATCGGCATCTCGGGCATGGAAAGTGGTTTGTCCCGTGTCTCGCCCCGCATCGACGATGCGGCGCGCTCGCTAGGGGCCGGTCAGCCGGAGATCCTGCGCCGCATCCACTGGCCACTGGCGCGGCCCGCGGTCGCAGCGGCTGCACTTCTGGTCTTCGTCGACTGCCTCAAGGAGCTGCCGGCGACGCTGCTGCTGCGCCCGCTCAACCTCGATACGCTGGCGACCGCGGTCTACGGCCAAGCCTCTCGCGGCGTCTTCGAGGAGGGCGCGCTCGCCGCCCTGCTGATCATCCTCGCCGGCCTCTATCCAGCCGTGATTCTGGCCAGAACTGGCTCAAATCACGTGGGATAGCCGGCTTTCCGGCCTCGACAACCCTGTCGCATCGGCCTACACAAGGCGCGCCAGGGGGCTGGCTGGCTTTCGGCCGAGCGCTGATTCGGAAGTCCATGACCAGACGCGCTGCGATCCTCGCTCTCTGCCTTCTCACCGTCCTTGGGCTGTTGGGCTTTCAGTCCTGGGACGTTGCTGTCGGCCGCGTCGAGCGCCGCGCCGTCGCGGCGGTCGAGGAGAAGACCGGCTTCGTCGTCGGGGCGATCGAGCGCGCCGAGATCGCCTTCCTGCCGCTCCCGCGCATAAGTCTTTCCCGGGTCGCCTTCAGCCAGCGCGACGGCGCGCTTGCTGGCGAAGCCGCGCGAATCCGCGCGCATCTGCGCCTGTTGCCCTTGCTCACCGGCCGGCTCAGCTTCGACAGGATCGACCTCGTCGCGCCGCAGATCGACGTCGCCGTGCCAGCTGGCAGCGGCATGGCCGAATGGCTCGGCCCGCCGCTGGCCGAGCTCGAGCGACTGCGCAGCCAGAGCAAGATCGTGGTGCAGGGCGGTTCGCTCTTCCTGCGCGCCGGCGGCGCGATCCAGAGCGTGGTGCGCGACCTGAACCTCGTCATCGACGAGCGTAGCGTGAACGAGCCTCTGGATCTCGCGGGGTCGCTAAGCTGGCGCGGGGTTCCGACCGAGGTCAGCCTGCGCTGGCCGATGGTTGGCGGCAATGCCAAGGCCGCGCTGTCCGCGACCTCACCGTTGCTGAAGCTGCGCTTCGAAGGCACCCGCTCCGGACCGGGCGAGCCGGTGATCAACGGGCTGCTCGCCCTCTCGACCGCCTCGGTGCCGAGGCTTCTAGGTTGGTTCGGCGAGGATTCACGCCTCGCCGCTGCGCTCGGCGGGTTGACCCTCTCGGCCGAGCTGCAGATGAAGCCGCACGAGGCCTCCTTCAACAACGCCGTCGCCAGCCTCGATGGCGAGCGCCTCGACGGCGTTCTCAATCTGACGGAAAGCGGCGGTCGCTTTGCACTTTCGGGAACGCTCGCCGGCGCGACGCTCGATCTCGGGCGCCTGATCGACCGCTTGCCGACACCGGCTGTCAATGCCGCCGACACCAGCCCCTTCGATCTCGACGGCTGGACCGGCCGCGAGATCGACCTGCGGATTTCCCTTGATGCGGCGAGGCTACGCGGTGCCCGTCTGACCGACGTCGCGACGTATCTGCTGGTCAAGAAGGGGCGCTTCGAGACGGGCCTGCTGCGGGCAGCAGCCTATGGCGGCAGCGTCAAGACCCGCCTGCTCGCGGTGAACGCGCCCGCCGGCGTCGACGTCAAGATCCAGGCCGGTTTCGAGAAGGTGAACCTCGGCCAGGCCGCAAGCGACCTGCCGCGGCTCCAGCGGCTTTCCGGAACGGGCGGCTTCCAGCTCGCTCTCGACGGCGCCGGCCGCAATTTCGACGAGCTCCTGGGATCGCTCACCGGCCGTGCCAACCTCTCCCTTCGACAGGGCGAGCTCGACGGCATCGCGCTCGCTGAGCTGATGCGCCGCGCCGAGCGCAGCCCCTCCCAGGCGTTGCGCGACTGGCGGCAGGGCAAGACCCCCTTCGAGAGTCTCAACGTGAATGCGAGCATCGGCGGCGGCCTGCTTTTCCTCAACGAAGCGCAGATGAACGGCCAGAACTACCGCTTCAACCTCGCCGGCAGCGCCTCACTGCGCAGTCGTGTTCTCGACATGACCGGCTCCCTCGCCTCCACCACCGGGGCGCTGAAATTGCCTTTCGTGCTCAAGGGTCCGGTCAATGCCCCGCTCTTCGAGACCGAAACCGAGGCCTTTCTGAGTCCTGCCGGCGCCAGCGCCTTCCCTACGCTCCTCACGCGCTGATTCAGCGGCTTCCGTCGCGCGCGGAAATCCGCTCTGATGCGGTCAAGGCCGCCTGACGGCCGGGAGGAGGAAGCGGCATGAAGACTTGGCTCACGGGCGTTCTCGCCCTTGCAGGATGGGTTGCAGCAGGAATGGCCGGCGCACAGGAGTTGATCGTCGAGAAGAAGGCCTTCGAGCTGCCGAGCTTCACCACCCAATCCGGACGAACGCTCAAGCAGGTGCGCGTTGGCTGGGAGAGCTACGGCACACTGAATGCCGACAAATCCAACGCCGTGCTGATCTGCCATTTCTTCTCGGGCAACTCGCACGCCGCCGGCAAATACGACGCCAAGGAAGCGCAGCCCGGCTACTGGGACGCGATCATCGGTCCTGGCAAGGCGATCGACACCAACAAGTATTTCGTCATCTCGTCCGACACACTGGTGAACCTCAACACCGGCGATCCGAAGACAACGACGACCGGCCCCGCCTCGATCGACCCCGACACCGGCAAGCCCTACGCGCTGGATTTCCCGATCGTCACCGTCCGTGACTTCGTCGAGGTTCAGAAGGCGCTGGTCGAAAGCCTCGGAATCAAGCGGCTCGCACTGGTCGCCGGCCCCTCGATGGGCTCGCTCCAGACGTTCGAATGGGCCGCCAGTCATCCCGAGATGGTCGCGAAGGCGATGCCGGTGATCGGCGCGGCGGAAGCCGACGCGATGCTGATCGGCTGGCTCGACGTCTGGGCCGCCCCGATCCTGGTCGATCCCGACTGGAACAACGGCAACTACTACGGCAAGACACCGCCGCTCGCCGGGCTCGCCAAGGCGCTGGCCGCAGTGACGCTGCAGGCGAACCACCAGGACTGGGCGAACGCCACCTTCGGCCGCCGTCCGGCCAAAGAAGGTGACGATCCGGGCAAGGCCCTCGCCAACCGGTTCCAGTTCCAGAGCGTGCTCGACAATGCCGGCGCTGCGCGGGCGAAAGTTTCGGACGCCAACCACTTCCTCTACCTGATCAAGGCGAACCAGCTTTTCGCAGCCGGCGGCAACTCGCTCGCCGACGGCATGGCGAAGATCAGGGCGCCGATGCTCTACATCACCCAGCCGAAGGACCTGGTCTTCGCGCCCGACGCGGTGGAGCGCACGCTGAAAGCCGCGAAGGATGCCGGGCGCGACATCACCCACGTCACCATCGACGGCGCGCGCGGCCATCTCGACGGCGTCATCTCGATGAAGCAGGCCGAAGGCGCGATCCGGGCCTTTCTGGAGAAGTAGCCCCGATCTGCCCGCCGCTTCGCTTCAGGCGGCGGGCAGACGCCTGCGGACGATCTCCGCGTGGAACCGCGCGCCATGGATCAGCCCCGCGTCGTCGAAATCGTAGTGCGGATTGTGCAGCGGCGCGCTGTCGCCATTGCCGAGAAAGGCGAAGCAGCCGGGCACATGATCGAGGAAGCGGGCGAAGTCTTCCGAGCCAGTGAAGGGCTCGGGGGCAACCGAGACGTTGCCGGCTCCGAACAGATCCTGCGCCACGCCGAGCGCCTCGCGCGTCAAAGCCGGATCGTTGAAGAGCGGCACGAACTCGCGTGTGTAACTCACCGTCTGCTCGACATTGTAGGCGCGCGCGATGCCATCAGTGATCACGCGCATCTGTTGCTCGATATCGGCGCTGACCGCGGGGCTGAAGCTGCGGGCGTCGCCCAGTATCCGCGCTTCGCCCGGCAGTGCGTTGCGCGTTCCGTCGGTGATCAGCTCGGTCACCGAAACGACGGCGATCTCGGCCGGGCTCAGACGGCGCGAGACGATCGTCTGGAGACCCATCACGAGCGCACAAGCCGCGACCAGCGTCTCCTTGCCGACATGGGGACGCGCGGCATGCCCACCCACCCCGCGCAGCACGATCTCGAAATTGTCCTCCGCTGACATGATCGCGCCGGGGCGGGTCTGGAACTGGCCGATCGCCAGGCCCGGCGCGTTGTGCAGCCCGTAGATCTCCTCGAACGGAAAGCGCTCCATGACGCCATCGTCGAGCATGGCGAGTGCTCCCCGCCCCCATTCCTCCGCCGGCTGGAAGATGAAGCGAACCGTGCCATTGAAGCCCCCCGCGGCTGCCAGCAGCTTCGCCGCGCCGAGCAGCATGGCGGTATGGCCGTCATGGCCGCAGGCATGCATCACGCCGGCATTCTGCGAGCGGTAGGGCGCCTCACCCTGCTCCGCGATCCGCAGAGCGTCCATGTCGGCCCTCAGCGCGATCGCCCGGTTACCGCCTCCCCGCTTCAGCGTCCCGACAACACCCGTGCCGCCCACGCCGGCGACAACCTCGTCCAGGCCGAATTCCCGCAGCTTGGCCGCAACGAAGGCACTCGTGCGCTGCTCCTCGAAGCCGAACTCGGGGTGGGCGTGCAGACCGCGCCTCCAGGCCGTCATATCCTGCACCAGAGTTTCGTGATCGATCGTCACGGCTGTTTCCCTATGCTCCGCGAGGCGCCTGCTGGCTTTTCCACCAAGCTACCGCGGTACCGGCGAGAGCGGCGCTGCATTTGGCCCTCCGATTTGCAAGGATATTTCATCGAGCATGTTCGCGCGCTGCGCGGGCAGCCGCGACAGCCGCTCCAGCGGATCGGCTCGCCGGCCTGCCTACCCAATCCCGGCCGCCGCCTTGATCCCATCGATGACGAACTGCACGGCGAGCGCCGCCAGGATCACGCCGAGGAGCCGCGTCAGTACGACATTGCCGGTGACGCCGAGCAGTTTCGCGATCGGCGTCGCGGTCAGGAACACCGCAAGGCAGGCCAAGATCACCAGCCCGCAGATCACGGCCAGCGTTGCCAGCAGCAGCGGATCGCCGCCAGCCCGCCCCGCCAGCAGAATCATCGCCGTCAGCGCGCCCGGCCCCGCCATGAGCGGGATCGCCAGAGGGAAAGCCGCGACGTTGCGGATGTGGTCGAGCGTGATCGCCGTGTCGGCCGTCTGCTGCTTGCGCTCGGTGCGCCGCTCGAAAACCATCTCGAAAGCGATCCAGAACAGCAGCAGCCCGCCGGCGATGCGGAAGGCTGGCAGAGAAACGCCGAGCGCCTTCAGCACGATGTCTCCCGCGACGCCGAAGAAACCCATGATGCAGAAGGCGATGATGGAGGCGCGTATCGCGACCTGTCGGCGCTCGGCATCCGACATGCCGCGCGTCAGCGACAGGAAGATCGGCGCGAGGCCCGGCGGGTCGAGCGTCACCAGCATGGTGACGAGCGCGGAAGTGGCGAATTCGACGAACATGGCGCGACTTGACCATGTCGCGTGCCGCGCGTCACGCGCCAACCAAGGCAGGAATGGGGCAGCTCGCAGAAGGTCTGTGGAAAACGCCGTATAACGCATTGATTTTATTGTGCTAATTTTTGCTTGGACAGCGCCCTGTTTTGCTGGCGCCGCCGGCTGGAATCGGCTAGCCAGAAGGTTGAAATTTAGCAGGAATCGGGACTTTTCCCTTTGAGCGACGACAACGACGACAAGCGCGACGACGCCCCGGAATTCGGCGGCGACATCAAGCCGATCGCGATCACCGACGAGATGAAGAAGAGCTATCTCGATTACGCCATGAGCGTGATCGTGAGCCGCGCTCTGCCAGACGTCCGCGACGGCCTGAAGCCCGTCCATCGCCGCATCCTGTTCTCGATGCACGAGAACAAGAACCTGCCCGACCGGCCCTACACCAAATGCGCCCGCATCGTCGGCGACACGATGGGTAAATACCATCCGCACGGCAATCTCGCGGTCTATGACGCGCTGGTGCGCATGGCGCAGGATTTCTCGCTACGCCTGCCGCTGATCGACGGCCAAGGCAATTTCGGCTCGATGGACGGCGACAGCCCCGCGGCCGATCGTTACACCGAGGCCCGGCTCGACAAGGCGGCCATGCCGCTGCTCGAGGATCTCGACCTCGAGACGGTCGATTTCCAGCCGAACTACGATGGCAAGGAGCATGAGCCGACCGTCCTGCCGGCGCGCTATCCGAACCTGCTCGTCAACGGTGCCGGCGGCATCGCGGTTGGCATGGCGACCAATATCCCGCCACACAATCTCGGCGAGGTCATCGACGCCTGCGTCGCCTATATCGACGATCCCGCGATCTCGATCGACGACCTGATCGAGATCGTCCCTGGCCCGGATTTCCCGACCGGCGCCTCGATCATGGGCCGTAGCGGTATCCACGCCGCCTATCACACCGGCCGCGGCTCGATCGTGATGCGCTCCAAGACGCATATCGAAGAGCTCCGCAAGGAGCGCGAGGCGATCATCGTCACCGAGATTCCCTATCAGGTGAACAAGGCGACGATGGTCGAGAAGATCGCCGATCTGGTGCGCGAGAAGCGCATCGAGGGCATCTCCGACCTCCGCGACGAGTCCAGCCGTGAGGGCGTGCGCGTCGTCATCGAGGTCAAGCGCGATGCCGTCGCCGATGTGGTGCTGAACCAGCTCTACCGCTTCACCCCGCTGCAGACCTCGTTCGGTGCGAACATGGTGGCGCTGAACGGCGGCCGTCCTGAGGTCCTGAACCTCAAGGACTTCATCTCGGCCTTCGTCGAGTTCCGTGAGGAGGTCGTCTCCCGGCGCACGCGCTACCTGCTCAACAAGGCCCGCGAGCGCGCCCATGTGCTCTGCGGTCTCGCCACGGCGGTCGCGAACATCGACGAGGTCATCCGCCTGATCCGTACCGCACCGACCCCGTCCGACGCGCATGAGTCGCTGATGGCGCGCGACTGGCCGGCCGACGACATCGCCCCGCTGATCGCGCTGGTCGACGATCCGCGTCACCCGATGAACCCGGACGGCACCTATCGGCTTTCCGATGCACAGGCCAAGGCCATCCTGGAACTGCGCCTCGCCCGCCTCACCGCCTTGGGTCGCGATGAGATCGGCGACGAGCTGCAGAAGCTCGCTACCGAGATTGCGGACTATCTCGACATCCTGCGTTCGCGCGCCCGCATCCAGGACATCGTCAAGACCGAGCTCTCCGAGGTGAAATCGGCCTTCGCCACGCCGCGGCGCACCGAGATCCAGGATTGGGGCTCCGATCTCGACGACGAGGACCTGATCGCCCGCGAGGACATGGTCGTCACTGTCTCCCATGGCGGCTACATCAAGCGCGTGCCGCTCTCGACCTATCGGGCGCAGCGTCGCGGCGGCAAGGGCCGCTCCGGCATGGCGACGAAGGAGGAGGATTTCGTCTCGCGCCTGTTCGTGGCCAACACGCACACGCCGGTGTTGTTCTTCTCCTCCGAGGGACAGGTCTACAAGGAGAAGGTCTGGCGGCTGCCGCTCTCGGCGCCGAATGCGCGCGGCAAGGCGCTTGTAAACATGCTGCCGCTCGATGCCGGCGAGCGCATCACCACGATCATGCCGCTCCCGGAGGACGAGGCAAGCTGGGAGACGCTGGACGTGATGTTCGCGACCTCCTCGGGCGGCGTGCGCCGCAACAAGCTCTCGGACTTCGTCAACGTCAATCGCGCCGGCAAGATCGCGATGAAGCTCGACGAGGGCGACCATATCGTCGACGTCCAGATCTGCACCGAAAACGACGACGTGCTGCTCACCACGGCCGAAGGCCAGTGCATCCGCTTCGCCGTGCCGGAGGTACGCGTCTTCAAGGGCCGCGACTCGACCGGCGTCCGTGGCATCAACCTGGCCAAGGACGACCTGGTCATCTCGCTCGCAATCCTGCGCCATCTCGACGCCACAGCCGACGAGCGCGCCGCCTATCTCAAGCGTGCGGCGATCATGCGCCGAGCAACCGGCGTTGAGGGCGAGGAAGCCGTCGAGCCCGCGGTCGAGAACGGCGACGCCGAGGAGGCTGCAGCCGGCGATATTGAGCTTGGTCTCGAGCGTTACGCTGAAATGGATGCCGCCAACCAGTTCATCCTGACGATCTCGGAAAAGGGCTACGGCAAGCGCACCTCGTCGTTCGAGTACCGGGTCACCGGTCGCGGCGGTAAGGGCATCGTCGCCATGGTCGTCAACGACCGGAACGGAAAGCTCGTCGCCTCCTTCCCGGCGGTGGACTCGGACCAACTCATGCTGGTCACCGATGGCGGTCAGGTTATCCGCGTGCCGGTGGATGCCGGCTCGGACAACCGCATCCGCATCGCCGGCCGGTCGACTCAAGGCGTCACGGTGTTCAACACCGCCAAGGACGAGAGGGTCGTCTCGGTCGAGTGCATCAACGAGGGCGAGGGTGAGGACGTCGACGAGGCCGATGACGGCTCGATCGGCGACGCCCCGGCAGAAGGCTGATTCGTCAGTCTTCTGCGCCGATCTCTTCAGGTGAGATCTGAAGGACTGCCCACTCCGTGATCGTCGGTTCCTTGACGCGGGCTGCGGCCCGCGCTCCCATCTGCCGATGAAGGCTCGTTCGGTGCCCGCCCGTTCCCCCGCCATTACGCCGGAGATCATGCTGCGCGCCTATGCCGCCGGCATCTTCCCGATGGCGGAAAGTGCTGACGATCCGGAGCTCTTCTGGGTCGAGCCCGAGTTGCGCGGCGTCGTCCCTCTCGACGGCTTCCATCTTTCCGGCCGGCTTGCCCGCACCGTTCGCTCGGACCGCTTCGAGGTGAGCGTCGATCAGGATTTCGAGGCCGTCATCGCAGCCTGCGGCGAAGCCCGTCCCGATCGGCCCGAGACCTGGATCAATCGCCGGATCCGCGCGATCTTCGGCGAGCTTTTCGCGCTCGGCCATGTCCATACGGTGGAGTGCCGGCGCGAGGGCCGGCTCGTCGGCGGGCTCTACGGCCTCTCGCTCGGCGGCGCCTTCTTCGGCGAAAGCATGTTCCATCGCGAGACCGATGCCTCGAAGGTCGCGCTCGTCCATCTCGTCGCGCGGCTCAGGCGTGGCGGCTACCGGTTGCTCGATACCCAGTTCCAAACCGGGCACCTAGCCCAGTTCGGCACCATCGAGATCCCGCGCGAAGCCTACCGCCTGCGCCTCCATGACGCGCTACGCTACGAGGGCGACTGGCATGTCTGGCCAGCCCAGACGGCCGTAACTGGTCGCGAAGCGCTCGCCGAGCTCTAAAATTCGACCGATCAGTTGCCACCGGCCGGATCGCGCCCGGGCATGGGGTTGGTCGGGAAGAAGCGCTGGCTCGGCCGCTGCGGCTGCACCGGAACGCCGCGCGGCGGCTCGACATCGATTCGCCCGCCCGGCGGAGGTAGGGGCTGGCCGGGCGGCGGCAACTGGTTCGGATCGCGCGGCGGGGTGCGCGGACGGCGCTCCTCCGCCACCGGCGGGGCCGGCTCGGGCTCCTTCGGGTCGACGACAACCTCTGTCCCGCCTTTGCAGTCGGTCAGCCAGACATCGTAAATCGCGTGCTCGACGCCGGAGAGGCCGGGGCTGGCCGCATACATCCAGCCGGTAAAGATGCGGCGGTATTCGTTGTTGAAAGTCACTTCGTCCACTTCGACGAAGGAATCGGTCTGCGGCGCCTCGGTCGGGGGCCGCGTCCAGCATACGCGCGGCGTCAGCTGCAGCGCGCCGAACTGCACCGTCTCGTCGACGGCGACCTCGAAGGAGATGATGCGGCCTGTGATCTTGTCGAGCCCGGCAAAAACCGCCGTCGGATTCTTGATGCGGTCAGCCAGCGCCGGCCCCGTCGCGACCAGTGTCGCGACCGCGCTCGCGGCGAGGCCTGTCAGGATCGGAAGACGGAGCAACGACGGCATGAAGGCTGCGAATCTCTTCGACAACGCGGAAGGACCGCGACGGGGCGCAGTAACACGGCAATCGCAGCGGAAAAAGGGCGCCTCGAAGAAGCGCCCCCGTGAGCAGCGTCTCAGCGGCCCGGCGTCCAGGCCTGATAGTCGCCAGTCGCCGCCGGGCGCTCGCCCTCGGCCAGCGTGGAGCCCTGGGGACGATAGGCCAGCGCCGTACCGGTCCAGTTCTGTTGGTGCGGCTGCTGCCACTCACGCGGCTGGTAGCTTTCCTCGGAGGGCGCGACATCGACCGTGTGATGCAGCCAGCCGTTCCAGCCGGGCGGCACCTTCGAAGCCTCGGCGTCGCCCTTGTAGATCACCCAGCGACGCTGGAAGCCGAGCGCCTTGTCCTTCACCCCACCGGCAGTGCGGTAATAGACATTGCCGAACTCGTCCTCACCGACCTTCTCGCCGAAACGCCAGGTGTGGAAGCGCGTGCCGATGGTCTGGCCGTTCCACCAAGTGAAGATCTGCAGCAGCCAGTCCTTCATCGTCGTCAGTCCATGCGCTCGCGTGCCCGCAAATGCGCGCACATCTTCGCGCGACTTATGGCGGCAGTGCCCTGCCCTGTCCAGCCCGTAGCGAAGCGGCTCCTCGTCGCGCCGGGCTAGCGCAGCCGAGAACGCGCCGTCGGCATCAGCCGGGCGATCTCGACCGACAGGACCGGCACATCGGCACCGAGGTCCTTCAGAAGCGCCGCGACCGCATCGAACGGCCCGCGCGAGGGCCGGATGACCGTCACCACGACATTCGCCTCTGCCCGCACTGGCAGGCGTGGAAACCCGTTCGCGCTGTGATCGCTGACGAGGCTCGCCAGCACGGCAGCGCCCGCCGCCTGCGCCAAGGCGGCGATGGCAGCGGCGCTTTGGCGCGCGGCGTCCTCCGATAAATCCGGCGGCAGATGATGCGTCGCCTGCAGGAGGATGCTTCCCTCGTCGGGGAACGCTCCCGCCGGCCGCGGCGGCAGATCTGCGAAGGGCGGCACTCTCCCGGCCGACTTCAGCATCAGCACATCGTCGGAATCGATCATCGTCGCATTCGCCGCCGGGCCGTGCTCGGCCCAAACCGACCCGCTATAAAACCGAGGCAGTGCCGCGGCGCGTGCAGCGTGATCGGCGAAGCCACGGAACCACACGAATTGATCGGGCTCGTGGGGATCGCGCAACTGGCCTATCACGCTCATGCCGACCGCCTCCTGACTCTCGACGAATTCAGCGTCGAACAGCGCGATCAGCGTGTCGCGCTGCCCTGGCTTCAGCCTGTAGCGCCTCAGCTCGAAGACCGTGTCGGGCGCGTGATTCGATGCAGCCTTCGATGACACTTGGATCATGACGATACGCCCATTGCGGGAGAAGACGCTCGACATCGCATCGGCCGTCGTCTGATTCTGTCAGGAACGCCTCGCCAGATTTTTGCCGTGATTCGGCTGCGGACCGACCACAATCCGCTAACGAAGCGCATCGACATCAAGCACTTGTGCCCGGCCTCGGAACCCGCGCTTTCGGAGGCGCGCCGTTCAGCATTCGTCAACCATGAATAGCGAGGATTTTAGGGACTGCTCTTCGCCGTCCGGTGTGGCAAACTTGTCGAGCGCGGATGATTCTCGCCGCGTTTTCCAAGGCTTAGCGGGTGCCTTGAAACTTATCCCCGCTACGCACATATCCCTACCAGATGTCGTATCCACAACTCCGGCTAAGCACTATTCCTTGACGCCCGGACCTGATCGGCGCTAGATTTTGACCATCGCATGACGGCCGGCGGCACCGCCTCTGGATTGGCTGCGACCCTAGTTTTCCAGAGTGCTTACGGGCCTGCCGCCGCATCCGCCACCAAGCGGGAGCGAGCGAAGTTGCGCGAGCATTCTGGGCTGCGTCCGGGCCTGCAAGCGGGGCGACACCGCAGAGGACCCACAGGGCTTCGAACCGAGTTTGGATGACATCAGGAGCCGGTGATCAACCGGCCGCGCGGCACCCTTGACGGGTCCGCGGCATGCAAGGGATTGAGATCATGCGCATCGAGCGCCGCTACACCACCGCCGGACAGTCGCCCTATGCCGCGATCCCGTTCCGTTCGGCCGTCAGCGAGATCAAGAACCCCGACGGCTCGGTCGTCTTCCGGCTGGAAGGCATCGAGGTTCCCGAAGCCTGGTCGCAGGTCGCGAGCGACGTGCTCGCGCAGAAATATTTCCGCAAGGCCGGCGTGCCGGCGCGCCTGAAGAAGGTCGAAGAGAACGACGTCCCCTCCTTCCTCTGGCGTTCCGTGCCCGACGAGGCGGCGCTGGCCGAGCTGGCTGAAGACAAGCGCTATGGCTCCGAGATCTCGTCCAAGCAGGTTTTCGACCGCCTGGCGGGCTGCTGGACCTATTGGGGCTGGAAGGGCGGCTATTTCACTTCCGAGGTGGATGCGCAGGCCTTCCATGACGAGCTGCGCTTCATGCTCGCCACCCAGCGCGTCGCGCCGAACTCGCCGCAATGGTTCAACACCGGCCTGCATTGGGCCTATGGCATCGACGGCCCGAGCCAGGGCCATTTCTACGTCGACTTCAAGACCGGTAAACTGGTGAAGTCGAAGTCGAGCTACGAGCATCCGCAGCCCCATGCCTGCTTCATCCAGGGCGTGCAGGACGACCTCGTCAACGAGGGCGGCATCATGGACCTCTGGGTCCGCGAGGCGCGCCTGTTCAAATACGGTTCCGGCACCGGCTCCAACTTCTCGATGCTGCGCGGCGAAGGCGAGAAGCTCGCCGGCGGCGGCCGCTCGTCCGGCCTGATGTCCTTCCTCAAGATCGGTGACCGCGCGGCCGGCGCCATCAAGTCCGGCGGCACGACGCGCCGCGCCGCCAAGATGGTCGTGGTCGACGCCGATCATCCGGATATCGAGAACTACATCGACTGGAAGGTGAAGGAAGAGCAGAAGGTCGCTGCTCTCGTCACCGGCTCCAAGACCGTCAAGAAGCACATGAAGGCCGTGCTCAAGGCCTGCGTGAACTGCGAGGGCGACGCCGACAGCTGCTTCGACCCCGAGAAGAACCCGGCCCTGAAGCGCGAGATCAAGCTCGCCCGCCGCGCGCTCGTCCCGGACAACTACATCAAGCGCGTCATCCAGTTCGCCCGGCAGGGCTACAAGGACATCTCCTTCGACACCTATGACACAGACTGGGATTCCGACGCCTACCTCACCGTCTCGGGCCAGAACTCGAACAACTCGGTCTCGCTGCAGGACGACTTCCTGCGCGCCGTCGAGACCGATGGCGACTGGAACCTGACCGCCCGCACCACCGGCAAGACCGTCAAGACCCTGAAGGCCCGCGACCTCTGGGAGAAGATCGGCTACGCCGCCTGGGCCTCGGCCGATCCGGGCCTGCACTTCAACTCGACGATGAACGACTGGCACACCTGCCCGGCTTCCGGCCGGATCCGGGCGTCCAACCCGTGCTCCGAGTACATGTTCCTCGACGACACGGCCTGCAACCTGGCCTCGGCCAACCTGCTGCAGTTCTACGACACCGAAACCAAGTCCTTCGACGTCGCCGCTTACGAGCATCTCTGCCGGCTCTGGACCGTCGTGCTCGAGATCTCGGTGACGATGGCGCAGTTCCCGAGCCGCGAGATCGCCGAGCTCTCCTATGAGTACCGCACACTCGGCCTCGGCTATGCCAATATCGGCGGCCTGCTGATGACCATGGGCCTCGGCTACGACTCCGAGGAAGGCCGCGCACTGGCCGGCGCGCTCACAGCGATCATGACCGGCGTCGCCTATGCGACCTCGGCCGAGATGGCAGGCGAGCTCGGCCCCTTCCCCGGCTACAAGAAGAACGCCAGCCACATGCTGCGCGTCATCCGCAACCACCGCACGGCGGCCCACGGCCTCGCCGACGGCTATGAGGGCCTGAGCGTCACCCCGGTCCCGCTCGACCATGCGACGCTGGCCCGCCTCGGAGGCTCGGCCGTCACCATGGCGGAGCGCTCACGCGCCGTCTGGGACGAGGCTCTCGAGCAGGGCAAGCGCCACGGCTACCGCAACGCCCAGGCGACCGTGATCGCGCCGACCGGCACGATCGGCCTCGTCATGGACTGCGATACCACCGGCATCGAGCCCGACTTCGCGCTGGTGAAGTTCAAGAAGCTCGCCGGCGGCGGCTACTTCAAGATCATCAATCGCGCCGTTCCCGACGCGCTCCGCGCGCTCGGCTACCGCGAAGCCGACATCGCAGAGATCGAGGCCTATGCCGTCGGCCACGGCTCGATGAAGCAGGCGCCGGGCGTCAATCCCTCGACGCTCCGCGCCAAGGGCTTCACCGACGAGAAGATCGAGGCGGTCGAGAAGGGGCTGAAGAGCGCCTTCGACATCAAATTCGTCTTCAATAGGTGGACGCTGGGCGAGGACTTCCTGACCGGCACGCTCAACGTCCCGGCCGAGAAGCTGAACGACATGTCGTTCGAGCTCCTGCCCTTCCTCGGCTTCACCAAGGCCGAGATCGAGGCCGCTAACGTCCATGTCTGCGGCGCGATGACGCTGGAAGGCGCCCCGCACCTCAAGACCGAGCACTACAACGTCTTCGACTGCGCCAACCCCTGCGGCCGCATCGGCAAGCGCTACCTCTCAGTCGAAAGCCACATCCGCATGATGGCGGCGGCGCAGCCCTTCATCTCGGGCGCGATCTCCAAGACCATCAACATGCCCAACGATGCCACGGTCGAGGACTGCAAGAGCGCCTATATGCTCTCCTGGAAGCTGGCGCTGAAGGCGAACGCCCTCTACCGCGACGGCTCCAAGCTCTCGCAGCCGCTGAACTCGGCCCTCATCTCGGACGATGAGGACGAGGCCGACGACGCCGTGGAGACGCTGGTCGCCCAGCCGATGGCGGCCCGCGCCACCCAGATCTCGGAGAAGATCGTCGAGCGCATCGTCGAGCGCATCGAGCGCAAGCGCGAGCGCGAGAAGATGCCGGATCGCCGCACCGGCTACATCCAGAAGGCCACCGTCGGCGGCCACAAGGTCTATGTCCACACCGGCGAGTACTCCGACGGGCGCCTCGGCGAGATCTTCATCGACATGCACAAGGAGGGCGCGGCCTTCCGGGCAATGATGAACAACTTCGCCATCGCGGTCTCGCTCGGCCTGCAATACGGCGTGCCGCTGGAGGAGTATGTCGAGGCCTTCACCTTCACGCGCTTCGAGCCCTCGGGCTTCGTCGCCGGCAACCAGTCGATCAAGAACGCGACCTCGATCCTCGACTATGTCTTCCGCGAGCTGGCGATCTCCTATCTTGGCCGCAACGACCTCGCCCATGTCGATCCTTCCGAGATCGGCCATGACGTGATCGGCGGCGGCGTCGGCCAGGACAAGGCGCCGGATGCGGCGGCTCCGATCGTATCGACCCCCCTCGCCTCGACGGGTTTCCGCCGCGGCAAGCCGATCAATCTGCTCGCCATCCAGGGCGGCATCGGCGCCAATGACGCGGTCGCCCGCGCCTCGGCTCCCGCGATCGGCCTCGCCACCGCCGGCGCCACCGCTCTGAAGGAGGAGCCGGAAGCTTATGGCGAAGCGGAGATGGCCAAGCTCGGCTTCTCGGCCCCAGCTGCGCAGCCGACCCAGTCCGAACGCCGGGCTGAAGCGATCATGAAGGGCTATGTGGGCGACAGCTGCGGCGAGTGCGGCAACTTCACGCTGGTGCGCAACGGCACCTGCCTGAAGTGCAACACCTGCGGTAGCACAACCGGCTGCTCATAGTATGCCGAGTTGATTGAAGGCGGACCAAAGTTCTGCACCTAGCAGCCAAAGTTTTGTTCGAGCCTTGGCTGCTCGATCGCCGGGAAGTGGGACACGGATAAGTTGCAGCCTCAGTTCTGCGAGTAATTCGTGCCTCGACGGCAGACCAAGTCCGCCTCCTCCAGAAGACCCCGCCGCCGACCAGCGGCGGGCCGAAACCCGAGACGTACGGATTGATCAGCGCGACGAAGAGCCCCGTTGCCCCGCGTGGGCCTGCATCAGGTGGCCGACGTGGCGAAGAACACTGGTGATGGATTTCGACGGGGAGCGGTGAGCTCACGCGCCCCAATGGCCAATGGCAGAAACCAGACGAGGGCGCGGGGCACTTGATGACGGTGGAGCAATAGCCCGGACCCTGGAAGAGCGTTGCCGAGGAGCCTGACGGCTGAAATGCCCCGAAGTCCCCTGAGAACTGGGACAAATAGGCGCGAGGTTGACACCTCCCCGGGCTACCTCGAGAAGTGGCTTCCAATCCGAAGGGATGGACCATGACTGCTGACCTGAGACCCCTTTCGCCTCCGGTCTGAGGGAGAGTCCTGAGTTTCATTTCTGGCCCTAGGCGGCCTGTTTTTCCAGCATGGATTTGAGGGCGAACTCGGCGGGCGTCATGTGGCCGAGGGCCGAGTGTGGTCGGTGGCGGTTATAACCCTCCTTCCATGAGGTGATGGCGCTGCGGGCCTCTGCGAGCGTCGAGAACAGCGTGTCGTTGAGACACTCGTCCCGGAAGCGCCCGTTGAAGCTCTCGACGAAGGCGTTCTGCGTCGGCTTGCCCGGGGCGATATAGTGCCATTCGACGCCGGTCTCCCGGCACCAGCGCAGGATCGCCATCGAGGTGAGCTCGGTGCCATTGTCGGAAACGACCGTATCCGGCCGGCCGCGCAGGCGAATGACGCCATTCAGTTCGCGAGCCACGCGCAGGCCCGAGAGCGAGGTGTCGGCGACGAGTGCCAGGCACTCGCGTGTGTAGTCGTCGACGATGGCGAGCACTCGGAAGCGGCGACCGTCAGTGATCGTGTCGGAGCGAAAATCGAGGCTCCAGCGCGCGTTGGCCCGATCAGGCACGAACATGGGCCTGCGCGTGCCCAATGCCCGTTTGCGGCCGCCACGCCGGCGCACCCTTCCTACTTAGCCAACGCACCCATTCACGCACGAAATCGATCAAGGGCGGTCAACCGCAAGGTCAGCGGCTCGGGGATGGTCGGCAACGTCGATATCCTCATGGGGGCATTCTCAAAGACCTTTGCGTCGCCCGGTGGGTTCGTGACTTGCAATGATCTGGGGCTGAAGTTCGCCCTGCGTTCGAGCTGCGGGCCTTCTACCTTCACCAATGCGATGACACCGATCCAGGCCGCGGTGATCGATGCAGCGCTCACCATCGTCGATAGCCCAGAAGGTGACGAGCGACGCATTCGATTGATGGGGAATGCGACACATCTGCGGGATGGACTGGTTTCTGCGGGCTTCACCGTTATGGGCCTGCCCAGCGCGATCGTTCCTGTCATCCTCGGCAACGCTTCGATTTCTAGGCTCATGACGAGGTATGCAGCCGAGGCGGGCGGCATCACCAACCTTGTCGAGTTTCCCGCTGTCGCCCGCAATGCCTGCCGCTGGCGCATGCAGGTGATGGCCGATCACAGCGATCGCGAGATCCGCTCGATGCTCGAAGTCGCTATGACTGCGCGCGAAAGAGCTATTGTTTTCGAGCGCAAGTTCGGCGAACTGGGAGCAGGGCTTTCTAAAGAAGACCGTGAGCTGGTCGAATAAGCCCTCAGCCCCAAGAGCGCGCAGCTCCCCAAAGCTGAAGTTCTATTTGTCCGCAAAGGGTCGGGGAGCGATCAGAACCAGAGATCGTCTCGGCGGTAGTGCCTTAGTTTGATTTGGGCGGATTATCCGGAAGGCTCTCGTATAAGCTGTGGACCGCCTGCTCAAAGTTCGAAAGGGGCCTTTGATCGCAGAACGCTCGCAAACGCTGTTTCTGCGAAGCAGTTGGTATTCCCATCAGATTACGTGTCGGCTCGTTCCGGAGGCGCATTGGTACGCTTATCGCGGACATGTAGCCCTGTGCCCAAGAAAAAACTGAGTCTCAGTGGGGCCAGGGTTTCGTCGATAAGCCTCGGCGAATTCAGCACAAAAAATCACCCACGGCCCTGCGATCACCGGGGGCTTGCGCCACCGCATCAATTGGTAGCAACCGATAAGAACAGTGCTGATAGCGTGTGGCGCATGAGCGTTCTTTGCCAAATATTTAGCGCTGCGAAGGAAAGGCCCCCAAGGGGGCGTAGCCTGACGTTCCCAAGGCCTCGAAAGGGTAGGCACGAGAATTCCGCAATGTCGATCTACTCGGAATCCCCCGTCTGACAATGTGCAGGGCTTCACATTGAGGTTTAGGCCACAGAGCCTCGTGTGTCCTCGCTAGTCTTGTATCTTTGGATCTCAACGTGGGCGACATCTTTAGGAGTCCATCTGCCACCCCATACTAGTCCCACCGTATTAGCGATCGCTCCGAGATCGTTCCAGAATGGGTGATTTAGGTTTTTGCAGGGACCGAGCCACATCCATCTTTTATCGACGATGTCCACAGCCTCTCCCTGAATTGAATAAGATCCGTGCTCGCTTAACATCTTAGCAACCGGGGTGTATATTTTTGAATTAGGCCTCTTGCTTTGAATTGAACCTAATACGTGAAGGCTGTTCATAATTTTACTATGTCCAGCTTTAACTATTTTTGCCTGCTCTTCTTTTGTCCGTGATGCATGGTAAATAACCGGACGCCACCCCTTCCCGGCAAGATAGGATAGTATTATATTCACGTAGTTTTTCATCTCGAGGCTGCATTTTTCATACTCTGCCGCCGACCGTCTTTCTAAACTATCCTCTTGCCTTTTTTGGCGTTCTTTTGCCTTTTTTTCAATGTCTTTGGCCGCAGAAGCCAAATCCGACAGAGCATTCATAGCTGAGTCCTCACCGTGATTGCGACTGTCTCTTGCAGGGATCCGGCGCCAATGTGCCCAAGAGCTCGGTTGCAGGCATCGGTAAAGGTTCGGATTGGCCTGCCCGAATGTGCAATCGTGTCTGATTGCGGCCGCTGGCGCAAACCGTCCTGCCAAGCGCGTTGAACGGCCCTATAGCGGACGTTCCTAAGGTCGCAAGAGGGTCGAGGGCCGCCACCCCGAACCAGAGCCGGGAACATCCGCTACCGGGCAGTGGACCAATGTCTGGTTCTGGCGCGGCCCAGCCTTGAGGCTCTGCGCGTTCCACGCAACCGCCTTGGGTTGCTAGCGAATAATGCTAACCATCAATGACGCGGCGGCAACAGCGTCGAAGGATTCACCAACTCCTGGAGGACCAAACCACGTTCCTCTAGAAGGGCTTCGAGCAATGGCCTCAACTCACTCAGGCTCTCGACCATCCGCCGGAAAGTGATCGACCGCGGTCTAATGCGCGCCAAACGGATCGGCGACGGCTTAGCGCCAGGTGCCATCGCAACTGCGAACTATGCCGGCCACCTCCTCGCGAGGAACGTCTGTGGTGCTGATGAGCTGGGCACTGCTGAATCATTTAGGTGGACCTCTCAAGAAGAGTCCTCAGACCGTCACCCAATGTCGAAAGAGTCGGCATGAAGAGCGAAGTCAGGGCGTGTCGGACTTGGTCCATCGCACCCGGTGCCCTCGTGCTGCACTTAACTGCATCGAAAGCTTCTCATACTATCGGGACCTCATGTCTTGGGGTGGTTTTCGAGAGAGTATTCTGGCGGCCTTGCTGCTTCTAGGGGGGCTTGCGCATCTTGGCCCCGGATCGGCTAACGCGGCTGATTACACCGATATTCACAGCTCCTGCTGGGCGTCTGGCAGCATCTCGGAAGAGGTGGTCACCATAGCTCGGTCAGCCGAGCGATGGCTCTGTGCCGATCAAAAGTTTTCCATTGCTGCGGAGCGGGTGCTGCTTCGTTTCGAGATCGGCGCCGACGATAGCCCTCCCCGATATTTTCTCTCAAGGCGGAGCGCACTCAAGGGGGTGCACCTGCTTGCGATCGACCAGGACGGCGCAGTTCGGCAAACCTTCGTCGCCGCGGCCGCCTTGGCCAGTTCAATGGTTGGCGGGTACTTCAAGGCTTCCCTACCGGAAGTGACACACGCGACACGGCAGATCGTCGTCGCAATTGACCTGCCGAGCCACCGGATGACCCTGGAGAGGGCACATTTGACGTCGATCGATGCCGTTGGCGGCGGCATGGAGGACATGCGGCTCCTGCTGATTGTAGCGGGGCTTGCAGGCATGCTCCTCATGCCCCTGCTCTTCAATGCGGCATTCTATCGAATCCTGCGTGAGCCTTTCGTCCTCTGGCACTCGGCCCTCACGCTGTCGCTTTTGATGACCATCCTGGTTTCATCGGGGCTCTCGGTTGCATTTTTCGATCCGCCTGCGATGACGTTGAGCTGGATGACGACCTTGATCTTCGGGATCACCGTCGCGTCAGGAGCCATGTTCACCTACAGCTTCATCGAACCAGGTCTGATGCATCCGGTGCTTCGGCGGCTGCTGCCCTATTGTGCGGCATGGGCAATATTCCTGGCCACGTTTCATGCGACGTTTCCGTTCATTGCCCGGCCCATACAATCGAGCGCATACACGGCTGCGTTTGCGCCGATCCTCGCCGTGTTCTTATTCTCGATGGTCGATGCATTACGCAGCGGAAGCCGCGCCGCGAAATTTCAGGCTATTGGATACTCGCCATTGGTACTGGTCGGACTGATTCGTCTGGTGAGCGGGGTTATTCCTTGGTTCCACAATGCCGATGCCATGCTGATGTTTTTCATCGGCTGTCTATGCGAAGTGCTCTTCACGACGCTTGGCGTAGCTGACCGCTTCGTGACCATGAAGCGCGAGCGAGATCGCGCACGCACTGAAGCCGATTTGCTTGAACGGCTTTCCGAAACAGACCCGTTGACGGGGTTGCTCAACCGGCGCGCAATCGAGAGGCAGTTTGAGCAGCTTCGGGCGGAAGGCTTCGCCACGCTGGCCGTGATTGACCTCGATCACTTCAAAGCGATCAACGACGCAAACGGGCATTTGGTCGGAGATGCGGTGCTCAAGGCCGCGGCCAAAGCCCTGCAGGCTGATCTGAACATTCTAGCATACCGCTTCGGCGGAGAAGAATTCATGCTCCTCCTACGCGGCGGGGACCCTGACATCCAGGCTGAGCGGCGGCGAAAAGCGATTCCGGCAATTGTGGCCAATGCAGTCGCTGGTCTCCAACGACCTGTGACCGCCAGCATGGGTGTCGCGGAGCTTCGTGACGATGAGAGTTTTGCGAGTCTCTATGAAAGGGCCGACAAACTGCTCTACGAAGCCAAAAGCGCAGGACGAAATCGAACCCGGAGTGCCATCAGGTTGATGGAGGCGCAGGGGGGCCGAACGAATGCCGCTGGTTGCATAGGCAGAAGGGTGTAACCGCAGAACCGACAGCTCTTGAGAGCAATCGCGGCACTGCGACCATGAACCAGTTGGAGCCCCTCCGAAACCTTCAACCTTGACCGTGCTCGGGGAAATCGGATCGCTTCGGCCAGATTGAGACGCAATCCGATTGCGCTCTCTAATCGCGCAAGATCTGGCAGGCATGGTCCTGATCGGTTGATGGGCCAAGTCACGTTGACATGATCAGGACAGCGAAGAGCCTTCTCAGGAAACAGAATCGCCCGTCTCGACGCATGGTCACCAGCGAGCTTGGCTCCCCCATATTCCTCTGCTCGGTTCATCGAACGACGTCGCGACCGACAAGACGCTGATGGAAGGATCTTTTCCGATGCTCGCTGCGGGCGGGAAGGTCCGCTCTCTGGCAGGCATCCGATGTCTGGTTATGGCGCCACGCTGACTCGAGGTATCCGGCCGTCGCAGAAGACCAGGTTGTGTCGGGATTTGCCGCTAGCCCTCTTCCCTGGGAAGATCTCCGACACCGCCCCAAGCCGACGACGGCAGAGCAATGGCGCTCTCAAGGCATATTCGCTCGCAGGATCTGAACGACAGTGCCGTCAGCGTAGGCGCCGGCCGCGAGCAACCGTGCCGCGGCGGATGTGATTGGCCCGCGATGGAGGTAAAATTGGTTCAGGCATTCTAGGTCCGTTTCGGGCTCATCAGGGCCGAGTTCGCGCAACGTGGCATACGAGACCTGGCAAGTTGCGCGTTTCCCACCGTCAACCATAAAGAACCGGACGCACCGCTGCCAATTTCCGAGGTCGGGCGCGACGTGCTCATCGAAGACGAAGGCCATGTCACCCCTCCGACGACAGTCTGTGGGTCGTCCTGATCAGTCCGGCCATGAGTGCGGACGCGCTAGGGGCCAACTTTGACTGCGGACCTGAGTTCCAGCCCGCGATCCAATTCCGGAACTGCAGCCGGGAACGTCGGCTAGTTCAGATCGTGTTCCGGGCGATGACGATCTGCTGGATCCGCGAGGTGCCTTCGTAGATCCGGAACAAGCGTGCATCGCGGTAGAAGCGCTCGACGCCATACTCAGTCATGTAACCGGCGCCCCCATGGATCTGCACGGCACGATCTGCGACCCGTCCCACCATCTCTCTGGCGAAAACTTGCTGCAGGCCGCGTCGGTTGAAACGTCCTCGCCCCGGTCCTTCCGACGCGCAGTCTCGAGCACCATGCAGCGGGCTGCATAGGCTTCGGTACGGCTGTCGGCCAACATGGCTTGGACGAGCTGGAACTCGGCGATCGACTGACCGAACTGCTTTCTGTCCATCGCATATCGCAGACTGTCGTCGATCAGGCGCTCCGTCATGGCCACGCCGATGGCCGAGATATGAAGCCGTCCACGATCGAGGGCCTTCATGGCGGTGCGGACCCCCTGCCCTCCCGTCCGCCAAGCAAGGCATCGACCGGCACGTGGCAGTTCTCGAAAATCACATCTGCAGTATGTGAGCCTTTCTGCCCCATCCTCTCGTTCGGGCCGAGCGACAGTCCAGGCGTCCCTGCCTCGACGAGGAATGCAGTCGCTTGCCCTTCGACCTCCGTGTCTCAGCGGATCCGAATGGCCCAAGCAACTTGCAGGCGGACCGCGGTAAGCCGCTCGGGCGGCAGCGTGAACCAACGCACCCCTGTCGAGAAAGTCGTACCGGAAACATTATCCGTCGCTTTTGGAACAGTGATCCCATGTCGTCGATCCAATATTGGTCGGCCAATTCAAAACGCCGGAACGGGAACCGGCCTGCGAATTAGCGGACCGAACCAAGATCTGATAAGCAATTGGAAGTTGCATGAATAGCAACTTTCAAGGCGTTCAATTTTACCGTAAGACAAAGTCAATAATAACAAAGCTTGCAGAGGGGAATTCTGCAATGTCTCGCCTAGATGATCGGTCGACGGCTGGCAAGCCGTTGCCGGTGAGGGAACATTTGCGTCTACTCGTCATCGGTGCCGGTCCCGCTGGCCTCGCCGCGGCGTTGGAGGCAGCGCGCCGCGGTGTCGAGGTAGTCCTCGTGGACGAACATCCGGTCGACAATGCCTTGATGGGCCTCGACGTCCCCTTCCATTTCGGCCAACGCATGAGCGGCGCGACGCGGAACAAGTCGCGCATGATGGAAGCGATCGCGGCCGCCGACGAGCGGATTGCCGAAGCATTCGAAGCCGGGGTCGATGTACGCCTCGGCGTATCCGCCTGGGGCCTCTTCTTGCCTAAGCCCGGGCTTCGCTGGCTGACGCAGAGTGTGGTCGGGCTCAGCGACGGCGACAGCACTTGGTATGCATCCTTCGATGCCGCAATCATTGCCGCGGGTCGACGCGATATCGGCCTCGCTTTCCCGGGATGGGAATTGCCGGGCGTCATGGGTGTGACCGCCGCGCAGACCCTGCTCCATCGCTATGATGCGCTGGAAAGCCAGCGGATCGTCATCCTCGGCTCGGGCGCGGAAGCGACGAGCTTTGCCGAAGCCGCCTTCGCCGCCGGTCGCACCGTGGTGGCACTCGTTGAAGTCGCGGATGCTCCGCGGGACGGTAAGGGCTGTGAGCGCCTCGCAGCGCACGGCGTCCCGGTTCTGACCGGAACGATGGTGTCGCGCGCGAGCGGGGATGCGAACGGCGTCGGGAACGTCACCTTGCGAACGCTGAACGACAGCGACCCGGAACATTTCGTTTCATGCGACACGGTGGTGCTCGCGGTCGGCACCGCACCCGTCGTCGAACTGCTCGACGTCGCTGGTGCCGAGATCGGCTTCGTGGGATCCCGAGGGGGCCATGTCCCAATGACGGACCGCGATGGCCGAACCTCGATTCCGGGCCTGTTCGCCGCGGGCGATTGTGCCGGAGTTTCGGCGGGAAAGACATCGGATCCCGAGATCGCCGCGGAAGAAGGCCGTCGTGCGGCCGCCGCAGCCTGCGCCGATCTCGCTCAGGGATCTCCTTCACCTCGGCAGACCGTTATCCGGGAAGGCGCGGCTACCGACGATATCGAAGCCACCCAGTCGGCGTGGGTAGAGGCGGCGATGGCCGTCGCCGATCCGGATACGCATGTCTGCCAATGTGAGGAAGTCAGCCTTCCCGATCTTCTCGGTGTTCGCCCTCCGCGGTATCTGCCGCGCGCGCAGGCCCCGATGCTGGCGCGCAACCTCACTTCACTCGCCCACGACGGCCTCGTCCATCAGGATCAAATCAAGCGGCTGACGCGCGCAGGCATGGGTCCCTGCCAGGGCCGACGCTGCCGGGAACAGGTCAGCGCGGTTCTGGCGCGCGCGACCGGTACGCCACTCGGGAAGCTACCGCTGCCGAGCTACCGCGCGCCGGTTCGGCCGCTGCCGCTCTCCGCCTTCGCCGAAGACAGCGAGCCGGATGTCCTTGCGGCTAATTGGGAAGGTTGGTTCGGCATACCCGGCCAGTGGGATCCCTTTTGGACACTTTCCGATGGTGCCCGCACGGAGGAGCGCTCATGAACGCGACCGGCGGGATAAAGGGAGCCAGCGTCATCGTGGTCGGCGGTGGCGTTACTGGCCTGAGCAGTGCTTGGTGGCTGGCCCGGGCAGGGGCGGATGTGCTGGTCATCGAGAAAGGCATTGTTGGTTGGGGCGCTTCCGGTCGCAACGGTGGCGGTGCGACCCACCACCAAAGCCCCCTCTTCGCCGAGGAGCAGCGGCTCTGGCCGCAGATGGATGAACTTCTCGGCTACCCGACCGAATTTCAGCCGAAGCGCATCCGAATGGCGCTGAGCGACCGGCAGCTCGAGGAATTCAAGATCGGCGTCGACAACACCCGCGGCCAGGGCTTTCCGGCCGAATGGCTCGACGCGAAACAGGTCCGCGATCTCGTCCCCCTCGCCGGAAACAACGTCGTCGGCGGCGTCTATTATGAGCGCGGCGGCCACGCAAACCCTCAGCGCACCGTCCAGGCCTACGCTTGGGCCTTGCAGGATCTCGGCGGACGCATCCTCCAGCACACGGCAGTCACCGGCTTCCAGCGCAGTGGCGGCAAAGTCGTCGCGGTCGAGACGAGCGCAGGCGTATTCGCCTGCGACACGCTGATCCTGGCCGCCGGTCCGCAGACCGGCAGATTGTCGGCCCAGCTCGACAGCGAGGTGCCGGTGACGGTCGCGCGTGCGGAAATGATCGTCACCGAGCCGCTGCCGCTGATGCCGATCGGCGGCGTTGACGGCAATCACCTGTACGGCCGCCAGACCTTGCGCGGAAACCTCGCCTATGGCGGTGGCCCGCATGAGTGGCTGACGCCGGACGACGACGCGGTCGCGGCACGCCCTTCGAGCCCGCTAGCCCGAAACATCGCGAAGCGTCTCGCCGAACTGTTCCCGAAGGCCGCTCATATCCGCGTGATCCGCAGTTGGGCCGGGGTCATCGAGAATACTCCGGATGGCCGGCCCGTCATTGATCGGCTGCCGACAGCCAGCAACGCGATAATTGCGACGATGTCGAGCGTCGGCTTCGGTCTTTCGCCCGCGACCGGGCGAGCAATCTCCCAGCTCGTGCTCGCTGGACACTGCGATTTCGCGGACCTGTCGAGCTTCCGCCTGTCGCGCTTCGGCAATCTGAACCCGGCCTGGCGCGAGGAGCGCGGCTGGCTTCCCCCGCAAACGGATGATGACGATGCCCGCGCGGCCTGAACGAATGACCGACCGCTACTCGGCCTGGCGGCTGCTGAAGGAAAGCCTCTCTGGCAATCGTGGCTGGAAACCGGCCTGGCGCAAGCCCGAGCCGAAGGCCTCCTACGACGTCATCATCGTCGGCGGCGGGGGGCACGGGTTGGCTACCGCCCACTACCTCGCCAGCGTGCATGGCATCACCAACGTCGCGGTGGTGGAGAAGGGACCGATCGGTCTCGGGAACGGCGGGCGCAATACCACGATCGTGCGCTCGAATTACGGACTGCCGAGCAACACCCGCTTCTACGAACACTCGCTGAAGCTGTGGGAGGGGCTCGAGCAGGACCTCAACTACAACGTCATGATGAGCCAGCGTGGCGTGCTCAATCTGTTTCATTCGGATTCCCAGCGCGATATCGCCGCCAGGCGCGGCAACTCGATGCGGATTCAGGGTGTGGACGCGGAACTCCTGGACCGCGAGGCCGTGCGCTCGGTCGCGCCATTCATCGAGCTGGACAACCCGATGTTCCCCATCTTCGGGGGCTTGATGCAGCGGCGCGGCGGCACGGCACGGCACGACGCGGTTATCTGGGGCTTCGCCCGGGCGGCCGATCGGCGCGGCGTCGACATCATCGAGCACTGCGAGGTCACGGGCATCCGGCGGGAAGCCGGCCGCGTCACGGGCGTCGAAACCACCCGCGGTTTCATCGGCGCCAAGAAGGTAGGCGTCGCCGTAGCGGGGAATACCTCCCGCCTGGCGACGATGGCGGGCCTGAGCCTGCCGGTGGAGTCGCATCTGCTCCAAGCGTTCGTCTCGGAAGCCATCAAGCCGATGATCGACGGCGTGGTCACGTTCGGTGCCGGACACTTCTACATCAGCCAGTCGGACAAGGGCGGCCTTGTCTTCGGCGGCGACCTCGACGGCTACAACTCTTACTCGCAGCGCGGAAACCTTCCGGTGGTCGAGCACCTACTGGGCGCGGCGGTCTCGATGATCCCTGCCCTATCCCGCCTGCGAGTGCTGCGGCAATGGGCCGGCATCATGGACATGACGATGGATTCCTCTCCCTTCATCTGCAAGACGCCAATCGACGGCCTCTATTTCAATGGCGGCTGGTGCTACGGCGGCTTCAAGGCCACGCCCGGGTCCGGCTGGTGCTTCGCACACACCATCGCCCGGAATGAACCCCATGCCTTCAATGCCGACCTAACGATCGACCGCTTCCGCGACGGCCGCATGATCGACGAACGGGGCGCCGGCCCGAACCCCTGGGCGCAGTGAGGGGGCCGCGGCGATGCATTTGATCCCCTGCCCCTATTGCGGCGAGCGTCCCCAGGACGAATTCCACTACCGTGGCGATGCCACTGTGAAGCGGCCCGCGCCGGACGCCGGCGAGCAGGCCTTCTACGACTACGTCTACACCCGGGCGAACCCACGTGGCTGGCATGATGAGTGGTGGCAGCACTACGCCGGCTGTCGGCAATGGATCAGGGTCAGGCGCAACACGCTGACTCATGCGGTCGCGGCCTCGGCCGGACCTGCGGACGCGCTGCCGGAGGCGACGCCATGACTTCGAAGCGCCTGCCCTCCGGTGGACTGATCGATCGCGGTACCACCGTCCGGTTCAATTTCGACGGTCGCAGCTTCACCGGTCATCCCGGCGACACGCTCGCCTCCGCCCTGCTCGCCAACGGCGTGCGCCTGGTCGGCCGCTCCTTCAAGTACCACCGGCCGCGCGGCATCATGACCGCTGGGCCCGAGGAACCGAACGCCCTTGTCGAGCTCCGTGAAGGTGCGCGGCGCGAGCCCAACACCAAGGCGACCGAGATCGAGCTGCATGATGGGCTCGTGAGCGCCAGCCAGAACCGCTGGCCGTCGCTTGCCTTCGATCTGATGTCGATCAACGGCTTCGCAGGTCCCGCGATCTCGGCTGGCTTCTACTACAAGACATTCATGTGGCCGAAGAGCTTCTGGGAGAAGCTGTACGAGCCTCTCATTCGCCGAGCCGCAGGCCTTGGCCGCGCCGCGTCCCAGCCCGATCCCGATCATTACGAGGCGATGCACGCGCATTGCGACGTTCTCGTCGTCGGTTCGGGAGCTGCCGGTCTCGCCGCGGCACGGGCCGCCGGCGAAGCTGGAGCGCGCGTTATCATCTGCGAGCGAGACTTCGTCCCGGGCGGCGGGCTCCTGCTGTCCCCGGCCGACGCGGCCTGGCGTGGCGACATGGTGAATGCGCTCGAAGCGATGCCGAATGTCGAGATCCTCACCCGGACGAATGTCTTCGGCTACTACGACCACAACCTGCTTGGTGCCGTGGAGCGTGTCTCCGACCACAAGGCCGAGCCGGACCAACATGAGGTCCGCCAACGCTACAGGACTTTCCGGGCGAAGCAGGTTGTCCTCGCCACCGGTGCAAGCGAGCGATTGATAGCCTTCCCCGGGAATGACCGCCCGGGCGCGATGATGGCGGGAGCCGCCCTCACCTACCTGCGCAGGTTCGGTGTCGTTCCGGGTCGCAACGCCGTCGTCTTCACCAACAACGACAGCGCCTACGAAACCGCGCTTGCCCTCGCCGAGGCCGGATCCGGTAAGGTCACGCTCGTCGATGTCCGGTCCCAGAGCGCGCTGGCCGCTGCGATGACGGCCCGCGGCATTGATGTCCGGCTCGCAAGCGAGGTCGCGTACTTCGACGGCAAGACCGCGCTTGTGCGCCGTCGAGGCGGCGCGGGGGGCGACAAGTTTGTCGCCGATCTCCTCTGCCCCTCCGGCGGCTGGAACCCGAACGTTCAGCTCGCCAGCCAATCAGGAGCGAAGCCGCGTTGGGAGGCTACGCTGGCGAGCCATGTGCCGGGAGAGTCGGTGCAGGCCGAACGATCGGCCGGAGCCACCAAAGGGATCTTCGGCATCGGTGCAGCCGCCTACGATGGCGCGAGGGCCGGACGCGAGGCCGCTGCGGCCGCCGGGTTCGCCAAGGCGCAGGATTTCGCCTTGCCCGAGCGGGGACCCGCAGAGCAACCGATCGCGCCTTTCTGGGAGGTCAAGGCTTCCGGCAAGAGCTTCGTCGACCTGCAACATGACGTAACCGCCGAGGACATTCGCCTCGCCCATCGCGAGGGCTTCAGCCACGTCGAACATGCCAAGCGCTATACGACGCATGGCATGGCGACCGATCAGGGTAAGCTCGGCAGCCTTGTCGGATCCGCCATTCTCGCCGAGGCGCGGGGCGAACCGGTTGAAGCCGTCGGCGTACCCACGCACCGCCCCTACACCATGCCGGTCGCCTTCGGAGCGCTAGCGGGCCACGCGTCTGGCGCTCACTTCCAGCCCGTCCGCCGGACCGCGCTGAATGACTGGCATCTGCGCAACGGCGCGGTCATGCAGCCGACCGGAGCTTGGCTGCGGCCCTTCTTCTATCCCAAGCCCGGCGAAACCGGTTGGGAGCCGATTTTCCGCGAGGCACGCGCCGTCCGCTCGTCCGTCGGGATCTGCGACGTCTCGACGCTCGGCAAGATTGACGTCCAGGGACCGGACGCGGCGGCCTTCCTCGACCGGCTCTACATCAACACCTTCTCGACGCTGGCGGTCGGCAAATGCCGCTACGGCGTGATGCTGCGCGAGGACGGCATCGTCTTCGACGACGGCACCACCTCGCGCCTGGCCGAGGACCATTTCCTGGTCACGACGACAACCGGAAACGCCGCGCCGGTGCTGGAGCACATGGAGTTTCACGCGCAGACCGTCTGGCCCGAGCTCGACGTCCAGTTCTGCTCCGTGACTGACCAGTGGGCGCAGGTCGCCGTCGCCGGTCCGAAATCCCGCGAAACGCTCGCTGCCGCCGTTGATGGTCTCGACCTTTCCAATGAGGTCTTTCCGTTCATGGGCGTGGGTGAAGGCAAGATCGCCGGGGTGCCGGTCCGCTTGTTCCGGATCAGCTTCTCAGGCGAGCTCGCCTACGAGATTGCCGTGCCTTCCGGTCACGCCGAAACCGTCTGGGAAGCGATACTGGCAGCGGGCAAGCCGTTCGGGATCGTGCCTTACGGCCTCGAGGCCATGAGCCTGATGCGCGTCGAGAAGGGTCACGCGGCCGGCCCCGAGTTGAACGGACAGACGACCGCCGCCGATCTCGGCATGGGCCGGATGATGAAGAAGAGCGGCGACGTAATCGGTCGCGTGCTCGCTGGACGTCCCGGTCTTGCGGACCCCGGACGCCCGCGCCTCGTCGGCATTCGCCCGGTCGATACGAACAAACGCCTGCGCGGCGGCGCCCATATCGTGCGCGAGCCCGGCTCGGGAACAAGCATGGGCTGGGTCAGCAGCGTCACGCAGTCGATCGAACATGCCTGCTGGATCGGGCTGGCCATGGTCGAAAACGGCGAGGCCCTGAAGAACCAGCGCGTCTTCGCCGTCTCCCCGCTTCATGACGAGAGCGTCGAAGTAACGATCACCAGTCCTCACCACGTCGATCCGGAGAACCTTCGTGTCCGCGCCTGAACGCCTTTCGCGCTTCCCGGCCTCGCGGTCGCTTTCCGGCGGACGCAAAGGGTCGGACGCCCTCTCCATCGTCGAGCAGCACGCCGCGCTGACCCAGATCACCGCCCGCAAGGGTCGGCAGAGCGACGTCGCTTCCATCGTCGCCCGTGCCCTCGCCCTCGAACTGGCGGATCCCGGCCGCGCCACGAATGGATCAGGTCGGACCGCGATCTGGGTTCAGCCCGGGAGCTGGCTGATCCGCGCTCCGGGCTCCGAGCGCGGCGAGCTGTCGACCTCACTTCGGCAAAGCCTCGACGGTGCCGCAGCGGTGGTCGATCAGAGCCATGGTCGAAACGTGATCGAGTTCAGCGGCAAGCACGCACAATCGGTACTGGCTCGCCTCTGTCGTCTCGATCTGCATGACCGGGCCTTCACCCCCGGGGCCAGTGCCTCCACGATCGTCGGCCACGTTTCCTGCCAGCTCTACCGCCTCGAGAGCCCGGTCCCTTCCTTCGGCCTGATCGTCGGCTCGACCTTCGCCGAATGGCTCCTCGATGAACTCCAGGCCGCAGCCTCCAGCCATGGCTGGAACTTCCAGCCTGTGCGGAATGCTGCGGCATGACCCTTCCTTCGGCACAAAACCGGATCAGCGCGCCATGACAATTCATCGCTCCAACCGGCAACTCGGCTTCCAGACGCGCTCCATCCATGAGGGCTACGATCCCCTCATGGAACGAGGCGCGGTCTCTCCGCCGATCTACATGACCTCGACCTTCGCGTTCCCAAATGTCGCGGCGGCGGATGCCGTGGTGGCCGACGAGGCCGAGGGCTTCCTGTACGGGCGCGAGCACAATCCAACGCAGCAACTGTTGGAGCAGCGCGTTGCGTCGCTGGAAGGCGCGGAAGCTGCTGTCACAGCCGCCTCCGGCATGGCCGCGATCAGCTCCCTTTTCCTCTCGCTCCTGTCGCCCGGCGACGAGATCATCGTCCACGAGACGCTCTACAACAATACCACGGCGCTGACCGGCGAAGGGCTGCCTAGGCTCGGCATCAAGGTGGTGAAGGTCGATCTTTCCGATCCCGCCAATCTCAGCGCCGCCGTCACCGACAGGACGAAGCTCGTCTACTTCGAGACCCCGATCAATCCAACCGGCGAAGTCCTCGATATCGCGGCCATTGCCGCGTTGGCGCGTCAGGCAGGCTTGCGCGTCGTTGTGGACTCCACATTCGCGTCACCCGCAGTTCAACGACCGTTGGAGCATGGCGCCGACATCGTCGTCCACTCGCTGACAAAGTACATCAATGGTCACGGCGATCTGCTTGGCGGCATCGTGCTCGGTGATGCCGCGACCATGCACAAGGTCCGCGGCCTGGGCCTGCGCTATCTCACCGGAGCGACGCTGTCGCCAATGGCCTGCTTTCTCGTCTTGCGCGGCCTCAAGACGCTCAAGGTTCGGATGCGGCAGCATGGCGAAAACGCCCTTGCCGTGGCGCAGATGCTGGACGCGCATCCGGCGGTCCGGGTCGTTCGCTACCCCTTCCTCGAGAGCTATCCGCGACATGGGACCGCACGCAAGCAGATGAACAGCGGAAGCGGCATGATGTCGTTCGAACTGCACGCCGGATACGATGGCGCAGTTCGAATGATGGACCGCCTCAAGCTGATCGCCCGCGCAGTCAGCCTGGGCGATGTCGAGTCCCTCATCATGCACCCGGGTGGGCTGCTTCAGGCCCGACGCAAGGTCTATCCCGAGGCCAAGCTCGGCACCGGCGTCAACATGGACCTGATGCGCCTTTCGATCGGTCTGGAGGACGCCGAGGATCTGATTGCCGACCTCCAACACGCTCTGAGCGGAGACTGAGGCCATGAGCGGTGACGTCATCGGCTACATCCTGCGGCGAATTCTGCATTCGATTCCGCTTGTCATCGGCGTCTCGATCATCGGCTTCGGGATCATGCATCTGGCGCCGGGTGGGCCGCTTGCCGTCTACACCTTGAATCCGACCATCACCGTCACCGACATCGAACGCCTTCGCGTCGCACTCGGTCTGGATCAGCCTATCCACCTGCAATATTTGAGCTGGGCGAAAGCGATGTTGACGGGCTCGTGGGGTGTCACCTTCTTCGGCGGCCGCCCGGTTCTTGAAGTGATCCTCGAGCGAGTGCCCGCGACGATGACCCTGATGGGCAGCTCGTTGGCGCTGGCCATCGTCATTGGCACGCTGATCGGCATCCTCGGCGCGGTCAAACGCAACTCGATCTTCGATTATCTGGCGACGACGGGCGCCATGCTCGCCTTATCCTTCCCGACGTTCTGGTTCGGCCTGATGGCCATCTACGTCTTCGCGATCCAGCTCGGCTGGTTGCCGTCCGGCGGCATGTATGAACTCGGCGAGGAAGGGAACCCCTGGGACCTGCTGCGCCACCTCATCCTTCCGGTCATGGTCCTGACGCTGGTCCTACTGGCGACCTGGAGTCGCTATTCGCGCTCGAGCTTTCTCGACGTCATCCAGCAGGATTATATCCGCACCGCTCGATCGAAAGGGCTCGGCGAGCGGCAAATTCTCTTCCGCCACGCCCTGCGCAACGCAGTAATCCCCCTCGTTGCTCTGCTCGGTGTGCAACTGCCGACCCTGTTCTCCGGCGCCCTTGTCGCCGAGACGATCTTCAGTTGGCCCGGGATGGGGCGCCTCTTCGTCGATGCGCTCAACATGAAGGAATATCCCATCCTGATGGGGATGATCATGTTCACGGCGTTCTTCGTCATCGTCGGCAATCTGATCGCGGACGTCGCCATCGCGGCTATCGATCCGCGCGTGAAACTGGCCTGAGGACGCGGACATGGTTGATATATCCGTCTCCGACGCCGTCCCGACCCGTTCCTACACACAGACGATCGCGCGGCGTTTCCTCTCCCACCGCCTGGCCGTCGTCGGTGCGGTGATGGTCGTATTTCTCTGCGCATCGGCGCTGTTTGCTCAGCTCGTCTCGCCGCACGACCCGATGAGGATCGACACGTCCCAGCGCTTCCTGCCGCCTTTCGTCTCCTGGGGCCATCTGCTGGGCACCGACGATCTCGGCCGCGATACGCTAAGCCGCCTCCTTTATGGTGGCCAGGTCTCGCTGGCGGTGGGCATCGTTGCCATGCTGACGACCATGGTCACGGGAACGCTGGTCGGGCTCGCGGCGGGCTACTACGGCGGCATCATCGACAACTTGCTGATGCGCCTGGTCGATACCTTGCTCTGCTTCCCGCAGGTGTTCCTGCTCCTCGTCATCGCGGCGTTCGTGCCCCCGACCATCCTGTCGATCTCGCTGATCATCGGACTGACCTCCTGGATGGAGGTGTCGCGCATCGTAAGGGCGCAGGTCTCGTCTCTAAAGGAGATGGACTTCATCCAGGCATCACGAGGCTTCGGCGCTTCGAACTGGCGCATCATGTTGGTCGAGCTCCTGCCGAACATCATGGCGCCGGTTCTCGTTGCGGCCACGCTCAAGGTCGCTACGGCGGTACTGATGGAATCCTACATCAGCTTCCTCGGCTACGGCGTCCAACCGCCGATGGCGAGCTGGGGCAACATGCTGACGAACGCTCAGGGCTATTTCGACACGGTGCCCTTCCTGGCGATCCTGCCCGGCGTCCTGATCACCTTCACCGTCATGAGCTTCAACTTCCTGGGCGACGGCCTGCGGGACGCCATCGACGCCAGACTCAAGATCGACCCGTGAACTGAACTCAACCACAAAAAGGGGATTGCACGATGGCCATCAAATTCTCGCCGACCCGACGTTCCGTTCTCAAGGGCGCAGCCGCCTCGAGCCTGATTGTGCCCGTCACGGGCATCTATAGCCCTGCCCTCGCGCAGAAGCGCGACCGCATTATCCTCGGCACCACGCAAGAACCAGTGCAATTCAACCCGCTGCTCTATGTTAATGCCGGAGCGGAGAACATCCCGGAAGCTTGCCTCTTCGATGCCCTGTGGGATGTGAACGAGAAGGGCGAGTTCATACCCAATCTAGCCGCGCGCATTCCAACGATGGAAAACGGCGATATCTCCGCTGACGGAAAGGTTTGGCGTATCAACCTCAAGCGCGACGTCAAATGGAGCGACGGCCAGCCTTTCACGGCCAAGGACGTCGAGTTCACCTATCAAACAATCGTCAACCCCAAGGTCGCGGTGCGCTCCCGCAGCGGCTTCGACCTGATCAAGAATTTCAAGGTTGCCGATCCGCACACCGTCGAGATCGAGCTCGAGAGGCCCTTCGTACCGTTTATGTGGGCCTGGCAGAATATGCACATCGTGCCCCACCACCTGCTGTCGAAAGAGGAGAATATCAATACCTCCGGCTTCAACGCGCAGCCGGTAGGCACTGGGGCGTATCTTCTCAAAACCCGCACCGCGGGTAGCCACATGGTATACGAGGCCAACCCCAACTATCACCGTGGCGCTCCGAAAATCCGTCAATTCATCCATAAGTTCGTACCTGACCAGCTTGTCGCTTATGGCCAGGCACGCACCGGAGAGATTGACTATATCGGCGTCTCTGGCGTGCCGTTTGATCGTTGGGCCGAGGCCGCGAAGTTGCCGGACCGGCACTTCTTTCCGCTTGGCCAGCCTTGGGTCCAGTTCGTGTACTTCAACTGCGGCAAGCCGCAGTTCAAGGACCCTAAGGTCCGCAAGGCCCTCTACCTCGCCCTGGAAATGCAGAAGGCGATCGATGACGTCTTCTTCGGCGCCTACAAGCGGACGCTGTCCTATCTGCATACGACTCACTGGGCCTACAACCACGATCTCAAGGATTCGGGTCCCAATCCGCAGCTCGCGGCCAAGATGCTCGACGAAGCGGGCTGGAAGGTCGGCGCCGACGGTGTGCGCGAGAAGGACGGCGTCAAGATGAAGTTCTCGATGTCGACGACGGCTGGCTTCCCGGCACGCCAGGCGACCCAGGCCATCTTCCAGCAGAACTGGAAGGCGATCGGCGTCGAGATGGAAATCAAGAATATGCCCGCCTCGGTCGTCTGGGGCGAGTACACGACCAAGTCGCAGTTCGATACTCTTCTCGTTTCGTGGGAACCGACCGTCGGGATGGATCCCGACTACACGGCCCGTGCGCACTCCAAGATGATTCCGGCTAAGACAGGCAGCGGCTCGAACTACACGCAATATGAGAACGCCGAGGTCGACCGACTGCTTGAGGAAGGCGTCAGGCAGACGAACGTGGACGAACGCAAGAAGACCTACGCCCGCATCCAGGAGATACTGCTCGAAGAGGTTCCGTTCGGACCACAGGGTGGTGTCTATCAGGGCCAGATGACGCACAAGTCCCTGCAAGGCATCAAGCCGAACCAGTATGTGGTGGACGCCGCCTGGAATGTCCACGAATGGTCCTGGGGCTGATCTCGGTCCCTCGAGGTATCCGGGCTTCCCACGAAGCCCGGAACTCCCTTGAGCAGCAAACGCCGCCTCTCCCAGTCGAGCTTAAGAACGCCCGCCGACCAAGCGGCTGACATCCGATGGAGGCAATCACCCAACCGGCCACTTCGGCCGGATCCCCTCCCCATGCCGAAGAGCCTTGCCGGACGGGCTCGTCATCCGAGCGTTGTCCGCAACTGACGAGAACTCTCCATGCCGACCGACCAACATGTTCTGACCTTGTCGTGCCGGAATCGCCCTGGAATCGTGGCGGCCGTATCGCGTTGCCTGTTCGATCACGGCGGAAACATTCTCGGCGCCAATCAGTTCGACGACGTCGAAACCGACAAATTCTTCATGCGGGTCGTCTTCAACTTCCCCGGAGAAGGCGCGCTGGATGGGTTCTCCCGAGAGTTCTCGGCGGTCGCCGACGGCTTCGGCATGACCTGGAACGCGCGCCGCCGCGACGATCGCCAGCGCGTGCTTCTGCTAGTGTCGCGCTTCGATCACTGCCTCGTCGACCTACTCTATCGTTGGCGCATCGGCGAACTCCCGATGGACATCGCTGGCATTGGTTCGAATTACCCGCGCGAGACCTACTCCGATTTGGATTTCGGCGAGATCCCCTTCCACCACTTCCCCATCACGAAGGAGACGAAGCCAGAACAGGAGGCGCGCATCTCGGCCCTGGTCGAGAAGGATCACGTCGATCTCGTTGTTCTCGCTCGCTACATGCAGGTTCTATCGGACGAGCTCAGCGCGCGCTTGAGCCATCGGTGCATAAACATCCATCACTCGTTCCTGCCGGGCTTCAAGGGAGCGAAGCCGTATCACCAGGCTCATTCGCGCGGCGTGAAACTGATCGGAGCCACCGCCCACTATGTCACGGCGGACCTCGATGAAGGGCCGATCATCGAACAGGATGTCGAGCGCATTTCGCACAGCGACACACCCGAGGATCTGGTCCGCAAGGGCCGCGACATCGAGCGTCGCGTGCTCGCCCGGGCCGTGGCGTGGCACTTGGACGGACGCGTTCTTGCCAACGGCAGCAAGACGATCGTCTTCCGCGATTGAGTGCCGACGGCATCCGTCGCCATAGCCTCTGAATCCGAATGAGCGCCCCTTCAATCGATCCTGATGCGGAACTACCCGACGCTGAGGCCAGCGAACCACGCGACAGAACTTCTCCATTGACCTCCGATGCCGAGCGCGGCCCAAATGGGCCGGGCGGGCTCTTGCCTGGCGAACGGTCGTCGGATGATGTCCCCGGGTGCGCTGTGGTTGCGACGTTTGGATTTCTCGTAAACGACGGCTTCCCTCTGCTTTCGCTGGCATCGTCGGTGGAGTCGCTTCGAGCGGCGAACGCCGTGACCGGACAGGAGCTGTATAGATGGGTCTTCCTGACTACGAGCGGCAACGACACGCTTTCGTCATGCCGAATGCTCGTCCGACCGGACCACGACAGCTTCGATGCAGTCTCGGTCGATGTTCTGGTGGTTTGCGCGGGCGACAGTGCCATCCATTTTCATGACGAGCGGGTTTTTGCGTTTCTCCGGCGACTGGCTCGGAAAGGCGTGCGGATCGGCGGCTTGTCCGGAGGCACCTTCGTCCTAGCCCGCGCGGGCCTCTTGGAGGGAAAGCGCTGCACTGCTCACTGGGACCATGTTCCAGCCCTCCGCGAACAGTTTCCCAAGCTCAAGTTGAAGCAAACCCTCTTCGAATTAGATGGCCAATGCTTTACCTGCGCCGGCGGCAATGCGGCGTTGGACATGATGAACGCGCTGATCGCGACCGAACACGGCCCGGCGGTCGCTCGCAACGCCAGCGAATGGCTGATCCAGACTCAGATCCGGCAGGCCGAAGACCATCAGAAGATGAGCGTTCGACAGCGGTTCGGGCTATTCCACCCCCTGCTCATCAAGGCTCTCGACAGGATCGAGACCATGGTGGATGAGCCTATCGAACGCGAAGCCCTGGCAGAATCCGTGGGACTGTCGCTGCGACAGTTGGAGAGGCTTTTCGCCTCGCACCTTCACATGACCATTCATCAGTACGTCGTGAAGCTCAGGATCGACCGGGCGAAGATTCTCATCCGCCAGACCTCGCTTCCTCTCGGCGAGATCGCGATTGCCGCGGGCTTCACGAATTTCAGCCATTTCTCACGGATTTATAAGCAGCAGATCGGAGTCTCGCCGCGAGAAACGCGTCAAAACGAACGAGCTCCGCCGAGATAGGCAACGGCCGCTCCGGGGCCGTTATCTCTGCAGCGGGTATTCATGAAACGGCCAGCGCTCACCGAGTCTGTACCAGCGGCTGAGCGTTCGCGCGATTGAGTGGTCCTGGCTGATCCAGATTAGTGAGCGCTGTTTTCAGGC
>UCLR01000063.1 GCA_900473415.1 Hyphomicrobiales bacterium
TGGGGCTCACCCTGGTCGAATATCAGACGCCGACTTCGATCCAATGCTGACTCCGGCGGATGTCTACGCTCACAACCAAGCGCGGCCCGCAGCGGGATGAAAGGGTTTTTGTACCTACCTCTAAGCGCGTGGTACCTCGTCGAGGTGTATTCGCGCCAGACCGTGCCGCTCTGGAATTGGGCCGCCGGCTTTGGGTACCTCGCCTTTTTTAGCTTGGTCTTGATCATGTGGGTGGGCTTCACGCTTCTAACCGACAAAGATTCGCCATATCCATTCACTCCGGAGGAGATAGAGCGGTGGGACCGACGGCGTCATCGGGCTCGACTCGGCCTCGCAGACGACTCGGCGTAGGGTGAGAGCAGCCGAGGCTCCAATGCCCGGAATGGGTCGAGGCTGTGTGAAANNTTTTCACCCAGCCTCGGTCGACAGCGGACCTCATGTTGGGGAAGCCCGCTTCCGACACTCCTCTAAGAAGGAGATCATCTCGTTCAGCTTGTCCAATTGTAAAGCGATAGGGTTCGGATTGCCGGTTTCTGAATCGCTAGGCAGCCTGAAAACGACACTGAACTCGCCATCAAGGCGAACGAGTGAGACCAGCAATCTTTCACCGAGCGTCGTTGGGCTGAAAGACTGGGATAGCATTGGTTCCGCCCGGCGCAGCTGATCGAGAGCATTGAGCAGTGGACTGAGCGCATCCCGAAAAAGCCGGAGCATCGAGCTGGCGAGCTGCAATTTCGGCTTGAGCAACTTCTTGAGTTCGCCCCCCATGATGTCTTTCGGCCGATCCAGCGGACGACGCAGTCAACCGGCTTGGACGGCAGGTCATCGGGCCGCGGCTAGGCCCTCGCTCGCTTGGCCCGGTCTATCATATTCGGATAGCTGAATCAGCATATGACGATAGCCTCACCCGTCAGCTAAGCCCGTATTCATTAGATTTCGGTGTGATAGGAAGCTATTTGAGCATTGATGACTCTCCGGTTAATATTGATTTTTTCAGAATGTAACTTATTATTATTTGCCTCTACCGATTCTGCGGGCAACTACCATATCAAGGATCTGGCTCCGCTTGCAGGCAACGATCCGATGGAGGGTGCGGTCCTTCGTCCCGAGCGCGGGCAAGTGTCGCCGTCCTCACGCAGAAGGATCGAACCTATGGCTCGCTTGATCACGAAGACAGGACAACGTGCCGAGATCGTTTGCGACATGTCGAACGAGAGATCGGGCAAGCTCCACTGCGCCCCCAGCGTACTGGCGCTCGCAGACCTTCAGGGCGATCTAATGCTTGAGACAGACGATGGTGGACGGTGCCATATCAGGATTACGTCTATCGGCGCCGATTACCTGACTTTTGCCGGACGTGTGATTGAAAGCGCCTGACGGTCGGTTTTGGCGATAGCTTGAGCTTATGCCCCGGACCTGTCGGTTCGCAGCTCATCCTAGTTGGGGCGCGCGGCGGGGCGCCGAGCATCGTCTCCCCCAGTCCCGACGGCCCGGTGTCCGTTCAGGCTGCCAACGGTTCATCGCCCTCGAACAGGTGCCGGCGGATCACGGTCGCTCCAGTATCTTCTCGCCTTCCGAGCAGGACGCGGAACGGCTTGAAGTGCAGTTCGCTGTGTTCGCTGCTATCGTCGGGCGCCAGCACGCCCGTAAGCGGGGGCGTGTTCTCGCTGAGGTTCGGTGCCATTGACTTGCGCTTCCGATGAGAACGAAATCAGAACGTTCTGAGGCCGACAAGAGTCAAGGCTGGGCTGTGGAAAGAAGCTGCCGATGCGTGCGACTGACATCCAGCGAGCGCCGTCTCGTCCGGGCTGCGACCAGGTTTCCGTCAATTGCTCGCCGCTTTCGTCGTAAATTTTCATCGCGAAGAAGATGAAGGACGTCCTGCGGAGCTTCGGCATCGGCGTATCGCCGGATGAATGCCAGCTCGCGCTTCGCGGCTTCGAGACCATGGGCCTGCGCGTCGCCATATGGGCAAGGTCTCCGAGGATTTTTCGCAGAGGCTGATCGACCACCCGATGGTCGAGCGCGTGCTGCATCCGGCTCTGAGGTCCTGTCCCGGGCACGAGATTTGGAAGCGTGTTAGTAGGCGCAGAAGCTTGATCCCGCCAAATTGTCATTTAACCCGCTGATTTGAAAGCCGTATCAGAGTTTGGAGAGGGCGCGCGACCGGCGCCGATCGTGACCCCTCCCACCATGAAAATAACTGCTTAAACTCAATTATTTAGAGGAAATTTGAGGCGGGGTCTCGCTTGGATGCTGAATCACATCTGAGCGCCTCGCGGCGCTCGCTGGATTACCCGAGGTTAGCCAGGGAGATTGCAATGAAAATTGCCGATGCTCATGCCTTCGAGCGAGTTTGCGACCGGGTCCAGGATCTGACGGGCGCGATCGGGGAAAGCCCTGAAGAAAACGAACTGGTCGAGCTCATCAATGCCATGGAAGAGTATGAGCGAGATCACACGTTCTGAGTATAGGGCGACGCTTCAGAAGCACGAAGACCCTGCGATCTAGGCCGAGATGCGTCGCTGGTAACGGAATCGCGAAAAAGATCGATCCAGGTCCGCGTTTCGACGACGATCACTCGGCGTCCGCACTCCGACGGCGCGGTGCGGCCTTGGTCTCGGGCATAGTGCCACCAAGGGCGCTCAGGCGCTTGCCAGCCTCGACGCGCACGAGCGTTTCCAGGGTCCGTCGAACTAGGGGCGTTACGTCCTTAGTACCGGTCAATGACCGGGCTCTCTCCAACAGCCTGTCGTCGATGTTGATGGTGGCGCGCATCAGCTTCTTGGTCCCAGAGCTAGCCGGATATATCGCAATGGCCCGTAAGGGCCAATGCCGCCGGATTCTTCGCGATGGTGCGCGGACTGGCGGAATTGCGCTCGGTTCAGGACTTCAGTTCAGCCTTCGGTGCGCCGTGGGAGGTGTGTGCGCCATGGTCGCTTTTGAGAGAGCCCCTTCAGCGAGCGGTTCGCCGACGCCGGCCGATCCGACGAGAGGGCTACCGCAGCGATTTCAGGACGAAGCGGCGACCGCTATGGCGGCGTTCTGGCGCGAGACGGTCACGAATTTTGGGAAGGGAGCCAGAACCGAAACTCGGCTCCTCCGCCAGGATGGTTCGAAGCGCTAATGCCCCCACCATGGGCGGCAACGATCGATCGGGATATGGCGAGGCCGGCTCCCATGCCCGCGGCCTTGGTGGTGAAGAACATTTCAAATATCCGGCGCACGTCATTCTCAGCGATGCCAGGCCCCGTGTCGCGAATGCTGCAGACGACGGATCTATCCCCATCGACAAAGGTCTTGACCTCGATCCGCGGGCACGAGGCATCTTGACCAATTGCTTGAATGCTATTGATTAGCAAGTTGTTGATTACCTGCTGCAGATGAACTTCATCGCCGATGACGCTGGGGAGATTCCGATAGAGGTCCAGCTGTAATTTTATCGATTTCCGATCGAGCTCGTGTTGAACAATCGGAATTGTACAGTTGATGATCTGATTTAGATTTTGCGGAGCCAGAGCAGAAGGGCGGTTGGCTGCAATTGCGCGGACTCTTTGGACGATCTGATTGGCGCGCCGCACATTCTCGGCGATGCGCATCACAAGCATTTTTGCCTTCTCGAAATTTGGCTCTCGGGACGATAGCAGTCGGACGGCCGTCTCAGCGTTCATCTGGATGGCGGCGAGCGGTTGGTTGACCTCATGCGCAATGGAAGCCGTCAATATGCCAAGATTTCGCAGAGCTCCGCTGTGTCGGTGCAACAAATCATCTTCATCGCCGTCGCATAATTGATCTTGCATCGCGATATCAACAATTTTACCCAGGCGATGATGACATTCACCTTTCCATATTGATCCATTCTGAACGGGGGTGTCCAAATCTAACATGGGGTTGAGCTCTCCCTGCATGGAAGATTGATTTCTATTGCCGACAACCGCGCATTTCAGCAGGCAAAGACGTCCAGACAAAGAAAAGTTCCGCAGTTGAAGCAGCGTCCATCTTTCGCATGACGTTACTCCTATGGAGTTTGACCGTTGCTTCGCTTACACCAAGATCATGCGCGATCTGCTTATTGAGACGTCCGCGCACGACTTCGTAGAAGACTTGAGCTTCTCGCTTGGAGAGCGCTGCCAGACGCTCGCGCTCCACCTTAACGCGGCGCGCCTCGCACTTCCGCCTCGCACCGATATCAAGGGCGTTATTCACCGCGTCCAGCAACGTCTGGTCGCGAACTGGCTTTGTCAAAAAATCGACGGCTCCGATCCTTATCGCCGCCACCGCCATCTGAATGTCCCCGTGTCCGGTCAGGAAGATGATCGGGGGCGCTTCACTTCGGTTGGCCAGATCTGCCTGCAAAGCTAGGCCACTTGACCCAGGCAGCCGGACGTCAGCGATGATACACCCCGCGCGCTCCAGATCTTCTGAGCTGAGCACCTCGTGAACTGATGAGAAGCCGGCGGTTCTCATCCCAACCGAGATAAATAGCTCCTCCAGCGCCGTCCGAACGTCTTGATCGTCGTCCAAAATCAGGATGAGTTGGCCCATGTCCTGAGCCGTTTGCTCGCGGGGCGAGGCCTGTGTCGGTTCCCTCATGGGTCTTGCATCGCACGCGTGGGCGCTCGATGAAGTGCCGTTCCGAAGAGCCGAGCTAGCCTGCATTGGAAACACTCCCGAGGTGATACATCGCACTCTTCCGAAGCCGCCCCGCGCGGATGGAGTGGCCGACAAATCAGCTCAAAGCCCAGTCCCGACTAGGGCCCATAGGCCCAGAGCGCGGAAGCTAGTCGAGCGCTATCAGCACCTCTCGACAGCGGAATCAGACTTCGGTCGAACGATGTTGGCCCTTGTTACTTCAGCGGAATATAACCCTGCTCGCCGCTATATTCCTTGGATCAATCCTGAGAAATTCTGAGGCCGCCCAAGCCGAAGGGGTAAGATGTCCGACCCTCGCCTAGATCGAGTGTATGTGCTCAAAAATTGGGAGATCGACCTCTCCAGCCGCGAGCTAAGGTTGAACGGCGCTCCCGTTCCCTTAGGCGGTCGCGCAATAGAGATACTTAGCATATTGGCAGGAACCGCAGGTGAGACGATCGGCAAATATGACCTGATCGATCGTGTTTGGCCTGGCAACATCATCACCGAAAACACACTGCAGTTTCACATATCGGCTGCGCGAAAGGCTCTGGGGCACGACCGCGCGATGTTGCAGACGGTATTCGGGCGTGGATACCGTTTGATGGGCAAATGGACCACGAGGGGGGATGCCTCGGTAGACGCCGGACATCCAAACAAGCGAGCGCCAGGAACCAATTACCCGCTCGTGAACAACTTGCCTGCCGCCGTATCCAAACTCATCGGGCGCGCTACCGCGATCCGCGACCTGGAAGATTGTTTATCGGCCTACCGTGTGGTGACACTTACGGGACTCGGCGGAGTGGGCAAAACCAGCCTGGCAATCGAAGTCGCGCGCAGGAGATCCCTAACCGCGCGCGAGGATACCGTACTGGTCGAACTAGCCTCGGTATCCGATCCCGGTCTGGTGCCCACGGCCGTCGCAGGAAGCCTCGGCCAGCGACTGGGTACAGTTCGGCTTGATGCCCGAGCAGTCGGTCAATCTATCGGCCACAGGGAACTGCTACTGGTGCTGGACAATTGCGAGCACCTTATCGACGCAGCGGCCGAGCTTGCGGAGACGTTGGTACGTCTATGCCCGCAAGTATCCATTCTTGCTACTAGTCGCGAGCCTCTCCGGATCGCGGGAGAGTACACTTATCGGCTGCCGCCACTCGACGTGCCGGCCTCGGATTCGAGCGATCCGCTTCAGCATGGCGCAGTGGAGCTGTTTGTCACAAGAGCCGGCGACTATTCACGCTTCTTCAAAGGCGACGATCTCTTGTCAATCGTATCCATCTGTCAACGCCTAGACGGTATTCCGCTTGCCATCGAGTTTGCGGCTGCACGGGCAGCCACACTGGGCGTTCAACATCTCGCCTCGCGCCTTAGCGATCGCTTTGAGCTTTTGGGTGGAACGCGACGGACCGCACTGCCGCGGCATCAAACCCTGCGCGCCACGCTGGATTGGAGTTACGAACTGTTATCCCAAGCCGAGCAGCGCCTGTTGCGCAATCTCGCGATCTTTTCTGGCGGCTTCTCCTTTGAGGCAGCGGAGGCTATGGCCCGTGCGATCGATATCCAGAATCTGGAAGAAACCATATCTAACCTCGTCTCGAAGTCATTCTTGACACTCATACCGTCAAGAAAGGCTGCTCGCTGGCGATTGTTGGAGACGATCAGGGTATACGCTCTCGAAAAGCTCGCCGAGAATGGCGAGATGCTCAGAGCTGCTCGTCTTCATGCGGAGTACTTTCTTCTCCTATTTTCGCCAAGCGACGACGAGTCCCTGGTAACCATCGACAATGTTGCGCAATATGCCTCTGAAATCGACAACGTGCGCGCCGCACTCGATTGGGCGTTTTCGGGCGAGGGGGATAAAGCGATTGGTGTAACCCTTGTTTCTGCTTATGCACCAGTATGGTTGGATCTAACACTCATAGCGGAGTGCCGCGATCGTGTAGATCAGGCTAAGGGGAATCTAATCGCCGCTTCAAACTTGCCCGGATCCCTTAAAGCTCAGCTCCTGACGATACTCGGCCTGGTGCATACCTACGCTGGAGTTCCGACCGACAAAACCCGGGAGTCGCTCAGGGAGGCTCTCGAAATTTCCGAGCGCCTTGGCGATCAGGAAGCTCAGTTGCAGGCGCTCTATGCATTTTGGACTGACAGGTTCTTTTTTGGCGACCTTCACGGCTCTCATGATCTCGCCGAGCGCATGGCTCGCATCGCCCTCAGCACCCAGAATTCTGCTGATCTTTGGGTAGCTGACCGTCTCCTGGCCACCACGAACCATTACCGAGGCAATCAGGTACAAGCGCTACAGTACTTCGAGGCGGCGTTTAATCGAGAGCCCGAAACCCGCGACAGGCGACGCGCCATGTGGTTCCACCATGGGGGGCTAGTACTGCCGCGATCACGAATGGCTCGTACCCTTTGGATGCGAGGTGCCGCCGGCCGTGCCCTTGAACTTGCCGAGGAATGCCTTGAAGAGGCGCGGCGTATTGATCGTAAAGGAACAATGTGTTTGGCTCTTGCGGAAGCGCTATGTCCTATTAATATATTTGCTGGCGATCTCTCAAAAGCGGCGAATTACATAGCTATGCTTAACGAGCTTGCGCACAACTCGATTTCCGCTCGGTATGCTCATAGCCTGCACGCGACCCTACTGATCCGAAGCGGAGATGCTGAGAGAGGTCTAAAGAAACTTCGCTCAGCCCTGGACGAGTTCGGCACCGCTGAACCCCTGGATGACGCGGCATTTATTACGCATTTCTCGACCCCCCATGGATCCGGGTTCGCGACCTACTACGTCGCGGCCTTGGTAGCACTTGGTGATTTCATTGAGGCCGACAGCGCCATTGATAGCGCGCTGGCGAGAGGGAGGCGGGATGGCATCCTCTGGCATGTGCCGGAGCTGTTGCGGATGAAAGGCGATCTGCTCATCCACCGATTCGGCGAACAGTCGTACTCCGGTGCCGAACGTTTTTTTTCGGAGGCCTATGATCTGGCGGAGGAACAGGGCGCGGTGTTTTGGCAGTTGAGAGCCGCGATCAGCATCGCGAAATTGAGGATCAAAGAGGATCGATCCATCGAGGCTCGGTCAATCTTGGCGCCATTGTGCGAGCTGCTTGGTGATGAAGTCGAATTCTCCGACCTCCGGACTGCAAGGGAGCTTGTGGCAAGTTTGGGGGCTAAGCCCTAGGCGTCCGCACTAGCATTTCTCGTCCGTGCACCCCTATTCGCGCATGTAGCCGGCAATATCCCAGTACGACAGCGGCAATTCCTCTACGAAGTTAAACGTCCCACTCTCAGCGACCTCACGAGCTGAGGTGAAGAGTGCGCCCATTGCGGCGCCATATAGGGACATAGCTAAGCTGATACGGCCAACGCCAACCGCGCGAAGCTCTTCAAAGGAGAACGACTTTTTCGGTATCCCAGCCGTAAAGTTGAACGGACGATTAATCGACGCGCAAACGGCCTTCACGGAGGCTAGGTCCGGCAATCCCGGCGCCATTAGCACGTCAGCGCCCGCCGACTCGTAAGCCTGCAATCGCCGTATAGTGTCATCAAGGCTTGCCTTGCCTCGAATCAAACCATCGGCTCGCGCCGTCACCAAAAACGGAAATCCCAAGTTACGCGTTGCTTCGACAGCCGCGGCAACGCGCTCCGCCGCTTCGCTAATGTCCAACATGTCAAAGTTTGTTTGCCCATCGCCAACACTGGGTCTTACGTCCTCAATGCTCGCGCCAACGAGGCCTTCGGCCGCGGCTTGACGATAGGTTTCGGCTACCTCGGCAAGTGTCGCGCCGAACCCGCTCTCCAGGTCCGCGGAAACGGGGAGGTCTGTTGCTTCGACGATGGCGCGGGCGTGCGCCATGCTTTCTTCTCTCGTGTTGCCGTGGTCGCGCTTCCCGTAGACATTTGCAGAAGCCCAACTCGATGTGCCGATGGCACTAAATCCCATACCTTGGAGCACTCGCGTTGACCCAGCATCCCACGCATTAGCGAGGATGAACGGGCGCCCTTCGCGATGGAGCGACAGAAATCGATTGGCTTTATCGAGTTGAGAGACAGCCATCACAACCTCCTAAGTTTGGAGCTTTTGCCGTAGTTTGGAGCGTTGCGTAAGATTTACCGATCTTCCGTCAATTCGAGCGACCAGTCTATGAAGAACCCGAGCGCCTGCAACCGATATTTGGGTGCAGTTCTCGTTAATTTCCACTGCAGCTTCGGCGTTATCGCAGAGGTTGCGTGTTTCCGACTGTCACTGTCGTTAAGCCAAGGGTACAATTAGGTAATACGAATGTCCATGTTTGTTTCAACTTGGGTATTGCGATCATTCCCAAAAAACGCAATGGCTGGTCTTCCGCGATCCAGTCGGCCCGTATTGAGAACTGGCCAACTGCAGCATCGCCTGCGCTTTGGTTTAGTCCCTATAGCCATATGGCCAGCATTGTCACCGCCGCGATCGATAGCGGCTGCGAATGCGCCAGCGTACTCTGCAAAGTTGATGGGGCCAGCAAATTCGAGCCAGCGCATGAAGGCTGCAACGAAAAATCGCCGGCGTGATCCGGGTGCTCTCGCGCGCCGAGTGCCTGAACTACGTGGCTGCGCGGCCGATAAGGCGTTTAGGCCCAGTGCGGCAAGGCTGAGTTAGTCGGGGGGCGGAAATGTCCCCACCTCTTCGATCAGAGTACTCGCCATGAAGATCTTCGTTAACGGTGGCACCGGCCTGATCGGCTCCAGGGTCGCAAGTCGCCTCAACAGCAACGGCTGCGATGTGCTAGCCGCTGCGCCGCAGAGAGGCGTGAATTCGCTAACCGGTCTTGGACTCTCGGCGGCCATGGACGGGGCCGACGTCTTGATTGATCTCTCTAATTCATCATCTTTTGACGCAAATGCGTCCTTGAATTTCTTCCAGAGATCGAGCGCTAACCTAATTGCCTCGGCGAATAAAGCTGGAGTCAAGCACTACGTAATTCTGTCTGTCGTTGGTGCAAGGCGCTTGCCTGATAATGGGTATCTACGAGCAAAGCTTGTCCAGGAGAACATGGTCAAGAATTCGGGCATTCCCTATACGATTGTTCGCGCGACTCAATTTTTTGAGTTCATTGGCTCCATGATGATTTCGTGGTCCGTTGGGAATAAAGTCATTGTACCGCAAGCGCTGATCCAGCCGATCGCGGCTGACGACGTAGCGAACGCGATCGTAGATGCCGCTCTTTCTGCGCCAAAAAATTGCGCGTTCGAAGTTGCAGGTCCTCAGCGCTTTAGAGTTAGTCAGCTGATTACAAAATATCTTGCGGCTATAGACGATCTGCGTGACGTGCAAATTTCAGAGGAGGCGGGCTATTTTGGAGCGATTCTCGAAGAAGACTCCCTGATACCCGAATCAGCCGCGCGCCTCGGCGCGGTTAGTTTCGATCAGTGGATTAGGTTCAAATCTGGCATCTTATAGAGCCATGTCTGCGATGACGCGAAGCTGGTTTTCGCCGGGCATGCTGCAATGCTGAACCGGCGGAATAGCTGAAGGCGAAGCTCGTCAACGGCTCGAGAGGAGGAATCGACTTCTGACAGACGGGCATCTAAGAATATGATCCTACCTATATCGTAAGAAGGACCGTAATGTCTTCCTGATGGTGGTCCAGTGCTTGGTTTCTTCTGTGGAGATGTTACGTCTCCGGATCTCCGTGATTGCCTTTCTTGGCTCTAGCCTTACGACCGGATCTTCCACCGCCGAGCTCCGCGTCGTATCGATATTGGGCCGAACGAGAACTTTGGGAGAATGAGCGTGACCGCACGTCTCGACTATAATCTGATCGCGCCAGGTGCCGCGAAGGCCCTTGGCGGCGTCTACGGCTATGTCACGCAAAGCGGTCTGGCCCCCGAGCTTGTCGAACTCGTCTACCTGCGGATCTCACAGATCAACAACTGTGCCTATTGCCTCGACATGCACAGTCGCGAACTCGTCAGAAGAGGTTTGCAGATCGATAAGCTCGCGCTGGTCCAGGCCTGGGCGGAAGCCGGTAACCTCTTCAGCGAGCAGGAGCGGGCTGCGCTTGCCTGGGCCGAGACGGTCACGCGCGTATCCGATAGCGGCGTTCCGGACGATGCCTTCTTGGCCGCACGAAGGGCCTTCGAGGAGAAGGAGCTGGTAGACCTCACCGTCGCGATCAGTCTGATGAATGCCTATAACCGCATCGCGATAAGCTTCCGCAACACACCGAAAGCCGTGCTCGATCACCATTCGCCGGGAGCCGTATGAGAACGCCCGAAACGAGGGCGCGGTTGCCGGAGCGGCAGGGCGGGTAAAGACCAGGGACCGGCCAGGCAAGGGACGTCGACCATTTCCCGCTTTGCGTCGTCCCATGAAGATCGCGGAGGTGACTCGAGATTTAGTCCCGCTTGAGTCGACGCGCGCGTAAGCCGCGCCAATCGCGACCATCCATTTGCAAGCGCCCACATGCCTGATCCCCAACATAGTTCCTCGAGCGGTCAAGACACGGAGCCGTGTTGCGCCACTTCCCGACATTCCAGGCCCGCCAGAAACCGGACACTCTCGACTGGTCAAGCATGATGATGCTGGGATCCAAGAACGATCCACGCGACTTGTTGGGCTAGCCGAAGCGAGCTGGGTGCCTCTGAATTATGGCCCGCCATTAAGGCCGTACGTGCGGAAGCCCGCGCGTTCGCAGAGTCGCTCGTAATAGCGGTCGACATTCGCCAGGGCGGGCCGATCGGGAAAGGATCGCCAGCGATGGATCGAGAGGCCGATTGCGATATCCGCCAGCGTGAAGCTCCCGCCGCATATATAGCCGCCTGCCTTGTCGAGTTGGGCATCGATGACGGCGACCATGCGGGAACAGGTATCCAGTGATCGTAGGATCGCGTTGGGATCCCGATGATCCGGGTTGTTCCTGATCAGGCCCTGGAAGGCGACCCGCCAGCTGTTGTTGAAGTCCGAGGCTTGCCAGTCCATCCACATCTCGACCTGCGCGCGCGGGAGCGGGGCGGCCGGAAGCAGATCCTCCCGGCCGCGGCTCGTCGCGAGATAGCGGATGATCGCATTGGACTCCCAGATGACAGCCCCGCCATCGTCGATCACGGGCACGAGGCCGACGGGGTTGAGGGCGAGGAAGGCAGGCTCCGAGGTGGAGCGGAAGGGGCCTGCCCAATCCTCGCGCTCGAAAGGCAGTCCCAGCTCCGCACAGCACCAGAGCACCTTGCGGACGTTGATGGAGCCGGCATAGCCGTAGATGCGGAGGCTCATATCTCGGCCCGGCCTTCTAGATAGAAGACGCAGGTGCCTTCGAGCTCGACGCGGTCGCCGACCAGGCGGCAGCCGATCTCGCCGCCGCGCTGCGATGCCTGGAACGCCCGGAATGCGGTCTTATCGAGGCGGCCGGCCCAGTAGGGCGCGAGCGCACAATGGGCGCCGCCGGTCACGGGATCCTCGGGAATGCCCTTGGCCGGGGCGAAATAGCGGCTGACGAAGTCGTAACCGCCATCGCCTGGGGCCGTGACGATCAGGCCACTGCGGCCGAGCCTCGCGATCGCCGCGATGTCCGGCATCAGGCGACGTACGTGATCCGCGGTTTCCAGCAGCACGAGATAGTTGAACTCGTCAGCGACCACCTCGACGGGGATCCGCCCAAGCACTTCGGCGATGAGCGGTGGCGGGCTGGTCACCGGTGCCGACCGCCGTGCCGGAAAATTCATTAAGTAGCCGGTCGGCGTGCGCACCACCTGCAACGGGCCGCTCGCGGACTGGAATACGACCGAGTTCCGCTGTGGTGCCAGACGCTCCATCACGACTGCAGCACTTGCGAGCGTCGCATGTCCGCACAGCGGCACCTCCACCGTCGGGGTGAACCAGCGCAGCACGTAGTCTCCGCTTTCGGGTACCAGGAAGGCCGTTTCGGCGAGATTGTTCTCAGCTGCGACCGCCTGAAGTGCTGCGTCGTCCGGAAAGCCCTCCAGCAGCATGACGGCGGCAGGGTTACCGGCGAAGCGCCGGGCGGTGAAGGCGTCGACCTGGAAGATGGGAACGAGCACGCTTGGTCTCCTTGCAATCAGTCTGGAGACAATGACTGATTGTATCTAGAGTCAAACAGTTTAATGTACCTGATACAATCGAGGGTCCGTCATGGCTGTATGGGTACCGGAGCTCGTCTCGTCACGCACGACGCCGGTGTTTCGGGTCCTGGTTGACGCCATCGCCGCCGATATCGGCAGCGGCAAGCTCGCGCCGGGCGCGCGGTTGCCGCCGCAACGGGATCTGGCGCAAGCGCTTGGGATAAGCGTTGGTGCGGTGACGCGTGCCTATGACGCAGCCGCAAGACGCGGCCTCGTCTCGGCCCAGGTCGGGCGGGGAACCTTCGTGCTCGACCGCGACGCCGAAGCCGCGCCGCAGGACGGCATCATCGATCTCAGCATCAACCTTCCTCCTCCCGCCGCCGTCGACCTGTCGGCTGCTGCCATCGCCTCGCTGCGCCGGATGGAGCCGTTGACGGACCGGCTCGCCTATGCGCCGCCCGCCGGGTTCGAGGTCGACCGGCGCGCCGCAGCGGACTGGCTGGGGCGCCTCTGCGGCTTCGAGAAGCTGGATTGGCGCAGGCTGATCTGCTGCGGCGGAACGCAATCCGCGATGGCGATCGCGCTCACGGCAATGGGCCGCCCCGGCGAGGTGGTCCTCTGCGAGGCCGCGACCTTCTCGGGCGCCCGTACTCTGGCTGGCCAGCAAGGCTATCGGCTGCATGGCATCGCAATGGATGAGGACGGCGCCCGGCCGGATGCTCTGGATCGGGTCGCGGCGGAGACCGGTGCGCGCCTGTTCTACACGTTGCCGACGCTGCACAATCCGACGACCCGAACGATGAGCCGCCGCCGCCGCGAGGAGATCGCCGGGATCGCAGAGGCACGCGATCTGATCATCATCGAAGACGATGTCTATGCGGCCTATGCCCGCGATCTCGACCTGCCGCCACTCGCCGCGCTGGTGCCCGACCGCACGCTCTATGTGAGCTCCCTGTCGAAGGTCTTCGCGCCCGGCTTGCGTGCCGGTTTCCTCGTCGCTCCAGCGGGGGATATCTTCGAGCGCTGTCTACGGGCGACCCGGGCCCTTTCGCACTCGCCGCCCGGCGTCAACTTCGCTATCGCGACCGAATGGATCAGCAGCGGCCGGGCGGAGGAGCTGGCTCGGGCCGCGTGCGCTGAGGTCCATGCCCGCACTGCGATGGCACTGGCGGCGCTCGGCGACGCGCTAGTCCGTCCGCGTTCGGCGGCGAGCCTTCACCTCTGGCTGCCGATGACGACAGCAATCGCCGAACGCACGGTCGCCAGCTCCATGGCCGCAGGCCTCCGGCTGACACCGCCGGGAGCCTTCGCTACCTCGGGCCATGACGAGATGGTGACCGGGCTTCGTCTATGCCTCGGCACGGCCGCAAACCGTGCGACGTTCGCTCGAGCCTTGTCCATTCTCAAGGAGACGCTCACGGGTGATGTCGAGCACTTGGCTCTCGATCCACTCTAGCAAGACTAAAGCGCAACCCAACGCCGCAGCCGGTACGCGTTCAATGGGGCGCGCCAACAGTCGACGTTGGACCGCTGCCCGAGACCGGGCCTTCCGCTCTCGCGAGGTAGATGGCAGCTCACGACCGAGGCTGGGTGAAAACGCGCCTGCACCGAGGCACCCTAGAAGAATTTTCTCGACGTTATCGCTGGGCGCAGAGCTTTGTGGCTCAGGAGCTAAAAAACTTCCTGCCTTCTTAAGGGGCAGGCAGTCTCTGAAGACTATTCATCTACGTCGCCTCCGCAACGAGACGTTTTCACACAGCCTCGACCCAACCTGGACATTCTGGGCACGATCCGACCTCGTGCCACAAGCCGATATTAGCTCGTCGCCCGGAAGCGGCGTATGATCGATCGTTGTTTGGTTCTCTCACGTCTCAATAAACAGGCGGAGACGTTGCCGATGACCACACTTCATCGCGAAGGGTTGTCCTTGGACGGCGATGCGGGCCGCCCCGGCGCTGCTGGCACGGTTCCATCGGGCTATTTCAGGCGCAAGATGCTGATCGGCGGTGAGTGGCTTGACGCCGCTTCGGCGCAAACGCTCGTGGTCGAGAATCCGGCCCGGAAGCAGGCGCTCGGGGAAGTGCCGCGGGGCGGAACCGATGACGTCGATCTCGCGGTCGCCGCGGCTGGCGCCGCAGGCGCGGCTTGGGCGCGCATTCCGCCGCGAGATCGCGGACGGGCGTGCCTCGCTATCGCTGAGGTTCTTGAACATCGCCAGGAGGAGCTGGCGCGACTCATCGCCAGCGAGACCGGCAACGCGCTCCGGACGCAGGCGCGAGGCGAGGCCAAATGGGTCGCCGATGTATTCCGCTATTTTGGCGGCCTCGCCGGCGAGTTGAAGGGCATCACTGTCCCGCTCGGTGAAGCGATGCTCAGCTATACGCGACGCGAGCCGATTGGCATCGTCGGGGCAATTGTGCCCTGGAATGCCCCGGCCCAGCTCGCGTCGCTCAAGATCGCGCCCGCCATCTGCGCCGGCAATACGCTCGTTCTCAAAGCCGCGGAAGATGCCCCACTGGCAGTGCTGATGATCGCGGAGATCTGTCAGGCGCACCTCCCGCCCGGGGTCGTCAACGTTCTCACAGGCTATGGTGCCGAATGCGGCGCCCCGCTCGCCGCCCATCCCCAGATCCGTAAGCTGAGTTTCACGGGCTCCACCGCGGTCGGCAAGGCCATCATGCGAGCGGCGGCAGACCGGGTGGTTCCTGTCTCGCTTGAGCTCGGCGGAAAGAGCCCTTCGATCGTCTTTCCCGATGCGGACGAAGACTGGGCCGTCGAGGGCGTCATTGCCGCGATGCGCTTTACGCGCCAAAGCCAGTCGTGCACGGCGGGATCACGGCTATTCCTGCACGCCGACATTTTCGAACCGTTCCTCGACAAACTCGTCACCAAGCTGAAAGCTCTCAAAATCGGCGACCCGCTGGACGACGCCACTGATATCGGCTCGATCATCAACGAGCGCCAATTCACAAAGGTCTGTGGTTACATCGAAGACGGCCTCCGCCGACGGGAGGCTCGCCTTCTGACGGGTGGATTGCCTCCGCGTGAAGGCCCCCTCGCGATGGGCTATTTCGCGATCCCGACGATTTTTGCCGATGCGTCGAACGACTGGCGGCTCGCCCGGGAGGAGATCTTCGGTCCGGTGCTGATCGCGATCCCCTGGCGCGACGAAGCGGAGGCAGTCCGAATGGCAAATGCGAGCCACTACGGATTGGCGGCATATGTCTGGTCGCGCGACATCGGTCAGGCGCTGCGCACCGCACATGCGGTTGAAGCCGGTTGGGTCCAGGTGAATCAGGGCGGAGGGCAGTTGCTTGGCCAGCCCTATGGCGGTGTCAAGGAAAGCGGGATCGGGCGCGAGATGTCGCTCGAAGGCATGCTCGACAGCTTCACCGAGACGAAGACGATCAACGTCAACATGGCGCTGCCGCCGCCGCTGCATTGACGCGATGCCGTCGCGACGTCGAACGCCTTGAGACCACCTCGCGCCATGTGTGGACGGCTCTCCGTTGGCAAGGACTATCGAGCGCTCTGCAGGGCTGGTCGGTGCGGCCATGTGTTCGACCTGTTGGTGCGGTGTGCATGACCGCTGGCCATAATGCCTTCCGCGAAGACGGGTCCCAACCAATTGCACGCGCTCGAGGCGCTTTGGCGCGAGTGGGTTTTCCCGTTCGCCGAACTGGAGCGCGAGCTCGGCTTTGCATTGTTCGACCGGATTCGTAGCCGGATGGTCCCCACTTTCGAGGGCCGGATGTTCTTCCGCGAGGTCTCCAGCCACTTCCTGGCAATGGCGAAACTAGAGGCCGCGGCTACCCGCATTCGTGAATTCGGTGCCGGTGAGCTCAAGATTGCGAGCCTGCACTCGCTTGGCGGCAAGCTCGTACGTAACCGCTGTTCCGACCGC
>UCLR01000005.1 GCA_900473415.1 Hyphomicrobiales bacterium
GGAAAGCGCGAGATCCTGGTGGACAGCGTGAGCACGATGGACGCCGAGGACTAAGCCAGGCAGCCGGATGGGCCGGCTGCCTTCTTAACCCCGTTGGGGCGGCCTCAGAAGCTGACCTTGAGCTTTGCGGATCCGCCGATACGGCTTGCCGAACCTGCGAGCTCGCCATCGAGGCGGGCGCCGAGCGTCATCGCCGGGGTGAGTCTGAGATCGAGCCCGGCGGTCAGCAGAGCGCTGTTGCGTGGTGCCTTGGCGCCCTCGGCGACGAAGCCGGAGCCGGCGATGCCGACGAAGGAGGCACCGACGCCGGCGTCGCGTTCGGCATAGTAGCCCCAGGCGGCCCGGACATAGCCGGTGACGGGAACAGCGCCGACCGCGCCCGCGAGATCGAGCTGCGCGCCGAGCTCGGTGCGGGTCGTCCGGTCGCTGCGCCCGCGCACCGCCAAGGCTCCGCCCGCTGCCCCTGCCCAGTTGCCTTCAATGACATGGGGTGTGCTGACATGGACGGACTGGATCGCGGCGAAGGGCGAGGCCGAGAAGCCGTTCATCTCATAGATCGGCAGGCTCGCCTGCAGGCGCCCGCTCCAGGCGTTCGCGCCATAGGAGGAGGAGAGGCTGCTGCCGAGTACCGGCACGGCGCGCTTGACCTCATTCTCAAGGCGGCCATAGGCGAGGGCCGCGCCGAGATTGAGCGCGCCGATCCGGGTGGTGCCGTAGAGACCGGCCTGGAAGACATCGGCCTCGGCCCGGCCGAGGCCGCCTGAGAGCGAGGCTCGCCCGCTGCCGTCGGAGACGGCGAAGCCCGCCACGGTACCCGGCGCGATCCTGAGATCGGCGCCGACGGCGAGGTGGGCATCGTCGAGATCGCGGCGGGCCGAGCCGGTCCGGGCCTCGCCGTCGGTCCGGCCAGTCGAACCGAAGGCTGCGCCCCAGACGCTGTAGGTCGGCGGATCGAGGAGGCTCGGCCGGGCCGGGCTGTCCGCGCCCTTGCGGATCGTGCCGGTGAAAGCGGCGGTGCCCGGCCCCGCCTGACGCCCTATTGCCGTCGGATCGAGCATCGCGCGCATGAACTGGTCCGAAGCCGTCGCGGCCAGGGCTTGGACACTGGCATGGACCTCGCCCGAAAGCTGGTTGATGGCACCCGGCAGGGCCGCTGCCGGCTGATTGTAGACGTTGAACAGCGACGAGAGGTCGGCGCCGCCCGCCATGGCGTGGTCGAGGGCTGAGGCCACGGCGAAGACGTTGCTGCTTGTATTGGCGCCGAGCGTCGGGGCGGTGGAACCGGAAGAGGACGGGCCCGCGGAGGGATCGGTGACGAGCGCGGCCGGCGCCAGCGTCAGCAGCACGTTGTTGGCGGTGTAGGTCACATTCGTGGTGACGCCGGCGCCGAAGCTGCCGGTCGTATCGACCGTCCCGAAAGTGCCGCTGCGTCCGCCCGCCGCCGAGAGCAGCGTATAAGGGCTGTTGAAGGTATAGGGGCCACCGAGCGGCACAAGGCGCAGCGTGCCGGCGAGCGAGGCCGCGCCGGTGACCTTGAGCAGGTCCGCGGTCGCGCCCTGGACCTCGGCGACATAGGTCGCGCCGCTGCCGGCGCGCATGTCCAGGTTGCCGTTGACCGTCAGCGTGCCGACGGAGTTGCCGGGCGATATGAAACCGCCCGTGCCGGGGGAGTTGATAAGCCCCATGAATACGTTGCCGACCGTGCCGTTGCCCGCGAGGGTGCCACCGTCGCGGACGAACATGTCGCCGCCCAGCTTGCCGTTGACGATCAGTGTGCTGGTGTTGACGAACGCTTGTCCGGAGAAGCCACTGCTGTCGGCAGTGAGGATCGTCGTGCCGGCCACGCTGCTCACGCTGCCGTTACCGGAAATGACGGGCGCAAAGGTGTAGTTGTCGCTTGTATGGTTGAAGGCCAGAGCACCGGTTCCGTGATCGCCGACCTCGACCATCGCTGCCATCAGCTCGCCCGGCGCCGCGGTCGGTGCAAAGCCCATCGGGAAGGCCGGGCCGCCGCCGATATAAAGGGCTCCGTTGCTGCCCGACGAGCCGCCGAGATAGACCGTGCCCCCGCCCGACGGCCCGACCCAGATCGTGCTGTCGCTGAGCACGAGGCGGCCGTTTGCCGTGCCGCTGCCATTGTCGTTCTTGCCGACGATCAGGTCGCCGCCGACGGAAAGGGTACTGCGGTTCCACAGGGTGACGACGCCGGTCACGCTCGTAGCCGTTGCTCCCGAGGCGAGCAGGCCCACCGTCATATCCCCGGCCACGTTCCATGAGCCGCCATCAATGAAGGTCTGCCATTCCGAATTCGTGGCGCCGACGCCGGCGCCGACGATCGCGGTGTTGCTCGTCGTCACGCTGCCGCCGTTCTTGATAGACAAATACTGCGGCGTGGTGCTGACTGTCAGGGCATCGCCGAGAACCAGGTCTTGGCTGGTGAGGCTGGAACCCAGCCCGTGCACGGAGACAGTGCCGTCGGCGACATTGATTCCCCCGCCCGATGTCACGGCGCTGCCGTCCTTCACCGTCAGATACCCGTCCTGCAGGAAGATGCCGGCCGCAGACAGGCTCGACGCTGCGAGGACTTCGAGAATGCCCACGCCCGTGGCACCGCCGATCACAACGCCGCCGGCGACACCGACATGACTGCCGTTCTGGACTGTCAGGCCGCCGTTCTGTGTGCTGCCGATCCAAACCGCGCCCGTGTTGTTCCATTGGGCACCGTTTTCGATGACCCCCATGCCGTTGCGCGTATCGCCGAAATAGGCGGATCCGCTGTTGTTCCAGATCGTGCCCGCGCCCGTCACGGTCATCCAGTTGGCGCCTGCTGCCGTGCCGGAGCCGACTCTCACGGTCGTGCTGGCGAACGTCCCGCCATCGACCGTCAGATTGCCGGAAGCGGCGTTGTCGCCGACGAAAAGGTTGTCCACGCTGGTACTGGTCGTAATCGTCTCCGGACCAGAGACGGTCTTGTCCGCCGCCAGAGCTGGCCCCGACGGCCCTGCCATCGCAAGCAGGGCGGCGGCCAGCACGGCGCGGGAGGCGGACGTCAAGCTTTGCCTGCGGAGCGCAGGCAGGACGAGGCTGGGCTGGCGGCGCGATGTCATGAAATCCCCAAGCATGCTGCGCCCGGATTCGGCGCGATCGAGGTTCATGCTTAGAAAGCCGCAATCATCCCGACTTGGGGGCCGCGACCTATCTGCTTGGGCAGGGCGACGTTTCGGCTCGCCCAAGGCTCGCCGGCCAAGCGAAGATCGGCGGGTGTTGCGCCGAAACGACAGCAGAAGCCGTGCCAAAACGCGAAAGATCGCCTGCATCGCAGACGATCTCTCCCATTTCAGCCGACTCCGGTGTAGCCCCCTCAGAAGCTGACCCTGAGCTGGGCGGTTCCACCGAGGCGCCGGGTGTTGGCGGAGAGTTCGCTGTCGAGGCGTGCGCCGAGCGACACCCGTTCGCTGACCTTGGCATCGACGCCGGCGGCCAGCAGCGCGCCGTCGCGGTCGGGCCTCGCGCCGGTGACCGTGAAGCTCGCGCCCGGCAGCGCCGCGAGGCCGGCGCTGATCTGCGCATCGCGCTGGAAGTAGTGCGCCCAGGCGGCGCGGACGAAGCCGGTGACCGGCACGCCGCCGAGGAGCGCCTGCGTATCGAGCTGCAGGCCGAGCTCCGAGCGGCTGGTCGCCTGGTCGTCGCTCGCGACGCCAAGTGCCGCGGCAGCGCCGCCCGCGATGCCGCGTTCGGCGAAGGCGGGGTTATGGACCCGGACCGCCTGCAAGGCTGCCAGCGGCGAGAAGCTCAGCCCGTTCCAGCTCAGCACCGCCGCGCTCGCCTGCAACCTGCCGCTCCAGGCGGTGCTGGCATAGTCGCTGGTCAGGGAGTTGCCGAGCACCGGCACCGCGCGGCTGACATCGTTGTCGAGCCTGGCGTAGCCGCCGGCGGCGGAGAGGTTGAGCCCCCCGATCTTGGTCATGCCGTAGAGGCCGGCCTGGAAGACGTCGGTCTCGACCTTGCCGAGCCCGCCCGCGAGCGAGGCGCGGGCCTTGCCGATCGAGGCCGCAGCACCCACCACCGTATCCGGCAGGAGGCGGAGATCGGCGCCGACGGCCAGATGGGCATCGTCGAGGCTGCGCCGGGCGGAGCCGACCACGGCATCGCCCTCCGTGCGGCTGGCCGCGCCGAAAGTCGCGCCCCAGAGCGCAAAGCGCGGCTGGTCGAGCAGGCTGTGCTTTGCGGACAGATCGTGGCCCTTGCTCAGGCGGCTGGAGAAGGCGGCAGTGCCGGGCGCTGGGGCCGCGGAGCCGAGCCGACCCGGCAGCGCGCCGTCGAGCATGGTGCCGAGGAAGGAACCGGCCACGGCGTTGCCGATGGCGCCGGTGGCGGTATGCACTTCGCCGGAGAGCTGGTTGACGGCACCGGGGATGGCGGCGGCCGGTTGATTGTAGAGCGCGAACAGCGGCGAGGCATCGGCGCCGCTAGCCACCGCCCGGTCGATTCCTGACGCGACAGCGAGGGCGTTCGCGGGAGCCGTCACGCCCAGCGAGGACGGGCCGACGATCGGTGCCAGCGAGCCGGCCGTCAGCGTCAGCAGCACGTCGTTGGCGGTGTAGCTGAGGCTGGTCGCGACGCCGGCACCGAAAGAGCCGGTCGTGTCGACCGTGCCGAAGGTGCCGCTGCGCCCGCCCGCTGCCGAAAGCAGGGTGTAGGGGCTGTTGAAGCTGTAGGCGCCGCCGAGCGGCACGAGCCGCAGGGTGCCGGCGAGGCTTGCCGTGCCGCCGACATTGACGCGGTCGGCCACCGCCCCTTGCACCTCGGCGACATAGGTCGAGCCGGCGCCGAGCGTCAGGTTGCCGGCGACCGTCAGCGTACCGGGCGAGTTGCCAGGCGACAGCGTGCCATTCACCGTGAGCGCCCCGACCTTGCCGCTGCCGCCGAGCGTGCCGCCCACCCCGACCGTGACGATCGAGTTCTCCAGCGAGCCGTTCACCACCAGCGTGCCGCCGGAAATGGAGGTCGGGCCAGTGAACCCCGTGTTGCTGCCGGTCAGGATCGTCCTGCCTGCGATCTGGTTGATCGTGCCGGCGCCCGTGACGGTGGGAGCGAAGATATGCTGCTGTCGGTATGGTTGAAGTTGATCGTGCCGGTGCCGGCGCCGAAGGCGATGCCAGTCGCGGCAGCGACCGTGCCCGCGGCCGCGGCCGGGCTGGCTGCCGCCGCGCCGATATTGAGCGTTCCGATCGAGCCAGCGTCCAGGGCGATGTTCAGGATGCCGGCCGCGGTCACTGCGCCGCCATTCGAGACGGTCAGGCTGCCCGTGCCGCTATTGCCGACATGGATGTCGGACGAGCCCGCGACCAGCGTCGAGCCCACCCCGTCGACCGTCACCGCGCCTGTGCTGCCGGCCGAGTGGCCGATGCTCACGTCGTAGGCATGCGCGACGCCGCCGGCCAGCACGTTCAATGTACCGCTGGCCCCGGTGGCGCCGCCAAGCAGCAGCGTGCCGGAGGCATCCAGCATGGAGCCGGGACCGGTCACGGTCACGATGCCGGTGCCCGCGCTGCCGCCGCCACCGATATAGTGGTTCCCGCCGCCGGTGGTCTCGACCCGGCCGCCATTCGCGATTGTCATCTCGCCATAGCCGGCATAGCCCATGGCGAAGCCCGAGACGCTCAAGGTGGAGACGTCCGGACCATTCGTCCCGCTGACCACCACCTGCCCTTGTCCGCTCAGGCTCGGATCGTTGCCCGCGATCAGCGTGCTGCTCAGCGTCGCATGGGCGCCATTCAGGACCTGGAGGCCGCCATGACCCTGGGCGCCCAGGACCATGCTCGTGCCGTCGAGCGTGGAGCCGGCATCCCTGACCACCACCTGGCCGTTACCGCCCGTACTGTTGCCCGCGCTCAGCGCGCTGTTCAGGGTCGCATGGGCGCCGTTCAGGATCTCCAGGGTGCCCGTTCCCGCCTGGCCCACGATCAAAGTTCCGACGGCGGCCCCGACGGTGAGCACGGAACCGGCGTCCTTGATTCTCAGGAGGCCGTTGCCATCGGAATTCACGCCGATCGAGGCCGCCCCGTTCAGGTTGAGCACGCCGCCGGTATCGACATAAATGTTGCCGGAGTTGAGCGGCCCGCCGATGCCCAGGCTGAGCGTGTTGAGCGTGGCCGTGCCGCCGCCCCTGACGGCGATGTTGCCCAATGTCGCATTGCCGTCGGCCATGCGCGTGTCGCCGGTGACCGTCAGGCTGTCATAAACGACCAGCGTGCCGACCGTATTGGCGCTGGCGCCCAGTCGCAGGCCGGAGACGGTCACCGGCCCCGCGAGCCAGGGCTGGAAGGTGGGGAGGACGCCGGCAGGCCATTCGATACGGGCAACGTCGGCGGCCGTCGGCGCGGTGCCTCCGAGCCAGTTCGTGCCCGTCGCCCAGTCGTGTGAGGCCGCGGCCTGATCCCAGTAAATGTCCGCCGCCATGGCAGGCGCTGCGACCAGCGCGGTCGTCGTGAGCAGGGCAGCAAGCAGCTTCCCGGTACCGGGCAGCGAAGCGGGTCGACGGTGACGAGCCATGAAATCCCCAAGCCATGCCGCGCCCAGATTCGGCGCGTTTGGGGTTCATGCTTAGGAACCGACCCTCATCCCGACTTGGGGTGCGAGACCGTCCGGCTTGGGCCGAGCGACGTTTTCGCTGCGGGAAACCGGCCGGCAGTGCGAATGCCGGACGGTGTTGCATCGGAGTGACGCCGGGTGCCGCGTGTCGCCGGACACGCGCCAACAGTCAGGCCAGGCGGCCTGGCCTGCTCACGCTGCCTTGGCCAGGAAATCCTCGGCGTAGTGGCAGGCGACGAGGCGCCCGTCGACCTCGCGCTTCTCCGGGCGCTCGGCGCGGCAGCGATCGGTCACGAAGGGGCAGCGCGTCGAGAACACGCAACCCTTCGGCGGATTGAGCGGCGAGGGCAGTTCGCCGCGCAGCACGGTGCGCTCGCGCTTGGCCCCTTCGACGCGCGGCGTCGCGGCAAGCAGCGCCTGCGTATACGGATGCAGCGGCCGGGCGTAGATGCGCTCCTTCGGCCCGTGCTCGATGGCATTGCCGAGATACATCACCATCACGTCATGGGCGATGTGCCGGACCACGCTGAGGTCGTGCGAGATAAAGAGATAGGCGAGCTTGAGCTCGTCCTGCAGGTCGGCGAGCAGGTTGAGCACCTGCGCCTGGATCGAGATGTCGAGCGCCGAGACCGGCTCGTCGGCGACCACGACCTTGGGCGAGAGGATCAGCGCCCGCGCGATCGCGATGCGCTGGCGCTGGCCGCCCGAGAACATGTGCGGATAGCGGGCGTAGTGCTCGGGGCGCAGGCCGACCTTCGCCATCATGGCGCGGGCCTTCTCGGTGCGCTCGGCCTTGGAGAGCGTCGTGTTGATCAGCAGCGGCTCCTCGAGGATCGTGCCGATCTTCTTGCGCGGATTGAGCGAGCCATAGGGGTTCTGGAAGACGAACTGGACGGTCCGGCGCAGCCGCTTGCGCTCGCTTGCCGGAGGATTCACGGCATCGAGCCCGTCGAGCGTCAGGCCGCCCGAGGTCGGTGCCTCGATCAGCGTCGCCATGCGCGCCAGTGTGGACTTTCCGCAGCCGGATTCGCCGACGACCGCGAGCGTCTTCCCTGCCTCGACCGAGAACGACACCTTGTTCACGGCCTGGAGCTGCGCCGGCGCCTGGAACAGACCGCGCTTGACCGGATAGATCTGGGTCAGCTCGCGCGCTTCGATGACGGGGTTGCTCATCGCGTCGCCTCCGTCGTCAGGCGCCCGTCGTCGCGAGCGCGGTCAGCGTCGCGGTTCGCATCGCCGAGAGGGTAGTGGCAGCGCACGCGGCCATCCATCCAGGGCCTGAGCTCCGGCTGGACGTTGCGGGAGTGCTCCGTCGCATAGGCACAGCGGGGGCTGAACAGACAGCCCTTCGGCCGGTCGTTCAGGCCCGGCACCATGCCGGGGATCGTGGCAAGCCGTGTCGCGTTCTCGCTGCGCTCCGGCAGGGCTGCGAGCAGGGCGGCGGAGTAGGGATGCTGCGGGTCGGCGAAGAGCGCGTCGACCTTGCGCTCCTCCATAATCTGCCCGGCATACATCACCATGATGCGCTGCGCCGTCTCTGCCACGACGCCCATGTTGTGGGTGATGAGCACGAGCGCCATGCCGCGCTCGCGCTGCAGCGACATCAGCAATTCGAGGATCTGCGCCTGGATGGTGACGTCGAGCGCCGTGGTCGGCTCGTCGGCGATCAGCAGGCGGGGATTGCAGGCGATCGCCATGGCGATCATCACGCGCTGGTTCATGCCGCCGGAGAGCTGGTGCGGGAAGGCCTTGAGGCGGCTCTCGGCAGCCGGGATGCCGACCTGTTCCAAGAGCTCGATCGCGCGGCGCTTCGCCGCCTTGCGGTCCATGCCCTCATGCTTCCTCAGCGTCTCGGCGAGCTGGAAGCCGATCGTGAAGCACGGGTTCAGGCTGGTGCTCGGCTCCTGGAAGATCATCGCCACGTCCTTGCCGGTGAGCTGGCGGCGTTCGCGTGCGGACATGGTCAGGAGGTCGCGGCCGTCGAAGCGCAGTTTGTCGGCGCGGACGCGGCCGGGATAGCCGACGAGGCCCATCAGCGCGAGCATGGTGACGCTCTTGCCGGAGCCGGATTCGCCGACCACGCCGAGCACCTCGCCCTCATCGAGGGTGAGGTCGATGCGGTCGACGGCGCGTAGCGTTCCCTGCGAGGTGGGGAATTCGACGCTGAGATTTTCGATTTCGAGCAAGGGCATGGGATCAGCGCTTCAGCTTGGGGTCGAGCGCATCGCGCAGGCCGTCACCGAGAAGGTTGAAGGCGAGCACGGTGATGAGAATGGCGAGGCCCGGGAAGGTGACGACCCACCAGGCGCGCAGCACGAATTCGCGCGCATCGGCGAGCATCGTGCCCCATTCCGGGGTCGGGGGCTGAGCGCCGAGGCCGAGGAAGCCTAGCGCGGCGGCGTCGAGGATCGCAGTCGAGACGCCGAGCGTCGCCTGCACGATGAGCGGCGCGGCGCAGTTCGGCAGAATCTCCGAGAACATCAGCCGGACCGTCTGCGCCCCGCTGACCCTGGCGGCGATCACGTAATCCTTGCTGGTCTCGGCGATGACGGCGGCCCGCGTGATGCGGACATAGTGCGGCAGCACGACGATGGCGACGGCGAGCATCGCGTTCATTAGGCCGGGGCCCAGGATCGCGACGATGACGATCGCCAGCAGCAGGCTCGGCATCGTCATCAGGATGTCCATGAACCGCATGATCGCGATATCGGCGATGCCCTTGAAATAGCCCGCGATCAGGCCGAGCACGACGCCGACGACGATGGCGAGCGCGACGACGGCGATGCCGATGACGAGCGAGAGCCGCGCGCCGAAGATGAGGCGCGAGAGGATGTCGCGGCCGATCGCATCGGTGCCGAGCGGGTAGGAGAGCGAGCCGCCCTCCTGCCAGAACGGCGGCTTGAGGAAGACCGCGTTGTTGGTGAGGTCGGGATGATGCGGAGCGATCAGCGGCGCGAACAGGGCGCAGAGCAGCACCAGCGCGATGACGACGAGCCCGGCCACGGCGCCGCGATTGGCGCTGAAATAGTTCCAGAACTCCCGGGCCGGATGGGGCGGCGTGCCGCTCGGGGCGGCGACGGCGGGGACTTCGAGGGTTTCGGCGCTCATGGACGAGGACTCCGGTGGGCGCAATGCGTGAACGGGCAGCAGGTCATCGGGCGTGCCGGATGCGCGGATTGATCAGGCCGTACATCAGGTCGACCAGCAGATTGACGCTCATCACGACCATTCCCAGAAGCAGGGTTCCGCCTTGCAGGACCGGATAGTCGCGCCGGCTGATCGCCTCGATCAGCCATTTGCCGACGCCGGGCCAGGAGAAGATCGTCTCGGTGAGGATCGCGCCGGTGAAGAGCGTGCCGACCTGCAGGCCGATGACGGTGACGACGGGGATCAACGCATTGCGCAGCGCGTGCAGCGCGACCACCCGGATCGGCGCCATGCCCTTGGCGCGGGCGGTGCGGATATAGTCCTCGCCCAGCACCTCGAGCATCGCCGAGCGCGTCATGCGGGCGATGACGGCGAGCGGCACGGTGCCGAGCACGATCGCAGGCAGGACGAGATGCGAGAGCGCCGACCAGAAGGCGTCGATGTCGCCAACCAGCAGGCTGTCGATGGTCAGGAAACCGGTGATGGGCTCGATGAAGTACTGCACCGCGATGCGGCCCGAGACCGGCGTGATGCCGAGCTGGACCGAGAACAGCAGGATCAGCAGCAGCCCCCACCAGAAGATCGGCATCGAATAGCCGGTGAGCGAGATGCCCATCACGCCATGGTCAAAGATCGAATTCCGCTTCACTGCGGCGATGATGCCGGCCGGAAGCCCGAAGAGGAGCGCGATCAGGATGGCGCAGAGCGCGAGTTCGATGGTTGCCGGGAAGAGCTGGCTGAACTCGTCGAGAACGTTCTCGCGCGTCACGATCGACTTGCCGAGGTCGCCCTGCAGGACACGCTGGATATAGACGCCGTACTGGGTCAGCAGCGGCTGGTCGAAACCGTATTCCTTGACGAGCTGGGCATGGCGGGCAGGGTCGATCCCGCGCTCGCCCGCCATGGTCTCGATCGGGTCGCCAGGGACGAGCCGGACGAGGAAGAAGGCGAGCAACGTGATCCCGATGAAGGTCGGGATCACGAGGCTGACCCGGGTCAGAATAAAGCGGAGCATGGTTCTGCCAGTCTTGTCAGCCGGGGCACGGCGCTGCGCGCGGCGTCTTGTCTTGTCGTATTATTCAAGTTCGAAATCAGGCGCAGCGCAAACACCAGTTTGAACGAAAGATCAAGAAGGTCTTGTTGAAGAATCCGGGCAGAGTTTCGCCGCGCTGCGGCGCGTCGCCGCGGCCGTTTGCAAAACGTGCAAAGCTTCGGTCTCCAGGGCGCAATAATATGATCAAGAAATGCGCCGGCGACGCAATGAATGCGATGCCGGCGCTATCTGTGTCGGCTTGCGGGTAGTCTGACTCCGCAGAGCCTTACTTGACGATCGACACGCCGAAGAAGGGCTGTCCGCCGAAGAAGTGGATCTTGTAGTCCTTCACTTCCTTGCGCACAGGCGTGAAGGCCTGCGCGTTGGCGAAAAGCAGTCCCCCAACGTCCTGGTGGAACAGCTCCTGGAAGCGCTTGTAGAGCTTGGTGCGCTCGCCTTGGTCGGTGATGGTGTTCGCCTTGGCCAGGGCGTCCGAAGCCTCCTGGTTGCACCAGCCGGCGCGGTTGGCACCCGTCTTCACGCCTTCGCAGGTCCAGCCGGAGAGCAGGATCTGGCTCGGGTCGGGATAGTCCCAGGTGTAGCCGAACATGCCGACCTCGTGCTCGCCGGCGCGGCCGCGCTTGAGGTACTCGCCCCACTCGAAGGTCTGGATCGTCGCCTTGACGCCGATCTTGGCCCAGTCGGCCTGGATCAGCTCGGCGGCGCGGCGCCCGTTGGGCATATAGGCGCGCACGACGGGGATCGCCCACAGAACCGTCTCGAAGCCGTTGGGGAGGCCCGCCTCCTTGAGCAACGCCTTCGCCTTCTCGGGGTCGTAGGCGCGCGGCTTGAGCTCCTCGTGATGCGACCACAGTGCCGGAGGCACGGCCGAGGCGGTGGCCTTGCCGGTGCCCTGGTACACGGCGTCGATGATCGCCGGGATGTTGGTGGCGTAGGCCAGCGCTTCACGCACCCGCTGGTCGTCGAAGGGCTTCTTGCGCTGGTTGAAGGCAAGGAAGCTCTGGTCGGCGATGCTTCCCTGCAGCAGGTTGAGGTTGGCGTCTGTCCTCATCGCGGCCAGGTCGCCTGGATTGGGATAGCGCGCGATCTGGCATTCGTTGGAGCGGACCTTGGCGAAGCGCACGGCGGCGTCGGGTGTGATCACGAAGATCAGGTCGTTCACCAGCGCCATGCGGTCACGGTTGCCGATAGCCTTCGTCCAGTGGTCCGGGACCGCCTTGAAGCGGACAACGGCGTCCTTCTGGTAGGAGGTCAGCGAGAAGGGACCGGTGCCGATCGGGGCCAGGTCGACCTGCTCGGGTGTGCCGGCCTTGCTCATCGCAGCGGCATATTCAGCCGAAAGGATCGACATCGGCTCGACGGAGAGCGCGCTCAGCAGCGGCGCGTTCGGCTTCGAGAGGACGAGCTTGACCGTATAGTCGTCAACCTTCTCGATCGCCTTCAGGCTCGGCTTCACGATCTCGCTGAAGAACTGGTAGTTGCCGTTGCCGACCTTGTTGAAGGGGTGGTTCGCGTCGAACATGCGCTGGAACGAGAACAGCACGTCGTCGGCATTGAGCTCGCGCGTCGGCGTGAAGGCCCTGCTCGAATGCCACTTCACGCCCTTGCGCAGCTTGAAGGTGTAGGTGAGCCCGTCGTCGGAGATGGTCCAGGACTCGGCAAGGCTCGGGATGATCTGCGACCCGCCACGCTCCGTCGCCGTCAGGCGCTCATAGACCTGAGCCGCAATGTCGTAAGCCGTGTTCTGGCTGCTGAACTGCGGGTTTAGGAAGTCCGGGCTGGCCTCCGTGCAGACGACGAGCGCCTGGGCGCTGACTGCGGCGGGCAGCAGGAAGGCGCTCAACCCGAGGGCGAGGGCAGCGGTATATGCGCGAACGGCCATGGCAAGTCTCTCGAACGCTATAGGGAGCGCAATCTGGCGCGAGGCGGAGCTGCCTCGTCGTCTTCCGCTCTGGAGAGGATGCGGCCCGTCAGGGCCGCATCCGTCGTTGATGCATCAGCCGTGCCGGCTCAGTTGGCCATGTCGACGCCGTAGAAGACGTGGCGGCTGAACGGCGAGAGCTTGAAGTCCTTCACTTCCTTGCGGACGGGCTTCAGCTGCACCGCATGCGCAATAGTGAACCAGGGCGACTGCTCCTTGAAGATCACCTGCGCCTGCTTGTAGAGCCTCTCGCGCTCGGCCTGGTCGGTGACCGTCTTCGCCTTCGTCACCAGCTCCTCGAAGGGCTGGTAGCAGAACTTGGCGACGTTCGAGCCGTTGGTCTTGGCCGAATCGCAACCCAGCAGCGTGTGCAGGAAGTTGTCCGGGTCACCATTGTCGCCGGTCCAGCCGAGCATGCCAGTCTGGTGCTCGCCCGCCTGCATGCGCTTGCGGTACTCGCCCCATTCATAGGTCTTGATCTCGGCCTTCACGCCGACCTTGGCGAGGTCGGCCTGCATCAACTCGGCGATACGCTTGGCGTTCGGATTGTAGGGACGCTGCACCGGCATCGCCCAGAGGTCGATCTCCAGCCCGTTCGGGTGGCCAGCCTCGGCCAGCTCCTTCTTGGCAGCCTCCGGATCATAGGGGTCGTCCTTGATGGTCTCGTTATAGGACCACATGGAGGGCGGGATCGGGTTGGTCGCGGCGATGCCGCTGGAGAGATAGACCGCGTCGATGATGGCCTTCTTGTTGATCGCCTTGTTGACGGCGCGGCGCACCTTGACGTCATCAAACGGCTTCTTGGTCGTGTTGTAGGCGAGGTAGCCGATGTTCAGGCCGGGCTGCTCGAGGATCTGGACATTGGCGTCCTTCTTGATCGCCTCGAGATCGGCCGGGTTCGGATAGGGCATGACATGGCATTCGCCCTTCTGGAGCTTGGCCCAGCGCACCGAGGCGTCCGGCGTGATCGCGAAGATCAGGTCGTCGATCTTGGCCTTGCCGGCCCAGTACTCAGGGAAGGCCTTGTAGCGGATGATCGCGTCCTTCTGGTACTGCACCAGATAGAACGGGCCGGTGCCGATCGGATCCTGGTCGAGCTTCTCGGGCGTGCCCGCCTTCAGCATCGCGTCAGCATATTCCTTCGACTGCACGCTGGCGTATTGCATGGCGAGATCGGAGAGGAACGGTGCCTCCGGTTGGTTGAGCGTGATCTTGATCGTGTAGTCATCGACCTTCTCGACGGACTTCAGCAGCTTGGGCATGCCCATGTCGTTGAAGTAGGAGTGGTTCGAGCTGGTGACCTTGAAGAACGGGTGATCCTCCTTCCACTGCCGTTCGATCATGAACATCGCGTCGTCAGCGTTGAAGTCGCGCGTCGGCTTGAAGGTCTTGTTGGAGTGCCACTTCACACCCTTGCGCAGGTGGAAGGTGTAGGTCAGGCCGTCAGCCGAGATGTCCCACTTCTCCGCGAGGCCCGGCTGGACCTTGGTGCCGCCACGCTCGAACTGGACGATCGTGTCGTAGATCTGGGTGTTCGCATCGAAGGACGTGCCCGTCGTGTTGACGCTCGGCGCGAAATTCTCCGGGCTGCCCTCCGAGCAGTAGATCAGCGTCTTGGCTGCGAGCGGCTGCGCCGCCATGAGGGCAGACGCAGACAGCGTCGCCAACAGCAACTTGTTCATTTGATACTCTCCTTAACCCTTTCCGCCTCTGTGGACGGGATGATGGCCCCGTTGCATCGGAAGCTTCGTCGGCGGAATTCCTTAGGCCACCCTGTCAACAGCTTATTGCAAGAGAGAGGGCGGGAATAGTCGTCCGAAGGGTGAGAGAGTGCCGCTGGCGGAGACGGTGAACGAGGTGGAGGAGAGGAGCGCTCACGCCCGCCAGCTCGGCGCGCAACGACGCATTGATGCTTCCTGCGCATGACGACGAGCCGCTGTGACGCGGCGCGATCTCCGGGCCGCAGCGAGTGTCATTTCCCCTGTCAGCCCGGGGGATCACACGGCGAGGGGCTCAGCCGAAAAGCACGCCCGGCTCGGGCGTGTACCGCGCAAGCTTCTCGCGGTCGATCTCGACGCCGAGGCCCGGCAAATCCGGGATCGGCAGCCAGCCGTCTTCGTCGAGTGCGAAAGGCTTCGCCAGGATGCCGTCGACGTAGGGGCTTCCGCCGATGAACTCGACGAGGTCGGCGTCCGGGAAGGCGGAGGCCATCTGCAGGTCCGCGGCGACGCCGAGTGCCGTGTTCCAGCCATGGCCGACATATTTGATGCCGAGATCATAGGCCATCCAGGCGATGCGGCGCTGTTCGGAAATGCCGCCGACCTTGGTGACGTCGGGCTGCACGATGTCGAGCGCTCCGGTCGTCAGCCAGGGAATGAAGCTCTGGCGCCGGGTCAGCACCTCGCAGCCGGCGATCGGCACGGGCGATGACCGGCGCAATTCGCGATAATCGTCGATCGCATCCGGCCTGACCGGCTCCTCGAACCAGCCAACCTCGTAGTCCGCGAGCATCTGCGCCGTGCGCTTGGCCCATTTCAGCCCATGCGGCCAGAGCGCGTCGCTGGCGCCGGCATCGACGAAGAGCTTCGAACGCTCGCCCGCCGCCTCGCGCGCGGCGCGCACGATCGCTTCGTCGAGCTTCACGTCGAGTGCGCGGCCGAACGGGCCCCAGCCGATCTTGAAGGCGCTGAAGCCCTTGTCGCGATAGCTCGCGACCACATCCCGCATTGCGTTGGGCTCTTCCATCAGGAGCGAGCAATAGGGCTGCACGCGTTCGCGGTAGCGGCCACCGAGCAGCCGCCCGACGCTGAGGCCGGTGGCCTGGCCGAGGATGTCCCAAAGTGCGATGTCGATGCCGCTGATCGTGTGGGTGAGCGTGCCGCCACGGCCCATCCAGAAGGTGTTCTGGTGCAGCTTCTCACTGACGAATTCCGGCGAGAGCGCGTCGGCTCCCAGGAAGAGCGGCTCCAGCACCTTGAGGCCGGCCTGCGCGAGGCGGCCATCGGTGAAGACGCTGCCATAGCCGGTCAGCCCCTGATCCGTATGAACGGCGATCAGGGCGTGGATGGAATCCTCGGGACGGATCTCGGCCGACCATCCGCCCTTCGGGCTTTCTCCGAAGAGGGGAGCGGCCTCGATGCGCGTGATGCGAAAGGGCGGGAGCCCCGCCCGCCGTTGCCCCGCCTGCGCCTGCTGGATGGCCTGATCGTTCACAGGGCGTCCCTTTCCTTGCGGCGTTGCGTGACGATGGCCTCGTAGTCCATCGCGTGGTTCATGACCGTGATGTGCTCGTCGAGCGTACGCTCGATCACCGCGATGTTGCCGGCTTCGAACGCCGCGAGCAGATCGACATGCTCCTCGACGACACCGGCCATCGGCTTGCCGAAGGTGGCGAGGCCGAAGATGATCGTGCACTGCGGCGCGAGCGTCTCCCACAGGTCGAGCGTGACGCTGTTGCCGCCGAGCCGGCAGAGTTCCCGGTGGAAGCGGGTATCGGCGACTGCGACACCATAGGCGCTGCCGCGCGCCGCCATGAGTTCCATCTCGGCCACGGCGGCGCGTAGCGCATCGAGATGGCTGCCGCGGTTGCGGCCAGCGGTGACGGCGCGCGCAGTCGCGCTGGCTTCGAGCGCGATACGGGCTTCGATGAGGTCGGAGACGCGCTCGTTGGTCACCGGGCGCAGCCGGATGCCCTTGTAGGGTTCGCTGACGACGACGCCCTGGCTTTCGAGGAGACGCAGCGCCTCGCGCACCGGCACGCGGCTCACGCCGAGCTTGCGGGCAAGATCGACCTCGACGATCCGGTCGCCGGGCAGGATCAGCCCCGCGGCGGCGCCGGCGATGATCGCCTCGATCGCGTGGTCGACCAGGGTCTGAGGCTGGAGCGGCTGCCAATCCGGGATTGGGCTTCGGGCGCCGTCCGGCGTCGATGCCGCAGCCGTTCTTGCACCCGCTTCCGCCATTCAACTCTCTCGCCGCTCGCTTGACACTTTGTATAATCGTATACAATCCTGTTGGAGCGAGAGCAAGGAGGGGGGCGTCATGGCGTCCGAGAGCCGGGTCCGTTGCGAAATCGACTTCGAGGCGTCGGGGCGGCAAGCCGGCTATCTGCGAGCACCTCTTTCCCGCAACACCTCCGGCTGGGGCGTCGTCGAGATCCCGATCGTCAGCGTGAGGAACGGCTCCGGCCCGACGATCCTGTTCACGGGTGGCGTCCATGGCGACGAGTATGAGGGCCAGATCGCCGTCTCTCGCCTGGCCCGCAGCCTCGACCCTGCGTCGATCCAAGGACGGGTCATCATGGTCCCGGCGCTCAACATGCCGGCGGTCATGAACGACACGCGGCTGTCGCCGGTCGACAACCGCGACATGAACCGCTGCTTCCCGGGCAATCCGAAGGGCACGTTCTCGGAGATGCTGGCGCATTTCGTCGACGCGATGCTGCTGCCCCTGGTCGACGTTTCGGTCGATCTGCACACGGCCGGCCACTCCGGCGATTCAGCCTTGTCCACCAACATGCACTACGTCGCCGACGCTGCTCTACGCGAGCGGACCATGGCCGCAGCGGCGGCCTTCGGCGCACCGTACAATGTCGTGTTCTGGGGCGTCGACGAGGGGGCGACGCTGACCTCCTCGGTCGAGCGGCGCGGCATCCTTTCGCTCGGCACCGAACTCGGCGGCTGGGGCCGCGTCAACGTCGAGGGCGTGCGCATCGCCGGCCGGGCGCTGACCAACATCCTCAAGCATTTCGGCGTGATGGAAGGCGAGCCGGATACCCGCCAACGCGACGGCTCGCCCGGCACGCGCCATATGATGGTCCGCGATGCCGCCGGCTATTCCTTCTCGCCCGCGAGCGGGCTGTTCGAGCCACGCAACGTCGTCGGCGACGTCTGCCGCGCCGGGGATCTCGCCGGCTACCTGCATTTCGTCGAGGATGTCGATCGCGAGCCTGTCGAGGTGCGCTATCGCTGCGACGGGGTGCTGTGGATGTCGGCAGGCCCCGGCCGCGTGCAACGTGGCGATACCGTCGCCGTGCTCATGGAGGATTACGACGCCCTGCGCGCCGCTGCCTGACCGTCTTCGTGCCTGACCATAATCCGAAGGGGAGAAGAAATGGCAAAGCACATCATCCTCGGTGGCGCCCTTGCGGTCGCCATCGCCCTGGGAGGGGTTCAAACAGCGCTGGCCCAGCGAAAGGGCGGCGATATCGTCATCGGCATAAGCCAGGCGCCGCCTTCGCTCGATGCGCAGATCACATCGGCGCAGGCGGCGCGCAATATCACGCTTCATATCTTCGAGACGCTCTACGCCCGCGACGAGAACGCCAAGCCGGTGCCGGAGCTGGCGGAGGGGGTAACGGTGTCGCCGGATGGGAAAACCTACGTCTTTCCAATCCGCAAGGACGTGACCTTCCACAACGGCAAGAAGCTCGATGCCGGTGACGTTGCCGCCTCGCTCGAGCGCTACCGCAAGATCGGGGCCTCGCCGGCGCTCGTCTCCGCGATCGACACGATCAAGGCGAGCGGCGACTACGAGGTCACGGTTACGCTGAAGCAGGCGCAGTCCACCTTCCTCGATAATCTCTCGTCGCCGCGCGCGCCGATCGCGATCTATCCCGCGAGCGAGGCTGCCAAGGACGCCGGCAAGATCGAGATCATCGGGACTGGGCCGTACAAGTTCGTCGAGTACAGGCCGGACAGCCACGTCAAGCTCACGCGCTATGACGGCTATTCGCCCAATCCGAAGGCGACCGGCCGCGACGGTTTCGCCGGCAAGAAGGAAGCTTATCTCGACACCGTCACCTTCCGCTTCATGCCGGAAGGCGGCGCGCGTTCGGCGGCGCTCGAAGCCGGGCAGATCCAGTTCAACGAGACGGTCGATGGGCCTACCGCCAAGCGGCTCGGCACCGACAACCGTTTCACGATCCACAAGGTGATGCCGTTCGGCCTGCAGGTGATCAAGTTCAACCAGGCGCAGCCGCCGGCCAATGACGTGAATTTCCGGCTCGCCGTCCAGGCGGCTCTCGACATGGAGGAGATCATGGCGATCTCCTATGCCGACATCTACCAGATGGATCCGAGCTGGCTCTATCCCGGTGCCGCCTTCTACTCGGCGGTTGGCAGCGAGAAGTACAACAAGGCCGATCTGAAGCTCGCCAAGGAGCTCCTCGGCAAGTCCTCCTACAAGGGCGGCAAGGTCACCTTCATCGTCGACAATTTGCGCGCCAATGTGGATACCGCGACGGTGGTGCAGCAGCGCCTCAAGGATATCGGCATCGAAGTCGACCTCGCCGTGGCGGATTGGCCCACCGTCTCGAAGATCGGCTTCACGCCGACCGGCTGGACCTTCTGGACCCACGGCTTCGGCATCGAGCCCTATGAGGGGCCGGGCTCGGTGATGGCGCCCTGGGTGAACGGCCTTTCCCAGCAGGCGAAGGATCCCGAGATCGACCGCATCGCGGCCGCCTTCAACGCCGAGATGGACGAAGGCAAGCGCAAGGCGCTCTACGACGCCTTCCAGAAGCATATGTACGACGCGGCCGTTGCCATGAAGGCGGGCAATTACGGGGTCTTCCAGGCTTCCACGGCCAAGCTCAAGAACTTCAAACCCTATCGCATCCCGCGCATGTGGGGTGTCTGGCTGGAGCCCTGATCTCGCATAGCTGAACCCGGCCCGCGGTCCTCCGCAGGCCGGGTGGCGCCGCAGCTGCCATCACTCGACGAGGAGCGGCATGGGCCATTTCCTGATCCGCCGGCTCGCGGGCGCCTTTGTCGTGCTCGTGCTGGTGTCGCTGATGTCCTTCGCGTTGATCTGGCTCGTGCCGGGCGATCCGGCGGCAGCCTTTCTCGACGCCTCGGCAACGCCCCAGCAGCTTGCCGCGCTGCGCAGCGCGCTCGGGCTCGATCTGTCGCTGCCGCAGCAGATGTTGGGCTGGTATGGGCGGATCCTGAGCGGGGACCTCGGTCAGTCGATCCTGCTCAACCGCTCCGTTACGGCCGCCCTGGTCGAACGCCTTCCGGTGACGCTGTCGCTGGCGGCTCTGGCGCTCGCCTTCGCCGTGGCCTGCGGGGTCACCGCCGGCATCGTCGCCGCCGTCAATCACAATCGCTGGCCTGATCAGGCCGTCATGACGACGGCCTTGCTCGGCCTCTCCGTGCCGGACTTCTGGCTCGGCCTCGTCATGGTGCTGGTCTTCGCTGTGTCTCTTGGCTGGCTGCCCAGCGGCGGCTTCACGCCCTTTCTGCAATCCCCGACGGAGTGGCTGCGCGGCATGATCCTGCCCGCGCTGACGCTGGGATTGGTCCAGGTCGGATTCATCGCCCGCATGGCGCGGGCTTCGATGCTGGACACGCTCGGCCAGGATTACGTCCGGACCGCCGACGCAAAGGGGCTGGCGAAGCTCCGGGTCGTCCTGCGGCATGCGCTGCCGAACGCGATGATCCCGATCCTCACCGTCATCGGCATCGTCTCGGGGGCGCTGCTTGGCGGCGCCGTCATCGTCGAGCAGGTCTTTTCTATCCCCGGGATCGGCCGCCTGATCGTCGGCGCCATCGCTTCGCGCGACTTTCCCGTGCTGCAGGGCGGGCTGCTCTTCCTCGCGGTGGTCTATCTCGCGATCAATCTCATGGTGGACATCCTCTATGCCGTGGTCGATCCGCGGGTGAGGCTGGCCTGATGCGGGGTCCGCCGCTCGTCGGCCGCGCCGTCTGGCGGCGGCTGCTGCGCAACCGCTCTTTCGTGATCGGGGCCGTGCTGGTGCTCGCCATGGTCGCTGTCGCGCTCTCGGCCGATCTGCTCTCGCCCTTCGACCCGCTGCGTAGCAATGTCCGCGCCCGGCTCGTCGCGCCGGACGCCCTGCACTGGTTCGGCACGGATCATTTCGGCCGCGACATCCTCTCGCGCGTGATGGCCGGGGCGCGGATTTCGCTGGTCATCGGTGCCTTCACGGTGCTGCTGGCGGGCGTCGCCGGCACCCTGAGCGGGGCGATCGCCGGCTTCTTCTACCACCTCGACCAGCCGATCATGCGGGTGATGGATGCACTGATGGCGTTCCCGTCGATCGTACTGGCCATGGTCGTCTCCGCGGTGCTCGGTGCCTCGCTCTCCAATGTCGTGATTGCGCTCGCCATCGCGACGACGCCGCACACCGCCCGCATCGTGCGCGCCTCGGTGCTGCTCGAAAAGGAGCAGGAATACGTCGCTGCAGCGCGTTCGATCGGCGTCGGCGAGATGGCCATCCTGTTCAAGCATGTGCTGCGTAACGCCGCCGGCCCTCTGATCGTGCGGCTGACCTATGTCTTCGCTATCGCCGTGCTGGCGGAGGCCGCGCTCTCCTTCGTCGGCGCCGGCCCGCCGCCGCCGGCCGTTTCCTTCGGCTCGATCATCGCCCAGGGCCGCGACTTCATGCGCGAGGCCCCCTGGATCACGGTGTTTCCGGGTCTCGCGATCATCATCTGCGTGCTCGGCCTCAACCTTCTCGGTGATGGCCTGCGCGACGTCCTCGACCCCCGCCTGAAATTCTGACCGCCGGAGCCCGCCGATGAAGCGCATCCTGATCGCCGACTGCAAGCAGGAGATCTCCTCCTTCAATCCGCTGCCGTCGCAGTACGAGAATTTCCTGATCCGGCACGGCGAGGGTCTCTACGACCAGCGCGGCAAGAACCAGGAGCTCGGCGGCGCGCTCGCGGTCTTCGAGGCGCGGCCCGATATCGAGGTGGTGCCGACGATCTGCGCGCGCGCCGGCAGCGCCGGGCTGCTCTCGGCGGAGGGATGGAAGAAGCTCTCGGAGGAGATCCTGGCCGCCATCTTCGCCCGGCTCGATGGGATCGACGGCATCTATGTCTCACTGCACGGCGCGATGGGCGCCGATGGCGAGCTCGATCCGGAAGGCTATCTGCTGGAGAAGCTGCGCGAGCGCGTCGGCCCCGACATGCCGATCGTCATCTCGCTGGACCTGCACGGCATCCTGACCGATCGCATGCTGCGCAATGTCGACGGGTTCGCGATCTATTGGACCTATCCGCATGTCGACTTCGCCGATACCGGGCGCCGTGCCGCCGAACTGCTGCTGAAGCTGATGGACGGCGGCGCGAGGCCGGTCGCGGCCCGCGTCGTCATTCCGGCGCTCGTGCGCGGCGACGAGCTCATCACCAAGACCGGCTGTTATGGCGACCTCCTCGCGGAATGCCGCCGGCTGGAGGAGGAGGGCAGGGCGCTGGCAGCCGGCATCATGATCGGCAACCCCTTCACCGACGTGCCGGAACTCTGCTCACAGGTGCTCGTCCTCACCGACGGCGACAGGGAGACGGCCGAGCGCGAAGCCACGCGGCTCGCGCTGGAATTCTGGCCGCTGCGCTTCCGCATGCAGGGCAAGCTCGTGCCGCTCGACCGGGCCATTGGCCAGGCGCGCAGCATCGATGGTCCAGTGATCTTCACCGATGCGGCGGACGCGACCTCGTCGGGCGCCTCTGGCGACAGCAATGCGATCCTCGCCGCGCTGCGCGAGGCTGGCTACGGCAAGCGCGTGCTGGCCCAGATCGTCGATGCGCCGGCGGCTGCCGCGGCGCATAAGGCTGGTGTGGGCGCGACCGTCTCGGTGACGCTCGGCGGCTCGATTGATCCCGCCCGCTTCCCGCCGATGCCAGTGACCGCGACGGTGAAGCTGCTCTCCGACGGCGAAGCCTTTCTCGAGACGATGAAGGCGCCGCTCAAGGCAGGCCCCACCGCGGTGCTGAGCTGGGACAACGTCGCCGTCGTCGTGATGAGCCAGTCGGTCAGCCTGTTCGACCGGGCGATGTATTACGCCAACGGGCTCGACCCGACCGATTTTGACCTGATCGTGGTGAAGTCGCCCCATACCGAATTCCACATGTACGACCAGTGGTGTGCGCGGAATTTCAACATCGACGCGCCGGGGGCGACCTCCGCCAATCTGAAGAGCCTCGGCCACACCATCTGTGCCCGCCCCGCCTATCCGCTCGACGAGAACGTGACCTTCGCGCCTCGCGCAGCGATCTACGAACTGTGAGGAGCTAGCCCGTGCCGAAGATCGAGGCCGTCGATTTCTTCTATCTCGCCATGCCCGTGGTCACCGACGAGGCAGATGGCAGCCAGGACGCGCTGCTGGTGCGGGTTGCCGCCGGCGGCCATGTCGGCTGGGGGGAATGCGAGGCGGCGCCGCTGCCTTCCATCGCCGCCTTCATCTGTCCGATGTCGCATGGCGTCTGCCGCCCCGTGGCGGATTCGGTGCTTGGAGAGGTGCTGGAGAGCCCCGAGGATATCGCCCGCATCGCCGCCGCCGTCGCCTACAACTCGATGGATCTGCTGCAGGCGCCGCACACCTTCTCCGGTGTCGAGATGGCCCTGTGGGATATTCTCGGAAAGATGCGCTCGGAGCCGGTCTGGCGTCTGCTGGGCTATAGCAAGAGCCATCCCAAGACGCCCTATGCCTCCGTCCTGTTCGGCGACACGCCGCAGGAGACGCTGGAGCGTGCCCGTGACGCCAGGAGACGCAGCTTCCGGGCTGCGAAGTTCGGCTGGGGGCCGATCGGTCGCGGCAGTGTCGAGGCGGACGCCGAGCATTTCGTCGCGGCGCGGGAGGGGCTTGGGCCGGACGGAATCCTGCTGGTCGACACCGGACAGATCTTCATCGAGGACGTCGATCGCGCGGCGGCGCGGCTTCCGGCGATGGAGAAGGCGGATGTCCGCTGGTTCGAGGAGCCTTTCCATGCCAGCGCGCTCGAAGCCTATGGCGCTCTCGCCAAACGTAGTTCCAAGGTTCGTCTCGCAGGCGGCGAGGGCGCCCATAACGAACACATGGCGAAGCAGCTCATCGACTATGGCGGCATCGGCTATGTCCAGATCGATTGCGGCCGGATCGGCGGTATCGGCCCGTCAAAGGCAGTGGCGGACTATGCGGTGGCCAAGGGCGTGACCTTCGTCAACCACACCTTCACCTCGCATCTTGCGCTGTCGGCCTCGCTGCAGCCCTATGCTGGCCTGGCCGATCACGAGATCTGCGAATTTCCGGCGATGCCGAAGCCGCTCGCGACGGCCATTGCGGCGAACCATCTGGTGCCGGATGCAAAGGGGCAGGTGGCAGCGCCGGATGCGCCGGGCTTGGGCATCGACGTCGCGACCACCGCGCTCCGGGGCTATCTCCAGCAGGTTGAAATTTCGGTTGCAGGCAAGCGGCTCTATAGCACTCCCGCGCTGTGAAACGCCGCGAGCACGGCCGTGCTGACGAGCGGCAATGCCGCCTCGGGCGTCGGTATGTGATCCGTCTCGCCTAAGACGCTTGCCGGCTAAGCAGACTCCGAAGGCGCGGCCGCCGTTGCGGCTATCGCGCGCTACAGGCGACTTTGCTGCTGAGCCGGATCGGCATTCTTGGTGAGCGGGCAGTCTCTCACAGGTGGTCTCGGAAGGCCGTGATGGTGTGGCAAACACCTATGTAAAATCAGTATTTGAGATGGTGCATTTATGCGCTACCGCTAGTCGAAAGGCTAAGCCGGTGGCAACGTCGCGAGTCGACGCGACCCGGCGTGCGACGCAGGCCCTGCAAGGGAGGTGAGCGATGATTGCGACACTCACGGTTGCGGAGCGCCAGAGCGCGATAGCCCTGTCGATGCTGGTCGCGTTCTTCGGATTGATCATGATGATCGCCGGCAGCGGCGATGTGCTGGGCGTCCACGGCGTGATCGTCCTTCTCTTCGGGCTTGGGTTTCTCGGCCTGGTCATGTCGAAGTATTTCGAGCCGGAGCCGCCGCAGGAGCGCCTGACGCGCTATTACGACGATCCCACCAAGGTCGGCATCGTGCTGTCGCTGGGCTGGGCGGTGGTCGGCATGTTCTTCGGCGTCTGGGTCGCCGCGCTGCTGGCCTGGCCGGATCTCACCCTGGATGCCGGTTGGGCGAGCTTCGGCCGCATCCGGCCGGTCCACACCTCTGGCGTGATCTTCGGCTTCGGCGGCAACGCGCTGATCGCGACCTCCTTCCACGTCCTGCAGCGGACCACGCGGGCGCGCCTTCCCGATCAGGTGACCCCCTGGTTCGTGCTCATCGGCTACAACCTGTTCTGTGTGATCGCGGCCAGCGGCTACCTGATGGGCGTGACGCAGTCGAAGGAATACGCCGAGCCGGAATGGTATGCCGATCTCTGGCTGGTCGTGGTCTGGGTCACTTACTTCCTGCTCTATCTGCGCACGCTGCAGCGGCGCAAGGAGCCGCATATCTACGTCGCCAACTGGTACTACATGGCCTTCATCCTGGTCGTGGCGGTGCTGCACATCGTCAATAACCTGGCCGTGCCGATCTCCTTCGGCAGCGCCAAGAGCTACTCGCTGTTCTCGGGCGTCCAGGATGCGATGACGCAGTGGTGGTACGGCCACAACGCGGTCGCCTTCTTCCTGACCGCCGGCTTTCTCGGGATGCTGTACTACTACCTGCCCAAGCGGGCCGGTCGCCCGATCTTCTCCTACCGGCTGTCGATCATCAGCTTCTGGGGCATCACCTTCATGTATATGTGGGCGGGCTCGCACCACCTGCATTATACGGCGCTGCCGCAATGGGTGCAGACGCTCGGCATGACCTTCTCGGTCGTGCTGCTGGTGCCGTCCTGGGCCTCCGCCGGCAACGCCCTCGCGACCCTCAACGGCGCCTGGGACAAGGTGCGCGACGACGCGACCCTGCGCTTCATGATGGTCGCCGCGGTGTTCTACGGACTCTCGACCTTCGAGGGCTCGTTCATGGCGATCCGGGCCGTCAATTCGCTCTCGCACTACACCGACTGGACGGTCGGCCACGTCCATGCCGGCGCGCTCGGCTGGGTGGCGATGATCACCTTCGGCTCGCTCTACGCACTGGTGCCGTGGATGTGGAAGGTCGAGCGGATTTATTCGCCCAAGCTGGTCGAGGTCCATTTCTGGCTCGCCCTGTCGGGGACCATCATCTACGTCTTCGCGATGTGGAACTCGGGCATCATCCAGGGCCTGATGTGGCGCACCTATAACGACAGCGGAACGCTCGCCTTTTCCTTCATCGAAAGCGTCGTCGCGATGCGTCCCTACTACATCGCGCGCACCGTCGGCGGCTCGCTGTTCCTGCTCGGCGCGATCGTGGCTGCCTACAATGTCTGGATGACGATCCGCATGGCACGGTTGCGCGGTGTCACGGAAACCGGCGGGACCGACGAGCCGGTCCTGCCGGGTGCCGGCGCTGCGCTGCAGCCGGGGGAGTGAGACGATGCGCGAGTTCTTTCATCGCAAGCTCGAACGCAACGCCATCGGCTTCGTTCTCGCCATCATCCTGGTTTCAGGCATCGGCGGCTTCGTCGAGATCGCTCCGCTCTTCACCATCCATGAGACGGTCGAGGACGCCCCGGACATGCGGGTCTACACGCCGCTCGAACTGGCCGGGCGGAATATCTATACCCGCGAGGGCTGCTATGCCTGCCACAGCCAGATGATCCGGACGTTGCGAGACGAGGTCGAGCGCTACGGGCCGTATTCGCTGGCCGTCGAGTCGAAATATGATCACCCGATGCTGTGGGGCTCGAAGCGTACCGGCCCCGATATCGCCCGACTCGGCGGCAAGTATTCTGACGCTTGGCATGTCGCGCATCTGATCAATCCACGCGATGTCGTGCCGCAGTCGGTGATGCCGAAATATGGCTGGCTGATGCGCAACGAGCTGAAGACGGACGATCTCGGCAAGCATCTGGCCGCGCAACGCGCCGTCGGCGTGCCCTATACGGACGCAATGATCGCCAATGCGAGCGCCGACGCCTATGGTCAGGCGAGCCCTGACAGCCCTTATGCGAGCGGGCTCAGCGAGCGCTACGGCGAGGCCACGAACGTGCGCGCCTTCGACGGCGAGCCCGGTCGCCTGACCGAGATGGATGCGGTGGTCGCTTATCTTCAGATCCTTGGCCGCCTGACCGACGCTGCGCATCGCCAGGCTGCGGCGGCAGGGAAGTGATGCGATGGACGTCGATCACAATTCGCTGGTCGGCTTCGCCAAGAGCTGGGGGCTCTTCTACCTCATGCTGCTGGCGATTGGCGTGGTGATCTACGCACTGTGGCCGTCGAACCGGAAGCGCTTCGACCGGGCCAAGAAGAGCATTTTCGACAAAGACGACAGGCCGGGGGACTGAGCGATGGCAGAAGCGACCCGCGATCCCGTCACGGGACGAGAGACGACCGGCCACGAGTGGAACGGCATCGAGGAACTCGATACGCCGATCCCGCGCGTGGTCCTGTTCTTCCTTGCTGCAACAACCCTGTTCGCGATCGGCTACTGGTTGCTGATGCCGGCCTGGCCGCTGGGCTGGACCTATACCAAGGGCCTGCTCGGGAACGACCAGCGCGAAATCGTGACCCGGCAGGTGCAGGACGCCGCCGCCGAGCGGGCCAGTTGGACCTCCCGGATCGCCAAGGCCTCCTTCGCCGAGATCGCGGCCGACCCCGCCCTGATGCGCCATGTCCGCGATACCGGCCGCACGCTGTTCGCCGACAACTGTGCCGTCTGCCATGGCACGGAGGGCAAGGGCGGGCCGGGCTTCCCCAATCTCGCTGCCGGATCCTGGCTTTGGGGCGGCACGCCCGAGGCCATTGCCGAGACGATCCGCGTCGGCATCAACAGCACGGCCAAGGATACGCGCACCGCGCAGATGATGGCCTTCGGCCGCGACGGTGTGCTCCAGCGCGAGCAGGTGCTCGCGGTCGTCTCCTATGTCCGGTCGCTGTCGGGGCAGAAGCTCACGGAAACCGAGCAGGCGCGCGTGCCGGCCGGCAAGGAGGTCTTTGCCGCGAATTGCGCCGCCTGCCATGGGCCGGAAGGCAAGGGGATGCATGACCTCGGCGCTCCCGACCTGACCGACGCCCACTGGATCTATGGCGGCGACGAGCAATCGGTCTTGAACAGTGTCCATGGCGGGCGGCAGGGCCATATGCCGAGCTGGGAAGGTCGGTTGTCGCCGACCGATATCAAGCTGCTTGCCCTCTATGTGGGCACGCTGTCGGGAGACAGGAAGTGAGCGCACAGGCCAGCGGCGAGGTGCGGCGGGGCGGACGGAGGGCCTTCTGGCTCCTGCTGACGATCCTGCTCGTGGCCTTGCTCCTGCTGGTCAACGCGCATCTGGTCTATGTCGCGGTCGGCTCGCAGCCCGATTGCGTGCCGCACGCGAAGGCCGCGGGCGAGGGCGGGGCCTTCCGGGCCGCCCGCCCGGCCTGCTGAGGGGAGAGGATTCATGGGCACGATCCAGAACGAACAAGGCATCCCCCTGCCGCTCTCGGCGCAACGGCAGCGCCATCTGCCGGCAAATGCCGCGCTGGGATGGCTCGGCGCCGGCTGGCGAGACCTGCGGCACAACCCGCTGCCGAGCCTGCTTTACGGGCTCGCGGTGTTCCTGGTCTCGATCGCCATCGTCTGGGGGCTGTTCCGGCTCGGCCTCGACTACATCCTGTTCCCGGCGCTGGCGGGCTTCATGGTGGTCGGGCCGCTGCTGGCGATCGGCCTCTACCAGAAGAGCCGCGACATCGAGACCGGCCAGCCCGTCAGCCTGAGCCGCATGATCTTCGTGAAGGCCACCTCCGGAGGACAGGTCCTGTACACGGGCGCGATCCTGTGCCTGCTGATGCTGGTCTGGATGCGGGCAGCCGTGATCATCTATGCGCTGTTCTTCGGCCTGCGGCCTTTCCCGGGCTTGCACGACGTCGCCACGATGCTGCTGACCACGCCGGTCGGCTGGGCGATGCTGCTTGTGGGCACGGCCGCCGGCGGGCTGTTTGCGGCCTTCTCTTTCGCGATCAGCAGCTTCGCGATCCCGATGCTGCTCGACGAGCGGGTCGATGCCTTCACGGCGATGGGCACCAGCATTTCGCTGGTCTGGAACAATCTGCCGGTGATGCTCGCCTGGGGGGCGATCGTGCTTGGGCTCTTCCTCCTGAGCGTGGTGACGGGGCTGCTCGGCCTGATCGTGGTGTTTCCGTTGCTCGGCCACGCGACCTGGCACAGCTACAGGGCGATCAGATGAGCTGCTGCGCGCCAGCGGTCGAGCCCCTCGAGGCGTTCGATGGCTCGGCCGCGCGACAGGAGATCGGTCTTGCCAGCCGCGATCTCGGCGACGGGTTGCGGCAAACCGATCTTGCCGTTCCGGGGGTGCATTGCGCCGCCTGCATCCGTGCCGTCGAAGCCGGGCTGATGCGGATTGACGGCGTCGAGCAGGCCCGTGTCAATCTTTCAACCCGGCGCGTCGCGGTGAAGTGGCGCGGCGAGGCCGCGCCGGACCTGCTGGCCGCTCTCGCGGCGCTCGGCTACCCCGGCCATCTTTTCGAGAGCGAGGCCGATCGGGCCGATCCGGAACTGGCGCGGCTGATCCGGGCGCTGGCGGTTTCCGGCTTCTGCGCGATGAATATCATGCTGCTCTCGGTTTCGGTCTGGTCCGGGGCCGAAGCCGAGACGCGCAGCGCCTTCCACTGGATTTCCGCCGCCTTGGCGGCGCCTTGCCTTGTCTATTCCGGGCGGATCTTCTTCGCCTCGGCCTGGTCGGTGCTGCGGCACGGGCGCACCAACATGGACGTGCCGATCTCGATCGGCATCTGCCTCGCCGTTGGCCTGAGCCTCTACGACACGATCCATGACGGTCCGCACGCCTATTTCGACGCGGCGACCTCGCTGATCTTCTTCCTGCTGATCGGGCGGACGCTCGACCATCTCATGCGCGAGAAGGCACGCGCTGCGGTGCGCGGCCTGATGCGTCTGGCGCCCCGGGGTGCCACCGTTCTGCGGCAGGACGGCAGCCGCGACTATGTGCCGGTCGCGGAGATCGAGCCCGGCATGCGCCTTGCGCTCACGGCCGGCGAACGCATCCCCGTCGACGGCGTCGTTTCGGACGGCCTCTCCGAGCTGGACTGCGCCATCGTCACGGGCGAGAGCCTTCCGCGCCGCGTGGCGCCCGGCGCCGAGGTCCAGGCCGGCACGCTCAATCTTTCGGGGCCGCTCACGATCGTGGCGTCCGCGCGCGCCGACACCTCCTTCCTCGCCGAGATGGTGCGGCTGATGGAGGCGGCCGAAGGCGGGCGCGCCCGCTACCGCCGCATCGCCGATCGCGCCGCAGCGCTCTACTCGCCGGTGGTCCATGCGACGGCCTTCCTGACCTGCCTCGGCTGGATGGCGCTAGGCGGCGACTGGCACCAGGCGATCACGGTCGCCATCGCAGTCCTGATCATCACCTGCCCCTGCGCGCTCGGGCTCGCCGTGCCGATCGTGCAGGTGGTGGCATCGCGACGGCTGTTCGAGAACGGCGTCATGGTCAAGGACGGCTCCGCCATCGAGCGCATGGCCGAGATCGATGCGGTCGCCTTCGACAAGACTGGAACCTTGACCCTCGGCCGACCGCGACTCGTCAACGGGGCGGAGATCGCTCCTGAAATGCTCGCGATGGCTGCCGAGATCGCCCGGCACTCCGGTCACCCGCTGTCGCGGGCGATCGCGGCGGCGGCACCGGCGGGCGGGCTCGCCTTGTCCGGTGTCGTCGAACATCCCGGCCTCGGCATCGAAGCCCGGCTGCATGGCCGGCTCTATCGGCTCGGGCGGGCTGAATGGGTGCTCTCCGGAGGCGCGGCCGCGCAGGAGCAAGCTGAAAGCGGCACGGTGCTTGGCTGCGACGGCACCATCGAGGCCCGTTTCGCCTTCGAGGAGGCGCTGCGCCCGCAGGCTGGCGCGGCCGTCGATGCCTTGCGGGGGAAGGGCCTGGATATCGTTCTGCTCTCCGGCGACACGCGGGGCGCGGTGCAGGCAATGGCGGATAAGCTCGGCATCGGCGCGGTTGAGGCAAGCCTGTTGCCGGCGCAGAAGGTCGAGCGGCTCGCGGCCTTGGCGGCGCAGGGCCGCAAGGTGCTGATGGTGGGGGATGGGCTGAACGATGTCCCCGCGCTGGCCGCGGCGCATGTCTCGATGGCGCCGGCGTCCGCAGCCGATATTGGCCGCAACGCGGCGGATTTCGTCTTCCTGCGCGACGGGCTCGACGCGGTGCCGATGGCGCATGCGGTCTCGCAGGACGCCGGCCGGCTGGTTCGACAGAATTTCGCTCTGGCGATCGCCTATAACGCGGTTGCGCTGCCGATCGCGATGGCTGGATACGTCACGCCGCTGCTCGCGTCCCTGGCGATGTCGCTGTCCTCGATCCTGGTCGTCGCGAACGCACTGCGGCTCGATGTGAAAGCGGCGCCGCACCGAACATCTTCGCGACGGCAGCAGGCCGAGGGACTATCTCCGGCGCTGGGAACGAGCGAATGAACACCCTCGTCTTCCTGATCCCTCTCGCGCTCCTGCTCGGCGGAGCAGCTCTGGCAGCCTTCCTCTGGTCGCTGCGCAGCGGCCAATATGAGGATCTCGACGGCGCCGCCGAGCGCATCCTTCTCGACGATGACGATGACCGGGAGGCGGGTCCTCGACCGGATCAGCCGAAGACGCCGCCACCCTGACTTCGTAGCCTCGGCGCTCGGCCTCGCCTATTGGGCGTGGGGATCAGCCGGCGGCCGCAGCCAATGGCAGCCAACATGCAGCCGGGCTCGCTCCATAACGGCTGTTGGCTGCGCTCATCCCCTGCCTGCCCCAAGCCTGCTTTCGTGTAGCTAGCGCGACAGGCGGTCCATCATGTCGAACGATGGAAGTGCCGACAGCGGCTCCGCTCGTGCCGAGCGCTTCGCGGCTCGGTCGATCCACGTCACCAGGCTGTCGGGAGCGGGATCTTAAGCAGCGATCGACGTAGACGCGGCTGCTCCGTGGCTGCCGCATGGACGCCCGCACCTGCAACGTAAGACTCCAGCCGCGACAGCGGATTCATCCGGCTGGGCGCGGCCGCGTTGACACGGATTGTGAAGGCGAATCTTTTTTGCCTGTGGCGATCGTCCCGGAGGAAGGGTCAATGCTGCGCAAAGAAGTGATGGACGCCATCAAGCGATACACGGACCCTTTCCGTGTGGCGCACGGCGAAAACTTCCGCCTGAACAACTTCGATCCCGGCGACACGCTGGGGCTCAGTATGGCGAAGGAAGAGGCGGCGCAGCTACTGAAGCAAGGCACGGAATGGCTCGCAATGGAGCAGGAGATGCTCTACGCGCAGGATTCCTGGTCCCTGTTGCTGGTGTTCCAAGCCATGGACGCGGCAGGGAAAGACGGAACGATCAAGCACGTCATGTCGGGGGTCAATCCCCAGGGCTGCGATGTCTTCTCGTTCAAGCAGCCCTCTGCCGAGGAGCTCTCGCATGATTTCATGTGGCGCTATGCCACCAAGGTGCCGCCACGCGGGCGGATAGGCATCTTCAACCGCTCTTACTACGAGGAAGTGCTCGTGGTGCGGGTGCATCAAAAGCTGCTCGAGGCGCAGAGAATCCCTGCCGAGCTCGTCAGACCGGGCATTTGGAATGAGCGGCTTGCCGATATCGCCCGGTTCGAGGACTATATCGCCCGTCAAGGCGTGATCATCCTCAAGTTCTATCTGAACCTGTCCTACGAGGAGCAGAAGAAGCGCTTCCTGCAGCGTCTCGATAACCCTGACAAGAACTGGAAGTTCTCCGCAGCAGACGTGCGCGAGCGCCGATATTGGAACGACTACATGCAGGCCTATGAGGAGGCCATCCGCGCCACGGCCTCAAAGTCTGCGCCATGGTTCATCGTGCCCGCGGACCACAAATGGTTCACGCGTCTCGTGGTCGCCGCCGCCATCGTCGAGGCCGTGGAAAAGCTTGAGCTGACCTACCCCAAGGTTTCGCCGGAGCAGATGAGAGATCTCGCCGCGGCGCGGGAGGAACTGGAGCAATAGGAAGCGGGCGGCGCCCGGGAGCCGAGACATAGCGGGGGGAGGAGCGAAGATGAGCTCAGCTGAGACTGCTGCATCGGAAGCGGGCCGTTCGTTTTGGCATGCCCTGTCGGCGGAAGAGGTCGAGCAGAAGCTTCGCGTCGATCCCGCACAGGGCCTCGATGGAACCGAGGCCGCCCAGAGATTGAAGACCTACGGCCCCAATCGCTTGCCGACAGGCAAGAAGAAGGGGCCGCTGATGCGGTTCCTGGCCCAATTCAACAACATCCTCATCTATGTCCTGCTCGCGGCCGGCTTCATCAAGCTCATGCTGAGCCTGTGGCTCGATGCCTCGATCATCTTCGCCGTCGTCATTCTCAATGCGCTCCTGGGATTCCTGCAGGAAGGGCAGGCCGAGAAGGCGCTCGACTCGATCCGCAAGATGCTCTCGGCGGAGGCGCGCGTGCTGCGTGGCGGCGACGCGCGCCTGATCCCGGCCGAGGAACTCGCGCCGGGCGACGTCGTACTCCTGGAGTCCGGCGACAAGATTCCCGCGGACCTGCGCCTCGTCGAGGCCAGGAACCTGCGCACTGAAGAAGCGGCGCTGACGGGCGAATCCCTTCCCGCCGAGAAATCCACTTCGACGGTGCCCGCCAAGGCTACCGTCGGTGACCGGGAGAACATGGCGTTCTCCGGCACCATGGTGGTGTCAGGCCGGGCGACCGGGATTGTCGTGGAGACGGGGAGCGGGACCGAGCTCGGTCGCATCAACCAGATGCTCGCCGAGGTGAGCGCGCTTGAGACGCCCCTCCTGCGCCAGATCAAGACGTTCGGCTATGTCATCACCGCCGCCATCGCCGTCATCAGCGTGCTGCTGTTCTCCTGGGGTCATTGGCTCGGGCATATGAGCTTCGTCGAGCTGTTCCAGGCGATCGTTGGCATCGCAGTGTCAGTGATTCCCGAGGGCCTACCGGCGCTCATCACCATCACGCTGGCCATCGGCGTGCAGCGCATGGCCCAACGCAATGCCATCATCCGCCGACTGCCGGCCGTGGAAACGCTGGGGTCCGTCTCACGTATCTGCTCGGACAAGACCGGCACGTTGACCTTGATGGAGATGATGGTGACCTCCGCGGTGACGGCTGGCGCCACCTACACGGTTACCGGAGACGGCTACGCGTCCGAAGGGGAGGTGAAGGCGGATGGCCAGCCGGTCGGCGCCCCGCCGGAGGCGCTTGCATTGATGGGCCGGGTCTCTCTGCTGTGCAACGACGCGGAGCTCTTTCAGGAAGAGGGCAATTGGAAGGTTGAGGGCGATCCCACCGAGGGCGCACTCTATCCGTTCGCGGCCAAGCTCGGCATGGACCGTGCCACCGAGACAGCCGCTGCACCGCGGGTGGACGCGATCCCGTTCGAGTCCGAGCACAAGTTCATGGCGACGCTGAACCGATCGGCGGACGGAGAGATGCTGCTGGTCAAGGGCGCGCCGGAGGTCATCCTCGACCATTGCGACCGCCAGCAGACGGCGAACGGCCCGGCGCCGCTGGATCGCAACCACTTCGCCGAGGCCGGCGACCGGCTCGCGGCGCAGGGCGAGCGCGTGCTGGGGCTGGCGTGGTTGCCGGACCCGGGGCTCGAGGCCGGAAACCTCGGTCCGGAGCACCTGCCGAAAACCCTCGTGCTGCTGGGCCTCGTCGGCCTCATGGATCCGCCGCGCAAGGAAGCCATCGACGCGGTCCGGGAATGCCATGGCGGCGGCATCCGGGTGACGATGATCACCGGCGATCACAAGATCACGGCGGCGGCCATCGCGAAGATGCTCGGCATCGGTGACGGCAAGACGGCCGTGGCGGGCACCGAGATCGAGGCGATGAACGATGCGGCGCTGCAGGACTGCGTGCGGGATGTGGATGTGTTCGCCCGCGCCAGCCCCGAGCACAAGCTCAGGCTCGTAAAGGCGACCCAGGCCAACCGGCAGATCGTCGCCATGACGGGCGACGGTGTGAACGATGCTCCGGCGCTCAAGAAGGCGGATATCGGCGTCGCGATGGGCATCAAGGGCACCGAGGTGACGAAAGAGGCAGCAGGAATGATCCTCGCTGACGATAATTTCGCCTCGATCTCGGCGGCCGTGAAAGAAGGCCGCACGGTCTACAACAACATCGAAAAGGCCATGCTCTTCATGCTGCCGACCAATGTCGCCCAGGGTGCGGTGATCGCCCTCGCGATCCTGTTCGGCTTCACCTTGCCGATCACCGCGCCGCAGGTGCTGTGGGTGAACATGGTCACCTCCGTCGCGCTCGGCCTCGTCATCTCCTTCGAGCCGCATGAGGCGGATGTGATGCTGCGGCCGCCGCGCGCGATTGACCGGCCGATCGTCACTGCCTTCGGAGTCTGGCGCATCCTCTTTGTCGGCACGGCACTGGTGCTCTACGCGCTTGCTGCGTTCTTCTTGATGAAGGGGCAGGGCGCTTCGGATCCGCTGGCACGCACGGCCGCTGTGAACGCGATCACGATGGGGCAGGTCTTCTACCTGTTCAACAGCCGCTACCTGCTCGACTCCTCTCTGTCCGCGCGCGCCCATATGGGCAATCCCTATCTCTGGCACGGCATCGCCGCGGTCGTGGTGCTGCAACTCCTGTTCACCTACGCGCCGCCGTTCCACGCCATCTTCGACACCGAGGCGCTGTCCCTATCCACCTGGCTTTGGCTCATTGCCGGAGGGATCGCGTTTTTCCTCGTCGTGGAGATCGAGAAGTTCGTCATCCGATCCATTCCCATGCTGCGGGCCATCGCGACCTATCGCCAGGAGGCTCCACCCATGGGCGCGAGCTGAACGATCCGTGGGCGGCAGCGCGGAGCCGGAGCCGATGATCGCGAGGCCCCGACGCCGACCGGTTCCTGCGCGATCGCCAAGCTTTCCGCTGCCATGCCTCAAGAGCTTGGCTGCGTCGGCGCGGCCGCCGGGCTTAGATCCAGCGCGACGCGCCTGATGGAAATGTCGTCCGGATCGCGCGTGATCTCGAAGCCCAGGTCACGGCAGAGCGCGAGCATCGGTCCATTCTCTGCCAGAACCTGGCTATGGACGCGCTGCACCTTCTCGGCCCTGGCCCAGTCGATGATCAGCTCCATGAGCGCTCTGCCAAGGCCGATGCCCTTCAAGTCGGAGCGCAGCAGAATCGCGTATTCGGCTTCGACATGCCCGGGATCGGCATGGAGCCGAACGGCTCCCGCCGCCTCCCGGCTCTCCTCCTCGATCGCGATGAAAGCCATTTCCCGCGCGTAGTCGAGCTGTGTCAGGCGAGCGAGAAAGGCGTGGCTGAATGACTTCAGTGGCGCGAAAAACCGCAGTCTCAGATCTTCCAAAGTCACCCGCTCCAGCATCGCGCCGATCAGGAGTTCGTCCTCCGGCTTCATGGGGCGGAAGAGGAAACGCCGCTCGCCGAGCGCATGCTGAAACGTCCAGCTCGCGGGATAGGGCCGGATAGCCGGACGGCGGCGGCGTGTCGGGTCTGGCTCCAGCACCACGCGAGCGTCGACCGCAACGACGCCGCTCGCGTCGGCGAGGAGCGGATTGAGGTCCATGGCCCGGATTTGGGGAAGCGCCGAGGCGATGTTTCCCAGCGCAGTCAAAACAGCCGCTATCGCCCGCCGGTCTGCCGCCGGAACATCGCGATAGGCGCCGAGGATGCGGGACACCCGCGTCCGGGCGATCAGGTTTTCGGCCGCGGCAAGATCCAGCGGCGGCAAGGCGACATGCGTGTCGGCTATCAGCTCGGCCGCCGTGCCGCCGCGCCCGAAAACGACGACGGGCCCGAAGCAATGGTCGACGGAAAATCCTGCGATCAGCTCGCGTGCCTTGGCGCGGTGCGCCATCGGCTGCACCATGAACCCTGTCAATCGGGCGTCGGGACGCAGCTGGCGCAAGCGCTCGATCATGCGGCCGGCGGCTTCGCTGACGGCATGCTCGTTGGCGAGATCGAGCTGGACGCCACCGACATCCGACTTATGCGCAACATCGGGAGAGACGATCTTGAGCGCAACCGTACGGCCGGCCTCGAACTGCGTCCGGGCGGCTTCGGCCGCGGTTGCGATATCCGCGGCGATGGCGAGGTCCAGCGTCGGAATCCGGAACAGGGTGAGCAGCTGAGCGACTTCGTCGGGCTCAAGCCAATTGCGCCCTTCCTCGATCGCCCGATCCACGAGGGCGGCGGCCGCAGCGATGTCCGGTTGGTCCAACTCGTCGAGCGCCGGCGGCGTTGCCATCAGTTCCTTGAGCAGCAGCGCGTGACGCGTGAGATGCTGGAATCCGACGATCGCATCCTGCTCCGTTGCGAAAGAGGGAATGCCGGCCGATGCGAAGATCCCCGCCATCTCCTCCCCGCCGCCGACCCATACCGCCAGCACCGGCTTGCGCGCCGGTGCAGCCGAGCGGCTCTCGGCCACAGCGCGAGCGCAGTCTGCGGCGTCGTCCGGTGCGATCGGGGCGTTGAGAGCCAGAACGGCATCGACGTCATTTTCGGTCAGAAGGCGGCTAACCGCTTCACGGTAGTCCTGTGCTGTCCGAACGATCTCCGGCTCCCTCGACAGCCCATCGACGCCGCGAGCCTGCCGCAAGCGTGCTCCAGCAAGCGCCGCCAGGCCATGGCCGTTGCTGACGATCGCCAGCCGGCCGGCGTCCGCTGCGCGCGCTCGTCCAAGCGTCTCCGCCGCCGCAAAGAGCTCATCGAGATCGTTAACACGCAGCAGGCCGGCCCGGTGAAAGGCGGCATCATGCGCGGCGTCGCTGGTGACGATCAGGGCCGAATGCGTCAGGGCTGGCCAGGGCGGCTCCTGACGCGGCGGCTTCAGGACCAGCACCGGCTTGATCCGCGCGGCAGCGCGAGCCGATGAGATAAAGCGCGCGGCATCGGTGACTTCGTCGATCGCCAGCAATATGGTCCGCGTCGATATATCGGCGCCGAAATGATCGAGGCAGTCGGCGATATCGACGTCGGTGCCCTTGCCCAGCACGACGGCACCGGAGAGGCCGATACCGCGCTTGGCTGCCCAGGCCAGGATGCCGGCCGCCACGGAATTGGACTGCGCGACGAGGGCGAGCGAGCCGGCAGCCAGATGCACGGGCACCGCGGTCGCGTTGAGACCGAGACGGGGCGCAGCCAGACCGAGCGACGACGGTCCGATCAGTCGCATGCTGGCGGTCTGCACTGCGCTTCTGAGGCGCTCGCTGTCGGCGGAGGTCCCGTCAGGGACGAGGAGGCCGGCGCAGCCTTGCCCTGCCGCTGCCGCCAGAACCTGCTCTGCAACCGCGACGGGAGCGACCAGGAGGTCAGCAGGCAATAGCGACCGCAAAAGCCGTCACATCCGGAATCGCGTTGAAATCACCACGATAAGATCCCGAGCGGATCTGGGTCGCCAGCACGTCGATTTCGGGAGAGCCGCCGACCAGGGTGATCTTGGCGGGTTCAAGCGCGCGTCTGAGCAGGGCGAGCGTCATGGGTCGGCGGTTTCCGTCTTCGGGGATGCCAGCAGATGCGATGCTGGCGGTCAAGCCCTGCCGTCCCCTACGGATAGCAGCATAACAGCGCAGGAAGGTGGCTCCCGGCCCTCGCGTCGCAGGATTTCTCGGCGGCTTCGGCTGCTGTTCTTGCGCGATGATCGTGAGCTGTGAAGGCCTGCTTGCCGGCTAGCACATCGGGCTGAGCCTGCCGGGACTTCTTGTGCAGCACGGCCGGTTACGGCGACTGGCGCACGCGGCGGTAAAGCAGGTGGAAGCCGCTGGCGAGGCGGGAGGAAAGGCTGTCGCGTTGCTTGAAGCCCGGAGCGGGCGCAGGCAGGGTAGAAAGCATGGTCGAGAAGACGCTCTGCTGTGCGCTTAGCTCGGCGAGCCGCCGGCCGGCATAAGCCATCTGGGCTTCGGCCTCCGACAACATGCGCTCGTCTTCGGGCTCGCGCTCGAAGTAGATTCCGCTCTCGGTTCCCAGAAGCGAAGCTGCACGCAATCTGGCTTCTTCGAGGCGGCGCTCGAGGCCTTGGCGTTCTTCATCCAGGCTGTGCCTGGCCCTCAGCAGCGCAAGCCGGACCGCCTGGTTCCGGTTGTCATCCGTCTGTTGATCGCGATCGGGGTGGCGGAAGCGCGTGATCCTCGACATGGGCGGGAACCTCCCGGCGTCGAGACAGCAAGTGACGTGCCAATCAGCGCGGCAAGATGCGATTCAATGCGGAGCGGAGGCCGGCGCGGTGTTCCTCGTCGTCGCGCTTGCGCGCGAGGCGCGCGGCAATCGTCCCCACCGCAAATGCAAGGCAACTCGCGACAATGGAGGCCAGCAAAATCGCGGCCAGCGGCCCCAGCGGCCAAGCCATGACGACGGTCAGACCACCGCCGACCAGCGCAGCTAGGAACAGCACAAAAACCATTGGCCACCATTCCATGACGACGCAGAAAGCTGGCCGCGACTATACGCGCTCCCCGAGCCGGCACAAATTCGAATTGGCGTCTTAAATGCCTCCAGCCCATCAAACTGACCCGACATGGCTGGTCAAGCCATGGTGATCGCTGGGGCGCTTGGCAGAGAACTTGCTACGTGGCGCTCTCGTAGCTGTCGAGGGCGTCCATTATGCTTCGTCGATCTGCTGCCGCGTCGAACTGCCGGATCGCGCCGCGACTTGCGGCGTTACTGGCTGTCGTTGTCGGATCGCTCCCCCTGGTCTCTCCAGCTGTCGCCGGGGAGCCGAGCTACCGCGTCGGCCCTTCTGACAAGGTCAGGGTCAAGGTTTCCGAGTGGAGGCCGAACTCGCGGGAAGTCTTTGAATGGACGGGGCTGAGCGGCGAGTTCACAGTCAATTCCAGCGGGCTGATCTCTCTGCCCATCATCGGGTCGATATCGGTCGACAACAAGACGACCGACGAGATCGCCGCGCTCGTCGCCGATCGTCTCAAGGCGTCGGCGGGACTGGTCAATGCACCCGCCGCCGCCGTGGAGATCGCCCAGTACAGGCCAATCTACGTCGTCGGAACTGTCGAGAAGCCCGGCGAATACGCCTATCGGCCCGGCCTCAATGCGCTTCAGGCCATCAGCATCGCGGGAGGCTTCCAGCGGGCCGAATTCGCGCTGGCGCGATTCGAGCGCGAGACCATCGTTGCCGAAGGAGAAATCCGCCTGCAGGAGACCCAGAGGCTCGCGCTGCTCCTGCGCCGTGACCGCCTGCTGTCGGAAACGCAGAACGCGAGCGCAATTGCATTCTCCCAGGCGGTCCAGCGCAACCCTGACGCTGCGTCCGCGGCGCAGGGCATGCGGGAGGAGACGATGCTGTTCAACGCCAGGCAGACCGCGTTGGTCTCGCAGCTGACGCTGCTGCAGCAGGCGAAGTCGTTGCTCGAGGATGAATTGAAGACGCTCGGGGCGAAGGAGGTCAACCAGCGAAAGCAGCTCGATCTGGTTCGCCGCGAGCTCGACAACATCAACACTCTGGTGAGCAAGGGACTTGCGGTGAGCCCGCGCCAGCTCGCCGTCGAGCAGAATATGGCCCAGCTCGAAAGCCAGTCGCTCGACCTGATCGTGGCGATGGCCCGGGCGAGGCAGGAGATCGCGCGCAACGAGCGCACCATGCGCGATCTGCAGAACCAGCGGGATGCAGACATCAGCAAGGAGCTGCGCGAGACGCAGACGAGCCTCAAGCAGGCCGATGACCGGCTCGGCTCGCTCAGGCTGCTGATCAATGAATCCAGCGCGATCGGGCCGCGGCTCGAAACCGAACAGTCTCGCGCCCTGTCCCGCATGGCGATCGTCGTGATCCGTCGGGAAGGCGGTACGACAAGGCAGTTCGCCGCCGACGAAACGACGAGCGTGCAGCCCGGCGATCTCATCAAGGTCGAACGCCCGCAGCTGCAGTCCATCGCGCCGGACCTGCTGTCCCTCGACCGGCAGAAGGGCGACAGGGAGGCCAACGCGTACAGAAACTGAGTTCGAGGGAAACTACAAAAAGACCAATGCGGGGGAGGTCGCTGCAACCGGCTACCTGACACCGAGAGAGGTGCCATGAGTCTGGCCTCCGACACACGGCTGCGTGTCTTCATCTGCGATGAACGGCCCATCCTCGTAGCCGGGGTGCGGTCATTTCTCGCGCGCTCGCCAAATGTCGAGGTTGTCGGAGAAGCCAGCCCGGCGGGAGCATTCCTGCCGCTCATCAGCGAGGCTCGTCCGGACATCATCATCGTCGAGGCCGTGACCGGAGGGATTTCGCTCGTCCGCTGTCTCGTCCAGGCATTCCCCAATGCGCGGATCATCTGCCTGTCCGAGCAGGACGACTCTCGTCATGTCGGAGAGGCACTGTCGGCCGGCGCCCGAGCCTTCGTCCTGAAGACCTCGCCGGGCGACAGCCTGCTGCGGGCGATCGAGGCTCTTCGCCGGGGAGGTCAGTATGTCGAAGGCCAGGGGATCCGCATTGGCGGACGGCCGGCTTCTGGTTCGAACGGCCGCCGAACGGTGCTGAGCGAGCGTGAAGCCACGGTCTTGCGGCTGGTCGCCTTCGGCTACAGCAGCCGAGAAATCGCAGAGCGGCTCGGTCTGACAGCAAAATCCGTCGAGACTTACAGAATCCGTGCAACCGGGAAGCTCCAGCTTCGCAGCCGATCGGACATCATCCAGTACGCCATCGTCATGGGGTGGTTCCAAGGCGCTGCCGGGGTCGCCTCGACATAGACGGCCGTGGCCCGCGCCTGCCGGATTGGACCCGGCCGCTCGCGAAAGATGTGCGGATTCAGGCTGCGACCCGATTTCTCTGCAGGTCCGGGTTTGTCGCCCAGTGCTGGCATCGGGCGGGCGGTCCCCGCAAGTGCGAGATCCGATTTCCGTTAGGTAGCGACGTAATTTAACTCAAGGTCATGCGAATTTATTGTGCAGTGCAATAAGCGCGATTCGCCCGGCCGGAAACCCGGTCATTTTAGAACCATTTTTATCTCGATTTTGTCGGGAGTTCTCTGACGTACGGTCAGAAAGGCATCAAATATAGTATTGATAGTATAAAATATAATCAGCCGAAAATATGAACTTGCAGTATGCTTAGACTGGGTTGATATTTTCTTAAATGGCGTTGTTGTCTTTAAGCCAAGGGTGATGCCGTGGCGAAATCGGATCGACCGTCTGGCCTCTCCTTTCCGCATCCGCTCGGCATGCGGCTGAATCCGGAAATTCGGCGTGCCGCGGAGCGTGCCACCAAGCGCTCGTTCGACGTCGTCCTGGCGCTTGTGCTGCTGGTCTTCCTTGTTCCCCTGCTCCTTGCGCTCTCTGCGGTGATCAGCGCGTCCGACGGCGGTCCGGCGATCTTCCGCCAAAGACGGATAGGTCGTCAGGGCAGGCCGTTCACCTGTCTCAAGTTCAGGACGATGCGATGTGACGCCGAAAAGGCGCTCAAGGAACTCCTCGATGCCGACCCCGATGCCGCGCGGGAATGGTGCGAGAACCAGAAGCTCTCGCGCGATCCACGCATCACGCAGCTTGGGCAGTTCCTGCGGCAGACGAGCTTGGACGAGCTGCCGCAGTTGCTCAACATCCTCGCCGGGGAGATGAGTTTCGTCGGCCCGAGGCCGATCGTCGAAGCCGAAATCGCGCGATATGGCGATGCCTTCTCGCAGTGCTTTTCCGTGCCACCAGGCTTGACCGGTCTCTGGCAGGTGAGTGGGCGCAGCGACTGCGGCTACGTCACCCGCGTGGCACTGGATGCTCGCTATGCGCGCGACTGGAACCTGGCGCTCGACCTCGAAATCCTCGTCAAGACCGTTCCTGCCGTCCTTTCGCAGAGGGGAAGCCGATGAGATCGAGCGTCGCTACCTGCTCCGGACTTCTGCGTGCGCAAGAGCGCGGCTCCCTGCGGGCTGCCGGTCTTTGGCGGGCGAGGCACTCATCCAGAACGGCAGGGGAGGCTGCGGTATGAAGGTCGCGATCGTCCACTACTGGCTGGTCGGCATGCGGGGCGGCGAGAAGGTCGTCGAGTCGCTGTGCCGAATCTATCCCGAGGCCGACATCTTCACGCATGTCTATGTGCCGGAGGCGGTTTCCGAGGAGATCCGGCGGCACCGGGTCATTCCGAGTTTCATCAATGGCCTGCCTCGTGCCCGAAAGATGTATCAAAAGTATTTGCCGTTGATGCCTCTCGCGCTGGAGCAACTGGACCTGCGCGGCTACGACCTGATCATCAGCAGCGAATCCGGGCCGGCGAAAGGCATCGTGCCGCCGCCCGGTTCGATGCATATCTGCTATTGCCACTCACCGATGCGATACATCTGGAATATGTTCCATGATTATCGCGAGAGATCGGATTTGATCACACGATGGATGATGCCGATTTTCGCGCATTACATCCGCAATTGGGACGCGAATTCCGCGAGCCGCGTCGATCACTACATTGCGAATTCTGAGACGGTCGCGGCGAGGTTGTACCGTTACTATCGTCGCGCCGCGGCGGTGATTAACCCGCCGGTCAATGTCGACGCATTCGAGGTCCTGCCGGACGAGGCCATCGAGGACTACAGCCTCATGGTGGGGGAGCTGGTGCGCTACAAGCGGCCGGAGCTGGCGGTCCAGGCGTTCAACGAATCCGGCCGCGAGCTCGTCGTCATCGGCGGCGGGGAAATGCTCGGCGAGTTGCGCCAGCTGGCGAAGCCGAACGTCAGGATCCTCGGACCTCAGCCGTTCGATGTGCTGCGGCATCACTATTCGCGCTGCAAGACGCTGATCTTTCCCGGCGAGGAGGATTTCGGGATCGTTCCGCTCGAGGCCATGGCGAGTGGCCGCCCCGTTGTCGCCTATCGTCGGGGCGGGGCGACCGAGACGGTCGTCGAAGGCAAGACAGGCATCTTCTTCGATGAGCAGAGCGTCGACGCCATCATCGCGGCGGATGACCGGGCGCGTATGACCGCCTGGGACTCCGACGGGATTGCAGCCTATGCGCAGGGCTTTTCGCGGGATGTCTTCGAAAAGCAGATGAAGCTGCACATCGAGCAGCTCCTGAAGCCGTTGCCGAACACGATGCGAAAAGCGGCCGTGCATTCCGGGCGGGCATCATTGCTCGCTGCCGCCGGAGGTTGAGAGATGTCCCGTCGCCGCGACCGACATCGCCAATACAGCGGGGCCGGCTCTCTCGGTATCGTCTTATGTGTTAGTTCCGTAACCTTGCTTGAGTAAGCAACCGTGCAAACAATCTACGAAACCGAACAGTACGCCGATCGAAACCCTAACTGGCACGAAGAGGATTCTGCGTGGAAGGCGAAGCATATCGAGCAGATCGTCACGAAGAACAATATCGACTTCGAGACGATCTGCGAGGTCGGCTGCGGCACGGGTGAGATCCTGCTCAATCTGGCCGAGGTTTTTCCGCAAGCAGGGCTGTCGGGGTACGAGATTTCGCCGCATGCCTATCGCCGTGCCAAGTCGAAAGAGACCAATCGCGTTCGGTTCCACCTCGCGAACCTGAGCGAAGAGGAAGAGCTTCACTTCGACATCCTCGTCATCGCCGACGTGATCGAGCATGTCGAGGACTATATTTCGTTTCTAAAGAGCCTGAAGGATCGCGCACGCTACAAGGTGCTGCATATCCCGCTGGATCTCTCGGTCCAGTCAGTTCTGCGGGCTTGGCCGATCATGGGGCTCAGGGACAGCGTCGGGCACCTGCATTATTTCTTCAAGGATAGCGCGCTGGCGACCCTGAAGGACTGCGGATACACCGTCATCGACTACAAATACACGGCAAGCCGGCTGGAGCTTCCCAACCAGGCTTTCAGCAGCCGCCTGATGCGGTTGCCTCGCCGGCTCTGCTATTCGGTCAATCCGGACTTCACGGTCCGTGTGCTCGGCGGCTACTCCCTGATGGTTCTGGCGGAATAGCCATGAAGAGTGGGGGCGGTCAGATCGCGGGCCATCCGGGAAGGCGGTTCCTCCGACCGGCTTTGGGGGGCTGCCCGACATGATGCTGGAGCCGATCGGTCTGATCACGGTCCTCATCGGGATCGCCTGCCTGCTTACGACGATGGAGGCCGCGGTTGTCGGCCTCGGTATCGCTGCCGTCTTCGGTGCGGCCTGCGCGCTATTCGTCGGCGGAGCGAATGTGCAGCCCGGGCACCTGTTCCTCGGCTTTGTCGTGATCGCGGCCGTGAGCCGAAGGCGCGAAGCGAGCACCGCGATCAGGGCGCTGAATCCCGACGAGCCTGGATTTTGGCTCGCCTGCCTGGCGATCTACGGGATCGCCAGCGCCTTCTTCGTGCCGCGCCTGCTGGCTGGCGTCACCGAGATCGTTCCGCTGGGAGCCTCGATCTACGAAGACAGCGGCACGACCGTCCCGCTGACGCCGGTCTCGAGCAATCTGACACAGAGCGTCTATTTGATCGCGAACCTCGTCAGCTTCGTCGTCATCGTCGCGGTCGCCTCGACCCAGAAAGGATTCGAGGCCGTTCTCAAGGGCGTGCTGGCCTATTGCATGGCCAACCTCGCTTTCGCGCTGATCGACCTCGTTACCTTCTACTCAGGTACGCAGGAGCTGCTCGGCTTCATGCGCAATGCCCAGTACGTGATGCACACCGAGGACCAGGTCGCGGGCATGAAGCGCATCGCGGGTGCCTTTCCTGAGGCCTCGGCCTTTGCGCGCTCCACGCTCGGGGTGTTCGGCTTGACCGGAACGCTTTTCCTGTGTGGCCGGTCTCCACTCCTGACGGGCACCCTTGCCGCGCTTGCGGCCGTCTCGCTCGTCTTCTCCACCTCCTCGACGGGGCTGGCCGGGGGGCCGGTGATGTTGCTCGTGCTCTATGCGACCGCCATCCTTCGCGCTCAGCGGCCCGGCGGCCGGACGTCGGCGGTCGTCACGATCGCAGCGCCGGCTGTCGTGATCGCCGCCAGCATCGGCGTGATGCTGGAACCGACGCTGTCCCAGATCATCCAGGACTATTTCAACCTGGTTCTTCTCGACAAATCGGCCTCGGATTCCGGCATCGAGCGCAGCGCCTGGAATGCGATATCGTTCCAGAACTTCCTGGATACCCAAGGCATCGGGGTGGGGCTCGGCACCGCCCGGGCATCGAGCTTCGCGGTCGCCTTGCTGGCGACTGTCGGCGTTCCCGGCGCGCTCTTCTACGGAGCATTTCTGACCAGCGCGCTCTTCATGCGGCCCGGTATCCCGGGCAGCTTCCCCACTGATGTGCGCCTTGCCGCGCGCAATGGCTGTATCGGCCTGCTGCTGGGCGACATGCTTGTCAGCCCGGTGATCGACCAGGGTCTGTTCTTCTACATGCTCGCCGCGCTTGCCGCGGCGCGTCCGAAGGAGGAGGCGCGTGTTGCGAGGCCCATGCCGCTCGGCATCGCTGCTTGGAGGCGGCTGGCATGACTTCCTCCAGCGACTTCGCCATCAACGGCCGCTTTCTGACCCAACGCGTGACGGGGGTGCAGCGCTACGCCCGCAACGTCGTTGCCGCGATGGACGCCACGCTGGGCGAGCGTGGACAGGTCGCGACGATCATCGCGCCGCCGGGCGCCGACGATCCCCGGCTCCAGGCGCTGCCGCTGCTCCGTGCCGGCCGGTTTTCCGGCCATGGCTGGGAGCAGCTCGAATTGCCGGCCACGGCCTTCGGCCCACTGCTGAACCTCTGCAACACGGCGCCGTTGGCCAAGCGCGAGCAGATCATCTGCATCCATGACGCGAACGTCTTCACCGCGTCCGGCAGCTACGGTCGGGCGTTCCGGGAGCTCTACACCCGGCTTCAGCCGCTGCTGGTTCGCCGGGCCGCCCGCATCGCGACGGTATCGCACGCCTCGGCACGGCAGCTTGCCCGCTACCTGCCGATCCGGGCGGACCAGATCGCCGTGCTTCCGAACGGCCACGAACATGCGCTCACCTGGTGCCCGGAACGTGCCGAGACCGCCCCGGCGCTGCTGGCGAGCCGGGCAGGCCGCCGCTTTGTCCTCGCGCTCGGCTCGCGGGCCCGGCACAAGAACCTTGGCCTTCTGATCGACATCGCACCTCGCCTGGCCGAAAGCGGCATCGACGTCCTGATCGCCGGGGGGGAAGGCGACATCTTCGCGCCGGACGCACTCCGCGCTGTGCCCAATGTCCATCATCTCGGCCGTCTGTCGGACGATGACCTCGCCTATCTGATGGACAGGGCGCTGTGCCTCGTCTTTCCGTCCCTGGCCGAAGGCTTCGGCCTGCCTATCGTGGAGGCGATGGCGCGGGGCTGTCCGGTCGTTGCATCCGATTGCGCAAGCATGCCCGAGGTCTGCGGCAACGCCGCGCTGCTGGCCGGGCCGACGCAGCCCGACGCCTGGACGAGACAAATTCTAGCACTGGCCGGGTCTCCCGATTTGCGCACGGAGTTGAGCGAGAAAGGGCGTGAGCAGGTCGCGACCTTCTCGTGGGCGCAGACCGGGGCCGGCTATATCGAGCTGCTCCGCCAGCCGGCGGCGTCGCTGACCGGGCGCGCGGCCAATCTGCCGCGGCGGCCGCGCGTTGCTGTCGTCATCGCCACGCGGGGCCGCCCGGACGTGGTGTCGCTCACCGTCAGGCACCTCCTCGCGCACCAGTCCCTGAAGCCTGACGAGGTTATCGTCTCCTGTTGCGCCCGCCAGGACGCCGGCGATCTCGCCCGACACCCGGACGTGACGGTCGTGACCGGCCCCCCGGGGCTTGCTGCCCAGCGCAATACGGGGCTCGCGCAGTTGCCGCCCGATGTCGAGATCGTGGTGTTCTTCGACGATGACTTCGTCGCGCACCGGGACTGGCTCGCGCGGGCGGCTGAGACCTTTCGGGACGATGTCGAGGTTGTCGCGCTGACCGGCCGTGTTCTGGAGGATGGCGTCACAGGGCCGGGTATCCGCTTCGAGGATGCAAGCCGTCTGGTCGAGCATGTTCCGCTGAGCGATTGGTCGTGGATCGACAGCTACAGCCCCTATGGCTGCAACATGGCCTTCCGCTTGTCGCAACTCGGCGATCTGCGCTTCGACGAGCGCCTCGTCCTCTATGGCTGGCTCGAGGACCGGGATTTTGGGGCAACTCTCGCCAAGAAGGGTGGCCGCATCGCCAAGTCCGCCGAGCTCGTCGGCGTGCACATGGGCGTCAAGAGCGGCCGGATCGCGGGAGACCGCCTCGGCTACTCCCAGGTCGTCAACCCTCTCTACATGCTGCGGAAGGGGACCATGACCTTGCCGCAGGTCGCCGGACAGCTGTTCCGGAACATGGCGAGCAACATCGGCAAGGCGGCCTGGCCGGAACCTTTCGTCGACCGTCGGGGACGCCTGCGAGGCAACGTGCTGGCGATCGCCGATGTGCTCCGCGGGCGCATCCAGCCGGAGCGAGCGGCATCGATCACACTCGGGTCGGAGAAGACATGATGCATAAGGGGCTTACGGGGGGACGTCGCCTGCAATCGGTTTGGCCGATCGAAGAGGCTGCCACGGCGCCAGCGGAGGATGGGCCGCTCGCCCTGCTGAGGTCGGTCGGAGCCAAGCTGAGGCGGTATTCGGTCCCGCTCGCTCTTTGGACCGCTGCCTGCGTCCTCGCCGCGGGCTTCTACGCCTACACGGCCGTGCCGATCTATTCCGCCACCGCGACGCTCCTGCTGGAGCCGCGGCGCCCGGTTTCTCGCGGCGTCGGCGAGCAGGCGGGTGCCGGGACATTGGACCTCAACCGCGCCGACAGCGAGATACAGGTCATCCGCTCGGAACGCCTGCTGAACGCCGTGTTCGAGGGGCTCGATCTCGCGGAAAAGCCGGAGTTCTCTCCGCAAGAGGCAGGAGTCGTCGGAGCCCTCTGGAACTCGTTGCGCGGGGTCCTCGGTCGCGATGACAAGGCAGGCTCGCGCGCGACCAGCGCCGCCAATTCGAGCGAGAGCGAGACGGTTCGTGACGAGACTTCCGCCCCCGCATCCGATGGAGGTCGGATGCGGCAGATCGCGTTCGAGAATTTTGCGCGCCGTCTGGCGGTCCGGCGCGTCGGACAGTCCTATGTCGTCGAGATCACTTACTCATCGTCCGATCCCGTCCTGGCTGCCCAGGTCGCGAATGCAGCCGGCTCGGCCTATATCTGGCAGTCGGTTTCGTTCAAGGCCGAGCTTGCGCGGAATGGTGCGGAGAATCTCCAAGGGCGGGTGAATTCACTGGATGCGCAGGTCGAGGCTGCGGGCCGCGCGCTGAAGGCGGGCGTCGTACCGGCCGGGCCGACCCCGGATGCCGACGCGCGGGTCATCGGGGCCGCGCTCCGTCCGCTTGCCCCCTCCGCGCCGCGCAAGACGCTGATCCTGCTGCTCGGTGCGGTCGGTGGCCTGATGAGCGGCCTCGTGGTCGTCGCGCTCCTGGCAGCCTTCGATCGCAAGCTGCGCAGCCCTGACGATCTCTCGCGACAGGCCGGCCTGCCCTGTCTGGCCAGCATTCCGGCGGGCGATCGCGGGCGCGGCACGAGGTATCGTTCCGAAGCGGAATTGGACCGCCTGGCCGTTACGCATCCGACCAGCGCCTTCGCATTGGCGGTGCGTCGGTTGCGCACCACCGTGGAACTGGCCTGCTCCGCTAGCAAGCCGGGCGAGAACATGGCAGTCGCCTTCGTCGCCTGCGAGGAAGATACCGGCGCCACGGTGCTGGTGATGAATCTGGCGCGTGTGATCGGCCGAAGCGGGACGCATGTCACCGTGCTGAGTGCCGAAGGGCCGGGTCACTACGATCTGCATGGGGCCGGGGCCGTGACCGTCGTCGACGCGCTGGCTTGCCGCGGGCAGCCCGCCCAGCTCTCCTGCATCAAGCTGGGCGATATCTCGGTCCTGCCTCTACTGTCCGAAAACGAAGATCTGAACCATTTCGCCGATTTCAACGACCCCAGCGTCGGCGCGATCATCAATGCGGTGCGGCAGAGGGGCGACGTGCTGCTCGATCTGCCGCCTGTAGGCGGCGACACTGACACGCTCGCGCTCGCCCAGCACGTCGACGCCGTCATTCTGGTAGCAGTCGCGGGCGTCACGGGCACTGATGCGATCGCGGAGACGGCACGGTCCCTCCGGGCCGGCGGCGCAAACGTGATCGGGGCCGTGCTGAGCCACGCAACCGCCTAGCTGACATCGTCGAGGGGCGAAGAGATGCTGACGAGGACGACCAAAAGAATGGCGGCTGGCGCTCTGGGCGCCTTGGCGGGGCGGCCCGATGTGCGCCAAATCATGTTCAACGCCTTGCGGCTGCGCCGGCCCGAGATCATGCAACTGCGCGAAGATGAGGCCGTCCGCTTCCTCGGCTACGTCTTCGACAATCTCGACAGCTCGAAATCCCAGATCCTGCAGGACCTGTGGGTCGCCTTTGAGCTGTCGGAAATGCGCGGCGGCTTCTTCGTCGAGTTCGGGGCGACGGATGGGCTGACGAACAGCAACAGCTGGCGGCTCGAGAAGCAATTCGGGTGGAGCGGCATCCTGGCGGAGCCCAATCCCGTCTGGCACGCCGCCCTCGACCGCAATCGCAGCGGCGCGATCGACAAGCGCTGCGTCTATTCACGTTCAGGCGAAACCCTCGGCTTCATGGCGACCGAGGATCCCGAGCTGAGCGGCATTTCGGCGAGCGCGGGGCGGGACCATTTCGCGGCGGTTCGGCAGGCCGGAACGGCGATCGAGGTCGAGACGGTTTCCCTCGACGATCTGCTCGATCAGCACGCCGCGCCCGCGGTTATCGACTATATGTCCATCGACACTGAAGGCAGCGAACTCGAGATTCTCGAAGCCTTCGATTTCGGGAAGCGACAGGTCCACCTGCTCTCGGTCGAGCACAGCAACAGTCCGCAGGAACCCAAGATCGATGCGTTCCTCGCCGGGCATGGCTTCAAGCGGCGGTTCCCGGAGTATTCCCAATGGGACGGCTGGTATGTCCATGAAGGCTGAGGCGACGAGCGCCAGCCCTCCCGAGGACGGCCGCCCCGCCGAACCGCGGATCGCCGTCATCATCACCTGCTGGAATTACGAACGCTTTGTCGGCCGGGCCATCCGCAGCGTTCAGGAGCAACGCTGCGCCGAGTGCGATCTCGTCGTCGTCGACGATGGTTCGACGGATGGGTCGTGGGATGCGATCCGTGCGACCGGTGCCAGGGCGTTCCGCATCGCCAATGGGGGGCAGCGTGCAGCCTGCGTCTTCGGGCTCGATCAGACCCGCGCTCCCTTCGTGCTCTTTCTCGACGCCGATGACGAGCTGAAGCCCGGTGCGCTCGCCGCGATCTTTCCCCACCTCGACGCCGATGTCGCGAAGCTGCAGTTCCAGCTCGCCAGGATCGACGAGAACGGGGAGCGGGTGGGAGCCGTGTTTCCGCCGCTCGTGGCCGGCCGCGATCGAGATCACCTGGCGCGGCGCGTCTTGCGCACGGGGGTCTACACGACGCCCCCGACCTCCGGGAACGTCTTTCGCAGGGACGTCTGCGCGTTGCTGCGCGAGGTCGATTACGACCGCGCGGCAGACGGCGTGATCCTTTTTGCGGCGCCTTTCCTTGGCGATGTCGTGAGCCTGCCCGAGGAGCTCGCACTCTATCGCGTGCATGCCGACAATGATTCCGGGTTCGGCAGGCCGCTGGATGCCGGGTTGCTGCGTCGGGATCTTTCCCGTTTCGCACAGCGGATGGAACATCTGCGCCGGATCGTCGCCCGTTCCGACATGGCCGCGCCGCTGGTCCGGCCGCAGGAGGCCTACTTCCACCGGGAGCGGAGTTTCTACCTGGCGCTCGCGACCGGGGAGTGTCTCGACAGAGGCCAGTTCCGCGCCCTGATCGGGAGCCTCTGGCGAGAGTATTATCCGGCGAAGATCAAGCTGGTCATGACCCTGTTCTTCGGGCTCGCGGCGATCCTGCCACCCCGGTTCGCGGTGCGCTTGCTCGGCCATCGCCTCCGGCCGGGCGGGCGCTCTCCGCTCGGCTTTCTCAAGGCCCTGATGAGCTGACCTTTACCATCGGTCGACGAGCTCAAGTCGACTCGGACCGGCCATGAGTCTGATGCCCAGGATCAGCAGCGTGCAGGCATAGGTCGTTGCCGCCAGAGCGGTTGTGATGCCGAACTCCACCACAGGCTGCAGCGCGAGAGGAGACAGGCGTTCGCGCAGCAGCAGGACGACCACTGTCATCACGGTCGCCGCGACCAGCACCTTCCAGAGATTCTTCAACTGCTCCGCCAGGCCGACGCCGATGAGGCGATAGGTGGCGTCGAGATAGAAGGCGAACATGATGCCGGAGAGGACAAGCCTCGCGACGCTCGCGCCCGTCGCCGAAGCGAGGAATACGCCGAACGAGATGAGGACGATCCGAAAAGCCAGATCAATGACGCTCAGCCGGGCCATGAGAGAGGGCCGGTCCACGGCCATGCTGAGCGCACACAAGGTCTGGAAATAGGGGATCGGCAACACTGCGAGCGCCAACCATTGCATCAGGGGTACGGTGTCGGTCCATTTCGGGCCGAGCAGGATCGCGACAAGGAGATCGGCGGTGAGCGCGATTCCCAGTGCGGCCGGGACTGCCAACAGCATGGCGATGCGTGCTGTTTTGAGGAAGGCCCTGCGCAACCGCGGTGGGTCGGCGTTGATCTTGGCGAATGCCGCCATGACCGGTTGGAGCGCCGGGCCTATCAGGCTCTGCGTCGGCGCGGCCGACAGGTCGCTGGCGATGGCATAGTGACCAAGCGTCGCCTTGTCGGCCGTCACACCGATCAGGGCACGGTCGAACTGCCAGTTCAGCGCCGAGACGACCTGGGTCGCGGTGAACCAGCCTACGAAGCTGGAGAAATGAGAGAAGCGCTCCAGCGACAAAGACGGCTTGTAGGGCGACAGAACGTAGGAAACCGCCGAGGCGACGGTCGGCGCCACGACGAAGTTGACGGCGATCGCCCAGAAGCCGCCGCCAGCGAATACGGTTGCCATCGCAGCTGCGAAAGCCGTGAACTTGCCGATGAGTTCGGCGATGAACATCGGCCGGAACGAAAGCTCGCGGCTGTACTCGACCATGCCGGGGCTGAAGAGCCCTCGGGCGATGGGGGCGGCAGAGAGTACCACCACCAGCACGAGGAAATGCTCGTTCGCGCCGAGGAACGAAAAGGGCAGCGCGACGAGCAGGATCGCCAGCGCGACGATGACGCTGCGTGCGACACCCAGGGTGAAGCCGGTGTCGAGATGGGCCTTGTCGATCTCGCGCAGCCGGGTCAACGCCTGGCTGACCGGCACTTCCAGCACGGTGTCGACGATCGCGACAAGGCTCATGGCGAGCGCCGTGACCCCGAAATCGGCAGGGGTGAGGATGCGCGCGAGGACGAGCATGGTGACCATGTCGATCGCTCGCCCGGAGAAGCGGGAGAGGATGAGCCAGCTCGCCCCTTTGAACGTCTTCACTGCCAGCATGTCGGGGCCTTTTCGGAAAGGCTGCCGTGGATCGTTCCGAGAGACGGAGCTGTTCCGGCTGGCCAAACGGCGTGAAAGAGGGATAGGAGCGGTGACCTAGGCATGGGCCGCCGCCCGAAGCGAGGTCGCCAGTTCCTGATAGAGCTTCCGGGTGTCGAAGCGCTTCCGAACCGTCGCTGCGGCGGCTGCGCCGAACTGCTCGCGCCTGTTCCAGGCATCGATGATGGCAAGGGACAGCGCGGCGGGATCCGCCACCGGCACCAGCCGGCCATCGACTCCATCCTCGACCAGCCATTCGAAGGCGCGGATCCGGCTCAGCACCACCGAAGCGCCGCAACCCATAGCTTCGAGCGCGGCGATGGCGACGGCCTCGTTCGAGGACGGCATGGCGTAGACGCCGCAGCTGCGGAAGAGGTCTCGCACCGCCTCCCGCCCGAGAAAGCCATGGAAGACGACGCGCTCGGCAACGCCGACCTCGGCAGCACATTTCTTCAGCTTGGCGAGATCCGGCCCCGATCCGACGATATCGAGGCGCCAATCCTGCGGCAGCAGGGCGAGCGCGCGGATAAGGTCGCTGGTCCGCTTCTGCTTGTCGGTCAGCCGTGCGACCGTGAGGATCGTCTTGTCGCGCCGGCGGCTCGGATCGGGCGAGAACTCGCGCGTGTCGCAGCCATTGGGCAAGAGCTTGGACCGTCCGCCGAAGGCCTGGACGATGTCGCATTCGTTGGGCGTCTGGCTGTAGACGAAGGGCGTCCTGGCGAAGCTGCGGCGCTTGAACCACTTCAGGACGCCTCTGGAGACGCCGCCATGATCGGCTGCGGTCACGGGGATGTCGACGCGCGTCACGACATGGTCAAAACGCCCGCTCCAGTACTCCTGGATATAAAGCAGATCGATTTCGTCGGTGCGCAGGCTCTCGCGCAGCGGCTCCATCAGCGCGATCGTGTTGAGACGCTCGTCGAGGTACAGCGACAGCGGGTTGGTCCGGCTCAGCCGCTTCAGCCACACACGCTCGGCCGGCACGTACCAGCGCGCGAGCGGCAGGAAGCGCACGGCGACGCCGAGCTCCGTTTCGTAACGCCCGCTCTCGCGGAGGGAAGGGATATAGAGCGTCGGCTTGATGCCGTTCTCGACGAGGCCGCGGGCGTAATACCAGGACCAGTCGCCGCGATAGCTCTTCAGATAGGTCTCGCGCGTCTGGCCCTGGACGCCGCCGAAGAAGCCTTCGAAGGAACCGCAACTGAGGAGCATCGCCACCTTCATGGCGTGGCCGTGATCGGTCACCGCAGCCATTGTGCCGATAGCCCTCTCACCGCGTAGCCGGTCTCCATCGCCAGAAGCAGCGCGGAGCGCAGATGCGGGAATTCGCGCGCGATCGCGCCTTCCCGCCAGAGATGCGAACGAACGGCCGAAAGCCGCGCGAGAGCATTGCCTGAGCTGCCGCTGATCGCCGCGACGACACCGCTGCGTCCGAAGTCGACCGAGCGCTGGCCGACATCGAGAGCTTGCAGGTCCGTTAGCGACGGGCGGGTGATCGCCTGCTTCAGGCGTGGCCAGGCGCGTTCTGCATCGTCGAGAAGCGTGGCGCCATCGGGGATGCGATCGATATAGGCAAGGACATCGCGCAGCAGTGCGTTGCTCGCGGCGACATCGATGGATTCCCGGCGCACGCAGCCGGAATTGGCCACGACATCGCCGGCTGCATCCTCACGAAAATGACGAACCGAGGGGAGGGCCGGTTCGAACAGGCTTTCGACCAGCTGCCAATAGCGCAGGACGGTCGTCTCCACCTTGAACGGATCGTAGAAGTCCTGCTCCACGAGAAGGCCGACGACTCGCGGGAAATGCTCCTCCGAATGGCCCTTGTAGTTGGATCGCGCCAGTTGAATGGTCTCGATCGAAAGCTCGGGAAACCCATCGGCGAGGAGCCGCTGGGTGCTGCCGTAGAGACCAGTATCGCAGAGCACGAGCCTCCCGCTCCCGGCGGAGACCTGCTTCAGGTGCCGCAGGAAGAGCGCGTTCTGAGCGTCGATATCGTCGATGACCTGCTGGCCGGCGGGTGTCTCGCAGCGCTCATAGAGTTCGCCCTGCTTGAATGGCTCGGACCAACTGGCGGGTAGATCGCGATCGCGTCCGCTCAATGCGCGCGCGACATCGGCAAAGCTGCTGCCTCGGAATTCGCGGCTCAACTCTTCGAGCGCGGCAGGGCTGCGCTTTGCGATCGCCGCGCGTGCCGCAACAAGACGCGAGATCAGCAGATTCGCTCTGGGAGTGTCCAAAGGAAGGCGCAGGCGATCGAGGAGACGTTCGAACGCCTCCCGAATTCCGAGGCCGCCGCGCGCGCAGAACAGCAGTACGGCGTCGTCGTCCTTGCGAAGTTGACTGGCATAGAGCCAGATTCGCAGGCAGAACTCCGCGACGATCGGACCGAGCACCGCGCTGGCGAAGCTCTCGCTGGTCCCCGGCGTCGACGTCGCGCGTGTGTGCGATTGCCGCGCCCGATCGAGGCGGCGGCGCGCCTCTGCGGCAGCTCCATGCGCACGAGAAAGGCGGCGGCGCAGCCGCGCTCGCGGCAAATGAAGGGTTCTGATGCCCAATGTCGAAGGCACTTCGTGGTCGGCGATGGCGTCGTCGCCGACATGGAGCAGGCGGTGCGGCGGGGTCTCCTCGGCGGCAAGAATATGGAGGAAGATGTCGCCCCGTCGCTTGGTGGCCGCCTCGTCGGCGCTGGAATAGATGCGAGAGACCAATCCTGCCCCGTGATGGTGGTCGATCAGGCTGGCCACGGCCGCCGCGGGCAAGCTGGTGTCGCTGATCGCGACAATGGGCAGGCCCGACTGCCTGAGCCTCGCGGCCAGGGCTCGGTTCGGGCGCAGCGACCGCTTCTCGATCTCGATTTCGATGGCGAGCCGCTCCGACGCCAGCTCCTCCGGCAATCCCAGCACCTTGAGCTGGCGTCTGGTGATGTCGAGAAAACGGACTTCGCCGTTCCCATTCATGTTGACGGCGCGATGGGCCAGCTCTTGCGCGCGAAGGCGTAGCTCGACGAGCCGGTCTACGGCGACGGAAACACCGCGCTCGCTGAGGAGCCGGGCAAAAAGCCCTTCTCCCTCGACGATGCGTGAACGCTCCGATCTCAGCCGTCGCAGTAGCAGTGTATCGAAGACGTCCGTGGATATCAGGCTGACGCCATCGAGCCTGTCGCCGAATTCGCTTGGGCTTCGCACGTCGGAATCCTCGTTCCAGAGCCAGCGCCAATCGGATCGAGGAAAGCGAAGATCGTGCCAGCGCAGCGAGGCGCCCCTGCCGCAGAGGCGGATGGCGGTGTCGGGCCGATGCTCGAAAGTTGGCCTAAGACTTGCTGGTGCCCGGACAGATGCCGACGCTGCCGGTTCTTGCCGGATACTTCCGGCTCCCGAGCGTCGTGCCCGATGCCTCTGGCCACCCGTGCTGCAACGCCGGGGTGAGAAGGGACGACCCATGGATGATGCGGCTGCCCGCGACATCGAAGGCGTCGAAGGCTTGGTGGAGCATTACGACGCCGTCGTGCTCGGCGCCGGCATATCCGGGCTCGTCTCGGCCTCGGTTCTGATCGCCCAAGGCTGCGAGCGCATCCTGCTGGCTGACGAATACGGCCATGTCGGCGGAAACCACATCGACTGGTCGAGCGGCGGCTACACCTTCGACATCGGCAGCTTGATCTTCCAGGACGACTCGCCGCTGCTCGCCCATTTTCCGGAGTTGCTGCCGCGCTACGTGCCGATCGACCCGAGTTGGGCGCGGCTGAACCCGCAGCGAAAAGTGACCGCCTATCCCATTTCGCCGAGGGACGACGTTCTGGCGGCCGGCGTCTGGGTCGTCATTTCGATCATGGTGTCCGTGATTTATGCCCGGTTGTTTCAGCGACGGATGCAGAACGCGCGGGATTTTGCTCGCTACTGGATTGGCGCGTATCTGCTGCACCGGACCGGGCTCGAATCCTACATGAAGCGCTTCTATGGCGTGCCGGCAGAGCAGATCGACATCGAGCTCGCTCGCAAGCGGATGCTCTGGATCAGCGAGAATGCCTCCCTGCGCGCCCTTGTCGCCCGCTGGCGAAAGCCGTCGCGCAGCGCGCCGACGAACCGGCAGCTCGCTCGCCCCAAGGAGGGGTTCTCGGTACTCTACGCCGCGGCGGTCGAGCGCCTCAGCGCGAATGGTGTCACGTTCCGCCTGTCCGCTCGGCTGGAGGGAATCGAGCATGCCGGGCAGGGGCTTCGCGTCAGGTTCGGCGACAACACCGTCAACGCCAGACGCGTCATCTCGACAATTCCTCTGGAGCGCGCGGCGGCGCTCTGCGGGATCAATTCCGGAGGCCCCGATCTCGAGACGATCACGCTGCTGAGCCTCTATTTCAGCTTCTCCGGCGAAAGAGGTTTCCGGGAGTCCGTCCTCTACAACTTCTCCCATGAGGGCGCCTGGAAGCGCCTGACCGTCTATTCGGATTTCTACGGGCCGGCCAATGACCGCGAGTACTTCGCGGTCGAGGTCATCGCCGACCATATCGGGCACTCGGCTGCCGATGCCGAGGCGGATTTCCGCGAGCACGTTCGCAAGAACGGGCTGTTCGACGGCGATCTCAAGCTGGAGGGCAGCCAGATCCTCGCCAATGCTTATCCGATCTATCGCAACGGAGCGGCGGCGAGAGCCGCAGCGCTCGTCGATTCACTGCGCAAGTTCGGCGTGGAGTCCTTCGGACGGCAGGGGGCGTTCAACTATCAGCCGACCGCGCGAGTCTCGACGCATGAGGCCGAGGCGGCGCTCGGCGCGAAGCTCTCCCCGCCGTGAGCCTCGCAGGTGTCCGGACGAGGATATCCCGGCCCTCTGATTGGCGGAGGGGGGGCTTTGCCGCCGGGTGGGAGTCGCCGCTTCCGGGCCGCGATACTCGATCCGGCCGCCTCGGAAAGCAGAGATTGGCTACGCCGACCTCCAAGGGAAACGGACCATGCGCATCCTCCACCTGCTGAACCACACCCAGCGGCTCAACGGGCATGTGCACGCCGCGGTCGATCTGGCCTGTGCGCAGCGACAGCTCGGTCATTCGGTCGCGATCGCGAGCGGTGGGGGGGATTTCGACGCTCTTCTCGCCAGGAATGGCATCGAGACCTTTCATATCGATCACCGCCGCCGGCTGCCCGATCTCACGAAAGCGTTCCTGGCCTTGCGACAACGAATGAGGCAGTGGCGCGCCGACATCGTCCACGCGCACATGATGACGAGCGCCGTGCTGGCCTGGCCCGCCTGCAAGCTCGCAGGCATCCCGCTCGTGACGACGGTCCATAACGAGTTCGAGAAGAGCGCGACCCTGATGGGGCTCGGGACGCGGGTGATCGCCGTCAGCGAAGCGGTCGGCATGTCGATGCGGAAGCGGGGTGTGCCGGCAGCCCGCCTGAGCGTCGTCCTCAACGGCACGATCGGTTCGGCCCGCTTCGAGGGGAGGGATCGTTCGCCGCGGGATCTCGGCTCGCCCAGCATCCTGTTCGTCGGCGGGCAGCACCCGCGCAAGGGGCTGCCCGACCTGTTCGCGGCGTTCGGCCGGCTTCATGCAGACCATCCTGCCGCGCGCCTCTGGATCGTGGGCGAGGGGCCATATCTGGAGGTCTACCGCGACATGGTCCGTCAGATGCCTTGCGCACAGGCTGTGACCTTCGTCGGTGCGCAGCAGGACCCTTATCCCTGGATGCTGGGGGCGGACATCTTCGTGCTGCCTTCGCATGCGGACCCGGCGCCGCTGGTGCTGTCCGAGGCGAGGGAGGCCGGCTGCGCCGTCGTGGCGACTGCGGTTGATGGCGTTCCGCAGCTTCTGGAGAATGGCGAGGCCGGCATTCTCGTTCCGGCAAGGGATCCCGAGAAGCTGGCCGACGCGCTCAGCCGGATCGTCGAGAATCCGGAAGCGCTGGCGGAGTGGAGGGCGCGAAGCCAGAAAAACCTGACCTACCTGACGATCGACCGTGTCGCGCGCGAAACATTGAATGTCTACGAAGCGGCAGGAGCGGCGCGTGCTTGAGCACCGCTCCACGCAACTCGCGATGCTGCGGCGTGGCCTCCTGAAGGGGTTGGCGGGCCTTGCCGCTGCTCCGCTGGTCGCGACGGCTACTGCGAGTGGCGCAACCGCCGTTCCCGCAGACCCGCTCGCCGGCAGGGCGCTGGCGTTCAGCGATGATTTCACCGTTCTGGACACGAGGTTTTGGCACGCTGGCCCAAAGGCGACGACCTTCGACACCGGCTTCTACGGCCGCTCGGCTTTCGCCCGGATCGGTGGCGAGGAAGGGTTCGACCCCTACGCCATTGTGGACGATCCCCTCGCCGAGAACGGCAAGGCCCTTCAGATCTCGGCGAAGTATATCGGTCGCACGATGAGGGTGCCGGCCTATTACGGAAACGTCCTGCCGGAATACCAGTGGATTTCCGGGAACCTGCAGACGGCACGTCCCGACGGCACCATCATCGCCGGCTGGCGGAATGGCTATTTCGAGGCCCGGATGCGCTTCCCCAAGCATCCGCTGAGCTTCCCGGCGTTCTGGTTCATGAACGGTCGCAGCATCCTGTTGCCGAAGACGAGCATCGAGATCGATGTCGTCGAGCACAAGGGCTGGGAGCTCGATCTCTACGGCACCTATCTCCATGAATGGGGACAGCCCGGAGAGCATCACGAGGGCGTCGGCGTGCCGACGGGAACCGACATCACCGCCGGCTATTTTCGCTACGGCGTGCTCGTCGAAGGCGCGCGATGCGTCCCGTATTTCGAGCGGGAGCCGGTGAAGGACCCCAGATCGGGTCTTCCCGTCGATTGGACGATCGGGCGGGCGCGGCAGCTTGACGAGCAGGGGGACGTCTTCTGGCCGCTGCTGACCCTTGCCTTACGCTCGGACGTGCCATTTCCCACACCGCTGCGCGAGGAACATCGCGAGGCTCACATGCGGGTCGACTATTTCCGTGTCTATGCCTGAGGGGGATCAAGCCGGGGAAGGTGTAGCGCTGCGCCTATTCGATGCCTTCGAACGAGGGGGGGCCCTCAATCACAGGAGGTCGGGATGGACGACCTATCCTCGTCGAGCGCCACTTCGGTCGGCTGGGCGTACAGCTTCGACGTGTTCGACACGTCGCTCTGCCGCCTTGTCCACGCGCCTGAACATCTTCACCTCGTCGTTGCGCGGGAGCTTCGCAGGCTTGGTGTCTCCAAACTCAGCGACGCCGAATGGCTCTACGCCCGGACGCAGGCCGAGTTCGATCAAAGGCTCACGGTGCCACATCATGAGGTCACGCTCGACGACATCTACGGCCGCCTATCCGACTTTCTCGGCCTGGCGCCGGAGGTTGGGCGTGTCGCGCGCCAAACGGAGTTCAAGGCGGAACTGCGTCTCATCCGCCCGATCGCGTCGACGCGGAGCCGGGTGGCGACCTTGGCCGGAAGCGGGCAGCCGCTACTCTTCCTGTCGGACACCTATTTCACGCGACAGGAGGTCGAGGCACTTCTTGCCAAAGCCGGCTATCCGCTGCCGACCGATGTCGTCTCGTCCTGCGAGGAACTCAAGAGCAAGATCGAGGGCAGCATTTTTGGCCATGTCGCCGGACGCGAGAACCTGTCTGGATTGCGGTTCCAGCATCTGGGCGACAATGCGCTGAGCGATGTTCGGAATGCCCGGGCGAATGGCTGGGAAGCTACGCTCTTCAGCGCCTCGCATTGGACGACCCGTGAGCGGGTGATGTTCGCATCCGGTGCCGGCGATATCCTGGCCTCCACCATCGCGGGCTCGGCACGCGCCGCCCGTCTTGGACAGGAGGTGCCGGTCAAGGAGGGCGTTCTGACGGCCGCGGCCAGCGTCGTCGGCCCGCTCTTCGCGGCTTATGTCCTGTGGGTCCTGCTCGATGTGCTGAAGCGCGGCGGGCGCGCCATTCATTTCCTCGCGCGCGACGGGCAAGTTCTGGCGTCCATCTGTGAACGCTTCGTGCGCTGGCTCGGTGTCGACGTCGCCGTGCACTACACCTACGCGTCGCGGCAGGCCTTCCTGCTGCCGGCCCTGCCCGACGGAGGCGACGAAGACCTGATCGATGAGGCGTTGGCGCTGGCCTACTACGACCGCATCTCCCTTTCCGAAGCCTTGATCTCGTTGGGATATGCTCCCGGCGATATCGATCAGATCGCGGAGGCTTCCGGGGTCGATCCGGACACGCCGCGCAGCGGACTGAGCGAGAGCGACGCCGGGCCGTTGAGGGCGGTGCTGCTGCTGCCGGAATGGCTTTATCCCCTACGTGAGCGGGCCCGGCAGGCGCGGGCGGCCACCCTGGCCTATCTCGAAACCAAGCATTTCTTTGCCGCCGGCGATGCCTGCGCCGTCGATCTGGGCTGGCGCGGCACGACGCAGAGGCGGCTTCAGCAGGTGGTCGGCGATCGCGTGCGCCTCGTCGGCTACTATATGGGCCTCAGCAATACGGTCCTGGGGCCGGAAGCGCAGACCCGGGTATGGCTGCCGAATGCGCCCTGGAAGACGGCGCTGCTGGAGGTCATGGCTGCGGCCGACCACACGAGCGTCAAGGGCTTCGGCTTCTCCGAGCACGGCGAGCCGGTCTGCGAGCCACCGCTTCGGGAGGATACGGTACTGGTCGCATGGGGTGTGCGCCAGCAGCAGGAGATCGCGCTTCGGTTCGTCGACTACGTGACGGAGGCCGTCGAGCGCGAGGATTGCGAGCCCGAGCAGCTCTACGAAGCCCTCGCTGCCGCCGCCCTGGCGGCATATCGCCACTTCATGCTGTCCCCGAGCTGGGCGGAGGCGGAGGCCTACGGCGCCATCCTGCATCAGGAGGACGTCAATCATCTCAAGTCGCGGGAGCTCGCTCAGCGGCTAAAAAGCGTGGACGTCTTTCGCCATCTGGTGGACCGCGGTGCGAAGGGGGCGGTGACGAGCTGGTACACGGGCTCGCTCGCGCGTTCTCGGGGAGAGTTCATCCCGGCCCTGATTTCCCGCGGCCTCGACAAGATGATCGAGCTTGATGCGCGCATCCGTACGAAGCGCAGGAACTGGATGGCCCGGCGGCAGGCGAGAGAGGTTCTTGGGGCGAGTCCGGCGCGACGAAGGGGCGTCACCTGAACATTGCCTGCCGGCGAGGATGGTCGGAGACGGCCCGGAGGCTCAGCGCGGATCCGCTGATCGAGCTGTGGCACGCAGCTCGGTGTAGCGCCCGAGCAGGGCGTTCACGCCGACGGCCAGCATGAAGACCACGATCAGCAGCGCATACATGCGCGGCATGTCGAAGGTTGCGTAGGTCTGGATCACCGCATAGCCCAGCCCCTGGTTGGCGAGCTTCGTCTCGGCCAGCAGCGTGCCGATGATCGCGACGCCAAGCCCGATGCGGAGTCCGTTGATGACCGGCGCGCGCATCGCCGGCAGGTAGATCTTGAGGATCATCTGGGCCACATTGAGCCGGAAGCTCAGGCCGACCCGGATCAAGACGGTATTGATCTCGCGCATCGCCGCCGCGACGCTGATCGCGACCGGAAAGAACGAGGACAGCGCCCCCATCGCGATCTTCGAGCCCGGCCCGACGCCGAACCACATGATCAGCATTGGGAAGAATATGATCTTCGGCGTGGGGCCGAGATAGTGCAACATTGGCTCGTAGGCGCGCTGCAGGAAGGGGTTGACCCCGAGCAGAATGCCGACGCCGATCCCGGCACCGCCGCCAATGAGGATCGCGACCGCGACCTCGCCGGTGGTGACGCCGAGATTGGCGTAGAAGGTCGGTTCGACCAGCAGATGCGCGAGCGCGCGCAGGATGAGAAGGAGCGACGGCACCACATCGCGATAGAGCAGGCCCGAGCGCGCCATGCCCTCCCAGATCGCGAGGACCGCGACGATGATCGCGACCCGCGTCAAAAGGACGGCACGCCCCTGATCCATCTTCGCGGGGCGGATCGTGGCACGGTCGACGGTCGCAGTCGTCATTGCAGCGTCACTCCCAATCGACCAGGCGATCGAAGCGCAAGCTCACTTGCGCGGCGGGATCTGGATCAGCTCGTCGAGCTGCGCCTTGGTCAGCGGCTGGGCGGTGTATTTCAGCGCCACCGCGTCGGGGACGATGGCGTCCAGGCCGATGATCTTGTCCGGGTCGATCGCCTCCTTCGGGAAGAAGTCGTCGCGCGTGCGCTTGGCGATCGCCTCCGGAATGCCGACGAAGTCGGCATAGGCCTTGAGGGCCGCATCGCTCGAATACATCGCGTCGATGGTCTCGCGATAGGCGGCCATATAGCGATCGATCAGCGCCTTCTTGTTCTGAAGCACGTTGGTGTTGGTGATCAGCAGGCGAACCGTCTGGCTCTTGAAGATCTGCGAGTCATTGCCGGTCGCGATGACGCGGATCTCGCCCTTGTCGAGCTGGGGCAGGCCGAAGGGCGGCGCAGCCCAACCGACGTCGATCTGGCCTGACATGACCTGGGTCAGCGTTGGCGCCGGCCCGCCGGTTGCGGTCGCCCGCAGCTTGAGGTTGTTTTCCTTGATGAAGGCGTTGAGCACGCCATGGGTCGACGAGCCATGGGTCGAATAGGCGACCGTATGGCCTTCCATATCCTTGAGCGTCTTCACCGGGGAGTCGCTCTTGACGTACCAGTAGAGGTCCTTCGCGCCCGTGGTCTCGGCGCCGATGATGCGGACCGGAGCGCCCTTCGAGAAGGCGGATAGCGCGCCCATGATGCCACCCGCGACGCCGATGTCGACGCTGTTGGAGACGACCGCCTGCTGCGTCTCGCCGCCGCCCTGGGTGTAGAGCATCTCGAGTTCGAGGCCGTGCTTCTTGAAGATGCCGAGCCGCGTGCCGACTTCGGACACCGAAGTATCCCAGTTGCCGCGCTGTCCGATCGCCAGCTTCAGCTTGTCCTGTGCACTTGCCGGCTGTGCCAGCGACAGCGCGACGCCGAGAGACGCGAGCGTCAACGCGATCGATTTGAGCTTCATCATCCTGTTCCTCCCGTAGCGGCCGATTCGTTGCGGCCTGTCCTTGTCGCGTCGCCTTCGCTTCTGTGGCGAAGTGGAAACCGTAGAAATCGCCTGCCTACCTCAAATCTTGAATGCTTCCAGCGTGCTGGAGTGAAACAGCTCCTCGACCTTGAGCTGGCGCTGTGAGAGGCCTTGGCTGTGATGAGCCTGAAGGAATGCCTCCAGCGTGTGGCGATTGGGGCCGACACCATAGGACCAGAAGTCCTGCCCCATAAGGGCGCGGGCCGCCTGGAGTTGCTCTTCGATGAACGGCAACGTGACCTTGGTGGCGGATGTGTCGGCCAGCTTGGCGAGCGCGGCCGCCTTGGATTGCTCGAAGGCTTTCAGCAGAGCGGCCGGTAGCCAGGGCTGGGCCTCGGCGATGGTGCGGCGCACGCAGAGCACGTGCATGATCGGGAAGATGCCGGTGCGCCGATAGTAGTCCGAGGCGGCCGCCGTCGGGTCCTGGAACAGCCGCGCGATGTTGGGATGCCCCGCCTCGAAAGCTGGCGGCGAGCGCGGGCCGATATAGGCATCGATCTCGCCCGCCATCAGCATTTCGTTGAGGGAGCGGTCGGCCGGCGCCTGCACGACCGTGATATCCGGCGGCAGTTCGATGCTGATCTTCTCGGCACGGCCCGGTTGCTCCAAGCCGCCGCGAACCCAGGTGACCTCCGAAGGCTTTACGCCATAGTCGCCTTCGAGGATCGCGCGTATCCAGACGCAGGCGGTCAGCTGGTATTCCGGGCAGCCGATCCGCTTGCCGCGAAGGTCCTCTGGCCGATTGATCCCGCGGTCGGTCCTGATGAAGATGCCGGTGTGGCGGAAGGCCCGCGACAAAAAGGCCGGGACGCCGACGTAAGGGTTGTCGCCGCGCGAGGTCTTGAGCGTGAAGCTGGACAGCGAGGCCTCGCAGACATCGAACTCGGCGTGGCGGAAGGCGCGGAAGAAAATCTCCTCGGGCACCAGCTTCATGAAGACGGGATCGACCCCGTCGATCTGAACCGCCCCGTCGATCAGCGGGCGATTGCGATCATAGTCGCCGATGGCGATGGACAGGCGCAGATCGGACACTCATTCCCTCCCGGTTGGCGCGAACGGGCGCGCCATCATTTCGAGGCAGAGTGCGCTGCGCCGGCCATGGGCACAAAGACTTCCGCGAAATGAGAACAAGACGCGGGCAATATGGGAGACGGATCAGGAGCCGACGCGGCGCGCGAGCGAGCCGAGCGATTCGAGCAGGTGTTCGGCGACCGTCGCGAAGAAGCGGTCAACTGCGGCTTGTTGGCGAAAGGTCTGCGCGCCGCTGGGCCTGATCAGATAGAGCGTTCGCTTCGGCGGCATGTCCGAGATGCGCTGCATGGCGAGCTTGCCGGTGCGAAGCTCCTCGATGGCGGTTCCATAGGGCATGATGCTCGCCGCAACGCCGCGCACCACGAGCGCGCGCATGGCGGGGACCGATTGCGCCTCATAGACGATCTGCAGCGGCAGCGAGAATTTCTCGGCCGCCGTCTTGAGCAGGCGCTGGACCATGTCGCGCTCGCCGGCTTGCACGAGGTCATGGCTTAGCGCTTCGGCAAGGGTCACGGTCTCCGGCAAAGGCGCGTCGCTGACCGGCCGAATGAGGACCAGTTCCTCCTCGAACAACGCAGTTCGCTCGATGCCCGGGCGCGGCTCGTCGACGCCATAGGCGAAGGCGGCATTGAGCTCTCCGCGCTCCATCGCGGCGACGAGCACATGGCTCAATTCCTCGACGAGGCTGAGCGAGACCGTAGGCATGCCGTTCTTGGCGTCGATCAGCAGGTCGGGTCCGATCTGCAGCATGATGCTCGGCGTCAGGCCCATCGTCAGCACTTCCTGGTCGGTGCGCGCCAGCGCCTGCACATCGCGCCGGGCGTCCTCGACGTCCTGCAGGATGCGTCGCGCGCGCTCGAGCAGCAGCTCGCCGGCTTGGGTCAGGACGACGCCGCGCGAATGGCGCAGCAGGAGCTCGGTCTGGAGGGTCTGTTCGAGCTGCCGGATCTGCAAGCCCAGAGCGGGCTGGGCGACGTTGAGCTGCTCGGCTGCCTTGGTGATATTCCCGACTTCGGCGATTCCGACGAAATATCGGAGTTGGCGGAGATTGATCGTGGCCTCCCGGGGCGTTTTTTCTTGGCGCCCATCATGGGGTGCTTCGGCCTGCGGGACAAGGCGCGGGCGGGCGAAACAGGCCGCTAACGACCGGGGCGCAGCCAGCGCTCCATGCGCTCGAGCGCCGCGAAAATGGCGACGCTGACGAGAATGACAAAGACGATCGCCGCGAAGACGCCGGGGAGATCATAGCGTTCCGCAAGGTCGTTGATCAGCTGGCCGAGCCCGCCGAAATTGATGAGGAACTCGACGCCGATCAGGTTGATCAGCGCGAAGACGATCCCGAGGCGAACGCCCACGAAGATCGTCGGGATCGCAGCGGGGAACTCGATCTTCCAGAACTGCTGCGAGGGCGTCAGATTATAGCTCAGGCCGACATTGATCAGGCTCTTCCGGACGCCTTTCAATCCTTCCAGCGTCTTGAGTATCACGGGAGCGAGGCCGGCGATGAAGCCCATCGCGATGACCGTGGCCGTGCTGCGTCCGAAGATGACCAGGAAGAGCGGATAGGCCAGCACCACGGGTGCGGCGGCCACGCCAGCGACCCAGGGCTCGGTCGCGAGTGCAAGCGTCCGGACCTTGTAGAGCAGCACGCCGAGCGCGACGCCGGCGAGCGCAACGAGGATGCTTGCCGCCAGTGCCTCGCTGCCGGTCATCACCAGCCGCTCCAGCAGCTGCTCTTCCTCGAACAGCCGGCCGAAGCTGCCGAGGACGGTCGAAGGCAATGGAATCACAAACGGATTCAACATGCCTGTCAGAAGCAGGATCTCGACGACGGCCAGTGCGAGGGCGACCGTGGCGAAGCCGACGAGAAGGGGGGCGATTCGGGCGAGCCGCATGGCTCAGTGCCTCCCGCGGCGCGCACCGTCCTCGGATTCGGCCATGCCGCGAGAGGCTTCCTCGCGCAGGTCGTTCCAGATCTCGGCGACATGGCGGCCGAAGGCTTCGCTGCTGATGATGTCTTCCGTGCGCGGCCGCGGCAGCCGGATATCGACGATGCGCTTCACCTTGCCGGGGCGGAAGGTCATGATGATGACCCGGTCGGAGAGTTGCACGGCCTCCGTGATGTTGTGCGTGATCAGCAGGGTGGTCTGCTTGAGCTCTTCCTGAATCTTCAGGACCTTGTCACCGAGCAGGAGACGGGTCTGCTCGTCGAGGGCGGCGAAGGGCTCGTCCATCAGCAGGATCTTGGGCTCGAACACCAGCGTGCGGGCGATGGCGACGCGCTGGCGCATACCACCCGACAATTCGGCTGGGTAGCGCTGCTCGAAGCCTTTCAGGCCGACCATCTCGATGAAGTGCCGCGCAATCTCGTAGCGCTCGGCCTTGCGCACGCCCTTGACCTCGAGCGGAAAGGCGACGTTGTCCAGCACCGTCCGCCAGGGAAAGGTCGATTCCTCCTGGAAGACCATGCCGATGGAAGGATGCGGGCCCGAAATCAGATCGCCGCCGACGCTGACCTTGCCCTCATAGCCGCGCACCAGACCGCCCAGGATGTTGAAGACGGTCGACTTGCCGCACCCCGACGGGCCGATGATCGAGACGAATTCCCCGCGCTCGACCGAGAACGACATATCGTCCACGGCGGTCACGCCGCCCTCTCGCGTCTGGAAGCGCATCGTCACGCCGTCGATGACCAGATCGGCTTCTTTCACGGGTTCCACGGTCTCGGCTAGACGGAGCTTGGTGGCCGCAGCGGGCATGGTGCAGTCATCCCTTGGCTTGCCGTTGCTCATCGCTTCGACCTTCGCCCAGCCGTTTGCGCGGCCGAGCCACGGCCGGCGCGGAGACATCTGGAACGATCGAGGACCGACGCCGTCGGCGGCATGTCATTCTTCCCTCGCGCAGCCGTCTTGGTTGCGGTTCGCAGCCGACGCGGGCACCACGTTAGTGAAACGGTGGGCGCAAGGTCCAAGATTATCTTGCTTGGCCAGTCAAACTTTTCGGGATGGGCGTGCGCCCCTCTACCGGCCATGCGGTTGCGGCCTATACTCGCGCGTGACGAGGGCGGGAGACGCGAGAGACCGTGGCGACGACAGCGGAGAAGAAGGGCGCGGCGCCGGCCGAATCGCGCGAGCTGCCGTTCGAGAGCAGCGTCGGCTACCAATTGCGGATGGCGAACCGCGCGACGCAGCGCCATTTGCAGGGCAAGATCGAGCCGCATGGCGTCACCACCGGCATGTGGTACTTCCTGCGCGCGCTCTGGGAAGAAGACGGCCTCACGCAGCGCGAACTCTCCCGCCGCATCGGCACGATGGAGCCGACGACGCTGACGGCGCTGGCGGCGATGGAGAAGGCAGGCTTCGTCAGCCGGGAGCGCGACCCGCAGGACAGGCGAAAGCTGCATGTACTGCTGACGCCGAAAGGCCGCGCGCTTCAGGAGGAGTTGTTGCCGATGGCGCAGGAGGTGGTGACGCAGGCGACGGCCGGCTTCACCCCGGAAGACCTGGCTCGTTTTCTGGGTTACCTCGCCGCGGTCCAGCGCAATCTTGCCGATGCGCCGGGCCCGCTGGCGTTGCCTGAATAGGTTCCCGCGGCTCTAGGGTCTGTCCTCATTATGGATGGTGTTTTGATCGGGCCAAAATGCCCGAGAGCCAGGATGAGCCCGCCGCCCGATGCCCCAGGCATCGGGCAAGGGACCGACACAGCTATCGGGCATTTTCGCCCGACCCCTTCGGGGCGCGGGCCTTTTGGTCGGCTGGTGCGTCGCGCGGTCTTGCAAACCGGGCGGTTTGCGGCGGCCACGCTCCTGCCCGCCGACCAAAATGCCCAGCGTCAGAACACCATCCATAATGAGGACAGACCCTAGCCCTTGGCCGTCTCACCTGCATGCCGCGTCAGGCCAGCGGTCATGGCCGGATTGTAGCCGGGGGCTACGCGCGCATCGATCAGAACGGGCTGGCCGTCCTCAGCGACCTTCACCGCCTCGGCCACAGCCTCGCGAAGCTCCTTCACCGTCCGGATCGGGCCGATGCCCACCAAACCTTGCGCACGGGCGATGGCGGCGATGTCGATATCCGGCTCGTCGATGCGCTGGCCGATCCATTTGTTCTCGACCGGCCTCTGGCGCATCTTGGCGACGCGCTCCTGATGGATCTCGTCGTTGAAGAAGGAGCGGTTGTTCGAGACGATCGCGATGAAGGGCAGCTTGTAGTGCGCAGCCGTCCAGAACGCGGAGGCCGCCATCATGGTGTCGCCATCGCCCAGAACCGCCACGGGCAGCCGGCCCGAACCCTTGAGCGCCAAGGCCGCGCCGATGAGCATGCCCGGTCCGGAGCCGATGCCGGCCCCGCCGTCGATTCCGAGATAGTCGAGCGGGTGCCGGAAATGCCAGGCCTCGGTCGCCCAGCCGAGCGGCAGGCGAACGAGGCTAATGACATCGTCCCGCAGCGCCTCGCCCATGGCGCCCGCGAGGGTCACGACGTCGAGCGGCTGCGTGTCGTCGCATGTCAGGGCAGGCAAAGTCGGTTGAGCGGCCGGCTCCGTGCCAGGGCCGGCACCCAGCGCATCGGCGATGAGGTGCAGGGTCGCATCGGGGTCGGCAGCCAGATGCAGGTCGGCCGGTGCGAGCGCCTGATGATCCATGCTCCAGCCATTGTGAAGGTGATGGTCCAGCGAGATGCTGATCACGCGGGCCGGTGAGGGAGCTCCGGCCTGGCGCAAGGTGCCGCCGAGATCGATCCAGTCGAAGGCGAGGATGACGTCGGCGGCGCGGATGGCGTCGACCGCCTGCGCGTCGAGGAAGAAGGACGGCTTGGCCGCGTGCAGGCGGTGGTCCGTCGGGAAGACCGCTGCGGTCTTGATGTCGGTGAGGACGGCGGCGCCGAGATGCTCGGCTAGCGCGACGCGGCGGGCCCAATCGGTTTCCGACCGAGACATGCGGCCGAACAGGATCAGCGGCGCCTTGGCTCCGCGCAGCAGAGCGGCAGCCTCGGCAATTTCGGCAGCCGCCGGCACGCTCGCCGAGGCGACGGCGAAGCGCTTCGGATCGGGCAGCGCGGGCATTTCGTCGAGGCGCTTCTCCTGCATCGAGACGTCGAGGCAGACATAGGTCGGTGCCTGCGGCGCGCTGCGGGTCAGCCTTGTGGCGCGGATCAGCGAGTCGATCGTGGCTGGCACCGAGACGGGCTGGTCGTCCCATTTCACGTAGGGGCGGATCAGGGCGCCCTGGTCCTTGGAGGTGTGCAGCCAGTCGATCCAGGGCCTGCGCTCGGCGGCGTCGACGGGGCCGGTCGCGCCCAGGATCAGCATCGGCACGCGGTCGCACCAGGCGTTGTAGACGGCCATCACGCCGTGCATCAGGCCGACATTGCTGTGCAGGATCACGCCCATCGGCTTGCCCGTCACCTTGGCGTAGCCATGGGCGACGGCGACGGCGTGTTCCTCATGCAGGCACAGCAGCATCTGCGGCTGCTGGTTGCCGAGATGGTTGACGAGGCTGTCGTGCAGGCCGCGGAAGCTGGAGCCGGGGTTCAGCGCCAGATAGGGAATGTCGAGCGCACGGAGCATCTGCGCGACGACGTCGCTTCCCCAGATCCCATTGTCGCTCGACGCGACGGGCACATCGATACCGGACAGCGTCAGGTCGTTCATGGCGTTTCCCCGAATAGGCTTGTTGGGAACGCGCGCGACCTTCCGCTGGAGGCGGCGATTGCGAGCGCCTCAGGAGCGTCAGCCCGGCAGCTTCAGGCTGACGTGGATGTTCTTTTCCTGGGTGAAGGCGATGAGCTCGCCGAGGCATTCCTCGCGGCCGATGCCCGACTGCTTCCAGCCGCCGAAGGGCGTGCCCAGGAAATGCTTGGCGACCTCGTTGATCCAGACAAAGCCCGCTTCCGCAGCCATCGCGGTGCGATGTGCCTTGGCGAGGTCGTTGGTCCAGATCGAGCAGGTCAGCCCGTATTCGACGCTGTTGACCGTCTCCAGCATCTGCGCCTCGTCGCTCCACGGCATGACCGAGAGCACCGGGCCGAAGATCTCCTCGCGGGCGATCCGCATCTGCGGCGTGACATCGGCGAAGATCGTCGGCTCGATGTAGAAACCCTTTGCCAGCGCCGGGTCGTTCGGCACGCCGCCGCCGCAGACGAGCCGTGCCCCTTCGGCCTTCGCGGAGGCGATGAAGCCGACGATGCGCTCATGCTGCGTCTTGCTGACGATCGCGCCCATGGTCGTGCTGTCGTCCGTCGGAATGCCGGGCACGTAGCCGGAGATCTTCCCCGGCAGGCGGGCGAGAACCGCCTCGTAGATGTCGCGATGGATGAAGGCCCGGCTGGTCGAGCCACAGGACTGGCCGCACCAGGTGAAGTTCATGCCGGCGACGACTGCGGCCGCGACCCGTTCTGGATCGGCATCGGCGAAGGCGATCAGCGCATTCTTGCCGCCGAGTTCCAGCAGCACCGGCTTGATCGTGTCGCTCGCGGCCTTCATCACGGCGCGGCCGGCCTGGACGCTGCCGATGAGCGCGACCTTGTCGATGCCGGGATGGCTCGCCAGCGCCGCTCCCGCCTCGCGCCCGCCGGGTACGACGCTGAAGACGCCTTCCGGCAGTAGGTGGCCGACGAGCTCGGCCAGCCTGAGCGAGGACAGCGGCGCCTGCTCGGGCGGCTTGATGATGACGGCGTTTCCGGCAGCCAGCGGTGCAGCCATCTTGCCGGCGCAGAACATGAAAGGATGGTTGAAGGCGAGGATGCGGGCGACGACGCCGAGCGGCTGCCTCACCGTGAGGTTGAGCGCATCCGGCCCCATCGGGATGGTGTCGCCCTTCATCTCGGTGACGAGGCCGCCGAAGAATTCCAGCTGCGCGGCGGCGATGGCGGCGTCGCCGATCATCTCGCGCACCGGGTTGCCGCAATTGGCGGCGTCGAGGGCGGCGAGCTCGCGGGCGTTTTCACGTACGATTGCGGCGATCGCCTTCAGGATGCGGCCGCGCTCGAGGGGAGGGACCTGGCGCCACGCCTTGAAGCCCGCCCGCGCCGCGATGACGGCCGCCTCGACATCGGCGGCGGACGCCTCGGCGACGTCGCAGATGGCGGCGTCGGTGCCGGGATTGAGCGTCGCGACGTAGCGCCCGGAGGAGGGATGGCGCCAGCTTCCGCCGATATAGAGGCTGCGGCCGGTCGGGGCGGGCTTGTCGAGCATGGCTGGTCTCACGGCAGGTGTGCGCGGTGCCGCGAACACTTGCGCAGGGGCCTTGCCCGTTCAAAGACTTTCGCGCTTTGGCGCCGATGCCGAAAAGCTTCTTCGCAACTGCGAGACGGAGGCGATTATCCCCGCGCGGCTGCCATCTCGGCTTCGGTCTCGTCCTGCTCCATCCCGTCGAGCACCGCGACCTCCTCGCTGGAGGCGCCGAGACGGCGCCAATCCTCGCTCTTGGGAACGATGCCCTGATAGGAGCAGAGCTTGGCCTGCGGGATATGTGGCTCGATCAACCCGAGCGGCTCGCTGCCGGCGGCGTGCTTGCGGGCGGCGTCGATCATCACGCGACGGAACTGGACGATGGCGATGTCGCTGGCGCCGAGGCGCTCGCTGGTGCGATCGGCGATCGCCCCCATCGATTCCCACATCATGATGTCCTGGTTGGGGATGCCGGGGACGCCGGTGAAGTCCCCCAGCTTCATCGCCTTGCGGTCCTGGAGATAGTTGTTCGCCTTGTTGCGCAGCATCGGCTTGTAGGTCTTGTCGAGATCGATGCCGACCTGCGCCACGCAGAATTTCCGCCAGCTCTCCTGGTCGATGCAGTCGTCATTGCCCCAGGCGATGAAGTGGAAGTAGCTCGAAACATCGTCCTTGGGCACGATCACGGTCGCGACATTGTAGGAGGCATTCGGCGGGATCAGCGCCGTGAAGGGCGCGACGAAGATCGTCAGCCGGACATAGTCATGCGTCTGCGCATTGACGATCGGCCGCCGGATCGCGGCGTAGCGGAAGCCGTAATTGGTCAGCTGGACCTGAATGCGCGGGTTCTTGTCGGTCGAGGGGCGCGTCCAGTGCGTCGCAGTGGCACCGGCCGTCGTCACCCGGGCTGGCTTCATGTCCGAGGAGTGCAGGCTGGAGGAATGGGCGGAATCGATCTGCCCCTCCATGATCTGCGCCCAGTTGCAGGGCAGGTCGATCTTCACGATCGAGACCTTGGCCTCCGGCGTCGGCGCCCAGGCCGGCGCCTCGAATTCCGGCATCAGCTCCTTCGGCCCCATATAGACCCAGATGAAGCCGCCGGCTTCCTGCGTCGGATAGGCCTTGTGCTGGACCTTCTCGGCAAAGCCGCTTTCGGCCGGCTCGGAGACCATTTCCAGCACCTTGCCGTCCACGTCGAACTTCCAGCCATGGTAGAGGCAGCGCAGGCCGCATTCCTCGTTGCGGCCGAAGAAGAGCGAGGCCTTACGGTGCGGGCAGTATTCGCCCAGCACGCCGATGCGCCCGTCGGTGTCGCGGAAGGCAACGAGGTCCTCGCCGAAGAGCCGGACCCGGACGGGGGCGCCGTCGCTCTCGATGAGTTGCTCGGAGAGCAGCGCCGGCACCCAATGTCGCCGCATCAGCTTGCCCATCGGGGCGTCGCCCTCAACGCGGCAGAGCAGCTCATTCTCCTCGTGGGTGAGCATGTGAAAGCCTCCCTCGCGGCGGCTCGGATCGGCTAGCCGCAATTTACTTAGATATCTAAGTGTGAGATTAGTCCGGTTCGAAACGGTTGTCGAGAGAGGGGTCCGGAGGAGAGCATGACCGAGGAAGCAGCGACCGTCCGGGTCACGATCGCGGAGAAGCAGATGATCGCCCAGGACATCTGCCTGTTTGAGTTGCGCCCTCTGAATGGCGCTCCGCTGGAGCCGTTCACGCCCGGCGCGCACCTCGGTATCAGGGTGCCCAATGGCGAGATGCGGAAATACTCGCTCTGCAACGATCCCGACGAGGCCGACCGCTATGTCATTGCAGTCAAGAAGGAACTCTCCGGCCGCGGCGGATCGGTCAGCCTGATCGACGAAACCCTCGTCGGCGACGAGGTCGCGATCACGCCGCCCCGCAATGATTTCGCACTGAAACCAGGACCTTCGAGCTATATCTTCATCGCTGGTGGCATCGGCATCACGCCAATCCGCGCCATGATCAAGCATCTGATGGCGACGCGCGCCAAGCCGTTCAAGCTTTACTACTTCACACGGAGCCCGGAGATGATGGCCTTCCGGGACGAGTTCATGGGCCCGGACTTCCGCGGCAAGGTGGTGATCCATCATGACGGGGGCGACGCGGACAAGGCCTATGATCTCTGGCCGGTGCTGGAAGAGCCCAAGGGCGCCCATCTCTATTGCTGCGGCCCGCGCGGTTTGATGGAGGCGGTGCGCGACATGACCGGGCACTGGTCGTCCGCCGCCGTGCATTTCGAGGATTTCGGCGCGGCCAAGGCCCGTCCGGAGGACAACACGCCCTTCACGGTCGCGCTGGCGAAGAGCGGCGAGCGCTTCGCGGTTCCGGTCGACAAGTCGATCCTGGAAGTGCTGCGCGAGGCCGGCAAGGTCCTGCCGTCATCCTGCGAGAGCGGGACCTGTGGCACCTGCAAGACGCGGCTGGTCTCCGGTGAACCGGATCATCGCGATCTCGCGCTCGCCGAGCATGAGCGGGCGCGCAACATCATGATCTGCGTGTCGCGGGCGAAATCCGCCGAACTTGTGCTCGATCTGTAGGTGCCTGCGATGACCGAGCCGTTACGTCTGGGCGTCGTGGGGCTGGGCCGCGCCTTCATGCTGATGCTGCCGACGCTGGCGCATCATCCGCTCGCGCAGCTCGTCGCCGCCGCCGATCCACGCGCGGAGGCGCGCCGGCAGTTCGAGAGCGATTTCTCCCGGCCGGATGCGCCGGCCCGCAGCTACGACAGCGTCGAGGCGCTCTGTGCCGACGAGGCTGTCGAGGCTCTCTACATCGCTTCGCCGCACCAGTTCCACGTCGCCCATGTCCGGCTCGCCGCGGCCCATGGCAAGCATGTCCTGGTCGAGAAACCGATGGCGCTGACCATCGCCGATTGTCAGGCGATGATCGAGGCGGCCGGTGCCGGCGGTGTGCATCTCCTCGTCGGGCACAGCCATTCCTTCGATGCGCCTTACCTCAGGGCGGCGGAATTGATCCGCTCCGGCCGCTTCGGGCGCGCCCGTATGATCACGGCCGCGAACTACACGGATTTCCTCTACCGGCCGCGCCGACCGGAGGAACTCGACACCGCGCAAGGCGGCGGCGTGGTGTTCAGCCAGGGCGCCCACCAGGTCGATATCGTCCGACTGCTCGGCGGCGGGCTTGTTTCTGCCGTGCGGGCGACGACCGGGCGCTTCGATCCGGCGCGTCCGACGGAAGGGGCCTATCAGGCGTTCCTTAGCTTCGCGGATGGAGCCAGCGCGACGCTGACCTATAGCGGCTATGGTCGCTATGACAGCGACGAGCAACTCGGCTGGATCGGCGAGATGGGCCAGCCGCGCGATCCTGAGAGCTATGGCGCCGCACGGCGTGGGTTGGCGCAGGTCTCGACGCCGGAAGAGGAGGCGGCCCTCAAGAACACCCGCACCTATGGCGTGGCGAAGAGCGCCGTCGCCGCGCCGCCGGCTGCGGCCGGGCATAATCATTTCGGACCGATCACGATCTGCTGCGAGCAGGCGGACCTTCGTCCGCTGACGAACGGCGTGATGATTTATGCCGACGAGCGGCGCTGGCTGGAGCCGCTGCAGGCGCCGACAGTGCCGCGCGCCGAGGTGGTCGACGAGTTCCATGCTGCCGTCCGGGCGGGTATCGCGCCGCTGCATTCCGGCGCCTGGGGCATGGCGACCCTGGAAGTCTGCCTCGCGATTCTTGAGTCCGCACGGACAGGCCGCGAGGTCGCTCTTCGGCACCAGGTTGCAGCAGGTTGAGCCGATATCGCTCGGCCAGAGACCCTGATCGCGTCGGTTCAGCCCAGCCGGATCCGGCATGGCGCACCCGCCGAGGCATCGCCCCGGCTCGCATGAAAATGCTTGGCAGGGGAAGCCTTTTTGTCTTGGACCGATTGCGCGGCGCGCGGTCTAGTCCTGCCTAACGCCTGTTCGTCAGCGCCGCCGGAGAATCCGTCATGCCGCTCATCCGCATCGAGCCTGTCGAAGATCGCACCACGGGTCGCTTCGCGATCGAGATCTATTATCCGGCCGATGCCGAGCGCCCGCTGGTCACAACGGCGCCCCGCTACAAGAGCGCCGCGGCGGCGGAGCAGGACACCATCGCGATCCTGGCTTCCACCGCCAACAATCCGGCCCCGGAAGAGCCAGCAAACCGCCGCTAGGCTCTCGGCCGGCGTTTATGGGAGGAAAAAGACCATGTGTGCGTCAGATCACGGCGGACATCATCAGCCAATCGCGGTCGACGTCGCCGATACGGCTGATGCCTCCGTCGCCCCGTCGCCGGAGATGATCGAAGAACTCGTCGCGGCCAATCATATCCTGTTCGACCAGGGCGTGGTCGACGCTTTCGGTCATATCAGCGTGCGCCACGACAAGCGCCCGGACCGTTTCCTGCTCGCCCGCAACATGGCCCCTAGCCGGGTCACGGCCGAGGATATCGTCGAATTCACGCTCGACGGCGAGGCCGTGAACGCAGCCGGCCGCAGGGTCTATCTCGAGCGCTTCATCCATGCCGAGATCTTTCGCCGGCGCCCTGACGTGGTGGCCGTGATTCACAGCCACTCGCATTCCATCGTGCCCCTCAGCGTGGTGAAAGGGATGCGGCTCAGGGCGATGTTCCACATGGCCGGTTTCGTGGGCCAGGGTGCGCCGGTCTTCGAGATCCGCGAAGCTGGAGGCGACGCGACCGACCTCCTGATCAGCAACAGCCATCTCGGCCGCGCGCTGGCCGAGCATTTCGACGGCCATGACATCGTGCTGATGCGCGGCCATGGCTCGACGGTGGTAGGAGGCTCGATCAAGCAGGCGGTCTATCGCGCGGTCTATGCCGAGCTGAACGCGCGCTACCAGTTGCAGGCGATGCAGCTCGGTGAGGTGACCTATCTTACCGAGGGAGAAAGCCGCTCCTGCGCCGCGAACATCGAAGCGCAGGTTCATCGCCCCTGGGAGATGTGGCTGGAACAGGCGCGCGCCCGGCGCCGGTGAGCGTTCTTGCCGCTGCTGGCGCTTGTTCTGCCTGCATCAATCGTCCCAAGTGCCGAGGGTGGCCTCCATGCAGTTTCATCTGAATGGCTTTCGGGCCGGTGATCCGAACATTTCCGAACGCCCTGCGGGCAGCGAACCTCGGAACTTCGAGACCCTGCCCGCGGAGGTCGATGTCCTCATCGTCGGCTGCGGTCCGGCGGGCCTGACGCTGGCGGCGCAGCTTGCGGCCTTTCCCGAGATCAAGACCCAGATCATCGACCAGAAGAGCGGCCCTCTGGAACTAGGGCAGGCCGACGGCATCGCTTGCCGGACGATCGAGATGTTCCATGCCTTCGGCTTTTCCGAGAGGGTCCTCAAGGAGAGCTACTGGGTCAACGAGGTTTCCTTCTGGAAGCCCGATCCGGAGCGGTCGGAGAACATTATCCGCCATGGCCGGATCCAGGATGTCGAGGACGGGCTTTCCGAGTTCCCCCATGTGATCCTGAACCAGGCGCGCGTGCACGACTTCTTCCTCGACGTGATGCGCAATGCGCCGACTCGGTTGGAGCCGAGCTATTCGAGGCGCCTGATCGATTTGCAGGTCGATGTCGGCGGCGGCTCCGACACGAGCGCGTCGCCGCATCGGGCGACCGTGCGGCTGGAGCGGCTCGATCCCGGCCATGAGGGCGAGATCGAGACCGTGCGGGCACGCTACATCGTCGGCTGCGACGGAGCCCGCAGCGCCGTGCGCAAATCGATTGGGCGCACCTTGCACGGCGACTCCGCCAACCAGGCCTGGGGCGTCATGGACGTGCTCGCCGCGACCGATTTTCCGGATGTTCGGCTGAAGGCGCTGATCCAGTCGGCCGGCGAGGGCTCGATCCTGATCATCCCGCGCGAGGGCGGCTATCTGATCCGGATCTATGTCGAGTTGGACAAGCTCAGCGAGAACGAGCGGGTCGCGAACCGCAACTTCGGCGTCGAGCACCTCATCGCCGCGGCGCAGCGCATCCTGCATCCCTACAAGTTCGAGGTTCATGAGGTCGCCTGGTGGTCGGTCTACGAGATCGGGCAGCGGCTTTGCGACAAGTTCGACGACGTGCCGGCCGAGGAGGTGGGCAGCCGCCTGCCTTGCGTCTTCATCGCCGGCGATGCCTGCCACACCCATAGCCCGAAGGCGGGGCAGGGCATGAACGTCTCGATGCAGGATAGCTTCAACCTGGGCTGGAAGCTCGCGGCCGTGCTTCAAGGGCGATCCGAACCACAGCTGCTGCACAGCTATTCGTCCGAAAGGCAGGCGATTGCGCGCGAGCTGATCGATTTCGATCGCGAATGGGCCAAGATGCTCAGCGCGCCCCTGAAATCTTCGCCCTCCGACAGCGAAGGCGTCGATCCGAAGGAGGTTCAGGCCTATTTCGTCAGGCACGGACGCTATACGGCCGGGACGGCGACCCGTTACGCCCCATCGTTCTTGACGGGCGAACCGACGCATGCCGATCTCGCCCGAGGGCTGCCGATCGGCGCCCGTTTCCATTCCGCGCCGGTGGTGCGCCTGGCGGATGCCAAGCCGGTCCAGCTTGGCCATGTCGCGCTCGCCGATGGCCGCTGGCGCCTGTTCGCCTTCGCGGATCGGACCGATCCCGCGGCGCGGTCGTCGCGTCTGCGCGCGCTCTGCGATTTCCTTACGGATTCACCTTCGTCACCTATCCGGCGATACAGACGGGCAGGGGATGACGTCGACGCCGTCATCGATCTGCGCGCCATCTTCCAGCAGGGGCACCGCGATCTCGCGCTGGAGGCCATGCCTGAGCTGCTTCTGCCGCGGAAAGGGCGCCTCGGCTTGCGCGACTACGAAAAGATATTCTGCCCCGACTTTCACTCCGGCCAAGACATCTTCGAACTGCGCGGCATCGACCGGGAGCGCGGCTGCATGGTGATCGTGCGCCCCGATCAGTACATCGCTCATGTGATTCCGCTCGACGCTTACGGGGCGCTGGCCTCCTATTTCGACGGCGTCCTGTCGGGTGTCCGGCGGGGAAGCCCATAATCGAAGACGCGCCGGATGCCGGGCCGCTCGAAATCGCGACTTCGGCTGCCGGTATCAGCGGCAAATTCCACGCAGACGCCAGCGAAAATGTAGTAGGTTGGCGCGGCTCCTGGCCGTGGCCGGGACGGCTTTTGGCGCTGGAGGTGTCTGGTGACGCAATCCGCCTTCAAGCAGTTCGAGCACCAGGCCTGGGAAACCGTCGTCAACGAATATGACGCCGCTTTCAGCCGCCTGACGCAGCAAGTCATCCCGGCTATGATCGAAGCCCTCGCGGTCGAACCGGGAACCGCGCTGCTCGATGTCGCTTGCGGTCCAGGATATCTCGCCGCTGCCGCCAGCGCGAAAGGCGCTGTGGCTTCGGGGTCCGATTTTTCCGCCGAGATGGTGGTGCACGCACGGAGGTCGCATCCGGATATCGACTTCCGGCAAGGCGACGCCGAGACCTTGAGCGACTATGCCGATCGCAGCTTCGACGCCGTCGGCATGAATTTCGGCATTCTGCATCTCGACCAGCCTGACGATGCCTTGCGATCGATCTGCCGTGTCCTGCGCCCCGACGGACGGCTGGCCTTCACGGCCTGGGCGCCCGAGCCGATGGTGGTGGGATTTTCGATACCGCTGAAGGCGATCCAGGAAGTGGGTAACCCGAACGTCGGGCTTCCTCCCGGACCGCCCTTTTTCCATTTCAGCGACGCCGGCAATTGCAAGGATGCGCTCACGCGCTGCGGCTTCCGAGACGTCGAGACCCGCATCGTCGACCAAATCTGGGACTTCGACACGCCTGACGACTTTTTCGACGCGCTCCTGAGAGGGACGGCTCGAACCGGCGGCGCGCTGAAGCGGCAAACTCCGGAGCAGTTGGCGGCTGTGCGCGACCATATCCGGAATGCGGCGCGTGCTTATGCGACAGAGGGCAAGATCCGCCTGCCGATGCCAGCCCACCTCGTCTGGGCCTCCAAGCATCGCTGATCTCCATGATGTGGGAAGCGGCGGACTGTTGTGCCGCTGTTCGGTCTTGCCACACCGGCCCCGAGAGGCTCGCCTTCGCCAAGGTCGATTGAGCGATACTTCTCCATCATGAACGGGATTGCTGGTCGCTAGATCGGTTGCGCACGTCTCGCTAGAGCGCAGTTCAAAGCCGTGAAACCGTCGGCACTCCCGGCGTTTCTTGAAGATTTGGGTCAGGTCTCAGGCGAGCATTGTTTTCTTGCCCTGAAATGACGATGCTGACCTTGGAGGGTGGACCGGCCTCCCGTCGTGAAGCTGCGTCAACCTGGGGGTGATCGATCATCATGGAGTGGGTATTTCTCGCCTTACTCATCGGTTTCTTCTTCTTCATCGTCGTTCCATGGGTTGCCTTTCGGGCATCCGGACGCAGCACGGAAGCTCTCGGAGAGATCGCGCGGCTGAAATCCGAAATCTCCTCGCTTCGCGCGGAACTCGGGTCTCTCCAGATTGGCACAAGCGCCGGCCTCTCGACGGCTGCTACAACTGCCCGCCCCGAAGAGACCGCGACGGTCACTGAGCCATTGCAGGCGGTGGAGACCGATGAAGGGTTCGCCGAGGCGTCCAATATCGAGTTGCCGCCGCCGCCCGAACTGATCGACCCATCATCCGCCGTGCCGGAGCCAGTGCCGCTCCCGGCCCCGGTGGCAGACGAGGAGATCTTGGCGGCGGCCAGCGAGATCGCAGCGGAGCCGCAGCTCGACCAACACAGGCAAGAGGCGCTGCTGGAGGCGGAGCCCACGTTTCGCCGCGACATTGAAGAGACCATCGGCTCGCGTTGGGCGGTGTGGGTGGGCGGCCTTGCGCTGGCTGTCGGCGGTCTGTTTCTCGTCCGCTACTCGATCGAGGCCGGGATCGTCGGGCCCGGCGTGCGCCTGCTGATGGGAGCGGCTTTCGCGCTGCTCCTGGCGGTATCGAGCGAGTATCTTCGCCGCCGCGAAGCGCCGCTGCCTTTTCCGGCAGCCAGCTCCGGAATGAGCGCGAATATTCCATCCGTCCTTGCCGGCGTCAGCGTGCTGGCCGGCTTTGGCGTGGCCTTTGCCGCACATGCCATTTATGCGTTCATCGGGCCTACCGCGGCCTTCGCGATCATGGCGCTGATCGGCCTTGCCGCGCTTGCAGCCTCGCTGCTGCACGGGCCGGCACTCGGGCTCTTCGGCGTCGTCGGCTCGTATGTCACGCCCTTCCTGATCTCCAGCACGGCTCCGGCATTCGCTTCACTTTCCCTCTTCGTCGCGCTTGTGACCACCATCGCCTTCCTGCTGCATGTCCGGCAGCCGAGTCGCATCGTCACCCTGGCGGCGGTCGCCGGGCACGGCAGCTGGATCGTACTGACCGCCTGGGCGATGCGCGGGCTGTTCTGGCCCTCATTCCTCGTCGTCTCGGGCACGGTCCTCGCCTGGCTGATCCTCAAGGAACTGCCATCCCGGCGCTCGCGCGGCGCGGCAGGTCAGCCGCGTTTCGCATCGCTCGACATCACCGGCCTCGTCGCCCTTGCAGTGCCGCTCGTCATTTCGGGCGTCATCTGGGTCGCCATGGGATCTCCGGGCGCCTTGCACGTCGCGATCATTGCTACGGTCGTCATCGGGATCGTCGCCGCCACGCGGCATCAGGACCTCGCTCCGCTCGCTCCGCTGAGCGCTGCTGCCGCCACCGGCATGATCCTGCTGTGGCCGACGCGCGAGGGTGCGCTCGGACTGTCTCCGCGGACGCTGCTCGATCTCGTCAGGCTGAGCATCGCCCCCGATGCCGGCCCAGGCCTGATCTGGACCGCTGCGCTCTTTGCTGCGGTGGTCGCCGGCGTGCCTCTCGCCGCGCTGCTCACACGCCGTTGGTCTGGTGCCGGCAACTATGTCGTGCGCGGCTGCATCGCCTTCGCATCGGCCCTGGGCCCGGTCTGTCTTCTGCTGGCGACGGCGCTGCGCGTGAACGGCTTCGAGCGTTCGGCCGGCTTCGCGGGGCTCGCCGCTCTGCTGACTGTGGGCCTGTTCCTCGCGTCGGAAAAGCTGCTGCCGATCGAGCGGGGCAGCACGAGGTCGCGCAATCCTCTGGCGCTGATCGGCTCGGCCGCCTATGCCGCTGCCGGCGCGATCGCCCTCGGCATCGCGGTTGCCTTTGCCCTGCGCGAAACCTGGCTCGTGGTCGGGTTCGCGATCTCGGCGTCCGGCCTCGCCATTCTCTCGCGGATCCGCCCGATCCCGCTGCTGCGCACGATGTCGGCCAGTCTGGCCACAGCCGCATTTGCCCGCTGGGTCTGGGACCCGATTCTCACCGATATGGGCTCCTGGCCCATCTTCAACTGGCTCATCCCGGCCTACGCGCTGCCCGCGCTCTGTTTCTGGATCGCGGCGCTCGCTCTCGAGGATACGCAGGGCCGACCGAAGATCGTCCATCAGGCGCTTGCCGCGTTCTTCACAGCCGCCTTCGTTTTGCTCCAGGTCCACCAGATCTTCGTCGGGCCGGATCTCACGCCCGATTTCGCCCGGATCGCTGGCCACTATGCCGAGCCCAGAAACCGCCTCTTCGAGGAGATCGCCTGCCTTGTCATCGCGGCCGCGCTGCTCAGCGCCGGCTTTCAGATTCTCGGCCGTTCCGCGGGCCACGCGACTTTTCGCGTGGCGGGACTCATCGGTGCCGCCCTGACGCTCCTTCTTAGCCTCGGCGGGCTCGGCGGATTGCTCAATCCTCTCTTCGATGGAACCGCTGTGGACGGCTGGCCGGTCCTCAACCGGCTGCTCTGGTATATCGCGGCTGGCGGCGCGCTCGGTGCGCTGGGCTTCGCGCTGTCGCGGGAGAACCGCTCCCCGGTCGCCGATGCTTTGAGCGCCTGTGGCGCCTTCCTGGTCTCGCTGGGCGCCGTGCTCATCGTCAGGCAGGCCTTTGCCGGGCCGAGGCTCTCTCCGGTCGACGGCGCTTCGGTCGGCTATTTCGAGGCCGTGATGATCACCGTCGTGCTGATCGCGCTCGCGGCCGCTGCGAGGCTCTGGCACGATGCTGCGAGCGGACCGATCGCGCGTCTCAGCGTGCAGACGCTGGGCGGGCTGGCGATAGGCTGGTTCGGTCTCACCCTCGGCCTCGGCCTCAATCCGTTCCTCGACCGCAGTGGCGTCGAAGGGCCTGTTGTCTTCAACCGCATCCTGTGGGGCTACGGCCTGACGGCGCTCCTGTTCGCCGCTACGGCGCCATGACTGCAGGACGCCTTCCAGCGACTGGCACGTGCCTTCCGTCTCACAGCGACCGGTGCGGCCATCGGCTGCGCCTTTCTGCTGCTGCGCCACGGTTTCCATGGCCCCTATCTGTCGTCGCAAGTGCCGGTCACGCTCGCGGAGTCGGGGATCTATGCGTCACTCGCGTTCATGATCGCCATCGCCGCCATGATCGTCGGCTCGGTGAGGCTGCAGGGAAGCAGCATCGCGATCGATCCGCTTTTCGCCGCGGCCGCTTCATGCGGATTCTTCGTGCTCATTGCGTTCATCGCGAGCCCGATGGTGACGGAGCAGCCGCTGGCAGGTATCCTCATTCTCGACAACGCGCTCTTCGGTTATTTGCTGCCCGCGGCCTTCGCCTTCGCGGCGGCGGCATGGACCCGATCCTATCTCGCTCAACCGCTGATGGAGCGCATCTACGGTGTCACCGCCATCCTGGGCGGGCTGGCCTACGTTCTCGTCGAGGTCCGCCGTGGCTTCGCCGGCCCGGACCTGTTCAGCTCCGATGTCGACGCCAGCGAGCTCTATGCCTATTCCGCCGCGATCCTGCTCTATGGCATCGCCCTGCTTGCGCTCGGGTTCCGGCTGCGATCCAGAGATCTGCGCCTTGCCGCGCTCGGCATCGTCACCATCGCGATCTGCAAGGTCTTCCTCGTCGACATGTCGGGCTTGGAGGGGCTGTTGCGAGCACTTTCGTTCATCGGCCTCGGCGCCAGCTTGGTCGCGATCGGCCTCGCCTACCAGCATATCCTGCGTCGTGGAGCGACAGCTGCGCCAGCGGAGATCGCGAGCGCCGGCTAGGACTCATTCACACGCGCCACAACGACTGCCCGAGGGCTCTCTCCGGGAACGGTTTCGGCCGTGCGCGGCAGGCGTTCTTGCGATGGGGCCAGATCGAGCCCCTTTGCAAGAACGGGTCAGGCGAACTCCGCGTGTTCGCGAGCGACGGCCTGCGCGGCTGCTTTGGCTGCCTCACGCAGCCAGTCGCTATCACGGCCGGAAAGATCACTCCGCAAGGCGGACAGCCGCGCCGGATCATCCGCGTGGCAATTCGCGATTTCTCGCCCCATCAGCTCCAGCATTTCGCTCGAAAGCAGCTCCGCAGCCGCGTCCTCTACCCCGATCTTCCGGCTGTTCGGCGACAGTCGGCGCACGACGATCTCATCGGCGACGCTATAATGCGGATCCGGCGCCCGATACCTGCCGGCTGCGATCTTCCCGGCCTGGATTGCGGTGCTGCCCGGAGCGTAGCGGAGCGACCAGCCCGAGACGACGAGCCTCTTCGCCTCCCGCAGGATCGGCCCACCTTTCCATATGCACCGCGCCATGAAGCGGGGGCGCCCGAGGCCGCCCGTGCCGGAGGAGCGTGGCGCCGTGACGAGAGACGCATGTCGATCGGGCAACGCGGCACGCAAGACGGCTTGGTAACGCTTCGGGATGTCCGAATGCTGGAAGGAGCCGAACCTTCTCCAGAACGCCGCGCGCTCCCTCTCGGGTAACAGAACGGCCTTGCGTAGCCGCTTGTGATCGCGCTCGAGAACGAGCGGAGCCGGGCCGGCCAAGCCAGAAGCGTAGCCGGCAAGAATAGCGTTGCAGATATCGCCCGCGGATGGGCCGTTATCGCGACGGGCAAGGAGTGCGCTCGCTGCGAGCCGTACGAGGTCGAGCGGGTAGGGCATGATGGCGGCGTCGTCGAAGTCGTTGGCGCCCCAAATCAGGCGGCCCTCCGCATCGCGCCATGTGCCGAAGTTCTCGAGATGCGTATCGCCGATGGCGAGAACCTGCGGAGCGTCGTTGAGCTCCGGGCAAATCTCCAGGATCGTCTCGGCCCAGCGCCAATAGGTGGCGCGCAGGAACGTGAACGCGTCCTTGCGCATCTTGCGGTGCTTCTCGTCGAGATCGGCCTCGACAAAGTCCGGACCGACCTGCGCCCTCAGCCAGCGCTCATAGGCCCGCGCCGATGATTTGATTCCGGTCATGGTGTCCCCGCATCCGCCTGATCCGCCGACGTCGTGGTTGGCCGATCGTCCGCGCATGTGGTTCACACCCGGCGAGGGCAGCATGCCCTTCGTCTGCTGCTCTTTGCACCCATGCCGATATATGGCGGAAAATGACCGGCAAGGCGCGCTTGGCCCCCTGATGGGATGCGCGGCGTTCCCGTGAGGCTTGCCGCGCCCGCGCCTTTCAGGGAGGCGCGTCCGGGGTGGTCGCCGGCTGTATGATTTCCTTCGGCCTGGTGGACGGCCTCAGCCGTTCCCGGATCGACTGGAAGAAGACATAGAGCGGTGGGATCACGAAGATGCCGATGAAGGATGCGGCGATCATCCCGCCGAAAACCGGCGTTCCGACGTCGCGGCGGGCAAGCTGCGATGCTCCCGTCGCGATCACGAGCGGGAACAGACCCAGGATGAAGGCGAAGGACGTCATCATCACCGGGCGGAAGCGCAGCCTCGCGCCCTCCGTGGCTGCTTCGTGCAACGGCACGCCGCGCTCGCGCTGTTCCTTGGCGAACTCGACGATCAGGATGCCGTTCTTGGCGGCCAGGCCGATCAGGACGATCATTCCGATCTGGGCGTAGACGTCGAGGGTGAGCCTCGCCAGCACGATGAAGGCGAAGGAGCCCAGGATGCCGATCGCGACCGACAGCAGGACCGGAATCGGGATCGTCCAGCTCTCGTAGAGCGCGACCAGGAACAGGAAGGCGAACAGGATGGCGAAGGCCAGGATGATCGGGGTCTTGCCCTCGGCTCGCTTCTCCTGGAAGGCCGTGTCGGTCCACTCGCCGGAATAGCCCGGCGGCAGGGCCTTTGCCGCGACTTGCTCCATCGCATTCAAGGCCTCGCCGGACGAAACGCCAGGCGCCGGGCCGCCCTGGATCGTCACAGCGCGCAGGTTGTTGTAGCGAATCAGCGCGGGCGGACCGACGATGACATGCAGCTCGAGGAGGCTCCGCAGAGGCACCATCTGGCCTTCCGCGTTTCGAACATTGATGCGGTAGATGTCTTCGACCGAGGCCCGGTCGACGGCGTCGGCCTGCAGCTGGACCTGCCAGGTTCTGCCGAACAGGTTCATGTCGTTGGCATAAAACCCGCCGAGCGAGGCCTGCAGGGCCTGGAAGACGTCCTGCAGCTTGACGCCCAGGATCTGGACCTTGTTCCGATCGATATCGAGATAGATGGACGGGCTCGTCGCCGAGAAGGTGCTGAAGACGCGGGAGAGCCTCGGGTCCTGGTTCGCCGCGATGCTCAGGCCGCGGACGACCGGCGCGAGCTCCTTCGGATCGCCGCCGCGAAGATCCTCGAGGACATAGGTGAAGCCGCCGCCGGTGCCGAGGCCGACGATCGGGGGCGGCGCGAGCGGGACAACGCTGCCTCCCTCGATCTGCCCGAATTTCGGCGCGAGGCGACGCATGATCGCCTGGGCGGATTGGTCCGGCGACGGACGTTCCTCGAAGGATTTCAGCGAGACGACCATGAAGGCCGAGTTCGACTGGGAGTAGTTGTCGATGAAGTTGAGCCCGACGACCGAAGTGAAGTCTGCAATTGACTTTTCGTCCCTCAGGACGGCCTCCGCTTGCCTGACGACCTGCGAGGTTCGGCCGACGGCAGCCCCGTCGGGCAATTGAACGACGACGAAGAAGGCACCTTGATCATCCTCTGGCAGGAAGCCCGTCGGCGTGATCCGGGCAAGGCCGCCCGTGGCGAATGCCGCGACCGCGACGAGGATGACGCCCATGACCGAGAAGCGCACGATGCGCGCGACCACGGCGCCGTAGCCGTCGCGGACCCGATCAATGCCGCGCATGACATAGCCGAGCACGCCGCGGCGAGGGCCATGGTGAGGCTTGAGCAGGATCCCGCATAGCGCCGGCGACAAGGTGAGCGCGTTGATCGCCGACAGCACCATCGCGACCACCACCGTGACCGCGAACTGGCGAAAGAGCTCGCCGGCGATGCCGGGAATGAAGGCCACGGGAACGAAGACCGAGAGCAGCACCAGCGTGATCGCGATGATCGGTGCGGTGATCTCCCGCATTGCCAGCTTGGTGGCTTCAGCTGGGCTCAGCTCCGGACGCTCCTCCATGACGCGCTCGACGTTCTCGACCACGACGATCGCGTCATCGACGACGATGCCGATGGCCAGCACCACGGCGAGCAAGGAGACCGAATTGGCTGAGTATCCGATCGCGTTTAGCACCGTGAACGCGCCGATGAGGCTGACCGGGACCGCGAGCGTCGGGATCAGGGTCGCGCGGAAGCTCCCGAGGAACAGGAAGACGACGATGACGACCAGAACGAAGGCCTCGATCAGGGTCTTCTTGACCTCGTCGATCGTCGCCGTGATGAACGCGGTCGGGTCGTAGGTGACCTTCCAGTCCATGTCCTCCGGGAAGGTCTTGGCGAGCTCGGCGATCCGACTGCGTACCGCCGCCAGCGTCGCGATCGCGTTCGCCCCGGGGGCCTGATAGAGCGCGACGATGGCCGCCGGGGAGCCGTCGAGGCGGGTTTCCCGGTCGAGGTTGGCTGCGCCGAGCTCAAGGCGTGCGACGTCTCCCAATCTGAGCACCGAGCCGTCCGGATTGGTCCTCAGCACGATGTTGGAGAATTCCTCCGTCGATGTGAGGCGCCCCTTCGTCTGGATGCTGAGCTGCAATTGCTGATCGTCGGCGATCGGCCGCCCGCCGATGCGGCCCACGGCGGCCTGCACGTTCTGGGCCTGGATCGCCGAGATCAGATCTCCCGTCGTCAGGTTGAGTCCGGTGAGTTGGTCCAGCTTCACCCAGGCCCGCATGGCGTAATCCTGCGGACCCCAAAGCGCGGCGTCGCCGACGCCGGGGGTGCTCTTGATCCGGTCCAGCAGGTTGATGGTGACGTAGTTCGAGAGGTAGAGCGGGTCGTAAGTCCCCTTCGGCGAGTGAAAGGCGACGACGCCAAGCAGGGCAGAGGACTTCTTCTTGACCGTCACGCCCTGGCGCTGGACGTCCTGAGGGAGCTTGGACAGGGCGATCTGGACACGGTTGTTGACGTTCACCGCGTTGATGTCGGGGTCAGTGCCGAGCTCGAAGGAACAGAGGAGCGTGTAGCTGCCGTCGTTGCCGCTGACGCTCTTCATGTACATCATCTTGTCGACGCCAACGATCTGAGCCTCGATCGGCTGCGCGATGGTTGAATCGACGACGTCGGACGATGCCCCGGGATAGGAGGTGGTGACCGAGACCTGCGGCGGAACGATATCGGGATATTGGGCCACCGGTATCGCGAAGAGAGAGAGCAGGCCAGCGATCGTCATGACGATCGCAATGACGATGGCGAGCCGGGGACGATCGACGAAGATCGACGACAGCATGGGGGTCAGTTCCCCTTGATGGCGGGGGCGGCTTCGCGCGCCCGGACCGAGGCGCCGGGCCTCACCGCCTGCAATCCCTGAACGATGATCTGTTCGCCGCCGGCGAGACCGTCGGAGACAATGGCGTCCGTTCCCTCTGTCCCTGAGATCCGGATCCGCTTGATCACGGCCTTGCCGTTTTCGACGGCGAAGACGTAGGAGCCGCCTTGATCAGCGATCAGGGCACTTTGGGGCACGACCACCATCTCGCTCGGGGTGCCGGCCTCGATATCGACCCGGACCAGTTGCCCGTCCGTCAGGGTGCTCGCTGGGTTGGGGACCTTCGCGCGCGCCAACACCGTGTCGGTCCCACGATCGACGGAATTGTTGACGAAGTCGATCTGGCCTCGCTGGCCGTATTCCATGCCATCCGAGAAGCGGAGCTTGACCGTCAGATCCTTGGGATCGATGTGCTTTCCGGATTCGGCCGCCTTGAGGAACTCGCGCTGGCTGACCGGAAAGGTCACGTAGATCGGGTCCTGGCTGATGATCGTCGCCAGGACGCCGCTGTCCGGGCTGACGACATTACCCTTGGTGAGATTGGTCAGGCCGATCCTGCCGGTGATCGGGGCGTTGATGTCTGTATAGCTCAGGTTGACCTTGGCCGTGTCTAGATCGGCTTGACTGGTCATCAACGAGCCCGCGGTCTGCTGCTTCTGGGCCTGGGCCTGATCGCGGGCAACCACGGTGCCCGCACTCTTGGCAAGCAGATCCTCGGCCCGCTGAAGCTGGATGTCGGCGAGGGCGTCGGCCGCCTTGGCGATCTCGAGTGTACCCTGGGCTCTTTCGACCGCAGCCTGAAACAAGCTCTTCTCGATGCGGTAGAGCGGATCTCCCGCCTTGACGACATCGCCCTCCTTGAAGAGCACCTGCTCGAGAAAGCCGGTCACGCGGGCACGGACATCGACTTTCTCTATGCCGGATATGCGACCGACGAAGTTCGCCGACTTCGCGACGGGCTTGCGCTCGACTTTCGCCGTAGCGACGGGAATCGCGGGAGGTTCAGGCGATTGGGCAGAGGCGGCGGAGGCCAAGCCGAACGCAATTGCAATCCAAAGGGCTTTGCGCATCGACACCTCGAACGCTGCATTAGAAAGCCCCGCTACGTTACCAGCATTCGCCCGCGAGGAAAGGCATGCTGGACACCTCTGCGTATTCAGTCCTGTCCGCTGCGCATGATCGAGCCGAGGCGTCGCCCTGCGCGGGCTTGGCTCGATCGATCGCGGAGTGGAAGGGCCGCATCTTGCGCTCCGCGCCGCGTATGCCTGCCTCGATGTCGTCGGCTTTGCCCGGTCACCAACTCGAGGTCCCCGCCTTCCTTTGGCTCCATGGGACTGCGATCGTGCATGCCATCATGCGCGGAAAAGCACGCTGCCTCCGTCTCGGACTGCTTGGCCTCGCGTTTTTCTGCTTGGGCTTGGACAGCCGCGGTCACAGCCAATCAGGCCGTGGATGGCGGGTGTCGGATGTCTTCGTAGATCCGCGGCACGGACCGGGGGGCATTTACGCGAGGATTCCTGCAAAAGACGAATTTGGGCGGGATCAACTTGCGATGTTCCTTGAGTGGAATCCGGACCCGCTGGCAAATCACGACGCCAATCTGCACGCACTCCGTCCGATTCTCGCCAAGGTGGTGCGGAAGGCGCAAGCCGACAATCCCGACCTGCCTTTCGTCATTGGCTCGGGGAAACGTGGCCGCAAATTGCAACGCAGGGCGGTTGCCTGGGGCTGGTCGATGACACGTGCCAGCTCACACCGGTCCGGCAAGGCCGTGGATTTGTGGCCGCTCGATCGGGAAGGGCGGGTGACCTTCGATCCCGCAGCCCAGAACCGGGTCGCGGCCGCGCTGAAGCAAGCGGCGAACGAACTAGGTGTGTCGCTGCGCTGGGGCGGTCATTTCCACGGCTACAAGCACATGGACCGCTCGCATTTCGAGCTCGTCTCGCCGTAGCCTCCCCGACCTTCGTTGCCTAGACGGCGGCCCTGTTCGGTACTGCGATTGCCATGCCGTCGCGCTGGGGATCGGCGCCGCCGCGGCAAAGCCCGTCGACGATCTGGATGCCGTGAAGTGCGGCAAAGGGGTAGCTCTGGGCAGAGCGCTTGACGTCGTAGCCGAGGGTCTCAAGCTCGGCCGAGACGCTGCGGCGGATGCGGTTCGAGATGTCGATGCTGTCGGAGACCGCGACAATCCGCGGCGCGGAGACGGCCTCCAGCATCGACATGCCGAAATCGATCACGTTCATGATCCCCTGCGCCATCGCCGGTGCGATGAAGCTGCCGCCCGGCGCACCCATGACGATGAAGGGCTTGTCGTCTTCGAAAACGATGGTCGGCGCGGCGGATGAGGCACGCCGCTTGCCGGGCGCGATCGAGGCCGCGTGGCCGGGGCGAGGGTCGAAGCGGCTCATCGTGCCGTTGTAGATGAAGCCGAGACCGTCAGTGATGGCGCCGGACGGCGAGCCGAGCGTATGGGTCATGGCGACGGCGTTGCCATGGCGGTCCACGACGGAGACGTGCGTCGTCTCCCGCTGCGACTTGCGTTCCAGCCGCTTGACCTCGGCACGCTCGCCGCGGCGGATGGCTTCGGCCTGCTCGGCGGCATACTCCTTCGACAGGAGGCGCTCGACCGGCACGTCGACATAGGCCGGATCGCCCATGAAGCGATCCTTGTCGATCGTCATCCGCTTCATCGCCTCGGCAAGCAACCGGACATGCTCGGTGCTCCCATGCGTCAGCGCGCCGATGTCGAAATGTTCGAGCATCTGCAGGATCTGAAGCATCAGCACGCCACTCGCCGGCGGCGGGCTCGTCGAGATGCGCTTGCCGCGATATTCCCCCCAGACCGGCTGTGCCACCGAGAGCTCATAGGCCGCGAGGTCTTCCCGCGAGATCAGCCCGCCATGGCGGGCGAAATCGGCCGCGATCTCTTCGGCCAACTCGCCATGGTAGAACAGGTCGGCGCCACCCTTGGCGAGGCGTTCCAGAGTGTTCGCCATGTCGGGATTTGCCAGAATGTCGCCGACGCGCTTCACGCTCCCGTCCGGGCGGAAATAGAGCTGCTTGCCGGTTTCGCTGTAGCGCAGCTTGTCGGCGGTGTTCTGCTGGCCGGAGCCCTTCTGGTCCTGCGACCAGAACCAGTGCATGTGCGGCCGCACAAGCACGCCCTCGCGCGCCTGGCGGATCGCCGGAGCGATGACATCGGCCCAGTCCATCGTGCCGTAGCGCGACAGCGCGAAGTCATAGCCCTTGACGCTGCCGGGCGTGCAGACCGCGAGATGGCCGAATTCGCTGATCCCTCCCTCGAGCAGGAAGGCGAAGCCGTCGCGAGACTGGCCAAGGAGCTTGTCGGCCCACATGTCGGGCGTCGCCTTGAGCGAGGCGCGGGCATAGAACTCGATGATCTCATGGACCCCGCGACCGGGCATGTAGAGCTGCATCGAGCCGAAGCCGCCGATGCCGCACATCAGCGGGTCGACCACGCCCTGCATGAAGGCGCAGGCGATCGCGGCATCGACAGCATTGCCACCGCGCTCCAGAACCGCGGCGCCGGCCTCCGCGGCTTCAGGTTGCGGGCAGACGATCATGCCGTTCTTCATAGGGTTGACCTTCTCTTGGCCTGCGCTTTCGCGGCCCGCGTCTTGATTGCCTGCAATGACGAAAGATGGCGCCGGGCCGGACTAGGCCTGCCCGCTATCCCCCAGCCGCCAGAACAGCCTGACACCGCCGTCCTCGGTGCTCTCCAACCCGGGGACCGCCGAGAGCAGCTTCCTGGTGTAGCTGTGCTGCGGCGCGTCGAAGATGGCGTCGCGGGGGCCCTGCTCGACGATGCGGCCTTCGTTCATGACCACGACCCGGTCGGCGACCTGCTCGACGACACCGAGATCGTGGCTGATGAACAGGCAGGAGAAGCCGTGCTTCTTCTGCAGTTCGGCGAAGAGGTCGAGCACCTGCGCGCGCACCGTGACGTCGAGCGCGGAGACCGGCTCGTCGGCGATGACGAAGCTTGGGCGCCGCACCACGGCGCGGGCGATCGCGACGCGCTGGCGCTGCCCGCCGGAGAGCTCATGTGGATAGCGTTCGGCGAAGCCGTCGCCAAGGCCGACCTCGGCCAGCACCTCCGCGACGCGGGCGGCCTTCTGCGCCTTTGTCAGGCTCTTCACGAGCCGCAGCGGCTCGCTGACGAGATCGCCGATCGTCATGCGTGGATCGAGCGAGGAGTAGGGGTCCTGGAAGACCATCTGGCAGTTCAACCGGTAGTCCCACCAGGCCGCCTCGCTGCGCGCGATCGGCTTGCCCTGGAACAGGATCTCGCCACCGCTCGGCTTGACCAGGCCGGCGATCGACTGGCCGAGCGTGGTCTTGCCGGAGCCAGAACCGCCGACGACCGCGACGACCTCACCTGGCTTCACCTCGAGCGAGATGCCGTGGAGCGCACGCTTTGGTGCGCTCTTGGCGAAGAAGCGCTGGCGGCCGGGATAGTCGACGACGAGGTCGCGCACCGCGACGATCGGCGTCGGGCCGGCCTCAAACGCGCGCACCGGGCCCCGTAACGGCATCGCGGCGAGCAGCTTGCGCGTATAGGGATGCTGCGGGCGGGCGAGGATCTCCTCGCTCGGACCCTGCTCGACGACATCGCCCTGGCACATCACAACGATGCGGCTGCAATAGCGCGCGACCATGCCGAGATCATGCGAGATCAGCAGCACGGCGGTGCCGTTCTCGCGGGTGAGATCGACCATCAGCTCCATGACGTCGCGCTGAATGACCGCGTCGAGCGCGGTGGTCGGCTCGTCGGCGAGCAGCAGGGCGGGTTTCAGCAGCATCACCGACGCCAGCATGATGCGCTGGCGCATGCCGCCCGAGAACTGGTGCGGGAAGGCTTCGAGCGCGCCCTCCGGATCGGTGAGGCCGACGCGGCGCAGCATGTCGAGGATCAGCGCCCGCCGCCCGGCCGCGTCGAGATCGCGGTGGAGCGCGAGCCCTTCCTCGAGCTGCCGGCCGATCGTCATCGACGGGTTGAGCGAAGTCATCGGCTCCTGGAAGACCATGCCGACCTTGGCGCCGCGGATGGCGCGCAGGCGCTTGGCGGGCATGGTCGTGATCTCTTCGCCGCCGAAGAGGATCGAGCCGGAGACGCGCGCCACCGCGGGCGGGATGAAACCCATCACAGCGCGGGCGGCGAGCGTCTTGCCCGAGCCGGATTCGCCGACGATGCCGACGATCTCGCCGGGCGAGACAGAGAAGCCGACCTGCTTCACCACCTCGCGGCCGGATGACTTGATCGCCAGCGTCAGGTCGCTGACCTGGAGGAGAGGCGCCGGGTTCATCGTGCGCCCCTCATGCGGGGGTCGAGCTTGTCGCGCACTGCATCGCCCAGCAGGTTGATGCCGAGCAGCGTGAGCGAGATGCACAAGCCCGGGAAGATGCCGAGCCACATCGCCTGGCCGATATAGGGCCGCGATGCGGCCAGCATGTTGCCCCAGGTCGGGGCCGGCGGCGGCACGCCGAGGCCGAGGAAGGAGAGGGCGCTCTCCGCCAGCAGCACATAGCCGAACATCGAGGTCGCCAGCACGGTGAGCGGTGCGATGCAGTTCGGCAGGATATGGCGGGCCATGGTGTAGCCTTCCGAATTACCCATGACGCGGGAGGCGGCGATGAATTCGCGCTCGCGCAGCGAGAGCGCGGTGCCGCGCACGATACGAGCGACGGAGGGGGTGTAGGCGAGGCCGAGCGCCAGGATGATGCCGTACTTGTTGGCGCCGACGACGGCGAGCAGGCCGAGCGCCAGCAGGATGCCGGGGAAGGCGAGCAGCGCGTCGTTGAAGGCCATGATGACGCGATCCGTCCAGCCGCGCATATAGCCGGAGAACAGGCCGATCAGCGTGCCGAGCACGACCGCCAGCGCCACGGTGAGCACGCTGATCCAGACAGAGGTCGCGGCACCTGCCATCAGTCGCGAGAGCACGTCGCGGCCGAACTCGTCGGTGCCGAGCCAGAACATCTCCGACGGCGGGGCGAGCTTGTAGCGGAAGGAGAGTCGCAGCGGATCATAGGGCGTCCAGACCGCGCCGATGCCGGCGACGACCAGGAGCGTGCCGATGAGCGCGCCGCCGATCAGGGCGTTGAGTGGCGGAAGCTTCAAGGTGCGGCTGCTCATTGGGCCGTCACCCGCGGGTCGAAGAGCGGATAGCAGAGGTCGATCACGAGGTTCACCAGGACATAGGTGAAGGCGATGAAGAGCATGCAGCCCTGGATGACGGGGTAGTCGCGGGCGAAGATGGAATCGACCAGCAGGCGCCCCAGGCCAGGAATGGTGAAGACCGTCTCGACGACCGCGATGCCGCCGAGGAGGTTGCCGAGCACGAGGCCGATTAGCGTCCAGGTCGGGCCGAAGGCGTTCTTGAAGGCGTGGCGCCAAAGCACGGCCATTTCCGACAGCCCCTTGGCGCGGGCGTGGGTGATGTAGTCCAGCCGCAGCACTTCCAGCGTCGAGGCCCGCGCCATCCGCAGCAGCACGCCGATCTCATGCAGGAACAGCGTCATGATCGGCATGACGAGATAGACTAGGCCGCGCCACGGATCGTCGCCGATCGCGACATAGCCGACGACCGGCAGCCAGCCGAGCTTGAGCCCGAAGAACAGCAGGAGCAGCAGGCCGAGCCAGAAGGTCGGGATCGAGAGCAGCAGCGTGGCCAGCGCCACGAGGCCGATATCGAGCGCGGAGTCCTGCTTCCAGGCGGCGATCAGGCCGGCGGGGACCGCGACCAGACTAGCCAACAGCACCGCGACCAGCACGATCTGCGCGCTGACCCAGAACCGCGAGACGATCAGCGGCAAGATCGGCTGCTGGCTGCTGATCGAGATACCGAGATCGCCTTTGAGCAGATTGCCGAACCAGATCGCGAACTGCACCGGCAGGCTCTGGTCGAGCCCGAGCCGGGCGCGCAGATCGGCAAGGCTCGCGGGCGTCGCGAGGTCCCCGAGCATCAATGACGCCGGATCGCCCGGAATCAGCCGGATCAGGACGAAGACCGACACCGCCACGATCAGCAGCGTCGGAATCGCCATCACGATCCGGGTCAGCGCAAAGCGCAGCATGACCTGTCTCCCGAGTGGGCCGTCGCCTCAGTTGGCGGTCACTTCCCACATGCGCAGCTTGGACTGCCAGGGCTGGAAGCCCTTGATCCGCTTGCTGTGCGCGATGGCGTCGACACCGTTGAACATGAAGATCAGCGGCACGTCCTCGATGACCTGCTTGTGCAGCTCGTCAACGAGCTTCTGGCGTTCAGCACGATCCGAGAGCGTCATCAGGCGATCGATCTTCGCCAGTGCCTCGGGATTGTCCCAGACCTTCCGCGGCTGCTTGTCCTTGTTGCCGGCGAACTGCTCGAAGGCGATCGCAGGGTCGAAGCGGGCCGAGAAGGAGAAGGACTGCATCTGGTAGTTGCCCTTGTTGTAGCGATCCAGCTGGGTCGCCCAATCGAGCACTTCGATCTCGGCATTGATGCCGGCGGCCTGCAGCATGGCCTGCACCACGACGGCGGCCGGGAAGCTCGGCACGCGCGGGCGCTTGTTGGCGAGGATCGAGATCTTCTCACCCTTGTAGCCGGCCTCGGCCAGGAGCTTCTTGGCGCGCGCGGGATCGTATTTCAGGCCCTGCTTCTCGACCGGACCGAAATAAGCCGAACGCGAATAGATCGGCGAGGTGTTGGTCTCTCCGATATTGTCCGAGGCCGCAGCGACCACCTCGCCCATGTCGAGCGCGGCGGCGATCGCCTGGCGCAACTTAAGATTGCCCATCACCGCGTCGCGGGTCTGGATCAGCAGGACCTGACGGACGGCCGTCGAGGCGGTGACGACCTCGAGCTTCGGCTGCTTGCGCAGCTCCTGCACGTCGCTGGCCAGGATCTCGCTGAGATCGATGGCGCCAGAGGTCAGGCCGGCGGTGATCGTCGCCGGGTCCTTGACCACCAGGAACTTCACATCCTTCACCAGCGGACGCTTCGAGCCGACATAGCCGTCGATCTTGCCGTCCGTCTTCGGCGAGGCGTAGCCCTCAAAGGCGCTCATGGTGAAATACTCGCCGCGCTTCCACTCGCCGAGCTTGAACGGCCCGGTGCCGATCGGCTTGTCGAAGCTGCCATCCGCCTTCAGCGAGTCCTTGTGGATGATCGCGGTCATGGCGCAGTCGGTGCGGGCCATGGTGTCGAGGAAGAGCGCGTTCGGCTTGTCGATCTTCATCACGACGGTGCGCGCGTCCGGCGCCTCGACGGATTCGACCTTGAGGCCGGCGCGACCGTCGAATTCGGAGGTGCAGCGCCAGTCCGTCTTCGGATCCATGTAGCGCGTCCAGTTCCACAGCACGTCGGCGGAGGTGAGCTCGGCGCCGTTGTGGAACTTGACGCCCTGGCGGAGCGTGAAGGTGTAGGTCTTGCCGTCCGCCGAGACGTCGACCTTTTCGGCGAGCAGGGGCTGCGGCGTGCCGCCCTCGTCATAGCCGACCAGGCCCTCGACCATCTGCAGCACGAAGTCGTCGGTGCCGTCGTCACGGTTGACGCCAGGATTGATGCTGCGGACGTCGGCCTGCACGGCGACGGTCAGCGACTGTGCCAGGGCCGGGCCGGCCAATAGCGGGAGCAGGCAGGCGCCGGCGAGAAGACGGTTCATGGCAGGTTCCCCTTGGTTCTTGTGGTGCTTGAATTGATGATTCAGGCCGCGTCTGCCGCCTTGCCGCGGCGCTTGGCGAGGACGTCGGCGAAAAAATCCTCGACGCGCGGCACGGCGCGCACTCCATCATGGGCCATGTTCGGGACGAGGTCGAAGCGCACGGAGACGCCGGCCTCTTCGAAGGACCTGCGCAGCGAATCCAGGCGCTCGGGCCGGGTGCGGCCGGCATGGTTGGCGTCAGGCATCCAGTTGCGGCCGCCCTCGCGATGGGTGATCTCCCAGGTCTCGAGATCGGCGGCGCCGACGATCATCTGCACCGGCACGCGGCGCATCGCCTCGATGTCGGGCTCCTTGCCGAAGAGCGCGGCCATGTTGCGGGTGCCGACCCACCAGTCGCGGCTCGGATCGAGCAGCGTCACGGAGCCCGGCGCTCCGACCGAGACGGCCCAGAGCTTTTGCGGCTGCAGCAGCAGGAAGCGATGGGCGAAATGCCCGCCGCCGGAATAGCCGAACAGCGCGAACTGCTCGAAGCTCAGCCCGTAGCGCGCGCCCACCTCGGAGACCATGGCGAGCAGGATCTCGTCGTAACGGATCGTGCCTTCACGCATGTATTTGAAGCCGTCGCGGTTGTCGTCGCCGAGCACGCCGATCGGGAACAGCGGCGCCAGAACGATGCAATTGTTCCAGCGCGCGAACTCGGAAAAGGCGTTGCGATAGTCGATGAAGCCCCGGCCGGTGCCGTGCATGGCGACGACGAGATCGGGCGCAGGGCCGCCCTTGCCGAGGTCCTTCGGCACATAGAGGCAGTAGCCGAAGCGCGGATCGGCCTTGCAGGACATCACCGGCGTCGGGCCAAGATCATAGAGCGCGCGGGCGATGGCGGCGCTGTCCTGCGGGGCCTCTGCGGGCTGGGCCTGGGGGGAGGACATGCGGACACCTCTTGATCTGCGTAATAATTGGCGCCAATTAAGTTGCACATCACGTCGGGGCCTGCAACAGGCTTGTGACGGTTCGCTCGGGAAAGGCTAAGAGGCCGTCATGGAACAGAGCCCCAAGGCCCAGCGCGTCGTCGCCCGCCGCGCCCTCGCCAACGAGATCGCCCAGGCGATCCGCCTGCGCATGTACCGGCCCGGCGAATGGCTGCGGCAGATCGACCTCGAGGAGAAGTTCCAGGCGACGCGTTTCGATGTCCGGGCCGCGCTCGAAGAGCTCGCGGTGCGCAAGACGATCGAGCATGTTCCCAATCGAGGCTATCGCGTCGCCGAGATCGACCTCGCGACCTATTTCGCGATCCGGGACACCCGCATCATCCTGGAGGCCGGCGCGATGGCCGGGGTCGTGGCGAACATCGCGCCCGAGGCGATCGAGCGGCTGGCGGTGCTGGCGGGGGAGTTTGGCGACGCGGTCGTTTCCGGCACGCGGATCGAGCAGAGCGAGATCAACAGCGCCTTCCACCACCTGATCTACGCCCATTGCGGCAACCCGGTGCTGGAGGAGATGATCTGGGCGCTGCGCGATCGCTCACGCGGCTCGCGGGTCACCGTCTGGGCCTCGCACCAGGCCCTGCTCGCCAGCGACCGCGACCACCATGCGATGGTCGAGGCACTGCGGCGCAAGGACGTGCCACGGCTGGCCGAGATCATCCGGCAGCACATCGACAAGGACATGGTCGACGAGACCGGCCAGGGGCCGTCTCAGCGCGTGACCGATACCTCCCAGAGCCGTGGCAGCGAGGTCAGCGAGGACACATAGCCCTCGATCTTGCGGCCCGTCGCGCCGCCGGCGATGCCGTTGTAGAGCATGACCATCGGCATGTCCGCGATGAAGCGGCGATGAAGCTCGTCGAAGATCGCCTGACGCTCAGCCGTATCGGCGACGACCATCGATTTTTCCAGCAGCGCCTGCACCTCCGGATTGTCCCAGAGCTTGCGCGGCTGCTTGTCTTTCGGCCCGGTGATCGATTCGAAAGACAGGGCGGGGTCCAACCGGCCGGAATAGGGAAAGGCCTGGATCTGGTAGTTGCCCTTGGCGTAGCGATCGAGCTGCGTCGCCCATTCGAGCACTTCGATCTCGACGTTCAGCCCTGCGGCCTGCAGCATCTGCTGTGCGATGACCGCCGAATTGAAGCTCTGCGGATAGCGCTTGTTGGCGAGCATCACGATCTTCTCGCCCTTGTAGCCCGCCTCGCTCAGAAGCTTCTTGGCGGCGGCCGGGTCGTGGGCGACATCCTCGCTCTGCACCTTGCCGTGATAGGCCGAGAGGCTCGGCACGACCGAGCCGTTCGGCTTGCCGAGGCCGTCGGTGACGGAAGCGACCAGTTCCGGCTTGTCGATCGCTGCGGCGATCGCCCGGCGCAGCTTGGGATTGGCCAAGACGGGATCGCGCGTCTGCATGATCAGGCCAACAAGGCCCATATGGGAGACCACCGAGAGCTTGACGCGGTCATTGCCCTTCAGCTCGGCGACATCGGCATTGGCGACGTCGGGAACCACGTCGATATCGCCGCTGATCAGGGCGGCCTTGGCCGTCGCGCTGTCGGGGATCACCACGAACCGCACCTCGTCGACGAGCGGCCGCTTGGCGCCGCCAAGCCCATCGCGCTGGCCGGGGAGGGCGGTATAGTCAGCGAAGCGATCGAGCTTGATGAATTCGCCGCGCTTCCATTCGCCGAATTTGAAGGGGCCGGTTCCGATCGGCTTGTCGAAAGAGCCGTCGGCCTTGACCGATGATTTGTGCAGGATGCCGCTCATCGCGCAATCGGTGCGCGCCAGGGAGGAGAGAAAGAGCGCGCTCGGCTGGTCGAGCTCGAAGACGACAGTCAACGGATCCTGCGCCGTCACGCGCTCGACCTTCACGAGGCCGCGGCCATCGAACTCGGAAAGGCAACGCCAATCCGTCTTCGGCTCCATGTAGCGGTTCCAGCTCCAGACGACGTCTTCCGCGGTCAGCTCGGCGCCATTGTGGAATTTGACGCCCTTGCGCAGACGGAAGGTGTAGCGCTTGCCGTCCGGCGAGATCTCGATCTTTTCCGCCAGCAGCGGTTTCGGCGCCGCGTCCTCCCCATAGGCGACGAGCCCCTCCACCATGTGGAGCACGACGCCGTCGGTATTGTGGTCGCGGTTCACGCCCGGATCGATCGAGCGGATGTCGGCGGGAAGCTGCACGCGCAGCGCTGTCGCTGCCTGCGCCGCGCCGGCCAGCGTCAGCGCGGCGAGCATTCCTCCCAAAGCAATCTGTCGAAACATCGGCACGGGTCCCCTCATTGTTCGTTGTCGACCGGGTGCTGACGAGGTTCGGCTGCGTCCTATTCCGCGGCTTGCGCCAGGCTGCGCGGCTCCTCGCTCAGGCTATATCGGGTGAAATTCCGGTTCAGCGCCGGCAGCGGGCAAACTTCCATCACGCCGAGCTCGGGCTGCATGATCACCATCGCGACGGTGGCGGAGAGGTTGCCGGTGTCGTTCGGCCGGGGCGGGCGGCAGACCGAATGCGGCGTCAGGAAATCGTCGAAGAAGGCGTTCTTGAGATCCTCGACGCCGAGCTTTCCGCCGGCCTCGTCGAGCAGCTTCTTGACCCGCCAATCACGGTAGAACGAATCCGGAACGCGCGCCGCGCCGGCCTCGCGAATCTTGGCGAGAGCCACCTGGCCGACCCAGTGGTTGGCGTGAACGATCAGTCCGTCCGCCGGGTAGATTGGGAAGGCCTCGTCCGGCGCGCATTCGAAATCGATCGCGAAGCCCTGCACCGTCGAGATCATCATGTTGTTCGAGCAGGACTTCGGCGTGGCGGCGACGGCCTTGATCGCGAAGGCGAAATGCTCCTGCTCCAGCACCTTGCGGCGGATCAGCGCCAGCGGCACGCCGGTCTGGCTGAAGTCGCGATCGGACTCGAGATAATTGGCCGTGATGCAGATGCCGGCGGCGTTCATGCCGCTGCGGGCGAGTCCGCCCGCTTCGACGAAGGTCAGGATGTCCGGCCCGTCCTCGCGCCGCACCCGCAACACGATCGCGGTCTCGGCGCACTCGGCCTTCCAGTCCCAGTTCTGGCCGTGGATCACCGCGCCGGTGGCGCTGCGCTCCGGCAGGATGACCGCGCCGGTGCAGCCATCGTCAAGCTCCTCCTCGTCGAGCTCGATGGGCTTGTCCTTGACGAGCCGCGCCTTGGCGATGACCTCGGTGCGGGCATTGATCATCACGATGTCTTCGAGCGTGACGCCGGCGCCGTCCGCGATACCGCGCATCTCCTCGATGTAATGGGCGCCGAAGGCCTCGATCTCCTTTGCGAATTCGCCGATCAGCGCGGTCTTGGCCGCTGTGTCGTAGCCGAGTTCGCCGAGCTGGCCGCCATAGAGCTCGACCGAGCGCTTGACGCGCGAAGGCACCGCGGCGCCATGCTGCCGGCCGCGCTCATAGGGGCTGCCCGAGACATCGACGAAGGGGATGGATTCGATCATGGCCACGCAGATCCAGGGATTGGCTCGGGACGATCGTTAATGTATTTCATCGTGAACAAAAACAATCAAGTGTCTTCATGACCACGAAGCTTCAGCAGGATCTCGCCGAGCGGATCATGACACTGGTCCGGGAGGACGGGCTGGCGGCCGGCGCCCGGCTCAACGAGAGCGACGCGGCCCGGCGGCTCGGCGTGTCGCGCACGCCGGTCCGCGGCGCTTTCGACTATCTCGCATCACTCGGCGCCGTGAGGCGCCTTCCGAATCGCGGCATCGAGCTGGTGGAGCCGGCGCATCTGGCCGCCGATCCCAGCGCCGAAGACGACGTCATCGAGACCGCCATGGTGCGCCTTGCCCATGATCGGGAGAGCGGCACATTGGCCGACGAGTTGCCGGAGCAGGAGGTGATGCGCCGCTATGCACTGTCTCGGCCTCAGGCGCAACGGCTGCTGCGCCGGCTGGCGGAACTCGAAATGGTCGAGCGCAAACCTGGCTATGGCTGGCGCTTCCTCGCCCCGCCGCGCGATCCGCGCATGCATGACGAGCGCTATCGCTTTCGCCTTCTGATCGAGCCGATGAGTTTTCTGGAGCCTGGCTTCGCGCTCGCTGGGAGCTGGATCGAGGCGATGCGCCGGGAGCATCGCGAAGCGCTGTCACGTCCCTGGCGGGAAGGCTCGGCGATCGGCTTTTTCGAGATGAACGCGGCGTTTCACGAAGGTATCGCGGCGGCGTCCGGCAACCGCTTCATCCTGTCGGCGATCCGGCGTCAGAACCAGCTGCGGCGGCTGTCGAACTACGATTGGATCTTCGGCTTCGAGCGCGTCGAGGTGAACTGCCGCGAGCATCTGGAAATGCTCGACGCGGTCGAGAAGGGCGATGCGGCCCGGGCTTCGGATCTCATGCGAAGCCATCTTCGGCGCGCCAGCGAATTGCGCGGGGCATAGGCAATCACACGGATGCCGCGACACCGGAAGTGGCGCATCGAGCTGAAGCGCCAATCGCCGATCCTCGATGCGCCGGCCGGTCGGATCACCGACCGGCCATGGTCGCGCTCAAGCGTCTGCCGACAGACGTTCAGGCAACGATAGCGTCGAGGGGCTTCAGCTCTTCGACCGGAGGGATCCGACCCTCGAACCAGTAGGCAGCTGCAGCGCGGGACATGGCGGCTCCATCATGGCCGACGCCTGCCACCGTCATGAGCTTCCAGTTGCAGGCGACACCCAGCCTTGCGGCCTCGGCTTGCGCGAACTCCAGCATGAAATAGGCGCGGCCGTAGCGATGTGGCCCCTGTGCCAGTGCCTCTGGCTGCGCCGGCAGGTTCGGATCGTCTGTGATGATGTCGCGGTCGCCGGCGAAGATGATCATCGGGTAGGCGAACCAGCGGGCGAGAGCGTCCCGGTCGAGATCGAGCCCGCCGAGCCCTTCCGGGAAGCGGCGCTCGAGCGTCGGCAGCGTGTACCAGCCGGGGTTGGAGGCCATGGCTGCGGCATAGAGCGCGCCGCCTTCCGTCGCCAGCATGCGGTGCACGAACTGGCCGCCGGCCGAATGCCCGAAGATGCGGATGACGGGACTGTCGATGACGCCGCCGGCGCGCAGCGCCGCCAGCACACGTTCCGGCACCGCATAAAGCCACTGATCGCGCGGCACGATCTGGCCCTCGGCCGAGACGACCAGGCCGTTATTGTAGCCCTCGGCCTTGGGGAACGGCTCATCGGGAAAGGTCGGCGCGACGATGAGGAGGTTGTGCTTCTCTGCCGCGTCGATCCAGAAGTCGCGATAGTCGTCGCCGTTGCGCAGCATGCCGTGCTGCACGACGATGACCGGGTCGTTTGGCTGGTGGCGGGCCGGGCGATAGAAGTTCACCTCGAGCGGCCGCTCGGGATGCTGGCGGTCGATGAAGGGCAGGGCGCTGCGGCCGACCGCGGGGTTGAGCGTCGTGGTGGTCATGCGGTCTCCGGAGCCTTGTGCAGATGACATGCGGCGCTGCGGCCGGGCGCGATCTCGGCGAGCACCGGCCGGACCTCACGGCAGACCGGCATCGCGTGCTCGCAGCGTGGGTGGAAGGGGCAGCCGGTCGGCGGCGCCAAGGGTGAGGGCAATTCGCCCTTGAGCGGCTGGAAGGCGCGCTTGCGACGGGCGGCCGAGGGAATCGCGGCGATCAGCGCGGCGCTGTAGGGATGCGCCGGCTTGGCGAAGATTTCGGCCGCCGGGCCGATTTCGACGATGCGGCCGAGATACATGATCGCGACCCGGTCGCTGATGTGGCGCACGAGGCCGAGGTCGTGGCTGACGAAGAGATAGGTCAGGCCGTGGCGCTCGCGCACATCCATGAACAGGTTGACGACCTGGGCCTGGATCGAGACGTCGAGAGCCGAGACCGGCTCGTCGCAGACGAGGAAATCCGGTTTCACCGCGAGCGCCCGCGCGATGCCGATGCGCTGGCGCTGTCCACCCGAGAATTGGTGCGGATAGCGCTCGCGATAGGCGAGGTCGAGCCCGACCTCGCTCAGCACCCGGTCCACCGCCTTGTCGATCTCCGCCTTCGGCAGCAGCTTGTGGACGCTCAGTGCCTCCCCGACGATGCGGCTGACCTTCATGCGCGGGTCGAGCGAGGCGTAGGGGTCCTGGAAGATCATCTGGACCTTGAGCAGGAAATCGAGCCGCTCCTTGCCCTTCAGTCCCGCCACGGGCCGTTGCTCGTAGACGACCTCGCCGGCCGTCGGCTTCAGGATGCCGGTGACGACGCGGGCGAGGGTGGACTTGCCGCAGCCGGACTCGCCGACCAGTCCCAGCACCTCGCCGCGCTTGACGCTGAGATCGATGCCGTCGACGGCGCGCAGCATGGGCGGCGCCTCGCCTCGCCCCGTCGCCATGAGAATGCGTTCGGCAATCGTCGGCTTGCGGCGGAAGTGCTTGGTGATGCCCTTGAGCTCGATGATCGGCGCGCTCATGCCGCTTCTCCGACCGGAACGGGGTTGTGACAGCGGAAGCTACGGCCGCCTTCGTCGGTCGTCGCCGGGTCCCGCTCAGCACAGATCGGCTGCACGCGCGGGCAGCGCGGCCGGAAGGGGCAGCCGCTCGGACGCGCATCGATGCGGGGCGCGACACCGTCGATCTGGTTCAGGCGTTCGCCCGGCGCGACATTGGCGGCCGACGAATTGAGCAGGCCGAGCGTGTAGGGATGGCGCGGCGCATCGAGCACCGCATCGACCGGACCGATCTCGACGACGCGGCCGGCATACATCACGGCCACCCGGTCGGCGAGCTCGGCCACTACCGCGAGGTCGTGGGTGATCCAGAGCACGGCCGTGCCGGTCTCGCGGGCAAGCTTCTGCACCTCGAACAGGATCTGGCTCTGGATGGTGACGTCGAGCGCCGTGGTCGGCTCGTCGGCGATGATCAGGTCGGGGGCATTGAGCAGCGCGGTCGCGATCGCGACGCGCTGGCGCATGCCTCCGGAGAATTCGTGCGGGAACTGCTTCAACCGCGCCTCGGGCGAGGAGATGCCGACGCGCGCCAGCGCCTTGGCTGCCTCCGCCAGGGCTTCCTGGCGGCTGCAGTCGCGATGTTCCAGGATCGCCTCGCTCATCTGCTCGCCGATGCTGAGCACCGGGTTCAGCGTCATCAGCGGATCCTGGAAGATCATGGCGATGCGGTCGCCCCGCAGATCGCGCAAGCGCTCATCGGAGGCGGCGCGCAGATCCTCGCCGTCGAAGCTGATCGTGCCGGCGACGATCTCGCCCGGAGGGTCGATCAGCCGGACGAGCGAGAAGCCGGTCACCGACTTGCCGGAACCGGATTCGCCGACGAGCCCCAGCACCTCGCCGCGCGCGACGCTGAGATCGACGCCGTCGACGGCAGGCCAGGCGCCGTCGAGCGCGTGAAAGACGGTCCGCAGACCGCGGACATCGAGCAAAGCGTCGGTCATGAGCGCACGTTGAAGCTGCGGCGCAGCCGGTCGCCGACGAGGTTGAGCGAGATGATCAGCAGGACCAGCGCGATACCGGGGAAGACCGCGATCCAGTATTCGCCAGAGAGCAGGAACTCGAAGCCGTTGGCGATGAGCAGGCCGAGCGAGGGCTGCGTCACCGGCACGCCGACGCCGAGGAAGGAGAGCGTCGCCTCCAGCGTGATCGCGCTCGCGATGCTGATCGAGGCGACGACCAGCACCGAGCCGACCGAGTTCGGCAGGAGATGCGCGATCATGATGTGCCGGGTCGGCAGGCCGAAATTCAGCGCCGCCTCGATGTATTCCTTGCGCCGCTCCACCAGGGCGGAGGCGCGCATCAGCCGGGCGTATTGCGCCCATTGCACCAGGATGATGGCGAGGATGACCTTGTCGACGCCGCGCCCGATCGAGGCGAGCAGCACGAGCGCAATCAGGATCGAGGGGAAGCCGAGCATGAAGTCGACGACGCGCATGATCGCAGCATCGACGGCGCCGCCGAACTGCGCCGCCATGAGCCCGGCTGAGATGCCGATGAAGAGTGCGCCCAGCGTCGCCGTGAGGCCGACCATCAGGCTGGTGCGCAGGCCGTAAAGGATGGCGCTCAGCATGTCACGGCCCTGCGAATCCGTGCCTAGCCAGTAGGTCATGCCGTTCATGCCGGCCTCGCCCGGGGGCAGGCGGTTGTCCATCACGCTGAGCGAGGCGAGGTCGTGCGGGTTCTGCGGCGCGATGACGGGGGCGAGCAGCGCGAGCAAGACCATGATGCCGAGCAGGATCGCGGCGCCGCGCGTCGTCGGCCGGCTGCGGATGCGGCGCAGCACCTTCTGTCGCAGGGGCGTGTCGGCATAGGCCGGGACGGCCGGCGCTTTGGTCTCAGCGCTCATGCCATCTCTCCCGTCAGCTTCACCCGCGGGTCGAGCGCGGCATAGAGGATGTCGACGAGGAAGTTCACCGTGACGAAGAGCAGCGTCGCCAGCAGGACGTAGGCAACCACGACGGGCCGGTCGAGCTGGTAGACGGAATCGATCAGGAGCTTGCCCATGCCCGGCCAGGCGAAGACCGTCTCGGTGATGGTCGAGAAGGCGACGAGGCTGCCGAACTCGATGCCGACCACGGTGACGACCGGGATCAGGATGTTGCGCAGCACATGCCGGCCGACGATGCGCCGCGGCCGCACGCCCTTGGCGCGGGCGTATTTGACGTAATCCTGCGTCATCGTCTCGGTGGTTCCTGCGGCGACGAGGCGGATCATCAGGGCCATGTTGGGGATGGCGAGGTTGATCGCGGGCAAGGCGAGATGGACAAGCCCGTCCCGGGTCAGGAGGCTGGTCTGGATGCCCAGGAAGGAGACCGTCTCGCCGCGCCCGGCCGTCGGCAGCCAGCCGAGAAGGACGGCGAAGAGCAGGATCAGCATCATGCCTTTCCAGAAACTCGGCAGCGAGAAGCCGAGGATGGTCGCGCCCATGATGATGCGCGAGGGCCGGCTTTCCGGGTCGAGCCCGGCATAGAGCCCGAGCGGCACGCCGGTGACGATCGCGAGCGTCATCGCCAGCAGCACGAGCTCGAAGGTCGCCGGCAAGCGGCCGAGAATGAGCTCGATCGCCGGTACGCCATGTACGAAGGAACGGCCGAGATCGCCCTTCAGCGCGTTGCCGATGAAGACGAAATATTGCTGCCAGATCGGTAGATCGAGGCCGAGCCGCCGGATCAGCGCCTCCCGTTCCCCCGCGCTGACCGAGGGCGAGACGAGCAGCTCGATCGGGTCGCCGATGCCGTAGACGGCGAAGAAGACTACGACCGAAACTGCGAGCAGCACGAGCACGCTCTGGATCAGCCGCTGCAGGACATAGGCGGTCATGGGCTCAGACCGGTTCCGTTATGCATTCTGCGGGCCGCCCATGGCGGGCGGCCCGTCGTTTCGGGGAGTTCGAGTCTACTTGCTTCGAACGTTCACTTGGCCTTCGGCTTCACCGACATCGCCAGCATGAACTGGTCGGCGCGGCCCTTGACGTCGAGCTCGGACTTGAAGGCCCAGATGCCGCTCTCGAAATGGATCGGGATGAAGGCGTTGTCGGCGAGGACGAGCTTGCCGGCCTCTTGCAGCAGCGCCGCACGCTTGGCGTCGTCGAGCGTCGTGACGGCCTCGCGGATCACCTTGTCGAACTGGTCGTTCTTGTAGCCGCCGTAGTTCGAGCCGCCGAGCGTCTTGGTCTCGTTCGGGGTCGGCGGCCACTGGCGCAGGAAGGAGGCCGCCTCGCCGGTGGCCGAGCCCCAGCCGCCGAGGGCGACGGAGAATTCCTTCTTGGCGCGGCGGGGGAAGTAGATCGCGCGGGTCATGGCGTCGACATCGGTCTTGATGCCGATCTGCGTCAGGTATTGCGCCACGGCCTGGGTGATCTGGCTGTCGTTGATGTAGCGGTCGTTGGTCGTGGAGAGGGTGAGCTGGAAGCCCTTGGCGTAGCCCGCCTCGGCGAGCAGCTTCTTCGCCTGAGCGGGGTCGTAGGCGAGCTTCGGCGGGTTCGGCTGCGTGCCGAACATGCCGGTCGGCAGGTACTGGTAGGCCGGCTCGGCCGCGCCATCCATGATGCGCTTGACGATAGCGTCGCGGTCGATGGCGAGCGACATCGCATGGCGCACGCGCGGATCCTTCAGCGGGTTCTTGCCGTCCTCCGACTTGACGAAGGGGCTCTGGTCGCGGGCGACGTCGAGCTGGAAGTAGACCACGCGGGTCGAGGGCGTGATGACGTGATCGAAGCGCTTGTCACCCTTGATGCGGCCGAGGTCGCGCGCGGCCGGGTTCTCGATCACGTCGTAGTCACCGGCGAGCAGGCCGGCGAGGCGCGGGCCGGCGTTGGTCACTGGCAGCAGGCGCACGGTTGCCCAGGGCTCGGCCTTGCCCCAATAGGTCGGGTTGCGCTCGAGTTCGATCGCCGAGCCGCGCACATAAGACTTGAGCTTGTAGGGGCCGGTGCCGATGGCGAGCGAGCCGTCGTTGAAGCCGTTCACCGTCGGCCAGGCGCCGGTGACGCCGCAATTCTTGGCGACGTCGTAGCTGATCGGGCCGTGCTCGACGATCGAAGCCGAGAGGATGCCCAGCCCGGAGAGCAGGTTCGGCAGCAGCGGTTCCGGGTTGATCGTGTTGATCACCAGGGTGTGCGGATCGGGCGCCTCGACCGCGGCGAAGTTGGCGGTGACGTCGGCGAAGGAATCCGAGACCTTGGTCTCGTTCTTCAGCGTGCGGCAGAAGGTGAAGACCACGTCCTCGGCGGTGAAGGGCTTGCCGTTGGAGAACTTCACGCCGTCGCGCAGCTTGAAGGTCCAGCGATTCTTGCCGTCGTTCTCCCAGGAGGCGGCGAGGCCGGGGCGCAGCTTCTGCTGCTCGTCCTGAGTGACGAGGGAATCGAAAATGTGCTGAGCCAGCGCATTGTTCGGGGTGAGGTCGTGATAGTGCGGATCGACGGCCGTCGGCTCGGAAGCCAGCGCGATACGCAGGGTTTGCGCCGAGGCCGCCGTGGCGGCCAGGCAGGCTGCGGCGATGGCCGCGACGAACACAGGTTGACGCATGATGAGAACCGCTCCCACTTGCCGTTTTGACAGGTTTATTTTCGTTCGGTAGCAAACATGAAAATTTTCGAACGTCAACGGGGTGGAGGCGAATGTCCCAAGGCTTGAAGCCGTCGACGGATCTCTCGAACCGGATCGCGCAGATCTACCCGTCGCTGAGCAATGGGCATCGCCGCGCGGCCGATTTCGTGCTGCAGCACCCGCTCGATGTTGCGACGATGCCGATCGAGGGGCTCGCGGAAGGGAGCGGAACCTCCAACGCCACGGTGACGCGCTTCGTCCGCGCCCTCGGCTATGGCGGCTATGGAGAATTCCGCAGCGCGCTGTCGGCGGCGCTGAAGGTCGCCCATGCGCCGGTCGACAGCTTCGCCGGTGCGCGCTCAGAGGCAGGCTCGGTCTACGCTACCTTCGCCGCCGCCCTTGCCGACCAGGCCGCCAACCTGCAGACCGCCCGCGACGGATTGACGGAGGCGGCCGTGACGCGCGCGGTTGAGCTCCTGCTGAAGGCGCCGCGCGTCTTCATCGCCGCCTCCGGCGCGAGCCATCACGTCGCCTCCTTTCTCGAGGATGGGCTGGCGCTCTATCTCGGCGCCGATGTCGTCTTCGCGTCCTCGCGCACGGGTCCCGAACGCGCCATCCGGCACATGATGTCGGCGCGCCCCGACGATCTCGTGGTGGCAATCTCGGTGCCGCGCTATTCCCGCGCGACGCTGGACCTGGCGAACTTCGCCAAGAAGCGCGGGGCGGCTGTGCTCGCGCTCACCGACAGCCCGACATCGCCCCTGGCGGCGATTGCCGACGCCACGCTCTTCGCCCCCGCGCGCAGCCATCTCCTCCCGAATTCCCCGACTGCCGTCTTCGCCCTGGCGGACGCGCTGATCGCGGCCGTCGCACGGGAGCGCCCGGACGCGGTCGAGGCGCTCAAGGAATTGAGCGAGAGCCTGCTCTGGACGTTCTCTCGCTGAGTGCTCTGGAACCGGAACCCGTTCGTCGACCTTACCCCGGTCCCGTAGCGTCCGAGAGTCCCGCAACGCCGCATCTGCCGTTGCGGAACTTGCGCTAGCGCAATGAAATGCGCCGGCGAAGCTGGATAATCTCCAGCAAAGGGAGGAGATGACCATGCGCTTCGCAGAACCCGTGCGCCACTGGTTGCGCGCTCAGATGTCGTCCAGGGAGATCGACGCGCTCGACCCTGCGACCCTTGCCCAGCTCGCTCGGGACAATGGCGTGACGGAGGTCGATTTTCACGACCTGGCGACACGCCAGGACACGAATGTGGAGCTTCTCCTGCGACAGCTCGCGCAGGCTGGGATCAACCCCGAACAGCTCGTCCACACGAATGCGAGCGTCATGCGGGACATGGAGCTCATCTGCTCGGGATGTTCCGTGGCACGCCGCTGCCGTCGTGCTCTGGACCGGCAGGGTGCAGCGCCGCACTACGCGCAATATTGTCCGAACGCGCACACCATCGACGCCTTGCGAGCAGGCTCGTCGCAGTTCTGCTAGCTGGCCGATTCCGCCCGGCGCGCGACGTCGATGTCAAAGCGCTATTGAGACCTGTTTCGGTCGACAACCTTCCTGCAGCGTTCAGCCCGGGCATAGCGCCTACACAGGCAGCGGCGCGCGCCGCATCGAGGAAGAACGCACCGTCCGCAAGCTGAGCGGCCATGTCGAAACGGCGCTATCGCGCGGAGGGCCTCTGAACCATACCGTCCGTCCGGGCGGGAATAAGACAACGAGTTTTCGGCGAAACGAAACGACGGGAATGCCATGACGTTCATTGCGGCGCGGCGCGGCGAGGGCAGGGAAGGTGGCACAGTGCGCAGTGCCCTTCTGTTTGGGACCCCGCTGCTCGTCCTGGCTCTCGGCCACATGCTCTCCAACCTGCTGCGAACCCTGCCCGGAGTTGCCGCCGATGTGATCGCCAGCGACATCGCGGTGTCTCCCGACACCTTGGCCAGCTTGACGGGAGCCTATCACTTCGCCTTCGCCGCCGGCCAGATTCCGGTCGGCGTCGCGCTCGATCGCTACGGCGTGCGTGCGGTGTCGCTGTCGCTTTTCGCGATCGTCACAGCGGGCGCTATCCTGGCGGCGACAGCGGGAGGCCCGGGCGGGTTTCTAATCGCCCAGATCGTTCTCGGCATCGGCTGCTGCGGCATGCTGCTCTGCCCGATGACGCTGGCTGCGAAGTTGCTGACGGCCGACAAGTTCGGCCTCTGGTCAGGTCTGATACAGGGTGTCGGCAACTCCGGAATGCTGCTTTCCGCAAGCCCCATGGCCTGGCTCGTCGAGCACCAGGGCTGGCGCACCGGCTTCGGCCTCTCCGCAGCCTTGGCAGTGATCGTTGCTATGCTGGTCGTGCTGACGGTTCCCAGGGTCGTCCCGAATGCAGGCCGGGGCAATGCGACCCTGGCTTCGGAGGCCAGGCAGGTGATCAGGATCGGCCTCTCCCCGGTATTGCGAGGGGTCGTCATTCTCGCGTTGTCGTCCTTTGCTGCGGGCATCGCCGTGCGGGGCCTTTGGGGCGGGGTCTGGCTGATGGACGTCAAGCACCTGTCCCGTCTCGACGCGGGCAATGCCCTGCTGCCGCTTACCCTGGCCCTCGTCGCCGGGCCTATGCTCTACGGGCTCGCGGATCGGCGCTTTGGTCGGCGCCGCGCGGTCCTGGCGGCGACCCATCTGGTCGCCGGTGCCGCCTTGCTCGCAAGCGCCGCCGGAGGTCCGGGCGGCCCCCTGTCGAATGCCCTGGGCCTGCCGGCGATGTCTCCGACTTTCGACGTCTTCGCCTTCCTGCTTCTCGGAGCGGCTCTGGCCTCGCAGCCGCTGCTTTTCGCGATGGGGCGTGATGCCGTCCCGCCGCAGAATGCCGGCAAGGCGCTGGCCGCCATCAACCTGTCGTTCTTTACCGGAGCTGCGGTCCTGCAATCCTGCACCGGACCGATCGCGGCAGGATTGGGCGTCGGTGCCGTCATGATCTTCCTGGCCGCGGTCCTCGCGACAACGGCGACGCTGTTCGCCGTCTACACGAGGCCTGCTCGGCAGCCGCGCTGAGCCCTGCGACGAAGCTCGCGCATGGTGCCGCAGCTTCGCGCGGAAATCCCATAGCCCGCCGGGATCGAAGGCCCCCTCGTGGAGACGATCGATTGGCGCTATCCTGCGTTTTTGCTCGGCCGCTGGCGACCAGTGTGCCGAGCGCGAGCACGGAACGACCTCTGATCCGCACGGGGCGGAAGAACAGCGAGAAGCTCCCGATAGACTAATTGATGCCTGAGATCGTTCACACTCCGCTCGTCGGAGGGCTTGAAGGAGGCTGGCGTGGGTCTTGTTCTCGACAGGGTGCGTCGCGACGTTGGAGCGCTGACGCATATTCACGAGACGACGCTGCGGCTGCCGCCCGGAACGATGACCGTGCTGCTCGGCGCGACGCTCGCCGGCAAGACCTCGCTGATGCGGCTGATGGCTGGCCTCGACCGCCCGACGTCCGGGCGCATCCTGGTCGAGGAGAACGGCCGGGAGCGCGATGTCACCGGTCTGCCCGTGCGCGAGCGCTCGGTCGCGATGGTCTACCAGCAGTTCATCAACTATCCGAACCTCAGCGTCTTCGAGAACATCGCCTCGCCACTCCGGGTGAAGGGCCTGCCCAAGGCGGAGATCGACGGCAAGGTGCGCGCGATGGCGAGGCTGATGCAGCTGGAGTCTTTCCTGGATCGGATGCCGCTCAACCTGTCCGGCGGGCAGCAGCAGCGCACCGCCATGGCCCGCGCGCTGATCAAGGGCGCTGATCTCGTCCTGCTCGACGAGCCGCTCGCCAATCTCGATTACAAGCTGCGCGAGGAGCTGCGGGAGGAACTGCCGCGGATCGTCCGCATGTCGAACGCGACGGTCGTCTACGCCACCACGGAACCGCAGGAAGCGCTACTGCTCGGCTCGCATACCGCCACGCTTTGGCAGGGCCGGGTGACGCAATACGGGCCGAGCGCCGAGGTGTATCGACGGCCGCAGGATCTCATCACGGCGCGGATTTTTTCCGATCCGCCGCTCAACCTCCTGCCTGTGACGAAAACCGGCGCCGAAATCCTGTTGCCGGACGGCTCCAAGGCTCCTGCGACGGGCGCGCTCACCGGGCTGGCGGATGGAGACTACCAGCTCGGATTCCGCGCGCATCAGCTTGGATTGCGAGCCCCGGCCGGCACCTCTTTGCACTTTGACGGCAAGGTGGTCGTGTCCGAGATCGCGGGCTCCGAGAGCTTCGTCCATGTCGAATGCTCGGGCGGGCGCTGGGTGGCTCTTGCATCGGGTGTATACAGGCTGGAACCTGGCACGCCGATCGCGGTCCACATCGAGCCGACCACGGTCTTCGTTTTCGATTCTGCAGGCAAGCTGGCTCACGCCCCGGCTTTCCTTTCGGCCGCTTGAGGAGACGCCGATGGCGCGCATCGAGCTTTCCGATCTCGCGCATTCCTACAAGCGGGGCGCCTCCGCACCGGCCGATTTCGCCCTGAAGCCGATGAATCTGACCTGGCGTCAGGGTGGGGCCTACGCCTTGCTCGGCCCCTCCGGCTGCGGCAAGACCACGCTGCTCAACATCATCTCGGGCCTCATCATCCCGTCGCAGGGCCGCGTGCTGTTCGACGGCCGGGATGTCGCGCATCTGCCGACCGAGAAGCGCAACATCGCCCAGGTGTTCCAGTTCCCGGTCGTCTACGACACGATGTCGGTCTACGAGAATCTCGCCTTCCCGCTGCGCAATCGCGGCATGGCGGCGGCAGCGGTCGATGGCCGCGTGCGCGAGATCGCGACGCTTCTCGACATGACCGGCGAGCTCGATCGCAAGGCCAGAGGGCTGACCGCCGACGCCAAGCAGAAGATCTCGCTCGGCCGCGGCCTGGTGCGCCCCGATGTAGCGGCCATCCTCTTTGACGAGCCTTTGACCGTCATCGACCCGCAGCTGAAGTGGGAGCTGCGTTCCAAGCTCAAGGCGCTTCACAAGGCGCTCGACGTCACCATGATCTATGTGACGCACGACCAGACCGAGGCGCTGACCTTCGCCGATACCGTGGTCGTGATGCATGACGGGCGTGTCGTCCAAGCCGGTCGGCCGGACGAGCTGTTCGAGAAGCCCGCGCACACCTTCGTCGGATATTTCATCGGCTCACCGGGGATGAACGTGCTTCCGGCCTCGGTTGCGGGCAACCAGGCGCAGATTGCCGGGGCGACGATCGGGCTGCGGTGGAGCTACGACGTTCCGCCCGGCAAGCGGATCGAGATCGGGGTCAGGCCGGAGTTCGCGATGCTCGCGCGGCCGGGCGAGGGGGTGCCTGTCACGGTCGAGCGCATCGACGATCTCGGCCGCTCCCGGCTGGCGCGGCTGCGGCTACGCGAACACGCGGTTGCTGCCAGCGTGCCTGATGAACTCAGTGAGATTGGCGAGACCGCGGGCCTCATCCTTCAGCCCGACCACATCCACGTCTACGCCGATGGCGAGCGGCTGGAGGGGAGGGCCTGATGGACAAGCCCCAAAACAACCGTGCCTGGTTTCTCGTCCTGCCGGTGCTCGCGATCGTCGCCTTCTCGGCGGTGATCCCGCTGATGACGGTGGTCAATTATTCGGTGCAGGACACCTTCGGCAACAACCAGTTCTTCTGGAACGGCACCGGCTGGTTCCGCGAGCTGCTCGACCCGACGACCGATCTCGGCGGCCGGGTGCGCGACTCGCTTTGGCGCAACCTCCTGTTCTCCGCGATCATCCTGACGATCCAGGTTCCGCTCGGCATTGCGGTCGCGCTCGCCATGCCGCGAGAAGGCTGGAAGGTGGCGGCCACGCTGGTCGTCATGGCGATGCCGCTGCTCGTGCCCTGGAACGTCGTCGGCACGATCTGGCAGGTCTTTGCGCGCGGCGATATCGGGCTGCTCGGATACACGGTCAACCGGCTCGGCATCGACTACAATTATGTCGCGGACCCGCTCGCGGCCTGGGTGACCATCATCGTGATGGATGTCTGGCACTGGACCTCGCTGGTCGCGCTGCTCTGCTATGCCGGCCTGAAATCGATCCCGGACGCCTATTACCAGGCCGCCCGCATCGACGGCGCCAGCCGCTGGGCGGTGTTCCGCTTCATCCAGCTGCCGAAGATGCGGCGCGTGCTGATCATCGCCGTGCTGCTGCGCTTCATGGACTCGTTCATGATCTATACCGAGCCCTTCGTCGTAACGGGCGGCGGGCCGGGCAATTCGACGACCTTCCTCTCTATCGAGCTGGTGAAGCTGGCGCTCGGCCAGTTCGATCTCGGCAAGGCCGCGGCGATGTCGATCGTCTACAACCTGATCATCCTGGCCGTGTGCTGGGTCTTCTACACGGTGATGACCAATCTCGATGTCGAGCGTCGGCGCCCGCCGGCGGATGCGTGAGGGCGGCCGATGACGACGGAAAGCCTCAGCACGAGCGCGACGCGTTCCGCCGCCGAGGCGACGCCGAAGGCGCGTTCCGCCTTTCGCTTCAACGGCGGCTCGCTGACGCTCGGTCTCTACCTGTTTTTCCTCGTCCTGCCGATCTACTGGCTCGTCGTGATGAGCCTGAAGACCAATGCCGAGATCAATTCCGGCATGACGCTCTGGCCCCGCGAGATCACCTTCGACAACTACCGGACGATTTTCACCGACCCGTCCTGGTATTCCGGCTACATCAACTCGCTGACCTATGTGGTCATGAACACGGTGATCTCGATCACGCTGGCACTGCCGGCAGCCTATGCCTTCTCGCGCTACCGGTTCCTCGGCGACAAGCACCTGTTCTTCTGGCTGCTCTCGAACCGGATGGCGCCGCCTGCGATCTTCGCGCTGCCCTTTTTCAATCTCTATTCGGCAATCGGGCTGTTCGACACGCCGCTGGCGGTGGCGCTGGCGCACTGCCTGTTCAATGTGCCGCTCGCGGTCTGGATCCTCGAGGGCTTCATGTCTGGCGTGCCGCGCGAGATCGACGAGACCGCCTATCTCGACGGCTATTCCTTCCCGCGCTTCTTCGTGAGGATCTTCACGCCGATCATCGCCAACGGCATCGGCGTCACCGCCTTCTTCTGCTTCATGTTCTCCTGGGTCGAGCTCCTGCTGGCGCGCACCCTGACAACGGTCAACGCCAAGCCGATCGCCGCGACGATGACGCGTACGGTGTCGGCGGCCGGCATGGATTGGGGGCTGCTCGCGGCCGCCGGCGTGCTGACGCTGATCCCCGGCGCGCTCGTGATCTGGTTCGTCCGAAACTACATCGCCAAGGGCTTTGCCCTGGGGAGGGTTTGATGCCCGATCTGGCATGGATGGCGTGGACACCGCAGACTGGGCTGTTCTTCGCCGGGCTCTTCGCCCTGCTCGGCGTGATGACGGTGCTGGCGGTCTGGCGGCCAGAGGTCGAACGTGTCGGCGTGCTCGGCATCCCGACGACACGCGGCGACCGGCTCTTCCTCAGCCTGCTCGGAGCGGCCTTCATCCACCTTGCCTGGCTCGGCCTCGCCGCCGCCGATCTGTGGTGGGCCACCGGCCTTTCGCTTCTCTACGCTGTTCTGGTTTTCCGCTTCGTCTAACCAACCACGGAGGCTGCTCTCGGACGACTACCGCCTGCGCAAACAAGGAGCCGACACGGCTCGCAAGAACAATCAACTCGTGGAGGAAACGATGAGAAAGCAGATGCTAGCCGCTACCGCGCTCAGCTCCTTGCTCGGCGCCGTGCCCGCCCTCGCCGACATGGATGCGGCGCGACGCTGGGTGGACAGCGAGTTCCAACCTTCCACGCTGACCAAGGATGAGCAGCTCAAGGAAATGGAGTGGTTCGTCAACGCCGCGAAGCCCTTCGCCGGCATGGAGATCAACATCGTCTCCGAGACCATCACCACGCACGAATACGAGGCGCGGACCCTGGCGCGCGCTTTCAGTGAGATCACCGGGATCAAGGCCAAGCACGACCTGATCCAGGAAGGCGACGTGGTCGAGAAGCTGCAGACGCAGATGCAGTCTGGCCGCAACGTCTATGACGGCTGGATCAACGACTCCGACCTGATCGGCACTCATTTTCGCTACAAGCAGACCACCAACCTGACCGACTGGATGGCGGGGCCGGGCAAGGACGTCACCAATCCGATGCTCGACGTCGATGACTTCATCGGCAAGTCCTTCGGGACGGCGCCGGATGGCAAGCTCTACCAGCTGCCAGACCAGCAATTCGCGAACCTCTACTGGTTCCGCTACGACTGGTTCGCTCGGCCGGACCTCAAGGAGAAGTTCAAGGCCAAGTATGGCTACGAGCTCGGCGTGCCGGTCAACTGGTCGGCCTATGAGGATATCGCCGAGTTCTTCTCCAACGACGTCAAGGAGATCGACGGCGTCCGGGTCTATGGCCACATGGACTACGGCAAGAAGGATCCCTCGCTGGGCTGGCGCTTCACCGACGCCTGGCTCTCGATGGCCGGCAATGGCGACAAGGGCATTCCCAACGGCAAGCCGGTCGACGAATGGGGCATCCGGATGGAGGGCTGCAGGCCGGTCGGCTCGTCGGTCGATCGCGGCGGCGACACCAACGGCCCGGCCTCCGTCTACGCCGTGCAGAAGTATGTCGACTGGCTCAACAAATATGCGCCGCCGCAGGCGCGCGGCATGACCTTCTCGGAATCCGGGCCAGTGCCGGCGCAGGGGGCGATCGCGCAGCAGATCTTCTGGTACACCGCCTTTACCGCCGACATGGTCAAGCCCGGCCTGCCGGTGGTGAATGCCGACGGCACGCCGAAGTGGCGGATGGCGCCTTCGCCGAAGGGCTCCTACTGGAAGGACGGCATGAAGCTCGGCTACCAGGACGCCGGCTCGCTGACCCTGCTGGAATCGACGCCGATCGATAAGCGCAAGGCGGCTTGGCTCTACCTCCAGTTCATCGTCTCGAAGTCGGTCAGCCTTAAGAAGAGCCATGTCGGCCTGACCTTCATCCGCGAGAGCGATATCTGGGACAAGAGCTTCACCGAGCGGGCGCCGAAGCTCGGCGGGCTGATCGAGTTCTACCGCTCGCCGGCGCGCGTGCAGTGGACCCCGACCGGCAACAACGTTCCGGACTATCCGCGCCTCGCCCAGCTTTGGTGGCAGAACATCGGCGACGCCTCGTCGGGCGCCAAGACCGCGCAGGCGGCCATGGATTCGCTCGCGGCGGCGCAGGACTCGGTCCTGGAACGGCTCGAGCGCTCCGGCGTCCAGGGCGATTGCGGCCCGAAGCTGAACCCGAAGCAGACGGCAGATGCCTGGTTCGCGAAGTCGAAGGCGGACGGCAACATCGCGCCGCAGCCCAAGCTCGCCAATGAGAAGCCGAAGGGCGAGACGATCGACTACGACACGCTGATCAAGTCGTGGCCGGCAACGCCCCCCAAGAAAAACTGAGGCTGACAAGTCAGGGAGGCGGGCGGTTGGTTCCGAGCAGCCCGCTTCCCATTTCGATCCACCGCGAGGATCGCGCGTCGACCGTCGGCTTCTATTCGGTCCTCGGCTTTGTCCTGATGACCTACGACACGCCCATAGACGGGGCCGTCGCGAAGGAGATGGCCGAGCGGCCGCTCAGTTCAATGCAACAACGATGAATGTCATCAAGATAGCTGCGGTCGCAGCCATGGCGGCAAAGATCAATGGCTGGATGATTCCTGCGCTAAAGATCGTTCCCGAGATCAAGGCGCACACCGCCGCCAGGAAATAGATCGTGATGAGGGCTTTGTTCCGAGCCGTTTCGGTCAGCATTGCGCGCTCCGCTTTCAGCGGATTGGCTGTACATCACCGACGGCGGCGCTCTTTGTGATGGAGCAAAGAAGATGGCGGGCGCCGCGGAGGTGCGCGGTAGCACCGAGACGACGGGCGACGCTGTGCAGCTCGTCGCGTCGCGCCAGGAAGGCCATCGGACTTTGGTACTTCGCTTTGGCGGTGGGTGAGGCGCCATCCGACATAGACTAAAGGATAACAAAGGACGCGGTTCAGGCGGACGCGCAGATATTTCATCATGACGGCAATCGGGCGTTCAGATCCGATCTAATCCATTAAATCGGGAGGATAACGATGCACCTGACCCGTCGCGGGTTCACGACCGCTCTTGCCGGCAGCATTGCTGCGCCGGCCGTCATCCGGACTGCCTACGCCCAAGGCGCTACCGTCAAGCTCGGCATGGTCGTGCCGATGACCGGTGCCGCCGCCGAATCCGGTTCCTTCGCCCAAACCGGGGCCAAGATCGCGCTCGAACAGGTCAACAAGGCCGGCGGCGTGCTCGGCAAGCCGCTCGAGCTGGTTTTCGAGGACGACCAGACAACCAATCCTGGCGCGGTCCTCGCCTTCTCCAAGCTCGCCAGCCAGCCCGACATCGTCGCCTTCCTCGGCTCCATCCGCTCCACGCAGATGCACGCCATGGCGCCCGACATGCTCAAGGTCGGCAAGCCGGTCGGCTTCGGCGGCACGGACCCGAACCTCACCAAGCTGGGCAATCCCTGGCTCTTCCGCTTCCGCCCGAATGATTCCTATTCAGGCAAGGTGATCGCGCAGTTCGGCGCGAAGGAACTCGGCAAGAAGAAATGGGCGATCGTCCATTCGACCGACGCCTTCGGCACGGCTGGCGGCAAGGCGCTCGCCGAGGCCCTGCCCGACAACGGCGCGACGCTCGCGCTCGACCAGGGCTATGCTAACCAAAGCCAGGATTTCACGCCGGTCGTGCTGGCGGTGCGCCAGTCCGGCGCCGATATCCTCGGCACCTATTTCACCTTTGAGACCGATCTCGGCATCTTTGCCCGGCAGCTGCGCCAGCTCGGTGTCAACATCCCCTGGGTCGGTTCGCCCTCGATCGTCAACGTCTCGGCGCTGAAGCTCGCCGGCCCGGCGCTCTACAACACTTATGGCGTCGCCGACTATGCTGAGGATTCGAGCCCTGCCTCGAAGGCCTTTGGCACGGCCTATCGCGACGTCCGTAAGGTTGCGCCGGACAACCAGTCGTCCTGGACCTTCGACGCCGTGACCTGCCTCGCCATGGCGATGAACAAGGCCGGCTCGACCGAGCCCAACAAGGTCCGCGAGGCCATGCTGGCGATCCGGAGCCACAAGGGCGCCGAGGGCGAATACAACTTCGACAAGAACGGTGACGGCCTGCACGGCTACAACATCGTCAAGAACGACAAGGGCGAGATCAAGTTCGACAAGCGGATCGACTTCACGCCGCAGCTCGGCTGATCGCAATCGGGCGCCGGTTCCCTGCGGAGCGGGGGCCGGCGACCGGGCCGCGGCGCGAACGTCCCTGAATTGCCCAGGCGCCCGGCGCATCTCGTACCACGCCTTTTGCGGCGAACGGCCAGCCCGTTCTCCGCAGAGGACCGATCGGCCCCACCAAGCGCGGTAGATAGATGGATCTCGTTCTTCAGCTTCTTTTCACCGGGATCGGCATCGGCTCGGTCTATGCGCTGGTTGCGCTGGGCTTCGTCCTGATCTTCCGGGCCACCAATGTCGTGAACTTCGCCCAGGGCGAGTTCTCGATGGTGGCTGCCTTCCTGATGGTGGTCTTTTCGGTCAAGATCGGGCTGCCCTACTGGGTCGCCTTCGTCATCGCCCTGATCTGCATGGCGGGGTTAGGGGCGGTCTTCAACCTCGCAGTCTACTACCCGCTGCGGCATCGCACCTACCTGCCGGTCATCATCTCGACGATCGGCGCCTCGATCTTCATGGCCAATACGACGCTCGCGATCCACGGGCCCGAGCCGGAGGTGCTCTCGGGCTGGTTCGATACGCCCGGCTTCATGCTCGGCCCGGTCTATCTCGACAATCAATACGTCCTGATCATCGTCGTCACGGCCCTCTTGGTCGCGCTGCAATACTGGTTCTTCGAGCACACGCTGCTCGGCAAGAAGCTGCAGGCGACCTCGCAGGACAAGGAGATGGCGTCGCTGCTGGGCATCCCCGTCGCGCTGATGATCATGATCACCTTCGTCTATTCGGCGGTCATCGGCGGCATCGCCGGCATCCTCGTCGCGCCGGTGCTCTTCGTCTCGATTGGCATGGGCGCGACCATCGCGCTGAAAGCCTTCGCGGCCACCATCATCGGCGGCTTCGGCGACGTCACCGGCGCGATCATCGGCGGGCTGGCGCTCGGTGTCATCGAGACCTTCGGCGCCGCCTATATCTCGGTGCCCTACAAGGACGGCTTCGCCTTCCTGGTGTTGATCGCCTTCCTGATCTTCCGGCCGCAGGGCATCTTCGGCGAGCGCGTGGCGGAAAAAGCATGAGCACGACCGAAACCACCGCCACTACCGGCGATATCCGGCCGCGCCTGCGCTGGGGCGTCCCGGCCTATGTCGTCCTCGTCCTCGTCGCGATGGCGCTCGCCATCGCTGTGCCGAAGACGGGCTATATCCTCAACATTTCGCTGCAGGCGACGACTTATGCCATCGCGGTGCTCGGCCTGACGATCGTTCTCGGGCTCTGCGGCCAAATCAATCTGGCGCAGGCTGCCTTCTTCGGGCTCGGCGCCTACGCGGTCGGCATCGGCCAGACCGAATACGGCCTGAACTTCTGGGCGTGCCTGCTGATCGGTACCAGCATGGCCGCGGGCTTCGGCGCCCTTCTCGGCGCCTCGACGCTCAGGCTCGGCGGGCACTATCTCGCCATGGTGACGATCTCCTTCCAGCAGATCGTCACACTCGTGCTGATCAACTGGATCCCGGTCACCAAGGGGCCGGACGGCGTGCGCGCCATTCCGCGCCCGGGCTTCCTCGCAGACGGCTCGACCTATCTCGCCTTCTGCATCGCGGCGCTCGCCGGCCTCGCCTTCCTGGTCTGGCGCCTTCGCGACACGCGGCTTGGCCGCGCCATGCGGGCGGTGCGCGACAATGAGCTCGCCGCGGGCGTCGCCGGCATCGACGTCTACCGCACCAAGGTCACCGCCTTCGCGCTCTCCGCCATTCTCGGCGGAATCGGCGGTGGGCTCTTCGCCGGCGGCTTCGCCTATGTCAGCCCCGACCAGTTCTCCTTTGCGGAATCGGTCGTGTTCCTGACCATGGTGCTGCTCGGCGGCGTCGCCTCGCCGATCGGCGCCGTCATCGGCACGGGCCTCCTGATCCTGATCCCGGAATGGCTGCGCTTTCTCAAGAGCATTCCCGGCCTCTATCTCGCCATCTACGGCGCGGCGGTGATCCTGATCGTGCTGTTCATGCCGGATGGCATCTGGGGCTATCTGCGCGGCCAGCTCGACCGCTTCAAGCGCGCCGTGCTGCCGAGCCGCACGGGCGCGACGCTGCATCTCTCGGGCGGCGGGGAGGGCACCGACACCGTCATGGAGGTGCGCGGGCTGTCCAAGCATTTCGGGGGCCTGAAGGCGGTCGACGAGGTCGATCTCACCATCAGGCGCGGCGGCGTGCATGCACTGATCGGCCCGAACGGCTCCGGCAAGACCACGACGCTGAATGTCCTCTCCGGGCTGTACCGGGCGACCGCCGGCACCATCGAGCTCAACGGGCAGGACGTCACTGACCTGCCGCCGCATGCCCGCACCAAGGCCGGGCTCGGCCGCACCTTCCAGAATATCCGGCTCTGGCGCTCGATGACGGCGCTGGAGAACGTGATGGTCGGTGCCGAGCGTCCTGGCAGCCCGATCGGCAACGATCCCGCCGCGCTGCTGGCGCGGGCACGGGCGGCCCTTGCCTTCGTCGATCTGGAGGACCGGGCCGACGAGGTCGTCGCGAATTTCTCCTACGGCCATCAGCGGGCGGTCGAGATTGCCCGCGCTCTTGCCGGCGATCCGGTCCTGCTCCTGCTCGACGAGCCGGGGGCGGGCCTCAACTCGTCGGAGAAGGTAGAGCTGCGCAATCTGCTCAAGCGCATCTCGGCTCGCGGCCTCACCATCCTGATCATTGACCACGACATGACGCTGGTGAGCGAGGTGGCGCAGCACATCACCGTGCTGAACTTCGGTCGCCGTATCGCCGACGGCTATTCCGCCGACGTGCTGAAGCATCCCGACGTGATCGCGGCCTATCTCGGAACGGCTCCCGATGTCCCTGCTTGAACTGAAATCGCTCGTCGTCCGCTATGGCGAGGTCGAAGCCGTCGACGGCATCTCGCTCGTCGTCGAGGCCGGCGAGGTCGTCACGCTGCTTGGCTCGAACGGGGCCGGCAAATCGACCACGCTGCGCGCCATCTCGGGCCTCGCGAAGCCGGCCTCCGGCGACATCCTCTTCGACGGACAGTCGATCACGGGTTTGAGGCCCGAGGAGATCGTGCGCCGGGGCATCGCCCAAGTCCCGGAAGGCCGGCGGGTCTTTCCGGGCTTGAGCGTGCGCGAGAACATCATGCTCGGCGCCTCGAACAGGCGCGACATGAAGACGGCCGCGATCAAGCGCGAGGCGGACGAGATGTTCGATCTCTTTCCCGATATCCGCCGCTTCGCCAATGCGCTGGGCTGGACGCTCTCCGGCGGCCAGCAGCAGATGGTGGCAGTTGCGCGGGGCCTGATGGCCAAGCCGCGCATCCTGCTGCTTGACGAGCCCTCGCTTGGCCTCGCGCCGGTGATCGTCCAAGCGGTCTTCGCGATCATCGCCGAGATCCGCCGGCGCGGGACGACGGTGCTCCTGGTCGAGCAGAACGCCCGCATGGGTCTGTCTGTCGCCGATCGCGGCTACGTGCTGGAAACCGGCAAGCTCGTGCTCTCCGGCACCCCGGAACAGCTCTGGTCGAACGAGGAGATCCGCGCCGCCTATCTCGGCGGGCGCACAGCCCCGGCTTGACGGCCGGCGCAGGCGCGACGAAGGCGTCTCAGCCATGGGCAGGGCGGCCTGCTGAGTGCGGAACTGGTCGTGAAATCGAGGCAGCATCATGCTGTGTCGTCAAAGTGCCGGGCCTGCTGAGCAACCGGGCGCAACGCATGGTGAGGTGCGTTAGAAGACTGAAAACTCAAATACCATAGCTTGTTAGTCGATATTCTTGCGTTGGTTCTTGCGCTCCCTGCTGGCCATCATGTGCACAATTCAGGAGTGATTGTGCTGCATGATCGCGCTCTCTTGCTGAAAGAACGGGCGGCGCCGTGACTGGTGTTTCAGAAGGCAGCCGCGATAATCGCCGCATGAGCGAGGCGGATATCCACGCGATCCTCACCCGTGTGCTGTGGGAGCCGCGGGCGCTTGTGGTCGCGGAGGAGTGAGCAAGCCGATGTCCTATGACCTGATCATCGCCAACGGCACGGTCGCGACCGCCGCCGACACCTTCACCTGCGACGTCGGCATTCGCGATGGGCTGATCGCCGCGCTGGGGCACAATCTGGGCGCCGCGAACCGTACGATCGACGCCTCGGCTAAGCTCGTCCTGCCCGGAGGCATCGACAGCCACGTCCATATCTCGCAGCCGAGCGGCGAGGGCATCGTCATGGCGGATGATTTCGCCAGCGGTACGCTCTCGGCGGCTTTCGGCGGCAACACGACGGTGATGCCGTTCTGCATGCAGGAGAGGGGTGTGCCGCTGCGCCAGACCCTCCAAGAGTATCATGCGAGGGCGGAGGGGCGTTGTTTCACCGACGTCTCCTTCCACCTGGTGATCTCGGAGCCGACCGAGCAGGTGCTCGGCCAGGACCTGCCAGCGCTGATCGAGGATGGCTACACGTCGTTCAAAGTCTTCATGACCTATGAGGGGCTGGCGCTCGACGACTACGAGATGCTGCAGGTCATGAGCGTAGCGCGCGAGACCGGCGCGCTCGTCATGGTTCATGCCGAGAATTACGACGCCATCCGCTTCCTGACCGACCGGCTGGAGCGCGGCGGCAGCATCGCCCCGAAGTTCCACGGCACCTCGCGGCCGATCCCCGTCGAGCGCGAGGCGACGCATCGCGCTATCTCGCTTGCCGAGTTGATCGACGTGCCGGTGATGATCGTCCATGTCTCCAACCGGGAGGCGATGGAGGAAATTGCCCGGGCTCGCTCGCGCGGCCTCAAGGTCTATGGCGAGACCTGTCCGCAATATCTGGTCCTGACCGAGAAGGACATGGACGGGCTCAACATGGAGGGTGCGAAGTACGTCTGCTCACCGCCGCCGCGCGACCATGCCAGCCAGATCGCCTGCTGGGAGGGGCTCCGGAACGGCGTCTTCCAGACCTTCTCCTCCGATCACTGCCCATTCCGCTACGACGACCCAGCCGGCAAGCTCAATCCGAAGGGACGCACCTCCTTCCGCTGGGTGCCGAACGGCATCCCCGGCGTCGAGACGCGGCTGCCAATCCTGTTTTCGGAAGGCGTCGGCAAGGGCCGCATCAGCCTCAACGAGTTCGTCGCGCTCTCGGCCACCAATCACGCGAAGATGTACGGGCTGACCAGCAAGGGCTCGATTGCGGTCGGCATGGACGCCGACATTGCAATCTGGGATCCGGAGCGCGAGGTCACGATCACCCAAGCGCTACTCCATCATGGCAGCGACTACACGCCCTATGAGGGTATCGCGGTTCGGGGATGGCCGGTGACGACGATCGTGCGAGGGCGGGTGGTCGTCAGCGATGGCGTCCTGGAGACACAGCCCGGCGCTGGCCAACATACCGCGCGCTCGCGTTCCGCTTTCGCCCGTCCTGCGGCCTGAAATGATGCGCGTGAGGCGGTCGGGGCGGCGTCCGCATCGTTCCCGACGGCATCTTTTCCGGTCCTAGGATTCTTCAATGCGTATTCTCGTGCTCAACCCTAATACCAGCCCGGACATGACCGCGCTGGTCATGCGCGTACTGGAGCCGCTGACGCCCGCAGATGTCGAGCTCAAGCCCGCGACCGGCCGCTTCGGCGCCCGCTACATCTCGAGCCGCAGCGCCGGCGCGATCGCCTCGCACGCCGCTCTCGACGCCTATGCCGAATTCGGCGGCGATTGCGATGCGGTCTATCTCGCCTGTTTCGGCGATCCGGGCCTGATGGCGCTGAAGGAACTGGCGACGGTTCCGGTGGTCGGCATGGCCGAAGCCGCCTGCCGGCTGGCGGCTGCGGGCGGGAAGCGCTTCTCGATTGTCACGGGCGGCGAGCGGTGGGGGCCGATCCTGGCCGAGTTCATGGCCTCGCTCGGCCTCTCGTCCCATCTGGCCGCGGTGCAGACCGTGGCGCCGACGGGTGGCGATATCGCTAGCGATCCTGAGGGATCGATCTCCTTGCTGGCGGAAGCCTGCCGGCAGACCGTGGTTCGCGATGGCGCGGCTGCCGTCATCCTCGGCGGTGCGGGGCTTGCCGGTCTCGCGGCGCGCGTGCAGCCTCACCTCGACGTGCCCGTGCTTTGCTCCGTCGAAGCCGGATTCTCGGCGGTGCTCCAAGCCGTCGCCAATCCACCGAAGAAGCCGGAGCACGGCGATCTCGCCCTGCCGTCCCCGGTTCCGAACAAAGGTCTCTCTGACCGCCTCGCCGCGATGCTCGCGAAGCGTTCGGACATGCGTCAATGACGCTCGAGCAGGGCCTTCTCCCGCATGTCACGCGATTGCAGCCTCGCCTTTGGCGAGCTCTACCCGCTCTTCAACCCCCCGGCTGGCTCGAATTCCGGATAGCCAGTCGGACGCATCGCGCAATATGGCTCGAGCTCACCACGACATTGTCCGGCATGGCCGAACCACAGACCTCGGCGAAGCTTTCGCAGCGCGGGCCGAAGGCGCAGCCGGGCGGCGGAGCGGCGAGGTCAGGCGGAGAGCCGGGAATGGCCTTGAGCCGCTCGTCCTTGCCGAGAGCGCCGTGAGAGCGGGAAGACAGCAGGCCCCGTGTGTAAGGATGCGCCGCGTTCCGGATCACGTCGGCGCAAGGGCCGCTCTCGACGATCCTGCCGGCATACATCACGGCTATCCGGTCCGCGATCTCGACCGCGACACCGACATCATGGGTGACGAAGACGATGGCGAGCCCGAATTCACGCTGCAGTTCTCGTAGCAGCAGGAGCACCTGAATCTGGACCGTCGCATCGAGCGCCGTGGTCGGCTCGTCCGCCAGCAGGACCTTGGGCCGGCAGGCGAGCGCCAGGGCGATCATGGCGCGCTGGCGCATGCCGCCCGACATCTCGTGCGGATAATTATCGAGGCGCCGCTCTGGCGAGGGGATGCGGACGCGCTCGAACAACTCCAGCGCCCGCTTACGGGCTTCCGCGCGCGAAACGCGCTCATGTCGCATCACCGCCTCGGCGATCTGGTCGCCGATCCGGTAGACCGGGTCGAAGGCGAGGCCCGGGTCCTGAAAGATCATCGAGACGATCTTGCCGCGATAGGCCGAGAGCTCGCGCGCGCTCATCGCCAGCACGTCGCGCCCGTCGACACGGACGCTGCCGCCGATCTTCGCGGAAGACGGATGCAGCCGCATCAGCGCGCGTAGCGAGACGCTCTTGCCAGAACCGGATTCGCCGAGCAGCGCCAGCGTTTCGCCGGGCTTCAGTGACAGGTCGACGCCGCTGACGGCCCGGATCGGTCCCTTGGCCGAGGCGAAATCGACGGTGAGGCCAACTGCCTCGACGATGGGTTCCGCAGTCATGCTCATGCGGCGGCAAGCCTCGGATGGCCGGATTGCGGATCGGCGAGATGGCATGCGGCGAGATGGTCCTCGCCCATGGTGCTGAGCCGCGGCTCGGCCTGGCTGCAGAGCGTCGAGACCATCTTGCAGCGCGGATGGAAGCGGCAGCCGCTCGGCGGGTCGATCGGATTCGGCGGGTCGCCCGTGAGCGGCGCCTCCTGCGTGCGATGGTCCGGGTCCATGGACGGCATCGAGGAGAGCAGCGCCGCCGTATAGGGGTGCCCGGGCTTTTCGAAGATCGGCTCGGAGGGGCCAAACTCGGCGACCTTGCCGAGATACATCACCATGATCCGGTCGGACATGAAGCGCACGACGTTGAGGTCGTGGGTGATGAACATGTAGGTCAGGCCGAAATCGCGCTTGAGGTCGAGCAGCAGGTTCAGCACTTGCGCCTCGACCGATTTGTCGAGCGCCGAGACAGCCTCGTCGAGGATCAGCAGCCGCGGATCGAGCGAGAGCGCGCGGGCGATGTTGACGCGCTGGCGCTGGCCACCGGAGATCTCGTGCGGATAGCGCCCGGCGAAGCGGCGCGGCTCCAGCCCGACGCGATGCAACAGGTCGTGCGCCTTGGCGAGCGCGGCGGCGGGCTTCGCGCCCTGGACGCGCGGGCCGAAGGCAACCGTCTCCTCGACCGTCAGCCGGGGGTTGAGCGAGGCGTAGCTATCCTGAAAGACCATCTGCGCCTGGCGACGGAAATCGCCAAGACTGAGCGCCTGGCTACCGACCGCCTCGCCGTCGAAGAGGATGTCGCCGGCATCCGGCCTGATGATCTGCATGACGAGCCGCGCCGTCGTGGACTTGCCGCAGCCGGACTCGCCGACGATGCCGAGCGTCTCGCCTTTGGCTACGCTGAAGTCGATGCCGTCGACTGCGCGCACCACGCCGCTCTTGGCCTTGCCGAAGAGCCCGCCCTTGCCGCCGAAGTGTTTCGTGAGCCCACGCACGTCGAGCAACGGCGTGCCAGGGCCGCCGCGGTCGCGATCTTCCGGTGCGGGCGGGGCGCCGATGATCATTGCCGGACCTCCATGGCGCCGCGCAGTCCGTCCGAGAACAGGTTGAACGAGATCGAGGTGATGAAGATCATCACGCCGGGCAGGGCCGCGACCAGCGGCTGGTTGTAGATCGCGGTGCGCAGCGTGTTCAGCATCAGGCCCCATTCAGGCTCGGGCGGCTTCACGCCCAGCCCGAGGAAGGACAAGCCCGAGGACAGGATCATCGAGACGCTGATCAGGCTCGTCGCATAGACGAAGATCGGCCCCAGCACATTGCCGAGGATATGCACGCGCACGATGGTCAAAGGCCCAGCGCCGGAGATGCGCGCCGCCTCGACGAAATCGCGGTTGCGGGTCTGTGTCGTCACGGCCTCGGCGATGCGTGCGATCTGCGGCACGAAGACGACGGTGAGCGAGACGATCGAGTTCAGGATGCCGGCGCCGAGTGCGCCCGACAGCGCGATGGCCAGCAGCACCGAAGGGAAGGCGAAGAACACGTCGATGACGCGCATCACCACCGTGTTGACCCAGCCGCCGACATAGGCTGCGAAGATGCCGACGCCCGAGCCGGCGATGAAGGCGAGGATGACCGGGGTCACCCCCATGAAAAGCGAGAGCCGGCCGCCATACATCAGCCTCGTCAGCATGTCGCGGCCGAGCTCGTCGGAGCCGAGCGGGTAGCCCGGCGTGCCGACCGCGCGCAGGCGTCGCGCCATCGAGCCGCGGAAAGGATCGGCCGGGGCGATATAGGGCGCGAGGATCGCGGCGAGCACGATCAACAGGATGATGGCGAGCGCTGCCATCGCCACGGGATCGCGGCGCAGGCGCCGCAGCACGCTCGCCCAGTAGCCCTCGCTGCGCTCGGCCGGCGGGATGGCGACGGCGGAAAGATCGACGGCCGCCATGCTCAGCCTCTCTGGATGCGTGGATCGAGGGAGGATTGCAGCACGTCGACGATCAGGTTCAGCGCGACGAAGAACAGCGCCAGCACCAGGATCGTGCCCTGCAGCAGCGGCAGGTCGCGCTGGAAGATCGCGGTGTTGAGCAGGAAGCCGGTGCCCGGCCAGGCGAAGACCGTCTCGATCAGGATAGAGCCGCCGAGCAGATAGCCGAGCTGGAGCCCCATGACAGCGAGAGCGGTGGGCGCCGCATTGCGCACGACATGCTTGAACACGGGCCATTCACCCATGCCCTTGGCGCGCAACGCCTGGACGAAGTCCTGCGACAGGATGTCGGCGACGAGCGCGCGCACGGTCCGCGCGATGATGCCCATCGGGATCGCCGACATCGTGACGGCCGGAAGGATGATGTACTGCAGATGCTCCCAGTCGAAGCGCCAGGCGGTCGATCCACCTGGGCCGGCCCCCGTCGAGGGCAGCCAGCCGAGCAGGGCCGAGAACACGATCACCATCACCATCCCGAGCCAGTAATGCGGGACGCTGACGCCGAGGATCGAGACGACCGAGGCGAGCCGGTCGAGCGGGCTGCCGCGGAAATAGCCGGCTACGAAGCCGAAGAAGGTGCCGAAGCCGAAGCCGATCAGCGTCGCCAGCGAAGCCAGGATCAGCGAGTTGCCGACGGCACGGCCGACCTCGCTTGCCACCGGCCGCCCCGAGGCGATGGAAGCTCCGAGGTCGCCTTGCAGAACTTTGAACAGCCAAATGCCGTATTGCACCGGCAGCGGCTTGTCGAAGCCGTAGGCCGCGCGCATCTGCGCCTGTTGCTCGGCCGTGGCGTCGATCGGCATGATCGCCGTCAACGGGTCGCCGGGCGCCAGATGCACCAGCAGGAAACAGACGATGCTGACCCCGAAGGCGACGGGCAGCACGTAGACGAGGCGCTTCAGCGCGTAGAGCAGCAAGGGGCGTCTCCGGGGTGCGGAGCGCGGCCACTCTGTGGGGCCGCGCCTTTGCCCATTATTTGGGCGTGCTCACTTGTCCATCGTGATCGGTGAGAAGTCCTGGAACCAGTTCTGCGCCTGGACGAAGCCCTTCACCTTGGCTGTCATGGCGCGGGGGTTCACGTCATGCGTCACCATCAGGAACAGGGCGTCGTCGACGTATTTCTCGTGGATCTTCTGCAAGATCGCGGTCTGCTCCTTCGGGTCGAAGGTGTTGCGCACCTGGTCGAAGAGCTTGTCCATCTCAGGATCGCAGTAATTGCCCCAGTTGGTGCCGGCCGGTGGGGCGAGGTTGCACTGCAGATGACGGATGAAGCCGGTGAACGGGTCCTGGATGAAGTAGGTGTAGTTCATGGCCGTGCCGCCGCGGGAGCTCGCATCCTTGGCGCCGGCGCGCCAGATGTTGATGAGCTGGTTCCACTCGACGACCTCGAAATCGACTTTGATGCCGACATCGGCGAGGTTCTGCTGCACGAACTCGTTCATCGGCAGCGGCTGCATCTGGCCCGAGCCCGAGGGCGAAATCAGGATCTTGGTGACGAGCGGCTTCTCCGGCGTGAAGCCGGCTTCCTTCAGGAGCTTCTTGGCCTCTTCGGGCTTGTATTCGAGCTTGAAGCTCGGCTTGCCGAACCACTGGTGGCCGGGCGGGAAGAAGCCCTCGGCCGGGATCATCATCCCTGAGAGCAGTTCCTTCATGCCCTCGCGGTCGATAGCGAGATTGGCCGCTTTGCGTACGCGTATATCGTTCCAGGGCGAGCCCTCGGCGCGTGAGAGATGCCAGGTCCAGTTGTGCGGATAGGCGTTCATCACGATCTTGAAGCCGGCCGAGGTCAGCGACTGCGCGGCGTCGGGCGCAGGCGCCTCGATCCAGTCGACCTGGCCCGAGCGCAGCGCCGCGACGCGGGCGTTCGCCTCCGGCAGCGGGATCAGCACCATCTTGTCGAGCTTGGGCACGCGCGCCTTGTCCCAGTAGCCCGGGTTCGGCACGAGCTCGGCCCGCTCGCGCGGCACGAAGCCGGTCAGCCTCCAGGGGCCGGTGCCTGAGGGCGACTTGGCGACATTGTCCCAGCTCTTGCCCTGCTTTTCCCAGTTGGCGGGCGAGGACATCAGGATCCAGGCCAACTGGTAGGGCAGCGTCGCGTCGGGCGACTTGGTGGTGATTTCCAGCGTCAGCGGATCGACGGCGCGGTAGCTCGCCACAGCCGGGATGCGGGACTTGCCCTGCGCCGACTGGCGCGGGTCGAATTGCGGCGCGTCGTTCTTGAGCAGCTTGTCGAGGTTCCAGACCACGGATTCGGCCGTGAAGTCCGAGCCGTCATGGAACTTCACGCCGGGGCGCAGCTTGAAGAGCCATTTCGTCTTGGCCGCCTCGGCCGGGTCGAGGCCCCAGCTCAGCGCCAGGCCGGGCATGAGGTCGGAGGGCTTGGTCGCGCTCGACAGGTCCCAATTGATCAGCGCGTCATAGACCGTATAGCCCATGAAGCGCTGGCCCTCGCCGCCATTGTCGGTCTGGCCGGTCGTGAGCGGGATGTCCGAAGCGGTCATGCCGATGCGCAGCGTACCCTGCGCCCAGGCCGAACCGGCGAAGCTTTGAAGAAGTGCAAGGACGCAAACGGTTCTAAGGGCAAGTGAGCGCATGGAGTCCTCCAATCGACGTCGATGGAAGAGCAAGCTCCGTGCCACGGGCGAAGATTCGGCCGAACGAGACGGCTTAGGCTTCACAGGCTCGCTTGAATCCGCACCTGGGCGGACAGCGGCCTTGGTCTGCCTGTCCGCGCTTCTTGAACACGGGGTGTTCAGTTTCGTGGAACGCCCCACGAAGCCCGATTCGGTGCCTGGACGAAATAGGCGTGCCCGGCCCGCCGGATCTCCTCGGCGAAGCGCTTCTGGTAGTCGAAGGCGAGCTCTGAGAAACGCCGGCCATCGCGCTTGAAGAGCGCCACAGCCTCGTCCTTCGGGCCGGTGATGTGTTCGATGACCGACGAGCAGAAAATGACGTCGAAGCTCTTATCTGCCACCGGCAGATGCTCGTTGCCATCGAGCAGGACCGTACGATAGCCGAACTCCCGTTCGGCGAACGCGAGCGCTTCACACTGCCCTTCATGCCGTCTGGCGATTGCGGGACGCGGCCTCATCGACAGCGGGGCCGCTAGCCGAAGAGCCGGCGCCGCAACCCCAGCCAGAGCACGGCTTCCGTTGCGATCGTCGTCCAGGCTGCGCCGAGAATTCCGAAGACGGGGATCGTCGCGAGATTGACCCCGAGATTCACGCAGGCCGCGGCGGTGGCGGCGCCGGCATAGAGCCGCTGGGCCCCTCCGGCGACCGCCGCCTGCGTCAGCACGGCATTCGGAAGGGCGAAGATGAGCGCGAGGGCGAGCCACTGCATCACGTCGCCGGTTCCGCCTGCATAGGTTTCCCCGAAGAAGAACCGGGCAAGGGCTGGGCCGAAGAGCCAGCCGCCCAGAGCCGCCGCGACCCCGATCGCTGCGGCCGATGCGAGCGAGCGACGCAGAAGCCTCGCGAACCCTGCCGGCTCCACGTGGGCGAGCCGCAGCTTGCGGAAGAGCACGGTCGCGGCGGGCGCAGCCATCAGGAGCGCGCCGTCGAAGAGGCGATAGCCGGCTGCATACCGGCCCACATCCGCCTGATCCGGCAGGAGCAGCGAGAGCAACAGGATGTCGGCGCGATTGTAGATGAAGGTAGCGAGATCGACGATGAAGAACCCAGCCGCCGCTCGATAGGGCGCTCGCGTGAGCGCGAAACCTGGCCTGACCCAGCGCAGGGCTGGATGCGATGGGACGAAGGCCAGGAGCGCGACCGCCCACGCCGCGAAGACCGTCAGCGGCAGAGGGCCGAACAGCTGGACGGCCGCGAGGATCGCCAGCGCACTTACGGTCCGCACCGCGATCTGCCAGCCGGCATCGCGGCCGAAGGCGCCTTGCGCCCTCAGGACGGCGGAGCCGAGTTGCAGCAGCGTGGTGGCGCCGAAGGCGAGGACTGCCCAGGACAGCTCCGCTTTTCCGGCCGACACCGGCAGCAACATCACGCACGCGACGATCGCCCCGGTCGTCAGCAGGACATGGCCGCAGGCCAGCGACACCAGCCCGGCCGGGAAGGGCGCAGGCCCGGCTGTCGGAGCCGTGTACTCCCGCACCATGAGCGTCCGCAGCCCGCCATCCTGCAGCAGGGCCAGAAAGCTCGCGGCCGCCACGACGCCTGCATAGGCCCCGAAGCCCGCCGGCCCGAGCAGCACCGCGATCGCAATCGACAGGCCGAGCGAGACGATGGCTGCATAGGCCGTCGCCGACAGCTGCAGGAGAAAGGCCCGGAGTGAGTTCATCGGAGGCGGCAGGATGGAGGCTGAAGCTATTTGCAGGCCGGAGATCTGGTGGGCAAATCGGCCTTGGCCCGCAAGGCGTTTCTGTGCAAGAAGCGGCCCGCGGTGATTGCCAGCAATGGCACGGCGAAGCATTCTGCGACTCTGCATCCTACCGCGTCGAGTGGCCGGCCTACGTCGTAATGCCTTATGTGACCTTCGTCGTCGGGACGGTTCCCGAGATCGTCAAATCCATCGATGTGGCGCGCCATCTTTCGGGCCTCGGCTGCAAGGTCGTCATCTACGATACGCGCCAGAATCGGTCGGATGCCTTCGACGCGTCCGGTTCCGTAGAGGTCGTCAGGACGACCGTCCTGCGCAGCGAACATGCCGACGACTTGTCCTGGGTGCAGCGTTGCGCAACGGAGATCGCGACCGTCGCGAAAGGGCTCGTCGTCGTGCAGGGCGACACGTATAGCGCTCTTGCCGGAGCGCATGGGGCGATGGCCGTGGGCGCCAGGCTGGCGCATATCGAGGCCGGCATGCGCAGCCACGATCCCCTCAGCCCTTTTCCGGAGGAGATGATCCGCGTCTTCGTAGACAGCTGCAGCGACCTGCTGTTCTGCGCGACCCAGGCGGATTTCGAAGATTTGGCCGCTGGGGTCAATCTGGCGAGGAAGGACGTGTTCGTGGTCGGCAACACGGTTTGCGACCCGATCTTCCGCCATGCGGAGCGCCTCCAGGCTGTGGCGGCGGCGCCGCTCGGCGTCTTCGTCTCACTCCACCGCCGCGAAAGCCGTCAGCACCGCGGCCTCGTCAGGGATGCCCTGTCGCGCCTGGCCGGTGCATTCCCCGAAACGCCGTTCACCTTGCTCCGGCGCGGACTGCTCGCACAGGCGGATGCCGACGAATTCGGCCCGAACGTCCGGATGATCGGCGTCGGTGACCATCTCGATTTCCTCGAGACGCTGGCCGGTTCGGCTCTCGTCATCTGCGATTCCGGCGGAATCCTGGAGGAGAGCGTTACCCTCGGCGTGCCGGTGATCTGCGTGCGGCGCGAAATCGAGCGGGGTCGTTTCGTCGAGGAAATCCAGCGCATCGACCCGCCGGAGATCGGGGGACAGCGCCTGGTCCAGCTGGTCGCCTCCGCGATCAAGCGCGGGAGCCTGCCGCGCCATGCCCTCAACGACACCTTTGGCGACGGCCACAGCGCCGAACGCATCGCGGGCATCCTCGACAATTATGTAAAGGGCCGCAGCCTCGACGGCGCGATCCGTCCCCTGCGGGGCCCGAGGCCGGGCGCGGCGGCGGCGATGCGCAACCTGCGCCGCGGGCTGGAGCCTGCTATCGGGCCTCGTCCGTGAATCCGCCCTCCGATGGCCGGTCCGCGCCCCGGGACGAAATCTCGCTCGCCGAGGTGGTGCTCGACGCGCTGCGCTTCCAGCGCGACTTCGCCCGGCTGATCCTGCCGCTGGCGCTCCTTGTGGCGGTCGCTGCTGCGGCGCTGGTCGCCTTTCGGCCGGAATACGAGGCCCGCGCCATTCTCGAAACACCGAAGTTGACGCTCGACGAATGGCGTCGCCTCGTGCCGATCCTGCACGATCCGCCGCTCGTCGCCGGAACGCTTGCCGCGATGGAGCAGGCGAGGCCGGCGACTGCTGAATCGGGGCAGCGCGAACGCCTGCGCAACCTGCTCGAACGGCCGCGGTTCTGGAGCCGGCAGGCGCAATACCGCAGCGCGCTGCAGCGGGACGACATCCGCGAGACTCCCAATGCCGATCTGCGCAGCGCCAGCACGCTCGGCATCGAGCTCTCGCTGACGGGCGCGAGCCGCGAGGATGCCGCCACCAGCATGGACGCCGTCGCCAGGCATGTCGCCCAGTCGATGCTCTGGTCGGCGCTCGACGGTTTCTGGCGCGACATGAACGGCATCGTCACCGGTCAGAAGCCGATGCTCGAGCTCCGCCTGACCCGGCTCGCCTTCGACATGGAGCAGAACCGGGCCCGCAGCGCCGACATGCGCCGGCTAATGGAAGCCTATCCAGGCCGGCCGGAGATCGCCGGCAACACGATCGTGTCCCCCGAAAATGGCGGAAGCCGCTTCCTGTCGCCCTTCGCCCAATGGGTGGCGCTGGAGACGAAGGCATCCGAGATGCAGGCCGACATTCGCGCGGCCCGCTACGAGCTCGAGAAGCTCGGCTGGCTGGAGCGCTTCCTGGCCGCGACGCGCGACCGGCGCAGCGACCCGAGGTCCGGCTTCACGCTGGCCGGCTGGCTGGAGGACAGGACGAACGAGGTCTTCGCTTCGGCCACGGAGCCGGTTGCCGCTCAGGCGCGGCAGGAAATCACCTTCGCCATCGCGGAGGCCCGTGCCCGGGCGGAGCGCATCGGCTTCGCCGCTGCGCCGGTCGTCGATCCGCGTCCGGTCTGGACGCGCTCGCCCCTGCCGGTCGGCGTGGCGGCGTTCCTTGCCGCCGCGGCCGCCCTCTCCGTGCTCCTGGTGCTCTACAGGCTCGTCCGGACGCTGGATCGCCCGAGGGGCGAGGCCTGGCTCGCCAGCCGCGATCCGCTCTTCGCCTGGCTGCCGCCTCGGCTGCGCCGCGCGCTCTTCCCTTACGAGCCGCCTCCGCCGGCAGGCGAACCGGCCTGATCGGCAAGAGGGGCCGCGCGCTCCGCCAGCAGGCGCGCGAGCGCCTGCTGAAGCGGAAGCTGCGCCCGCCATCTCAGCAGCCGCTCCGCCTTCGACGGATCGCCCAACTGGCTCGGACGGTCGCTGGGCCGGCGCCTGGCCTCGTCCATCTCGATCCGGACCGAGCGGCCGAGGCATGCCGCGAGCTCTTCGGCAACCGCGGCGACGGAATGCTCCTGCCCCGAGCAGAGGTTGAAGATGTCGAACGGCTCCGGCCGGCCGTCGAGCAGGAGCGCGACCAGTCCCTCCGCAACCTCGTCGGCGTGAAGATAGTCGCGGCGAGGCAGGAGGTTGCCGAGACGGAGCAGAGCCGCATCGCCGGCCGCCGCATGCAGCTGGCGCAGCATGTCGGGCAGGAGATGGGCGTTCGGATCGTCGCCGGCTAGCGTGTTGAAGATCCGCGCCACCCGCGCCCAACCGCCGCAGCGCTCGCACCAGAGGCGTAGCTGATGCTCGTTGCAGAGCTTCGAGAGCGCGTAATTGTCCCGCGGCCCGGTCGGCGAGACATCCTCGCCCAGCGCCCCCTCGCTCCAGGCATAGACCGCCCCGCTGGAGGCGATCACGACCCGCCCGACCCGCCGTTTCTCCGCGGCGGCCAGCATGCGCTCTGTCCCGGTCACGTTGATGTCGAGGCACAGCGCGCGCTGCGTCTCGCAGGTTGGGATATGGTGCAGGGCGGCGAGGTGAACGATCGCATCGGGACGGAACCCGCCCAGCGCACTGTCCAGGGCCGCTTCGTCCCTGATGTCGCAGCGCATCGCCGCCATGGCCTCCGGCGGCATCGGCAGCCCGGCGCTGAGATCGTCCAGCACGGCAACCGCGATCCCCCTGCCGGCGAGACGGCCGACGAGACGGCGGCCGATCATGCCAGCCCCGCCGGTGACGCAGACGCGCCGGACCGGCCCCTTCGGGACCTCGTTCGATTCGTCGGGCATCAGGCAGACTCCGGCAGGTTTCGCCCCTGGCAGGCCGGAACCTTCTGCTCACCGAGCGAAAGGAAGAAGCCGGCTGCGAGCGCCAGGTGAAGCGAGAAGCCGTAGAACGGCAGGTAGAAATCAAAAAGGCCTAGGCCAAGCACCGTGACCAGCCAGATCCAACCCCAACGCAGCGTCGCTGGATCGCGGCTTCCCAGCGCCGGGGCAACGATGGCGGTGACGACGGCGACGAAGGCCAGAAGCCCGGCCAACCCCGTCTCGGACAGGATCCCGAGCAGCAGGTTATGGGCGTGAAGCTCGCCGCGCAGGAAGCGGCCCCCGGTGAAATCCGGGGTGAGGAACTGAAAGACACCGGGGCCGAGGCCGAACCAGGGATGTCCGCTCCAGGCTTCGAACGCGCCGGCCCAGATATAGGTGCGCCCCAGCGAGAACATCGTCAGCAGGGTTTCCTGCGATGCGCTGGTGAGCTCATCATAGCGTCGCCAGATCGCCACGGCCGCGAAGCAGGCCAGCAGTGCCAACAGCGCCAGTGCCATACGGCGCACGTGGCCACGGCGCAGGACCGCGAAGCCGGCCGAGAGGAAAAGGAGCGGCACCAGCGGATTGCGGGCTTCCGTCAAAGCAAGTGCGGCCGCAAGCCCTGCGTAGGCTGCGGCGAGGGAAGGGCGCCCGACCACGCCGCACTCATGGAGTTGCGTCGTCAGGACGGCCACCAGCACCGCAACGGCGCCGAAGATGGCGGGATGCTCATAGAGCCCGGATATCCGCGGCAGATAGCGCAGCACGTCGGCCGAGTGGAACATCAGCGCGATCTCCCGCCCCGGCCCGATCGACCAACGACTGCCCAGCCCGACCAGGATCCCGATCCACACCGTTGCGACTGCCGCGCGGGCCAGCGCAGCGCGGAGGCCCGGATAGGCGACAATCAGATTGAGGATGCACCACAACATGGCGAGTTGCGTCGCGTAGCGGACGGCAAACTTCACCGCGGTCAGCCTATGCTCGGACAGCAGTGCCGAGGCCGCCAACACGCACAGGCAGAGCAGGATCGCGGCCAGCGGCAAGCGGCAGATTTGGGGCACCCCGAGCCGCCACAGAAACGCGATGGCGGCTCCTACCGCGAAGATGCGCATGGCGGCGGAGCCGAGCGAGAGCCCTTCGCCGAGCCCGTGGCCCAGGACGACCTGTTGAAGCGCGAAGAGCAGGAAGAGCGCGGTGCAACCGGCTGCCTCCAGGATAGCCCGGCCGTCGATCGAAACCGACGGGAACCGCGATTGTGCAACGGCTGTCATCGGTTCGCCCGGCGCACCGACCCGGCTTTGAGCCCCAGCAGGAGGCGCGCATAGATGGCGTTGGTTCTGAGATAGCGCCAACCGAGGCGGCGGGGCTCCAGCAGTAGCCGGAAGAACCATTCGAGGCCGGCCCGCTGCATCCAAAGGGGGGCCCGCGGCAACTGGCCCGAGACGACGTCGAACGAACCTCCCACGCCCATCCCAACTCCGACGCCGAGCGTCTCCCAGTGCCGCTGCAGGAACATCTCTTTCTTCGGGGAGCTGATGCCAATGAAGAGGAGCCGGGCCCCGGATGCCCGGATCTCATCGACGACCGCCCGTTCCTCGGCCTCGGAGAAATAGCCGTCGCGGAAGCCGGCGATGCACAGCCCGGGAATATCATGAGCGAGCCGCTCCGCTGCGGCGGCGACGGTCTCGGGACGAGCTCCGAGCAGGTAGACACCAATGCCGCGTTCCGCGGAGAGCTCGCAAAGCGAACGCATCAGGTCGATCCCCGCGCAGCGGGACGCGGTGATGCCGGCCATCGCAAGTCCGATCACGACGCCCTTGCCGTCGGCATGGACCAGCTCGGCTTCGTCCAGCGCCGCCATCAGTCCCGGGCTCTCCCGCGCTTCGACCAGCTTGGCAACGTTGAGCCCTTCGATGCGCAGTCGGGCCCCCGCGCCCGTGGCTGCGGCTTCGGCGCGTCCGAGTATCTCGTCGGGGCCGGCAAGGTCGATCGGGCAGCCGAGGAAAGTCATACGTTCCGCTGCCGCAATCATGGTGTAGTCATCCTCGATCGATCCCCCGCTGGCGCGGAACCACGATAGAGCGCGGCGATCTCGGCGGCTCGCGGCTCCCAGGTGAAGTGGGCTCGCGCCGCGGCCGCGATTCTGCGGGCGGGTGCCTCGGCGACAGCCCGCAGAATCGTGCAAGCGAGCGCGGCGACGTCGCCAAGTGGGTAGAGCCCGGCCTGGCTGCCCGCTGCGGCCAGGATCGCCCGGTTGCCCGGAATGTCGCTCGCCACCACGGGACGGCCCATCAGCATCATCTCGATCAGCACCGTCGGCCCGCCCTCCATGCCTGACGTCATGAGGAAGCAGTCGGCCCCCGCCGCCATTGCCGCCACCGTCTCGTCCGGCACGAAGCCATGGAAGACGACGCGATCGACGACGCCGATACGCTGCGCGACGGCCTCGAGGCGGGCTCTGTCCGGGCCGGTGCCGACCACGTGCAACACCGCGGATTCCAGGCCCGGCTCGCGCAATGCTGCGATGGCATCGTCGAGACGCTTCACCACGTCCAGCCTGCCCAGGGTCAGCAGCGCCGGCCGGCCTCCAAGTGGGAGCGCCCCCGCCGGACGGGCGAGGCTGCTGTGCTTGAGCACACAATTGGGCATGACGACCGGGGCGGAAACGACGAAGCCGCGCTTGCGGAGTTCGTCGAGCCAGAACGGCGCGAGCAGCACGGTGTTGTCGCTACGCTGCAACAACAGCCGCTCCAGCGTTCGGTCCCAGAAGCGCTTGGCCGTCCGCTTCAGCCAGGATCCGTCGTCGTAGTAGCAATGCGGCGTGTAGACCAGGCGCCTTCCCCTGACGAGGCCGATCAAGCCGGCCAGCGCCGCGATCGGATTGCGGGAACCGTGCACATGGACGGCCTCGGCCCAGCCCACCTCGCGCCACAGCCCAGCGGGACCACAACGCCGCACCTCGTAGCTCGTGGTTTCGCGCGCCGGCAGAGCCTTCGGCGCGGCGACGCGCACCGCGAACCCCCGGCTTGCTGCGACCGTAGCGAGCCCATGGATATGGCGCGCCACGCCACCACCTCCCCGGTCGGGCGCGAAATCGCGGTGGACGTGCAGCACCCTCACGGATCTCACGCCACAGCCTCCGCCCCACCGGCTTGCAGATGCGCCATCTGCGGGGCAGGGGACCTGGACAGTGCGCGCATCTGCCCGCCGACCATCAGCCATAGCGCGGCTGATCCAGAGACGGAGAGGATGTGCTCGGAGGTCACCAGCGTGACGATCATGCCAAGCATCAGCCAGAAGCTGGCGAGGGCGAAATCGGCACAGTGATCACGATGCGCGTGCCAGAGACGGCCGAGGCACACGGCGTAGAAACAGAGGAAGGCCGCCGCCGCAGGCAGGCCGAGTTGATAGGCCATGGTGAAGATCGCTCCTTCCCCGCCGCCGACGACTGACTGCTGGGTCTGCACCGCGATCGCCCCCTGGGCACCCGGTCCATAACCCAGTGGCGGAATGCGGAACAAGCCTTCGAGGTTGAGCAGAAGCGATCGCCAGTGGCCTGGGCTCGAACCGTCCGACATGGTCCAGGTCATCGTCACGAGGTCGCGGGTGGCGAAGGTGGCGCCGGCGCCGACGGCAAGCATCAGCCCGAGCCTGAGCCGCGGATCGGCGATTATCGCGCGCACCGTCGCGAGATAGCCTATCAGCGCGAGCGTGCCCGCCAGCATCGCGCCGCGAGTTCCCGCCATCCAGATACCCAGGGTGAGGAAAGCCGCCACGACCAGTCGCAGACCGCGCAGCATGCCGCGCGGTGCGGAGAGGACGAGCAAACTGGCTATGACCAGGAACATGCCCTGTGCGAGCGGCGCGGCGAGCAGGCCGGCTGCGCGGCGCGTCATCTCGGCATCGCGATAGAAGCTCCAGGGCAGTCCGGTCAGCGGGTGGGCTCCGAGCAGCACGCCTTTGACGCGCTCGGTGAAGATGTCGAAATGCAGGGTGTCGATCCAGAATTCGCTGTGCTGTATGTCCCACAGCCCGAAGGCGGCGCTGGCGCAGGCGATGACCGCGTAGAGTCGGACGAGCGCGCCGAGTTCCCTGTATCCGCGCAGGCAATGATAGCCGACGAGGAAGAACAGGATCGGGATCATCAGCGTGCCGAACGAGCCGGTGACGAGGCCGACGGCACGCCCGTCCGCCAGGCTCTGGAGCATGGCTAGGACGGCGAGCGCGCCATAGGCGGCGAGCGGCAGGAAAAGCGAGCGCGCCATGCGCGCGCTCGCGAGGCACCACGCGGCCACGGCGATCACGGTCGCGTCGCGGACGAGCCGCAACACAGCCGCCTCCGGATGCGTGCCGCCGTCGTAGAACCAGGCGGTCGCGAGATCGCCGAGATGCACCCAGAGCACGAGGCCGACGAGATAAAGCTGTCTCATCGTCATGGCTCGAGCTCGGCCAGCCAGGCATCGTCCGCGACGAAACTCCTCCGCAGCCATTCTGCCTGGCGGGACATCGCCTCTGCGACGGCCGTGCCATCCGCCAAAAGCCGGTCCAGCAATCCGCCGAGCGCCCCCGCGTCGGGGACCGTCAGCGGCGGGCGGCCCACGGCGAGCGCCGTCTGCGATGCCGGCACCTCCCAGCCCATGCCGATAACCAGATGGCCTTGGCAGGCGGCCTCGATCAGCGCCGTCGAGCAGAACCCGACGATCAGCTGCGGCCCCGCGCCAGAGGCGAGCTCGGCATGTGGTGGGCGTCGGCAGAGTGCGGCGAGCCGGCCGGCGCCGTAGGGATGGCCGAGACGGGCTTCCTCGGGATGAAGCAGGATCGCGAACCGTCCCGGCTCGGGAAAGCGTTCAGCCAGGGCCTCCGCCAGCGCGACGAAATCCTCGGCCAGCGAGCGCCCGTAGACCGGCGTATGCGTCTGAGACACGAGCCGGATCGTCGCGGGAGCCCCGGCCGGTTCCCGCATCCCGTCGCGGGCCGGGCCGAAGCGCAGGGAATCCGGGGCCGTGCCGCGCGCGGCATAGGCGGCGTGGCTGGTTTCCCCCCAGACGAGCTGGAGCCTGGCGCGCGTCGGGAAGAACTCGTCCGTCGGCAGGCCATGCTGGACGCACAGGCTGTCCCAGTGTCCTTGGCCCGCCTCGATCGCGGCCACACTGAACAGCTCGAAATCATTGTGCAGGAGAAGGCTGCCGCGCTCCCGCCCGGAGAGCGTCGCCTGCCAGGCCCCTCGCCATAAGCGCAGGCGAAACAGGCAGCACCTGACTATGAGGGCCTCCACACCCGGCTCGGGGAACCCCATTCCGAAGGCGGTGAGCGCATGACGCCATGCCCGCCCGTCTGGCCGCGCCGGAACCCTCCGGAGGTCCCGGCCGCGCAGGCGCGGATGAACCACGAGGAGGGGTACGATGCCCCGTTGGCCGAGAGCTCGCTGCACGGGCTCCAACGCTGCGAGCCCGCTCGGCCCGGGCTGGCTCGCGATTGCAATGACGCCAGCCGGCAGCCGGGTCGGGGCCGGAAGGCGAAGGCATAGCCAGGCGTCGCGGAGGCCGGCGAGCAGTGCGCGCATCCCGGCCGGGATGCGGGAATGCCGCAGCCTGATAAAGAAGATCTCGTGTCTGGCTCCTGCGGCCTCAGCGCCGTAGCGCCGGACGAGGTCGTCGAGAAAGTCACGAAACCGCATGGTGCTCGGCCCAGCCGGCTTGCCGCAAGCGCCGCCATTGCCGCCAGCGCTGCCATTCGCCGACCGCTCCTGTCCCCAGCAAGCGCACCGCCACCGCCTTGGCCCAGCGGCGCCAGTTCCGGTGGAGCGCCGTCTCCCAGTCGACGCGCTCGAGCCGCGTATCGAGCGCGTCGATCTCGGCCTGCGGCGCAGCCTCCACCCCCATCGGCGGCGCTGGCGCCTCCGGCCGTTCCAGCTCGAGCCAGATATTGTCGGCAAGTGGCCCACCATCCGGATGCGGCCCGCAGAAGAGAGGGCGAAAGCCGGCGGCTCGCGCCAGCCGGGACAGAGTCTGCGGCGTGAAATAGGTCAGATGCGCCGGGTGGACGTAGTCAGCCGTCCTCAGGCCGCTCATCAGGTTCGGAACCTCGATGAAGGCGCGGCCTCCCGGCTTCAGTGCGGTCAGCGCCTCGGTCATGAACGTCCGGGGGGCTGGCAGGTGCTCCAGCACATGGAAGGCGACGATGACGTCGAGGCTCGCGGGCGGCACGGCCGACAGTCCCGCGCAGAAGGCGACGCGGATGTCGCCGATGAGGCAGGAGCGGTTCGCGATGTCGGGCTCGGAGGCCTGTAGGTGGGTGACACCTGCCTTGGCCAGCGCCTCCAGGAAGGCGCCGAAGCCCGAGCCGACCTCGAAGACCCGCGTCTGCGGGGACAGGAGCGCGGCGATCCTCGCGAGGCGCATCCGGGCGACCGCCCGGTCTCCACGCCAGGCAAAAAAGCGCTCCTCGCTTCGCCAGGGCGTCTCGGAGGGGAAAAGCCGACGATACTGCTCGGCATAGAAGGCCTCCAGCGCGGCAGGCTGGAAGTCGGGCGCCAGATAGACGGCGGCGCAGCGCCCGCAACGGCGCAGCTCCTGGCCGCTGCCGGCATAGGATTCCGGACCGATCGCGCGTTGCCCCTCGCCGGCGCCGCACAGCCGGCAGGTCCCATGGTCCTGCGCGAGCCGAAATGCCGTTTGGATCTTCGATCGCGGTGCGGGGAGGGCAGCCTCAGGCATAGCTTCGCCGGTACCATAGCGCTACCGACAGGGCCAGCCAGAAGGTGGGATGCAGGCGGCCGTCTGCGAAGCTGCCGCGCAGGCGTCCGAGGTCGAGGTAATCACCTAGCGAAGCCGGCAGCTCCTGCACCAGATTCCGGATCGGCAGCTCCCCGACGAGGAACTGCTCGGCGTGCCCGAAACCCATCGTCTTGCGCTGGGATAGGATTCGCGCCGGCAGCTCGCCCGCGAAGGCGTCGCGCAGGAGTGCCTTGCCCTCGAAGCCGCCGATCCGCCGTTCGACCGGAGTCGCCAGCGCGCGTTCCACCAGCCGATAGTCGAGGAAGGGAGACCGGACCTCGACGCCGAAATGCATCGCGTTTCGGTCGGTCATGCGCAGCACCATGGGCAGATTGGTGGAGAGCACGTCGCGGCGCATCCTTTCGCCGAGATCGCTGCGCCGGTCGTCCCGCAACGCGGCGAGGCGGGTCCTGCCCTGTTCCCAGAGCGCGCGCGACATCACGGCGATGCTGGGCCGGCGGTGGCGCAGCAGGCCAGCGAGAACGGGCAGCGGCAGGTCCCAGGCCATCCGGTTCAGAACCAGACCGGGCGGCGCGCTGCGGCGGGCCACGAGGGCGAGCGCGCCCGCAACGTCGCCGCCCAGCACGGCATCGCGCGCGGCGAGGGAATGGTAGGCGCGGACATAGCCGCCGAAGAGCTCGTCCGCTCCCTCGCCGGACAGCACGACCTTGCGGCCGTCCTCGCGCAGCGCCCGGTACATCCGGAAGCTGGCCAGGATCGAGGGCGTGGAGAAGGGCTCGTCCTGTGCGTCGACCAGCTCCAGCAGCTCCGTCTGGTCAGCGATTGCCTTCAGCCGCCGTACGTGGTGGCGCCCGCTCTCGCCCAGCTCGGCCATGAAGGCACCAGCCTGTTCCGTCTCGTCGAAGCGGGCCTGCGCCTCCTCGCGGTAGCCATAGGTGAAGGCGCCGGAAAAGTTGACGCGCGGCAGGGCGCCGGCCCGCAGGCCAAGCCGCGTGATAATCGAGCTGTCGAGGCCGCCGGACAGGAAGGAGACCGTCGGTACGTCCGAGCGCAGGCGCAGCAGCGTCGCATCCGTGACGAGAGCGTTAATGTCTGCGGCTTCCAGTGCGGGCGCTTCGTCCGGCCCTGGCCAGCGGTGATAGGGCCGGGAGACCGTGCTGCCGTCCGGGCCGATCCGCAGGGCCGTGCCGGCCGGCACGGCCTCGACTCCCTGGAAAAAGGTCTGCGGTCCGTGCTCGGCGAGACCGAGCGTCAGGAAATCGAAGAGCGCCTGCGGATTGGGCGCCGGATAGCCGCCGCGCATCGCGGCAATGGCCCGGATCTCGCTCGCCAGCATCACCGTATTCCGGTCGCGGTGCAGATAGAGCGGCTTTACGCCCAGCCTGTCGCGACAGGCGATCAGCGTGCCGGAGCTGCGTTCGAACAGCACCAGCGCCCACATGCCATTGCAGCGCGAGAAGACATCCTCGCCCCAGACCCGCCATCCCTTAAGGATGACTTCCGTATCGCCATCCGTGCGGAAGCGTTCGCCTCGCTCCTCGAGCTCCCGGCGCAGCTCCAGGAAATTGTAGATCTCGCCGTTGAAGACGATCGCGTTGCCGGTCTCGGGGCAGAGCATCGGTTGGGCCGCGGTGGCTGTCAGGTCGAGGATCGACAGGCGGCGATGGCCGAGCACGGTCGCAGGCTCCCCCTCCAGCGTCAGGAGTCCTTCGCCATCTGGCCCGCGATGCGCGACGGCAGACAATCCTCGCCGGGCAACGCTTTCGTCCGGCGGGCCACGCAACGCGATCAGCCCGCACATCGCGCAGCGCTCTCTTCCCGCGGCAGCCCGCAGCCCGTTCCATCCGGCGTCATGGTTGCGGAGCATCCCGGCGCGTGAAGCGCGGCCGGCCGGCAGCGACGCCGACGAGCGCGAAGCCGAGCATGGCGCCGCTTGCGGGCCAGAGCCAAGGCAGCTGCGGAGCCAAGGCGCAGGCGAAGGACGATGCGCAAAGGAGCCGCCCTGCGGGCGCTGGCGAAACGCCACAGGCCCGCAGGCTCGCCATGGCGATCCCGAGGGCGCAGAGGGCGCGCGCCCAGACGACGCCCTCCGCTGAGCCCGCCGCGGTCGCCACCAATTGCAGCGCTGCGCTGGCGGCTATGCCGGTCAGGATGATGCGGGCGAGGGGACCTTCCCGCCTGCGTTCGATCATCTCGACGGCGAAGAATCCGCTCGTTGTGGCGATGCCCCAGGCCAGGATCGTCGGCATGACGAGGTCCGGCCGCAGGCCGGCTATCTCTCCATCCGCCGCCAGCATGATCGGCAGCGAAGCCTGTAGCGCCAGGGCGGTCGCGACGAGCATGGCGGCAGCCAGTCCCAGCGACCAGCGCAGCCCGGCCCCGTCGGCCATTCGCGGCAGCAGCAAGCGGTTGATCTGGCCCGCGATTCCCGAGACGCCGCTCAGGCCGTGCCCGAGGAGCAGGAAGATGGGCAGGAAGCGGGGGGCGAGCAGGGACACGAGAAAAGGGGTCAGGCGATCATGGGCGACGCCGGCGATACCGATCGCCGACAGGCTGAAGGCGGCCCGCAGCATCCTGCCCCCGCCGGCTATCCGCGGCAGCAGGTCGCCCGGGCGACGCCAAGCTGCCAGAGACGCGGCAAGCTGCACCGCGAATCCAGCACTGACCATCATGCCGATCGCGCCGGCCGGGAGATCCTCATCCGCAAACGCCATCCACAGCAAAAGCGCGACCGGCCAGGGCGCTTGCTGGACGCAGAAGGCGACGACGCGTCGTCCCTGCGCCAGAAGCGGCGGCGAGAGGCTGGCGACGGAGAACAGCCCCGCCGGCAGCGTCGCGACGAGATAGGAGAAGCCGTTCCCCTGCATTCCGTAGGCCAGCGCCCAACCTCCTGATGCCGCGGCGTAGAGGAAGACGGTCGCGGCAAGCTTGTGGCCCAGGGCCGTGCGCCAGAGCTCGTTCCATCCCGGCTCCGACGGATGTTCACGCAGGAACATCGTGCTGTAGCCGAGGTCGCCGGCGAAGCAGATCAGGACGAAGAGCAGATGAGCGAGCCCGACCTCGCCATAGTCCGCTAAGCCGAAACGGCGCGCGAGCGCGACCTGGAACAGCAGGTTTCCGCATTGCCCGACGAGATGCGCCAGGGCGCAAGCCAAGAGCGTGCCGGCGCCGGCCGGCGGAGGATGGAGAACCCCCCACGGACGGATCGGCACGGCCGCTTCGCCGGCGCCGGCCCGCTCGGCCCTCACGCCGCCTCTCTCGATCATCCGCGCGCTCCGCACCAGCTCCGGACCGCGGCAACGGGCTCATTGCCGAAGCCATCCGGACGGGTGGCGACAGTCGCGCCAGCTCGATGACGGAATACGAAGTCCGTCGGGATACGTAGACGCGCCATCCCGGAATGCCTAGAGGTTTCCTCTGCCTGCGGGCCGCTCTCGACGGATCATGAGCCTAACCTATTGTCCACTGCCGAAAGCTTGGAGAACCTGCCGAACCAGGCCGCGCGACTCGTTTGCGAGACGCCGATGACCGTCGACGCCGGCCCCAGCGAGCAGACCCTCCTGTCCCTCCCGCCCCACATCCTGTCCGATGCCGACCATGCGGGCTTCAGGCTCGCCCTTGCCTGCTCGCGCGCCCCGCGCGAGCCGTCCGATGCCGCGATCCGGCACGCCGCCGAAGCGATCAAGGACTGGACCGAGGCGCTGAAGGTGATCCGCCGGCACCGGCTCGCTGGACTCGCCTACCACGCGCTGGCCGGCCTGGAAGTGGGCATGCCTGACGCGGCACGGCGAACGCTTGCAACGCTGGCGGCAGCGCAGGCTCGCAATGGCTTGGCGTTGGCCGGGGAATCCGTCCGCCTCGCCGAAGCCTTCGCGCTGGCGGACATAACCCTGTCCTTCCTGAAGGGCCCGGTGCTGTCGCATCAACTGTATGGCGACCTCGGCCGCAGGCACAGCCGCGACCTGGACCTGATCGTCGCCGCTTCTGAGCGGGAGAGGGCCGCCGCGCTGCTTGCCGGGCTGGGCTATCGCGCCGCCGGCGATTTCGACATCGCGGCTGCGAGCAGTTGGACCGGGCAGCTCAACGAATGGGAATACCGGCATGAGCGCAGCGGCATCATCGTCGAGCTGCACTGGCGGTTCTGTCCCAATGCCCGCCTGGCCGAGCCCCTTTCCCGCCTGGCGAGCTGGGGCGAGGTCACGCTCGGCGCCGGCCGCGGCTTGCGCACCCTGACCGGCGATTCGCTGGCAGCCTATCTCTGCCTCCACGGCAGCCTGCATGCCTGGAGCCGCCTCAAATGGCTGGCCGACCTCGACGCGCTGATGGTCGCCGAGGGGCCGGAGGCTCCCGAGCGGCTTCTCGCCTTCGCCGCCCGCGCGGAGCTGACGCGCTCGGTAGCCCAGGGCCTTGCGTTGGCCGCGACCCTGCTCGACATGCCGCTTTCGCCGGCCGCCCGGCACCAGCTCGCCGCCGAGCCGGCTGTGCGCGATCTCGGCCGGATCGCGCTGGCGGCCATGACCATGGGCAAGGGCCGCACCGAGCTGGAGGAGACGCGCTTCGGCAACACGCGGGTGCGTCTGTCGCACTTCCGGCTGGGCCAGGGCTGGCGGCATTGGCAGGCCCAGGCCGCCGCTGCTATGGCGAGCGGCGAGGATCGGGCGGCGGTCAGGCTCCCGTCCGTGCTGTCCCCGCTCTACCGATTGCTGCGCCCCGTCCTCTGGGCGCTGCGCCGCGCGACACCGGCGCGGGCTCGGCGGCCTTCGCATGGCGGGGGATTCCGCGGGCAATGAAGGTGATCCTCTCCGTCGACGCGATCCGGCAGCCGCTGACCGGCGTCGGCCGCTACAACCTCGAGCTCGCCCGCGAACTCGCGGCGATGCCCGACATCGAGCTGTCCTTCATCCAGGGCATCCGGCTCTTGCGGGATCTTCCGGAACCGGTGGCGGGGAGCGAGCTGTTGCCGGTCCTGCGCGACGGCCTGTCGGCCTGGAAGCTGCCTACCGAGATCTATCGCCGTCTGCTCGGCGGCGCCCGTTCCCGGGTGCTGCGCCATCAACCACGTAGCACGATCCTGCATGGCGCGAACTACTATCTGCCCGCCTACCACGGCCCCGGCATCGTCACGATCCACGATGTCTCGGTCTTCCTGCTGCCGCAGCATCACCGCGCCGACCGGGTCCGCTATATGAGGCGCGAGGTGGCGCTTGCACTCGAACGCAGCGCGCTGGTCTTGACCGTTTCGGAATTCTCGAAGGCCGAGATCGTAAGGGTGCTCGGCTATCCCGCCGAGCGCATCCGCGTGACGCCGCTGGGTCCCAACCCCCGCTTCCGGCCGGGCGCGGCAGAGGCAGTTGACCTGCGTACCCTCCACGGCAACCTGGAATCCGGACGCTATTGCCTCTTCATCGGCACCGTCGAGCCGCGCAAGAATCTGGATGTGCTGCTGGACGCGTTCGAAAGGTTGCCGCCCACTTTGCGCCGACGGTATCCGCTCGTCCTATGCGGCTATCGGGGTTGGGGCAGCGATGCGCTGCACGCCCGCTTCGATGCGGCGGCTCAGGAAGGTTGGCTGATCTATCTCGGCTATGTTCCCGACGCGGCGCTTCCGGCCTTGGTGGCCGGAGCTCGCCTCTTCGTCTGCCCCTCGCTCTACGAAGGCTTCGGGCTGCCGGTCCTCGAAGCCATGGCCAGCGGCGTTCCCGTCCTGCATTCGCGCATCGCCGCGCTCGATGAAGTGGCCGGGGAGACCGGTGCGTCGTTTCCGCCGCTCGACGTCGACGCCTTGACCGAGGCGCTCGCCATGACGCTGCAGGACGAGCGCTGGCAGGCCCGGGCCCGCCGGGACGGGCTGGAGCGCGCTGCCCTCTTTAGCTGGCGCCGCTGCGCCGAGCTGACGCGGGACGCCTATCGCGAGATCGCGTTGCCGTGAGGATGGCCGCGCGATGAGAGTTCTGCACTTCTACAAGACCGCCCTGCCGGACACGATCGGTGGTGCCCAGATCTGCGTCGACCAACTCGCCGCCGGGCTGGGAGAACTGGGCGTCGACATCGACCTGCTGGCGCTTGCCGAACGCGGCGACGCGGACAGGCCGACGCTGCGCAAGGGCTATCGGCTGCACCGCACACGGCGGAATTTCGAGATCGCCTCGACCGGGTTCTCCACGAGCGTCCTGCCGCGTTTCCGCCGCCTGGCCGCCGAGGCCGACATCGTTCACTATCATTTCCCGTGGCCGTTCATGGATGCCGCCCACATGCTGCTGGCACGCGGCAAGCCCAGTGTCGTCACCTATCATTCCGACATTGTCCGCCAGACGAACTGGCTCAGGCTCTACCGGCCCCTGAGTCGCCGCTTCCTCTCCTCGGTGGACCGCATCGTCGCGACCTCGCCCCAGTATCGCGAGACGAGCCTGGTCCTTCGCCGGCACGCCGGAAAGGTCTCGGTCATTCCGATCGGCATCGATGCAGCAAGCGTGGCCGTGCCGACACCCAGAGGCCTCGATGAATGGCGCGCGCGCCTCGGCGAGGGCTTTTTCCTCTTCATCGGTGTGCTGCGCTACTACAAGGGCCTGCCCTTCCTGATCGAAGCGGGCCGGCAGACCGGCTTTCCGATCGTGATCGTGGGCAGCGGACCCGAGGAGGCGCGGTTACGGGCTCAGGCCGCCGAGGTGCCCAACATCCGCTTCCTCGGCCAGCTTTCGGAGGAGGACAAGGCGGCCGTGTTGTCGCTCTGCGGCGCGCTCGTGTTGCCCTCCCATCTGCGAGCGGAGGCCTTCGGCATCGTGCTGCTGGAAGGCGCGCTCCATGGCAAGCCGCTGATCTCCTGCGAGATCGGCACCGGCACCAGCCTGGTCAACGAGGCGGGTCGAACGGGTCTCGTCGTGCCGCCGGCCGACCCGGGCGGGCTGGCCGACGCCATGCGACAACTCCGGCGGGAGCCGACTGGCGCCCGCATCATGGGCGAACACGCGCGCCGACGCGCGCAAGAGTTCTTCGGCGCTCGCCGCATGGCGCAGGGGTATCTGGACCTTTATCGCGATCTCCTGGCGAGCCGCTCAGGTCCGGCTTACATGGCGTGAGACCTGGCTCACCGGCCGGTCGCAAGTCTCAGAAGGCGAAAGGCCGCACGAGGATAACCCTTCCGGACATCGAACGCTTCGATCCGGCGCCGGCTCTCCGCGGCCAGAGCCTCGGCATCGACGCCGGGGATGCGGTCATCGCCGGCGGCACCCGGACGGGCGAAGATCCGCAGATTGCCGGGATGGATGCCATGTTCCTCGCGATCCTGGCGGTGGATGGCAAAGCCATGCCGCGCGAGCAAAATTCCCAGGGTCTCCGGCGTGAAATAGCTGCGATGCGAGACGTGCACGTGCTGGAGCCCCAGCCCCGCCCACTCGCTCACATCGGGAACCTCGATCACCAGCCAGCCATCGGGTGGCAGCCAGCCGGCGGCCAGTGCAAGGACCGAACCCGGATCCTCCAGATGCTCGAGCACGTGGAAGAGCGTGACGATCCGCGGTCTAAACGACAGAGCCCTCGCTGCGTCCAGCCCGTCCCCGTCGACATGGCCGCCGAGCCCGAGTTCGTCCTCGGCGAAGTGCCGCTGGACGGGCCCCGGCTCGATGCCGTGATAGGAGCGGCTGCCCGACTGGCGGCACGCATCCAGGAAGAAGCCAAGCCCGGTCCCGATATCGAGAACCTCGTCCAGCGGCCCGATGACATATCGCAGCACATGAGCCCGGTAACCGGCGGCGAGGCGCTGCGCGCCGATCAGCGCCGGACTCGCATCGGCCGTCCGCATCAGGCGCTGGTAGATGCCGCCATAGAATGCGGAGGCAGTCTCCCCGGCCAGGCCGCGCGCCAGATAGGTCGTGCCACATGTGCGGCAGACCGACAGCCGCACGTCGAGCAAGTAACGGTCGCGGCGGAGAATTTCGGCCGGCTCGTCCGCATTGCAGACCGGGCATCTGAGACGTTTCAGCCGGCGATTCAACCGCCAGAGATCGGCCAGCAATGGTGAAGAGCGGGGCAAAGTCTCAGGCGCCGGGATTGCGGTGGATGCGGCCGAACCAGAGCGCCGGCGTTCGCAGCAGGATCGAAAGATCGAGGCGCAGGCTCCAGTCTCGGATATAGGCCAGATCCTTGTCGAGCCGCCGCTGGAGATCGTCCCGGGTGGCCATCGGGCCGATCAGGCCGCTGACCTGGGCGAGCCCGGTGATCCCGGGCTTGGCGCCATGGCGCAGGCCATAGCCCGGCAGCAGGGCTGCACAATGCGCGCCGTGCTGCATGGCGTGCGGACGCGGCCCCACCAGCGACATCTCGCCTCGCAGCACGTTCCAGAGCTGGGGCAGCTCGTCGAGGCGCGAGCGCCGCAGGACATGGCCGACCGCCGTGATCTGTGGATCGCCCGGCCAGACCTGCCGAAAATCGCCCGTCTCGAGCCCCTGGTGCAGGGTCCGGAACTTGAGCATCTCGAAGGGGAGGCCGTCGAGGCCCTCCCGCCATTGGCGGTAGAGCGCAGGCCCCTGCGACGTTGACCGGATCGCCGCCGCGATGAGGCAAAGCAAGGGCAGCAGCGCGACGAGCATGGATGCGGAGAGGGCAACGTCGATCGTGCGCTTGGCCCGCGCCGACCCGACGAACGTCTGGGTTTCGAAGACAGGAAAAGTCACGCGCAGCAGGCCGTTCGGAATTCGATGTTGCAAACGTGGATGCACGCGAACGTGGCCGGGCGCAACCGCTGCAGAAGGGGGGCAGCCATGTCGATGGCCGTGCTGTGGACAACTCTACGATAGCGGCAGAGCTCGGTTCCAATGCCGCCAGGCCCGGTACATCAGACGGATGAGCCGGCTGTTTGCCTGCCGCGCGGCAGAGATCGAGGCAGGCTGCATGCCGACATGACCATTGCGGGTGCGATCAATCCTGCTGGAGACATGCCGGACCTGCCCCGCGCGCTGCGAGCGACGGCGCTCGGTCAAGGCCGGCAGCGTCTGCATCGGGAGTCTGGCTGCACAGTGGGCGCCTGCGACGAGGCGGAACTGGCGGTGGCCTATCCGTCTGGACGGCCTCGCGGCGCCCTGGCCGATCAATGGCTGAGCGGCGAGGTCTCGTCGTGTTCCCGGATGAAGTCCATGTCGAGCTCCAGGCCCAGACCCGGCAGGTCCGGCACCTCCATGTAGCCATCGACCGGCACGGGCGCGTCCTTGAAGACCTTCGCCGTAATGTCCTCGAACATCAGGAGCCGCTCGAGAAACAGCGCGTTCGGAATGGCGGCGGCCAGATGGAGGTGGATGTTCTCCATTGCGTGCGGCGCGAATTTCACGTTCCAAGCCTCTGTCATCGCAGCGCATTTCAACATTTCAGTATAGCCGCCGATGCGGGCGCCATCGACCTGGACGATATCGGCGGCATCATTGATCAAGAGGTCGCGCACGCCGAATTTGGTGTATTCGTGCTCGCCGGTCGCGAGCGGGATATCGGTACCGCGCTTGAAGCGGGCGAGGCCGGGAATATCGTCGGCGAACACCGGCTCCTCGAACAGCATGATGTCGTATTCGCGGATGTTGTTGGCGAGCTGAACGGCGGTCGCGGCGTCGAAGCAGTTGTTGGCGTCCACCAGCAGGTTGATATCGGGGCCGACGGCCTCACGCACCTTGCGGACACGCTGGACGTCGCGACGCGGATTCCGCCCGCCCTCATAGCCGACCTTGAACTTGATCGTCTTGAAGCCGCGCGCGACCATGCCCTTCATCTCCTCGACGAGTTCCTCGTCGGAATACGAAGTCCAGCCGCCGCTCGAATAGACCGGCACCTTGGTCCGGTTGCCGCCGAGCAGCTTGTAGAGCGGCAGGCCGGTGATCTTGCCCTTGAGATCCCAGAGCGCGATGTCGACCGCGCTGAGCGCGCAATACATCAGCCCCTTGCGCCCGACGCCGCGCAGATAGTGGAAGAATTCCTGCCAGATCGCTTCCGTCTGGAGCGGATCGCGACCGATCAGCTTCGGCGCCATGTTGCGGTTGATCAGGGCGCAAGTCGCCTCGCCGCCGACCTCATGATAGGTGATGCCTATGCCTTCGAGGCCGCTATCGGTCGTCACGCGGACGACGACATAGCCGACCGATTCGACCTTGCGCGTCGCATCTGCGAATCCGCCGGTAATAGGCGTCGAGACCAGATGGACATCGAGCTTTCTGATCTTATGCGGCATCGGTCGCTCCAGATTGAAATCAGGGAACTGCGCTGGGCTCACCCGGCAGCGGGATACCCGAGCATATTGACTCGAACCGAGGTCAATCATTGTCCAATCTATGTATTGTCGGCGCTGTTCGGTCAATCCGAAAGCTAGACAAGAATATGTCAGACAATTTTCTTGATTTCAAAGCGCAGCTACTTGGTTTTGTGGTGGCGCTATCGTCGCGTTGACCGTGTCGTCGCGCGGGAGCGATCCAGTGATCGCATCGCCTGTTCCGCACAGAATATGTCTCGCCTCGCTCCCTCCGCTCTCGCTGCCCCGCTTAGATTGAAAGCCCAGAATGGCGGGCCTCGGAACGCCAGGCCTGGAATGAGCAGGAGGGCGCCGCCGCCTTCTTCGGCAAGCGCTCCCCGAGCTTCACCGGCCGCTAGCAGGCACCGGCAGAGGAGAACCAGACCGGCCATGGCCCATATTCCTGCCGAACGCTGCCTCGGGATTATCCAGCTTCTCGTCGAAGCTCCGGTCGGCATGCAGCTCGGTGAGATCGCCCAGCGGCTCGCCTTGCCCAAGAGCGGCGTCCACCGTCTCCTCGGAGCCCTCATCGAGCAGGGTTGGGTCGAGCACGACCCGCAGAATGGAAGCTATCGCCTGACAATGCGGCTGACGATCCTCGGGCAGCGGCATTATTCCGCGACCGGCATTTCCGACATCTGTCAGCCGCTTCTCGACGAGCTCGCGGCCCAAACCCGCGAATTCATCCGTCTTGCCGTGATCGACGCGTTTGCGCTCGTCTGGGTCGCCGACGCTCAGGGCGCGCGCGGGGGGGTGATGTACCAGCCCCTGCTAACCAGCAACACGGTGCCGCTGCATGCTACGGCGAGTGGCAAGGTTTGGCTCGCCTGCTTGGCGCGCGACCAAGTGCGAGACATCATCGGCCGGAATGGCGGCTTCGGCGATTCAGGGCAATTCGGCCCCAACGCCGTGCGCAATTTCGATCAACTGTTCGCGGAGCTCGATCGCACCCGCGCCCGCGGATTCGGGATTGCGACGAGCGAGGCCGAGCCCGGCGTCACCGCTGTTGCTGCGGCGATCTGTTCAGGTCTCGACGGGGCACCTGTAGGGTCGGTTAGCGTTGCGGGTCCTGGAGTTCGCATGAGCGAGAACCGACTGGGCGAGCTGGGGCCTCTGGTTGTTGATGTTGCTTGACAACTGTCGGAGCTTTGGCCGTTGAGAAAGCCACTGAAGTCGTCCAGAAATTCGGTGGCTGCTTGAACGCAGTCGACCGTCCTCCAAGCGAATTTCGATCTCGCCCGCAGGACCTCCCGGGCAAAATGTCTGCGTCGGGATAGCTCCCAGAATCGCTGGTCTCTTTCTGCGCGGGCGAATTCGCTGGCGCTGTACGCGCTTGCCGAGCGGTCGCGGCCGGCACCACGATCCTGACAGGCGCTAGCACCTATGCCGGCGCGGCCACCGTCACCGGAGGTCGAGCGGCGGTGAACGGCTCGATCGGCTCGATCGTCTCGCCCGTGACGGTGAACGCCGGCGGTGAATCGGCGGCAGCGGCCCCGTGGGCGCGACGTCAATGGCGGCACGCTGGCGCCGGGCAACTCGATCGGCCCGCTGCCCGTCGACGGCAACCTCGCCTTCTCGCCCGGCTCGACCTATGCGATCGGGCCTTCGTCCATGGATCGACACTCATCGTGCTAAGCAGCCGCAGGCCTCCGAGTTGTTCACCTGGCGTCGCGAGCTTCGCGAGGCCGCGGATGCGGTGCCAGCGTTCGTGCCGGCGGTAATCCTCTAAAAGACCCGATGCTTCAGATAGGCCTCGAGCGGATCCACGCCGGCACGGATGGCTTTGACCATTTCGCCCTCGGTTTCCATCTTTTGTTCGGCTGCCGCCACGACGGCTTCAATGGCAGCGCCCGGGACGAGAATGATGCCATCCCTGTCCGCGAGGACGTAGTCATCCGGCTGGACCATTTCATTGCCGACTGCGATCGGTTCCTCGTAGCTTTCGACGCGCCAGGCCGAAACGATGTCGATCGGCGTCGCATAGCGCGCGAATACGGGGAAGCGTTCCTCGACGATCGCGTCGATGTCGCGGCAGCCGCCGTCGGCAATATAGCCGCGCACGCCTTTGATCTTGAGAGCTTCTGCAGACAGACCGCCGAACAGCGCCCGCCGATCGTCCTGTGGCTGAACGATGACCACGCGGCCTTTCGGTACACGCGACAGCAGCGTTGCCCATTCGAGCAGCGAGTTGTGCTTGTCGAGCGTGGGGTCGGGCCGCCCGCGCACCGTGAAGACCGGTCCCGCACAACGCATCCATGGCTCCAGCCCGATGATGGTGCGCGGCAGCACCCGCAGCGGCAGGCCGAGATCCTTCATTACGTCGTGAACGACAGAGGAGTGGCAGGCATCGAGCCGGTCGGCGAAACTCATGTGCGGGACCCTTTCTCGCTGAGTGTGCGAGGGTGAAATCAGACGTTCGGTGAGTGCATCTCGACGCGCTTGCGGCGGCGCCAGAAGGGAGATAGTCGCCTGTCGCCGAAGCAGGTCAGGCTCGGCGAAAGGCGTGATGTTCATGACGCTCGGGGGCGGGCGTCGAGGAGAAAAGGTCGATCTCCTCCAGGCTCTTCCGATTGGCGCACAGTGACTGCCAACGTCAGCGGGATGCGACAGACCCTAATGGCGCATGCCGAAACACAGTCAGTTGTGGACCGAGCGATGCTTGATTAGCAGGACCGCGAGAATCGTCAGGGCGCAACAGGCCATGAGATAGGCCGCGACAAAGGTCGGCTTGCCGTCCGCAGCGGCAACCAGCGAGGCTGCGATGAGCGGGGTAGGACCGGCGATGAGCACACCGTTCAGCTCCCGCGACATGGCAAGTCCGGAGAAGCGATAGCGCGTCGGGAACAGGTTCGCGAGGAAGGCACCCTGCGCTCCCGCCATCGCCCCGAAGCCGATGCCGTAGCCCAGTCCGATCCCCACCGTTGACCAGAGCACGCTGTGCGTGTCGAACATCCAGAACAGCGGATAGGCCAGGAGCAGCACGAACAGCGCGCCGCCAGCATAGACTGTTGCGCTGCCGACGCGATCAGCCAGCGCCCCCATGACCGGCACGCCGGCTATGCCGAACAGCGAGCCGATGGTAACGGCGACCAGGCCTTCGGTGCGGGACATGCCGACGGTGTTGATCATGTAGCTGAGTGAGAAGGCGCTCAGGATATAGGCGTTGGCGTTGTGGCCGGTGACGCTCAGGAAACCGAATAGAACCTCGCGCGGGCTGTTGCGGAAGAGCTCGCCGAGCGGCACGCGCTGCTCGTGTCGCTTCGCCTCGGCGCGTGCCATCGCCGCGACATATTCCGGCGTCTCGTCGAGATGCTTGCGGATATAGAACGCGACCAGGAACAGGGCGCCCGAGATCAGGAAGGGAACGCGCCAGGCCCAGCCGAGCAGCACATCCTCAGGCAGATAGGAGATCAGCAGGAAGGAGAGCGTCGCCAGCATGATGCCGACGAGCGTCGCGGCATTGGGAAGGCCGGTGTAGAAGGCGCGCTTGCTCGGTGGCGCGTATTCGGCGACGAGGACGATGGCACCCGCGAGCTCCGCGCCCGCGCCGAAGCCCTGGATCAGGCGCATGAGCACGAGCAGGATTGGTGCTGCAATGCCGATGCTTTCATAGGTCGGCAGCAGACCCATCAGCACGGTCGCCAGACCCATCAGGGTGATGGTCAGGATCAAGGCCGGCTTGCGGCCGAACGTGTCGCCGATATGCGAGATGACGATGCCGCCGACGGGGCGTGCGAAGTAACCGACCGCGAAGGTCGCGAAAGCTGCCAGCACGCCGGTCGTCGGCGACAGGTTGGGAAAGAACAGCTTGTTGATGATTACGCCCGAGGCCGCGCCATAGAGTGCATAGTCGTACCATTCGATCACGGTGCCGACCGTCGCGGCGGTCACGGCCTTCCCTAGATTCGCCTGGCTGCCGCCCGCCGCCGGTACGAAAGCGTCTGTTGTTGTCATATCCTTGGTATTCCTCTGCCGACCTTGTCGGAGCGCGGAGTCCGCTCCATGATTTATCTCTTGGCGAAGTTCTCGGCGGTGGTCTCACCCACCAAAATCTTGCCCCGGATGTCGTCCCCGACGCGCATCTTGTTGGTGCCGCCGCCGGTACGTCCTTTTCGCGCCTGGTCGGGACGATGACGATGCCATCCGGCGAAAGGAACGTGCTCGCCAGCCCCATCGCATCACATCGCCGAGAACGGCCGTGTACAGCTTGGCCTTGATCGCGGCGAAAAGGGCTTCTTCCGGCCAGGCAAGAGGACGATCATCAGTCATGATGGTCCTCAGCTTTGAGAAAGAGCGCGCTCGAAGCGGCCGATGGCAGAGGCGTAGTGGGCCGTCATACCGGCACGAGCGCGTTCGGGATCGCCGGCTATGATGCCGGCAGCCGTTTCGACATGGACACTGACGATCACGTCCCATTCCTCGGCATTGCGGGCAAGGCTCAGGCCGCTGCGGGTCGACTGGCTGGCAACCTCGCTGATGCCGGCGAGCAATGAAGCCAGCAGGTGATTGCCGGTCGCCTTGGCCAGGATCTTGTGGAACTGAATGTCGAGGCGCCAGAAACTCTCGACATCGCCGCATGCGGCTCCGATCGCCGCCGCCAGCTTCTCCAGCGCGGCAGCCTGCTCGGGGGTGCGGTTCAGCGCGGCGAGTTCGGCTGCAAGTTCCTCCAGGCCGCGACGCACGTTCATGACGTCGAGCATTCTAACCTGACCAATCGCCAGGCCGTGGTTCATGAGATTGGCGAACGGTGCATGCGCCAAGGCCGACACGGTCGGGCTGCGCCCGCTCGATACGGAAATGAGGCCGCGCCCGGCCAGCGCATTCGTCGCTTCGCGGACCGACGGGCGGCTCACATCGAACTTGCGCGCGAGTTCCGACTCGCTCGGCAACAGGTCGCCGGGGCCGAGCCCTTCCGCAACGATCAGTTGGACGATGTAATCGGCCACCTGATCCGAAATTCGCACTTGTCTCACGAGTCCACACCCGATGTTTGTGTCCAACAGCGTGCGTCAAGACCTGGCTATCTGTCAACCTGCCTGACAGGTAAGGTTCAGATGCCTGCCCGTCAGACGCCACCCCGCTGTCCCCGCCACCCCCGCCGCGCCTACGGCATGTGCACCGCCGCCAAGGCCCGTGAGCGGCCGTCGGGCCGCTTCAATGTTGCCTGTCCCTTGAATCCGCTCTCTTTTCCTGCGGCGCTCTCGCGTGGGTGTGCGAGGTATCGAGATAGTCGAGCCCCCAACGACGTGGCGGCGAAGGCCGTCCGCTCCAGGCTCTCGACGTCATCGACTTCAAAAATCCGGCTTGGGATTGCAACCGATCCGTCCGACCGGGCAGCCTTCGGGGCGATGACGGGCCGGAATTTGCCGGTCGCCTGCTCGATCAATGGGCTTATCTCAACGGCGTCGAGAGCGAGTTCTCGCGTCCGGGAAAGCCAACCGACAACGCCTATATCGAGACCTTCAACGCTCTCCTGCGCGCGGAGTGCCTCAATGCTTCCTGGTTCCTGCCAATGGCTGACGCCCGCGACAGGGTCGAGTTCTGGTGAAAGGAGTACAATGACGACAGGTCGCACGCCGCGCCCGGAGGCTTGACCCCGAGCGCCTTTGCAAACCAGGTTTCCGATGCCCGAACCCTTGCATAGCGCCTGGACCACAAAACGGGCCAGGACCATTGTCTTCGGATCAAGGTCATCCAGGATGCCAGCGCAATTCCTACTGGGATGGGCAAATGTACAAACACATCCTGATTGCTGCAGACGATTCCGAGCTTGCGCACAAGGGTCTTGAGCATGGCTTGGCGCTCGCCAAGCCGCTCGAGGCGAAAGTCACGGTTCTGATCGTTTCAGAGCCCCTGCGCCCGGAGATGGCGCATGCAGCGCGCCAGCAGATCGATGCGTTGATAAAGCAACGCATTGCCTCCATCGTGCAGCAGGCGTCCGAACACGGCGTCACGGTAGATCTGGAACACGAAATCGATGTTTCCCCAGCCGCGGCAATCGTCCGATTGGCCAAGCTCAAGGGCTGTGATCTCGTCGTGATGTCCTCTCATGGCCGGCGTGGCATACAAAAGGTCGTGCTCGGGAGCCAGACGTCAGAGGTCTTGGCAATTGCGACCATCCCCGTGCTGGTGATCCGGTAATCGACCTCCCAATTTGCGACAAGGCGGTCGGCCAGCCCGTCGCGGTCGCACTTGGTGGGAGGGCGCCGGACCCGAACCGCAGCCTGCAATTCGGCCAGCGTGATGTCGTTACGTCCGTCGAGCAGCATGAGGATCTGCTCTTTCTGCGCTTCGATCCGCGCCGAGAGCCGGTCCCCGCCGCGCGGCTTCGCAGCGGGACTGCCCGCCTGTCTGTCGCGAGCGCTCCAGCGGACCGCGCTCGTGACGCTCAGCCCGAACCGTTCCGCTGCCTGACGCCACGACATTCCACCTGAAACTGCTGCGACAACGCGTTCGCGAAGATCGAGAGACAAGCTGCGAGCCATCGCTGCTGCCTCCGATCCGGCAGACAGCTTGAAACGGAACGCGCCCCTCTTGGGGCTCCTCAACGATTCAATTCGGTCGGACAACGCTCTAGCGGTATCTCACATCACGAGACGAGGTCTTTCGCCGGCACGGTCGTTGAGCTGGATGGCGGTGCCTGGTCTCGCCCAGCGTACCAGAACGCATAGCCGAGCCATGCAAAGGCAAAAATGCCTGCCAATGGAAGCACATTGGACATCGGTCTGGCCTCGCGTTGATCTGCACGAGGTCTCGCCCGCCGGCCCTAATACTTCGCCTTTGGCTTGCTTCAAATTCTACCGACCTGCATCTGCGGCGGACGGTGCGTCAATACCTGTTCCGCTGTGTGATATCGCGGATCGCCGTCAATCCGGCGAGCGCCTGAGGTGAGCCGTTGGCCCTGTACAGCGTCGTGAAGACCTTGCTCGCGTCGTCGTAGCGGCCGAGATTGAAGTAGGACCAGCCGCGCATCAGCATCAGATCGGTCGTTTCAGGCGCGTGCCGGGCGCGTTCCGAAAGAGTAACGAGAGCTCCGTCGAAATCCTTGGCGTCGTACTGGGCGAAGAACCGTTCGGACAGTAGTAAGGCCGACAATTCGCGACGCCGCGCGGGCGGCAGGTTCGCGCTTGCTGCCGCAACGCCGGCTTCCGCCGTCAGCCCTTGCTGCAGCTTCGCATAGGTTTTGCCCGTTGCGGCGTCGGACGCGACCTGGCTGTTGCCTGTGCGCATGGCGGCCTCGAAGGCCAGGGCTGCTGCGGCCGGGCGCTTCAGGTTGAGTAGGCACCAGCCGCGCTGCAGCGCAGCTGCCCCGGCGATCCCGTTGCCGCAACCGCCTGCCGGTTGCGGCGGCCGAACCCGGCGGCGCGATACAGGCTCGCTATCAATCTCCGCCTCCACAAACGGCCTGAGCGCTTCCGTTCGAGCGATGCGGCGCGGCCCGGCATCTGTCGGGCTCCGGCTATCCGGGATCGGTGTGGTCTCGGCAGCCAGGTCCTGCCGGTTCCGCTCCTGAACCGACAGGTCCTGTCGCGACACGTCCTGCCCACGCGGCGCGCGATTACGACGCGGGTCGAGGAGGCTTGCGATCCGCTCGGAGCGGCCGCCCCATTCCGCCATGATCGCACGCAGCCCGGCCTGATCTCGCAGGCGTTGGCGCGCCAGGGCGAGCCCATAGGCCGCCGGTTCATAGCCACGGTCCCAGTTGCGAGCGGTCTCGAACCAGGTTGCCGCGGGCGAAATCTGCCCGGCGTTGTAGGCATACCAGCCCAGACCTGCCGCACCCGGAGCGTACCGATCCGTTCCGACGGTCTTGGCGATCCGCTCCAGGACGGCGCGGTCGAGCCTTGGGGGTGGCTCCTGCGTAATCAGGCTCGTCGCGACATCGAGATAGGCCTTGCGGTTCGTCGCACCTGCTTCGAGCCACTGCGCCCCCAGCGCTTCGGCCTCCTGGTATTTTTGATTGGCCCCGAGCGCCAGCACCGCACCTTCCGCCGCCTTGGCCCCGCCATTGCGCGAGAGCGCCATCTTGAACCATGTCTCGGCCTTCAGCGGATCATTGCGGTGCAACGCATAGAAGCCGAGGAGAATGGCATCGTCAGGCGTTGTGGCGGCGTTCGCGAGGGCCTCCACGCGTCGCAAGTCGTCCGGGGGCACGGTGAGCCTGGCGTCCTCTGCCGCCCGGCCAATCCGCCGCCGAGCGAGCTCGTCGCGGATGCTGGAGAATTCGCTCTGTCTCTCCTGCGCAAGCAGTTGTTCTGTCAGGGCGTCCGACAGCGTCGCGAGCGCCTTCTGCATCGTCCCGATCCGCTCGGCCGGGTTGGTGCAGTTCGTCAGGACGTAGGCATAAGCGTCGCGCGCTCTTTCGGGCCTGGCCGTGTTGACGAACGCCTCGGCCACCCGCCAGAGCGCATCGACATTCGCGCAGGTCAGCAATGCCGGCGTCTCGGTGCCGAGACGGATGACCTGTTCCCATTGCCTTGCATTGGAGGCATTCACCAGCCGCTGCGCGGCCTCGGCCGTGTCGAGACGGGCAATCAGATCGTCCGGCACGCGCCAGTTCGGATCCGTCGTGCCCCGTTGTGCGATTGCTGCCCGCAATTCGCTGAGCTTGCCATCTGCAAAGAGCCTCCACATCCGGTCCAGCTCGGCGTCACCGGTCTGGGCCGGCGATGTCAGGTCCGCCGGCGGCTTCCATTCAGGGTAGAGTGCGCGCAGACGTGCGAGTTCGGCCTCAAGACGCCGCGTGTCCCCCTGAGACGCGAAATAGCGCAGCGCGCTTTCGTCGACGATCGGGGGGCGTTGCACTCGCTGGCCGGATTGGCCTGGCGCGGCCGGCGCGGGCTGTGCGGTCGTCGGCGCCTGAGCGAGCTCCAGGCCTGGCGCCGACGCCTCGGTTGTCGAGCCGTCCGCCGCCGTCGCAGACCACAGAGCTGGTGCATCGAGCGATGCATCGCCTCGCGGGCCGTAGCGGCCCACGGCATAGAAGACGGCGCTCGCGGCGGCGATCGCCAGAAAGACCTGCCTCACATGCATTGCGGATACCTCTCTCGAAGCATCGAGAGGGACAGAAGATGCAGCGTCGAGGGATAGTAGGCGGTCGGCTGAAACGTCTTGAGGTCGGCCGGAATCGCGGTCTTGTCGAGCGTGCAGGCCATGGCGGCGGCCAGGATACGATAACCAGGGTCGAGCAGCGGCTCGACAGCCTTGCCGGTCTTGATGTCGATGACTGCGGGGCCGTCGACCCATGCGCGCCGGAACGGTTCCATACGTGCCTTGTCGGCTAGGCCGGAACGCATGAGGTAAAGCGGGATTCGAATGGCGTTGTACCCGAACTGGGCCGGAAATCCGTCGGCCGGCCGGGGAGGGCCTTTGACGGACACCCACTCCGGCGCGAGCGACTTCTCCTTGGCAAAGGTGTCGAGTAGGCGCAGGCCAGTCGCTTGGGTCCGCATCCAGCTCTGGTCGCCGGTGAGCTGGGTCAGGATCGGAAACGCCTCGAAGATCCAGTAGGAGGGATTGACCACGGGGCCGTCCGGCCTGTCCTTTTCCGTGAACCCGGCAGCGCCGGGCATCAGCCATGTCTCGCCGCCGCGCTTCAGCAGCGCGACCTTGGCCAATGACCTGGCGATCTGGCGCGCGGCAGCGGTATAGGCGGGCATGTTCCAGCGCGCGCCGGCACAAGCGAGGGCTTGCGCGATCAGAAGATCGCCGTCGCTGGCGTTGTTGATGTCAGTGACGTGGGGACTCGCTTTCGGATCCCAGCGCCAGGCCGCCAGCCCGTCGTCGCGGATCAGCATCTCCGTCCGCGTGAAGCCGAAGATCAGCGCGAAGCTGCTGCGGTCACCTGCCAGGCAAGCCAGCAGCAAGCCGTAGCCCTGGCTCTCGCTGTGGCTGATCCCGCCATTGATGTCGTCGACCACGCGCCCTTCGGGCGTGACGAATTTCTGCCGGTAGAGTTCCCAGGCGCCGTCGGGCAACGTGGCCTGTACGCCGGATGTGAGGCACATCATGGCTGCTGCAAGCATGGCGAGGAGCTTCTTCACGACCGCCTTCCCAACCGCCCGAGCATCAGTGACGTGCCGATGCCCAAGGCGATGCAGGCCACCAGAAGTGCCAGGGCGTAGGTGCCGATATTGCTCGACATCCAGTTTGCGAGGACGAGGCGCATATTCGTCAGGCTGAAGGGGCGGGTCATCACGAAGGACGTGCTGTCGGCAGAAATCACGTGGGTTTCCTCGGTGCCGCGGAAAGAGGTGATCTTGCCCGCCATGCTCGCCCAGTTCCCCGGCGCGACGACGCGGGCAATACTGCTCTCGAGCATTTCCTCGCGCCGCGCGACGAAGGCCGTCCATGTCTGCCGCGTTTCCGGGTCGACCGCCTGAGCGGCGATGAGTTCGGTTCCTTCGGCGGGCTCGTAGAGGGAGATGGTGCGGGACGGCGCTCTCAGCTGGGCAAAGGACAGATCGAAGGTTCGCTGAAGCCAGCCGTCGAACGCAACGAAATAGCGCGCGAACGGCCCCCCGAGCGAAGTGCGCCAGCGATCGCGAATCTCGTTCGTGGATGTCGCTATGCCGCCTGAGTCCTCCGGCGTGGTCTGGCGGCCCTGGAAACGATTGAGAACGGCATCGAACACGGCAGTGCTGTCGATGTCGGGTGGAACCACCACGGCGTCGGCGCGCAGCGGCCAGCTGGAGCGAACGCTGTCCGCAATGCCCACGCGGGGCAGCAGCCCGCTCGGCAACTGGCCGGCGGCTCCCACGATCAAGGCCGGCCGATCGCCAACAGACGCTGCGTTTGCCAGCGCGTCGACCACGAGCGGGCGGCTGGCGCGCTGGGCAAGCCGCGCCAGAAGCGTTGCTGCAGCGCCAAAATTGGCGGTGTCGAGCCGCCCCATGATCAGCGCGACGTGAGGAGACACCGAATAGGGAAATCCCGTGCCGGCCGTCGCCGCGAGGTTCGGTTTGACGCCTATCTTGGCGAAATCCGGGATCGAGAGAGAGGTAGTGTCGAAAAGCGCGAAGCGGCTCTTGCCGGGCAGGGTGGCGCCCGGCCCGCAGCTCAGATCGCTCTTCGCAAGCGTAACGGCTTCCAGCCAGATCTCATTGATGCCTGGTCGGAAATGGCGCAGCGGCACCGTGATCGGGAATTGCTGGAACAGCCCGCCATTTGTGGTGTTCAGCGGCACCGTGGCAGCGACATTGCCGTTGACGAAGATTTCGACGTGACTGACGCCAGGCAGAACCTCCGCCGAATAGGCGCCGTCGAGGTAGAGCGTGGCCTCGCCATAGGCGTTGGCGTAGAAGTCGCCGGGCATCGCAATGACGGCCCGCACGCGCACGCGCCGCCCGGTGGATTCTTGCGTGGACACGCCGAGATCGGCGAAGCGCAGGACCTCCTTGTTTGAGATGAACGGCGCTTCCGGCACGTGCCAGCTTGCCGTGTCCATTCTTGTCCGGTTCATGTTGGTTGGCCGGGAAACCGGCTCGGTCAGGAGCTTGGCGACGATCGTCTCGATTTCCGACCACCCCTGGCCGGTCACAAGCAGCGTTGCAGGCCCGAACTTCGGACTGGCAATGAAGCCGAGGAAGTTGCGCGTGGCCGCCTCCTCCGGAACCGTGCCGAATACTTCGGCCAATTCACCCGACGTCCCGATGACGACCGTCAGGGAACCGGGGCGCGAGCGCTCGGGCGGGCGTTCGGAGACGCGCACGATCGCCTGCCCATAGCGTCCGCGTAGCGCCACGGCTTGAGCGACCGCCAGAATCGCATTGCCGGCGATCGCGCGTGGGGCACTGGGCGCGACGATGTTGATCGTCGTCTGGCCGCTCTCGTCGCCGCCGACCGCCGGCAGATCGTCGATGGTTAGAGGGCGGAACTGGCGGCCATCGCCTCCCCGGAAGCTCAGCTTGGTGCCGGCGCCATCGATGCGCGTCCAGAGTTCATAGGTCGAGGCCACCGTGCAATCCGTCCGGTGACGTTGCACGACCTCGAAACGGATCGTGTTCTGGCCCGGTCGCACGAGGCCCTTGCGGATGGCCACCGACAGCCGCGCCAACCGGTCGGACGAAGCGATCGGCTGCTCGATAACGCGCTCACCGTTGATCCGAACGGTCAGCCGCGAGGCTTCGGGCATCACGACGAGCGCGTTCTGGAACGCAACCTCGAGGTTCAGATCGGTGTTGGCTTCTTCCTGTGTCAGGAAAAAGGCCCAGCCACGGGCATCGCTCTCACCCTCGAGGGTCACGCGAGCGGCCGGAAGCAACGGCTTATAGGTAAAGGCGGTCGGATACGGGCTTGTTGCAACTGCCGGAGGCTGCGGTCGTTGCGGCTGGGCTGCCGGCGCAGGTGGTTGCGACGGTGCCGGCTTCGCAGCCGGTTGCTGCCCAGGCGGTGCGATCATGAATGGCGGAGGGTCGGCTGGTGCCGGCTGTGCGCGAACATGCTGAAGGAGCCCGGAGCCGCACAGCAGCGGAACGACTGCAAAGGCCAGGAAGGGCAGGGGCACCCGCTTCATTTCGGGGCCCCCGTCTTGGGGCTCGAGGAGCGCTGCAAGCGGTAGAGGCCAAAGAAATATGAAAGGCCGCGGCTGGTCTGAAAGAGTGCAATGCGCAGGAAGCGCAATGTTCCGTAGATCACGCCCATGTTCTGGCGCCGAGCCTTCTGGAAGAGAGTCCATCGCTCGGCGTCCGAAAAGACGAGATCAGCGATCATACGGCTGTGCAGAGGTTGGCTGGCGAGATAGCGACAACCCAACAGCATCCCCTTCTCGTCCGGCATGCGGCGCATCACGCGGATCGGCAGTGTGCCGGCCGGCATGTCGATCGTGGTTTCGAAGGAGATCTCTGCCTCGCTGCCCACGGGCAATTCACCTGCCGTCGGCGACATGACACGCAGGGCGACACCATCGACCGAGGCGTTCTCCGTCATGATCGGCGCGGTTTGCCCGTTGACCGTGATCTGCCCGCGCCGCCGGACCGCGAAGCGCCGAGCGGCGCGCCCCTCCGGCCGCTCCGAGACCACGCCAAGCGCGCAGCCGGCCATCAACAGATTCAGGAAGTTCCAGAGACCGACCACCAATGTCGTGTCGGCGTTGTAGGGCTCGGTGAGGATACGCCAATAGGTGGCGACGACGCCCAGCGCCAGGACGGCGAAAATGATGAAGAAGGGCTTGCCCAGTTCCGAGACGCGCCGTGTTTCCAGCGACTCACTCTTCGCAGTGACCTTGAAGGTCGGCTTGCTCGGGTTGAGCATGACCGAGATGACTGCCGGCAGCAGATAGACGGATTGGATGAACTCATAGAGTTCCGAGATCCATGGCCAGCGGTAACGGCCATATAGATAATTCTGCATCATCAAATTGACGATCATATAACTCATAATATAGGCGAAGAATTCACTGCTTGATGCCGTAAATATCTGTAGTCCAAAGAACAAGTAGAACAGTGGTGAAATAAGGAATATCAGGCGAACGAATGGGAAAAACCAGAACAAGGCAGAAGAGCTGTAACATAGACGCTGCGGGAGCGAGAGGCCGGCCTTGAACAGCGGCCGATGATAGATCAGGATCTGCATCATGCCCTGAGCCCAGCGCGAGCGCTGGCCGATGAAGCTCGCGAAGGTCGCCGGTTGCAGCCCGGCAATCAGCGGCTTGTCGACATAGGCGCTGTGCCACCCTTCGGCGTGCAGCGTGATCGCCGTCTCGGCGTCTTCCGTGATGCTGCGGCCTTGGAATCCATTGGTCGTGTCGAGAGCCATGCGGCGCAGCACGGCGGCCGAACCGCAGAAGAACGAGGCGTCCCATTTGTCGAGGCCGCGCTGGATGATGCCGTAGAACATCTCGTTTTCGGACGGCATGTCCTTGAAGGTCTTGAGGTTGCGCTCCAGTGGATCCGGGTTGATGAAGAAATGCGGCGTCTGCACCAGGAACAGCTTCGGATCCAGCGCGAAAAACCCCACCGTCTCAGTGAGGAAGGAGCGGGCGGGGGCGTGATCGGCATCGAAGACGACGATCAGTTCGCCCTTGGAATGCGAGATCCCGTTGTTGAGATTGCCGGCCTTGGCGCTGATGTTGCGTTCGCGGGTCAGGTAGGTGACGCCGAGCCCTGCGCAAAGAGCCTGAAGCGCCGCGCGACGCTCCCGAGCGGCATTGGCGGCGACGAAGTTGTCCGCGTCGCATTTCTCATCGGTGCCGCCGTCGTCCAGCAGATAGACCTTCAGTCGATCCGCGGGATAGTCCATGGCGAGCGCCGCCGAGAGCGTTGTCGCCAACAGGTCGGGGTCCTCGTTATAGGTCGGCACGAAGACATCTACGGTCGGCGCGTTCTGTGGATCGATCGGCGGCGTCTTGCGTGGGGGCAAGGGCATCGCCACCACGAACAGACTGAGGAACAGCATGCCTATATTGTAGAGTTCGGCGAGATAGAGCGTGATCGCCGGGACGAAATCTTCGATCTGATTCACAGGCGGCAGGGTACTCGTGCTGCGCCAGTAGATGTAGCGGAGCACGATGGCGGTCCCGAGGCCCAGCGCTATCAACCGCCAGACGCCGTAAGGGCGCAGGAACTTCAGAATGATCATCGCGGAGACCACGATCGCGCCGGCGATCAGATGGGCCTGCAAACTGATCGGCAGGGTGATCAGCACGACCACCACGGCAGCGATCAGGGCCCAGGCGATGACGTAGCTTGCTGTTCGCATCGAGCTTCAGGCGATCATGCTTAGGGTGAACGAACGGGCGGCGGCGGGACGGTCGGGTATCCTTCCAAGGGTCGGTCCGGCAGGAGGGGCGCGGTTTCGATGCGCGAAGGCTGCTGCCGATTGGCGCGTGCCGGGCGCTGACGCGCTGCCTGGGTAGGCCTTTCGGCAACGTCAGGCCAGGCCGTTGGCGCCACGGGATAGATCGGCACGCCGGCTTCGCCGAGCCCAGGCTGAGGCGCCGGCGCATCGCCGATCGGATTCCAGCCGGATCGCCTGAGCGACGCGCTGATCGAATAGCCATAGGCCAGTCGCAGCAAGGCCGCCTCAGAGGCGCCCGGCTCGCAGACGCGGAGCCGGATCGAGATCAGGCCTGATTTGGGACGGAAGATGCTGTCGCCGCTCGCGATGCGCTGCCAGGCGTAGAGGCAGCCATCCCCAGCCACGCCGCGACCGAAGGCGTATCCGAACGGACCATAGCGGTTCTGGACGTAGACGGCTCCCGGCGTCATGACGACGGTGGGAAAGCGTTCCTCCATCTCTCGGGCAATGGCGAAATCCTCGATGCTCGGGCTCGGCAGAAGCCGTCCTTCGACACCAATATCCTCCGGGACATCGGCGGATGTAAGGAACGCGACATCAACGGTGTTCTCGCCGGGGGTGCGCCCGCGCGTCGCCAGCGAGATCGTCTGGGCGATTGCATTGTCGTAGTTGCGTTGTGTGACACTGACGATCGGCGGGCCGCCAACGGGCAGCGTAACGAGAGCACGACTCGGATCCACGACCACGGCGCGCGTTGCAAAGGACAATTCGGCATCTGTGAGCTTTTGCCCACCGCATCCAGCCACTATTGCGCCCAGAAAGGCGGCCGCCGCGAGAGAGGCGAAGGGCCGGCCCGTCTGCTTGTCCGCAGGCGTCAGTCTTGCGGGTACGGAAAAACTCATCGGCATGGGGGCCAGAGGAGTTGGGGGGACGTCATGTATTTGCCCTTGCTTAACGAAGATTAACGCGGCCGGACCGCGCGTATCCTCATCGAGTTCGGCCCCCAACCGAATCAACGACATCAGTACAGACTATTCGCACCCCGACTCCAACCCTTCCCTACGTTCGTGCGGCTGGCGGTGGAAAAACGACGATCCTTGTCACGTTCCGGAGCATGGGCATGATTGCGAGCCGCCACCTCTACAAGTGGTGTCCGGAAGGCTTCCCTGATGCCCCGAAATCATGGAGGCGCTGATAATATTGGACCTCCGCGACGGGTCGATTTCGGCCCTCCCGCGCGGTGTTCTTTCGGTCTGCTTTCAGGCAAGGAGCCAGAGTCTGCTCATGGCGCGTTGTTGCAGCGGCCTTAGAGCCTGTCCCGGAACACATGCGGCGGGGATTGCTGGATCGTACAGGCCGTGGCGACTAGGAACGCTTGTAAGCGTCGGGTCGGAGTATTTCCATTGCGCCTCTAGCACCAGCGCGTGGACGACTTTCAAAGTGTCAGGGCCAAGTGAGGACAATCTCCAAACCCGGACGCGCCGGTCCGTCAGCGAGACCTCACGCTCGACCAGCCCCTTCAGCAGGAGCCGAGCAATAACGCCGCCGATGGTCGTGCGGTCATAGGCGATGAGTGCGGCAAGGTGCACCTGATCGATTTCGGGGTGCGCCGCGATGGCCTGCATGGCGGCGTACTGGACAGGGGGCAAATCATAGCCATTCGCGGCAAGCTTTGCCGTCACGACCGCGACCGAACCCATCGGCCGATGCAATTGGAGCCGAGCGCTGTCTCAGTCGAGAATGGCTGCACCGAAATTCTGCGTTGGGTCGATGTCGGCGACGAGCCTGCCGGTCGGGGTCGCGGCGGAGCCGCCTTCGCGGCTCAACCACCGGCCGAAGCCGGGTTGGCCATGGAGCGCACCGTCGGCAACGATCACCTCACCCCTCACCAGAATATATGCCGGCCAGCCGGTGATGCTGCGGCCGGCGAAAGGTGTGAAGCCGGTGCGGTCGTGCATCGCCTCGTCGGCGATGGTCACCGTCCTCAGCGGGTCCCAGATCGCGATGTCGGCGTCGTAACCGGGCAGGAGAGCGCCCTTGCCCGGCAGGTTGTAGATCGCGGCGGGTGCCGTAGCCGTCAGGTTGACGAAGGCTTCGAGCCCGCGCCCGGCGAATTCCGGCCGGCCTTTCGAGACCAGCGCGTCGAAGAGCAGAGGCAACCGCGTCTCCAGTCCCGGCAGACCGTTGGCGATCTGCTTGAAGGTCGGGTTCGGGCCGGCCGAGAGCTTGCCTGTCTCGTCGAAGCGATAGGGCGCGTGGTCGGACGAGACCGTCTGGATGTCGCCAAGCGCCAGCGCTTGCCAGAGCGCCTCCTGGTCGGCCTGCTCGCGTGGCGGCGGCGAGCACATCCACTTGGCGCCTTCCACTCCCGGTTTGTCCAGATCGTGCCGGGTCAGGAAGAGATATTGCGGGCAAGTCTCGGCAAAGACCTTGAGGCCGCGCCCGCGCGCCGCGCGAATGGCTTGCGCGCCTTCGGTGGTCGAGACGTGGAAGATCATGATCGGCTGGTCGAGCAGCTCGGCCGCGGTGATCAGCCGGTTGAAGGCTTCCGCCTCCGAGCCGCGGGGATGGCTGATCGCGTGATACTTCGGCGCGACATAGCCTTTTTCGACGAGCTTCCTGCCCATCCAGGAGATCATGCCGTGGTTCTCGGCATGGACGCAGACCAGGGCGCCGTTCTGCCGGGCTGTCAGCAACAGGTCGAGCAGCGGCTCGTCGTCGACCTTGATCAGGTCGTAGGTCATGAAGACCTTGATCGAGGCATGGCCCTCGCTGATCAACGCCGGAAGGTCCTGCTCGATCGTCTTGGCGTCGGGATTGGCGACGATGAGGTGGAAGGCATAGTCGATCAGTGCGCCGCGCCGGGCGAGCGCGGCATAATCATCGACAACCTTCCTCAGATCGAGGCCGCGATGCTGCGCGGCGAAGGAGATCAGCGTCGTGTTGCCACCGAAGGCCGCCGAGGTCGTGGCGCTTTCAAAGGTGTCGGCGTTGAGCAGCCCACCAGCCGATACCTGCTCGACATGCGCATGGGTGTCGATGCCGCCGGGCAGGACGAGCTTGCCGCTCGCGTCTATCTCGCGCGTTCCGGCTGCGAGGCCCAGGCCCAGAGCCGCGACCTTGCCGTCCTTGATCGCCAGATCGGCGCGGAAGCTGCCGGTCGCGGAGCCGACCGTGCCACCGCGAATGACCAGATCATAGTTCGCCGTCATCTGCTCTCGTCCTTCTCAGCGCACCATGATCGTGCCGATCGCCATGGCGACTGCCGCTTGCGTCGGGTCGATGACCGGGATGCGGAGAGCATCCTCCAGCGGCCTACGGTGGCGGGCCATGCCGGCGCAGCCCATGACGATGGCGCCTGCGCCGTCCTCGTCCCTGAGCTCGCGGCCGATCGCGATCATGCGCGCAAGCGTGCCTTCACCGGAGGCGCTCTCTGCCACCGACATCTCCAGCGGGCGCTCTCCGGCGAGCCGGTCCATCAGCGCCATCTGGCGCAGATAGCGGATATGGCGCGGGATCGAGCGCGACTTGATCGCGATAACGCCGAACCGATCCGCCCGCGTCAGCGCCGTCAGCACGCCGCATTCGGCGATACCGAAGACCGGCCTCGCTGTGCCCTCGCGCGCGACATGGAGCCCCGGGTCTGAATAGCAGGCGATCACGAACGCATCGACGTCGTTGGCGGCCTCGATCCGGCGGCGAAGGGGGAGGGTGACGCTCTCGACATGTTCCTGCGTCTCGATGCCGATCGGGCCTTCGGTCAGGGTTTCGCAGACTAGCTCCGGCCCCTCGGCAAAGGCGAGCGGGGTGAGCGCCTGCCGCAGCCCTTCCGTCACCGCTTCGTTGGAGTTGGGATTGATGACCAGGATGCGAGAGCGGCGGCTCATGGGCGGAAATCCGAGATGGCTGGTTGGTTGTTCAACATGGCATCGCGCGCAGGGTCAGGCGACCTCTCGCACCACCCAATCGGCCAGGATGGTACAGGCGGCGAGGAAGTCGTCGATTTCCATCGCTTCCTGCGGATTGTGGCTGCCGTGCTCGTTGCGCACGAACAGCATGGCGACGGGCACACCAGCGGCGGCGAAGGCGGCCGCATCATGGGAAGCCGGGCTGCCGAGCGGCATCGTCGCGATGCCCTGGCGCGCCGCCGCCGCTTCCAGCCCGGCTGCAATGACGGGATCGACCGGGCCGACCGCGGCGCTGGCGCGCCTGCCGAGATCGAAGCGCACGCGCCGGCGCGTTTCGATCTCGCTGATGGCGGCCAGCATCTTGGCCTCGACCCGTTCCAGCACGGCGGGATCATAAGCGCGCACGTCGAGGCTGAAGGCGAAGCTGCCGGGAACCGTGGTCAGGCCGTGAACGGCGGGGTCGGTGTGGAAGCGCCCGAGCGTGACGGCCATCGGGAAGCCGGCGGCCTCCTCATCCTGCCACAAGCTGTCGAGCAGCATGGCGAATTCGGCGCCGGCCATGGCGGCATCCCGGCGGAAGCGGTGGGGCGTTCCGACATGGTCGTGCCGCCCGACGATGCGCGCATCCGGATAGCGGAAATTGCCCGGCACGCCCGTGCAGATCGCGACCGGCAGGTCGGATTCGACCAGGCTCGGCGCCTGCTCGATATGGACTTCGAGGAAGGCGCGGATCGCGGCAGGGTCGAGATGGCGCTCGCGCCGGCGGATCGCCGCGGAATCGCCGCCGCAGGCGTCGATGCTTGCGGCGAGAACGCGCCCATCATCGATGCGCTTCGCCTCCAGCGCACCATCAGGCAAGGTTCCGAGCGCTGAGCGGCTGCCGATATAGGAGATCTGGAACCAAACGCTTTCCTCGGCCCGCACGCCCATCGCCGTCACGTTGCAGCGCGGCGAGATGCCCAGCGTACGCAAGGTCTCGATGACGACGAGTCCGGCGATGACCCCCGCCGCGCCGTCGAAATTGCCGCCGTGCGGCACGCTGTCGAGATGCGAGCCCATCAGGATGCCGGGCAGGGCGGCATCGCGACCCGGCAGGGTTACGTAAGTGTTGGCGGCGAAGTCACCGGAGACGGACAGTCCGCGTGCCTTGCCGTGTTCGGCCAGTAGCTGGTGGCCGAAATCCTCGCCCACGCCGTAGGTGTCGCGCGTGATGCCGGGCTCGACGCGGCTGCCGGCCGCCAGCCGGTCGAACAGGCTTTCCACCCAGCCGCGCTGGGCGGCGACGGCCTGGGCGATTGCCGTGTTGGCGTGGGGCGTCCTTGCCGTTGCGGTCATGTCGGTCCGGTCAATGTGGTGAACGCTGCTCGGCAGGTGCCAGCACTGAGGCGGCGATCATCGAGCATGCGCCTGGTCTCATGGTGTGCGCCACCTTCCGGCAGCGCGAAATCTTGGGGCAGCCCGCGCCGCTGCACAATGGCGCCGCCTATGCGGAATCCCGGGGTGACATTCGCGCCTTGAATAGAGCGGTTCGCATTCATGCGGCACCAAGCCTGGCAGCCGTATCGGCGGCGACCAGCCGGACCTCGCGCAGGAAGGCGTCGGCCGCGCGCGAGATCGGGCGCTTGCGCGAGCGGACGGCCGACGCGGTGACCTCGGAAGCAGGCGTGAAAGGGCGGATGGCGAGATCGTAGCGACCGGAAAAGAGGGGCGAGAGTGGATCGACCACCGCAACGCCGACACCGCTTTCCGCCAGGACGCAAGCCGTGTTGCAATAGCGGACCTCGACAGCAAACCCGAACGGCACCTCCGCCTGGGCAAAGGCCCTGCGAACGATGCCGCCCATGCGTGTGCCTTGTTCCAGGGCGATATAGGGCACCGAGCGCAGATCCACCGGCGTGATCGTCGACTTCGCGGCGAGGGGGTGGTCCGGGCTCATCACGCAGACCATGTCGCCGGCAAAGAAGGTTTCGGCGTCGAGCCCGCGGTCGTCATTCAGCCCCATGACGAAGCCAAGCTCGGCGGTTCCATTGTCGACGCTTTCCAGAACATGCTCGAAGCGCCGGATGTCAAAGGAGACCCGCACCTTCGGGCGCTTCGCGAGGTAGTTGCGCAAGGCCGCGGGCAAGACGCCGTAGCCTAGTGGCGGCGTCGCAATGATGCGGATATGTCCGGCCCGGTTCTCCTTGATGTCCTGCACCTTGGCCTCGAAGGCGGCGTGCAGTGCGAAGATCGGCTCGGAATCCTTATAGAGCGAGCGTGCTTCAGCGGTCGGGAATAGGCGGTTGTTGACGCGCTCAAAGAGCGGGAAGCCAACCTGGCTTTCGAGATGCTTGATCGCGTTGCTGACCGCCGGCTGCGACAAGCCAAGTTCCTGCGCGGCGCGAACTGTCGTCTCGCAGCGGACGACAGCGCGCAAAAGCTCGATCTGGCGAAGGTTCATATGCTTGTTCCAAATAGAGTGTGCCGACTCTATTTGTTCAGCAAATCATATGCCAGCGTGGCGGCGGCGATCGATCAGGCCCAGGGCAGGCTGGGTGGCGCCAGCTCGTCGACGGAGCGCCCGGCCCAGTCGAGCGAGGATGCCTTGGCGAGCGCGCGACGCTGTGCCTCTTCCAGCCCGTCGGATGCGGCCTGATAGTCCATGGTGAGCACCTTGCCGCTGGCGACGACCTGCTTGCCCTGCACGAAGACATGGGAAACAGCGCGATCCGCGGCGGCGTTGACGAGGCTCTTCAGCGGGTCGCGGGTCGGGCGCATCATCGGGTGTGTCAGGTCTACCATGACGAGGTCAGCCTGGGCGCCCTTCGCCAGCCGGCCGATATCGTCGCGGCCGAGCAGCCTCGCGCCGTTCAGCGTTGCGGCGCGGAAGATCTGTCCTGTCGTCACGACCGCATGGCTCTCGCCGGTGATCCGCGCATAGACCCCGGCATGGCGCAGCTCCTCCAGCATGTTGTGCGGGAAGGTGTCGGTGCCGATGCCGATATTCACGCCCGCCTTCAGATAGCGGCCGACATCGCGCAGCGTCAGGCCACGCCTGCCGAAGACTGTTGGGCAATGCGCGACCGAAGTGCGGGTCTCTGCGAGGCGGGCCAGATCGGTCCGGGTCGGCCAGCGCACCCAGGGATGGTCGTCGAGGAAGATGGCGTGGGCGATGGAGGCGTTCGGTGCCAGGAAGCCGACGCTGTCCAGCCACTGGATCGGCGAGAGCCCGCTGCGGCGGACCATCTCGTGGAACTCGCTGATCGACTGGCCGGCATGGGTCTGGATCGGGATCTTGCGCTCGGCGGCGGCTGCGATCGAAGCGCGGAAGAGTTCCTCGGTGCAAGTGTCGATCTGCGCCGGGCAGGCAAGGCCGGAGAGCCGGCCGGATTCATGCGCCAGCGCCGCGTCGATAATCCGGAAGGCCTCCTCCATCGCCTTGCGGCCGGCTGCATCGTCGAGCTCGTATTCGACCTGATAGCCGTTGCGCGTGAACCAGCGGCCGTTGCGATACATCGGCGCCATGACCATGCGCAGCCCGCTCGCCGCGGCGCGGTCGAGCCAGCCTTCGCTCGGGAAGGAGAGGTCGACCAGCGTGGTGACACCGGACATCAGCAGCTCGGACCAGGCGACATGGTTCAGATGCGGAATGCCCTCGGCGTCGGCGCGGAACAGCCAGAGGAACTCGTAGAGCGAGGAATTGTAGAGCTTCGGCGTGCCGACCTCGTCGGTCATACCCTTGTTGCCGGGCTCGCTCGACGGGTGGGAGTGGATGTCGACCAGGCCGGGCATGACCATGAAGCCCTTGCCGTCGATCTCGCGCGCGACCTCGCCTTCGAAACCCTCGCCGAGATGCAGGATGCCGCTCTCGTCGAAAACGACATCGAGGTTGCGGCGATAGACATGGTCGTCTGCCGCCGGATCATAGGCGATCGCGATATCGGCATTGCGGATGCGGGTGGTCATGGCGCGGTCTCGTGACATTGGGAAGCGGGGAGGGCGTCATGCCCGGGCCTGCTCCGGGCATCTCGTGACGCGGAGGTGCGGACGCGTCTTCCGGCGGTTGCCCGGAAGGAACGATACGACGTCGCTCAGCCCGCCTTCTTCTCCTGCGCGAGGAAATGCTCGGCGATTTCCTTGCCGGTCGCGATCCAGACGTCGCCATAGCCGCGCGCGCGCGCCAGGAAATCGCGCATGATGCCGATGCGCATCGGCCGGCCAGAGACCTGCGGGTGCATCACCATCGAGACAAGCCCGCCCCATTCGCGCGTCTGGTCGAGCTCGTCGTTCCAGATCGAGAGCACATGCTCCTTCGGGAACATTGGGCGCGGGCTGAAGCGCTGCGACAGGCCGTAAAGCCAGTCGTCAAACGACATGTTCACCGGCAGCTCGATGGGGCCCTTCGTGCCGTCGCGCAGCTTATGGCGATAGGGGCGGATGTCGTCCCGGAATGAGGAGGAATAGATGATGCCCTTGTCGCGGAGATAGCCGAGCAGCTCGCTATAGTTCTCGCCCGAAGGAGCGCGGTAGCCGACCGGCGTGACCCCTAGGACGCGCTTGAAGATCTCGAGCGTCTTGTCGATCTCTTCCTTATCGGCGGCGAAGTCGCCAGGCTCCGGCCGCTTGTGCGAATAGCCGTGATGGCCGATCTCGTGGCCATCCCGGACGATGGCCTCGCACATCTTCGGATGCACCTCGACGACCCAGCCAGGGATGAAGAAGGTTGCCTTGATCTCGACCGCGCGCAGGTGGTCCAGGATTTTGGGAACACCGACCCGCTCCTCATAGCCGCCGAAGGACAACGTCACCAGTCGGTCGGTGTTCTTGGCGTCGTATTGCAGCCAGGCCGTCTCGGCATCGACGTCGAAGGCCGGGAGCACCGCGCATCGATACCCGGCCGGCCAGGAGTAGTCGGGGGCGGGGTCGGAAGGGTTCGCGACGCGTTTTGGGAAATCGGTGAGCATGACAGGCGACTTTCGCGAAAGAGAGCCCCGCCTAGCGGCTTGGCGTGACGGAGGTGGTATTGGTTGCGGGTTGCTCTGTGATCAGCAGCTTATCGAGTTCGGCATCGGCTGGCTCCACTTGCTCCCGTTTTGATCGGCGACGGGCGATCTTAGCGAGTGCCGTTTGGGTGGAGGCCGCTGAACGCTATGATTTATGTCCGGCCGCCATTCAGTGCGCTTATATCCCCGTTCGTGAGGGCGCCCCGTTTGGCAACCCTTGTCCATCGCGGCATTCACTCGGACCGGGTTGCCAATGACTGCGAACAGGCGGGGATTGCGGCCCAGCTGACAGGGGGGCGAGCGCCTCAATGCCGGACCGCCTTGATGAAGGCGCGCGTGCGGGCTTCCTTCGGCTCGGTGAGGATGGCCTGTGACGGGCCCAATTCGACGATCTGGCCCTGGTCCATGAATGCGACCCGATGGCCGACGTCCCGCGCGAAGCCGAGTTCATGCGTCACGACGATCATGGTCATGCCGGTCAAGGCGAGATCGCGCATCACGAGCAGCACCTCGGCGACGAGTTCCGGGTCGAGCGCGGACGTCGGCTCGTCGAAGAGCAGAAGCTCTGGCTGCATCGCGAGTGAGCGGGCGATGGCGACGCGCTGCTGCTGGCCACCCGAGAGCTGAGAGGGATAGGCGTCGCGCTTGTCGGCAAGCCCAACGCGTTCCAGCAGCGCGTGCGCCCGCTCGCGGGCCTGCGCGGCCGGCTGCTTCAGCACCTGCACGGGCCCCTCGATGATATTCTGGGTCGCGGTGAGATGCGGGAAGAGGTTGAACCGCTGGAACACCATGCCGATCGAACGGCGCTGACGAGCAATCGCCTTGTCATCGAGCTCGTGGAGCTGGTTGCCGACCTGCCGGAAACCGACGCGCTCGCCGGAGACGAACAGCGCACCGCCGTCGATGCGCTCGAGCTGGTTGATGCAGCGCAGGAAGGTGCTCTTGCCGGAGCCCGAAGGCCCGATGATGCAGAGCACTTCACCCTTCTGCACGGCCAGGTCGATGCCCTTCAGGACCTTGACAGCGCCAAAGTGCTTCTGGACGTTGCGGGCGAGGACGAGTGGAGCGCCAGGGGCGAGGTGATCGGCATCGACCGCACCAACCGGGGGAAGACTGGTTTCCATCGTGCTTCTCCTCAGCGGCCAGGCGAGCGCGCCACGCCACGCTCGAAATAGGCCTCCACCCGTCCCTGGATCAGGCTGAGAACCGTCACCACGATCAGGTACCAGAAGGCCGCGACGAGCAGCAGCTCGATGACCCGCGAATTGGCGTAGTAGATGCTCTGGGCGCTGTGCAGCACCTCTGCGAACTGCACGACGCTGGCGAGCGAGGTGAGCTTCACCATGCCGATGAACTCGTTGCCGACCGGCGGCACGATCACGCGCATCGCCTGCGGCATGATGATCCGTCGCAGCAACTGCAGCCGCGTCATGCCCAGCGTCTGGGCCGCCTCGTACTGGCCCTGATCGACCGAGAGCAGGCCGGCGCGGACGACTTCGGCAGTGAAGGCACCCTGTTGGATGCCGAGCCCCAGCAGCGCCGCCACGAAGGGGGTCATCGCATCGACGGTCTTCCAGCTGGCGATGCCCGGAATGCCGATCGTCGGGAAGACCAGAGCGAGATTGTACCAGAGCAGAAGCTGCAGCAGCACCGGGATGGCGCGAAAGAACCAGATATAGCCGAGCGCCGTGGTCGACAGTACGGGATTGGCGGACAGGCGCATGATCGCGAAGAGGACACCGAGTGCAAGACCCAGCACCATCGCGAGAATGGCCATGACGATCGTGTTGGCGAGCCCCTCCATGATCGTCCGCACGGTCAGGAAGCGGCCGACATAGCTCCATTCGATCTGCCCGACCACGAAGGCGTGGACGATGGCGGCCAAGGCGAGCAGGACGAGGGCGGCGCCAATGAGCCTGCCGTAATGGCGCCGGGGAACGATGACGAGATTGTCCGGATCGGTGTTCATGGTGCTCCTGTCCGCATGGCCGTCGGGCCTCTGCGTCGTTCCTCAACGATGCTGCCGGGCGAGCGGCCTGGGATGAGTGCCGGGCGGGGGCGGCGTGGCCGTGCCGCTCCGGTCGATGCGCGACGGTTCCGGTGCGTCACCATGATCGCAAGGCGGACAGCACGACCTGATGCCGCTCGAAGGCGTCGGGAGGCCGCTCCGTCGTTCTGCCGTCTCCGCCCAATCCGGACTGCCGATACCCGCAGCGGGCCGGGGCGGAAGGCGGTGAGAATGGCGGCAAATGAGCGACCTTCATGCGTGCACCTCCGTGCGGCCTCGGGCAGCAATATTCCTGCCACCCGAGGCCGGGGCCGTTCAGGCCCCCTTGCCGATTTTGCGCATGGCCAGTCCGGCCATGAAGTACATCATCACGTAGACGATCACCCGGTAGGTCACGGCCGAACCCGGAGGAATGCAGATGAAGGAGAGGGCGTCGGCGCCGCGCCTGCCGCATTCATGGCCGAGCCGGATCGCCTCGTAGTCGGTCATGCCGATAGGCTCGGCGAGCTCTCCCAGCATGTCGCCATCGGAAGGGCCGGCCCCGCCAAGCACGTCCATGTCGAAATGGCAGTAGACGGCATCCGAACCGGCAAAGGCCTGGTCGAGATTCTTGACGCAGCCCTCGATGCCAAGCTCGGTGCGGATCTTCCACATCGGCATGAAGTTGGCGCCCTCGCCGACATAGCGCCGGATCGTGGCAGGGTCTTCGAGCATGCCGCGCTCGCCGATCTCGACGAGATGCGGAATGCTCATGTTCGGACAGTCGCGATAGAGCTTGTCTTTCCAGTTGGTCGAGCCGGCGATATGCGGGCTCATCGTCGCCCAATCATAGGGCCAGGCGTCCCAATGGGTGTCGAGGCTGACCATCCCGACAGGTCCCTTGACCCTGTCGGCCACCGGCTTGCCGACGGCATAGGAGCCGCAGGGAGAGTTCTGGCCGATGACGATCGGAACCGCGCCGACATCGAGCGCGTCGTTGACCTTCCGGAGCGTGGCCTCCTGGGCTTCGAGGATCTTCTCCACGGTGCCCTCGTAGCTGGTCTCAGGCGGGATGTTGGCGTCGCCATAGTCGACGACCTTGAGATGCTCGAAGACGTCGAGGTCGAAATCCTGGATATAGCCGGAGCGGTAACGGATCGATTGCTGGCGGACATGCTTCGTCGCGACGATCCACTCATCCTTGTCGACGCCGCTGTACTGGCGGCCGAAGCCGGCGACGAAAGGCGCGCCGATGATCACGACGTCGGCACCTTCCAAATCCTTCTTCGTCACCGCATGCGGCACGCCGAGGAAGGTCGGCATGTCTTCCTTGATCCGCGGGAAATGCGTGGTGCGCCAGACCTTGCCGCGGAAGGTCGCGTCCCAACCGGGATAATGAGGCATCTTCAGAACTCCTGGGGAAGTGACGGGTGGCCGCGAAGAGCCAGGGCCGCCTCATAGGTGTCGCGCGCCGCGGCATGGCCGGCGGCGACGAGCGAATCGACATGGGCCTCGACAGCGGGCGCCGCGATGCCGCGCCAGCGTGCGAGTTCCTCGGAAGATAGCGCGCCCATCACCTGGCCTTCTGCCAGGCCCAAGGCGCGACCGGGCGCCTCCCAGGCTTGCCACCAAGCCGGGAATTGACGGGCGAGAGCCGCCCCGGAGCAGCTTTCCAGCGCGTCCTGCGCCCGGGGCGCGAGCCTGCGCCAGCTTTCGCCGTTCATCACGAAATAGAGCGGCGAGACATAGAGCTTGGTGTCGGTGTGGTGTCGGAAGATCCTGTCGGTGCCGGTATAGGCGACCACATCCCAGGCCATCACGGCGCCGTCGATGAGCCCATCTTCGGCTGCGGCCCGGATATTCGGCGGGGTCAGCGGCACGGGCTCGGCCCCCAGGCGCCGCAGCGCCGCTTCCATCGGGCCCGCCGGGCAGCGCAGGCGCAGGCCTCGCAATTGCTCCAGCCGCGTGACCAGTTCGTCGCGCGTGTGCAGGACGCCGCCGGAATCGGCATGCAGAGCCAGAACCTTCAGTCCCGCATATTCCGGCGCCAGATGCGCATCGAGCAGGTCGTTCAGGAGGCGCGTCCCCTCGGCAGAGGACGAGGCCATGAAAGGCAGGTTCATCAGCGTCGTCAGCGGAAAGCGCCCTTCGGGCAGCCCTCCCGGTGAGTGGGCGACATCCACGGTGCCGGCGACGACCTGTGCATACTGGTTCTCGAGCTTGCCGAAGGGGCTCGTGCCGGAGAGGACCTCCACGGCGAGCGCGCCGCCCGCCGCTGCTTCGACGGCCTTCGCCCAGGGGGCGATGAAGTCGGTGTGGCTGCCGTGGTCCTCCGGCATGTAGTGGCTGACGCGAATGCGATCCATCGCCGTCAGACCGGAGCGTCGGCCGGGCGCGGCTCGGGCCAGTAGGGCAGCTCGTCGCGACGCGGCGTCCAGGCGCCGCTCGCCACGACTTTGCGGACATGGGCGGCGATCTCGTCCAGCGAGGCGAACCAGACGTCGCCCTTCTCGTGCATGTAGTCGATCAGCTCGACCATGGCGTCAGCGCGCGACAGCCGGCCCGAGACGAAGGGATGCCAGACCGTGATCCAATGCCCGCCATGCCGCCATGCCGCGTCGAACTCGGCCCGGAATACCTCCATGGCGCGCTGCGGCGAGGCGATCGGCAGCATGTAGTTGAATTCGCCGAGGCAGACATATTGCATCCAGTCGTCGAGAACGACGTCGGACGGCAGCTCGACCAGATCGCCCTGCTTGTTGCCGATGAGATAGGGCACGTCGCCGCCCATCAGCGAGGCGTCGTAGGCGAAGCCTTCGGCCTGAAGCAGTTCGAGCGTGTTCTTCGAGAAGGCGAAGGCGGGGGCGCGGAAGCCGACCGGGCGCTGCCCTGTCAGCTTGACCAGTGCTTGGATGCCAAGACCGAGGCTTTGGGCCTCTTCGTCTCGGCTTTGCAGATTCGGGCGCTTGTGCAGATAGCCGTGGTGGCCGATCTCATGGCCGGCAGCGACGATCTTTTCCACGGCGTCGGGATAGGTTTCCGCGCACCAGCCGGGAACGAAGAAGGTCTGGCGCATCTCGTAACGGCGAAAGATCTCCAGCAGGCGCGGCACGGCCACCTGCGTGTCGTAGCGCAGCATCGATGACAGCGCGACGCGGTCCGGCGCCGTCTCGCGGAAGTTCACATGGAGCAGCGTCTCGGCGTCCATGTCGAAGGTGAAGGCGACCGCGCAGCGTTTGCCGTCTGGCCAGGGAATCGGGTTCTCGATCATCGCAGGTGCCATCCCTCTGTGGCTGCGGAAGATCGCGCCGGGCGGGGCGAGACGCGCACATCCGTCGCCCGTATGCCCTCCCGGCTGGAACGTCCTTTGCTTGCCACCGACCATCTCCCCTTCGCTGGTTAGGACTGTCGCGGTCCATTTCCTTGTTGTCAAGTTCATTGACAAAGGAGAAAGTAACGCTGAATGATCGCGATGCTTGGAGCCGGAGCTGCGATGGCAAACGAAGGTAAGGTGGCTGCGACGGATGTCGGCGGCGCGGTTGGCGCTGAAATCAAGATCGGCGGCAGGCTGCGGCATGCGCGGCTGATGAAGAGCATGAGTCTGAAGGACGTCGCCGCGGGCATCAGCGTTTCAGAGAGCTTCATCTCGAAACTGGAGAACGACAAGGTGCAGCCCTCGCTCGCGGTGCTGCATCGGCTGGTCGCCTTCCTCGGAATCAACGTCGCGGCCATGTTCAGCAACGAAGGGGATGACAATGGCCCGCTCTTCGTCATGCGCGCGGGGGAGCGACCAACGATCAATACCCGGTTGCGGCAGAATGCCGATGGCGTGGTGCTCGAACGGCTCATTCCGCAGACGCGCAACTCATTGCTGCAGGTCAACATCCACCAGGTCGTTCCCGGTGGCGGCAGTCACGGGCTGATCTCGCATGTCGGCGAAGAGATGGGTTACGTCCTCGAAGGCACGCTCGACCTGACGGTAGGCGACCAGACGCGCCGCCTCTTTGCCGGCGATTCCTTCTCGTTCCCATCGGAGGAGCCGCATGGCTACGCCAACCCCGGCGACGTCGTAGCGCGAATCTTGTGGGTCAACACGCCGCCCACCTTTTAGGCTGGGTGCTCAGATTCAAGTCAGTCGCTGATTGGGCAAGTTACTTGATTATAAATCATGGTGGCCCCATTGTCAGCAAACCCGAGAAAGCCAGGGGGATCGATGATCCGCGTCAGTGAGGTTGCCCGCGTCCGCTTCGCCGGTCCGTGTCGCCCCGCCGGTGCGGCCGTCGACCCGTGCCCGTGCTGAGACAGGACACTGCAGATGCCTTCGAACGTTCATCTCGTCATCAATGTCGACAGCGATCCGGACCCGGTCTCGGTCTATCAGGAAGATGCTTCGCTGCTGAAGAAATACGGCCGTATGCGCGAGATCCTGGCGGAGAAGGCGGGCGGCGCCGCGGCGTGGACCGTCCTGACGGGTCCGATCTGCCGCGACCGCTTCGTCGAGCCTCCGTTCACCGGGTTCTGGCGTGAGCTGACGGAGGATGGGGCTGACTTGGTGCTGCATCCCGAGGAGGACCTTTACGGACCGCCTCCCGGCCGGGAGCCCGGAACCTGCAGCTATTACGACATCGATCACATGCGTCCGCTGATCCTGGAGAAGGCCCGGACGATGCGGGAACTCGGCATCCCGTTCGCAGCCTACCGCGGCGGCTATCACGGCTTCACCCCGGAGATCGGGGCGGCCGTGAAGGAGGCCGGCATCGGCATCGAGCTGTCCTGCGCGCCGGGCATCGTCTGGCAGGACAAGGCGGCGGCCTGGCAGGGCGCTCCGCTCACTGCCTACTACATGTCGGCCAGCGATCAGGCGCGCCCAGCGGCCGCGGACGAAACCGATGCGCTGTTCGAGATCCCCTGGGCCTGGGACGCCGTGGCTCCGGGCACCGCGCGGCCTCGCGTCGTCGGCGAGAACTACATCATCAATGAGTTCTCGACCTTGCCGGCGATGCAGCGCGTCTGGGACGCGGTGGCCGCCCGCGCCGCCGCAACGCCCGAGCCCCAGATCGTCTCGATGGTCTGCCACACCTATACGATGGGGCAGCCCGAATACGAGGAGCGGCTCATGGCCATCCTCTCCTATGTCGCCGCGCACGGCGCCCGCTTCGTCACGCCGCGCGCGGCCAAGAGCCTGTTCGACGCTCGGTGCGCTGCTAACGCCTAGTTTCCGGCGCCGCATGGCGCCGGACGGATGCGCCTGAATTTGCCCAACCGGTGCCGAGCGGAGGAAGAAGCCGCCGGTGCCGTCCGATTAGCCACAGTGGAGGTACTCATGCTCAAACAGTTCGTCTGCCGCGCCGCGCTTCTCGGCCTTGCCCTTTTGCCAGCCGCCGCTGCCGGCGCGGGCGAGATCCCCAAGGCCGTCAAGGACGCCGGCGTCCTCAAGCTTTCCATCAATGCGACCTACCCGCCGATGGAGTACAAGGATACGGAGACTGGCGCCTTCAAGGGGCTTGATATTGACCTCGTTGATGCGCTTGCGGCGAAGCTCGGCCTCAAGGTCGAGCGTACGGACGGGCTGTTCGCGCAGCTCACCCCGGCCCTGAACACCGGACGCACCGACTTTATCCTGTCGGGCATGACCGACACGCCGCAGCGCCGTGAGACGATGGATTTCGTCAACTACATGCGCGCCGGCGCGATGTTCTATGTACTGACCAGCAGTACGATCAAGGATCCGATCGAGCTATGCGGCAAGAAGATCGCAACGATCCGCTCGACGACCTATCCGGGGCAGGTCAAGGACTGGAGTGACGAGAACTGCGTCAAGGCCGGCAAGGGGCCGATCGAGGTCGTCGGCACCGAGAGCTCGCCGGATGCGCGACTGCAGCTGAAGCAGGGCCGCGTCGATGCCGCGGTACAGGGCGGCGAGACGATTCCCTTCACCAGCCAGCAAGAGGGCGGCGTCTACCGCGTCATCGGCAAGCCGCTGACGGTGGTCTACTACGGCGCGGCCTTCCGCAAGACTGACACTACCTTCCGCGACGCGATCGCCGACGCGCTGCAGGAACTTGTCAAAGATGGCACCTACGGAAAAATCTTCGCGAAATGGGAACTCAGCGACTCGGCGCTGCCCAGCATCATGATCAATAGCCAGCCGCGCTGATAGCAGTTGGAAACGGAAGCTGCCGAACGGGCTTGGCGGCTTCCGGTATCCTCCCGGGCACACTACCTAGCTGTCGGTTGCGGCGAGACGGTCGTATCGGTTGTGTCGGAAGTTTTCGGCCTTATGCGGCCATTCGGGCGACCGGTGACCCTTCTACCGTGGCTGTGAATTCACGCTGAAGCGCGACTTGCGGCTGTGTGATCCTAGCCCGCCGCCCTGATCTGGGCGAGGAGCTTCTGCCGGTAGCCAAGGCACTTTCTCTGCGTCGTGTTCAGGCGCTTGCAAATGTCCTTCAGCTCCTGGTCGGTGAGGGAGAGGGGGTCGACGTCTCGCGAGAGCCATGTCCCGGCCCGGCCATTCGTGTTCTCGACGGTGCCTTTCTGCCAGGGCGATTGCGGATCGCAGAACCAGGTCTGCGATCCGATCCCGGCCTGGAGATAGGGCCCGTCGGTGAACTCGGTTCCGCGGTCGAAGGTGATCGAGCGGCGCGCGCGATGGGGCAGGGCGCGCATGACGCTGATGAGCCGCTCCATGATGGGCCGCGATTGCCGATCATTGTTGCGCAAGAGAACGGCGAAGCGGCTGACGTGCTCGACCAGCGATGTCACATTCGCCTTGCCGAACTTCTGACGGAACTGGATCAGATCGCACTCCTAGTGCCCGAACTGCTTTCGGCCAGCGACGACGTCAGGACGGCGCAGGATGTTCAGCTTCGGGCTGAGGCGCTGGCCATGCCGCCGCCTCGCATGGCGCGGACGGCGTCGCGCGCAGTGTTCCGGCAGGTGCCGCCAGAGCTTGATGGCCTGACCGTCCGCCGAATAGGCGAACTTGTAGATCGTCTCGTGGCTGACGTGGCGCCGGAACTCCATCGCCAAATCGTCCACGAGGCGGGTGCTCGTGGCGACAGGGAACCAGGCCAATCTTCGGCGCCGCCCCACAACCCAAGCCAATCACCGTTCCGCCTGCCGCATCAGGCATAGGCGGTGGAACCGTCCGGGCGGCGCGGGACCTTGCGCTCCCAGTGGATGTAGTCCTCCCTGGCCAGGACATCCATATCCATTTCGACGCCCCAGCCGGACCGGTCGGGCCGCAATTCGAGATAGCCGTCCTTCGGTAGATAGGGGTCCTTGACGTACCAGGCCCCCTGCGAGCGATCGGGCTGGGCATTGGCATCGCCCCTGCCGTCGCCGAAGGCGTAGTTGGGACCATGCGGGAGCCGGTACTCGAGGATCCGGAAGTTGGGCTGCGCCGCCGAGAAATGCAGGTTCACCGCGGTGGCCAACGGCCCCATCGGGTTATGGGGGGCGATGGTCACGTAGTGCGCCTCGGCGATGGCCGCGATCTTGCGCATCTCCAGCAGCCCGCCTACGACGCAGATATCGGGCTGGATGATGTCACAGCCTTTGACCATGAGCAGCCGCAGGAACTCGAACCGGCTGTAAAGGGATTCACCTGTCGCGAGCGTGCAGCTCAGCCCACGCTTCAGCTCGCCCCAGGCCTCCAAGTTCTCGGGCCGAAGCGGCTCCTCGAAGAAGAGCGGATCATAGGGAGCCAGCGCGTTGCCGAGCTGTATCGCCTGCCCGACCTCGAAGATCTTGGCGTGAGCGTCGAAGGCGATCTCGTAGTCCGAGCGCACCGTCTCGCGGAGCGTGCGGAAATACTCGGCGCTGGTGCGCACGACCTCGCCCCAGCGATGCGCATGCATGTCGATCCGATAGGGGCTGAGCTTGAACGCTGTCAGCCCCCATTCCTCGTTCAGCGCGTTGAGCTGGTCGCGCGCGATGGCCGGGTCCGGCGCAGTGTAGACGCCGGCATAGACGCGCACCCGGTCGCGAACATTGCCGCCGAGCAGCATATAGACGGGGACGTCGAGCGCCTTGGCCGAAATATCCCAGAGGCAGTGATCGATTGCCGAGATCGCCGCCAGCCCGAGCGCTCCAGGCGGGAACCGGCTCTGCTGCAGCAGATAAAGGATCAGGTATTCGATCCGTCGCGGGTCTTCCCCACGGATGAACTCGAACAGGTAGTCGAGCAGCGGCAGCAACGCCTTGTCCGGGCCGTGATTGTAGCACTCGCCCCAGCCGGTCAGTCCGTCATCGGTATCGATCGCGACGACCACGCGGGGGCGGTCCTTGTCGCGCGACATATAGGCCCGCAGGCGTTCGATCTTCATGGGCTCTAGTCCTTGAAATAGGCGCCGCGCTTCCAGCGCGTCTGAACGTAGACATGCTCGCCGAAAGTGCCCTCGGCATAGGAGCCGGCGCCCTCCGTCACAGGGATCGACACGTTCATCTCGCTCGGCCATCGCGCGACGAAATCCTCGTCGATCTCGACGCCGAGGCCGGGGCGGTCGGGCACGTCGAGATAGCCGTTGCGCGAGGTCGGGTGCGGGATGACCGTCTTGGCACGGCCGTCCCAATCATCCTCGATGCGCTCAAGGACGAGGCCGTTCGGGCAGCTCGCGAGCAGATGCAGCGCGGCATATTCCGCGACCGGCCCGAGCGAGCCGGAATGCGGCGCCAGCATGATGTGATGCGCCTCCGCCATCGCCGCGATCTTCTTCATCTGCGTGATGCCGCCGGCGCGCCCGGTGTCGGGCTGCACCACGTCGATCAGATCGCGCTCGATCAGCTCGCGTTCGCCGAAGATCGTCGCCATGCGCTCGCCTGCCGCCAGCGTCACTGCCGAGTGGTCGCGGATGCGGCGGTAGCCGTCGAGATTGTCGGGCGCAATCGGATCCTCGACCCACATCATCTTGAAGGGTTCGAGCGTGCGGCAGACCTGCGTCGCATCGGCCGGCGTCAGCCATGGCGGGCCGTGCAGGTCGATAGCGATGTCCATCTCCTCGCCGACCGCTTCGCGCAGCGCCGCGACCTTTCTGACGGGATCGGAGACGCCTCCGCATTTGATCGCGGTAATGCCGCGCTGCTGCAGCGACAGCGCGGCATCCGGGGTATTCGCGTGGCCATAGATGCGGATCTTGTCGCGCAGCTTGCCGCCGAGCAGGTTCCAGACCGGCGTGTTCAGCGCCTTGCCCTTGATGTCCCAGAGCGCCATGTCGATGCCGGTCATCGCGCCGGCGCCGACCACGCCGGTCATGCCGTGGCCCATGATCGCGATCTGCATCTTCTGCCAGAGCCGCTCGATATGCGTCGGATCCTCACCAACCAGCAGCGATTTCAGGTCTTCGACCGCGGTCTTGATGACGCGCGGCCAGCCCGAGCATTCGCCTATGCCGGTGATGCCTTCATCTGTGACAACCTTGACGAACAGCCAATTGCGGCTGCCGGTGAGGTTCTTCGAGAATTGCTGCGTGCCGAATGATCCGTCCGACGCCCAGTTCTTGAGGCTGGGCGCGCCAGCATGCATCAGGAAGGTTTTGATATCGACGATCTTCATGGCCATGCCCCAGGGTTCAACTAACCGACATAGCGATGCCGGCGGTGGATGCTGCGGGCCCTGGGATCAGGCCGTGGAATCGCCGAGAGCAGCGCCTGGGTATAGGGGTGCGTCGGCGCGTTGCAGACCTGCTCGGTCGCGCCGGTCTCGACCACCTTGCCGCGATACATCACCGCGACCCGGTCGCACATGTAGCGGATGACGCCGATATCGTGGCTGATGAAGACGTAGGACAGCCCGAGCTTGTCCTGCAGGTTCATCATCAGGTCGAGCATCTGCGAGCGGAGCGAGACATCCAGCGCCGAGGTCGCCTCGTCGGCGACGATGATGCGCGGATTGAGCGCGATGGCGCGGGCGATGCCGATGCGCTGGCGCTGGCCGCCGGAGAAGGCATGCGGGTAGCGCTCCCGCCAGGACGGTTCCAGACCGACCTGGCGCAGCAGCTCGGCGACCCGGTCGTCGAGTTCCTTGCCCTGCGCGATCTTGTTGACGAGCAGGGGCTCGCCGACGATCTGGGCCACGGTCATGCGCGGGTTGAGCGAGCCGACCGGATCCTGGAAGATCATCCGGATCTCGCTCCGGCAGGCCTTCAGCGTCGCCTTGTCGGCCTTGAGCAGGTCGATGACCTCGCCATCGGCGCGGCGATAGTCGATCACTCCCGCCTGCGGCTCGTAGACCCGCAGGAGGCAACGCCCCATCGTGGTCTTGCCAGATCCGGATTCGCCGACGATGCCCAGCGTCTCGCCTGGCCTGACGTCGAGTGAGACATCGTCGACGGCCCTGAGCGGAGCTTTCAGCGAGCCGAAATACATCGCGAGGTTCCTGACCTGCAGGACCGGCGCCGTTTCCTGCGCGATCGGCGGCCGTTTCAGCCGGATTTCGGCCTTCTGCTCCAACTTCAGCACGGAGCCGATCAGCATACGGGTGTAGTCGTCCTGCGGCGTGTGGAAGATGGCGTCGACCGGACCGCTCTCCATGACCTTGCCGTGGTGCATCACCAGCACATCATCGGCGATCTCGGCGACTACGCCCATGTCGTGGGTGATGAACATCACCGCCATGCCGTGCTGCTTTTGCAGCCGCCTGATCAGGTCGAGGATCTCGGCCTGCGTGGTGACATCCAGCGCGGTCGTTGGCTCGTCCGCGATCAGCAGCGAGGGATTGCAGGCGAGCGCCATCGCGATCATCACGCGCTGGCGCATGCCGCCCGAGAACTCGAACGTGTAGCGATCCACCGCGGTTTCGGGCTTAGGGATCTCGACCTGCTCGAGCAGCTCGACGCAGCGTGCACGGGCCTCCTTCTTGCCCATGCCGAGATGCAGCCGCAGCACCTCCATGACCTGGTCGCCGACCGTGTGGACCGGCGAGAGCGACGACATCGGCTCCTGGAAGATCATCGCGATCTCGCGGCCGCGCACCGCGCGGACCTCCCGACCGCGCGGGTTCAGCTTCGCGAGGTCGACGGAGGTTCCGTCGGGCCGGTGCAGGACCATCGAGCCCGAGACGATGCGCCCCGGTGCGTCGACGATCTGCAGGATCGAGCGCGCGGTCACGCTCTTGCCCGAGCCGCTCTCGCCGACGATGCAGAGCGTCTTGCCGCGCTGCAGCGTGAAGGACACGCCGTCAACGGCCCTGACGACGCCGCCGCGCACCGGGAAATGCGTCACGAGATTCTTCACATCGAGGATCGTCGGCGCTTGGACTGCGGCGCGAACCTCCTGGCTGGTGGCGAGATCGATGACGCTCATTTGTTGTACGGATCGGCGGCGTCGCGCAATCCGTCTCCCAGGAAGTTGAGGGCGATCACGGCGACCACCACAGCGACGCCAGGCGCGAACAGCCAGGGTGCGGTCGCGATCGAGCGGATGTTCTGGGCCTCACGCAGCAGCACGCCCCAGGAGATGGTTGGCGGCTGCAGCCCCAAGCCGAGGAAGCTGAGTGAGGTCTCGGCCAGGATCATCGCCGGGATCGCCAGCGAGATCGAGGCGATGATGTGGCTGGCGAAGCTCGGCAGCATGTGGCGGAAGATCACCCGTCCTTCCGAGGCCCCGTCGAGCCGGGCCGCGGTGACGAATTCCTCGGTGCGCAGGCTCAGGAAGCGGCCGCGCACGACCCGTGCGAGCTGCGCCCAGCCCGTCAGGGAGAGGATCAGTGTGATCATGAAGTAGTTGAGCGTCGCCGGCCAATCCTGCGGCAAGGCCGCCGAGAGCGCGAGCCAGATCGGAATGCTGGGCAATGACAGCACGAACTCGATGACGCGCTGCACCGCGAAGTCGATCCGCCCACCGTAATAGCCGGAGATGCCGCCGAGCAGGATGCCGATGGTCAGGGAAAGCAGAACGCCGACCAGGCCGACCGACAGGGAGATCTGGGTGCCCTGGATGATGCGGCTGAAGACGCAGCGGCCAAGCCGGTCGGTTCCGAGCAGGAAGATCGGCTGGGCCTTGTTCTCCGAGGCGATCAGGTGGGTCGTGGTGCTGAACAGGCCGAACAGCTTGTACTCGTAGCCTTCGCCGAAGAACCGGACGTAGTTCTTGCGGGTCTTGTCCTCGCTATAGATCGCCGAGAGCGTCTGCGGGTCGCGCTTGAACACGGAGGGATGGATGAAGGGGCGGAAGGACCAGCTCCCATCCGCCGCCCTGTCGATGAAATGGATCACCTGCGGCGGGTGAAAGGCCGCCCGCGCATTCTGCTGCGACGGGTCGTTGATGGCGAAGAAGCCGGGCGCGATCGCGATGATGTAAAGGAACGCCGTGACGACCAGCCCGGCCATGGCGAGATGGTGCCGCCTGAACGCCCACCAGACGAGCTGCCATTGCGAGGCGACGGCCAGCCGCTTGCTGTCGACGGATGAAAGGGCGGTGTCGGTCATGGCCTATTCCAGCCTGATGCGGGGGTCGACGAGGGCGAGCAGGATGTCGCTGATCAGCGAGCCGATGAGCGTGAGCGCGCAGATCAGCAGCACGAACGCGCCGGCCAGATACATGTCCTGGCTCATCAGCGACTGGAGCAGGAGCGGCCCGGCCGTGGGCAAGCTCAGCACGATCGCGACGATGATCGAGCCGGAGACCAGGTTGGGCAGCAGCCAGGAGATCGTCGAGATGAACGGGTTGAGGGCGAGACGGACCGGGTATTTCACCAGCAGGTGGAACTCCGAGAGGCCCTTCGCCCGCGCCGTGGTGACATAGGGCCTGTTCAGCTCGTCGAGCATGTTGGCGCGCATGACGCGGATCAGGCTGGCGGTGCCGGAGACGGCCAGGATGATGACCGGAATCCAGAGATGCTGCAGCAGGTCGATGACCTTGCCGATGCTCCAGGGCGCCGTCAGGTACTGCTCGGAGAAGAGCCCGCCGACCTCTTGCCCGAACTCCACCGCCGCGACGTACATCAGCACGAGCGCGAGCAGGAAGCTCGGGATGGCGAGGCCGAGGAAGCTGAAGAAGGTGACGACGTAGTCGCCGATCGAATATTTCTTGACGGCCGAGAACACGCCGATCGGCAACGCGATGCCCCAGGTCGCGAGCAGCGTCGAGAAGGTCAGTACCAGGGTCAGCGCCATCCGCTCCCAGATCAGGTCGCTGACCGGCTGCTGCCACTCGAAGCTGAGGCCGAAATCGCCTCGCAGCACGATGCCGCTGATCCACTTGAAGTATTGGACGATCATCGGCCGGTCGAGCCCGAAGCGGGCTCGCAGATCCGCCGCCGTGTTCTGGTCGACTACCTCGTTCGAGGCGGCGAGCGTCGCGATATAGGTGGTGACGAAGTCGCCCGGCGGGAGCTGGATCAGCACGAAGGCCAGGAAGCTGACGACGATCAGCGAGGGCACCATCCAGAGGAGGCGCTTGACGATGAAGCGGAGCATGGCACTGCCTGTCTCGATTGGAGGAGCCCGGCCGCGCCCGCGGCGCCGCCGGGCTCCCGCCGATCAGGTCGCGAAGAAGAACTGCTGCGGCAGGGCCGGGCCGGGATTGGGCCAGGACCAGGCGTTGGGATATTTCGGCGGCACGTTCTGCAGGTTGTTCCTGCAGATGCCGAAGGCGTTCACCGCCAGGCAGATGCCTATGGTCTCGAAGGCGTCGGCGGTCAGGTCGAAGACCTGCTTCATGATCTCGCCGCGCTTCTGCATGTCGGCCGTGGCGCGCGCCTGGTCGTAGAGCTTCATGCGCTGCTTCTGGCTCTCCGGCGGCTCCTGGCCGTCCTTGCCGGACGAGACGTACCATTGCGCCCAGGGAATGGCGTAGCGCGAGCCCTGGGTGTGCTGGGCGAGGTAGTCGCGCGGATCGAGCATGGGATCGAGCCCGCCGGGACCCGGCCAGACCGCGGCGTCGTGGTCGTTATTGTCACCGCGCGTGTAGTACAGCGCGCGCTCGATCGTGTTGACCTTGATGTCGACACCAATCTCGGCCCAGTGGCGCTTCACCAGCTCGAGCGCGTCGACCTCGTCCGGATACAGGGTCGGAATCACGTCGATGGCGAAGAAGACCTTCTGCCCGTCGGGCCTCAGCCTGATGCCGCCGGCGTCCTTCTTGGCATAGCCGAGCTTGTCGAGGATGGCGTTGGCCTGGCCCGGATCGAAATCGGTGAACTGCTTCGACAGCCCCTCGTGATACCAGGGATGGCCGGGGCGCGGCCCGGTCTGATGGGGCTCCGACTGGCCGAGATAGACCAGGTCGATGATCTCCTTGCGGTTCATGCCCAGCGAGAGCGCCTTGCGGAATTCCTTATTCGCGAACATCTCCCGCATCTTCGCGTCCTTGTGGGTCATGTTCAGGTAGATCTGAACCTGCTGGGACGACGAGTTGACGAGCTCTATCAGGCGATAGCCGCCCTTCTGCATGTTCTGTGACAGGGTCGGCTTGTTCTGCAGCGTGTCGAGATGACGCTCCTGGATGTCGAGGCGCCCGGAGATCGCGTCGAGCATCAGCGACTCGACGTCCTGCGAGATGCTGAAGGTGAGGCGGTCGATATAGGGTAGCTGATTGCCGGCGCTGTCGACCTGCCAGAAATAGGGATTGCGCTCCATCACGACGCGCGTCGCGCCGCCCGTATAGGGCTCCTTGATGACCCAGGGGTCGAGCGTCGGCTTGTCGGCATTGCCCCAGCGCGACGGGATCTCGATATCGCCGCACTTGTTGCGGAACAGCGTGCCCCAGTCGGACAGGTTGGCGGCTTTGACGAGATCGGCCACGCCCGGGTTGTACTTCGGGTGGAACTGGCTGCAGTAGTGCTTGGCGAACAGCGTTGGGTGTTGTCCGAGCGGCGTCGCCATCTGCTCCAGGAACAGCGCATAGGGGCTGGCGAAAGTGAACTTCACCGTGGTCTCGTCGATCTTGGTCGCTGTGCCGGCCTGGCCGTTGATCACGATCGGCGAGGGCGGCGACTTGTAGAGTTCGGTGTTCTTGGCGCAGTCCTCGATCGAGAAGACGATGTCATCGGCCGTGAACGGCTTGCCGTCCGACCATTTCATGCCCTTGCGGAGATAGAAGGTGAACTCGGTCGAATTCGGGTTCACCTCCCATTTGTCGGCTACGTTCGGCAGGACCTCGGTGAAGGCGAGGTTCCAGCGCACGAGGCCCTGGTTGCCGACCATGCGCAGGATGCCGTTATGGTCGGACGAGCCGCGCAGGCCGCGCCTGAGCGAGCCGCCATAGCGGCCCACCTTCTCCACGGTGATGACGAGTGGATTCGCCGAGACGCGTTCCGCCAGCGCCGGCAGCTTGCCTTCAGCCGCCAGTTTGGCAAGGGCCGGCGCTTCCTTGGCTGTCTGGGCGGAAGCCGCCTGGGGAATAGCCGAAAGCGCGGTGGCGCCGGCAAGCCCCTTCAGCATGTCACGACGGTCGAGGCCTCGGCGCTCACGTGGTCCGTGTTCGGTATCCCTGCTCATGGTTTCCTCCCGGTAGAGATGTTGCCCGGCCTTTTGGCCTTGTCGTCTTGGGTAGAATGGTTGCTGCAGCCGCGTTTCGGATCACCTCACGCCAGCCTAATCCGCATGATGGCCGAGATCGCCTCGCCAGGGCACAGCACCCGCGCGCCAGTGCCCGCCTGTCCCGCCGCTGCAAGGTTGAAAGCGTCGGCGACATGGCTCACCGGCTCGAGGCAGAGGTAGCGGCCGCCGGCCGGGACGTGGAATACGAGGTGATCCAGCGGCGCGTCCGCCTCGATCACGACCCGCGTGCCGTCGCGCCGGTCGATCGACGCCGTTCCGTCCCAATCGGCGTGATAGGTCGTGACCTCTTCCTCGCCATGGCGTGAATCATGGACGCGAGCGCTACCCGTGAGCGTCCGAAGCTCCCGGCCGCAGCCGTCGGCATCCGCCTCCCACAAGACATCGGCGGCAAAGCGGATGCGGTCGCCCTGCGACAGCGCGAAATAGGGATGCAGTCCCAGGCCGATCGGCATCGGCGACGCTGCCCGGCTTTGGACGCCGATCTCATGGGTCACGCCAGTCGCATCGAGCGTAATGCGCTGAATGGCCTCGAATTCCCACGGCCATGCATCCGGAGATCTCTCCGGGTCGTGCCGGTAGTGCATATCGACCTGCGCCTCCGAGTGCCGGGTCATGGTCCAGGGCCGCATCTGGCAGAAACCATGCAGCGCATGGGGCGCGGCGGCCGGGTGCGACGCAAGCTGGACCGGGGTTTCGCCAAATCGGAATGCGGCTCCGCGGATGCGGTTGGAAAAGGGAACGAGCGGGTAAGTGCCAGCCTTCGGCCAGTTCAGCGGGTCGAAGCCGGTCTCGGGCATCGGCAGCAGCACGTCGGTGCGGCCGCTCCCGGGCTCCTCCCGCCATAGCGACGCGAGCCGTCCGCCATCGAGCGGCCTCACGCTCGCGTGCATCCGTCCCGCCACCAGGGCGTGAACGTGAGGCGACGCCTCGGCCGAACGGAGTGGTGACGTCGTCGCGTCCACCATTGCCACGTTTCGTCCCCACTGAGCCGGGAGAGCCCCGATCTTGAGGGAAAGGCTAGGAGTGGCTGGGCATGCTGTCAACGATCATTCTTACTATGTATGAAGAGGCGGGTTACTTCGCATCTGCAGCATATATATTTCTCACATCGTGATACTGGACCATTGCTGCCGATGGCGTGTCTGCGTAAGCTGTGACCCTCTCTGCATCAGCCCGCCCCGACAGGCCGCCCCGTTTCATGCGTCATCGCCTTGCCAGCCTCGAACCGGACGCCGCGCCTGAGGACGAGGGGCAGAGGGCCAGCGCCGTCACCGAGGTTCGTGGCACCAGGCTCGTTGGCAAGGCGCTGAACCTGATCGACCTGATCGTGGCCGCGCCGGGCGAGCACAGGGCGCAGACCCTGGCCGACGAGTTGGGCGTCCCGCGCAGCACGGTCTACCGGATCATCAACACGTTGCAGCAGCGCGGGCTGGTGCGCGTCGAGGCAAGCGGGCAGGGCTATTTCCCGGGCTTCCGATTCCTCGAATACGCTCAGGCCGTCTGGCCGATCCCCGACCTGCCGATGCTCGCCATGACGGAGATCCGTTGGCTTAACGAGCTTAGCGGAGAGACCGTGTATTTCGCCGCCCCGGGCGGCATCAACATGATCATCATCCAGAAGATCGTGAGCCTTTATCCGATCAGCACGGGGGCTCCGCTGGGCAGCCTGCGGCCGCTCTATTGCTCCGGAATGGGCAAGGCGCATCTCGCGGCACTGGCCCCGGCCGAACGCGAGGCGCTGATCGGCCGCATGAGCTTCGAGCGCGTCACGGACCGCACGATCACGGACCCGGCCCAGCTGCGCTCGCAGCTCGACCTCTTCCGGCTGCGGGGTTACGCAATCGACGACGAGGAGTTCATGGAGGGGGTGCGCTGCGTCAGCGCCGCCGTACCCGGAGAGGGCGACGTCCCGCTCGGAGCCTTCACGATCTCGGGCCCTTGTTATCGGATGACGCTGGAACGGGTTCACCAGCTCGGGCCTGAGGTCGCCACGGCGGCCAGGCGCCTCGGCGAGTCCGTCAGGCGGCAAGGCGGCGTGCGTCCGCGCGGCCGGCCCGATGGCGGACAGGTGCCGCTCGCCGCCAACGGGCGTTCCTTCCTGGGAAAGTCCCCGAGCTGGGATGCGCAGACAGGTTCGCTGCTATGGCTGGATGCGCTGGCACCTGCGATCATGCGTTCGGGCGCCGGCCAATCCGTGGCTCCACCCCAGTCGGAGGTGATGGCGCAGTTTACCGCGCCGGCGATGGCCCTGACCGCGATCGGCGAGGGACGTTGGTTCGTGGTGACCGAAAAAGGCGCCATGATCGTCGACCGGAATGCGCGTTTCTCCTCCTTGAGCCCGGCTCTCTCGCCGGTGCTGCTCACCGGCATCGCCTCCGCCTGCCATGGGCAGGACGGGCAGATATGGCTCGGAGTCGGAGAAACCTCCGCCTCGCAGGTGCGCCCCGGGCTGTATCGGCTCGCTGGCGGAGAACCGGAGCTGGAGACGGAATTGCCCGTCGCTCCCACCGATATCCTGATCGATGCGGCCGGGCGCTACCTCTATGCCACCCTCCGGGATGCCGGCGAGATCATCCGATTCCCGATCGGCAAGGCGGGCAAGCTCGGGCGTCAGGAGGCGGTCGCGCGCGTCGACGCTATCCATGGACGCCCAATAGCCCTGGCGCTGGAGGAGCCTGATCATCTGTGGGTCGCCCTATGGGATGGTTGGAGCCTGGCGCGTCTGCGCCGCGACGGTTCCGACATGCGGCTTTTGTCCCTGCCCGTGCCGCGTCCGACCGGGCTGGCCTTTGGCGGCGAGGGTGCGGACCTGCTCTACGTCACGAGTGGCCGGATTGGACTGACGCCGCACCAGATTGCCGAAGCCCCGTCATCCGGGAGCGTCTTCGCCCTCGACGGGCGGCTTCGGGCCGCCCTGCTGCGCTGAGCCGGAGAGGCATCGGATCCACTCATTTGCTCAAGGACAAGAGCCGGGAGAAGACGCATGGTACAGCAAGAGCCGACCGTCATTCGCAACCTCCTGATCACGGGCGGCGCCGGCAATATCGGTCGAAAACTGCGCAAGGAACTCGGCGCGCGCTTCGCTCGCATCCGCATTCTCGACGCCGTCGCTCCGGCCGCTCTCGCCGCCAATGAGGAGGCCGTGCAGGCCGATATCTCCGACATCGCCGCCGTCGAGCGAGCCATGGCGGACATGGATGCGGTGATCCACATGGCGGGCGTCGTGCGCGAAGCGCCGTTCGAGGCCATTTTGCAGACCAATGTCGTCGGCACCTGGAATGTCTATGAAGCAGCGCGACGCCAAGGTGTGGGTCGCGTCGTCTTCGGCTCGAGCAACCACGCCGTTGGCTTCTACCCCAGGCATCAGCGCATCGACGAGACGGTGCTGCCACGGCCAGATGGCCGGTACGGGCTCAGCAAATGCTGGGGGGAGGCGGTGGGCGCACTCTACGCCGACAAATACGGCATCCGCAGCATGCATGTGCGGATCGGCAACGCCGCCGACATCCCCGGCAATGCCCGCACGCTCAGGATCTGGATAAGCGGGCGCGATCTTGCCCAACTCTGCCTGATCGGGCTGGAGCATCCCGACATACACAACACCATCGTGTACGGCGTCTCGGACAATGCCGGCGGCTGGTACGACAATGCCGTCGCTCGTGGGCTGGGCTACAGGCCCCAAGATCATGCCGAGGACTACACGGAAGAGGCCATGGCTGGGGAGGCCGAGCTCACGCACGAGCCGCCCGCGCTCTATTTCCAGGGCGGCGGCTTCTGCTCCCTCGAATATGCTGGCGCGCCCGTTCCTCCGCCCGCGCCAGGTGCATGAGTCGTCCGCTTGCCTTCCGACCAATCCAGCTCACCCCAATCCTGCCGAGGCCTCCGATGCGCATCATCGATGCCCGTATCACTCCGATTGCCTTCCGCGACCCGCCGCTCCTGAATGTCTCCGGCGTGCACGAGCCCTGGGCCCTGCGCAGCATCATCGAGGTCGAAACCGCCGATGGCCATGTCGGGCTCGGCGAGAGCTATGGCGATCTGGAGACCTTGGCCAATCTGGGCAAGGTGAAAGCCGGCCTGATCGGACTCGATCCATTCGATCTGAACGGGCTGACGCGCGTCGTCTATGCGGCAGTCGGCGGCAGTCCGGATCCCGGCCAGACCTTCGCGCCCGCCGGTGACAAGGCCCGCGCCTCGGCGCTCGCCGCCTTCGAGGTCGCTTTCCTCGATCTCCAGGGCCAGATCATGGGCCGCCCGCTTTGCGACGTCCTAGGCGGCAAGCTGCGCGATCGGGTGCCCTACAGCGCCTATCTCTTCTACAAGTTCGCACGACACAAGGATGATGCCGGCTATCCCGCTGATGATTGGGGCGAGGCGCTCAGCCATGAGCAGATGGTCGAGCAGGCGCGCCGGATGGTGACGGAGTTCGGATTCGGTTCCATCAAGCTCAAGGCGGGCGTGTTCGAGCCGGATTTCGAGATCGAGACGCTCCGGCACCTGCGCAAGGCTTTCCCCCTCCATCCCTTGCGGATCGACCCAAATGGCGGCTGGTCGGTCGAGACGACGCGGCGTGTGATGCCGCAACTGGAGGGATTGCTCGAATATCTCGAAGATCCCGCCGGGACGCTCGTTGAGATGGGGCAGGTCGCGACATTCGCGCCCATGCCGCTTGCTACCAACATGGTCACTATAGCGTTCGGGCATATTCCTGAAACGATCCGCCTGAACGCCGTTCAAGTCGTCCTGTCTGACCATCATTACTGGGGCGGCCTGCGCGCCACCCAGCATCTCGCGCATCTCGGCCGCGTCTTCGGCTTCGGCATCTCGATGCACTCGAACTCACATATGGGCATCAGCCTGGCGGCGATGACCCATGTCGGCGCCACGATCCCTAATCTCGCCTATGCCTGCGACACTCACTATCCTTGGCAGGTCGAGGAGGTTATCGAGGGCGGCAAGCTGAATATTGAGAACGGTTCGCTTGCGCCGCCGGAAGGGCCAGGCCTCGGCGTGCGGCTGGACCGCGCTGCGCTGGCCCGCCTTCACCAGCAATATCTCGATTGCGGCATCCGGGTGCGCGACGACACCAGCGAAATGCGCAAGTACCGGCCGGACTTCAATCCCGCGCGCCCGCGATTCTGAAACCGGCCCTACAAACGCATTTCCAGCGGCTCGCCGAAACGGGCCACTGGCGCGCCCGGCACGTCCACGCGGAACGACAACACGGTTCCTGCCTGCTTTGTACCGGTGCGGTCCGTGGTCAATGAGGTGACGAAGAGCGTCTTCAGATCAGGCCCGCCGAAACAGGGCATGGTGGGGGCCGGCACGGGCAGCAGAACCTTGCGGTCGATGCTGCCATCCGGCGCGATCCGGTTGAGGCAGCCGGCGGAGACCCCGGCCGACCAGTAGTAGCCCTCCGCATCGCAGGCCGCTCCATCGGGCCGGCCATCCTCGTCTTCCAGCAGGCAAATGCGGCGCTGGCGGCTTAGCCCGCCGCTGGACGGGTCGTAGTCAAAGGCCTGAACGAATTTGCCGCGGCTGTCGGAGTGAAACAGCGTTCGCCCATCCGCCGACCAAGCCAGCCCATTCGAGACGATGAGGCCATCGAGCATCCGGGTGCAGGTGCCGTCATGATCGACGCGATAGAGCGAGGCGACGGGCCGCTTGTCCGGCGTATCGTCCATGCTGCCGACCCAGAAGCGCCCATCGGGGCCGACTTTGCCGTCATTCAGGCGATTGCCGGGCCGATCCGCCTCGGGATGGGCCACGAGTTCGAACCGTGCGCTAGTGAAGTCGAAAAAGTGGATGCCGTGTCGCAAGGCCGCGATTGCCCGGCCGTCGCGGCACAAGCCGAAACTCCCGATCGCGCTCGGCATATCCCAGCGCGCAAGCGCGCGCGTCGCGGGATCAAGCCGGAACAAGGCGGGAGCCAGGATGTCCACGAAGTACAGCGCTTGTTCGGCGGCGTGCCAGAATGCGCCTTCGCCAACCCCCAACGGCAGATCGATCAACTGTTCGACGTCGGGCGTATCGATGCGCATGCCTTCCTCCTCGTCGCCGCCATACCGGACATTCGGTGCCGGCACCGCGCCAAGTTTGATATTTCAAGCCTCACGAAGGCCCCGCAACGCAAATGTGCGCAGAGCCGTATGTTCGATGTCCGTTGTCCGACGGCTTCGAATGTCAACTTCTGGCGCGCGTTTCCGCCAGCGGCCGGTATGCTGCGCTCATCGGCTCCATTCGATCACTGACCGTCCGCTGGTCAGATCCGTTAACAGCCGCTCCACGCCACCGGCTTCCGACTTCGGGGCCAACACCGACAGGACCGCGCCGCCCTCCGTAAAGGCCTGGACACCCACCTGAACGCCCGATAGCGCACCCAAACGCGCTTGGACCAGTGCCAAATCACTGAACCCGCATGCGACCGTCCCGGAGACGGTCTCGATAAGCACCTCCTCTTCAGCCTCGCGCAAGCATAGGGCCGCCGTTCCGCCATAGGCGCGGATCAAACCGCCGCTCCCCAGAAGGATGCCACCGAACCAGCGTGTCACGACAACGACGGTGCCATCGAGGCCATGCCCGTCGATTGCGGCGAGGATCGGCTTGCCAGCGGTCCCACTGGGCTCGCCATCGTCGCTGAAGCGGCATCTCTGCCCCAAACGCCATGCCCAGCAATTGCGATTGGCTGCCCGATCCGACTGTGCCGCAATGAAGTCTTTCGCTGCCGCCTCGTCCGCAACCGGACCAGCGACCGCGGTGAAACGGCTCTTCTTGATCTCCTGCTGACGGATAGAAATTTCAACGAGCGTAAGGAGTGCGACCATAGGCCCGCATACCACGACCTGAGACTCCGATCCCCGCAAAAGCAAGGAATGTCCGCTTCGCGGCAGTGCGCGAACGTCAGCTGTTGGCGCTGTCCTGCGCCGCCGCGCTGGCGCGCCTGCAGGGCAGGGGCGAGGACGAGGCCGCGATCGCGATCACGTCCATCTGGTTCTGACTGGCGACGATCCGGGGGCCGCCGGGCGCCTGTTCCTGGCCAGGCATGAGCCCGGCTGATCCCGTTGCTCGATCTGGACAGGGAGGCCGCTATCGCAGCTCTTACGGAAGCGGCGGGGGCCGGAGCAGGGCAGGGAGCCCGATCGCTGCGGCCAGAGCCAGTCTGCGCTTGGCCCCGCGCAGCCGCGAGCTGGCGCTCTGGATCGCTGACGCCGCGCTGGCACGCCGCCTCGGCTGGCCGACGCCGGTGCCGCTGCTCGCGAGCCAGATCAAGCGCACCGACCTGCGCCTGGCGGCTGAGGGCGGCGACCGGGCCGACTGGGCCAAGGCCGGCCATCTCGCCTACGCTTGCGCTGGGGTCGCAGCCATCGACCTCTATGCCTACCTCGCCAGGCGTGCCGACAGGCTGATCGCTGTCGCGTCGCAGCTGCGCGGCCGTCCCTACGAACTCGTCACTGTGACCGGCGGTTGGCAGCACCGCACCCGCAAGGGCTTCGTCGAGACAATCCGGACGGCGCGCGGGCTCGACGAGGCGCCCATCAAGCCGCTCTCGAAGTCCGCGAGCCTTCTCCTGCTGTGCATCGCCTGTTTCCAGGCAATTACACGCACGCTGCTTGGCGCGTTCTTCGGCAAGGAGGTCAGCCGCGGCACCGTTGGCCATCTACGCGATCTCGGCTTCATCGCCGCGGGGCCGCGGAGCCCTGAGTCCGGCGCGCCCTACACCTATGTGACCACCAAGGGTCTCCACTCCCACTTCGGCTTTGACACGCTGCGGGATCTGCCCGACATGGAAAAGCTCAAGGATGCCGGCCTCTTGCGCAGGGACAAGCTGCTCACCGGCGAGCTACTGTCGGCGAGCATCCCTGCCGATGAGTTCATGACGCCGCAATCCTGACTCAGCGCGGCAGCCGCAAGCCCCTTCGGCTAGCACCCCGCCGAGACCTCTTCTGGTTCGGTCTGAGGACGAGCTCTGGCATTGTCGTCAAGTGAGGGAGACAGCCCGATCCCCCCGATCCGTGCTGTCGTCCGATCGTGCTGATGCCCGATAGCGAAGCAGAAGATCTTCCGTCGAGACGACGTCGCCGAAAAAGAGGTGGAAATTGATCAGCGCCCCAGCATGCTCGTCATCGCGAAGGCTGGCATTCGCGTCATGCACCATGCTGGTGCGGTAGTTGAGCATCATCGCATCGCGCGCGGTCGACTCGCAGCATGCATTCGTCATCGTTCCTGCAACAAGCATCGAGTCGATACCGCGCTCGCGCAGCGTCTCATGCAGATCGCCGGCCCCCTGGATCATGCCGGAATAGCGGGTCTTGCGAACGACAAGGTCTTCGTCACGTACGTCCAGCTCCGGCCAGAGCGCCGAGCCATCCGCCTCCTCCGCCAGGGCCGCGCAGCGCGCCTCGAAGCGCTCGGGCTTCATCAGGATGCGGTGGAAATGCGAGATGCTGTGCAGCGCTTCCTCGGTGAACAGCGTTCGGATCCAGACGACGAGCCCCCCGGCCTGTCGCAGCCCTGAGGCAAGTCGGTTGATGTTGGGCACGACCGCGCGCGCTAGGGGCACCTCGGCCGGCGAACCCGGATCGAGAAAATAGCGCTGCATATCGACGACGACGAGCGCGGTCGCCGATGCAGGCACGCCGGCATGGGCGACCGCGCTCCCCTGGCGCGCTACGACGCGCTGCGTTGCCCAATCCGGCATCTCGAATTTGTGCATCCTGCCTAACTCCTGGTCATTGCTCGCGAACGTGGCGAAGCGATCATACGTTTTCGTATACAGTGAACGAAAATGGCGGCGCCGACTTGGCCCGTTCCTTGCGAATTGCGGGCCAGGAGCCCTGCCTGTCGTGCATGGCCTGAAACGAGGGGATTTCGAGATGAAGATGCTGCGACGCTCGGTTATGGCAGGCCTTACCCTGGCTCTGGTTTCGCTTCCGGCGGCTGCCCAGCCGGTGCGGAAGATCAAGTTCATGGAGGTCATCCATTCGCTCTTCTACTCGCCGCTCTACATCGCGATCGGGAAGGGCTTCTTCAAAGACAGCGGGCTCGAATTCGACCTGGTCGCCGCGCAAGGCAGCGACAAGGCGACGGCGGCGCTGCTGTCGGGCGCGGCCGAGATCGTGCTGACCGGTCCCGAGACGGCGATCTATATCCAGAACGGCCAGTCGCCGACCAAGATCAAGATCTTCGCCGGCCTGACCGCGACGGACGGCTCGTTCCTGATGAGCAAGGACAAGGTCGAGAAATTCGACTGGCCGATGCTGAAGGGCAAGACCGTGCTTGGCTGGCGCAAGGGTTCCTCGCCCGCGCTCTATCTCGAGGCGATCCTGCGCAAGAATGGGCTCGATCCCGACAAGGACGTCAACATTGTCACCAACACGGCCATTCCCGCCCGTGTCGGCGCCTTCATGGCCGGCACCGCCGATTACGGCACCTTCTTCGAACCGGATGTGACAGCCATCGAAAAGGCAGGCAAGGGCGTTTCGCTCGCCAATGTCGGCAACGCGCTCGGCCAAATCGATTACACCGTCTTCGCGACGACTGACGAGTTCATCGCCAAGGATACCGCCGTGGTGCAGGGCTTCACCAACGCCATCGCCAAGGCGGAGACCTGGGCGCTGACGGCTGACCCGAAGGAGGCCGCAGCCGTGCTTGCGCCGTTCTTCCCCGGGGTCGGTGCCGATGTGCTGGAGGCTTCCTTCATCCGCCATCGCGATGCCGGCATCTGGAAGAAGACGCCGCTCGTCACGCCCGAGGCGATTGCCGCGCTGCAGGAGTTGCTGATCGCCTCGGCGATTCTGAAGCCCGAGCAGAAGGTTGCCTACGATAGCGTCGTCGCCGCGAATTTCGCGAAGACGGCCGCTGCGGGCAACTGAGCAGGCTGCCCGGCCTCACACTGGCCGGGCCCAATTTCAGCAGAGGCTCCAGACATGACGCGAGCGAAGATCGAATTCCGCAACGTCGGACTGCGCTACTTCAGCCCGAGCGGCGAGACCGAGGCGCTGCGTGACATCAGCTTCAGCATCGCACCGGGCGAGTTCGTCGCGATTGTCGGCCAGTCGGGCTGCGGCAAGAGCACCCTGCTCTCATTGCTCTGCGGCCTGATCGCCCCGACATCGGGCGAGATCCTGATCGACGGCGTCGCCGTGACCGGTCCGTCGCCTGCCGTCGGGCTGATGTTGCAGCAGGATTCCCTGTTCGAGTGGCGCAGCATCCTGGACAATGTCGTGCTCGGCGCCGAGATTCGCGGCGCGGACATGGCCGCGGCACGGAACAGGGCGGAAGCATTGCTCAACCGCTACGGACTGGGCGAGTTCGTCCGGCACATGCCGGACCAACTCTCCGGCGGCATGCGCCAGCGCGCGGCGCTCGCGCGGACCATGTGCCTCGAACCCGACATTCTGCTGCTGGATGAGCCCTTCTCTGCGCTCGATTTCCAGACGCGCCTGTCGATCGCCGACGAGATCGGCGAGATCATTCGGCGCGAAGGCAAGACCGCCATCCTCGTCACGCACGACATCCCCGAGGCGATCGCGATGGCAGACCGTGTCATCGTGCTCAGCCGCAGGCCGGGCCGCGTCAAGTCGCAACACGAGATCGCCTTTCCCTCCGCCGGAGCCGACCGGCCCGGCACGCTCGTCGCCCGCGAGTCGGAGGAGTTCCCACATCTGTTCAAGACCATCTGGGAGGAGCTCGATGTCCATGTCGAGTGATGCTGTAGCGAGCAAAGTCGTGCCCGCCGGTAGGCGTCAGGGCGCCGTCCCCAGCCCGCTCTACCGGGCCTGGCTGGCGCGACGGCGCCGGGACGGGCTGACGGTCGCCGGCGCGCAGGCCGGCTTGCTGCTCGCCTTCCTGCTGCTTTGGGAGGTCGCGCCGCGGATGCATTGGGTCAATCCCATGCTGACGAGCTATCCGAGCGCGGTCTGGGCGGGCTTCCGCGAGCTCGTCGCGCAGGGCGATCTCGGCTGGCATATCATCGTGACATTGATCGAAGTGGCGCTGAGCTTCTCGATCTCGATGGCGCTCGGTGCGGCAGCGGCCGTCGGCCTGTGGACCTGGCCCCTGGCCCAGCGCGTGCTCGACCCGTTCCTGGTGGTAATGAACGCCCTGCCGAAGATCGCGCTGGTCCCGATTTTCTATATCTGGCTGGGGCCTGAGGGATCGATCTATGCGGTCGCGGTGGCGGTCGCGGTCTTCATCACGATCCTCATGCTCTACACCGGCTTCCAGCAGACCGATCCCAACAAGCTCAAGCTCGCCCGCACCTTCGGTGCCACGCGTGTCCAGATCCTGCGCAAGGTCGTGCTGCCGGGCAATGTCCATAGCTTCGTGGCGGCATTGAAAGCCAATGCGGGCCTCGCGCTGGTCGGCGTCATCGTCGGCGAATTCCAGGCCTCAAAGGCCGGTCTCGGATACCTGATCATCTATGGCAGCCAGATCTTCCGGATGGACATGGTGATGGCCGCGATCGTGATCCTGGGCGTCATCTCACTCGTGCTCTACGGCCTGATCCAGTTCGTCGACCATCGCCTCTCCCGGCGCAGCCGGCGCTGACCTGCGCCGCGACCTCATACATCCGGCCGACTCATGCCCACGTTCGACAACGCCTTCACTATCGGCGACTGGGCGCTCGCCTCCCTCCTCGTCGTTTTCTCTGCCTGTCTCCAGGGCATCAGCGGAGTCGGCTTCGGAATGGTGGCGGCGCCGTTGCTCGCCCTGCTCAGGCCCGATCTCGTTCCGGGGCCGATGCTGGTCCTCGGCATCGTCATCGCAGCGCTAGCGGTGGCGCGCGAACCGCAGGATCTCGATCGGCGAGGATTGTGGTTCGCGCTTGCAGGGCGCCTGCCCACCTCGATTGCAGCGGCGATGGCAATGGGGCTCATGCCCTTGCGCACGCTCAGCCTGCTTTTCGCGGCGATCATCCTGCTCGGTGTGGTCCTGGCCGCGCTGCGCATTTCGCTCAAGCCGACGGGCGAGAACCTGTTCGCCGCTGGCCTTCTCTCCGGCTTCATGGGAACGATGACATCCGTCGGTCTGCCACCCGTGGCGCTGCTCTACAGCCAGAGCCCTCCGGCGACGCTGCGCGCGACGATCGGCGGCTATCTCGCCGTCGGCTCGCTCATTTCGATGGTTGCGCTCGGCGCCGTTGGCCGCTTCGGCCTGCACGACCTGCTGCTCGGCCTCTGGCTGCTTGCACCGCTCCTACTCGGCTACTGGCTGTCGGGCCCGCTTGCGCGCCGGCTTCCCAAGGACACTGCCCGCGTCCTGACGTTGGCGTTTTCGGCCCTCGCCGCGCTTCTCCTGGCTGGCCGCCAGTTCATCTGAGCGACTGGCCGCATCTTGCTGCGCCAATATCTCCAGCCGGTCTGCGCCGGCCTGTAGGATATGCTGCATCGCGAGCTCCGCGGCCAGGTTCTCGTCGCCCGCGACGATGGCGTTGAGGATCGCGGCATGTTCGACCCAGTTGCGCTCCTGGCGGTGCGGGGCATCGGGTGAGAAGAAGAGCGCGCTGCGTGCGCGCAGGGTCGCGAGCAATTCCCCGAGCAGGCGGTTGTTGCCCGCTTCTGCGAGCGCGGCGTGGAACTGGGCATTCAGGTCAACGAGGCCCGCGAGTTTGCCCGACTGCAGCACGGCCTGCCCCTTTTCCAGCACGGCCACGGCCCGCTTGAGGACCTGAGGATTGCCGTGACGGGCGGCGAGGCGTGCATTATGCGCCTCGAGCAGGGCTCGCACCTCGATCGCCTCGCCGGCGTCGCGGCTGTCTCGTCGGACCACCTGAGCACCGCGCCGGCTCGCGACCTCGACGAGCCCTTCCGAGCTCAGCGTGCGAATGGCCTCGCGCACCGGATTGCGGGATACGCCGAGATCTTCGGCGAGGCGATCCTCGATCAGCCTGTCGCCCGGCTTGAGCTCGCCGCGCAGGATTGCCTGCTTGAGTTCCCTGTAGACGAGATCGTGCAGGGCCGGATGCTTGTCCCCGAGCCGCCCGCTACCGGCCGCCCGCCGTCCGAAACCCATGTCGTTGTCCGAGTCCTTGCCTAGCGAGCCGCCACGCCCAAGATACCGAGGCACCTCGTGGTAGGCCAGCGACGGATTGAACTTTCCTCATGGCTCTGTGTCCGCGACGAACGATGAACGCGTTCTCGCGAAGCGCCAGCTTTTGCGGATGGCCTGATGCCGCCGGCCGAAGAGGGGCCCGCCATTGCTTTCGTCGACCTGATCGATCGCGGTGCGGCCGCGCGGGATCGAAGGGCGTATTTGACGAGGGTCGCCCGCAATCTGGCAATTGATAGCTGCCGCGCCGATCGCCTCCTGCAGTCGCTGGACGAGGCCGATCTTTTCGCGATGGCGGACCCGGCTCCGTCGGCCGAGACCACGTTGCTCGATCGCGACGCACTGGCATGGACGGTCCGCGGGTCGCGGGGACAGGACGACGGTCCTATGAGCGTGACGCCCCTGGCATAGGCCCACAGGTCGAGGTCGCGGCTGACGAACTCGGAGCCCTGATCGACCCGGATCGTCTTCGGATAGCCAAGTTTCCCGCAGACCCTTTCCAGCGTGGCGACGACGTCCTCGGCCCGGTCGCTGAAGAGGGGATCGACGGCCGGCGAGAAGCGCGAGAAGGTGTCGACGACCGCCAGCACCCGGATCTTGCTGCCCGTCGCCAACTGATCATGGACAAAGTCCATCGCCCAGACATCATTCGGCCGCGTCGCCGGCGCGCGAGCCTCGCGCAGCTTCGCCTTGACCCGACGCTTGGGCGCGTTGTTCCTGAGCCGCAAGCCGAACTCGTTGTAGATTCTTCACGTTCTCTTCGGATTGAAGTGCCAGCCCTCACGCTCGAAAACGCAGCGTGCTCTAGCGCTCAGTCAATGCCCGTCGGAAATGATCGCTGATCGGCTTGAGAAGAAAATCGATCGGCCGGCGCGCCTCCGTTTCGATGAAGACCTCCGCCTGCATGCCGGGTACGAGCCTGAGCGGCGCGAGGCGGACGATCTCGGCCGGCTCCAGAACGACCCGCGCGGCGTAGTATGAGAGGTTCGTGCGCTCGTCGCGCCGGATATCGGCGCCGATCTGCGAGATGCGGCCAGCGATCTCGGGAAGGCTGGCGCGATTTCCGGCAAGGATTCTGACGCGTGCGCTGTGCCCGACCGCGAGTTGATCGACGTCCGTCGGCGCGATCCTGCTTTCGACGACGAGGTCGCCGTCGCCGGGCACGATCAGCATCGCCACCTCGCCGGGCTGCAGGACACCGCCGATCGTATGCATGGCGAGCTGATGTACGATGCCGCTCACCGGAGCACGCAGCTCGACCTGCCGAAGTTGCACCTCGATGGCCGCACGTCGCTCCATCGCCTCGCTCTCCCGCGCCCGGACCTCGGTGAGTTCCTTCGACACTTCCGCGCGCAGATCGTCGTCGATCTGCATGATCTGCAGCGAAATCTCGGCGATCTTACCGTCCGCCTGCGCAATGTTGGCGATCAGCTGGCCGATCTGGCCCTCTATCGCCGCCTGGCCACGCTGCAACTCGCTGAGGCGCGTCAGTTGCACGAGATTCTGCCTGTAGAGCGTTTCGACACCCGCAAGCTCGACGGCGATGATCCTGGACTCCCGGTCCTTCGCGGTCTGCTGGGCCCTCAATCCGCGAATTTCCTCGGAGAGCTGGACGATTCGCTTGCGCAACTGCGCGCGCAAGCCCTCTCGCGATGCGCGGCGGACTTCGAAGAGCCTCCGCTCGGCTGCGATCAGTTCCGCAACGTCGGGAGAAGCCGCCCGAAGCTGGACTGCAGCAGCGAAGTCGAGCGCCTCCAGCCCGTCCCGTTCCGCCAAAAGCCTGGCTGACTTGACGGAGAATTCGTCCAGCTGACGCGCGAGAATCTGGTGCGTGGTTCTGGTCACCGTCTCGTCGAGTCGCAGCAGGACATCGCCGGCATTCACCGATTGCCCTTCCTTCACCGGGAGAGCCACGACGGTGCCCCCGGCCTGGTGCTGAATCTTCTTCACCTCGTCGGCCACGACGAGCTGGCCACTCGATATGACCGCACCCTGAAGGCCTGCGCTCCAGCCCCAGGCAACCAGGCTGCCGCCGAAGAGCAGGATGGTTGCCAGCGCGACGAGCCGCTGCCGGCGCAACGCGAGCAGATAATCGGGACCGCACCCGGCGGCCGGCTGGACAGGGCCGAGAGCCTTCATGCGAAGGTCGGCCGAACATGGCCTGCCGTAGCGGGTGGCGATGCCGGGCGCGTCAGCGCACGGACGATCTCGTCCCGTGCACCGAGCATCGTGATCCGGCCACCATCCAGCAGCGCGACGAGATTGACGGACGCGAGACCCGAAGGTCTGTGCGTGATGATCACGACGATGCCGCCCCGCGAACGCACGGATGCGATCGCCTCGGAGAGGGCCTCGTCGCCCTCGCGGTCCAAATTGCCATTAGGCTCGTCGAGCACGATCAGGAACGGATCGCCGAAGAGCGCACGCGCCAGGGCGATCCGCTGGCGCTGCCCGCCCGACAGCAGGGCGCCGGACGGACCGATCTGCGTCTCATAGCCATGAGGCAGCGCCAGGATCAGGTCGTGGGCGGCCGCAGCTCTCGCTGCGGCAATGATCGGTGCCGAACCGGTGAAGCTCCGGAAACGCGCGATGTTCTGAGCCACCGTACCTTCGAAAAGCTCGATGTCCTGCGGGAGATATCCGACATGCCGGCCGAGCTCGTCCCCCCACTGTGCGAGGTCCGCGCCATCGAGACGCAGTTTCCCCATGGCCGGGGGCCACACCCCGACCAGGGCACGGGCGAGCGTCGATTTGCCCGAGCCGGTGGGGCCGATGATCCCGAGCGCGTCACCTGCGGAAAGCCGCAGCGAGACACCCTTGAGGACAGGTAGGGAAGCGCCGGGGGGCGTGACGACGACATTCTCGATCTCGAGGCGCGCCTCCGGAGCGGGCAGGGCGAATTCCCGCTCTCCGATCGGACCTGCGACGAGGTCGCGATCGAGTCGCCCGAGCGCTTGCCGGGCCGCAATGAAGCCTCTCCAATGCAGGATGACAGCCTCGATCGGCGCAAGCGCGCGGGCCGTCAGAATCGAAGCGGCAATGATCGCACCGCCCGAAATGGCCCCGGTGATCGCGAGATAGGCTCCGAGGCCGATCGCGCCCGATTGCAGGACGAGGCGCAAGGTCTTGGCGAGCGCTCCGGTCGCACTGACGACGTCGCTCGTGCGCAGGGCCAGCCCGGCGAGCCTGTTGTTGATCTCGCGGTAGCGCGCGGCGAATGCCTGCCGCATACCGAGCGCGCAGATGACTTCGGCATTGCGGCGCGTGGCGTCGAGCAGCGCCTGCCGCTCGAGGGAGATTGCAGAGAAGGCCCGCGCCGGCGCGCGGCTCTGAATTTCGGTGCAGGCGGCCACGGCGACGACGAGGACAGCGCCCAGCAGAGCAAACCATCCGAGCCAGGGATGAAGCAGAAAGGCCACGATGATGAAGAGCGGCGCGAAGGGCAGGTCGAACAAGGCGGCAGGGCCGAGCCCCGACAGGAAACTGCGCACCTGGTCGAGATCACGGATCGGCGCCGCGCCCTGCTGATCGGACGCCCCACGGACGGGCAAGGTCGCCGTCATCGCATAGGCGCGAGGCGACAGCATCTGCTCGAAACGCGCCCCGATGCGCGCGAGCATGCGTGCCCTGACAGCGTCGAGAATGCCTTGGAACAGATAGGCCGCGAAAGCGATCGCGGAGAGCGCCAGCAACGTCGGCAGCGATCGGCTGGTCAACACCCGATCGTAGACCTGAAGCATGTAAAGCGTGCCGGCGAGGTAGAGCACGCTGATGAATGCGGAGAAGATCGCGACCCAGAGAAGCCAGGTACGGAGCGAATCCAGTTCGGATCTGACGCCCGACATCACCTTGGATCGATGCTCGCGCCGCCTCATCAGACACCTTTCGGCGATTATCGGCTTCCGGGGTCGCGTGCGCCGCGACGATGAACAGCAAGGGTCGGCATTGCGTGGGGCGACTTCGGGCGCGTACCGATTCGCTCGTGCACTCTCGGTCGCATAGGCAGAGGCCAACGCGCCGATCGCATCGATTCAACCTGATCGGTTCGGCTCGGGGACTCGGGGCAGGCCAGTCCGAACGATCATGCGAGAATCGAGCCACGGCACTTGCCGCTAATGCTGCGGCGCGTCATAGTTACGGTAATCGATGCCTGACGATCGGACGAGCCGAAACATCGGCCAGGTCCACGAAGCTCCCTCGACGGTGGATACTCGTCGCGACGACGCGACGAAGATGCGTATCGATATGCCTGCCGGCAGTTCATGTCGCCTCGGCGGATCGGAGAAGGCGCTCCGATCGACTGCGGCAGGCGGCGCCTTCGCTTTGGAAGGCCCAGGCCGGATCATCATGGTCTCTGTTTCACAGGTCGCTTGATTGCTGCGGGCCAGAGCGGATGCCGCTTCCCGCTGGGCCGATTTCAGATGGCGAGGACGTGCCAATGGTCGATCTCACCGGATACCGCCTGACCTTCGATGAGGAATTCAACACGCGCAGCATCTCGCTGACCGGCAATGGCACGACCTGGGCCAGCACGCGTCAGGAATGGCGCCACGATGGCCGTTCGGACGTCGGTTTCGGGATCAGTTCCTTCGTCGATGCGGGCTCGGGTTACGACCCGTTCAATGTCTCGAACGGCGCGCTCACGATCACAGCGGTCCCGGACCGGACGCCTTACGGCTATCCCGGGGCCTGGGAGTCAGGCCTCGTCACGACGCAAGGTGATTTCTCGCAGACCTACGGCTACTTCGAAGTTCGCGCGGACTTCTCCGATGCTCCGGGCGGATGGGACGCGTTCTGGCTGTTGCCGAATGTCCAGGTTCCCGATCCGAACAGTCTCGGGCGCTGGCAGGAGCTCGACGTGGTCGAGCACTACGGTGTCTGGGACAAGGGCATCTACAGCGGCATCCACACCACGGACCCGGCGCCCAACGAGCATTGGCAGCAATATCTCCAGGTCTACAGCGAGATGCCCAGCCCGTCCGGCTACCACACCTATGGCATGAACTGGCAGGCGGACCGGATCGGGTTCTACATCGATGGCCAACTGGTCGGCTCGCAGGCGACGCCGAGCGACATGCATGCCCCGATGTATCTGTTGCTCGACCTCGCCGTGCAGGATCCTGCCAAGATCGCCGGCGTGCCGCTGACCTCGAAGATCGACTATGTCCGCGTCTACTCTGCCGATCCCAATGCGCAGGCGGTCGCCCTCGGCACGGTCTCGTCGCCGGACGGCTATGATCCCGGCCTTTACGGCGCGGTCGCGGCCGGAAGTCCCCCGCCGCCCCCGACCGGCGGGACGACCGCGGTCACGATCGGCAGCGGCTCCGACAAGCTGGTGCTCAAGCTCAGCCAGGATGCCTATCTCGGCGACGCGCTCTACACCGTGTCGGTCGATGGCGTGCAGATCGGCGGGACGATGAGCGCGCGCGCCGCCCATTCCGCCGGCCTGTCGGACACAATCACCGTGCTCGGCGAATGGGCTGCCGGCACGCACAATGTCTTCGTCCATTTCCTCAACGATCGCTGGGACGGCACGCCGACCTCCGACCGCAATCTCTACCTGGACTCGGCTACGTATAACGGCGCGGTAGTATCGGGCGGGGCTCTCGGCAATCTCCTCGGCCAGAGCTTCGGCTTCCAGGATTCGGCGACGACACCTCCTCCAACCACCCCACCGCCCACGACCACGCCGCCTCCGACCCCTTCGGATCCGACGGGCACGACGATCGGCAGCGGCTCCGACAAGCTCGTGCTCAAGCTCAGCCAGGACGCCTATCTCGGCGATGCGCTCTACACGGTCTCGGTCGACGGTGTGCAGATCGGCGGGACGCTCACCGCCAGCGCCTCCCATGGAACGGGGCAGTCCGACGCCGTCACGGTGCTGGGAAGCTGGAGTGCCGGCACGCACAACGTCTTCATCCACTTCCTTAACGATCGCTGGGACGGCACACCAACCACCGACCGCAATCTCTACCTGGACTCGGCTACCTATAACGGCGCGGTCGTACCAGAGGGTGCGCTCGGAAACCTCCTCGGTCAGAGCTTCACCTTCTACGACCACATCGCCTAGCGCTCCGGGCGCGAAGCAGCACCGTATCTCTCCGGCAAACCGCAGGACGTTGCGTAATTGAGTTCCGCCTTTTCGTCTGGACGGATCGCAACAGCGCGGTTGCGTTGCTGGCAGTTGCCCCGATGCGAGCCGGAAGGTTCAGCGCGTATGTCTGTCGAAGGGAGAGTGAGATGGTTAAGCGAGTCCCGATAACCCTGCGCGATCTGGTCCGCGCACAGATCGGAACCAACGACAGTTTGGTCGCAACCGAGTCGATCCATCTTCTCTTTGGGGATTCCGGGCGAAGTCTGCTGGACTGTTCGATGGGCGGCACGGACACCCTCACGGTGCACGGCGCGGGCAGCTTCTATGGCGACGCCGTCAAAGGGATTGCCGATCGCGGGCAAGGCGGAAGCGACACGCTGACTGCCGTGGTCACGGCAACAGGCCCAGTCACGATCAACTTTTACGGCGATGCGGGGACGGATATCTCCGGCCATGGCGCGGGCGGGCACGACCGTTTGATCGCGGCCCCGACTCCGGGGCCTGTCACCTTCAATATGTACGGCGACGCCGGTGGAAGTCTGAGCAGCCGGGCCGCGGGGGGCGACGACGTCTTTCAACTCTCTGCCTTCCAGAACACCTTCAGGATCTATGGTGATGCCGGCGGTAACATGAGTGGACATTCCATCGGCGGCAACGACACGGCGACGGACGGCAGCGGCGAGAACTTCATCGCGTTCTACGGCGATGCCGCGGGAAACCTGTTCGACTGGGCACGCGGTGGCGATGACGTGCTCAGCACCGGCCTCGTAGGCAGCGTCACCTTCTACGGCGACGCAGGAGGCAACCTCGGAGACCATGCCAGAGGCGGCAATGACACTATGGACGTCGCGGCATCGGGCGCCGTCGTTGCGTTCGGTGATGCCAGCAGCATGTTCGGGGGCGCGGTTGGCGGCGACGACAGCCTCGTCGTTCGCGCGCAGTTGACGATGAACAGCCTGCTGGTCGGCGATGCAGAAACGATGTCAGACAATAGCCGCGGCGGTAACGACGTCGTCAGGGTCGACGCCGTTCGACACATTGGAGGGATGGGTCAGCTTACGCTCGTCGGCGATGGCCTGACCATGACCGGTCGTGCGCGAGGCGGGGACGACGCGCTGATCAGTGGCAATGGCAACGAACAAATGTGGGGAGACGGCCAGGTTATGCTCGGCCGCTCCGTCGGCGGTGACGACACCTTTGTCTTCAGGACTGGGAATGGTCAGGATGTGATCAACGATTTCGGCCAGGGAGATCACGGTTCGGGACGCGACCTGGGGACGGATCTGATCGACGTATCGGGGAGGTGTCCGCCATGACCATAAGCATCTCCATTCCGGTCAATATCGAGATCCGATCGCAGGTGGAGCGTGACGTCGCCATGAGCCTCGTTCAGAAGCTCAGCGGGGCACCGGAAGACACAGCTGAGGAATTCCGATTGCTCATGCTGATCGAGGCGATCGAGGTTTGGGACGCCAAGCGCGAACAGGAGCAGGCAGCCAGCCGGTCATCCGATGCGCTCCTGCTTGTTTGGATGCCAATGGTCGTACGTCAAGACTGGCTCTACCTTCGCACGGGATATCGCGGCTGACCCTCCCGGGATTGTGGCGCGCCCCAATCAGAGAGGTTTCTCAGTCGAGCAGGGTCCATGATATGTCGCCGGGTTTCATCACGATGCACCATGGTGAACAATCACTCCGACGCCGTAATCGTTAACGCCAAAGATATTTTCGTATTGCTCCAGACAAATACCACACCTTTCTGTTGTCTTGAGGCTTAGCGTAATATCGGATAAAGTGATATCTTTATTACGTCTAAACTTATTTGCGATTCCACTATTGAATTTAATATAGCCTTTTCGACGGATCGCCAGTTTCATGTATTATTTATCATGCTGCCAACTGCATTTGGCGTTGAAACAGAAATCTTGAAGGCGTTTCCATCCCTGTCTCCGATTTCCGCTGCATGGTTTCGCATTGGAGCCCTCCGTTTATAAAGTGACTGCTACAGCGTAACAAAACCGGGTGCATCGCGGCGCATCGTCAGCCCGACATAACCTCGATCGGTCATACCGTCGAGCCAAGCTGACCTTGAAGACCCTGGCGGGACGAGTGAGCCGGACAACGTAGAACGAGCAGTCTGGGCACGTCGAAGAACCTCCCCGCATCGCTGATGTTGTGATCCCTGCGTCGCATTTTGGGGTCGGAGCGCATGCCGTGTGCCCCCTCAAAAGGGGGGCCTGGAAGTAGGCTTTTGAGCCTTGGAGGATGCCGTTAGCGCAGGTGACTGGTTTTTCACCCCAAGCCGGTTCTCCTAGGCGCGAACTGCAACGGATCAGCGCTTCGTCGCGAGGATGAACAGCCGAGGGAAGCGCAGCAGCACGCGGCCGTCGGGCTCCGCCGGATAGGCCTGCGCGATCCTCTCGCGGTAGCTTTCCAGGAAGAGGGCGCGGTCGGCCTCGGGCAGGGGATCGATATAGGGCTTGAGACCCGTGCTCATGAACCAGTCGACGATGGCCTGGTGGTTCGCTAGCGCGTGGACGTAGGTCGTCTGCCAGAGATCGGTGTTGCACCCAGCCTTCGCGAGCCAGCGACGGTAATCGGAGAACGAGCCGATGGGCGCCTTGGCCTTGCCCGCATCCGCCAGCCGCTCCGCCCACGCGCCGTCGGCGGCGACCTCGGCCATCGAGACATGCGATGGCTCCGAGAGGTTGTTCGGCATCTGGACGGCGAGGACGCCGCCTGGGGCGAGGCTTCGCACCAGCCGCGTGAACAGCTCGGCATGGTCGGGGATCCATTGCAGGACGGCGTTGGCGAAGATCAGGTCGTAAGGCTGCGCTGACGACCAGTTCTCGAGGTCCGCAAGCACGAATTCAAGCTTCGGCAGGCGTTTGCGCGCCTTCTCGATCATGTCGGGTGAGGAATCTAGTCCCTGGGTGACGGCGCTCGGGAAACGCGCGGCGACCAGTTCGGTGCTGTTGCCCGGACCGCAGCCGAGGTCGATGCAGCGCGAGGGCGCGTCGAGCTTCACCCGCTGGATCAGATCGATGGAAGGCCGCGTGCGCTCGTCCTCGAAGCGGAGGTAGAGATCGGCATTCCAGTCGGCGCGCGTGCTCATCGTGTAGTTCCGTCGTTCGCGAAGCAGGTTTCGGACTTCAGGCCGAGTTGGCGGCCGTCAGGTCCATCTCGGTCAAGGTGGTCATGTCGTCGCCGAACCAGGCCCGGATCGAGGCCTTGCGCTTGCCGAGGTATTGCGGTTTGCCACCGACGAGGACCATCGGCAGGTCATGGCCGGGGACGACGACCGTGCCGGGACGGGCCTGCCAGTGTTTCCAGATCATCTCGATCGAAGCGCGACTGATCGAAGCGTCGTAGGTCATGTCGGTGTCACGCGAGACCAGTTCCGCCCGGTTCTTCGCGGCATCGCCGGTGAAGATGATGTCGCGCGTCGGCGTCCGCCAATGGAAGATCAGGCAGCCGGGCGTGTGACCGGGAGCCAGATGCGCGGTCATCCCTGGGAAGACCTCGGCGCCGTCGGCAACCTTCTCGCATGTTGGCCAGTCACTGAGCGCACGCACGTAAAGTTCCGGTACCGGGGTCTCGCCCCAGGGCTCGCCTAGCGCCCATTCGAGCTCGACGGCGCCAACCACGATCCGCGCGTCCCGGAACAACGTCCAATTCACCGAGTGGTCGTAATGCGAATGCGTCAGCAGCAGGTCGGTGACCTGGCTAGGTTTCAGCCCGCGCTGGCCGAGCTGCTCGAGGATGAGCTTGCGCATGCCGAAATTGCCCGCGTCGACGAGCGCGATGCGGTCGCCGGAGCGCAGCAGGGCCACCGTGCTCCAGCCAAGGCCACCATGGCAGGCCGACTTGCCTGGAAAGCCGCAGATGACGAGGTCGAGATCGGATTCCACCAGCTCGGGCGGCGTGTCGAACGGCCTGGTCATCACTCGAATCCATAGAGCCGCGCCGGGTTGTCGACGAGGATGCGTTGCAAGGTAGCGCGATCGCCGACCGCTTGCGACAGAGCCGCCAGCGAGGCCGTGTCATCGACCGTGGAGAACGGCTCGACCTCCTCGATCGATCGGTTGCCACGCCCGCCGCCGGTATGCGGCCAGTCCGATCCCCAGACCAGACGATCGGGACGGGTTTCGACGAGAGCCCGGACGAACGGGGCGATACGGTCTGGCGGCCGCGACCCGCAGAGGCGAGCGATCGATGACAGCTTCACCCAGACATTCCCGCTGCCGAGCAGGCGCAGCAGCGCCGGGAAACCGGGCTGATCGATCGGGCCGCCGATGTCCGGGCGTCCGAAATGATCGACGACGAGAGGCGCGGGGAGGGTGGCGATCTGGGCCTCGAGCGCGCCGATCACCGAAAGCCGTGTCAGGATCTGCGTGTGCCATCCCAGGCGCGCGCAGCGCGCGGATTCGGTTGCCAGCGCCGCCCTGACGGCTTCCGGACAGACAATGCCCCCGGTGTCCACGTTGAGCCGCACGCCAGAGACTCCGGCCGCCTTCATCGCGACCAGCTCGCGCTCCGGAGCGTCGGAGGACACGACCGCCACGGCACGGGCGCGGGCGCCCAATCGATCGAGGGCGGCCATCATGCGCGCGTTGTCGAAGCCATACGGGCTGGGCTGGACCAGCACGACCCGGTCGATGCCGAGATGGCGATGCAGGGCGAGCAGCATCTCCTCGTTCGCTTCGCCAGGGGTGTAGACGCGATCCTGCGCGAAGGGGTAGCGCCCGGGCGGCCCGAAGACATGGACGTGGCAGTCGCAGGCTCCCTCGGGCAAGGCCATCGCCATCATGCCGCTCCCTTCGCCTGCTCCGGCTCGTCCAGCAGGCCCGACAGCACGTGCGGGATGAGGCCGCCCGACTTGAGCAGCGTGACCTCGAGCGAGGTCTCGATCGCGGCGCGCAGGACCAGGCGCTCCTTACCGCCGTCTGCCCTGACGATCGTGAGCGGCACGTCACAGCGCGGCGTCAACCGGTCAGGCGACAGGTCGATCTCGAAGACGTCGTTCGACGCGATGTCGAGCGAGGCTGGCGAGAGGCCTTCAGGCAGGAGAAGGGGCAGGATGCCCATGCCGATCAGGTTGGTGCGGTGGATGCGTTCGATGCTCGAGGCGATCACGGCCCGCACGCCCAGCAGGGCGACGGCCTTGGCCGCCCAGTCGCGCGAGGAGCCCATGCCGTAACGCTCTCCTGCGAAAAGCAGCAGCGGCGTGCCGTCCCGGCGATAGCGTTCGGAGGCCTCCGTCAGCGGTACGATCTCGCCCGAGGGTTCGTGGCGCGTCATCCCGGCCGGGGCCTCCGGGACGAGTCGGTTAATCGCGAGACGATTGGTGAAGGCGCCGCGCACCATGACCTCGAAATTGCCCCGCCGCGAGGCGTAGACGTTGAGATCGGCGGGGTCGCCGCCGCATTCGACGATGTGGCGCCCGGCCGCGCTGTCCGGCCGGATCTGGTTCGCGGGCGAGATGTGGTCGGTGGTCACGTCGTCGCCCAGCACCAGGAGGGCACGGGCAGGTCCTTCGGCGGGCGGGAGCCCGGTCGGGCGGACGAACGGCGGCCGGCGCAGATAGGTCGAGGCCGGATCCCAGGGAAAGCGTGGTCCCTTGGGCGCATCGAGATCGACCCAGAGCGGGCGCGTCGCGGCCTCGCGATAGGCGGCGTCGAAATCGCCGACCTCCCAGCCGCCGGCGACGGCCGCGTCGATCTCGGGGCCGGTTGGCCAGATATCTCGCAGCACGACGGGACCCCCATCGGCCGCAAAGCCGATCGGATCACGCGTGATGTCGATGTCGACCGTTCCGGCCAACGCGAAGGCGATGACCAGCGGCGGCGAGGCGAGGAAGCCGTACTCCAGATCGGGATGAACGCGCCCCGGGAAGTTCCTGTTGCCCGACAGCACCGCGACGGGTCGGAAACCGGGGCGCCCGAGCTCTGCCCGCACCATATCCGGCAGGGCGCCTGAATTGCCGATGCAGGTGGTGCAGCCGTAGCCCACAATGCCGAAGCCGAGGGCTTCCAGATCCGGCATCAGTCCGGCCCGGCGCAGGAAGCGCTCGGCCGTCGGCGATCCCGGGGCCAGGGACGTCTTGACGTAGGCGCGGGGTGCAAGCCCGAGTGCATGGGCCTTGCGGGCGAGCACGCCTGCGGCCGCGAGCATGCTGGCATCCGAGGTGTTGGTGCAGCTCGTGATGGCGGCGATGACGACCGCGCCGTCGGGCACCGGTTCGGTACCGGTCGAGAGCGGCGGCGTGAAGCAGCCCCGGGTTTGGCCCGCTGGAAGCCGATCCTGCGGGCGGCGCGGGCCCGCAACGCTCGCTTCGATCGCGTCGAGGTCGATTGTGATCTCGCGGCTGAAGCGGATATCCGCCTCGGGATCGAGCCAGAGGCCCGCCGCCTTGGCGTAGGCCTCGACCAGCCGATACTCGCGCCCGGAACGGCCGATCTTCGAGAGGTAGACCAAGCTTGCGACGTCGATCGGGAAGTAGCCGGTCGACGCGCCGTACTCCGGGGCCATGTTGGCGATCGCCGCACGCTCGCCGACCGAGAGCGTCGCCACCCCGGGGCCGTGAAATTCGACGAAGTCGCCGGTCACGCCGATCTCACGCAGCGCGCGCGTCACCTCGAGCGCCAGATCCGTGGCCATGGCTCCGCTGCGCAACTGTCCGGTCAGCCGCACGCCGATCACGTCCGGGATGCGTAGCACCACGGGCACGCCGAAGAGCGCGCCCTCGGCCTCAAGGCCGCCGACGCCCCAGCCGAGCACCCCGAGGCCATTGACGGTCGGGGTGTGGCTGTCGGTCCCGATCAGGGCATCGGGATAGGCGTAGTGGCGGCCGTCGCGCGTCTCGCGAACGACGACGTGCGACAGGCGTTCCAGGTTGATCGTGTGCATGATGCCGGAACCCGGCGGATGGACACGGATGCCTGGCATTGCCACGGAAGCCCATTTCATCAGCCGGTAGCGTTCAGCGTTGCGGGCGAACTCCTTCTCGAGATTGCGCTGGAAGGCGTCGGAGCGGCCGAAGAAGTCGACGCCGGAGGAATGGTCTGTCGAGACGTCGACCGGAATGCGGGGCATGAGGAGGTCGGGATCGCGTCCGTGCTCGCTCAGGATGTCCCGCATCGCAGCGATGTCGACGAGCGCTGGGCCACACGTCGTGTCGTGCATCATGATGCGGTTTGGCAGGAACGGGATCTCGGCCAAGCTTGTCCCGTCGACGAGCCACTCCCGAAAGACCTGCGGCAGGTGCCGGGTTTCCGTCGCGGGCGCGGTCCGCATTGCGTTCTCGAACAGGATGCGCAGCACATGCGGCAACCTGTGGTATTCCGGTCCGAGCAATGACGCGCAATCAAGGTGGAGAAGGGTCTCTCCTCCGACCTCAAACGGCGTCCAGTGTTGGGTTCCTGCGTCGTCCACTTTGCCTAATCGGGCTTGAAGCCCGCCCTATTGAGGATATCGGCCCAGCGGTCGATCTCCGAGTTCACGAGTTTCTGCATCGTAGCGTCACCCCGCTCCTCCGGGGTCGGCACGCGCGCTCCGATCGTGGACAGCCGCTTGGCCACCTCCGGATCGTTCAGCGCGGTGGCCACGGCCTTCTCGAGGATGGCGCGGATCGGCGAGGGCGTGTTCGCCGGGGCGAAGAGCCCGGTCCAGGTTTCCGCCTGGAACTCCGGAATCCCGGCTTCGACCGCCGAAGGAACATCGGGCAGCGTAGGCGAACGCTCCTTCGTCGCGACCACCAGCGCCTTGACGAGGCCGGATTGGGCCTGTCCGGAGACCGAGGCGACGAGATCGCAGGAGCCGTCGATCTTGCCGCCGATGATGTCGTTGACCGTCTGCCCGAAGCCCCGATAGGGCACGTAGGTCGGCGAGGCCTTGATCAGCCCGAAAAAGAGCAGGCAAGTGATGTGCGAGGCCGCGCCGTTGCCGGAATGGCCGAAGGTGATGTCGGACTTCTTCCGCTGCGCGACGGCGATGAATTCCTGCGCCGTGGCCGCTGGGAAATCCTTGCGGACGAAAATGACGTTTGGGGCCGCCGCGACGACGCCGAGATAGGCGAAGTCCGCACGCGGATTATGCGGCAGCTTCGGCGTGACGGTTACCGCCGCAGCGAGCGTCCCTGTATGCCCGAGCCCGATCGTATAGCCGTCGGGCTGCGCGTTCTTCACTCGCGCCGAACCCGTAGCGCCACCGGCGCCGCCGACATTCTCGACGACGACATTCTTGCCCAGTGCCCGCGACATGCTCTCGGCCAGGATGCGGCCGGTCGCGTCGGCGGCACCACCAGCCGCGAACGGGACGATCATTGTTATCGGTCGCTCGGGGAAGGACTGCGCCCCGGCGGGCGCGAGTCCTGCGCACAACAGGGCACCCGCGAGAAATGCACCGGCTCCGGCCGTCGTCATCGTCATCCAAGCCTCCCTGATTGCGGCCCGGCTTCGCGAGCTTCGTTCATCCGTTCTCCAGCAGGCGCCGGAGCTTTCGCACCGCCGCATCGGGCGACGACAGGACCGGACGCGTGGTCGCGGCCCTGCACGCCGCCAGGGCACGCGACGTCGAGAAGTGAGCGAGCAGGATCGCGTCGCATTCACCCAGCTCGGTCGCGCCGTGGGCCACGCGGCGATTGTGAGTGTCGGCATCTCCGCCACGGAGAGCCTCGATGGCGCCGGGAGCCAGCAGCGTCCTGATCCGGGCGGTCGGCCTGATCCGTTTCGCCTCCTCGACGAACTCCTCCTCCATCCCGGCGATGGCCGGACCAAAGGTCGCGACCATGCCGATGTCGTCGCCGAAGCCAAGCGCCTCCTCGAACATCGCCTCGTTCGGCTTCAGCACCGGGATCGGCAGCGCTCGCGCGGCGGCCTCGATCGCCGTGCCGAAAGCCGAGCAGGTGAAGAGGACCGCCTTCGCCCCGGTCGATGCGCCATAGCTGGCAAGCGCGCCGATGCGATCGGAGAGCTCATCGGTCAGCGCCCCCGCTGCGGCGCGATCGAGGGCCAGCCCGTCGTCCAGGACGCCGAGCGTATCCGCCTCCGGCCAGAGATCCCGGAAGGATTGGGCGATCGGGTCGACGGCCACCGAGGTGGCATGGATCAGGGCGATGCGGGTGCGTGCAGGCATGAGGGGGGCCTCAGGGATTGAAGAGCCAGGTCTCGGACGCCGGGATGCGGCAGTGGGCGATGGGGCCGGGCAGCTCGTCACGGCCCTGGGCGCGCAGGCGCAGGTCGCCGCGCTTCAGCCGATACTCCCATTTCTCGCCGAGATAGATGCAGCCCTCGACGTCGAAGGGCGCACTGTCGGGAACGGCGTCGGCGGTGACCGAGAGCGCCTCCATGCGGATGACGGCCTTGACCGCACCGCCCTCGATCGGTGTCTCCCGATCCTTCCAGACGCCGGACAGGGAAAGGCCTGCGCAGTCGATGGCGTCGGGCTTCCCCGCGGCGCGGACAAGCTTGCCGCTGAGCACGTTGTTGGTGCCCATGAAGTCGGCGGCGTAGAAGGTCTCGGGCTTGCCGTAGATCTCGCGTGGGCTGCCGGACTGCACGATGCTGCCGCCCTTCAGCAGCAGCACCTGGTCGGCGATCGCCAGCGCCTCGCCCTGGTCGTGCGTCACCATGATGGCGCAGATCTCGAGGTCTAGGATGAGCTTCCGGATCCAGAAGCGGGCTTCCTCGCGCAGCTTGGCGTCGAGGTTCGACAGCGGCTCGTCGAGCAGCAGGACCTTGGGCTCGTAGACCAGCGCCCGGCAGATCGCGACGCGCTGCTGCTGGCCGCCGGAGAGCTGGTCCGGATAACGCGCGGCAAGGTGGGCCAGGCCAAGCTTTTCGAGAATTGCCTCGACCTTGCCCTTGATCTCGCTCTGCGGGAGCTTCCGCAGCTTCAACCCATAGGCGACGTTGTCGAACACAGTCCGGTGCGGCCACAGCGCATAGGACTGGAAGACCAGCCCTATCTTCCGCTGTTCCGGGGGGAGGGCGATACCGGTCTCGTTGTCGAGGACCGGCGTGCCCCCGATCGTGATGCGGCCGATCTCGGGCTGTTCGAGCCCTGCGATGCAGCGCAGGAGGGTGGTCTTGCCGCTGCCGGAGGCGCCGAGCAGCGCGACGATTCGGCCCTTCTCGGCGGTGAAGCTGGCACCGGACAGGATCTGGAGGCCGCCCAGCCATTTCTGGACGTTGTCGACGACGAGATCAGTCATGGATCTTGGCTCCCAGGCGCAGCGCGAGCGTGAGCCCGACCGCGGTCAGCAGGATCGAGATGAAGGAGAGGGCGGCGATCTGGTCCATCGCGCCGGAGGTCAGCAGCGAAACCATCAGCGAGCCGATGACCTCGGTGCCCGCGCTCATGAGATAGACGCCCGTTGCGTACTCGCGGAGGAAGACGATCATGATCATCGCCCAGGCTCCGGCGAGACCCGGGCGCACGAGCGGAATGACCACGTCGCGCCAGGTCCGGAAGGTGGTGGCACCGGCAGTGCGTGCCGATTCCTCGAGCTCCGGGGAAACCTGCAGCAGCGTCGCCTGGATGATGCGCAACCCATAGGACAGGCCGACGATGATGTAGGCGATCAGCAGGCTGAACAGCGTCGTCCGCAACGGCACGAGGAATGGCACGAACAGGAACAGCCAGAAGAAGGCGAGGCCGACGATGAGACCCGGGAGGGCGCGCGGGATGAGGACGGAGTAGTCGAGCAGCGTTCCGGTTGGCCCGTGGTTGCGATGGCCCGCCAGGCCGACGAGCAGGTAGAAGCCGACGGCGACCGCCCCGCCGACGGCGGCCAGCACGATGGTATTGATGATGCCGCGTGACAGGCTTGGCAGCTCGAAAATGCGCTGGAAGTTGGCGAGTGTCAGTTGCTCAGAGATACGGATGCCTTCGCCCCAGTTCTCGACGAAGGCGCGCAGGATCACTCCGCCGACGGGCAGGAAGACGGAGACGATCAGCCAGAGCCCGATGATAGAGAGCGCGATCGCCTGTCCGGCGCGGCCCAGCTTCAAGAGGTTGGTGCGCGCGCCCTTGCCACCGACGGCCGCGAAGCGCCGCGCATGGCGCAGCAGCCTGCGCTGGATGAACACCAGCGGCAGCGTGATCAGGATCAGGAAGACAGTGACGGCGGCCATGACCTGGTAGGTAGGTGCTCCGAAGATCGTGTTGACCTTGTAGATGTAGGTCGTGAGCACGAGGATGCCGTTCGGGTCGCCGAGGACCAGCGGAATTCCGAAGGTCTCGAAGCCGAGCAGCAGGTTGAGCGCTGCGCTGAAAACCAGCGCCGGGAGCACCATTGGAAGGGTCACGTCGAGCGAGACGCGCCAGACGCTGGCGCCGGCCGTGCGCGCCGCCTCCTCCAGGTCACTGGGCAGCCTCCGCATCGCTGAGGCGACATAGAGATAGACGGTCGGGACGTGGCTGAGGCCGCCGATCAGGATGATGCCGGGTAGCGTGTAGATGCTCCACGGCGCCGACCCGAAGACGGTCCGGAAGGCGATGGTGACGAAGCCGGACGGGCCGATCGCGACCGTGTAGCCGAAGGCAAGCACGATCGAGGACAGGAACATCGGCACGAGGACCAGCGGCTCGAGCCAGCCGCGTCCCTTGAGGTCGGTGCGTGTGATCAGGAAGGCAAGGATGCCGCCGAGCGGCACGGCGACGAGCACCATGCCGAAGGCGTAGAGCGCCGTCGTCCACAGCGCCCGGTAGAATTCGGGGTCCGTCAGGATGAATTCATAGGCTTCCAGGCTCGGCCGGGCCGCTTCGTCGAAGAACGGCGCATTCAGGAAGCTCTGGTAGATGATCAGGACGGCCGGAGCCGCGACCATCGCGAACAGGGCGAGGATGACCGTGGCCCTGTAGCGCGGTGCTTGTGCAGCGAGTGACATGATGATGACGGCTCCGCGGGACTGCGCGGCTCAGCCGCGCAGCGCTTCCTTCCAGCGGCGGAAGAAGTCGGCGCGATTCTTCGGCTCCGTGGCCTCCAGCAGGGCGGTGGTGATCGGGATCGGCTTCAGGTTGCCGTTCGCCATCTCGTTGAGCTTGGCGAGGTTGAGGCCGCTGGTGACGTCGGTGCGGATCGACGGGGCGCCGTTGGCGGCGAGCGCCGACTGTCCGGCGGGCGAGAGCAGGAAGTCGAGGAAGACGCGGGCGGCGTTGGGATGCGGCGCGCCCTTCGAGATATGGGCGACGCGCGAGAAGGCGGCGGTGTAATCCGAGGTCAGGATGTAGCCGAGCGCCGGGTTCTTCGCGGCCCATTCGATCGCGTAGGAGGCGATGATGTTGAACGCGAAGACGTGCTCGCCGGAGACGATCTTCTCGCGCATTGCGCCCGAACTGCCGTAGATCTTGCCGTCGGCCGCTCCGAAGGCGCGCACGAGGTCGAATGTCTCGGGACGGGTCTTGGCGTCGTTGCTGAAAAACAGGAAGCCAGAGCCGCTCTTTTCCGGATCGAAGGTCGCGAGCTTGCCCTTCAGCGCATCCTTGTTGTCCTTCATGAATGCGAGCAACTCGCCGCGCGTCCGAGGCAGCTTCAGCGAGGCCGTCTGGGCCTTGTTGTAGAGGATGCCGACCGGCTCCGCCGTCGTCCCGTAGAGCGTGTCGTTGAAGTTCGCCCAGTCCGGCAGCTTGCCGGTCTCCGGCGACTTATACGCCTCGGCGAGGCCGCGCTGCACCAGCACCATCTGGAGGTCCATCGCGGAGGTCCAGACCACGTCCGAGCCGACCTGCTTGGCAGCGGCTTCGGAGATCACGCGGTTGTAGGCGCCGTTGGTGCCGATGTCGTTGTAGTCGACGCGGATGCCGGGAAATGCGGCCCGGAACGCTTCCACCAGCGGGCGGCCCTGAACGTCGTCGGTCGAGGTGTAAATCGATACTACGCCCTCGGTGCGCGCCTTCTCGACGATGTCCTTGTAGTCGGCCGGATAGCCGGAAGGGATGGTCTGGCCCGCGGCGGGGAGCCCTAAGCTGAGCGCGCCGACGCTGGCCGCGGACCCGAGTACGAACTGGCGACGATTGAGCATGGCTATGCCTCCCGATGATTGTTGTTATCGGGGCAACTTATCATTGAGATTGGTTTTATCAATATATAAAACCAACTGACTTGATGCAGAATGCCGCGACCTTCCGGAATCCCGGCTCGGATGCGGATTTCAGGGGGGCGAGAAAGGATTCTAGGTCGGCTCTTGCCGCGGGTGGATGACGGGCGACTTGGATGCCAGCGCGCCGCTCAGATGTCGTCGCATCAGATGGGCGGCCTCAAGATTGTCGCCTTTCGCGAGCAGCTCGATGATCTGAAGGTGCTCGAGGCTTTGCAACGAGATGCGCTTGGGGTCGACCTTGAGGCGGTACTCAGCGAGGCGGCGGAGCTGGTTCGCCCGCTCCAGCGCCTGGAAGAACATCGGATTGTTAGACATCCGGATGATGGTCTCGTGGAACTCGGCCCCGGCGGCGGTCATTGCGGCGGGAAGCATGCCCTCGAGGTTCCCGGCCGCGAGCCGCTCCTGCGTCTTCCGGAGCGTAGCGGCAGCGCGCTTGTCGTAGCAGAAAGTCGGCTCGAGCAGCGCGGCCGGTTCGATCACGGCGCGGAAGCGATAGATGGCCTCAAAGGCCTCCGCGGTCTTGGCGACTTGGCGTAGCTTCCAGCCGTAGCCCGGCTTCGGCTCGGCCCAGCCTTCAGTGGCGGCCCGGAGAAGCAGCTCCTGGGCCTGGGCTCGGGACAGCCCGTAACGATCGCGGATGGCCTGCTCGGTTTGGTCGGCACCGATCCTGTCGTGCAGCCAATCCTCGGCGAAGAGGTAATAGGGTTCGTCGGCCATCGGGGCGAGGGGCTCGATCACGCTCTCGCCATTGGCACTGGCCACCGGCAGGACGAAGAATCCCCGGTGACGCCTGTTCTCGATCAGCCCCTTGCTCGACAGCAGCGCCAACGCCTCCCGAACGGGCGAGCGCGAGACGTCGAAGCGCGTGGCCAGCGCCTCCGTTGCCAGGTGCGAGCCGGGTTCGAGCTCGCCCATGCCGATCTGGGCGACGATGTCGTTGGCGATACGAAGGGCGAGGGGGCTGCTTGCCATGCTTGGGCTGCGTGACCGTGATGTTGGACGTCCGAATCTAATACCGAGCCCGATCGGCTAAAGCCATCTTGACCCATTATTGGTTTTATAACATGGAATAGCCAATTCCAAGGGCCAGACCGGAAGCGAAGGAAACGTCATGAAGATTCTCGTCCTGCCGTGCGACGGCATCGGGCCGGAGATCGTTGCGGCATCGATCGATGTCCTCGAGGTCGCCAGCGACAAGTTCGGTCTCGGTCTCGCCTTCGACTATGACGACGTCGGTTTCAAGAGTCTCGAGAAGTACGGCACCACGCTGCGCGAGAGCGTGCTGGACAAGGCCCGCGCTGAATATGACGGGGTGATCTTGGGCACCCAGTCTCATGCCGACTATCCAGCCCCGGAAAAGGGCGGCCGCAACGTGTCGGCCGGCTTCCGGGTCGGGCTCGATCTCTACGCCAACGTTAGGCCTGCACGTACGCGCCCCTTCATCGAATCCAACATGAAGCCCGGCAAGACGATGGACCTCGTCATCATGCGCGAGGCGACCGAGGGGTTCTATCCCGACCGCAACATGCATCTCGGCTGGGCCGAGCTGATGCCGTCGCCGGACATGGCGATATCGCTGCGCAAGATCACGGCGCACTGTTCGAACCGGATCGCCCGACGAGCCTTCGAACTGGCTGCCAAGCGCCGCAAGAAGGTGACCGCCGTCCACAAGGTGAACAGCTTCCACCAGACCGACGGTTTGTTTCTGCGCGAGGTCCGCAAGGTGGCGCAGGAGTTCCCCGACGTCCAGCTCGACGACCTCCTGATCGACGCCTCGACCGCGCATCTGGTGCGCAGCCCCGAGCGCTTCGACGTCATCTGCGCGACGAACTTCTACGGCGACATCATCTCCGACTTGGCGAGCGAGCTCTCGGGCAGCCTCGGGCTCGCAGGTTCAATGATGGCGAGCGACACCCATTGCTGCGCCCAGGCCCAGCATGGCTCGGCGCCCGATATCCAGAACCAGGACAAGGCGAACCCGGTCTCGATGATCCTGTCCTGCGGCATGCTCCTGCAGTGGCTCGGCGAGAAGCGCGGCCTCCCGGCCTTCGAGCAGGCCTTCCACGCCATCGACAAGGCGATCGACGAGGTTCTTACCGACCCGACTTCGCGCACCCCGGACCTTGGTGGCCAGACTGGGACGAAGCGCTTCGGCCAGCTCGTCGCCGAGACCCTGAAGGCTGCCTGAGATGTCCGCGATGGTGGAAGGCTTGAAGGCCAAGCTCGGTCCCGCTCCGGCCGAGGTCCGCACGGCCCTGTCGCGGCACGGCAAGATGCGGGCGGGGATTAACCTCTCGAATTTCCTGCTCGTCTCCAGCCGGACGCCCGACGGTGGCCCGGCTGGGGTATCGCCTGACATGGCGGCCGCGCTGGCTGCTTGCCTCGAGCTCCAGCTGGAATACGTCTCCTACGAGAACCCCGGCAAGCTCGCCGATGCTGCCGAGCGCGACGAGTGGGATGTCGGGCTGGTCGCGGCCGAGCCGCAACGCGCCGCCGTGATCGACTTCACCGCGGCCTATGCCGAGATCGAGGCGACCTATCTGCTGCCGCCAGGATCGCCGCTTCGGGAGGTCTCCGAGGTGGACCGGACGGGTCACCGTATCGCGGCCGCGGCCCGCACTGCCTACGGCCTCTGGCTCGAGCGCAATGTGCACAAGGCCGAGATGGTCTGGGGCAATGGCTTCGACGAGACCTACAAGCTGTTCATCGACGGGAAGCTCGATGCCCTTGCCGGCCTTCGCCAGAAGCTGATCGAGGATGAGGCCCGGCTGCCGGGTTCGAAGTTGCTGACGGGCCGCTTCATGTCCGTCCAGCAGGCGATCGGAACACCGAAGATCTCGAGCATCGCCATCGACTATCTGCGGGCTTTCGTGGAGGCGGCGGTCGAGAGCGGTCTCGTTGCGGAGTTGATCGCGAAGCACGACGTGATCGGCCTGACGGTCGCTTCCCGGGAGCCGGGTCGGGTTGCTTGATCCGCTCGACGGATCCCGTTTCACGACAGCACGCAGGCGGATGCGTTTCGCCGGGATCCGCGCCTTGGGCCAAGCGTCACTCTTCCGGCACGAGTCCGGGTGCCTCCACCCTCAGCGGTTCTCGTAGACGCGCGCCGATCCCGACGTTTCAACCCGGCTAAGTTCCTGGCCATCAGGAAAGGCTAATCGCGGCAGAGGGGCAATTCCTTCGCATCGGAAGGCATTTAATGTTGATGAAACTCGAAACAAATGCGCATTTCATCAATATTGGATGCCGCTCCAGAATGCGTTCGCGACAGTGATCGGTCCGACTTTCGCGGCTCCCCCGAGGGGGCTGGCGAAGCGCTCCCCCAGTGGAATTCTGACTCCAAAGCAGCGCCTCAGTGGAAACGTGTCCCCCTGAGTGGCTTTTTGTCTCTCGCCGGGAATGCCGAGATGGAGCGGGCCTTCCCAGGTAGGGCAGTACCGTCGAGATCGAAAAGGCCCTGCTCGGGCAGCGGCATCATTGCTCTCATGCGGACACCTTCAGCGGATTGCGAGGGGGGATCGACGCAGCTTCGGCTTCGCTCCCGTCGCCGGGCGGAAACCGGCCGCGTAAAGTGCATCGTAAAAGGAATGCGGCTTTCCGGCCTTCAGCAGGATCTCGGCGAATGTCTCGACGGAGAGCACCAAAGCCGTGTCGCCTGGCACCTTGTTCTTACCGACGAGCTGGAGGTCGCCGCTCCTTCTCCTCTCCAACACTGCGCTGAGTCCATCTCGCGCCCTGCGCACCGTGATCGGTACTCTCGCAGCGGAAAGCACATCCGCGAGCGCCGTTACGGCGTCTTCTGTGTCGGCTACTGCGTCCCGGATCTTGCTTGCGAGCTGATCGTCCGTGGCTCCCTCCAGGCGGAGGGGATCATGTCATGGCGCCCGGTTTCGAGTCTAAAGCTCGCCGATGTGCCGCTGTCTCGACCGCCGAAGCTCAACTCCTGAGAAGCGCGAGTTCCGTGGACATGGGCCCAGCCTAACGGTGGGTCTCATCGCTAAGGCTGGGGTGCTTCTGAGATCGCGTTGCTGACGCCGTGCCAGATTTGGTCCTTGAGCGCTATGAGCGGAGGAGCAGGGATCGTCACGGGCGGCTCGGCTCGCCTGATGCCGCCGATCGTCAGAGTGGCAATATGGATCTCGCCATCGTTGTAGTAAGGATCGCCTTCGCCGTTCCAACCGAACAAGGTTGGGCCCACTCCGGAGATCTGGAAAAAGCTCTGGACCATGCCGACCTGACTGAGGTCGCGCATCAGCATGTCACGCTCGGCGTCGATGTCGGGAGCGATGTGGTGCGTCACCTGTCCGGTGTCATGACTGAAGCCGACGCTCCGGTCGAACGTAGCCGAGCCGAGCCAAATTGGCCGCCCATCGCTTCCCTTCTCCAGGATCATCCAGAAGCGCACATGGTGTCGACGATCCGCGCTCGTGCCCTCAGGCTTTTCGAATGCGAGCTGTTCTTTCTTTCCGTCGTAGTACAGGGGACTGACTGGCGCCTGATGATAGGGACGGTCGAGTACCACGCTGCCGATAATCTCGATGCTCGTCCGCAACGTGATCGGGTCGGCCGGGTACCAGCCTGCCGCTTGCATGGCGCGGAGCCCATCGTCCCTGCTGCCGACGAACCCGACATTGAGCGCATCGCCCGGGATACCGCCTGCGGTCCGGGTCACCATGGGCAGGGATGCGAGGCCCGGCTCATGTTCATGGTGACGCCACAGGAGGGGCAAGATCAAATAGGCAAGCAGCAGATAGCTGACGAGCGCACCGGCCAGGACTATCCACCACCGTCGCCTGCTTGCGATCCGTCGCATTCCTGACATTGACCCGATCGCAGCCTCCGCATTGTGCAGGGCGGCCGGAGTGGTTTCGTAGCGGCCCGCGTCCGACCACAGCCTGCCCGTAGCCGGTCGCGTCGCGCGCGCACGCCGCCGCGCGCCCGCAGGGCAGCCTCCCGCTCCCGACAACGCCTTAGAATTCGCCAAAATGACGAAACGTCAACGAAGTATAAATGTAATGATAAGTGTTTATTGAAATCAATTCTTCGGCTAATCTTTGGTCTCGCGCCGATTGTTCGCTTTGCCCCTGCCGTCTTATTGTCGCGAGCAGGGGCAGACGTTTGCGCACGTCGGGCGCTCGCGGCCTGGAGAAAAAGAGAGGGCTGCAAGAGGCCACAGGCTCTGTCGCGCCTTTCCTCGCCCTCAATGTTACCTGCCCGTTTTAGAGCGCGCCAGCGCGAAGCGCCCCGGTCCCGTGGCGAATATCACCAGCAGCCCGCCGGCGATCGCCAGATCCTTCTCGAAATGCAGGAGCTGGTTGCCGTCGGAGAGCGCGGTATGGAACAGCACTGCCGTGACGACGCAGAAGCCGGCTAGCGCCAGCGCCGCATAGCGGCTGCCCCAACCGATGACGAGCAGCAGCCCTCTGCCCAGTTCCAGTCCGATCGCGGCCGGCAGCAGCACACCCGGCACGCCGAAGCGTTCCATGTAAGCGATGGACTGCCCGACATGGGAGAGCTTGACCCAGGCCTCATGCAGGAACAGCGCGGCGATCAGCAGGCGGCCAAGCAGGGCCGCTCCGTCGAGGATGATCGGTGGTGACATGACGGTCTCCTCGAAGGAGCGGCGCGTCGCGAGAGGCAGCCTCAGTTGGTCTTGGGCGCGGCGGCGATAGCTTTCTCGAGATCCTCGCGTTCCTCGCAGCCGGCTGGGCAGAGCTTCGCCAGGAGCGCAAGATTGTCCTGGGCCCGATGAGGGCCGCATCCACCAGATCTTCGCTGCGCATCACGATCTCACTGGGCAGATGCTCGAGCGGCCGCCCCGCGATTGCCCAGAAATCGGTGGCGGTGGCGCCGGGCAACACGACCTGTACGGTGACGCCGGTGCCCGCCAGCTCGTGCGGAAGGTTCTGGCTGAAGACGAGGACGAAGGCCTTGCTGCCACCATAGACGCCGTTCAGGGCCTCCGGATTGATAGCGACGATCGAGGCGATGTTGATGATTGTCCCCGCGCCCCGCGTGACAAACTGCGGGACGACGGCGTAGGTCAGGCGGGTCAGGGCCGTGACGTTGAGCGCGATCAGCGACGCCATCTGGTCGACGTCAGAATCGAGCAGCGTCAATGCTCCGCCAAGACCCGCATTGTTGACGAGCAGGGTGACGTCCGGCGTCTCCCGCAGGAACGCTTCGACGCGTGCAAGGTCCGATGCATCCGCGAGATCGGCGGGGAGGATATACACCTTGCGCCCGGTCCTGGCGCCGATCCGTTCGGCAACATCGGCGAGCTTGTCGGCGCTGCGCGCAACCAGCACAAGATCATAGCCCCGTTCGGCCAGCCGGTCGGCATAGACCGCTCCGATACCGCTCGATGCACCGGTGACGACGGCTGTCCCAATTGTGTCTGACATCGTTATGGCTCGTCATCATCTGCGACGCGCCGCGCTATCGCGACGCTTGGTGATGGCGAGGAAGTTATTGGTGCTGGAGCCCCCGCGGCAGCTCGCGAGAATGAAAGCCTGCCTCTCGAATAGCTGATGCTGCGGTCCCGGCGATAGGTCAGAGTCGCGTCACAACGACCACTCCGCGTCTTAGCCGCGGATTTCTGCTTTTGAGCAATGCTGCAATGTCCGCAGCTGGCGCATATGGGGAGGTCCGGCATTGGAGCGAAAGCCTGCTTGCCATACGGAATACGTCGCGGCATTCCGCCTGACGCGACCAGTCCGGGTCATGCCTGGAAGCTCAAGGTCGGGCCGAAACCGGGCTATCGCATGCCCGGTGGTCCCGTTCTGTAGCCCGCCGCACAGGGTGCGGCGGACTCCGCTCTCATCGAGGCGCACTTTGGGTAGAATCTGACCAAACCTCGGGAGCGCCTACAACACTCATCTGTGGCGGTCGTCAGCCACCATGCTCCGCACCCCAGCTCGGTCCAGGTACGGTTTCGCGGGGATCCGCTTGCGCCAGCCTTCGTCTCCGACCTCTCGCCGGTCATCGAGAGGTTCCAGCCCGAGCTATGGATCCACGGCCACGACCATGCTTCTCACGACTACCGGATCGGCCGGACGCGGGTCCTCAGCAATCAGGCTGGATACCTTCGGCGCAACGGCAGTCGGGAGAATCCGGCCTTTGACCCGGGGCTGATCGTCGAGGTCGGCCGAGCAGACTGAATCCGCGCCGCTGGGAACGCCGCCGGGAGCATCCGGCACCGGTGGAACGGATGGCCCAATGGTGTTCGAACGCCTCCCTCGCGGCTGTTCCATAACGTCCCACGCGCATGAACCGTCCCCCGGAATCCCAGGACAGAGGAGTTGTCGATGAGGAGCTTCGCTGAAAAACCGGCTTCAGCCAACGCCGACCTCACGCGTCTCGCGGAAGGCTGGCGTCCATCGGCAATTGACCTCGAGGGCGCCGTCCAATTGGAAAACTGGATGCTCGTGGTCGATGCCACCGCCCGGGGCGAACACGTCCGGATGGGCGACGCAATCGGTCATCCCCGACTGGGCGACCGATGGATCACGACAAGTGTTGTAATCTGGGTAACCGCTGTTCCGACCG
>UCLR01000081.1 GCA_900473415.1 Hyphomicrobiales bacterium
CAATTACCGGGCAGTCCGTCCTATCTGCGGCCGGGAACCCCGGCGCTCGCCAAATTCCTGCTCGATCTCGGTTACAACACCGGCGAATTCGGCAAGAACCATCTCGGCGACCACACTGACGCGCTCCCGACCGCGCACGGCTTCCAGGAATTCTGGGGCTATCTGTATCATCTCGATGCGATGCAGGGCGTGAGCTTCCCCGACATCAACAAGACCTCAACCCAGCAGACCCTTGCTCCGCCCTGCCTGAACACGCCGATCCCGGGTCTTCCCCCGGTTCCCAGCGCGGTGGACCCGCGAACCGCGGTTTGCCTGACGCCTCCGCGTCCTGTGCTGTCCTGCACCTCGTCCAATGGTACGGCGGCCAGCCAGACCTGCCGTGACGAAGGTCCGCTGACCCTGGAACGCTCGAAGACAGTGGACGAGGAAATCTCCGCCAAGGTCGTCGACTTCCTTGAGCGCAACGACCCGAGGCGAACCAACAAGCCGTTCTTCGCCTGGTACAACCCGGCGCGGATGCACATCACGACCGTCCTGTCACCGAAATACGAGGCGATGATCGGCGAGCCCGGCGGCAAGGACTGGGGCCTCAACGAAGCCGGTATGAAGCAACTGGATGACAATGTCGGCGTCGTCCTCAAAAAACTGGAGGATATGGGCCAGCTCAACAACACCATCGTCGTCTTCACCACCGACAACGGCGCCGAGACGATCACCTTCCCTGATGGCGGCACGACGCCTTTCAAGGGCGGCAAGCTGAGCACCTGGGAAGGCGGCATGCGCGCGCCGCTCTTGGTTCGCTGGCCGGCCGGCGGCATCCGGGCGGGCACCGTCAAGAATGAGATGTTTGCGGCGCTTGACTGGTTGCCCACGCTCGTCAACCTCGCGGGCGGAGACAAAGGCGATGCGTTGAACCAGCGCATCATGGCCGGCAGCTATCCCGGCATCGTCAAGACCAAGCTCGACGGCGTCGACCAGACTGAATACCTTCTCGGCCGGTCTGAGAAATCGCCACGCGATACGTTCTTCTACTATTCCGGCAAGGACCCGTCGGCGGTTCGCTACAAGAATTGGAAGATCTACTTCGCGATGGTGTCGGATTCTCCGGCCGGCTTCATCTCGGGCGTGCTGCCCTTCCACTGGGCCCAGGTCGTCAATATCAAGCGAGACCCGTTCGAAACCTCCATCGGTTCGCAGTACAAGACGCTCATGGGCCTGGGCGGCACAATCGGCTCCCCCTCCACCGCCTATGTCTACGATTGGAACATGCTGCCGATCGGCCAGGCGCTGTGGATGAAGGAACTCCAGTCCTACAAAGAGTTCCCGCCGATGCAGGATCCTGCGAGCTACAATCTCGACCAGGTCATGGATCAGATCAAGAACACGAAAGGCCGGTCGGACTGA
>UCLR01000010.1 GCA_900473415.1 Hyphomicrobiales bacterium
GGCCCGAACGGCGCCGCCGGCTTCTCCGCCGACCTGCCATCGAAGCCAAGCGCTGCCGGGCCAGCCTCCTTTGATCCAGCGCGGTTCTCGCTTTGGGGCGCGACCTTCGGCTCGCGTGGGCGCACTGACGGCGAGCAAAGCGTCGGATCAGCCAACCGCACGCTCGACGANNNNCAGGCGCGCGCCTCGCTCTCCGGTGGGGGAGGCAAGATCGAGAGTGACGTCTTCCAGGCCGGTATTTATGGCCTGACCAGGATCGGCCCGGTCGATCTCGCCGCCGCTGGCGGCTATGCCCGGCTCGACAACGATGTCCATCGCGCCGTGCCGGTGCTCGGCAATGCGCTGACATCCTCCTATGCCAGCACGGTCTGGAGCGGGCGACTGCAGGCGAGCGCCCAGCTGGCGAGCTGGAACGGCCTCACGCTCTCGCCGCTGGCGGCGTTGCAGGCGGTCCATGTGAGCAACCCCGCGGTCGTGGAACGTGCCGGGCTTGGCGGCAACGCCGGCACACTGAGCGTCGCCAGCCGCGACGACATGACCAGCCGCTCGGAACTTGGCGCGCAGCTCGACGGACGCACGCACTTCGGCGCGGTGCCGGTGACCGGCTTCGTGCGGGCGGCCTGGGCGCATTATTTCCAGCGCGACGCCAGCCTGACCGCCAGCCTGATCGCGCTACCGGGCGCGAGCTTCTCCGCGAGCGGCGCCAAGCCGGATCAGGACAGCGCGCTCATCGCCGCCGGCCTCGACGCCCGGCTCAGCGAACGTGCCTCGCTCGGCGTCCGCCTCGACAGCGAACTCTCCGCGGGCACCCGGAGCCTCGGCGGAACTGCGAGGCTCGCCGTCAACTTCTGACAGCCGGCAGAAACCAGCCAGAGTGCCAGACAGCGGACCTGCTGAAGGTCCCCATGGGCTGTGAGCGGACAGTCCGGTCCGCTCTCCGGATTCTCTCTCACTTGCGGCGGACGCTATTCCGCTGATCGATCCGATCGCCGCTTGTCATGAGACAAGGCCGAAAGGCGCAGCTAGCTTCTGCGGCAGAGGAGAACTGCCTATGTCGACCATCACCATCCGTCCGCTCGTCGCGAGCGACCGTGCCGCCTGGCTGCCGCTCTGGCACGGCTATCTGACGTTCTACAAGGCAACGCTCCCGGCCGAGGTCGACGACATCACCTTCGGCCGGCTCACCGGCGGCCAGGAGCCGATGGGCGGCTTCATCGCCGAGCGGGACGGGCAAGCGCTCGGCATGACGAACTGGGTGATCCATCGCTCGACCTGGAGCGAGCGCAACATCTGCTATCTGCAGGACCTCTTCACCGTGCCGGAAGCGCGCGGCACCGGCGTCGGCCGCCAGCTGATCGAGGCCGTGAACCAGATGGCGCGGGAGAAGAACTGCTTCCGCGTCTACTGGCAGACGCATGAGACGAACCTGCAGGCGCAGGAGCTTTACAACAAGGTCGCCGACAAGTCGGGGTTCATGGTCTATCGTCAGCCGCTGGGCTGAAGCGGCCGGCGCTGCGCCGGCGCAATGAAAGCCCTGCACCGGCGCAATCCGCTTCGGCGGCACGAGGCCCTATATGAGGGTGAGACATGGCCCGGCCGGCCCGCCCCGCGCGGTACCGGCAAGGCTATTCCACCCTCGAGGGCGCGACCCGCGCCCGCCGCCAGCACGGGCAGCGCGCCATGAAGAAGATCGGCTTTCTCTCCTTCGGCCATTGGGCGCCCTCGCCCAAATCCGGGACGCGTTCGGCGGGCGACGCGCTGCTGCAGTCGATCGATCTCGCCGTGGCGGCCGAGCAGCTCGGCGCCGATGGCGCCTATTTCCGCGTCCATCATTTCGCGCGCCAGCTCGCCGCGCCCTTCCCGCTGCTCGCGGCGGTCGGCGCGAAGACGAGCAAGATCGAGATCGGCACGGCCGTGATCGACATGCGCTACGAGAACCCGCTCTACATGGCCGAGGATGCAGGCTCCGCCGATCTGATCGCGGGCGGGCGCCTGCAACTCGGCATCAGCCGCGGCTCGCCCGAACAGGTCATCGATGGCTGGCGCTATTTCGGCTATGAGCCGGCCGAAGGCCAGAGCGATGCCGATATGGGCCGGGGCCACGCCGAAGTGCTGCTCAACGTGCTGCGCGGCCAGGGCTTCGCCCAGCCCAATCCGCGCCCGATGTTCCCGAACCCGCCCGGCCTCCTGCGGCTGGAGCCGCATTCCGAAGGCCTGCGCGAGCGCATCTGGTGGGGCGCCGGCTCGAACGCGACCGCTGTCTGGGCGGCGAAGCTGGGCATGAACCTGCAGAGCTCGACACTGAAGGACGACGAGACCGGCGAGCCCTTCCACATCCAGCAGGCGAAGCAGATCCGCGCCTACCGCGAGGCCTGGAAGGAGGCCGGGCACGAGCGCACCCCGCGCGTCTCGGTCAGCCGCAGCATCTTCGCCCTCGTCGACGATCGCGACCGCGCCTATTTCGGTCGCGGCAACCAGAGCGAGGATCAGGTCGGCTTCATCGACGAGAACACCCGCGCCATCTTCGGACGCAGCTACGCGGCCGAGCCCGACAAGCTGATCGCCGAGCTGAAACAGGACGAGGCGGTCGCGGAAGCCGACACGCTGCTGCTCACCGTGCCGAACCAGCTCGGCGTCGACTACAACGCCCATGTCATCGAGGCGATCCTGAAGCACGTCGCGCCGGCTCTCGGCTGGCGCTGAGGCGTCGCACTGCCATCCTCGCGCGCTCCTCCGCGAAGCGTCATGGTCGGGCTTGTCCCGGCCATCCACTCTTCCTTCGTCGAGGGCCGTGTTCAAGACGTGGATGCTCGCCACAAGGGCGAGCAAGACGGCGAGGTTCCGCGCGCGCGTCTTCGTCCGCCCGCGTCGCCGCGTTCGGTGGTGAATGAGGGGCAGCGGAGCGCCGCGAGGCGCGGTTGGATAGTCAGCCGCTTCCATTGAGCCAGGAAACGGCGCGGATGGATTGAGCCACCATCCGCACGCCCCGTGGCGCTCCGCTCGTCGGCGATTTCAGTCTCCGGGCCGCGCTTATACGGCTTGGTGGCTCGAGACCTGCGGGCTCGGACGCCAGTTCCCCTCATCGGGTCGTCGCGTCGTCGCCGTGCCTGTCCGTCACCGGCCGAGCCTTCCAGCGAGCTCCTCGCGCAGGGGCCTTAGTACCCCCAGGGCGGTGCCCCGAAGCCTCCCGGGAGTGGGTCGTAACTCCACCCGCAGGCGCCGACCTCAGCCCGCCTCTGGCATACCTCCGGATGGCTGCCCCTCGGGGATGAGGTGGCGGGGAGGATAAGCACGGGGTGAGAGGGCGGGGACAAGTTCTTGGCGACGTCGGCTTCCGAGACCCGTCGCGGACGTTCGGCAGGTCCGCTTTCCGGCAACTCGATTTGGCGCGTTAGAAGCGGCTTGCAGTGTCGCTTCCTCGGCGGGAGGTTTGAAATGGTCGCGTAGAGAAAGCCTGTCTGGCCGCGTCCCGCAAATCGATCTCTAAGCTGAGATGCAACGGCGCGAAGCTCTCGCATCCGTCCGGCGGGTCTGGCAGGCATACGCTCTCAAGGTACAAAATGCCTTAATGCGAGAGTTACCATTCTCCGCCACATTCAACCGGACCAGCCATCGCGCCCACTCAATTGGACAAAAGTCCTCGCCAGTGAAGACGGATACCTCAAGGCCGGCTGGCCAGTTCCTGGCGCCCGACATGCGCGAAACCGTCGGCAAACGCGCCCGCCTGACGGCCTGGAGCGGCTTGGCCGCCGCCGCCATCATCGCCGTGACCGCCGGCCTTGCGCTCTGGCAGGGGCGCCAGACCGCTATCGACGTATCACGGCAGCAACTCAGTACGCTCGCGGCGCTACTCTCTGAACAAACCCACCAGACGCTCGTGACTGCAGATCTGGTGCTGCGCAGCTGGTCCGAAGCCGGCAGTGGGGCCGATATCGCCTCCCCGGACGACCTTCGCGCGAAGTTCGGCACGCGCCAGCAGTTCGATGTGTTGATTGAGCGCACTCGCGCTATTCCACAGATCGCAGCGGTGACGATCGTCGATACCCACGGCGAAGTCGTCAGCTCGACACGGTCCTTTCCCTCGCCCGCGATGAGCCTGAAGGACAGGGAGTTCTTCCTCGCCCATTTGGCCGATCCTGCGCTTGCGCTGCATTTGGCCGCGCCCGTCCTCGGCCAAAGCGCGACAGGGCGGACGATGGCCTTGTCCCGCAAGATCAAGGACAGGAGCGGAGCCGTGGTCGGCCTTGCCATGGTCGAAATCGAGACTGGCTTCCTGAGTGCCTTCTATGACAAGGCGCGGGCGGATGCGCTCGTCCATGTCGGGCTCTTTCGCCGCGATGGTGTGTTGCTTGCCAGCCTGCCGAACAATGACGACGCTGCCGGTCGCTCGGTCGCCAGCCGTTCCGCCCTGTTCCGCGCCCTGCCCGAGGCCGCCGAATCTATCGGCACCATGTTCGTCGGAACCCAGATTGCCGGCCCTCAAGACAGCGAGGAGGGGCTGATCTTGGCGCAGGCTGTTCGCGATTACCCACTCCAGATCAGTATCGCGGCGCCTGGAGAGTTGGTTTTTCAGTACTGGAAGAAACGCGCGCTGATCCTCGGCGGCATCGTCGCCTTCTTCGTCTTTATGATCTGCCTGCTGACCATCTGGATCGCCAAGCTGCTGCGGCAGCACGGCGTCATGCTTTCCGAACTTGCCGCTTCCGAAAAGACGGCCTCCGATCAAATGCAGGAGCTGCAGCTCCGCGACGCGCGTGAGGCCCAGTTGCGGCGCGATGCCGCCATGAAGTCCCGCGTGACAGCCTTCGACGCGCAATTGCGCAGTTCGCTCGACCGGCTCGGCCGGATGATCGAAAGCGTGGCGAGCCTGTCGGAGAGCATGACGGCGGCGGCCGGGCACGCGCGTCAAGGCAGCGAGCGGGCCGAGGTGGCCTCCAGCCGCGCTGCCGACCACGTCGCCAGCGTTGCTGCCGACGCCGAGAGTATTTCCAGCGCGGGACACGAGATCGCGGCGCGCGTGGCGGCCTCGGTCAGCACCGCCGCCGACGTGATCGCAGAAGCCGACCAGACCGACCTCGCTATTGCGCAACTGGCGGAAGCGACGAACCAGATCGACAACGTCTCTGCGCTGATCCGCGAAATCGCCAGCCAGACCAACCTGTTGGCGCTCAACGCCACGATCGAGGCGGCCCGCGCCGGCCAGGCCGGCCGCGGCTTTTCGGTCGTCGCCTCCGAGGTCAAGTCGCTGTCCGCGCAGACAAGCGGCGCGACCAACGAGATCAGCCGCCAGATCGAGGCGATCCAGCTGGCGAGCCAACGCTGCATCGAGGCACTCCAGAGCATCCGGGGGCGGATGCTGGGAGCGCAGACGAGCGGTCAGGGCGTATCCGACGAGATAGCCAAGCAGAGCCGCTCGACTACCCAAATCGCGCTTACCATCCGGGCGGCGGCAGACGACGCGCAGGGTGTTCTATCCAGCGCCAGGGCCGTGCGCGAGGCGGCCGACTTGTCCAACACCAGCGCGGCCGAAGTGATGGCGCTGGCTCGCGACCTCGACGGCGAAGCACGGCGGATCAGAAGTCAAGTTGGCGAGTTCTTCGGGACACTCGACGCGGCCTCGCCGAACCCAGCCCCCCAAGAGCAAGCCGCCTCCCCTCTGGCGCGCTCCGACAACCGGATCTCGGACTCGAAACGGGCCGTCCCGCAGCGACATTCGATGTCGGCGGACGGGTACGAAGCGTGGCGTGCCGACGTGTCCTGACGAGGTCTGCCTTCGGGCGCGCCGCCAAATTCCGCTATCCACCCGTTGCAGCCGCAAGCAGCCCCGCTACCGCCCCGGCTTGAACGGCGCCATGCCAGCGCGCGCCAGCGCGTCGGCGCGCTCGTTCATCTCGTCACCGGCATGGCCCTTGACCCATTTCCACTCGATCTTGTGGCGGCCGAGAGCCGTTTCTAGCCGCTGCCAAAGCTCGGCGTTCTTCACCGGTTTCTTGTCCGCGGTCTTCCAGCCGTTCTTCTTCCAGCCATGGATCCAGCCGGTGATGCCCTGGCGCAGATACTGGCTGTCGGTGTGCAGCGCGACCGTGCAGGGACGCTTCAGCGCTTCCAGCGCCGCGATTGCCGCCATCAGCTCCATGCGGTTGTTGGTAGTGAGCTGCTCGCCACCGGAGAGCTCCTTCTCGACCCCGTTGAAGGTCAGGATAGCCCCCCAGCCGCCGGGGCCGGGGTTCCCCGAGCAAGCGCCGTCCGTCCAGACTTCGACGACGTCGCTCACCGCTTCAGCCCGTAATCGCGCGCATCGGCGACGCGCTGGTGGAAGGCGAGCTTGCGGTCGTATTCGAGCGGGTCATGCGGCTTGACCAGCGCACCGGGCGGGACGTTGAGCCAGTCGACCAGCCGCGTCAGCAGGAAGCGCAGCGCCGAACCGCGGCAGAGCTGCGGCAGGGCCTCGACCTCGTCCTGGCCGAGCGGGCGCACGCTCTCATAGCCCGCAAGCAGGGCCTGGCCCTTGGTGAGGTTGAAGGAGCCGTCGGCCTCGAAGCACCAGGAATTCAGGCAGATCGCGAGGTCATAGGCAAAGGTGTCGGTGCAGGCGAAATAGAAGTCGATCAGCCCGGAGAGCCGGTCGCCGATGAAGAAGACGTTGTTGGGGAAGAGATCGGCATGAATCACGCCGCGAGGCAGTTGATCGGGCCAGCTCGCCTCGTGGACGACGAGCTCGGCCATGATCCGCTGCTGGAGACCCGGCGAGACCGTATTGGCATCCGCCCCCGCCTGTTCTGCCAGCGGCCGCCAGCCCGGCACTGAGAGCGCGTTGACCCGCTCGATGGAAAAATCGGCACCAGCCTGGTGCAGCAAAGCGAGACCGCGGCCGAGCTCCTGGCAATGAGCCGCCGTGGGGCGGCGGACCGAGAGCCCGTCGAGGAAGGTGACGATGGCGGCGGGGCGGCCAGCGAGGCGGCCGAGCATCTCGCCGCGGCTGTCCTTGACCGGCTGCGGGCAGATCACCCCGTGCGCGGCGAGGTGCTGCATCAACCCGAGGAAGAAGGGCAGATCGTCCGGGCTCACCCGCTTCTCGTAGAGGGTGAGGATGAAGGTGCCTTCGGTCGTATGGATCAGGTAGTTCGAGTTCTCGACGCCCTCGGCGATGCCCTTGGCGGAGAGGAGATCGCCGATGCCATAGCGGGCGACAAACGCCGCCATCTCGTCATCGGGCACTTCGGTGTAGACGGCCAAGATCGGGCTCTCTAGCTGGATTTATAGCTGGGCTTATTCCGCCGCTTCGCCGCGCAGCTCGCGCGGCAGCGGGAAGAAGACGTTCTCGTCGGCGGTCGAGATGGTCTCGACACGGACATCGAAACGCTCGGCGAAGGCGTCGATGATCTCCTCGACCAGCACTTCGGGAGCGCTCGCGCCGGCCGTAATGCCGAGGCTGCGGATATTGCCGAAGACCGACCAATCGATTTCGTCGGTGCGCAGCACGAGCCGCGCGACCGGGCAGCCGGCGCGCTCGGCGACCTCGCGCAGGCGCTGCGAGTTCGAGGAGTTGGGCGAGCCGACGACGATCAGCCCATCGACCTGCGGCGCCACGCGCTTCACCGCCTCCTGGCGATTGGTGGTGGCGTAGCAGATGTCTTCCTTGTGCGGCGCGATCAGTTCCGGGAAGCGGGCCTGCAGCGCCTCGACGATTTCGCGCGTGTCGTCGACCGAGAGCGTGGTCTGGGTGACATAGGCGAGCGGCTGATCCGCCGGAGTCTCAAGTGCAGCGACGTCGGCGAGCGTCTCGATCAGCGTGATCGCGCCTTCCGGCAGCTGGCCCATCGTGCCGATGACCTCGGGATGGCCGGCATGGCCGACGAGCAGGATGTGGCGGCCGCGCTTGTGGTGCACCTCCGCCTCGCGATGCACCTTGGTGACCAGCGGGCAGGTCGCGTCGATGGCGAAGAGGTTGCGCGCGGCGGCCTCGGCCGGCACGGCCTTGGCGACGCCATGGGCGGAGAAGATCACCGGCCGCGTCGCGTCCGGCACCTCGGAAAGCTCGGCGACGAAGACCGCGCCCTTCCGCTTCAGGGATTCGACGACGTATTTGTTGTGGACGATCTCGTGGCGGACATAGACCGGCGCGCCATGCAGCTTCAGCGCCTTCTCGACGGCGTCGATGGCGCGCACGACCCCGGCGCAGAAGCCGCGCGGGGCGCAAAGCAGGATGTCGAGCGGCGGCTTAGGATCTGCACTCACGGTGCGGGGAAACTCCGAACGGTCCGCGTCTTCTTTCGGCGGGAGCGTGGCGATGTCAAGGAAGTGCGACCGGACATTGCTCCTGGCGCGTGCTTTGCCTCTCGCAGGATGGCGCCCAAGCACCTAGATAGGAATCAGGCCCGCCGCTTCCAGCGACAACCCGCCCGCCCCCCGATCACGAGTTCCGCATGGCCGACGCCGCCTCGCATGTGAGTTATTTGCCGCCGATCCTGACCTTCTGCGCGGGAGCGGTCATCGCCGTGCCCGTGTTTCGCAAGCTCCGGCAATCGGCCGTGCTCGGCTATCTGGCGGCCGGCGTCGTCATCGGCCCCTCGCTTCTCGGCGTCATCAAGGACCCCGAGGCGATCCGCAGCACGGCCGAGATCGGCGTCGTGCTGCTGCTCTTCCTGGTCGGGCTCGAATTGCAGCCGTCGCGGCTCTATTCGATGCGCAAGGACATCCTCGGCTCCGGGCTCGCGCAGATGGCGCTTTCTGCCGCGGGCATCGGCCTCGTCGGTTGGTGGCTCGGGCTTTCCGGCGCCGGCGCCGTCGTGGCGGGCACGGCGCTGGCGTTGTCGGCGACCTCGATCGCGCTGCAAGTGCTCGACGAGCGCGGCGATGTCGGCGAGGTCTATGGGCGGCGCACCTTCTCGATCCTGCTGTTCCAGGACATGGCGATCGCGCCGGCTCTCGCGCTGCTGCCGCTGCTGGCGACCACCGGACGGGCGGCCGATGCGCCGATGCTGCCCGCGCTGGCGAGCTTCGGCATCGCCCTCCTGGCCCTCGCCGCCATCGTGCTGGCCGGGCGCTACCTGCTGAACCCGTTCTTCCGGGTCCTTGCCAACACCGGCGCCAAGGACGTGATGACGGCAGCCGCCCTGCTGATCGTGCTGGGCGCGGCGCTGCTGATGGAGCATGTCGGGCTGTCGATGGCGATGGGCGCCTTCCTCGCCGGCGTGATGCTGGCCGATTCGAATTTCAGGCATGAGCTCGAAGCCGATATCGAGCCGTTCCGCGGCGTGCTGCTTGGCCTGTTCTTCATGACGGTCGGCATGTCGATCGACCTCAAGCTCATCGCCGAGAATGCGCTGCTGCTGGCGCTGGCCGCGCCGCTCCTGGTGTTGTTCAAGATCACCGTCGTCGCCTCGATCATGCGGCTTTCCTGCTCGTCCTGGATCGAGGCGGTGCGGGCCGGCGCCCTGCTCTCGCCGGCTGGCGAATTCGCCTTCGTGCTGGTGCCGCTCGGCTTCGCCAACGGCCTGCTCGATGGCCGGCAGGCGGCGCTGGCGACGGCGCTCGCCGCGCTCTCCATGCTGCTCGGCCCGATCGTCGCCAAACTCCTGGACAGCTTCATGCTGGCGCGGATCAAGCCGGAGACGATGGAGGAGGATTTCGAGGGCGCCGATGGCAGCCAGGTCATGGTGATCGGCTTCGGGCGGTTCGGCCAGATCGTGACGCAAGCGCTGCTTCTGCAGCATATCGATGTCACGGTCATCGATTCCGATGTGGAGCGCATCCGCTCGGCAGCGCGCTTCGGCTTCAAGATCTATTACGGCGACGGCACGCGCCTCGACGTGTTGCGCGCCGCTGGTGGTGGCCGGGCCAAGGTGATCTGCGTCTGCGTCGATGACCGGCAGGCGGCGTTGCGCATCGTCGAGATGGCGAAGGCGGAGTTCCCGAATGCGCGGCTGCATGTGCGCGCCTATGACCGCATCCACGCCATCGAGTTGATGAAGGCCGATGTCGACTACCAGCAGCGCGAGACCTTCGAATCCGCGCTCGGCTTTGGCCGGGTCACGCTCGAAGCGGTCGGGCTGTCGCGGGACGAAGCCGAGCTGATCATCGACCATGTTCGCGACCGCGACGCGCAGCGCATGGAGATCCAGTTCCATGAAGGGCTGGCGGCCGCGCTCGATCGGGTGCCGCGCGTCTCGCCCGAGCCCCTGGTCGCGCCGAAGGCCAAGTCCCGGGCGCTCACCGCCGAAACGCAGCAGGTCATCGAGGATGGCGGTGCGGAGATTGCGGTCGGCGGCGTCGGCGAACCAGAGCGCTAGTCGGCGCTCGATTGGCCAGGCATCGCCGGCCTGCTATCGTTCGTTCCGACGCCGTGCTTGCGGCCTCGGGAGGCGATCGCGATGAACCTGTTCGACATCATGCAATCGGCCCAGAACGGCCAGGCGATGCAGAACCTCGCCCGTCAATACGGCCTGAGCCAGCAACAGACCCAGGCCGCGCTCGACGCGCTGCTGCCCGCCTTCTCGATGGGGCTGCAGCGGCAGACGCAGGACCCTTACGCCTTCGGCTCGCTGGCGCAGATGATGACGGCCTCGCCCTATGCGCGCTTCTTCGAGGCCCCCGGCAGCGCCATTCCGACCGGGGCGCAGGCCGCCGGCAACGACGTGCTGAGCCAGCTCTTCGGCTCGCCGGAGGTCAGCCGGGCCGTGGCGGCGCAGGCGGCGGCGACCAGCGGCGTCAGCCAGGCCATCATCAAGCAGATGCTGCCGATCATCGCCTCGATGATCATGGGCGGGCTGTTCAAGTCCAGCAGCAATACCGGGCTCGGCGGCATGCTCGGCCAGTTCGCCGAGATGATGCGCGGCCAGATGCCGGGCGCGCAGTCGGCGCCCCAGCCGCCGCAGCCTCAGCCGCAGATGCAGCAAAACCCGCTGGAGGCGATCCTCGGCGGGCTGTTCGGCCAAGGGATGCCCGGCGCCGCACCGGGAGGAGCGCCGCCGCAGGCCGATCCGCGGCAGGGCGCGCCAACCGACCCCTTCGGCGGTCTCTTCGAGCAGGTGCTGAAGGGCATGCTGGGCGGGGGCGCCATGCCCCGGCCCGAACCGGAACCCGAACCCGAAACCTATGAGCCGCAGCGCCGCAGCGCCGCGCCCTGGCGCGCACCGGAGCCCGAGCCGGAACCGCCGGCCGAGACCGAGATGCCGCCGCCCGCTTCCGGCACCGGGCCGGGCTCGATCGGCCTCGATGCGCTGAACGACATGTTCAAGACAGGCCGCCAGATCCAGGACGACCACCAGAACGCGCTGAAGGACATCCTCGACGCGATGCTCGGCGGGGGCCAGCGGCAGCGCTGAAGCCGGCCAAAGAAAAAGGGCGGAAGCGCGAAGCTTCCGCCCCAGGAACGCTGCAGCCGAGGGGTCAGGCGCAGCGAGCAACCGTAAAGGGAGCGGGCTTGACCGCGGTGTTCGGCGCGGTCTCGGCGTGACGCTGGGCATGCTCGCGGCGGACGGCGGCGACGCCGGAGCGCGCCTGCGAACGAGCGGCCAGCACCGCCGTCGGGTCGTCGAGCCAGGACGTCGCCAGCGCGCCGGCGATGTCGGTGCGAACGAGCCCGATATCCTTCAGCCCACGCTCGTCGAGCTCGGCGAGGTACATCATCTCGCGGCGGTGATTGATCGCGCGCGCCAGTCGGATCACACGCTTGCCCCCCAGCACGGCGACGCGCACGGCGCCGGTCGAGACGGACGAGAGCGACTTCGCGGCAATGGTCATGAACAGCATGACGGCCTCCTGGAACGGAAAGGGTGAAAACGGCGATGAATGACGTCTCCGCCCGGCCCGGACGCACCAATGACCAGCGAGGCGCGGAGAATAAAGAAACCATAGCGAGACGCTGGCCATCATCCAAACGAATGGTTATGATGTCTCACAACACGGATATTGATGGACAAAGACGGGGGTTCGCCATGGCCCATGTACTCGACGCCGATCAGCTCAAGACCTTCGTCGCCATCGCCGATACCGGCTCCTTCACCCGCGCCGCGGAGATCGTCTTCAAGACGCAATCGGCCGTTTCCATGCAAATGAAGCGGCTGGAGGAACGGATCGGGCGGCCGCTTTTCGGGCGCGACGGGCGCCACGCCAAGCTGACCGAGGATGGCGAGAGGCTGCTCGACTATGCCCGCCGGATCGTCCGGCTGAACCTTGAATGCGTCGCTTCCTTCGCCGATGCCGATCTCAAAGGTCGCATCCGGTTGGGCGTGCCGGACGACTATGCCGACCGCTACCTGCCGGAGATCCTGGCGCGCTTCGCCCATTCGAACCCGCGCGCCGAGGTGACGGTGGTCTGCGAGCCGACGCCGATGCTGGCCGAGCGCATCGCGACCGGCGACATCGACCTCGCCATCATCACCCATGTCGAGAATCGCGGACAGGGCGAGATCATCCGCATCGAGCCACTGCTCTGGGTCACATCGGCCCGGCACGGCGTCCATGAGGAGGATCCGCTGCCGCTGGCGCTCGGCCGGCCGACCTGTAACTGGCGCCAGGCCGCCGTCGATTCTCTCGAAGCGAAAGGCCGCCGCTTCCGCGTGCTCTATGCGAGCTGGAACTCGACCGCGGTCGGAGCGGCAGTGCTGGCGGGGCTCGCGGTCTCGGTGCTGCCGGAGAGCGCGGTGAGGCCCGGCATGCGCATCCTCGGCCCCTCGGAAGGCTTCGCCACGCTGCCCTCCTGCAAGATCGGGCTGCTGCGCACGCGCTTCGACCCTTCGGTGCTCTCGAATGCGCTCGCCGAGCACATCATCCAGAGCCTCGACAATCTGGCGAGCTTCAAGACCGCCGCGGAGTAGGCGTTTCCCGCTCCAGTGCGGACTGCGTTTTCATGGGAGCGCGCGTCGCTCCGGCAGGAGCGCAACGCCCGAGCCGGGGCGGTGGCAAGCTTGCGGGGAGTGGACAGGTCCTAGGACAGACCCGGCAGAACCCCGGCAAGAAGCTTGACCAGATTCACACCGATCTGGGTCACCGCCGTCACGATCGCGATCGAAACGAGACCTGCGATCAGAGCGTATTCGATCGCGGTGGCTCCACGCTCGTCGCGAAGCATTCCGGCAAATCTGGCAAGGAGCAGCTTCATGCCGCCACGATAGGCGGCAACTCACTCCAACTCGTTAATCCGATCTCCGAAACACACGGTCAGGTTGCGAATCCGTCCCGGCGACGGAAAAGGAAGTGGGGCGTCAGAGCGTGAGCTCCGTCAGCGCCGGCTCGACCTTGCCGCCCCAGGCGCCGCGATAGCGCTCCTCGAGCACCTGGGCGAGCGTCTGCCCGCGCGCCAGGATCTCCTGCAGCGGCGAAAGGTAAATGCTCTCGTCGCGCCCGGACGCATCCCGCTTCGCCCGGCGCGCCAGGCCGGCGCGCGACAGCTCCAGCACCTCGGCAGCGATCTCGCCGAGGCTGCGGCCGGCGACGGTCGCGGCGAGCCCCTGCTTCGGGACGGCGTCGCGCAGCGCCTGGCGCTCCGCATTGCTCCAGCCCTTGACGATCTCCCAGGCGGCATCGAGCGAGGTCTGATCGTAGAGCAGCCCGACCCAGAAAGCCGGCAGCGCCGCCAGCATATCGGCCGGGCCTGCATCGGCGCCGCGCATCTCGAGGAAGCGCTTCAGCCTGACTTCCGGAAACAGGGTCGAAAGATGGTTCGCCCAGTCCGACATCGTGGCGCATTCGCCCGGCAGCTGCGCGAGCTTGCCGGCGAACAGGTCGCGGAAGGACGCTCCCGTGACGTCGTGATAGGTGTCGCCACGCTTGACGAAATACATCGGCACGTCGAGCGCCCAATCGACATAGGCCTCGTAGGACATGCCCTCGTCGAAGGCGAAGGCGAGCATGCCGGAGCGAGCGTTGTCGGTATGCCGCCAGATCTCGGAGCGCAGCGACTGGAAGCCGTTGAGCTTGCGTTCCAGGAAGGGCGAAGCGGCGAAGAGCGCCGTCGCCAGCGGCTGCAGCGCCAGCGAGACGCGCAGCTTGCGCACCATGTCCGCCTCGCTGCCGAAGTCGAGATTCACCTGCACGGTGCAGGTCCGGAACATCATGTCGAGGCCGAGCGTACCGACCTTCGGCATGTAGTTCGCCATGATCTTGTAGCGCCCCTTGGGCATCACCGGCGTCTCGGCGCGCGTCCAGAGCGGGGAAGCGCCCAGCCCCGCGAAGGCGATGCCGTGCGGAGCCGCGACTTCATTGACGTCCGCGATATGGGCGGCGAGTTCGCTTTGCGTCTCGTGCAACGTCGCCAGCGGCGCGCCCGACAATTCGAACTGCCCACCGGGCTCCAGCGAGATCGCGCCGCCGCCCTCAGGGCCGGCGAGGCCGATGATATGACCGGCGTCCGTGATCGGCTCCCAGCCGAGACGCTGCTGCATGCCTTCCAGCAGGGCGCGGATGCCGCCGGCGCCGTCACGGCCCTCATAGGGAACGGGAGCGAGATCGCTGCGGTAGAACGGAAACTTCTCGTGTTCGGTGCCGATCCGGAAGGACGACGCCGGTTTCTCGCCGGCGGCGATCCAGGAGATCAGTTCATCCTTCGAACCGACCGGAGTCGAATCGGACACGTCGCGAGCCATGGGCGCTCCGGCATAACAGGCAGTAAGGACCGCGCCCTCCGGCGAGAACCGGAAGCCTACGGTATTGGGACGACACACATAGGCGAGTGCCGGACGCTCGACAACGACCGGGGCCTTGCATTCGCGAAAGGCTGCCCGGCGCTGGCGACAAGCCGCGCCGCGGCCTGCCCCCTTCGTTCAGCGCCGCGACCAGTCCCCGAGGACGGCCTGGACGAGGGCGAGCGCGGCCACCGCCGCCGTGTCCGCACGCAGGATGCGCGGGCCGAGCGAGATCGGCAAGGTGTTCGGCCGCGCGGCGATCAGGCGCCGTTCCGCCTCGTCGAAGCCGCCCTCCGGGCCGATCAGCACCGCAAGCGGAGCCGGCTCCCGCGCCGCCAGTGCGGCGACCGGGCTAGCCTCCTCCATCCCCTCGTCGCAGAAGACGAGCAGGCGTTCGGGCGCGAGCGCGGCCAGCGCCGCCTCCAGCGGCTTTTCCGCCACGACCTCCGGCAAGCTCAGGATGCCGCATTGCTCAGCCGCCTCGACGGCGTTGGCGCGCATGCGCTCGAGATTGATCCGCGAGACCTGGGTGCGCCGGGTGATGACGGGTTGAAGCAGCCCCGCCCCCATTTCGACCGCCTTCTGGGCCATGTAGTCGAGCCTTGCATGCTTCAGCGGCGCGAAGAGATAATGCAGGTCGGCGGCCGGCGGCTGCGGCTTCACCTGGCGGACGAGAGAGAGGCTCGCCTGCTTGCGCCCCTCGGGCGCGATTCGCGCAAGCCATTCGCCATCGCGCCCGTTGAAGACCAGCACGGTGTCGGCCGCCTTCAGGCGCAGGACGTTGAGGAGGTAGTTGGCCTGCTCGCGCTCCAGCGGCAGCGCAGCCGAAGGCGCGAAGGCCCCGTCGATGAAAAGCCGGTGCCGGGCAAAGTCAGGAACGGACATGCGCGCAGGCGCTCCTTCAAGAAAAACGCCACAATCCTCTATTAAGAGGACCGCTCTCCGACACATCGCGAGTAGACTCGCAAGGGTCGTTGGCGTTAACAGCGCCTGCTGTTAAGGACATATTTAAAGAGCGGCCAACCGGGCCGCAATCTGGAGAGGGATCATGCGGCGCAGGCTGGCTTCAGGCGTCATCGCGACATTCGGCCTTGCGGTGGCCACCTTGGCCGTGTCCCTGGCTTCCACCCCGGCCAGCGCCCAGGTCAATGGCTGCCAGGATCTTCAGAAGCTGCTGGGCGAGCGCCAGTCGATCGTCCAGAGACTCGCCGCCGCGCAGAAGGCGAAGAAGAAGATGACGCCGCAGGAGGCCTGCAGCACCTTCGGCCGCCTCGCCAGCAACGGTGAGGCTGCAATCAAGTTCGCGACCGCCAACCAAGACTGGTGCCAGATCCCGCCGAGCTTCATCGACGGCATCAAGGCCGATAACGAGAAGGTCATGACCTTCCGCGGCCAGGCCTGCAACGCGGTGAAGCAGCAGGCGGAGATGGAGAAGCGCGCGCGCCAGCAGGCCCAGGGCGCGAACCCCTTCGGCGGTGCCGACTCGGTCACCAGCGGTGCCGGCGGCGGCTTGCGCGTGCCGCGGGGCGCGCTCTGAGCGGGCGGGCTATCCATGCCCGCTGAACCCGCTCCAGCGATGACGGGCGGTGACGCCCCGCTCCCCGACGCGCTCACGGATCATTGGGTCGACACCCGCGCGCCGCAGGCTTTCAGGCCCTATCTGAAACTTGCCCGGATCGAGCGGCCGATCGGCTGGTGGCTGCTGCTGCTGCCCTGCTGGTGGGCGGCGGGCCTCGCCGCCATTGCCGCCGGCCGGCCCTATCCCGATCCCTGGCACATCCTGCTCTTCCTGATCGGCGCGATCGTGATGCGCGGCGCCGGCTGCACCTTCAACGACATCATCGACCGCAAGCTCGACGCGCAAGTCGCGCGCACGCGCGGCCGCCCGCTCCCTTCCGGACAGGTGACGGCCAAGGCCGCCGCGCTGTTCATGGTCGGGCTTTCGCTGGTGGGGCTGGTCGTGCTGCTGCAGTTCAACCGCTTCACGATCTGGCTCGGCATCGCCTCGCTCGCGATCGTCGCGATCTATCCGTTCATGAAGCGCATCACGAACATGCCGCAGTTCGTGCTCGGGCTCGCCTTCTCATGGGGCGGGCTGCTCGGCTGGAGCGCGGTCTTCGGGCGGCTCGATCCGCCGGCCTACCTGATCTATGCGGCGTCCGTCGCCTGGACCGTCGGCTACGACACGATCTACGCGATGCAGGACATCGAGGACGACGTCATCGCCGGGATCAAGTCGAGCGCCCGCTATTTCGGGAACCACACGCGCGAGGCGGTGACGCTTTGTTTTACGCTGACGCTGCTGCTCTCAGGGCTTGCGATCTGGCTCGTCGGCGGCGGCGCCTTCGCCTGGGCAGGCTTCGCAGCCTTCGCCGCCCATCTCGGCTGGCAGGTCATGCGCATTCCCGGCGCGACCGCGCCGGAAGCGCTCAGGCTCTTCCGCTCTAACCAATATGCCGGGCTGCTGCTGGCGGCTGGGCTCGCGCTCGACTCGATCAGCCGCGCGCTGATCGGTTAATCCGTCAACCGCTCGCCGGAGACGACGACCGGCAGTTCGGCCAGGCGGCCGGTCTTGCGACGGGTCAAGAAACGCGGGCGCCGGCCATTGAGAAAGCCGTGACGGCGCCTGATCCGCACCGGACCGAGCGCCAGCCGACCGACCTGCGGGAAGGGCTCGGTCACGACGCCATCGACGCTTTCGAGCAGCAGAGGAAGGCCGCTGGTACGGCCGAGATCGCGCCAGAGCGCGACGGCATCCTCCCGGTCCACGCAAGCAATGACGATCGCGCGACCATCACCGGCAGTCAGCGCGAGCTCGAAGCGCTCACTGTCACCCGTCGGATCGGCGAGCCGAAGCGCGATGCCGCGCCAACGCGGCGAGCCCCGCAGGAGCCGAACGGAACCGACCCGCTCGATCGCAGGCATCGCCGGACGGGCCGGCATCGGGTTGCAGGAAACGATCGCTGTGTAGGTCGGACCGCCGAGGAGATGCGGCGCAAAACCACCCTCCCCGGCGGCCGGCGTGACGCTGGCCATCGGTAATAACGCCTCTTCTGTCCCTGTGCAGCGGAGCCCTCTGTCGATGCCGGGGCTCTCGTGCTTGTCAGGCGAGGATGGGCGGCAGCCGTGTCCGAGCGCTTAAAGCGTTCGGTTAAAGGACGGTGTTTCGGCCCTTGGCCCGGCCGCGGGGCGTGGTTTTGGCCCGGATGCTTGACGGAACCTTGCGATATGCTGCCGCATTTTTGCGATGCAGCGCCGCAATTTCGGCTTGAAGCCGCATCTTTCGCGGCCGATATCAAAGACATGACCCTCACCAAATCCATGATCGCGTCCGAGCTGCTGAAGGCGGCCGGTGAAAGCTGCCTCGAGGCCGGAACGCTCGCGCTCGACCTTTTCCGGCCCGGCGCCAGCACGGCGGCGCGAACCTGGACGAAGAATGGCGGCTCACCGGTGACGGAGGCCGATATCGGCGTCGACACCTTCCTGCGCGTGCGCCTGTCGGCGCTGCTGCCGGAAGCGGCCTGGCTCTCCGAGGAGACCGTCGACGATGCGAAACGCCTGTCACATCGCTTCGTCTGGGTGGTCGACCCGATCGACGGCACGCGGGCCTATATGAGCGGTTCGCCCGACTGGGCGGTCTGCGTGGCGCTGCTCGATGCGGGCGAGCCGGTGCTCGGCATCGTCCACGCGCCTGCGTGCAACGCCACCTACACCGCCCTGCGCGGCGGCGGCGCGCTGCGAAGCGGCCGAGCCATCCGCACCTCTGCCACCGAGAGCCTCGCCGGCGCGCGCATCGCCGGGCCGAAACCCATGCTCGATGTGCTGGCAGATACGGCGGATTTCGAGACCGTTCCGAGGATCCCCTCTCTCGCGCTCAGGCTGACACGCATCGCCGACGGCACGATCGATGCCGGTCTGATCTCGCGCGACGCCCGCGACTGGGACCTTGCCGCGGCCGATCTCGTGCTGAGCGAGGCCGGCGGGCGACTCAGCGACCCCGAAGGCCGGGCTCTCGCCTATAATCGTCGGGACCCGGTCCATGGCGAGCTGGTGGCTAGCAACGGGGCGCTCGCCGCGCCGCTGCTGCGAGCACTGGTCACCGCGCGGCGCGACAGCAAAACGCAGGCTGTCTGAAGAGATTTTTTTAACGTTTGTCGCCCGGCCTGCTCGCATGTGCGAAGCGGATGGCTTAATTGGCCATGCGACCCTTATGGGAGAGACCGATGAGCGCGAACCCGGATCACAAACAGCTTCTCCATCTTGTCTTCGGCGGCGAGCTCGACTCCCTGGAGGGCATCACCTTCAAGGATCTGGCGAAGCTCGACATCGTCGGCATCTACCCGAACTACGCGACCGCCCACACCGCCTGGAAGGCCAAGGCGCAGCAGACGGTCGATCAGGCTCAGACCCGCTATTTCATCGTGCATCTCCACCGCCTCCTCGACCCGGAAACGGCCGCGAGCTGAGACGCAGACACCTCGGCAAGCAGGCAAATGGGTTTCTCGATCCTCAAGACGCGCTTTGCGCAGGAGACGCTTGGTCGGCTGCTCGCCGGCTATCTGCGCCTCGTGCAGCGCACCAACAGGATCGTCTTCGAGCCAGCCGACATCTATGATCACGTCCGGCCTGAATTGCCGGTCATCTTCGCGATGTGGCATGGCCAGCACATCATGATCCCGTTCGCGCGGCCGGACTGGATGCCGGCCTGCTCGCTGGTTTCGCGCCACGGCGATGGCGGCTTCAACGCGGTGGCGCTGCGCGAGCTCGGCATCGGCGCGATCCGCGGCTCCGGCGCGCTCGGCAAGAAGGTCCGGGAGAAGGGCGGCGCCAGCGCCTTCCTCGCCATGGTGCGCCGACTTGCGGCGGGCGACACGATGGTGCTGACCGCCGACATTCCCAAGCAGGCTCGCATCGCCGGCCCCGGCATCGTCGCGCTCGCCCGCGCCTCCGGTCGGCCGATCCGCGCCGTCGCGGTGGTGACGAGCCGCCGCATCGACTTCAACAGCTGGGATCGCGCTTCGATCGGCCTGCCCTTCGGGCGCGGGGCGATCGTCGTCGGCGAGCCGATCCTGGTCGCGCGCGACGCTGACGAGGCCACGCAGGAGGCGGCACGGCTCGCGGTGCAGGCGAGCCTCGATGCGGTCCATGCCCGCGCCTATGAGTTGGTCGGCAGCCGCGACCCCGGCGCCGAGCTGCGCGAGCGGCGGCAAGCCGCCGGAGTGCCAGCGGCATGAGCGGCAAGGGCTCGATCCTCAGGGCCTATCGCTACGCCACCAGGCTGCTGGAGCCTGCGGCAGCGGGATTGCTGCTCTGGCGCCAGCGCAAGGGCAAGGAAGATCCGGAGCGGCTTGCCGAGCGACGCGGTTGGGCGAGCGTCCGGCGGCCGAACAGGCCGGTCGTCTGGCTGCACGGCGCCAGCGTCGGCGAGACGGTGACGCTGCTGCCGCTGATCGCCAAGCTGCAGAAGCGCGGCTTCGCGGTGCTGGTCACCTCCGGCACGGTGACCTCCGCCAAGCTCTTGGCGGCGCGGCTGCCGGCGGGCGTGATCCATCAGTATGTCCCACTCGACGTGCCGCGCTACATGCGCCGCTTCCTCGACCACTGGCAGCCGGAGCTCTGCCTGATCTGCGAATCCGAGATCTGGCCCAACCTGCTCATCGAAGCGAAGCGACGTGAGCTCCCGGTGGTGATGGTCAATGGCCGGATGTCGGAGCGCTCCTTCCAGCGCTGGTACAAGCTGCCGAAGACCTCACATTTCCTGCTCTCCTGCTTCGAGGCCTGCCTCGCCCAGTCGCATGGCGATGCCGAGCGGCTCGCTCAGCTCGGCGCGCCGCGCGTCAGCGTCGCCGGCAACCTGAAATTCGACGTGCCGGCTCCGCCGGCCGATCCCGACATGCTTGCCATCCTCGACGGGATGACGACCGGCCGGCCGATCTGGATCGCCGCCAGCACCCATCCGGGCGAGGACGAGCTCGTGCTCTCCGCCCATCTCGCGCTCAAGCCGCATTTGCCGAAGCTGCTGACCATCATCGTGCCGCGCCATCCGCAGCGCGGCCCCGAGATCGAGGCGCTGGCGCTGGCGAACAACGTCGCCGTGTCCCGGCGCGCCGCGGGCGGCCAGCCCGAGCGCGACGTCGCGCTCTATGTCGCCGACACGGTCAACGAGCTCGGGCTGTTCTACCGGCTCTCTCAGGTTGCCCTCCTCGGCGGCTCGCTGGTGGAGGGTATCGGAGGGCACAACCCGATCGAGCCCGCCAAGCTCGGGAGTGCCCTGCTGCACGGCCCGCACGTCCACAACAATGCCGAGATCTTCGCCGCCTTCGACCGTGACGGCGGCGCGCGCGAGGTCGCCGATGCGCGGGCCCTGGCAGAGGCCGTCCATCGCTGGCTGAGCGACCCGGCCAGCGCCCGTCACGCGGCGCGCGCAGCAGCCCAGACCGCGCACAGGCTCGGCGGCGCGATCAACCGCACGCTGCACACGATCGAGCCGCTCCTGATGCGGGTCGCGCTCGGCCAGCGCGACCTCTCCTGATGCCCGCCGCGCCAAGCTTCTGGTGGCAGGAGAAGCCCACGCTCCCGGCCTGGCTGCTCTGGCCTCTCGGTTTCGTCTACGGCCAGGTGACATTACGGCGGATGCGGCGGCCCGGCAGCGACGCCGGCCTGCCAGTGCTCTGTGTCGGCAATTTCATCGCCGGCGGCGCCGGCAAGACACCGACCGTCATCGCGCTCGCGCGGATGCTCGAACGGCGCGGCGAGAAACCCTTCGTCCTGATGCGAGGCTATGGCGGGCGCCTCACTGGGCCGGTCGAGGTCGATCCCGACAGGCATGACGCGGCCGCGGTCGGCGACGAGCCGATCCTGATGGCGCGCCATGTCCGCACCGTCATCGCGCGGGATCGCGTCGCCGGGGCGAAGCTGGCGCGGGGGCTCGGCGCCAGCGTCATCGTGATGGATGACGGGCTGCAGAATCCGGCGCTCGCCAAGCGGCTGAAGCTCGCGGTGGTCGACGGCCTCGGCGGGGTCGGCAACGGGCTTTGCCTGCCCGCCGGGCCCTTGCGCGCGCCGCTTCCCGGGCAACTTGCCGAAACGGACGCCGTCATCGTGATCGGCAAGGGCAAGGCCGGCGCCGAGGTCGCGGCGGCGGCCGGGGCCTCAGGCAAGCCGGTCCTCATGGCGCGGCTGGAGCCGGAGAGAACGGCGGCGCAGCGACTGCGCGGCCGGAAGGTTCTCGCATTGTCAGGGATCGGCCGACCGAAAAAATTCGCTGCGACACTGCGAGAGGTCGGCGCGACGGTGGTCTCGCAGCGCGCCTTCGGCGACCACCACGCCTACTCCACCGCCGACATCGCGGCCGTGCTGGCAGAGGCGACGCAGCAGCAGGCGCTGATCGCGACGACGGAAAAGGATTGGACCAAGCTCGCCGCGCTCTGGCCGGCGGCCGAGGCCTCGCGCCTCGTCGTTCTGCCCGTCAGCCTGATCTTCGAGGCGCCGGAGCGGGTGGAGGTGCTGCTTGCCGCGTTCTCAAGCCCGGCCGGCGCGGCGCAGCCGCAGCAGCACGGCCTCCGGTGAGGCATAGGGCTCCTGCCATTCGATCGACCAGTAGCGCAGGTCATCGACACGGATCGGCACGCCGGTCACCGCGCAGCGCACGAAAGAGCCGGGCTTCACGACCCGGAACTCGCCGGGGCCGTAATCAAGGACCGCTTCTGGGCCGCTGGGCGGCAACCGCTCGACAATGTTCATCAATTTCGCATCAAACCATTGATCGGGAAACGGAAAGTCGGGATACTAAGGGCTTGTGATAATCCTCTGGTCGGCAATGTCCAGTCTTCAGCGCCTTGCGGCGTGCGTGTTCTCCTTCGCGCTTCTCATCGGCCCCGCTCTCTCCGCTGGTGGCTATGAGCGCGTCTCGATTCCGATCAGCGAAGGCACCATCACCGGCGTGTTCTACCGCCCCGCCGGACCGGGGCCCTTCCCGGCCGTCATCGCACTGCATGGTTGCGGCGGTCTGTGGCGCGAGCAAGGCATGCTCTCGATCCGCCATACCGACTGGGGCGAGCGGCTGGCGGCGGCCGGCTTCGCCGTGCTGATGCCGGACAGCTTCGGTTCGCGCGGGCTCGGCTCGCAATGCGGCGTCAAGGACCTGACCGTGCGCGCCGGGCGCGAGCGCGTCGCCGACGCCACTGCGGCGCGGATCTGGCTGCAGCAACGCACCGACATCCGCCCTGCCCAGATCTCGCTCATCGGCTGGTCGGGCGGCGGTTCGACCGTACTGGCCGCCATCCGCACGGACCGCAGCCCCGCCGACGGCCGACCCGATTTCAAACGCGCCATCGCTTTCTACCCGGCCTGCCGGGTGCAATCGGAATCGCCGAGCTTCGCGGCCCGCATGCCGCTGCTGGTGCTGATGGGCGACGCCGACGACTGGACACCGGCCGCCCCCTGCAGCTATCTCGCCAAGGCTGCACGGGCGCGGGGCGAACCGGTCGAGCTCGTGCTCTATCCCGGCGCTTTGCATGATTTCGACCATCCGCGCCTGGAAGTGCGGGAGCGCGAGAACATCGCCTATTCCGCCAACGGCACGGGCAAGGTGACGGTGGGCACCAATATGGCGGCGCGGGAAGACGCGATGAAGCGCGTCAAGGCGTTCCTCAACGCGCCCTGAGCTTTCGATCCATCCCGGAACTCAAGGCGATCGGGCAAGGCGCCGGATCGGGACCATGGCTGCCGCGGTGCAGAGGCAAGCCTAATCGGGGGGCGTCCAATGGCTGAGGTTATTCACGCCCTCGACGGGCCCCTTCTGGCCCGGATCGAGCCCGAGGACCGCCTCGTAGTCCTTGCACGGACGATACAAGCGTCGAATCCCGAGACGGAAGCCGCACTCGGGGATCACGCAGCCAACTGGGCACGTCTTGGAGAAACATGCCTCGGGCAAGCGCTCTATCGGCATCGCTCCGTCTTTCGGAACGCTTCGGAAGCGGCAGTGTGGAGTCATCTCGAGCTGAGCTATTTTCGAGACATCGTTCCGGCCGAGGTCATCCACGAACTCGTGGTCAGGCAGCAACCGCCTGGGGCACAGCTGCTGCGCGCCGAGATTCTGCTGACCACCCCATCGGCCTTCGTGCTGCCGCGAAACTGGCAGGGCTCAGCCGATCGGCCCGAACGGCAGGCCTCGCTCGAATATATCGACGTGCAACCACCCTATCTCGGCGAATACCGGGAGATCATGCGGAACTATATCGGCCCGGCCGCAGCGAAGCTCGTCGCGGCAAACCGGATCGGGACGTTCCGGACCATGGAGACGGCGGCGGTGCTCTATCATGACCCGGCGCTGGCAACCGACTGGAACCAGATCCATCTCTGCGAAGTGCAGGCCGACGGCTTCAACGGGTTCGGTCAGGAATTCGATGCCGTGCTTCGCGAGATTTCACCAGATGGCGGCTTTACGGCCGTATTCGCCGGCCTCGAACGCATGCGCACTATCCCGCGCTGGACCTTCAACGACGCCGTGGTGGAGGCGGATGCGGCGCTGACCAGTGTTGGTTTCGAGACGCGGACTTAGAACAGATCGCCCTGCGTCGTGGATCCGCTCCCCTTGCGCGCAGCCGAGCGCGGCGCCGGCCGGCTCGTTCCCGGCTCACCACCAGCAACCGTGACGTCGAAGCGCCCGTCGGCGAGCTGGACGCTCAGCGCCCGGCCGGGCTGCGCCTCGCCGATGCTGCGAACCAGCGCGCCGGCCTCGTCTCGGATCAGCGCATAGCCGCGGGCCAGCACCGCTTCCGGCCCCAGCGAGCGGACCAGCGCCCAGAGCGAGCCAACCCGATCAACGCGGCGGTTCACCCCTTGACCGAAGGCGCGCTCGGCGCGCTGCGACAGGGCCGTGGCGCGGTCACGGCGCTGGACCAGACTCTGACCGAAGGCGTTGCGCGCCCTCGCCTCCAGCGTCGCCAGCCGCTCGCGGGCATGGGCGATGCGGGTGCGTTCGGCGGCGATGGCGTTGCCCCTGGCCGCGGCGAGCACGCGGGCGAAGCCGGCGAGCTCCGCCTTCAGCCGCGCGAGAGCGACGCGCGGCGAGCGCGCTTCCAGCCGGCGCGACAACCCCTGCAGGGCGAGCTCATGGGCGCGGGCGTTGCGCGCCAGTGCAGGCGCCAGACGCGCGGCGGCGAGATCGAGCCGCTGACGCGGGCCGGACAGCACCGCCTCCGGCCCCGGCAGCGCGCGTGCCAGTGCCCTCAGATCATTGCGGCGGCGATCCGACAGGCGCAGCATCGCGCCGGCATGGCGCCGCGCCAGATCCGCCACGAAGCCCATCAACTCGGCGCGGACCGGCACGACCTTCTCGGCTGCGCCGGTCGGCGTCGGCGCGCGCAGGTCGGCGGCGAAATCGATCAAGGTCGTGTCGGTCTCGTGACCGACGGCCGAGACGAGCGGGATGTCGGAGGCCGCCGCCGCGCGGACAACGATCTCCTCGTTGAAGCTCATCAGGTCTTCGAGCGAGCCGCCGCCGCGCGCGACGATGATGACGTCCGGCCGCGGGATTTTCCCGCCCGGAGGCAGCGCGTTGAAGCCGGTGATGGCATTGGCGACCTCGGCCGCGCTGGTCTCGCCCTGCACGCGCACCGGCCAGACCAGGACGCGGCGCGGAAAACGGTCCTCCAGTCGGTGCAGGATGTCGCGGATGACGGCGCCAGTCGGCGAGGTGACGACACCGATCACCGAGGGCAGATAGGGGATGAGCTGCTTGCGCTCCTCGGCGAAGAGCCCTTCCGCTGCGAGCCGCTTGCGGCGCTCCTCCAGCAGCGCCATCAGCGCGCCGACGCCCGCCGGCTCCAGCGAATCGATGACGATCTGATAGCTCGACTTGCCGGCGAAGGTGGTGATCTTGCCGGTGGCGATGACCTCCAACCCTTCCTGGGGCCGCGTCTTCAGCCGGCCGAAGACGCCCTTCCAGATCACCGCATCGATCTTGGCGTTGGTGTCTTTCAGCGAGAAATAGACGTGGCCGGAGGCGACCGGCCCGCGATAACCGGAAATCTCGCCGCGCACGCGCACGAAACCGAAATTGTCCTCGATGGTGCGCTTCAGCGCCCCGGAGAGGTCCGAGACGCTCCATTCGGGAGCATTGCCGGCAGCTGGCTGCGATTCGCGTTCCATGGCCGGACCATAGCGGCAGGGCTGGCCCAGCAGAAGCGTTGCCGGCGCGGCGCGAGGCGGCTATTGCGCCGGTAACGATTCCTGCCCGCCCATGGAGACGGCCATGAAAATCCTTCTGATCGGTTCGGGCGGACGCGAGCATGCCCTCGCCTGGGCGATTTCGGCCTCGCCGCTCTGCGACAAGCTCTTCGTCGCGCCGGGCAATCCGGGCACGGCGCAATGCGGCGAGAACATCGCCATGGATGTCGCCGACCACGCCGCCGTCGTCGCCTTCTGCAGGCTGCAGGGCGTCGATCTCGTCGTCGTGGGCCCGGAAGGGCCGCTGGTGGCCGGCATCGCCGATGACATCAGGCAGGCCGGTATCAAGGTCTTCGGCCCCTCGAAGGCGGCCGCCCAGCTCGAAGGCTCGAAGGGCTTCACCAAGGAACTCTGCGCCGAATTCGCGATCCCCACCGCCGGCTTCGGCCGCTTCTCGGACGCCGCTTCCGCCAAGGCCTATGTCGCGCAACAGGGCGCGCCGATCGTGATCAAGGCGGACGGGCTCGCAGCCGGCAAGGGCGTCGTCATGGCCGAGACGCTGGACGAGGCCAATGAAGCGATCGAGATGATGTTCGCCGGCGGGCTCGGCAGCGCCGGTGCCGAGGTCGTGATCGAAGAATGGATGGTCGGCGAGGAGGCGAGCTTCTTCGCGCTCTGCGACGGCACGCATGCGCTGGCGCTCGCCTCGGCGCAGGACCACAAGCGCGTCGGAGACGGCGATACCGGCCCCAATACCGGCGGCATGGGCGCCTATTCGCCCGCCCCGGTGATGACGCCCGCGATGGAAGAGCGCGTCATGGCCGAGATCGTGCGGCCGACGCTCGCCGGCATGGCCAAGCGCGGCACGCCGTTCCAGGGCGTGCTCTTCGCCGGGCTGATGATCACGGCGCAGGGGCCGAAGCTGATCGAATACAATGTCCGCTTCGGCGATCCCGAATGCGAAGTGCTGATGCCGCGCCTCAAGAGCGACATCCTGCCCGCGCTGATCGCATCCTGCGACGGCGTGCTCGGCGATTTCGACCTGCGCTGGTCCGATCAGGCGGCGCTCACCGTGGTGCTAGCAGCGAGAGGCTATCCCGCGAAGCCGGAGACCGGCAGCGTCGTCCGCAGCGTCGAGAAGGCGGAGGCGCTGGACGATGTGCTCGTCTTCCACGCCGGCACGAAACTGAAGAACGGTGATCTCGTCGCCAATGGCGGGCGGGTGCTCAATGTCGTCGGCCTGGGCCGGACCGTGGCCGAGGCGCAGGCTCGGGCCTATCGCGCGGTCGACGAGATCGACTGGCCGGAAGGCTTCTGCCGCCGCGATATCGGCTGGCAGGCGGTGAAGCGCGAGCAAGGCTGACAGCGCGGTCGTCGCGGCGCTATGCTCCCTCGCATGGCGAACCTCGATACCCTCTTCCCCGGCTTCGAGTCGCACTGGATCGACGGGCCGGTCGGCAAGATCTTTGCGCGCGTCGGCGGCGAAGGGCCGCCGCTAGTGCTGATCCACGGCTTTCCGCAGACCCATGCCGAATGGCACAGGATCGCACCCGAGCTCGCGAAGACGCACACCGTCGTCTGCCCGGACCTGCGCGGCTATGGCTGGTCGGCGGCGCCGCGCGGTGACGGCGGCGCCGAGACCTACACGAAGCGCGGCATGGGCGAGGACATCGTCGCCGTGATGGAGGCGCTCGGCCATCTGCGCTTCGGCGTGATCGGCCATGATCGCGGCGCCCGCGTCGGCTATCGCCTCGCACTCGATCATCCCGGTCGGGTCGAGCGGCTCGTCCTGCTCGACATCCTGCCGACCGTCTCGATGTGGGAGGGCATGAACGCCTCGCGCGCCATGCAGGTCTATCACTGGACCTTCCTGGCGCAGCCCGAGCCGATACCGGAAAACCTGCTCAAGGCCGATCCGACCGGCTGGCTCGACCACACCATCGCAAGCTGGAGCCGCGCGAAGAAGCTCGACCTCTTCGACGTGCTGGCGCGGCAATCCTACGCGGAATCCTTCAGCGACCCATCGCGCATCCACGCCGCCTGCGAGGATTATCGCGCCGGCGCCACCACCGATCTCGCGCATGACAAGGCCGATCTCGCCGCCGGCAAGCGTATCCTGTGTCCGACGCTCGTGCTTTGGGGCGAGGCCGGCATCCCGGCCAAAGGCTCAAGCCCGCTCGATGTCTGGCGCGAGACCTTCGCCCCGCAGGCCGAGGGGCAGGCGATCGACAGCGGGCACTTCCTCCCCGAAGAGAACCCGCAGGCGACGCTGGCAGCGCTGAAGCCCTTCCTGGCGGGCGCGGGTGCCTGAGCGCCGCCTTACGGCGAAGCCGGAGATCGCGCTCGTGCTCGGCGCCGGCGGGGCGCGGGGCCTCAGCCATATCCCGGTTCTCGAAGCCCTGGACGAACTCGGCGTGAAGCCCACGCTGATCTCGGGCTGCTCGATCGGCGCGATCGTCGGCGCGGCCTATGCTGCCGGGCTTTCGGCGCGGGATTTGCGCGAGCATGTGCTGCAGAGCTTCCGGGACAGGGCGCGGGTGGTCGCGAAGCTGCTCGATGCCCGCGTCGGCAAGCTGACGGACCTCGTGCGCGGCCTCGGGAATCCCGCGCTGATCGACGGCGAGCGCCTGCTCGACCTGTTCTGGCCCGAGGCGGTGCCGGACCGCTTCGAGGAGTTGGCGATCCCCTTCACCGCCGTCGCGGCGGACTATCACCGCCATGTCGAGCTGGTGCTGGGCAGCGGCCCGCTGACGCCGGCGGTGGCCGGCTCGCTCGCCATTCCCGGGCTGGTGCGGCCGGTGGCGCTCGGCGGGCATGTGCTGATCGACGGCGGCGCGATCGATCCCCTGCCTTATGAGCGGTTGCTGGCGCCCGGCCGCATCGTCGTCGCGGTCGATGTCAGCGCGCCGCCGGCCACCGTCAGCGATGCGCGCATTCCCGGCGCGATGGAGTCCATCGTCGGCGCCTCGCAGATCCTGACGCGGACGCTGGTGCAGCGCATGGTCGAGCGGCGCCCGCCCGACATCCTGATCCGCGCCGGGCTCGACGGCATCGGCGGGCTCGATTTCTTCAAGGCGAAGACCATCCTCGCCGCCGCCGAGCCGGTGAAGGACGAGGTCAAACGGGCGCTGGCTCGCGCACTCGAACAGGCAGGCTGACCGGCTCCGCCGGCTCGCAACGGAAGCCGGGAAGAGCGACCTCCAGCGCCGCGCGACCTTCCTCGGTCACCAGTACCGCACGGCTGTCCTTGCGGCGGCGGACCCAGCCCATCTCGAAACAGCGGCAGGCCAGCGCGGCGGCGAGCCGGCCCGCGAGATGCGGGCGGCGCTCGCTCCAGTCGAGGCAGGGGCGAAGCCCCGCCCGCCGACTGCGACCGCCCTCCGCGGCCTCGATACCGAGCGCGGCGAAAATCGCCTCGCCCGAGCGCGTCGGGGCGTAGCCACCCTCGCTTACGGCGAGATGCCCGCCCGCCATCAGCGCGTCATGGATGCCGATGCCGAGCCGGCCGGCGAAATGGTCGTAGCAGGTGCGGGCCTCGCTCAGTTCCTCCCCGACCCGCGAGGGCAGGCGGCGGCCTAAACCTTGCTGGCCAGAGAGCACCATCAGCCCTTCCAGCACGGCGGCGACCTCGGGCCCGGCCAGCCGGTAATAGCGATGCCGGCCCTGGGCCGCGACAGTGACAAGCCCACCCTGCATCAGCCTGGAGAGATGGCCGCTCGCCGTCTGCGGCGCGACCCCGGCCAGCCAGGCGAGCTCCTTGGCGGTCAGCGCCCGGCCGTCCATCAGCGCCTGCAGCATGTTGGCGCGGGCCGGATCACCCATCAGATGGGCGATCTCCGCGAGGTAAGGGCCTTGCGTGCTCATGGCATCATCATGCCCCGCCTGAGCCCCGCCGCAAGCAGGAACGCTACGGCGCAGGCCGAAGCATCGAGTCGCGACAAGCGCCCGACCCAATGCCACAACAGGGCCATGGATACGAACCTTCTCCTCTTCATCACCGCAACCTTCGTGCTCGCGGGCTTCGTCAAAGGCGTCATCGGACTGGGCTTGCCGACCATCGCGGTCGGCGTCCTCGGCGTCGTGATGGCACCGGCGCAGGCGGCGGCGCTGCTCGCCATCCCCAATATCGCGACCAATGGCTGGCAGATCGCCACCGGCCCGAAGCTCGCCAGCACGCTGCGCCGGCTCTGGCCGATGCTCGCGGCGATCTGTGTCGGCACCTGGGCCGGCGCCGGTCTTCTGCAGCAGGAGAAGGACGGCGCCGCGACACTCTGGCTCGGTCTCGCGCTCGTGCTCTACGCACTCGTCGGGTTGAAGGCGGCGAAACTGCGCGTGCCACCGGCGTGGGAAGGCTGGCTCAGCCCGATCATCGGCTTCGCGACCGGCATCGTGACGGCGGCGACCGGCGTCTTCGTGCTGCCGGCCGTGCCCTATCTGCAGGCGCTCGGCTTCGACAAGAACGAGCTGGTGCAGGCGCTCGGCCTCTCCTTCATCGTCTCGACGCTGGCGCTCTCCTTCGGGCTGATCGGCGCAGGGGCGCTCAACATGACGGTCGCCGGGCATTCGCTGCTGGCGCTGATCCCGGCGTTGGCGGGCATGGGCGCCGGCCAGTTCATCCGCAACCGGATCTCCGCCGGCACCTTCCGGCTGTGCTTCTTCGTGGGGCTGCTGGCGCTCGGCGGCTATCTCAGCTGGCGAAGCCTCGCCTGACGCCATTCCACATCGATCTGCGACCTTTCGGCGCGCAACCGGTCATAGAACGGGCGCGCTTCTTGCTTTAGACGGCCCAAGGCGGTTAACGATCCGCTAAGCATGTCGGCGCAGCCTCCCGAGCAACGCAGGAGAGAGAAGCGGATGGATGCCTTCACCATGGTCATCATGGCCTGCGTCGCAGGCGAGGCCAAATGCACCACGGCTCGCATCAGCGAGATGGATTTCATCACCGCCCAGGCCTGCGAGGCCCGCATCGACGACATCACGCGCTCGATGACCAAGGAATTCGCCAAGCGCCCCGAGTTCAAGGGCCGGCAGGTGACCTATGACGTCTCCTGCATGGACCCCACCCAGCTCGCGCAGAAGTTCGGCATCTCCTCCTCCGATACCTGAGGCTCAGCGCCGGTCCCGGAAGAAATCCCGGAGCAGCGTCGCGGCCTCGCTCTCGCGCAGGCCGCCATAGATTTCGGGCGCATGGTGGCAGGTCGGGCTCTCATAGAGCCGCACGCCGTTCTCGACCGCGCCGCCCTTCGGGTCGCCCGCGCCGAAATAAAGCCGCCTGATCCGCGCGAAGGAGATCGCGGCCGCGCACATCGGGCAGGGCTCGAGCGTGACATAGAGATCGCAGCCGATCAGCCGCTCGCTGCCGGTCGCCTCGCAAGCGAGGCGCAGCGCCAGCATCTCGGCATGGGCCGTCGGGTCCCGCAATTCCAGCGTGCGATTGCCGGCGCTGGCGAGCACCGTGCCATCCCGCATCACCACCGCGCCGACCGGCACCTCGCCCCGCAAAGCGGCAGCTTTCGCCTCGTCAAAGGCGAGCGCCATCGCGTCCAGCGCGGGCGACGGTTTTGGTTGCGGCATCACGAACCTCTGCTTTGACGCTCGCAGCCGGGAAAAGCCTCTGCTACAAGCGCCGGTCATAGCGAATAGCGAATAAAGCGAGCCAGGCCTCTCCGCAAAGCGGTTGTGCTCGGTCGGCTCAGGAGCAGCCATGACGGACGACAACAACAACAGAGGCCGTGGCCCACGCAAGGGCGGCGGCGCCGGCGGCCGTGGCGGCGGCAAGGGTTTCGGCGGCAAGGGCCCGGGCGGCAGAGGCCCCGGCAAGGATTTCGGCGGCCGCAGTGAAGGGCGCTCAGCCCCGCGCGACGGCGAGCGCCGGTCTTTCCGCGGTCATTCGGCTGGGGAGGAACGCCCCGCCCGCCGCTTCGAGGGCCCTGCCGGCGCCGAGGGCGAGGCTCCGCGGCCGCGCCGTTTCGACGGTGACAGGCCGGCCCGCTTCAAGACAGAGGGCGAAGGACGCGGCTTTCGCGAGCGCACGGGCGACGAGCGGCCCCGGCGGCCGGCAAGGACGGGCGATCGCCCGTTCCCGGCCCGCGACAGAGCGCAGGGCAGCACCGACCGACCGCCGCGTGGCGAAGGCCGGGATGGCGAGAAACGCTTTGCGCGGCCGCGCCCGCCGCGCTTCGAACGCGATGGTGCTCATGGCGATCGGCCACGCCGCGCTCATGACGCCGCGCCCGAGCGCAAGCTGATCGCGGCGCAGGAGCCGGAACGGATCGCCAAGGTGATGGCGCGGGCCGGCGTCGCCTCGCGCCGCGACTGCGAGGCGATGATCGAAGAGGGCCGCGTCAGCGTGAACGGCAAGGTGCTGGAAAGCCCTGCGCTGGATGTCGGGCCGAACGACGTGGTGCTCGTCGACGGCGAGCCCTTGCCGGCGCGCGAGCGCACGCGGCTGTGGCTCTACCACAAGCCCCGCGGCGTGGTGACGACGAACTTCGATCCGGAAGGCCGGCCGACCGTCTTCGACGCGCTGCCGGAGGATCTGCCGCGCGTGCTCACCATCGGGCGGCTCGACATCAATACCGAAGGCCTGCTGCTGCTGACCAATGATGGCGGGCTCGCGCGCGTGCTCGAGCTGCCGGAGACCGGCTGGCTCAGGCGCTACCGCGTGCGCGCCTTCGGCGAGGTGACGCAGGACGTGCTCGACACGGTGAAGGACGGCGTCACCATCGACGGCATCCATTACGGGCCGGTGATCGCCCGCTTCGAGCGCCAGCAGGGCTTCAACACCTGGCTGACGGTCGATCTGCGCGAGGGCAAGAACCGCGAGGTCAAGACCGTGCTCGAGCATCTCGGGCTGACGGTGAACCGGCTGATCCGTATCTCCTTCGGCCCGTTCCAGCTCGGCGACCTGCCGGAGGGCGAGGCCGACGAGGTGCGCTCGCGCGTGCTGCAGGATCAGCTCGGCTCCGAGCTTTCGGGCAAGGCCGGCGCCGATTTCGAGGCGCCGCGACGCGATGCCCTGCCGGCTGCGCCGCGCCCCGCGCCCGCTGCCGACGACCGTCCACGCCGCCGCCGCGAGCCCGTCGAGGATGCGCATGAGCAGCGCCGCGAGGCGGTGCGCGAGCTGCGCGGCGACAAGCCCTGGACCCGCACCGTCTGGCGCGACGCCGAGACCGAACCGGAGCGCGCCCGCAAGGCCCCTCCCCGTCGCGGCGCCGACCCGAAGCTCGAGCGCCAGAGCCGCGAGGAGAGCGGGACGGTCAAGCGCCTGCGTGACAAGGCCATCGCCGATCCGAAAGGGCGGCGGGTGCTGGTCGAGCGGGTCAGCGCCCCAGCGCGCGAGGAAGCCGAGGCACCGCGGGAGAGCAAGCGCAGGCCGGACCGCAAGCCACGGCAGGAACGCGGCAGCGGCGAGGCGCGGAGCCCCCGCTCCTTCGACCGCCCCAGTGGCGGCGAACGGCCGGCACGACGCCCGCGCGAGGACTTTGGCGGCCGCGACCGTGGGGATGATCGGCCCTGGCAGGACCGCGCACCACGCGAGGGAGCCGAGCGGCCCGCCCGCCGCTTCAGTGAGCGGCCGGCCGATGACCGGCCACGCGGTCGCAGCTTCGGCGACAAGCCCGGCGGCAAGAGCTTTGGCGGCAAGACCTTCGGCGGCAAGAGCTTCGGCGCACGCTCCTCGGAGCGGCCGGCCGGTGGCGGACGCCCCTTCGGCGGCAAGCCCGGCGGCGGACGGCCGGGCGGCGGCAAGGGCCCGCGTCCCGGCGGCAAGGGCCCGCGCGGCGACAGGCGCGGCTGATCCATGCGGATCGTCGGGGGACGTCTGGGCGGCCGGCCACTCGCCGGTCCGAAGCCGGGGATCGGCACCATCCGGCCGACCTCGGATCGTCTGCGCGAGTCGCTCTTCAACGTGCTCGCGCACGCCTATGAGGATGCGGTTGCCGGCGCGCGCGTGCTCGACCTCTTTGCCGGCACGGGCGCAATCGCCTTCGAGGCGCTGTCGCGCGGAGCGGGCTTCGCGCTCCTCGTCGATGACGGGATGGAGGCGCGCGGCATCATCCGCGAGAACCAGATGGCGCTGGGGCTCGCCGGCTTCAGCCGCATCTTCCGGCGCGACGCCACCAAACTCGGCCCGATCACCGGCATGGCGCCCTTCGGTCTCATCTTCTGCGACCCGCCCTATCGCAAGGGGCTGGGCGAGAAGGCGCTGACCTCAGCCCGCGACGGCGACTGGCTGGAAAAGGATGCGCTCATCGTTCTGGAAGAGGCGGCCGACGCCGAGGTCGTTCTGCCTGAGGGCTTCGAGGAACTGGAACGGCGATCTTACGGCGAGACACAAGTGGTGATCCTGCGGGTCACCTAGCCTGCTCTCCGGAGCGCCAATGCGACGCCGCCGAGCGTGATGGCGACGGCCAGGACTTCCCGCAGCCCCAAGGCGTCTCCCAGCAGTGGCACGGCCGACAGCGTTCCGACGACCGGCACAGCAAGCATGCCTGTCGCCGCGGCCGCGGTCGGCAGACGCTTCAGCGCGCCGAACCAGGTCAGGTAGCACAGCGCCATCGGCACGGCCGCCATATAGGCCAGACCGAGCGCGCTTCGGCCGGATAGCGCCAGGACATGCGGCTGCTCGACAAGGAGGCTCAGCAGGACCATCGGCAGGCAGCCAAGGGCGACCTGCCATGCCGTCGTCGCCGTGAAGGGCATGGCGATGGGCTTGCGGGCCATGACGGTGCCAAGCGCGAAGAGAATGGCGGCTGAGAGGCCGAACAGTACGCCCGGCAGCTTGTGCGCGGCGAGGTCGGGGCCGCCCATCAGCACAGCAATGCCCACCACGCCGAGCGCCAGCGCCATCAGGCTGCGGCGATTGGGGCGCTCCCCGTTGAGAGGCCAGGCGATCAGCATCGCCCATATCGGCATCGAATAGGCGATCAGGGCGCCCTCGGAAACCTTGAGCCAGTTCAGCGAGAGGGCGGTAAAGCCCATCCAGGCGAAGACATTGATTCCGGCAGCAAGAGCGAGCGGCAGGCGCGCCTCGCGCGGCACGGTGAGCCGCTCACCGCGGCGCCAGGCGAGTATGGCAAGACCCGCCGCGCCGAGGAGGCCCGCCGTGCCCCGCGCGAATAGCGGCGGCCAGTCGGCCAGGACGAATTTCAGGACCGACCAGTTCAGGCCCCAGCCACAGGCTGTGACGACGAGCAGGACGAGGCCGAGTTTCCGATCGGCCAAGCCAGCGGCGTTCACGCGGCCCCGCAATGCGTCCACCATGGCTCAGCGAGGCCCGGCGTTCGAGCAAAGGACACGCTTGTCGCGGCCCCGCGGAGTCCTGGTCATTGTCCGATGCCTCCCCAAGCGCTGCGCTGGCGTCACGCGTTGCGGGGCATCGTGATCGAGAATGGGCGGCCATATTGACGGATTTTGAGCGCTACCTGACGAATTTAGGCGATCTTCGAAGTCTGCTCGACGAAAAAAGTCACCCCGTTGCGAGCAACAGATTTGCTCCCACCGAAAGTGGCCGTTCAGGCCGTCAAGGCTTCGGATCGCGCAACGGCGCGTCCGCCTCATCCGGGCGAACGCGCCGGCTGGCTCCGTCCCGCAGCCTCAGCCGCGCCGGGCGGCCTCGATCGCGGCGACGTCGATCTTCCGCATGTCCATCATGGCGGTGAAGGCGCGCTTCGCCTCCTCGCCACCGGCGGCCATGGCCTCGGTGAGCGCGCGCGGCGTGATCTGCCAGGAGAGGCCCCATTTGTCCTTGCACCAGCCGCAGGCGCTTTCCTGGCCGCCATTGCCGACGATAGCGTTCCAGTAGCGGTCCGTCTCCTCCTGATCGTCGGTGGCGATCTGGAACGAGAAGGCCTCGCTCTGCCGGAATGTCGGCCCGCCATTGAGGCCGAGGCAGGGTACGCCGACGACGGTGAACTGGACCGTCAGCACGTCGCCCGCCTTGCCGGACGGATAGTCGGTCGGGGCGCGGTGAACGGCGCCGACCGAGCTGTTCGGAAAGGTCGCGGCGTAGAAGCGCGCGGCAGGCTCGGCATCCTTGTCGTACCACAGGCAGATCGTGTTCTTGGCAATCGCCATTGCGTTTCCTTTCACCTTTTGAAGCCTGTTTCGGCTCGGTTTTCCCCCACCCATCTCGGTTCACTGTCGGCCTTGGCGGTGCGTGCGCAGATGGAATGCGCTCCCGGTCCCGACGTTCCGCCGGCAACATCAGAAGCGGCACGGGATCTTGGCTTGTCGATCCCAAGAGCCGATGCGGCCGTGCTTCGATCTGATGACGGCTCCTCCCTCGGCTCGCTTCGTCAAAAGAACGGGCGCACCTCGATCGGCACCCGGCAGGCAACGGCGGCCTTGCGCCCCCATCCGAGCGCCTCCTCCATATCGGTGGCCTCCAGCACCCAGAAGCCGCCAATCAGCTCCTTGCTCTCCAGATAGGGCCCGTCGGTCACGAGCACCGCGCCATTGCGTTGCGTCCGCAGCGACTTCGCGGTCCTCGGCGGTTGCAGCCCTCCGACGAAGAGCCTGACCCCGGCGGCGATCATCTCCTCATTGAGCACATCGATGTCCCGGGCCATCGCTTCGTCCTCCGCGAGGGCTGGATCGTAGTCGATGGGATGAAGAACAGAGACCAGATACCGCGCCATGACGCCTCCCGTGACAATGTCCGGACAGGCGATCGCGCTGCCCTCGACATATCGTCGAACAGCCCGGCGGGAATTCGACAAGCCTGCCGGAATTTTTTCGGGGCTGCTGCCGGATGTCGCGCGAAGAGCCCTCACGCCCTGCGGAGGAACGGCCGCCGAGCGGAACCTTCGGCCTCTTGAATGGCTTTGAGGCGAACATGGGAGGTTGCGAGGGACGATGCGGTCTTCGTGACGGTCGGCATGGTCTCGATTGCGATTGCTGCCTGGCTCGCCTCCAACCGCTGGCAGCTATGGCCACAAAGGCTCTCTGCCCCGCGCCGCCTCGGGGGCTGTGCCTGCCTTGGATCGCCCCTTTCCGCCGCTACGCCGCCGCCGCCTGCACACGCCCCATGACGGCGAGATAGCGATCGCTCAAATGCATCACCGTGACGATCAACTCGGTGCCATCGTCGCAGAGAAGCGGCATGCGCTCGCAGAGCACGGCAGGGTCGATGTCGGAGGTGTCGCAGAGCAGATATCCGGCTCGGGTGTCTTCGCTGTTTCCGCCGAGCTGGTAGGCGATCGGAAGCCTGCGCCCGTTGCGCAGGACGAGAATGCCTTGCCCGGTATGCATCTTTGTCTCCGCCTAGCGGCGTCCAGATGCGCCGCAGCGGTCATTTCCAAATGGAGACAACTGCGCGGGGAGTAGGCACCCGTTGCAGAGCAGAGGCAAATCACGTTTTGGCTGGTCAGCCCCGTCTACGACGCCGCTCACCGCCTGCCGAAGAGCCGCTCGATATCCGCCAGCTTCAGCTCGACATAGGTCGGGCGGCCATGGTTGCACTGGCCGGAATTCGGCGTGACCTCCATCTCGCGCAGCAGCGCGTCCATCTCCTCGGGGCGCAGGCGCCGGCCGGCGCGGACTGAGTTGTGGCACGCCATCGTCGCCAGCACATGGTCGAGCCGGCGCTCCAGAGAACCAGCCGTGCCCTGCTCCGCCAACGCATCGGCGACGTCGCGCACCAGGCGCTGGAGATTGCCACCGGCAAGCTGGCTCGGCGCCTCGCGCACCAGCACCGCCCCGGGGCCGAAGGCCTCGATGACGAGGCCGAGGCCTTCGAGTTCGTTTGCCGCCGCATTGAGGCGGTCGGCATCGACGGGATCGAGCTCGACCACCTCCGGCAGCAGCAGCGGCTGACGAGCGATGCCGGCGCGGGCACGCTCGGCCTTCAGCCGCTCATAGACCAGCCGCTCATGGGCGGCGTGCTGATCGACGATGACGACACCCTCGCGCGTCTGGGCGACGATGTAGGTCTCGTGAACCTGTGCTCGTGCAGCGCCGAGCGGCCGGTCGAGCGCATCGGCCGAGGGCTCGGCGAGATGGGCGCGGGCGTCGGCGGAAGGAGCGACGAAATCCGAGAAGCCGGGCTGCGGGGCGCTTGCAACCGAAGGGAGCGGCGCGCTCCATTCCGGCGCGACCGGAAAACTGGGACGCGGGATCGCATGTCCGCTGCCGCCCATGCTCAGGACGGAGCGGAAGGCGTCGAGCGTGCGGGCACCGCCTGTCGTGGTGGCGCGGTGACCGGCAGCGGCGAGCGCCGCCTTCAGCCCGGAGACGACGAGGCCGCGCACCAGTGCCGGATCGCGGAAGCGCACCTCGCTCTTGGCCGGATGGACGTTGACGTCGACCGAGCGCGGATCGCAGCCGATATCGAGGAAGAGCACGGGATGCCGGTCCGAGGGCAGGACATCGGCATAGGCGCCGCGCACGGCAGACAGCAGCAGCTTGTCGCGCACGGGGCGACCGTTGACCGAGAGATGCACGCCGGCCGAGGTGCCGCGATGGAAGGTCGGTAGCCCGGCGAAACCCGAGATGCGGAAGCCCTCGCGCTCGGCCTCGATGCGCAAGGCGTTCTCGGGGAAGTCGCGGCCGAGCGCGCGGCCGAGCCGGCGCAGCAGCCCCTCCTCGCCGATAGGCTCCGCCGGCCAATCGAAGCCGCCGGCATGCTCGCCTTCCAGCGAGAAGCGGATATCGGGATGGGCGATGGCGAGGCGCCGCAGCATCTCGGAGACGGCCTGCGCCTCGGCGCGGTCGCTCTTCAGGAATTTCAGGCGCGCGGGCGTGAAGATGAAGAGGTCGCTGACCTCGATGCGGGTACCGGGGGCGGCAGCGACGGGACGGACGACGCCCTTCTCGCCGGCTTCCACCACGAGACCTATGCCCTGCGGCGCATCGCGGCGGCGCGTCGCGATGGAGAGCCGCGCGACCGAGCCGATCGAGGGCAGCGCCTCGCCGCGGAAGCCAAGGGTGCCAATGGCGAAGAGATCGCCATCCGGCAGCTTCGAGGTGGCGTGGCGCTCGACGGCGAGTTCCAGATCCTCCGGCGTCATGCCGGCGCCGTCGTCGACGACGCGGATCAACTCGCGGCCGCCCCCGGCGATGGTGACAGCGATGCTGCCGGCGCCGGCGTCGATGGCGTTCTCGACCAGCTCCTTCACCGCCGCAGCCGGGCGCTCGATCACCTCGCCAGCGGCGATGCGGTCGACCAGAACGGGATCGAGGCGGCGGACGGTCATGGGGCTTTCGTCGTTCCTGGGCGGCGCGTTCAACCTCTGTCATTCCCGGGCTTCGCGTCAGCGTAGAACCCGGAACCCACGACGNNNGTCGTGGGTTCCGGGTTCGGCTCTACAAGCCGCCCCGGAATGACAGCGAGCGCGTCAGGCGACTCAGCTCCGCCCTTCGGCAAGATACTGCTTGGCGAGGATTTTCGCCTCTTCCACCGCGGGCTGGTCGAACGGATCGACGCCCATGGCGTAGCCGGTGAGGATCGTCTCCAGCATGAAATGCATCAGCATTTCGCCATGGCTGGTCTCGTCGATCCGCTCGACATGGAAGCGGCGCACCGCGCAGCCGTTCTTGGCGAAGGTGTCGATCATGGCAACGCCCTGGGCCGCCACCAGATCGCCGATCGTCTTGCCGGCGAAATCGGCCTGCCCGATCTTCTCCGCCAGACCCGCATCGATCTGCGGACCCTTGCCCTTCACGCTGGTGGTGACGACGGTGAAGAACTTGTCCTTCGGACCGGCGAGATAAAGCTGCTGCTGCGAATGCTGGTCGACCGGGCCGAGCGCGCCGACGGGCTGCGTTCCCTGCCCGTCCTTGCCGAGGCTCTCGGCCCAGAGCTGCATCCACCAGCGCGTGAGCAAGGCCAGCTTGTCGGCATAGGGCATCAGCACCGCGATGTTCTTGCCCGAGCGCATGGCGGCGAGATGAAGTGCTGCGCCGATCGCCGAGGGGGTCTCGCGCACGCTCTTGCCGGAGAGCAGCGGCGCGACCGCCCGGCCCGCGCCCAGCCTCAGCGCCTCGATGTCGAGCCCGAGCACGGCGGCAGGCAGCAGGCCGCAATTCGTCAGGACCGAATAGCGCCCGCCGACATCGGTATGGTGCTCAAGGAAGGGCGTACCGAAGGGTTCCAGCAACGCCCGCAGCGCGTGCAGTTTGCCGGGTTTGGCCGGCTCGGACAGGCCCTGGAAATGCGCGCCGATCTGCTGATCGCTGACATGCGCGCCGCGCAAGGCCTCGATCGCGGCGATCGACTGCAGAAGGGTTTCGCCGGTGCCGCCCGATTTCGAGATCGCGACGAACTTGGTTGTCTTGAGCGGCAGCCTGGCGAGCAGCGCCGCATAGGTCGCCGGGTCGAGATTGTCGATGAAATGGACGCGCGCGCCGGTCAAGAACTGCGAAAGGCCGGCAATGCCATAGCCGGTAAGCTGAGCCAGCGTCTGGCCGCCGAGGCTGGAGCCGCCGGTGCCGAGCACCAGGACATCCGTCGTCCCGCCGGATTTGAGCCGCTCGGCGGCGGCCTTGACCGGGGCGAGATCGGCGGTGTCGCTCGGCAGCTTCAGGAGCGGCAGCGAACCGTCCTTGGCCTGCCCCTGCAGCTTCGCCAGCGCTGGCGCGAGGTCGGCCAGGGCCTTCTCGAAGGCCGCATCGGGAATGCCTCCCTTGCCCACCTTGGATTCGAGCGCGAGTTCGAAGCTTTGCTGGAGCATGGATAGATCCGTATCGACAGGGACGAGACTATTTCAGACCAGCCCGACGGGCTTGCCAACCGCCTGCACCAGCAGGGCGGGATTGCCGAAGAGGCGCTGCGCCACACGCCGGACATCGTCGAGCGTCACCGCGGCGAAGAGGCCGTTGCGCTTGGCCAGATAATCGGGCGTGTCGCCGCGCAGCGCGAGATGCAGCAATTCCCCGGCAATCTTCGGCGAGGTGTCGAAGCGCAGCGGATAGGAGCCGACGATATAGCGCTTGGCTTCCTCGACCTCGTGCTCGGTCGGGCCTTCGGCCGCGAGCTTCGCCATCTCGTCGCGGATCACGGTCATCGACTCGGCGGCGCGGTCGTTGCGGGTCGCCGTGCCGCCGATCAGCAGGCCGCCTTCGCGCATCGGGCTCAGGCTCGAAGAGACGCCATAGGCGAGGCCGCGCTTCTCGCGCACCTCCATGAAAAGCCGCGAGGTAAAAGCCGAGCCGCCCAGGATGTGGTTCAGCACGCTGCCGGCGATGAAATCGGGATCGTGCCACATCAGCCCGGGTCCGACGAAGCGCAGCACGGTCTGCGGCACGTCGAGGTCGATCACATGGGTCTGGCCGAGCCCCTGGATCGGCAGGGCTTGCGTCGGCTGGAGCCGCTCCTCGCCCTTCGGCAAGGCACCGAACAGCGCATCGAGGCGCTCCGCCAGCTCGGCGGCGGTGATGGCGCCGACGACCACGACCTTGAGCCCGGCCCGGTCGAGCAGGGCCGGCGTCAGCGCCTTCAGCGCCGAGCCGTCGAGCTTGGCGACACTGTCGATGTCGCCCCGTTCCGGACGGCCATAGGCGTGGCCGGGAAAGGCCGCGGCATAGAGCGCGTTGCGGCAGAGCACCTCGGGATTCTTCGCCTGGCGCTGCAGGCCGGCGATGATCTGGGCGCGCACGCGGGTGACCGCATCGGCATCGAAGCGCGGCTTGTTGAGCGCCAGCGCGAGCAGTTCGAAGGCCGTGTCGCGATGGCTCGACAGCGTCTGCATATGGCCGTGGAAATCGTCGCGGCGAGCCTCGAAACCCAGGCTGATCGCATGGTCGGCCATGCGGCCCTGGAAGGCTTCGGCATCGAGATCGCCGGCGCCCTCGTCGAGCAGGCCGGAGACCAGATAGGCGCTGCCGGCGGCGTTCTCGGGGTCGCGGGTGGCGCCGCCATCGAAGGCGAAGTCGACCGCGATCAGCGGCAGGCTGTGCTCCTCGACCAGCCAGGCCTCGACGCCGCCGGGCGAGCGCACGGTCTGGACAGTGATGGCGGGGCCCGCGGTGTTGAGGGCCGGGGTGGGGATGGGCGCGTTCATGTCACTTCCTGTCGGCGGCACCGGGAAGGCCCGCCCTTCGAAGATCGGACCAGCGGGCTCAGGCGGGCAGCAGCAGGCCGGTGACGCCGCGGTCCGGCCTCAGATAGCGGCGCGCCGCCTCGACCACCGCGTCGCGGCCGACGGCCTCCAGGCGCTGGGGCCAGGCGATGACATCCTCGACCGTCTCGCCGACCGCGAGCGCCGAACCGAAGATGCGCGCGAGCGAGGACTGGCTGTCGCGGGCGAAGATCGTCTCGGCGACGAGCCGCGTCCGGGCGCGCGCCATTTCGAGCTCGCTCGGCCCGTCCGAGAGGAAGGTCGCGAGCGCGGCGTCGAGACCGGCTTCCATGTCCGCCATCGTCACGCCCGGTCGCGGACTCGCGGAGACCTGCAGGGCGGCGCGGTCGACCATGGAGCCCATGAAATAGGCGCCAGCGCCGGCTGCCAGCTCCTGCTCGACGCAGAGCCTGCGATAGAGCCGCGACGTGGTGCCGCCGCCGAGGATCTCGGCGACCAGCTCGAGCGCGAGAACCTCCTCGCGCGCGCCGCTCGTATAGGTCGGCGTCAGCCAGCCGCGGCGGAGCGCCGGCTGCTGCACGCGCGGGTCGTTCAGTGCGACGCGACGCGAGGCGCGCGGATCGGGCTCGATCGGCCGCTTGCGGACGGGCGCTGCGCCGCGCGCCGCGATCTTGCCATAGCTCTCGCCGGCCAAGGCACGGACTTCGGCGGCATCGGTGTCGCCGGCCACGACCAGGATCGCGTTCTCGGGGGTGTAGAAGCGCTGGTAATAGGCAAAGGCATCGTCGCGGGAGAGCCCCTCGATCTCGTGCTCCCAGCCGATGATCGGCGTGCCGTAGGGATGGTGCACGAAGAGGGCGGAGGAGAATTCCTCACCGAGCTGGGCGGCGGGATCGGCATCGACGCGCATGCGCCGCTCCTCCAGCACCACGTCGCGCTCGGGCGCCACCACGCTCTCGTCGAAGGAAAGGCCGGTCATCCGATCGGCCTCGTAATCCATCATCGCGCGCAGGTGCTCCTTCGGCACGCGCTGGAAATAGGCAGTGTAGTCGAAGGAGGTGAAGGCGTTCTCCTGCCCGCCATAGGAGGCGACGATCTTCGAGAACTCGCCGGCGGGCCAGCGCTCCGTGCCCTTGAACATCAGGTGCTCGAGGAAATGCGCGATGCCCGATTTGCCGGCCGGATCATCGGCCGAGCCGTTGCGATACCAGACCATGTGCGTGACCACCGGGGCGCGGCGATCGCTCACCACGACGACGTCGAGGCCATTGGTCAACCTGAAGGCTTCGACGGGCTCCGCCGGATCCCGCGGGCGCGCTTGGATAGTCACCTGATGCCGTCTCCGTGGTCGACGAAAAAGGGCGAGCGCGACGCGCCCGCCCCGGAATGACAACTTGGTCAGGCGCTGCCGCTTCGGCAAGGGGCGCGCCGGCAGGCAGCCGGCGCGAGGCGGCTCAGCGCATCACCGGGCCTTGGCCGGTCAGGAATTCGCGCTGGCCGACGGCCTGCTTGTCCTCGACAGGTCCCGCCAGGCCGGGGCCGACGGGCGCGGTTCCGGCCGGCATGCGATAGCCGGTCGGCGGCTCGGTCAGCACGCGCCGCGGCGGCTCGGTGCCATAGGTCAGCGTGCTTTCCGCCGTCTGGTTGCGGCGGGCCGCGATATCGCGGCCGATCCGGATCGGCTGGATCTGGTTGTTGTAGTTGTTGTGCTCTTCGGTGATGACCGGCGCAGCTTCGCCACGCGCGGTGCGGCCGCGGCGCAGGTCTTCCTGCGACAGAAGCGGGTTGTTGCGCGACGTGTCGTTGGGCACGTATGGGCGCGGATTGGCCGCGTCCTTGCGACGCTGGACGTCCGGATCCTGCGGCCAAGCGGCATTACGCGCGCTGCCGGCCTCCTGCGGGCGCGGCAGGGCCGAGCTCGGCGGCACGACCAGCGGCGGGCGGGCGCGATAGTCGATGTCGGCGCCTTCGCCCCTGCCGAAGGTGCCCTCCATCAGATTCTTGAACAGCATGCCCTCCTGCGCGAAGGCAGGCTGGGCCGCAAGCACGAGCGAGCCTGCGAGCAGCAGATGCGTCACGCGGATGCGTTCGGCCATGTCGTTCTCCCTTCGGACAAATCCGCCATCGGCTTTAAGAGCGTCTAACCCGAGACGGACGGCGAAACGATGGCGAAATCGTCGTCAAGCTGTCTTTTCCGTGCCGGGACGGAAGGACTCATATAGCAGACCGAGCACACCGACAACGATCGCGACATCGGCGATGTTGAAGATGTACCAGCTGAAGTTACCCCAGTGCAGGTGAACAAAGTCCACCACCGCGCCATAGACGGCGCGGTCGACGCCGTTGCCGAGCGCCCCGCCGATGATGAGGGCAAGGCTCAGCACCGTCAGCCTGTCGTGGCTGCGCCACATCCAGCGCCAGAGCCAGATCGCCGCGACGAAGGAAACGACGACGAGGAACCAGCGGCCGAGATCCGTGCCCTGCTGGAACAGCCCGTAGGAGATACCCCGGTTCCAGGCGAGCACGATCGTCAGGAAAGAGGCCAGGTCGAAGGGGCCGTTCTCGGCGAGGCCGACGCCGTAGAGCAACCAGCACTTCAGAAGCTGATCCGAGACGAAGACGATCAGGACCACCAAAAGGCCGAGGCGGCGGGCTGGAGTCATCAGGCGCGCACCCCCAGCTCCTTCAGGGCTTTGGCATCGCGCGGCGTCACCTGCGGATAGGCGGGATCGGCAGTCGCCGGCTCGAAATACTTCCAGGAGCGGGCGCATTTGATGCCGGCGGCACGATGGGGAACGACCGCGACGCCCGGCACCTCGGCGAGGCGGAAGGCCTCAGCCGGCCCCTCCCCGCTCTCGACGCGGATGTCCGAGGTGATGCTGATCTCGGCGAGATCGGCCCCCGACAGCGCAGCGTTGAGATCGGCATCGGCGACGAAGACCTGCGGCGCAGCTTCCAGAGAGGAGCCGAGGCGCTTGGCGGCGCGCTCCAGCTCCAGCGCGCCGGTGACGACGCGGCGGACGCGACGGATCTTGGTCCAGCGCTCGGCGAGCTCGCCGTTGAGCCAGCTTTGGGGCGCCTCGACGAAGCGCTCCAGATGCACCGAGCCCTCGCTGTCCTTGGCCGAGGGATAGCGCTCGAGCCAGGCTTCCTCCGCGGTGAAGACAAGGATCGGCGCGAGCCACGTGGTCAGGCAGCGGAAGAGATGGTCGACCACCGTCAACGCACTCTTGCGGACATGGCTGGAACGCGGATCGCAATAGAGCGCGTCCTTGCGCACATCGAAATAGAAAGCCGACAGCTCGGTGTTCATGAACTGCGAGAGCAGGAAGACGACCTTCTTGTAGTCATAGGTCCGGTAGGCCTCCTCGACCTGCGGGCCGAGCTCGGCGAGGCGATGCAGCATCAGCCGTTCCAGCTCCGGCATGGTCTGCGGATCGGAGACGCGGATATCCTCGTTGAAATGCGCGAGCGTACCGAGCATCCAGCGCATGGTGTTGCGCAGCTTGCGATAGGTCTCGACGAAGGTCTTGAGGATCTCCTTGCCGATGCGCAGGTCGTCGGAATAGTCCGCCGCAGCAACCCAGAGCCGCAGGATGTCGGCGCCGCTGTCCTTGATGACGTCCTGCGGGGCGGTGACGTTGCCCTTCGACTTCGACATCTTCTCGCCCTTCTCGTCCAGGCAGAAGCCGTGGGTGAGGACGATGTCGTAAGGCGCGCGGCCGCGCGTGCCGCAGCTTTCCAGCAGGCTCGAATGGAACCAGCCGCGATGCTGGTCCGAGCCTTCGAGATACATCACCTTGTCCTTGCCGCCATCGACAACGCGGCGGGTCGCGAGATCGGCGCGCTTCTCCAGGGTGAAGGCATGGGTGGAGCCTGAATCGAACCAGACGTCGAGGACGTCGGTGACGCGCTCGTACTGCGCCGGATCATAGCCGAACGGCTTGAGGAAGCGGGCGCCGTCCGTGTCGGTGAACCAGGCGTCCGCCCCTTCCGCCTCGAAGGCCTCGGCGATCGCGGCATTGACCTTGGGATCGACGAGGATCTCCTTGGTCTCCTTCTCGACGAAAACGGTGATCGGCACGCCCCAGGCGCGCTGGCGCGAGACCACCCAGTCCGGACGGTTGGCGATCATACCGGTGATGCGGTTCTCGCCGACGGCGGGCACCCATTCGGTGTCCTTGATCGCCTTCAGCGCGCGGTTGCGCAGCGTGTCGCCGTTGCCGCCGGCAACCGGCTGCGGAGCGGCCGCATCCGGCGCGCCGGCCTCGCCGATCGGCTTGTCCATGGCGATGAACCATTGCGGCGTGTTGCGGAAGATGACCGGCTTCTTCGAGCGCCAGCTATGCGGATACTGATGCTTGAGCCGCCCGCGGGCGATGATGTTGCCGGCCTCGACCAGCGCCTTGATGACGACGTCGTTGGCGTTGCCCTTGTCGCCCTTGTCGGTGATGACCTGCGCGCCCTCGAAGCCCGGAGCCTCCTTGGTGAAGCGGCCATCGGCATCGACGGTATAGGGAATGCGGGTCTCGATGCCGCGCTCGGTCAGCTGGCGGCCATTGGCCATCCAGATGTCGAAGTCCTCGCGACCATGGCTCGGCGCGGTGTGCACGAAGCCGGTACCGGCATCGTCGGTGACATGGTCGCCATCGAGCAGCGGGACGACGAAGTCGTAGCCGTGACCGCGTAGCGGATGGGCGGCGGTCAGGCCGGCCAACTGATCCGCGGGAACATCCACGACCAGCTCGAAAGCCTCGACCTTGGCGGCCTTGAAGACGCTCTCAGCCAAGTTCTTCGCGAGGATGTAGGTCGCACCGACCTTCGCCCAATTGTTCTCAGGCGCGGCCGTGACCTTGTAGAGGCCATAGGCGATCTTGTTATGGAAGGAGATCGCGCGGTTGCCGGGGATGGTCCAGGGCGTGGTAGTCCAGATCACGACCGAGGCGCCAGCGAGCGCCGCCGGCGCATTCTGCACCGGAAACGTCACGTAGATCGTGTCGCTCGTGTGCTCCTCGTACTCGACCTCCGCCTCGGCGAGCGCGGTCTTCTCGACGACCGACCACATCACCGGCTTCGAGCCGCGATAGAGCTGGCCGGTCTCGGCGAACTTCATGATCTCGCGGGCGATCTGCGCCTCGGCCGGATAGGCCATCGTCAGGTAGGGATCGTCCCAGTCGCCCTCGACGCCGAGGCGCTTGAACTCCTGGCGCTGCACATCGACCCAGTGCTCGGCGAAGGCACGGCATTCCTTGCGGAACTCCACGACCGGCACGTCGTCCTTGTTCAGCCCCTTGGCGCGGTACTGCTCCTCGATCTTCCACTCGATCGGCAGGCCATGGCAGTCCCAGCCCGGCACATAGTTCGAGTCGTAACCCAGCATCTGCTGCGAGCGGGTGACGAGGTCCTTCAGCACCTTGTTCAGCGCGTGGCCGATATGGATGTTGCCGTTCGCATAGGGCGGGCCATCGTGGAGCACGAATCTGTCGCGCCCCTGCCCCGCTTCGCGCAGCTTGCAGTAGAGGTCGATCTTCGCCCAGCGGGCGAGCAGCTCCGGCTCGCGCTGCGGCAGGCCCGCTCGCATCGGGAATTCCGTCTGCGGCAGGAACAGCGTCTGCGAATAATCGACGCCCGCGGCGGCTTCTGCGCCCTGCGGGGCCTGTGTCTTGGTGTTTTCGGTCATTATTCCGGCTCGGGCCATCGGGACGGCGGCCCATTCTCGGGCCTCTGGCGCGTCCTCGCTTGAAACGGGAAAGCGGTCTTGAAACCCGGACTGCGCAAGCGCCCGCGCCTTCTCTAGCGCGAGGCGGCAGCCGGGCCCGTAATTCGCCGGGACATATCCATCAGCATGGCGACCATGAGGGGCTTCTAGCAGGCGGCGTCCGCAGAAGGAAGGGCGGCGTCCTTCAGAATGGCGGGGTCTTCGCCAGGATGTCGCGGGCGCGAACGCTGTCAGCGTCCATCTGCGCGATCAGCGGCGGAAGTGCGTCGAATTTCAGCTCGCCGCGCAGCCAGGAGACGAAGGCGACATCGACCCGCTTGCCATAGAGATCGCCCGAGAAATCGAAGACGAAGGTTTCCAGTCGCGGCGCACCGTCGTCGAAGGTCGGGCGGCTGCCGAAGCTGGCGACGCCGTCGTGCCAGATGCCGTCGATGCGCATCCGCACCGCGTAGATGCCGTAGCGCAGGCCGCAATCGCGGGGCAGATGCATGTTGGCGGTGGGATAGCCGAGATCGCGCCCGCGCTTGTCGCCATGGGCGACAGGTCCGCGCACCAGCCAGGGCCGGCCGAGGAAATCAGCGGCGCGGGCGACGTCGCCCTCCTGCAATGCGCCTCGGATCAAGCTGGAGGAGACCGCCTCGCCCCGCCAGGAGAAGGGTGGCACCACGGAGACCGGCACATGCGCCGCCAGCCCATGGGCCTGCAGCAGCTCGGGCGAGCCGGTCCGGCCTTTGCCGAAATGGAAGTCGTAGCCGCAGACCAGCCCGGCCGCGCCGAGCTTGCTGACCAGCAGATCGTCCACGAAGTGTCCCGCCTCGATGGCAGCGACGTCACGGTCGAAGGGCAGGACGAAGACCCGGGCGAAGCCTGCCGCGACGAGCAGCTCGATCTTGAGCGCCGGAGGCGTCAGCCGAAAGACCGGCTCCTCCGGGCGGAAGAAACTGCGCGGATGCGGCTCGAAGGTGAAGGCCGCGGCCAAGGTCCCGCGTTCGCGGGCCATCGCGACCGCCACCCGCGCCAGCTCGGCATGGCCGCGATGGACGCCGTCGAAATTGCCGAGCGCCAGCACGGCGCCGCGCAGCGCGTCGGGAATCGGCTTGGCGAGGTCGAGGACCACGGCCGCCGGCTCCTCGCGCAGCGGCACATCGGCTTGGGATGGCATCGATCCAGAACGTCCGTCTGCCCGCCGAAGCCGGGCGATGGCCGTCTTTGCGGCCAAGGCCCCGAGGGCGTCAAGGCCGGCAGAACGTCACGGCCCGCGCGGCGTCAGGCGGACGGCGGCGGAACGGCGCGGGGTTGACGCGCGGGTTCGGGCGGCATCGCGACCCAGGCCTCGCCCTCCATCACCGGCTTGCCATCGACCAGGCATTCGCAAAACAGCCGGACGCGGCGGCGCTCCGTCACGAGCTCGACCACCTCGACGCGGGCTGTGACGACGTCACCGATCTTCACCGGTGCCAGAAAGGTCAATGTCTGCGAGAGATAGACGGCTCCCGGTCCCGGCAGCCGCGTGCCGAGCAGGGCCGAGATCAGGCTCGCCGTCAGCATGCCATGGGCGATGCGCTGGCCGAACTTGGTGCCGGCGGCGAAACGATCGCAGAGATGAATCGGGTTGGCGTCGCCCGACAGCTCTGCGAAGAGCGAGACGTCACGCTCCATGACGGTCCGCATGAGACTCTCGCTCTGGCCGATGGCCAGGTCTTCGAAAGCGTGGACGGTGTAGAGCCCGCCCGGCATCGGCTCAACTGTCATCGATCTCACGCGGCCGCTGGGTTCATGCTCATGCAAAACCATCTCGCAGTCGCAACATGGCGGCAATAGGACTTTGGTGCGGCGCCCGCATGCCGATACGTCACTTCGCAATCGGATTAACCGGTTCGCAACGCGACAGCGCTACATAGAAACGAGTGGAGGCCGCCTCCGATGAGCGGCGTGGCACAGGTATGTCCCGGTGCCGGAACCGCCCCTGCCTGGAGCACCAGAATGGCTCTCGATCCGTCCATGCCGATCCTGGTGGTCGATGACTACCAGACCATGGTCCGCATCATCCGCAACCTCCTGAAGCAGCTCGGCTTCGAGAATGTCGACGACGCCGCGGACGGCACCAGCGCAATCGCCAAGATGCGCGACAAGCGCTACGGGCTCGTGATCTCGGACTGGAACATGGAACCGATGAGCGGCTTCGAGCTGCTGCAGAAGGTCCGCGAGGAAGAGCAACTCTCCGAGACACCCTTCATCATTGTCACGGCCGAGTCGAAGACGGAGAACGTCGTCGCCGCGAAGAAGGCCGGCGTAAGCAACTACATCGTCAAGCCCTTCAACGCGCAGACCCTCAAGACGAAGATCGAATCGGTCTGCGTCGCGGCGTAAACCATCTCAGCCCTCATCCTTCGAGACACCGTTCCACGGGAACGGCTCCTCAGGATGAAGACCCCGGAAATTCCGGAACAGGCCTGACCGGCTTCACCAGACCAGATGCGGCATGGCGTAGGACGGACGGTGCGTCTGTCGGTCAAACCAGCCGTGACGCTCCTCCCAGGAAGCCTCCATCAGGTCCTGGGCGTGGATGCCGGCCAGCACCATGATGCCGGCCGCGCCGAAATTCTCGGCTCCGGCGATATCGGTGCGGATTGCATCACCAACGGCACAGATCCGGCCAAGATCGATGGCGGAACCCCGCTTCTCTTCCGCAGCAGCCAGCGCCGCCTCGTAGATCGGCCGATGCGGCTTGCCGGCATAGATCGCCTCCCCACCCATCTCCTCATAGGCGAGCGCGACCGAACCGGCGCAGGGCACGATCTGTCCGCCGCGCTCGACCACGAGATCGGGATTGGCGCAGATCAGGGGCAGCTTGCGCGCCGCGAAGCCGCCGAGCAGGTCGGCATAGGTCGCCGGCGTATCCTTCTCGTCGTCGAAGAGTCCGGTGCAGAGCACATAGGACGCCTCGTCGGGGCTGGTCTCCGGAGCATCGAGCCCGGCGATCAGCGGCAGGTCACGATCAGGGCCGAGCCGGTACATCGGCTGCCCGGCGCGCGCACCGATCAATGAGCGGCAGACATCGCCCGAGGTGACGATCGCATCCCAGGCCTCGCGCGGCACGCCGAAGCCGTCGAGCTGGCCGATGATGACCTCGGCGGGGCGGGGCGCATTGGTGACGAGCACGACGCTGATACCGCGCTCGCGCATCCGCATGAGTGCGGCGACCGCGTCGCGATAGGCGGCGATGCCGTTATGGACCACGCCCCAGACGTCGCAGAGGCAGAGATCGAAGCGGTCCGCGACCTCGGAAAAGCCGCGCAGAGCAATGGTGGTAGCGATCCCCGATGACACTGTGCCGGTCTCCAAGAGCTGCATTCGCGACGGCGTGCTGCGCTGCACGCGAAGCAGGTCTAGACGGGATTCGCACCGAGAGGAACCGGCATTGCGGAAGCCGTGCCGCCCGTCAGGCGCTGGCGCGGCGCAGGACCGCGCGGAAGGGCAGCCGCACGGGCGGCCGGTTGTCTTCCGGCGGCGGCGCGGCCGCGGCGTTCGCAGGTGGGGTCAGCCCGAAGACGCGGGCGAGCACCGCGCCGGTCGCGGAGGCCGGTCGCGACGACAGCTCGGACTCCGGCTCGTTCTCCTGCTCCTCGGCGGGGACAGGAACCGGTTGCAGAACCGCAGCAGGCGCCGGCGCCGCAGATGCGGCCACGACAGGAGTCGGCTCGGCGAAGACCTCGGGCTTGACCGGGCGCGCCGGCGAGAAAATCCGCCCCTGCCCCATGGCGACACCGAGCTCGATCATGTCGGCGGCCGTCGGGTTGTCCTCGACATTCTCGGCCACGAGCGTGATCGAGACACGGGCCAGCATCGCGGCGAGATCGCCCGCGGCGATATCGGTGACGATGCGACCTTCGGCATGGTCCTGCAGCAGCGCGGCCGGCGCCTTGACAAAGCGGACGCCACGGTCGGCCAGAGCGCGCGGATCGAACCGGAGGTCCGCAAGCTGGTCCAGCGCGAAGCGCACGCCGTTGGCGGACATCGAGCCGAGCAGGCCGAGGCTGGTCGGATCGAGAGCGCGGAAGACCGCCTGCGGCATCTCGATGACGAGATGGCTGGTGTGCTCGCGGTACTTGTCGAGAATGCGGGTCAGGGTCGCGAGAGCGCGGGCGGAGCTCCAGGTCGCGGAGCTGAAATTGCACGAGACGAAGATCTCGCCTTCCTTCGAGGCGAGATGGCGCGCGATCGCAAGCGCCCGCGTCAGGACGAGCGCATCCAGCGTCGGCCCGAAGCCGCGCGCCTCCACCGTATCGATGAACTCATGCGGCAGCAGCAGCGTGTTCTCGTCGAGCCTCAGACGCGCCAGCGCCTCGTAGCCGCGGGTGCGGCGCTGCGGCAGCGAGACGACCGGCTGGAGATGAACCTCGAGCCGGCCTTCGGTCAGGGCGGAGCTGATCAGGCCGGCACGCTCGGCCTCCGCCTCATCCACTGCCTCCCTGGCGGCCGCGGCGCGCTCCGCGGCGAGCCTCTCGGCCCGCGCGCGGCGCGCCGCCTCGGGATCGAGGAACACCTCCGGGGCCTCGTCGGCGTCGATCGGGGACATCGTATCGAACATGCCGGCGAGCTGGGCGCCGATAGCGGCCTTCTCCGGCCGGCGCGCCAGAGCGACCTCGTGATCGGCGAGCGTGGTCGCCACCTGATGGATCAGGTCGCCGAGCAGCCCGACCTCCGCGGTGAGCTCGTGGATCGCGGCGCGTGCAGGAGCGGCGTCGATGTCACGCATCGGCATCTGCTCGACGCGCTGGGACAGCGCACCGAGCTTGATCGCATTGGTGGCAAGGCGAACCTTGACCTCGCCCAGCCCTGCCAGCGCCTGCTCGTGGCGAGCGAGGCCGCGCTGCTCGGCCGCATACATCGCCGCCATCAGCCCAGCCCCGCCGGCGAGCAGGCCGAGCGCCGCGCCGAGCGCCCCCGGCAGCAGGATGGCCACCGTCGCGCCAGCGGACAGGCCGACCACCGGGCCGGTGAGAGGAGGGAGAGATTTCAGGCTCAAAGAGGCCACGGCAGTGTTCGCGCTATGGAATGGGTCGGGACTCGAACGAATCACTACTCTGTCGCCAGAGTAGTCCATCGGACCGCAGAACGGAATCCGGCCTCGCGCGAAAGCCGTTTCAGAATCAAAGCGCTACGAGATTCAGACGCGGCGCGATGCGGGCAAGGTGGGAATTGTCATCCGGCCATGCCGAGCGCGTTGAGAAGCCGCACAGCGACGTCTTCGCTGAAGCCCTTCCGGAGCAGATAGCCATGCGGGTCGGCGCTGAAGAGCGGCGCCCGTTCCTTCAGCTCCAAGACGGCCGCCGATCGCTTCTGCTGGTCTCCTTCGGCGGCGGCGAGAAGCGCCCGGCCCAACAGGCTCAAGGGAGTCTGGTCGGCGACGAGCGTCGAGGCGTAGGTGTCCCCCGCCCTCACCGAACCGGTGAGATATAGACCGAGGAAGGCGTAGAAATCATAGCGGGCCGGACGGCCGACGCTGAGCGAGATCGCTCGCTCCAGCAGCGGCAACCCCTCGACCACGCGCCCACGCCGGACGAAGAGCGCGCCGAGATCGGCCATGATGTCGGGGTCGTAGGGATTGCGCGCCAGCGCCTCCCGGCCCATCTGGATCGCCTCCTCGACGGACCCACGGAGCAGCAGCACCTTCATCATCGCCTGATAGGCGCGCGCGCCGGAGGGCGCGAGCCGGATGGCAGCGAGCGCCGCGGTGAGCGAGCGATCGAGCTTCAGCTTGTCCCTGATATCGGTTTCGACGCCGTTCTCACCCAGCTCCAGCACCGCCAGATGGGCCCAGGCGGGATAGAAGCCGGGATCCTGCTCGACGAGTTGCTCCAGGCAGGCTCGCGCTGCGAGATCGTCCTCGGCCAGCATGGTCCGCCTGAGATCGAAGGCGCGCAGGATGCACCGCGCCGCGGGCGAAGGCGGCACCTGGCGGGCATCGGCCGGGATGATACCGAAAGGCTCTGTGAGCCGGGTGGCCAGTCGCCGCGCCCGCTCCGCAAGCTCGATTTCGGTCAGCTCGGCGACCGGCGAGCGGCCGGTGGAAGCCGTCCAGACGATGCGGCCATCCCGGACCGAGCGAAGGCGACCGAGCCCCTCGACCTCGCTATCCGCCGCCTGAACGGTCATCTCGAAGGCGTAGTCGACATCCTCGCCGCCGGTCGAGCCGGGCGGCGGCGCCTTGATCGTCACGATGTCGTCAAAGCGCGCCATGGCATCGACGAGCAGGTTCGAGAAGCGTCGCAGCAGATCAGCGAGCTTCGGATCGGCCGGAGGACTGGGGATCGCGATCGCGACCCGCAGGAGCTGGGGGCCGCGCATCACGACCGGCTGCACCTGCCCTGCCAACTCGGGCACGGCGAGCTTGCGCGAAGCCCCTTCCCGCGACGCGCCCGTCGGCCAGAGATACCAGCCCACGAGGCAGACGAGCGCGACGCCGAGGGCGACAAGTGCCACCACCGGCCAGCGGCGGGCGGCAGCGGCATCGGCGGCAGCGGTGTCTGGCTCGACTTCCAGTTCTGCGGGGACGGCCGGTATCTCCAGTTTATCGTCCGCAGTCGCCAGAGGCCTTGTCAGACAGCCGACCGCATCGGAGAAGACGAAGACCGGGGCATAACCGCCGACCGGCATCGAGAGCTGCACGGGGTCGGCGAGCCCCTCCGTGGCATAGTATTGCGCCAAGGCCCGCCGCAGCCGACCGGCCTCGACACGGACAATTGGATCGATCTGCGGGTTGAAATCGGCCGAGCGGCCAAGTGCCTCGACCGCGATCGTATAGCCCTTCAGTTCGGAGGCGCGGCCCGCGACTGCGCGCTCGACGATAAAGCTCAGGAAGGATGACAACTGCGGCGCAGCGCGAAATCCGTCAGACGACAAGATCCGCCCAAGCGCCGCGCGGATGATCGCCGCGGCTCGTTCATCCAGCCGTCCAGGAGCGTCGCCATCCGTCATTCGGGGTCCGTTCAATTGCGCCCCAGGAGAGATTTTACGCTATCGGCGACCATACGTCACCCACGGGGCTGCTATCCGTCTGACGCAGCCTTGGGGCCCGATCATGGCGATTTACAGCCCGATGTCGCCTGCTAGGTTGACCATAAAGTTAATCGAGAGGGGCCTGATCTATGACTTCCGCACCATCCGCCGTCGCCGTGCCGAACGATCTCGAAGCCTATTGGATGCCTTTCACGGCCAATCGGTCGTTCAAGAAGAATCCGCGGATGGTCGCCCGCGCCGAGGGCATGTTCTATTACACTGTGGACAACAAGCCGGTCCTCGATGGGACGGCCGGGCTCTGGTGCTGCAATGCAGGCCACGCCCGCGAGCCGATCATCCAGGCTATCCAGGCGCAGGCGCGTGACCTCGACTACGCCCCCTCCTTCCAGTACGGCCACCCGAAGGTCTTCGCCGCCGCTGCGCGGATCGCGGCGCTGGCGCCGGGCGACCTCGACCATGTCTTCTTCGCCAATTCCGGGTCGGAAGCGGTCGATTCGGCGCTGAAGATCGCGCTCGCCTACTGGAACGTCTCCGGCAAGGCGGCCAAGACCCGCCTGATCGGCCGCGAGCGCGGCTATCACGGCGTCGGCTTCGGCGGCATCTCCGTCGGCGGCATGTCGAACAACCGAAAGTTCTTCGGCTCGCTGCTCACCGGCGTCGACCATCTCGCCCACACCTATGACCGCGAGAAGCAGGCCTTCAGCAAGGGCGAGCCGGAATACGGCGCGCATTTCGCCGACGACCTGGAGCGGATCGTCGCGCTGCACGACGCCTCGACCATCGCCGCCGTCATCGTCGAGCCGATGGCCGGCTCCACCGGTGGCCTGCCGGCGCCGAAGGGTTATCTCAAGCGTCTGCGCGAGATCTGCGACAAGCACGGCATCCTGCTGATCTTCGACGAGGTCATCACCGGGTTCGGCCGGCTGGGCTATGCCTTCGCCGCCGAGCGCTACGGCGTCATCCCCGACATGATCACCTTCGCCAAGGGCGTCACCTCCGGCACGGTGCCGATGGGCGGCGTGCTGGTGCGCAAGCACATCTACGACGCCTTCATGGGCGGGCCCGACAATGTGGTCGAGCTGTTCCACGGCTACACCTATTCCGGCCACCCGCTGGCGGCGGCGGCTTCGCTGGCGACGCTCGACATCTATCGCGAGGAAGGGCTGTTCGAACGCGCCCGCGGCATGGAAAGCGCCTGGGCCGATGCGGTGCTCAGCCTGAAGGGTGAGCCGAACGTCGTCGACATCCGTACGGTCGGCATCGTCGGCGCCATCGATCTGGCGCCGCGGGCGGACGGCGTCGGCAAGCGCGGCTATGATGTGATCGGACGCGCCTTCCACGACGAGGGCCTGATGGTCCGCACCGCGGCCGATACCATCGCCTTCTCGCCGCCGCTGATCATTACGGAGTCGCAGATCGACGAGCTGATCGGCAAGCTGCGCCGGACCATCCGGGCTGTGGCGAACTAAAAGTCAGCTGGTAGCGCGCCGTCAATTGCGCCGGCGCGCTACCGCCGCCCCAGCTTGCGGTACCGCGTAATCACCCTGTCGCGCCTGAGGCGCGACAGGCGGTCGATCCAGAAAATGCCATCGAGCTGGTCGATCTCGTGCTGGTGGCAGACGGCGCGGAAGCCTTCGGCCGCCTCGATGCGCTCTGCACCGTCGAGATTATTATAGCGGATCGTCACCCGCGCGGGGCGCTCAATCTCCTCGACCACGCCCGGCATCGAGACGCTGCCTTCCTGATGGCGGATTGTGTCGGACGACGCCTCGATCACGGCCGGGTTGACGTAGAACCCGACCTCCCCCGGATTAAGCTCCAGCACGACGAGGCGCAGCCCCACGCCGATATGCGGCGCGGTGATGCCGAGACCCGGCGCCGCCCGCATCGTTTCGAGCAGGTCGCCGGCGAGCGCGCGCAGCTCCGCATCGAAACGCGTGACGGGCTCCGCCGCCACGCGCAGGCGCGGATCCGGAAAGCGGATGATCGGCCGGACGGCCATGGGTCCTCGCTCAGGCCGCCGCCCTGTCCGCGGACTTCTTGGCCGCCGCGCTGTAGAAGCTCTCGCCCGTCTTGGCCATGCGCTTGAGCCCCCGGCTCGGCTTGAAGCGCTCGCCATGCTTCTTGGCGAGCTTCTCGCAGAGCTTCACGAAAGCGGCCGCGCCCATGTTGTCGATGTAGGAGAGCGTGCCACCCGAGAAGGGCGCGAAGCCGAAGCCGATGATCGAGCCGACATCAGCCTCGCGCGGGTCGGTGACGACGCCCTCCTCGAAGGTGCGCGCCGCTTCGAGAGCCTGCGTCACCAGCAGGCGCTGCTGCAGCTCCTCCATGTCGACGCTCTCGGGATCGAGGCGCTTGCCGACGAGATCGGCGAGCCCCGGCCAGAGCCGCTTCGGCCCGGCTTCCGGATAGTCGTAGAAGCCCTTGCCGTTCTTGCGGCCGAGGCGGCCCTGCTTCTCGACCATGTCGGCGAGCAGCTTCTCCTGGGCGGGATCGACCGCGGCCTCGCCGAGCTGGGCCTTCGTCGCCTTCAGCACCTTGTAGGCGAGATCGACCGCGACCTCGTCGTTGAGCGAGAGCGGGCCGACCGGCATGCCGGCCTGCTTGCCGGCGGCCTCGATCATCGCCGGAGGCACGCCCTCCATCAGCATGAGGTGGCCTTCGCGGATGTAGTTGCCGACGCAGCGATTGGCGTAGAAGCCGCGCGCGTCGTTGACGACGATCGGCGTCTTCTTGATCGCCCGGACATAGTCCAGCGCCATGGCGAGTGCCTTGTCGCCAGTCTTCTTGGCCATGATGACCTCGACCAGCAGCATCTTCTCGACCGGCGAGAAGAAATGGATGCCGATGAAGTTCTTCGGCCGCTGGCTGGTCTGGGCGAGGCCCGTGATCGGCAGCGTCGAGGTATTGGAGCCGAAGATGGTGCGCGGGCCGACCACGGCCTCGACCTTGGCGATGACCTCCGCCTTGATCTTCGGGTCCTCGAAGACGGCCTCGACGACCAGGTCGCAGCCCTTGAGATCGGCATAATCGGCCGAAGCCTTGATGCGGGCGAGCAGCGCATCGCGATCGGCGGTCTTGGCGCGGCCCTTCATGATCTGGTCGGAGACCAGCTTGTGCGAATAGGCCTTGCCCTTCTCGGCAGCCTCGATGTCCTTGTCGACCAGCACGACCTCCAGTCCTGCCTGCGCCGTGACATAGGCGATGCCGGCGCCCATGAAGCCCGCGCCGACGACGCCGACCTTCTTGAGCTTGGACGGAGGAACATCGGCCGGGCGGCGCGCGCCCTTGTTCAGCTCCTGCATCGAGACGAAGAGCGAGCGGATCATCGAGGCCGCTTCCTTCGTCCGCAGGATCTTGGCGAAGTAGCGGCTCTCGACCTTGAGCGCGAGATCGATGGGGAGCTGCAGCCCCTCATAGACCGCGGACAGGATGGCGCGGGCGGCGGGGTAGTTGTCGTTGGTCTCGCGGCGGTAGATGGCGTTGGCCGGCGGCCAGATCTGCATGCCGGCCGGCGAATGCACCTTGTTGGAAGGCAGCTTGAAGCCCTGCTGGTCCCAGGGGGCGGTCGCCTTGGGGTTGGCCTTGAGCCAGTCTTTGGCGTTCTGGACGATGTCGGCCCGCGGCGCGACCGTATGAACGAGGCCCATATTGCGTGCCGGCAGAGCCTTGAGCTGCTCGCCCTTGAACATCATCTGCAACGCGTCGCCGGTCTGCATGAGGCGCGAAACGCGCTGCGTGCCGCCGGCGCCGGGGAAGAGGCCGACCTTGATCTCGGGCAGGCCGACGCGGGTCGAGGCATCGTCCGAGACGACGCGATACTGACAGGCGAGCGAGAGCTCGAAGGCGCCGCCCAGGCAGACGCCATGGATCGCGGCGGCGAAGGGTTTCCCGCAGGTCTCGAGCTTGCGGTAGAGCAGCGAGAGCTTGCGGCTCTCGTCGAAGAAGCTCTGAAGGGCGACGGTTTCGCCCTTCTCCCTGGCGAGGTTCACATAGAGATCGCGCAGGCCCTGCAGCATGGTGAGGTCGGCGCCGCCGGAGAAGCTCTCCTTGCCGGAGGTGACGACGCAGCCCTTTACGCCATCGTCGGAAGCGACCTTGTCGACGATCTGGTTCAGCTCCTCCATCACCTCGGGGGTGATGACGTTCATCGAGCGGCCGGGCATGTCCCAGGTCGCCACTGCGATGCCGTCGGCATCGGTCTCGAAGCGGAAATTGGTGAGGTTCATGATCTCTCTCCCTGCCCGTCCGCTCAGACCCGCTCGATGATGGTCGCGACGCCCATACCGACCGCGACGCAGAGCGTCACCAGCGCGGTCTGCTTGTTCGTGCGCTCCAGCTCGTCGAGCACCGTGCCGAGCACCATCGCGCCGGTCGCGCCGAGCGGATGGCCCATGGCGATGGCGCCGCCGTTGACGTTGAGCACGGCGTCGTCGATGTCGAGCGCCTGCTGGTAGCGCAGCACGACGGAAGAGAAGGCCTCGTTCAGCTCGAAGAGGTCGATGTCCTTCTTGGACATGCCGGCCTTCTTGAGCACGCGCTGGGTGACGTCGATCGGGCCGGTCAGCATCAGCGCGAGGTCCGAGCCGACGGTAGCGAAGGCCCTGATGCGGGCGCGGGGCTTCAGGCCAGCCGCCTTGCCGGCCTTCTTCGAGCCGACCAGCACGGCGGCCGCGCCATCGACGATGCCGGAGGAATTGCCGGCATGGTGAACGTGGTTGATGAACTCGACATCGGGATGCGCCGCGGTGGCGACCGCATCGAAGCCGCCCATCTCGCCCATCTGGACGAAAGAGGGCTTCAGCGCTGCGAGCGACTGCATGTTGGCGTCGGGGCGGATGGTCTCGTCGCGGTCGAGGAGGACGAGGCCGTTCACGTCGGTCACCGGGATCACCGAGTTCCTAAAGCGACCTTCAGCCCAAGCCTTGGCCGCACGCTGGTGCGAGCGGACGGCGAAGGCGTCGACATCGTCGCGCGAGAAGCCGTATTTCGTGGCGATCAGATCGGCCGAGACGCCCTGTGGCATGAAATAGGTGTCGATGGCGACGCTGGGGTCGACCGCGATGCCAAAGCCGGAGGCGCCCATGCCGACACGCGACATGGATTCGACGCCGCCGCCGATCGCCATTTCCTTCTGGCCGGACATGACCTGGGCCGCTGCGAGATTCACCGCATCGAGGCCCGAGGCGCAGAAGCGGTTGATCTGCACACCCGGCACTTCCTTGCCGTAGCCGGCCTTGAGCGCGACGGTGCGGGCGATGTCGGCGGCCGCCTCGCCGACCGGATCGACGCAGCCCATCACCACGTCCTCGACGAGGAGCGGATCGAGATCGTTGCGGTCCTTGATCGCGCGGAGCGCCTGGGTGCCGAGCTCGATCGCCGTAACCTCGTGCAGCGCGCCGTCCGCCTTGCCCTTGCCGCGCGGCGTGCGAACGTGATCGTAGATGAATGCGTCTGCCATGATGCTCCTCCCGGAGTGGCCGGTCGTTTTCGGCTCGTCATGTCGGCGCCAGATTGCGCCGCGGCGACCCGAGAGTAATTGAAAGAAGCGCGCCGTCATCCCGGACGGAGCGAAGCGGAGATCCGGGATCCATCGAAGGGTGCCGGAGCTCTATGATGGATCCCGGATCAGCGCCGCTTCGCGGCTTTTCCGGGATGACGGGTCCCCCTGGCCGATCCGTCAGAACTGCTCAGCGCTCAGCGCCATGGTCGTGTCGGCGCCGGCCGTGATGCGCGCCAGATGGACGGCCGTCTCCGGCAGGCTGCGCTCCATGAAGAAGCGCGCCGTCACCAGCTTGGCGTTCATCCGCTCAGTCGCGCCGTCGGCGCCGGCCTTCAGCTTCTCCTGCGCCGCCTTCGCCATCTTCGCCCACATATAGCCGAGCGAGACCAGGCCGAGCAGGTGCATGAAGTCGGTGGCGCCGGCGCCGGCATTGTCCGGCCGGGCCAGCGCATTGTTCATGAACCACATCGCCGCCTGCTGGAGATGGCCGAGCGAGACCTGCAGCGGCGCCAGCAACGGCTTCAGCGCCTCGTCCTCGGCGTTGTCCTTGAGGAAGCCGCCGACCTCGTTGAAGAAGCCCATGATCGCGCGGCCGCCGTCGCGGCCGAGCTTGCGGCCGACGAGGTCCATCGCCTGCACGCCATTGGCGCCCTCGTAGATCATCGCGATGCGGGCATCGCGCACGAACTGCTCCACGCCGGTCTCGGCAATGTAGCCGTGGCCGCCGAACATCTGCTGGGCCTTGACCGCGTTGTCGAAGCCGACATCGGTCAGCACGCCCTTGAGCACCGGCGTCATAAGGCCGAGCTGGTCGTCCGCAGCCTGACGCTCGGCCGCATCGCCCGAGCGGTGCGCCACGTCGGACTTCAGCGCATTCCAGAGCACGAAGGCGCGGGCCGCCTCGTTGAAAGCCCGGATCGACATCAGCGTCCGGCGCACATCGGGATGGACGATGATCGGGTCGGCCGCCTTGGCGGGTTCCTTGGCGCCGGTCAGCGCGCGGCCCTGCAGACGCTCCTTCGCATAGGCGACCGCGTTCTGATAGGCGACCTCGGACTGGGCGAGGCCCTGAATCGCGACGCCAAGGCGGGCCTCGTTCATCATCACGAACATGGCGTTGAGGCCCTTGTTCTCGGCCCCCACCAGCCAGCCCTGCGCGCCCTCGTAGTTCATCACGCAGGTGGCATTGCCGTGGATGCCCATCTTGTGCTCGATCGAGCCGCAGGACACGCCGTTATTGGCGCCGACGGAGCCATCCAAGCCCAGCTTGTTCCTCGGCACGACGAAGAGCGAGATGCCCTTGGTGCCGGCCGGCGCACCCTCGATGCGGGCGAGCACGAGGTGGACAATGTTCTCGGTAATGTCCTGCTCGCCGGCCGAGATGAAGATCTTGGTGCCGGTGATGGCATAGGAGCCGTCACCGTTCGGCACCGCCTTGGTCTTCAGAAGGCCGAGATCGGTGCCGCAATGCGGCTCGGTCAGGTTCATCGTGCCCGACCATTTGCCCTCGATCATCTTGGGCAGATAGGTCTGCTTCTGCTCGTCCGATCCATGGACATAGAGCGCGGCCATCGCGCCCATGGTCAGGCCCGGATACATGGCGAAGGCCATGTTCGCGGCGGAGGCGTATTCGTTCATCACGGCGCCGAGCGTGTAAGGCAGGCCCTGGCCGCCATATTCCGGGTCCATGGCGAGCCCGATCCAGCCGCCGCCAGCATAGGCCTCATAGGCTTCCTTGAAGCCCTTCGGCGTGGTGACACGGCCGTCGGAATGGCGGGTGCAGCCCTCCTGATCGCCGGAATAATTGATCGGCTGGAGGACTTCCTCACAGAGCTTCGCGCCCTCGCCGAGCACGGCCTCGATCACATCCGCGCTCGCATCGGCGAAGCCCGGCAGGTTGTTGTAGCGCTCGATGCCGAAAACATCGTTGAGCAGGAAAAGCGTATCCTCGACGGGCGCCTTGTAGACCGGCATCTCACCCTCCCTCTCGCCGCGCTGCCATGCATCTCGGCGCAGCCGCTTTCAGATAGTTCACATATAAACAATCTGATTGCAGTTGCAACGGTTACGCCGCCAATTTGTCGTTCTACCGACAGCGGCCACGCTCGCGGCAATAAAAAACCCCGACGGAGCCGGGGTTTTCGATCAACGTGCCGACCTGCCTAGGCAGGCCCGGGCATGATCCGCCAGGACTGGCCGCCGGCCCCTTCCGGCTCGCAAATTCCCGAGGGGAATGGCGAGCCGAAGGACTCAGGCCTTGGGCAGCCGGGAGAGCGACGTCTCGAGCTCGGCGATCGCGCTCTCGATCTCGGCGCGCTGGCTGCGCAGCAGCTCGAGCTGCTCGACGATCTGCGAGCGGGAGAGCTGGAGGCCGCCGACGGAGGTCGCCTTGTCGGCGGCGACGCCCTTCTTGTCTTCATTGGCCAGCATGGCCCGGATCTCGACCAGGGTGAAGCCGAGCTGCTTGCCCTTCAGGATGAGGCCGAGGCGGGCGCGATCTCGCGCAGAGTAAATCCGCGTCGTGCCCGAGCGTGTCGGAGAGATCAGGCCGCGCGATTCGTAGAAGCGCAGGGTTCGCAGCGTGACGCCGAAATCGCGTGCGAGATCGCTGATGGTGAGATCGCCGTCGGTATCGGCAGCGGTAGCAGCGGAGCGGGCTTCATAATTCGAAGAACCCGCCATGGCCAGGTTTTGGCGTGACATGGAGGTCTCGTTCCTTGTGACAGTCGAGGCGCCTACCCTAAGGCAGAAAGTGCCCAAAGCATGGCGTCGAACGGATTAAAGCTTGATAGGCTAGATGCTCCCGTAGCGTCAGGTAATGTGACCTTTTGCCGGGGTAAGTTACAGTTACTCACTCGCCATACGTGCATTCCCATAGGTCGCTCGACAAAAAAGAGCGCTCTCGCGAATCGTTTCTTAACTCGCTGTTTACCATGGCGGCCAAATGTCAGGGCATGCTCGGCAGCGTGCTTCGTTCACGCCATCCCAGGATTCGCCGGGCTGCGAGCGGAGGGCAGCGGCATCGGGGGCTGCGCCCGCCAGGAGACAAGGCCCCGTAGGCGAGCGAAATCATGGCGAACAGCTTGCCCTGGAGCGTCAAGGGCGTCGATCCCCGGACGCGCGATGCGGCAAAGGCGGCAGCGAGGCGCGCGGGCATGACGCTGGGCGAATGGCTCGACCACAAGATCCGCGACGAAGCCGAGCCGACCGACCCGTCGGCCACGCCGGAGCAACTCGACATCGCCGCCCTTTCCAACCGGCTGGCGCACCTCCTGTCGCAGGGGCTGGCCGAGTCGGGGCGCCGCCCGCCTGAGCCCGAGACGGCACGCAACGAGATCGACGCGCTCGTCGCGCAGGCCTCCAATCTGGAACGCCTGACCCAGGAGACGAACAGCCGCACGGCCGGAGCACTCGATTCGATCACTCGCTGGATCGAGAAGACCGAGGACCGGCTATCGTCGAGCGAGCGCGGCACCGCCGAGCGGCAGGAGCGCGCCACCGGCGTCATCGCCGAAGCGATCAAGACCATGGGCGAGCGCATCGCCGAGATCGAGCGCCGCCGCACCGAGGCGGGACCGGCCCGGACCGAGGCGCCAGCCCGCCCGGGCTTCAGCCGCGACGGCATGGGCGCCGCCGTCACAGACATCCGTACCCGCCAGCGCATCCTCGACAATGACGAGGCGGAGGCCCCGCGCAGGGCCGCCGTGTCGTCGGACCGCATCTCGGCCCTGCGCGAGGACCTGCAGGAGTTGGGCTCGCGCTTCTCCCTTCCAGGTCGGGGAGGCCAGCCGGCCGAGGCCCGCAGTCTCGAAGCGAAGATCGCGGCTCTTTCGGAGCGGCTCGACAATTTCGACCGGAAGGATCGGTTCGACGCGTTGCTGAGGCCGCTCGCCCGGATCGAATCCGAGGTTTCGCGGCTCTCGCAGGACCGGCCGGGCTCGGACGACCGTCGCCTCCAGAACGAAATCGCGCATCTGGCCGCCAAGGTCGACGCCCTCGCCGCGCGTGGCAGCGACCCCGCCCATATCGCTCCTATCCTGCGCGACATCGCGGAGCTGCGGGAGCTTGTCGCCCATGGCGGCCAGTCCGGCAGGCTGGATGAGCTCGCACAGCAGGTCGCCTCGCTCGGCTTCGAAGTCGGCCGGCTGCGCGAGGGCCAGCCGGACATGCGCGAGCTGCGCCACCTCTCCGCCGCGATCGAGGATGTGCGCGGCGCCGTTCTTTCCGGACGTGCGTCCGACGCCAACTCGGGCGCTCTCGCGTCGCTGTCCCACCAGATCGAGATGCTGGCGCACCGGTTCGACGAGGTCGCCACCCGGCAGCCCGGCGCCCAGATCGAGGACCGCATCGATGCGCTGCAGCAGCGCATCGAGTTCCTGACCGAGGCGGGCCCGGCCGCCGTCACGCGCCAGATCGAGGCGCTCTCCGGCCGCATCGAAAGCCTCGCCACCTCGAGCCAGCTCAGTCGCATGGTCGGTACGGGCGAGCCTGCCGGCCCGCTCGATACCGGGCCGATCGAACACATGCTGCGCCGCCTCGCCGAGAAAATCGACGAAGCCGGCGCGCCGGGCGCGCGGCCGGAATCCTTCGACGCGCTCGAGCAGCAGATCGCCGGCATCGCCGCCAGGCTCGACGAGGCGGCGGCGACCCGCTCCGCCGAGAACGGCATCGAGCGCACGCTGCAGGATCTCGTGGTGCATCTGCGCTCCATGCGGGAGGAGAGCGCGGCAGAGCGCGCCGCCCTGGTCAAGGCGGCCGGAGCCGCCGCGCCGGGCGCCGGCATGACGGAGCTCTCCGATCTCCTCGCTGACCTTCGCGATACTCGGGTCTCCTCCGAGCGCCAGACCCAGGACGCGCTCGGCGCCGTCCATCTCTCGCTCGAAACGATCATGTCGCGGCTCGCGAGCCTCGAGGCCGAGCTGCAGGGCGGCGAACACCGCGCAGCGCCGGCTCGCGAAAGCGCGACCTTCTCCGTCAGTGCCGTTGCGGAAGATCGCTTCGCCGCTCCGGCGCGGGCCGAAACGCCCGTGGCCGTGGCGGACTCAGCCTTCGACCGGCCGCTGGAGCCCGGCTCAGGCCGGCCCCGCCCCGAAACACCGCCCGCTACAGGGCAGGACATGCAGTCGGTTCGCCAGAGCCTGATCGCGGCGGCCCGCCGCTCGGCCAAAGCCGCCAGCGAAGCCGCGGCGGCTGCACCTTCCGAGGCGATGGAACCTGCAGCCAAGGGCTCGCGCAAGCTCCGGGACATGCTGGAGAAGCGCAAACGGCCGCTGTTGCTGAGCCTCGCCGCGCTGATCCTGGCGATGGGAACGGCCCATATCGTCACGGGGACGTTGCGCAAGGACCAGACCCGTACGGCGAGCAGCGAGGCGCGCAGCCTGATCGCACAGCCCGCATCCGCGCCGGCGACGCCGGCCGAGCCTGTCCAGGCCGCCCCTCAGGCCGCGGACCAGCCGGCCGCGCAGGCAGCCGCCAAGGATCCGTTCTCGGCCGCGGACCAGCCATCCGCGCTGTCGCAGGCGCCGCTGGCGGCGCCGATGAGCCTCACTCCGGGCAGCGCCCTGCCGGGCCAGCTGACGGGCTTCCCGCCGCCTTCGGCCCCGGTCGAGCCGCAGGTCGAGCCTTCTCCTGCCACGCCGGAACCGGTGCAGGCCGTGACGGCCATCGGCGATCTGCCCGCCGGCCTCGGCGGCGCGGGCCTGCGCAAGGCCGCGCTCGATGGCGACGCCCGGGCCGTCTACGAGCTGGCGAGCCGCGCCGCCGACGGCCCCGCCGCGCAGCGCGACGCCAAGCTCGCGTTGCGCCTGTTCGAGCGCGCCGCAGTGGCCGGCCTGGCGCCCGCCCAGTTCCGCGTCGGCAACATGTTCGAGAAGGGCATCGGTACGCAGCGCGACCTCTCGCTCGCGCGCATCTGGTATCAGCGCGCCGCCGAGCGCGGCAACGCCAAGGCGATGCACAATCTCGCCGTGCTCCATGCCGAGGGCGTCACCGGCAAGCCGGACTATGCCACCGCGACGGAATGGTTCCGCCGTGCCGCCGAGCTCGGCGTCCGCGACAGCCAGTACAATCTCGCCGTCCTGCTCGGTCGCGGCCTTGGTGCTCCGACCGATCTCAACCAGTCCTTCCTCTGGTTCGCGGTCGCCGCGGGCCAGGGCGACGAGGATGCCGCGCGCAAGCGCGACGAGGTCTCCCAGCGCCTGAAGGCGGAGGAGCTCGCCTCCATCCGGACGCAGGCCGCGGGCTGGAAGCCGAAGGCGCTCGATGCCGCTGCCAACGAGGTCGCGGCGCCGCCCAAGGGCTGGGACGCAGCCCCCACCGCCGCGGCGGCCAAGGCGGCCAAACCGGCCAGAAGCTGAGCGCCGCAACGTCATCCTTTCGACGTGTTGACGCGGCAAGGAGAAAGATCGTTCCCTAGACGGGCCTCAATGGGGCCCGTCTTCCCTTTCAACCGCTTGCCGTGAGCCGGACCGCGCGGGCCGGAACGCCTTTCTGCAAGCCAGCGCCTAGGGCCAGAAGTGCAGATCTACCTGCCGATCGCCGAGCTGCCCATCAGCGTACTGATGGTGCTCGGCCTGAGCGGCGCAGTCGGCTTCATCTCCGGTCTGTTCGGCGTGGGCGGCGGCTTCCTGCTGACGCCGCTCCTGATCTTCCTCGACATCCCGCCCGCCGTCGCCGTCGCGACGGTCGCGGCCCAGGTCGCCGGCTCCTCGATGACCGGCGTGCTCACCTATCTCAGGCGCAAGGCGCTCGACCTCAAGCTCGGCGGTGTTCTGGTCTCCGGCGGCATCGTCGGCACGGTTCTCGGCGTCCTGTTCTTCAACACCATGCGCCGGCTCGGCCAACTCGAGCTCGTCATCACGCTCTCCTACGTCACGCTTTTCTCGATCATCGGCGGGCTGATGCTCTACGATGCGCTGCGGGCGATGCTGCGCGTCAGGGCCGGCAAACCGGCGCGCCGGAAGCGGCGCGGCGGCATGCATCCCTGGTGGATGGGGCTGCCCATGCGGATGCGCTTCCATCGTTCCGGGCTTTACTGCAGCGTCGTGCCGATCGCCCTGCTCGCCGTCGTCATCGGCTTCATCGGCGCCGTGCTCGGCGTCGGCGGCGGCTTCATCCTAGTGCCGGGACTGATCTACTTCTTCCGGATTCCGCCCGCCGTCGTGGTCGGGACCTCGCTCTTCCAGATCCTGGTGACGATGACCGGCGCCACGGTGCTGCACGCCGTCACCAACCAGTCGGTCGACATAGTGCTCGCGACGCTGCTGCTGCTCGGCGGCGTCATCGGCGCCCAGTTCGGCGGTCGTGCGGCGCGCAACCTCAACGTCGAGTCCTTCCGCATGTTGCTCGCCCTGCTGATCCTCTCGGTCGGCATGCGCTTCGCCATCGAGCTCTTCATCCCGCCGAGCGATCCGTTCTCCGTGGTGGTGCCGGAGAGCGCGCGATGAGGCGGTTCCTCGCCCTGCTGGCCTTCCTGCCGATCGCATTGGCGGCCGCGACGGCCCGGGCCGAGACGCTGATCGCAGCGATGTCGAGCCACCGCGTCCAGATCACCTCGAACTACACCGGCAGCCAGCTCACGGTGTTCGGGCTGGTCGAGCGCGACGGGCGGACGGTCGCGCGCGGCGACCCCTACGACATCATCATCACCGTGCGCGGGCCGCGGCGCATGTTGCTGGTGCGCCAGAAGGAGCGAGTCGGGCCGATCTGGATCAACCGGACGCAGCGGCGCTTCCCGGACAGTCCCGTCTTCCTGCATGTCGCCAGCAGCCGGCCGATCTCCGCGATGATGAGCGAGGAGGCCGCACAGCGGGACCGCATCGGCCTCGCCAATGCCGAGCGCACAGCCGGCAACTGGATCGATCTCGACCCCGGCTCGGCACGCTTCCGCGACAGCCTCGTCCGGATCATGCAGTCCAAGGACCTCTACGGTTATGACGAGCGCGGGGTGACCTTCCTGTCGAACGCGCTGTTCAGCGCCCCGGTCGATATCCCGGCCACCGCGCCGACCGGCTCCTATACCGTCGACATCCTGCTCTATGCCGGCGGCGTGCCGCTGGCGCGCCAGCAGACCAGTTTCGAGGTGATCAAGACCGGCATCGAGCAGCGCCTGGCCTCGGGAGCCTATGACTGGTCGCTGCTCTACGGGCTCATGACCGTGCTGATGGCGCTGTTCCTCGGCTGGGGCGCGAGCGTCGTCTTCCGCCGCGACTAAGCAAGGAGGCCGGCATAGGGCAGGAAGGGCGCAATGCTCCCCTCCTCCACCCGCTCCACATCCTCCGCCAGCATGACGAGCCCGTCGGACTGCGCGAGCGAGGCGAGCGAGCCCGCCCCCTCGCCAGGATGACGGCGCGCGACGACGCGGCCGCCGTCGGCCGGTTCCAGCGAAACGCGCAGGAACTCCCTCCGCCCCGGCTTCTTGCGATGGGAGAAGCCGAGCGTGACCGGCAAGGCCACCGGCGGCGCAAAGGCCTCCCCGGCCAACCGCGCGAGCAGGGCGCGGGCCACGAAGCAGAAGCCGACGAAGACGGCAACGGGATTGCCCGGCAGGCCGATGAAGGGCGTGCCGGCCACCTTGCCGATGGCGAGCGGCTTGCCGGGCTTGATCGCGATGCGCCAGAGATCGAGGGAGCCGCAGGCGGCGACGGCATCCTTCACATGATCGGCCTCGCCGACCGAGACACCACCTGACGTCACGATGAGGTCGCAGGCGCCTGCCGCCTCGGGCAGATGGCGCTCCAGCTCGGCTGGCTCGTCACGCAGGATGCCGAGATCGGCGGTCTCGGCGCCCGCCCGCGCCAGCAGGGCGCGCAGCATGGCCCGGTTGGCGTCGTAGATCGAAGCTGGTCCGAGCGGCTGTCCCGGCTCGGTCAGTTCGTTGCCGGTCGAGAACAGGGCGACGCGCGGCTTGCGGCACACGGAGACGCGCTGAAGCCCCAGCGCCGCCAGCAGGCCGAGATCCTGCGGGCGCAGCCGATGCCCGGCCGGCAGCGCCACCTGCCCGCGCGCGACATCCTCACCGGCCAGGCGCAGATTGGCGCCGCGCCGGACGCCTGCCGGCAGGACGACCTCTTCGTCCCGCAGCGCCACATCCTCCTGCATGACGATGGTGTCGGCGCCTTCGGGCGTCGGTGCGCCGGTGAAGATCCGCCAGGCACCGCGACCCAGCGTCGCCGGAGCATCCCCCGCCGCGCTGTGCCCCAGTACGGGCAGTACGGTCTCGGCACCGGCAGCGAGATCGCCGAAGCGCACCGCATAGCCGTCGACGGCGGAGTGCGCGAAGGGCGGCAGATCGCGCGGCGCGGCCACGTCGCTGGCCAATACATGGCTGTCGGCGGCCGTCAGCGGCAGTTCGTGGATATCGGCGACAGGGTGGACGAGCCCGGCCACCCGCTCTCCCGCCTCGGCGAGCGTGATGAGCCCGGAATGCACCTGCCCGCTTCTGGCGCCCATCCGCATCGCGCTCCGGCTCTCCATCATTCGACCCTGTCTTCATCGGCGCGGTGGCGGGACGGGTCAAGCGTGCGTGGTGCGGCATGGCGCCCGTTGCCGCTGTTGGGACGCCGGCTTATGAAGCAGCGACGACAACGGCCCCACGGGCACGACCAATGGATATGATTCCGCTCGATCTGCGCGGGCTGAAATGCCCTCTCCCGGTGCTCCGGGTGCGCAAGGCGCTGGGCTCCGCCCGCGCCGGCAGCCTGCTGGTCGTGCATTGCACGGACCCGATGACGGCGATCGACCTGCCCAATCTGGCGCGCGAAACCGGCAGCGTCATCGAGCGACAGGGGGATGCGGACGGCGCCCTCGTCTTCCATATCAGGAAGGCGGCGTAACGCCGCAACGACGGAGTTCAACGACGTGACCGTTTCCCGAGCCGATGTTCTGCGGGCACTCGAACTGGTGAAGCTGCCGGCGAGCGGGCAATCGCTCGCGGCTTCCGGCCGCATCGGCGACGTGCTGATCGATGGCGGCAAGGTGATCTTCTCCATCGGCATCGACGCCACCGAGGCGAACGCGATGGAGCCGGTGCGCAGGGCGGCCGAGAGCGCCGTCAGCGGCCTGCCGGGCGTGACCCAGGTGCTCGTGGGCCTGACCGCCGACAAGGCGCCGGCCTCGGCCGGCATGCAGGCGCGGCAGCAGGCGCAGCGTCCTAGCCCCGGGCCTGGCGGCGTGCCGAAGCCGACCGGCGTGCCGGGCGTGAAGCAGATCATTGCGGTGGCCAGCGGCAAGGGTGGCGTCGGAAAATCGACGACGGCGGCCAATCTCGCCGTGGCGCTGTCCGGCCTCGGTCTCAAGGTCGGTGTGCTCGACGCCGACATCTATGGGCCGTCCATGCCGAAGATCTTCGGCATCAAGGGCAAGCCGCAGGTCGTCTCCGGTCGCACGCTTGCGCCGATGGAGGCCTATGGGCTGAAGATCATGTCGATCGGTTTCCTCGTCGACGAGGAGACGCCGATGATCTGGCGCGGGCCGATGGTGATCTCGGCCATCACCCAGATGCTGCGCGAGGTCGCCTGGGGCGAGCTCGACGTCATCGTCGTCGACATGCCGCCCGGCACCGGCGACGCCCAGCTGACCATGGCGCAGCAGGTCCCGCTCGCCGGCGCCGTCATCGTCTCGACGCCGCAGGACCTCGCCCTTCTCGATGCACGCCGCGGCGTCGCGATGTTCCGCAAGGTCGCGGTTCCGATCCTCGGCCTCGTCGAGAACATGAGCTATTTCATCTGCCCGGAATGCGGGCACCAGTCCGACATCTTCGCCCATGGCGGCGCGCGCCACGAAGCGGAGCGGCTGCAGGTTCCCTTCCTCGGCGAGATTCCGCTCGCCATGCCGATCCGCGAGACCTCCGACGGCGGCCGGCCGATCGTCGCGAGCGACCCGCAGAGCCAGCACGCCAAGGCCTATGTCGCTCTCGCCCGGCAGGTGCAGGCGAGCCTCGGGGGCGCCACGCGCGCCGCGCCGCGCATCGTCATCGAATAGCTGCAACGCCCGCGAAGCTTCTCACACAGGTTGACAGCCCGCCGAATCTGTTCTTGTTTTGTTCGACAAGCAGGAAGGACCTCGGCCATGCCCGTGCAGCGCACCCGCCATATTGGCATCGGCATCGAACGCCCGGTGGAGGAGGTCTATGCCTTCCTCGCCGAGCCCGCGAACTTTCCGCAATGGGCCGAGGGCCTCGGCCATAGCTTCCACCATGTCGAGGGCATGATGTGGCAGGCACAGACGCCGATGGGACCGATGCGCATCCTGTTCAGCGAGCCGAACAATCACGGCGTGCTCGACCATGCCGTCATCCCCGAACACGGCGCGGCGATGCACAACCCGATGCGCGTCGTCGCCAATGGGGACGGCACCGAAGTGGTGTTCACGCTTTTCCAGCGCGAAGGCATGTCCGACGACGAGACGGCGCGCGACGCCGCGATGATCGCGCGGGACCTTGCGACGCTGAAGGCGCTGCTGGAAGAGTGAGGACGGCGCGGCCTATCGGATTTCCGCCGCGAAGCGCTCGGCCTCGGCGAGGTCCTCCGGCGTGTTGATGTTGAAGAAGGGATCGAACGGCTCGACCGGCCATTCGGCGATCGCGACGCCGTGCCGCCCGGTCCAGGCCGCGATCTTGCGCTCTCCCACGCCGAGCGAGCGCCGCAAATCCTCCCGCAGCGAAACCGGCCAGAGCCCGATGGCATGATGCGCGCGGCCGCCCGAGGCGGCGCAGGCGAGCGGCGTTCCAGCCGCTGCGCGGGCCGCACCCAGTCGCGCGGCGAGATCGGCCGGCAGGAAGGGCGTATCCGCGGCGACGCTGAGCAGCCATTCGGTTTGCGGCCGATGCACGGCCGTCCAGTCGAGCCCTGCCAGGATGCCGGCAAGCGGCCCGGCAAAGTCCGGCACCGTGTCCGCAACGATCGGCAGGCCGAAGCTCTCGAAGCGCGCGGGGTCGCCATTGGCGTTGAGGAGGAGGTCGTCGCACTGGCCGCGCAGCCGCTCGACGACATGGTCGAGCATCGGTCGGCCGGCGAGCGGCAAAAGCGCCTTATCACCGCCGCCCATGCGGCGGGCGAGGCCACCGGCAAGGATCAGGCCGAGAGTGCCTGCCATCTCGTCAGTTCACGCGGCTTGCCGGGCCGCGTCCAGAACCCAGCGCTCGACCAGCGTCTCGTCGGCGGCAAGTTCGGCCCAATCATCGCCGGCGAAGTCGCGCCAGGCCGGCAGGAAATCGCGGCGCACGGCAATGAGCAGCGGCAAGCCGGCGAGCAGCGCATCGGCGATCTCCTGCCGCAGACCCTCGCCCAGCGCTTCCTGCTTGCCGAACTTGTTGACGATGACGAGATCGGCCCGTTCCGCCAGCGCGCCGGCGAAGGCCGCCGCCGCGGCGGCAAGCCCGGCCGCGTCGAGATGGCAGCCGCCGGCGCCGGAACCGAGCTCCTGGCTGATCGGGAAGCGCTTGCCGTTCGCGAGGTCTTCCAGCGACATGGCCATGCAGCCCTCGCCGCAGGCCTCGTCGTTGTGCTGCACGACGCCGCCCAGCCGCAGGCCGCGCCGCTTCAGCCGCGCCGCCACGCCCTGCAGGAAGGAATCGATCGGAAAACCGCTCTCGTAGGGGATGGCCGCCAGCATCATCATGCCGGATTCCTGCCATGAACGCCGTCTCCGCGCCAGAGCCGGCGGCGAGCCTTGCCGGCCAAGAGAGGCGGCAAGTGTTGCGCCGCACCTACAGCCGCGCGCCGCTCCGCTCGCTAGGGTGGCAGCGGCCATGCGCGGGCAACCGGGCGGGCCACCCGCCCGTCACACCGCACAACCCGATGATCCGGAACAACGCACAGGCCCCGCTCGACCCGGCCACCGACGCTGCCCTGCTGCTGCGGCGCATCGGCTTCGGCACGCTTGCGCTCGTCCTGCCGCTGGCGGCGCTGGTTTCCCGCCGCGCCGCTGTCGTGCTGGTGCCGATCGGCGTCGCGCTGCTGCTGATCGCGACGCTGATCGAGGAGCCACGCAGGTTCGCGGCCTCGCTGCGCGAGGCGCTGTTCAGCCTGCCGGGCATGATCCTGATCGGGCTCATCGCCTGGGCCGCGCTCTCGCTGGTCTGGAGCCCCTTCCCTGCTGCCGCGAGCGAGAAGGCCGGCAATCTGCTGCTGGCGATGGTGCTCGGCTTCACCGGCTACGCCGCGCTGCCCGAGCGGATGCGCTCCTCGAACCTCAACCTCTCGCCGCTCGGCACGGCGAGCGCCGGCATCTTCGCGCTCGGCCTCATCACGATCGCGGCACTGAGGCATGCCGAGACACCGCCCGGCGCCGTCGAGCGCGGCGTCTCGATCATCCTGATCACGGCCTGGCCGGCACTGGCCTGGCTCCTGTCGCGCGAGCGGGGCCTGAGCGCGCTCGGGCTCGCCCTGATCGTGGCCCTGCTGGCGCTGACGCGCTTCGAGGACGGCGAAGCCATCGCGATGCTCTGCGGCGCCGTCGCCTTCGGCGCGGTGACCGCCGACCGGGATGTCGCGGCGCGGGCCATCGCCACCATCATCGCCGGGCTGATGCTGTTCGCGCCGGTGCTGCCCTTTCTGCTCGCGCCGCTCGTCTCGGCGCTGCCCGACGGCTCGGGCGGCTTCGCGCAGATGCTCTCGATCTGGGCCGACGTCATCCGCCAGTCGCCCGTGGAACTGATCACCGGGCACGGCCTGGACATGGTGGTCCGCGGCCAGATGAGCGGAATGCTGCCGCAGCCCGCCCCGGCGACATTGCTGTTCGAGACCTGGTACGAGCTCGGCCTCGTCGGCGCCGCAGCCGCCGCGGCCTGCCTCTATTTCGCGATCCGGGCCGCAGGCCGCATGCCCGGCGCGCTCGCCGCCGGCGGCGTCGCCGCCTACACCACGGCGTTTGCGCTCAGCGTCTTCGGCTTTGCGCCGCTGCTGCCCTGGTGGCTGATGACGCTGACCGCCGTCGTGATCCTGTTCGGCGCCATCGCCCGCGGCCAATACCGCACCGACCGGCCGGCCGTGCCGCTGCCGACGCGTGCGCCCCGCCACACGCGGCCGAAGGCGGCGCCGCCGCCCCGGCCGTAGCGGCGGCTTATCGCGACAGCTCCTCGATCAGCCGGCGCATGAAGGCCGTTCCGGCCTCGAGCTGCGAGACGGCGAGGAACTCGTCCGGCTGATGCGCCTGGGCGATGTTGCCCGGCCCGCAGATCACCGTGGACCAGCCGGCGCGCTGGAAGAGCCCGCCCTCCGTGCCGTAGGCGACGACATGGCGGCCGTTGTCGCCGGTCAGGCGGCGACAGAGTGCTTCGGCGGCGCCGTCCGTCTCCGGCCCCATCGCAGGCGTGTCGGAGGTCACCTCGAAATCGATGCCGGTCTCGGGGGCGATCGCCTTCATCCGTGCCTCGACCTCGGCGAGCTTGGCACGATAGCGGGCGACATAGTCGCTCTGGAGTTCGCCGGGGATGCAGCGCACCTCGTGGGTGAACATGCAGCGCTCGGCTGTGATGTTCACCGCAGTGCCACCCTGGACGACGCCGACATGGAGCGTGCTGTAGGGCGGCTCGAAGCCGCTATCGGCCGCAGCGCGCGCCTTGTTCTGCGCCATGACCTCATTCGACCAGTGGATCAGCTCGCCCGCGATCATCACCGCCGGCACGCCGACATCGACCCGGCTCGAATGCACCGCGTGGCCGCGGACGGTGGTGCGCATGCGCAGGCCGCCCTTGTGACCGGTGACGACCTGCATCATCGAGGGCTCGCCGACGATGACAGCGGAGGGGCTCATCCCATCCTCCTGCATTGCCTTGATCATGACGCGGGCGCCGAGGCAGCCGACCTCCTCATCATAGGAGAGCGCGATATGGATCGGCCGCTTCAGCGGCGCCGCCAGCATCTCCGGCACCAGCGCCAGGCCGATCGCGTCGAAGCCCTTCATGTCACAGGAGCCGCGGCCATAGAGCTTGCCGTCGCGCTCGGTCAGCGTCCAGGGATCGGAAGTCCAGGCCTGCCCCGCCACCGGGACGACATCGGTATGGCCGGAGAGCACGATGCCGCCATCCGCCTTCGGCCCAATGGTAGCGTAGAGATTGGCCTTCTGCCCGTCCGGGCTCGGCGCCAGCCGGCTTTCGACGCCGAGCGAGGCGAGATAGTCGCGGCAGAAATGGATCAACTCGAGATTGCTGCGCTGCGATTCCGTGTTGAACGAAACCAGCTTCGCCAGCATCTCCTTCGGCGTCATCGTCACGAGAATGGGCCTCCCTCAAAACCGCCGACAGGCAGGCTTCGTGCCACAGGCTAAGCCGCGTGCCTGCCCGGTCAATGGCTAAGCACGCTTGACGGGGCCGCGTCCGACGGCTCACCTCGGGCAGAGCCAACGAAGCAGGGACCCTAAGGATGGAGTTCGACGTCAGCCTCGCCGACGTTCAGGCCGCGGCCGCGCGTATCGCCGGCAAGGTCCGCCGTACGCCGACCTATCGCAGTGCCGGGTTGTCCGAGCGGCTCGGCGTCGAGACCTGGGTGAAGCTGGAGAGCCTGCAGCTCGGCGGCTCCTTCAAGGTCCGCGGCTGCTTCAACAAGCTGACGGCGCTCGGCGACTCCGAGCGGGCACGCGGAGTCGTCACTGTTTCCGGGGGGAACCACGCCATCGCCGTCTCGCTCGTGGCGCGGGAGGTCGGGACCAGGGCGCTGGTGCTGATGCCGAAGGCGACGCCGGCGCTTAACATCCGGCTGACGCAGGAAGCCGGCGGCGAGGTCGAGCTCTGCGAGGACTCGATCGAGGCTTTCGCCAAGGCGGACGATTACGCCGCGCGCGGCATGGTCCATGTCCATTCCTACGATGACCCGACGATCATCGCCGGCCATGGCACGCTCGGACTGGAATTGGCCGCCGATGCCGGCGGGCGGATCGACCATGTCTTCCTGTCGATCGGCGGAGGCGGCTTCGCGGCCGGCGTCGGCGCGGCGCTCAAGGGGCTCGATCCGGCCGTCAGGCTGCACGGTGTCGAGACCGAGGGCGCGACGACGATGAGCCAGGCGCTCGCCGCCGGCCAGCCGGTGCCGATCCGTCCGACCTCGATTTCGCGGACGCTGGGCGCACCCTTCGCGACCGAGCGCACCATGGCCGCGGCACGGCAGTTCCTGGAGGAGATCGTCGTGGTGCCGGATGCCGAGGCGGTGCGCGAGCTGGTTTGGGTGCTGCAGAACGAGCGGGTGCTGCTGGAGCCGGCCGCCGCCTGCACCGTCGCCGCGGCGCTGTCGCGGAAGGACAAGTTCCAGCCGGGCGAACGGGTCTGCCTTGTCTTCTGCGGATCGAACGTCGCGCTGGAGGATGTCGAGGATTGGCGAAGCAGGTTCGGAGTCTGAGGCGCCGCCGTTCCGGCCGATCCGGAACGGCGGCGCGATCCCGTTCACTTGCTGTTGCGGGCGAACCTCGCATAGCGATGGCGCTTACCGGCATGGGCGTAGCGGCTGCGCTTGTATCCATACCAGGAGAGCTGGAGCTCGCCGACATCGGCATGGACAATTCCGTTGGAGTAGGTGCCGACCCCGCCGATGTTGTCGAGGGTGCGAGCGACGGCGGCGGCCTTCCGCGGCGAAGTCGCCAACGGCCGGAAGTCGATAGCCTTTCCACGGTAATGCTGAGAATGGCGGGCATGACGGCCGCCACAAGTCGAGGTGATCTGGATCGGGCCGATCTTCGCGATGAGATCGTCGATCATGGCTCGGGTGTCTGATTTTAGACAATTCAGGCCGCGGACTTGCGGCTGGAAGGAGATATTCTTGGGAGAGGTGTCAGCGAGAGCTATCGAAGGCAATAATGTGAAGACTACTGCAAAAATCGATGAGACACGCATTGCAAACCCCCAGATTCTGAACTACCAACAGTGAATGACCCTCCTGAAATACGGATCGAGACGCGAAGAAAATTGCTAATGATGGCGAAAGAAAGACAGCGTTAAGGCCATTATATTTCACATTACCGACCCAAACAGTCGCGCACGACTGAGGTTACTGCGCTCACCAGCGTCAGATGCGCGCGCCATTCCACAGAGGCCCATCACCTCCGCGGCAACGGCTTGGACAGGCGGGTCGAGGCTGGGTTAGCTTGCGGCAAGGCGCCCGTTTTCTGCGCAGCCGCCCCATACAATCTCAGAGGAACATATGCCTAAGAACGACCTCATCGCGGCGATCACGCCCGAAATCACCGCGATCCGCCGCGACTTCCACCGCCATCCCGAGCTGATGTACGAAGTCCAGCGCACGGCCGGAATCGTCGCCGACAAGCTCAAGGAATGGGGCGCGGACGAGGTGGTGACCGGCATCGGGAAGACCGGCGTCGTCGGCATCATCAAGGGCAAGAAGGCGGATTCGGGCAGGGTCATCGGCCTCCGTGCAGACATGGACGCGCTGCCGATCCACGAGCAGACCAACCTGGAGCACCGCTCCACCGTGCCGGGGAAGATGCATGCCTGCGGCCATGACGGACACACCGCCATGCTGCTCGGCGCGGCCAAGTACCTGACGCAGACGCGCGACTTCGACGGCACCGCCGTGCTGATCTTCCAGCCGGCCGAGGAAGGCGGCGCCGGCGCCAAGGCGATGATCGACGACGGGTTGATCACCCGCTTCGGCATCCAGGAAGTCTATGGCATGCACAACAAGCCCGGCGTCCCGGTAGGCCGCTTCGAGATCGCCAAGGGGCCGGCCATGGCCGCCGCCGACCGCATCCACATCAAGATCGAGGGCAAGGGCGGGCACGCCGCCGCGCCCCATAACGTCAACGACCCGATCGTCGCTTCCTGCGCGCTGGTCAGCGCCCTGCAGACCGTCGCCTCGCGCAACACCAACCCGCTGGAGTCGATCGTCGTCTCGGTAACGGCGCTCAATGCCGGCGAGGCCTTCAACGTCATCCCGCAGAACGCGGAGATCAAGGGTTCGGTGCGCACGCTGACCCCGGAAACGCGCGATCTCGCCGAAAAGCGCATCACCGAGATCGTAGAGGGCGTGATGAAGGCCTTCGGCATGAAGTACGAGCTCGAATACCATCGCGGCTATCCGGTGACTTTCAACCATGCCGGCCAGACCGATTTCGTGACCAGCGTGGCGAAGGAGATCTTCGGCTCCGACGCGATCACCACTGACATCCCGCCGACCATGGGCTCGGAAGACTTCTCCTATATGCTGGAAGAGCGCCCCGGCGCCTTCATCAACATTGGCAACGGCGACTCGGCCGGGCTGCACCACCCCGCCTATGAGTTCAACGATGAGGCGATCCCGGTCGGCGTGAACTACTGGGCGAGCCTGATCGAAATCTCCATGCCGCAGCGCGGCTGACGGCTTTGCCAACGCGATGAGCGACATTGATTGCCTGGTGATCGGGGCCGGAGTTGTCGGCCTCGCGGTGGCTCGCGAGCTGGCGCAGGCCGGGCGCGAGGTCGTCATCGCGGAAGCGGCCGACGGGATCGGCACCCAGACCTCGGCGCGCAACTCCGAGGTCATCCATGCCGGGATCTACTACCCGCCCGGCTCGCTGAAAGCCCGCGTCTGCGTCGAGGGCCGCAAGCGACTTTACCGTTACCTCGCCGAGCGCGGCCTGCCGCACAAGGCCTGCGGCAAACTGATCGTCGCGACATCGGAAAGCCAGAAGCCGGCGCTCGAGACGATCATGGCTCGGGCGCTCGCCTCCGGCGTCGACTCGCTGCGCTGGCTTTCCGGCGCCGAGGCGAAAGCGATGGAGCCGGAGGTTCGCTGCGAGATCGCTCTCCTCTCGCCGGAGACCGGCGTGGTCGACAGCCATGCCCTGATGCTCTCGCTGCTCGGCGAATGCGAGGCGGCGGGCGGCTCGCTTGCGCTCAATACGCCGATCACTGGCTGGCGGCGGGAGGCGGAAGGTTTCAGCGTCGATTTCGGCGGAGCGGAGCCTGCGACCTATACGGTTCGGACCATCGTCAATTCGGCCGGCCATGGCGCGCCGAAGCTGCTGCGCCAACTCGACGGCTTTCCTGCCGCGCATGTGCCGGTGCAGCACTATGCCAAGGGCAATTATTTCGCACTGACGGGCCGGCAGCCCTTCAGCCATTTGGTCTATCCGGTGCCGGAGGCCGCGGGCCTCGGCATCCACGCCACCATCGACATGGGCGGGCGCGTCAAGTTCGGCCCCGATGTCGAATGGGTCTCGCACGACCAGGACCTCGTCGTCGATCCGGTACGGGCGGAGAAGTTCTACGCGGCGATCCGCACCTACTGGCCGGCGCTGCCGGATGGGGCGCTCGTCGCCGACTATGCCGGCATCCGGCCGAAGCTTCATGGCCCGACCGAGCCGATGCCGGATTTCCGCATCGACGGGCCGGAGGTCCATGGCGTCGCGAACCTCGTCAACTTGCTGGGCATCGAGAGCCCGGGGCTGACGAGCTCGCTGGCGATCGCGGCATTGGTGGCGGAGCGGCTTCGGTAGACGCCAGCTGCTCAGAGCGGCTGCGCGTTCAGTTCTCGCGTCCAATGCGCCACGCGCGCCTTCATCACGCGCTCGCGGCCGATCGCCAGCTCGTCCTCGTCCACGCGCTCGACCTCCTCGAAGACGAACTGCTCCTCGCCATGCGCCTGCCAGGCAGCCTGGAGCGCGCGTTCGCGGTGGCTGCCGTGGCGCAGCGTGAACCAGACCCGGTTCTGGATCTTGGAGAGGTCGGGGGCGTGGCCGACCCAGCTGTCTCCATTGGCCAGGCAGCGGACCCTGTAGATCCCGGCCACAACCTTGCGTTCCTTGTAGGCGGCGATCGCCGCCTTTCGCGCATCATTCTGCATTGGCGTCCTGCTCCGTGAGCAGTCGCGAATATCACCCGGGCATTATTACTTCAAGGAATTTCGTACGGGTAATAATTGCATGGAGCACACCCGGACGCGGAGACATTATCCCCGCAGCTTCACGAAGGCTTCCTTGGCCTCGCAGGCGAGCGTGGTGATGCGGTTCCAGTCGCCGGCTGCGATGGCATCGGCCGGGACCAGCCAGGAGCCGCCGACGCAGATCACCTGCGGCAAGGCGAGATAGTCGCCGAGATTCTTCAGGCCGACGCCGCCGGTCGGGCAGAAGCTCATCTGCGGGAAGGGGCCGGAGAGAGCCTTGAGCGCCGGCGGGCCGCCTGCCTGCTCGGCGGGGAAGAACTTCGCGGTCGTGCGGCCGGCAGCAACGGCGCGCATGCAGTCGGAGGCCGTGGCGACGCCGGGCAGCCAGGGCAGGCCCGCCTTGCGCAGCGCCTCGTCGACGCTCTCGCTGAAGCCGGGGCTGACCACGGCCTGGGCGCCCGCATCCTTGACCTGCGCGACCTGGGCCGGGGTGACGACGGTACCGGCGACGGCCAGCGCCTTCGGCACCGATTTCGCGATGGCGGCGAGCGCTTCGAGCGCGGCGGGACGGCGCAAAGTCACCTCGACGACGTCGATACCACCGGCAACCAGCGCATGCGCCAGATCGACGGCGCGTGAGACATCCTCGATCACCACCACAGGGATCACGCCGCAGCTCTTCAACCGGGCAATCGCGGCCGTCTCGTCCATGGTCATCTTCCAATCATTGAACTGATATCGGGGGGCTCTACTCTTTCGCCCAGTAGACGTCGAGCCCTTGGGCACGACCAATCAGCAGATCGACCGGCAACGGGGAGCGACGCCCCTCTGTGGCCTTCAACACCGCTTCCTTGACACCACCGGATACGAGGAGACTCGCCCAGCCAGCGCCGATGAGGCGCTCAGGCGAAAGCGACAGGCGTGGCGGCATGCCGGGCGGGCGGGCGATAACGATGCCGCTGTCCAGCACGGCATCGAAGCCCGCCTCGGCACCCGGAAAGAGCGAGGCGACATGCCCGTCGGGGCCCATCCCACTGACCAGCAGATCGAGCGGCGGCAACTCGGCCAGCCGCGTGCAGAGGACGGCAGCGGCCGCCTCGATGTCGCTGCCGTGGCCGTGGAAGGAGATGAAGGAGGCCCGCTTGTCGGCCAGCGGTGCGAAATGCGCGCGGATCATGCGCTCGTTCGAGGCGACGTCGTCGGGCGCGACAAAGCGCTCGTCGGTCGGCATCAGCGTGACCCTGTCCCAGGGCAGGTCGCGCTGGCCAAGCGCGGCCAGGAAACGCGCCGGCGTGGTGCCCCCCGGCACGGCGAGAAGCGCCCTGCCCTGCGCGGCCAGGAGTGTCTGGAGCCTTACAGCCACCGCCTCCGCCAACGCCTCGGATGCCTCGTCGAGGCTGGCGAAACGGTACCAGGCCAGAGGACCGGAGCTCATCAGAGCAGGTCCGGATCGGCCCATGAGCGGCCTTCGCGTTCGATCAGGCCGATCGATTGTGAGGGACCCCAGGTGCCGGCGGCGTAGCGATGCGGATGCGGCGTGTAGTCCTGCCAGCCGGCGATGATCGGATCGACCCAGGTCCAGGCCTGCTCGACCTCGTCGCGGTGCATGAACAGGGTCTGGTCGCCGCGGATCACATCGGTCAGCAGGCGCTCGTAGGCGTCCGGCGTGCGCTCGTCGAAGGCGGTGGAATAGCGCAGGTCGAGCTGGCGCGGCACGATCTTGAGCCGGCCGGAGCCCGGCACCTTCATCATCAGCTGAAGCTGCACGCCGTCATTCGGCTGCAAACGGATGAAGAGGCGGTTAGCGTCGAGCCGATCGCAGTTGCCTTGGCCGAAGATCGAATGCGGGACCGGCTTGAAGGTGACGGCGATTTCGGAATAGCGCTGCGCCATGCGCTTGCCGGTGCGCAGGTAGATCGGCACGCCGGCCCAGCGCCAGTTGTCGATCTCGCAACGCACAGCGACGAATGTCTCGGTGTTGCTGCCGTGGCCCAGCTCCTCCGCATAGCCCCTGACGCGCTGGCCGTCGATCTGGCCCGGACCGTACTGGCCGCGCACGGTGTAGCGCTGGACGTCGGGCCCGACGATCGGACGCAGCGCCTTCAGCACCTTGATCTTCTCGTCACGGACCGCGCCGGCCTCCAGCATGTTCGGCGGCTCGATGGCGAAGAGGGTGAGGAGCTGCATGAGATGGTTCTGGACCATGTCACGCATATGCCCGGCCTTGTCGTAATAGCCGGCGCGGCTCTCCAGCCCGACCGTCTCGGCCACGGTGATCTGGACATGGTCGATGTCACGGCTGGACCAGGAGCGCTCGAACAGGGTGTTGGCGAAGCGCAGGACGAGCAGGTTCTGCACCGTCTCCTTGCCGAGATAATGGTCGATCCGGTAGGTGCGGCTCTCGGGCAGGATGCGCGCGACGGCATCATTGATCTGCCGCGCGGAGGCGAGATCACGGCCGAGCGGCTTCTCCAGGATGACGCGCGAGGTCGGCGTCAGGATGCCCGCCTTGGCGAGATTCTCGCAGATCGGGATGAAGAGGTCCGGCGGCGTCGAGAGATAGAAGGAGCGGACGCGCTCGCTCTCGCCCAGCGCCTTCTTCAGGGACTTGTAGCTGTCGGGCTGGACAGCATCGAGCATCACCATGGTCAGCCGACGCAGGAAGGAATCCACATGCTCCTGCGGGATGCCTTCCTCATGCAGCCGTGTGGCGATCTGCTTCGGCAGCCCCTCGATATCCTCTTCCTTGCGGACAACGGCGAGGATGCGGCTCTCCCCAGGTAGCACGCCTTCGCGGTTGCGCTGCGCGAGCGCGGGGAAGAGCTTCCGCAGGGCGAGATCGCCGCCCGCGCCGAAGATCACGAGATCGAAGGGCGGTACCGGTGTCCGCTCGGGGACGGTCTCGGGCCGAAGCGGGTTGTCGACGATGGCGTCCATGGACGTAAAACTCCGTGCGGCGGAACCGGGTCCAATCATGCCGCGCAAACCCTGCGATTCGATTGCCGGCGTCAGATGCGACGCGAGTTAGCGCAGGGCTGCGACCAGAGTGAGACGGTTTTCGCGCCTGCGCAATGAGGGGCGACGACGGGCCGCCCTTCGTCCCTTGCTCAGCCGGTGCGCCTGAAGCCCGCGCTCGCGGTCAGCAATTGCTGCGCATAGGCCGTCTGCGGCTCGCGGGCGGAGAGCGTCTCCACCGTCATCTCCTCAACGGCGCGGCCGAACTGCATCACGAGCAGGCGCTCGCACATATGGCCGACGACGGCGAGGTCATGGCTCACGAGGATGTAGGTGAGCTTGCGCTCCTGCCGTAGCGCCGCGAGCAGGTTCAGCACCTCCGCCTGGATCGAGACGTCGAGGGCCGAAGTCGGCTCGTCGAGCAGCAGGATCGAGGGCTCGAGCACGAGGGCGCGGGCAATCGCGACCCGCTGGCGCTGGCCGCCCGAGAGCTGGTGCGGATAGCGGAAACGAAAGGAGGCCGGCAGGCCGACATCCGAAAGCGCCTTGCCGATGCGGGCTTCGGCGTCGCGAATGCCGTGGATCGCGAGCGGCTCGGCCAGCGTGTCGTCGACGGTCTTCTTCGGATGAAGCGAGCCGTAAGGGTCCTGAAAGACCATCTGGACGTTGCGATAGAAGGCCTTGTCCCGGACCTTCGGCTGCACGGCGCCCGCGATCGCCACGTTGCCGCTCCATTCGCGATTGAGACCGGAGAGGACGCGCAGCACGGTCGATTTGCCGGACCCGGACTCGCCGACGAGCCCGTAGCTCTCGCCCTGACCGACCGTGAAGGAGAGGTCCTTCACCACATGGGAATCGCCGAACGAGACGTTGAGCCTGTCGACGGAGATCGCGGTGTTCGTCATGCCAGCCAGGCCGGGTCGCGGTTGAGGGTGGGGAGCTTCTCGCGCGGATGGTCGAGATCCGGCAGGCAGTTGAGCAGGCCGAGCGTATAGGGATGGCGGCGGCCGCGCGTTGTTTCGTCGGCCAACTCCGCCGCCGGCAGCGTCTCCATGACCTTGCCGCCATACATGACGATGACGCGGTCGCAGAAGGACTGCACGAGATGCAGGTCGTGGCTGATGAAGATCAGCCCCATGCCGCGCTCGCTGACGAGATCGTCGAGGATCTTCAGGATCTGGAGCTGGACGGTGACGTCGAGCGCCGAGGTCGGCTCGTCGGCGATCAGGATCTCGGGCTCGGCGATCAGCATCATCGCGATCATCACGCGCTGGCCCATGCCACCCGAAACCTCGTGCGGATAGAGGTCGTAGACCCGTGCAGGTTCGCGGATCTGCACGGATTCGAGCATGGTGAGGCTGCGCTCGCGCGCCTCGCGGGCCCCGGCCTTGCGGTGGATGCGGTAGGCCTCGGCGATCTGGCTACCGACGGTCTGGACCGGGTTCAGCGAGAATTTCGGATCCTGCATCACCATGGAGATGTGCCGGCCGCGCAGCTTGCGACGCTCGCGCTTGTCCATCGCCATCAGGTCCTGGCCGCGGAACATCATGCGGTCAGCACCGACGACGCCTGGATGCGGGATCAGGTCGAGGATGGCGCGGCCTGTCATCGACTTGCCGGAGCCGGACTCGCCGACGATGCCGAGCCGCTCGCGCCCGAGCGTGAAGGAAAGGCCGCGCACCGCCTGGACGATGCCGGTCGGCGTATGGAAATCGACCTTGAGATTGGCGATGTCGAGAAGGGGCTGATTGGTTTTGTCAGCAGAGGTCTGCATGGCGCTCACCTCGCATCCATGACGTCGCGCAGGCCGTCGCCGAGCAGGTTGAAGCCGAGCGCGACGATGCAGATCGCGATGCCGGGGAAGGTCGCGACCCACCACTGGTCGAAGATCTGCTCGCGGCCGGCCGAGATCATCGCGCCCCATTCCGGCATCGGCGGCTGGGCGCCGAGACCGAGGAAGCCGAGGCCCGCGGCGGTCAGGATGATGCCGGCCATGTCGAAGGTGGTGCGCACGATCAGCGAGGGCATGCACATCGGCACGACATGTTTCCAGATGATGCGGGCACGCGAAGCGCCCTGCAGGCGCATGGCCTCGATGTAATCCTGATTGCGGATCACCATGGTCTCGGCGCGGGCGACACGGGCGTAAGGCGGCCAGGTCGTGATCGCGATGGCGATGATGGCGTTGACGATGCCCGGCCCCAGCGCCGCGACGAAGGCGAGCGCCAGCACGAGCCGCGGGAAGGCGAGGAAGACGTCGGTGATGCGCATCAGCAGGCGGTCGACCCAGCCGCCGAAATAGCCCGACACCGCGCCGACCAGCAGGCCGAAGGGGCCGACCGTGACCACGACCAGCAGCACGATGACCAGCGTGATCCGCGTGCCGTGGACGATGCGGCTGAAGATGTCGCGGCCGAGCGCGTCGGTGCCGAACCAGTTGACCGCCGAGGGCGGCAGGAGCCGCTTGTCGAGCGCCTGCACCAGCGGATCGAAAGGCGCGATCAGCGGCGCGAAGGCAGCGGCCAGCAGCAGCAGGACGATGATGGCGAGGCCGGCCACCGCCATGGGATTACGCTTGAAGGCGAGCCATTGCCGGTAGAGCTGCCCCAGGCGCGCCTGACGGCGCGAGGTGGGGGAATCGCTGATCAGCCAGGCATGCAGGCCGGCGGAGGACGTGTCGCTCATCATCGCCTCCTCAGCGCACGCGCGGATCGGCGAGGCGGCCGATGATGTCGGTCAGCAGATTGACCCCGATGAACACGACGCCGACCACCAGCGTGCCGCCGAGCACAGCGTTCATATCGGCGTTGAGCAGCGCATTGGTGAGATAGCGGCCAAGGCCCGGCCAGGCGAAGATCGTCTCGGTCAGCACCGAGCCTTCGAGCAGGTGCATGTAGGAGAGCGCGATCACGGTGAAGAGCGGCACGGCGGCGTTGCGCAGTGCGTGGCGCCAGATCACCGCCGCCTCCGAGACGCCCTTCACGCGGGCGGCGATGACATATTGCTGCTGCAGCTCGCCGATCATGAAGCTGCGCGTCATGCGACTGACATAGGCGACGCTGAGCAGGCCGAGCACGGCGGCCGGCAGGATCAGGTGCGAGAAGGCGTCCCAGAACGCCTCCCATTCGCCGTCGAGCGCGGCATCCAGCATGATGACGCCGGTGCGGGTTGTGACGATGTCCTGCCAGACGACGGAGATGCGCCCCGGCCCCGCGACCCAGCCGAGCTTGGCGTAGAACAACAGCAGCGCCATCAACCCGATCCAGAAGACGGGCACCGAATAGCCGATGAGCCCGACGACACGGGCGATCTGGTCCTGCCAGCGGCCCTGGTTGACCGCGGCGAGGATGCCCAGCGGCACGCCGATGACGACGCCGATCAGCGTGCCGAGCGTGGCGAGCTCCAGCGTCGCCGGAAAAACGGTCCTGATGTCATCGACGACCTTCTGCGAGGTCAGCACCGAGGTGCCGAGGTCTCCGGTGAAGACCTTGCCGACATAGATGGCAAATTGGTGCCAGAGCGGCTTGTCGAGGCCGAGCGCGAGCCGCGCCTTCTCGTAGACATCGGCCGGCGCCCGGTCCCCGACCACCGCCAACACCGGATCGATCGGGACGACGCGAGCGATGAAGAAGGTGACGAGCAGCAGCCCGAACGTCGTGATGACGACGGTCGTCAGCTCGCGCGAGAGCGCGCGGCCCCAGCGGCCCAGCCTCCCCGGCGCCGAGGCCCGGCATGGGGGAGCTTGCGTCACGGCTGTCATGACCCGCCTCCGTTTCTCATGTTTTTCGTCGGCGAGCCCAGATCCATCGCGTGCGATGCGCGCCGCACTGGATTTTGGGTCCCGTCCGGAATGACGGAATGAAAGGAACCCGCCGCGACCTTTCATGGCCGCGGCGGGTTCCCGGTCCCTGCAGGGCCTCAGTTCTTGACGATGGTCGCGTAGCGATTGGTGTCCGAGCTCGGGCCGATGACCCAGCCATTCACGTTCTTGCGCTCGGCCGAGACCTCGATCTGCTGGAACATGATGACGAATGGCGAGACCTTCTGGTGGTCGCGCTGCAAGCCCTCATAGGTGGTCTTGCGCTTGGCGGCATCGGATTCGAGCACGGCGCCCTGCGTGACCTTGGTCATCTGCGGGATGTCCCAGGCATTGCGCCAGGCCAGCGTCTTCGACTTCGCCTCCTCGCCATTGTCCTCGTTGATGGCGAAGGTTTCGGCGTTGGTGTGCGGGTCGAGATAGTCCGGGCCCCACTGACCGATATAGATATCGTGGGTGCGGGCGCGGTACTTGGTCAGCGTCTGCTTGCCGTCGCCGGGGATGATCTCCAGCTTGATACCGGCCTGGGCCCAGGTCGCCTGGATCGCCTGCGCGATGTCGGTGATCGGCGCGACCGAGCGGGTGTCCATGGTGACGGTAAAGCCGTTGGCAAGACCGGCCTTGGCGAGCAGCTCCTTCGCCTTGGCGACGTTGAGCGAATAGGGCTTGTCCGAGATCGCGCCGAGGAAGCCCTGCGGCAGGAAGGATTCGTGGCCCTTGTAGGTGCCCTCGAGGATGTTCTTCTCGATCGAGGCGTAATCGACCAGAAGCTTCAGCGCTTCGCGGACCTCAGGCTTGGCGAGGTTCGGGTTCTTCTGGTTCAGGCCGAGATAGAGAATATAGCCCTTGTCACCCTGGACGATCTTGATGGCGTCGTTGCTCTTGACCGCTTCGAGCTGGTCCTTGGAGAGGTTGCGGGCGATATCGACATCGCCCTTCTCGACGAGCAGGCGCTGCGAGGCCGGCTCGGCGACATGGCGCACGACGATGCGCTTGCTCTTCGGCGCGCCCTTGTACCAGCTCTCGTTGGCGTCGAGCGTGTACTGCTCGTTCGGGCGATAGCTGCGGACCTTGTAGGCGCCGGAGCCGGCCGAGTTCAGCTTCAGCCAGCCATTGCCCCAGTCGCCATCCTTCTCATTGGCCTTGACCAGCTTCGAGTCGACGATCGCGGCGACGCCGGAGGTCAGGCAGTTGTAGAAGAAGGTCGGGGCGAAGGGCTTCGAGACGGTGATCTGGACGGTGTTCTCATCGACAGCCTTGACCTTCTCGAGCACGTTCTCGGCGACGAAGCCGAACTGGCGCAGGATGAAGCCCGGCGACTTGTTGAGCGTGACCGCGCGCTGGAAGGAGTAGACCACGTCCGCCGCAGTCAGCGGATTGCCGGAGTGGAACTTGACGCCTTTGCGCAGCTTGAAGGTATAGGTCAGGTTGTCGGGGCTGACGGTCCAGCTCTCGGCGAGATCCGGGATCAGCTCGTTGTTCTTGGCGATATCGATATTGATGAGCTTGTCATAGACATTCGCGCCGACCTCGACCCCCGAGAACTCGAAAGCCTCGGCCGGATCGAGCGTGATGATGTCGTCGATCTGCTTGGCCATGACGACCGTGTCCTTCGGCGTCTGCGCGATGACGGCCGTCGTCGTCATGAGGCCCGCAAAGGCCGAAACCGCCATCAACTTGGCTACGTGACGCATCGGATTCCCCATTGTTCGTGGTCGCGGGTCCTTGGTGCCCGTTGGCGGCTATCTGCAACCACTCCATTGCCGCTGTCCAGCCTCCGAAAGGCTATCGGACGGGCGACATGCGCCGTTTTGCACATTCCGTAAGCAGCCCCTCCCCACAATGCCGGAGTCTTGGCCAGGCCAGCGCCTTGCGCGCATCGGTCGCCCCGCTAACGTGACAGCGTCGGCGGCGTCCGCCGCGGGACCAGGGGACCGGGCATTGGCTATCATCGCCGCGCTGAACCACGTCACCCATTACGCTTACGACAGGCCGGTCACGCTCGGGCCGCAGATCATCCGCCTGCGCCCAGCGCCGCATTGCCGCGCCGCGATCAAGAGCTACTCGCTCAAGGTCTCGCCGGCCCAGCACTTCGTGAACTGGCAGCAGGATCCCGCCGGCAACTGGCTGGCGCGCTTCGTCTTTCCCGAGCCGGTCAACGAATTCCGCATCGAGGTCGACGTCGTCACCGAGCTTTCGATCATCAACCCCTTCGACTTCTTCGTCGAGGCAGAGGCCGAGACGTTCCCCTTCACTTACAGCGCCGAGCTGCGCGCGGAGCTCGCGCCTTATCTCGTCACTGCGCCGACTGGTCCGATGCTCTCAAGCTTCCTGGCTGAGCTGCCGCGCGAGCCGATGAACACGGTGAACTTCGTCGTCGATATCAATGCGCGGCTGCAGCGGCTGATCGCCTATGGCATCCGCATGGAGCCGGGCGTGCAGGAGCCGGAACAGACGCTGGCGATGCGTTCGGGCTCCTGCCGCGATACGAGCTGGCTGCTCGTCCAGGCGCTGCGTCATCTCGGGCTCGCCGCCCGCTTCGTCTCCGGCTACCTGATCCAGATGAAGGCGGATATCGACCCGCTGGAAGGCCCGCGCGGCACCGACAAGGACTTCACCGACCTGCACGCCTGGGCCGAGGTCTATATCCCCGGCGCCGGCTGGGTCGGGCTCGATCCGACCTCCGGCCTGCTCACTGGTGAGGGGCATCTGCCGCTGGCGGCCACCGCGCATTTCAGCTCGGCCGCGCCGGTTTCGGGCGTGGCGAGCTATGCCGAAACGCGCTTCGACTTCCATATGAGCGTCGCGCGCGTGCATGAGGTGCCGCGCATCACCCTGCCCTTCTCCGACGAATCCTGGGGCGAGCTCGATGCGCTCGGCGACAAGGTCGAGGCCGATCTCAAGGCGCAGGATGTGCGCCTCACCATGGGCGGCGAGCCGACCTTCGTCTCGATCGACGACCAGACAGGTGAGGAATGGAACATCGCCGCCGTGGGGCCGACCAAGCGCCAGCGGGCCGATGAGCTGATCCGGCGGCTGCGGGAACGCTTCGCGCCGGGCGGGATGCTGCATTACGGCCAGGGCAAATGGTATCCGGGCGAGAGTCTGCCGCGCTGGGCCTTCGCGCTCTACTGGCGCCAGGACGGCGAGCCGATCTGGCGCGATGCGGACCTCATCGCCCGCGAGCCCGGCGCGCAGACCGGCGGCGACCGCGAGCTGGAAGCCGGCGCGACTGCCCATGACGCGGAGACCCTCGCCAGGGGGCTCTCGGAGAAGCTCGGCCTCGGCGCCGACTATGTGCTGCCCGCCTATGAGGACACCGGCCACTGGCTCCTCAAGGAGGCGCAGCTCCCCGACAATGTCGATCCGCTGGATTCACGCCTCTCCGATCCGGAGGAGCGGGCGCGGATGACGCGCGTCTTCGAGCTGGGCCTCGGCAATCCGCGCGGCTATGTCATCCCGGTGCAGCGCTGGCAGGCGGCGGCCAACGACCGGCGCTGGCGCTCTGAAAAATGGCGGCTGCGCCGCGGCAAGCTCTTCCTTGTGCCGGGCGACTCGCCGGTGGGCTATCGGCTTCCGCTCAGCGCGCTTCCTGTCGTCCCAAAGGCGGAATATCCGCACATTTATCCGCAGGATCCGATGGAGCCGCGCCCACCCCTGCCGCCGGCAGGACCAGCGGGCGCGAGCTGGGGCGATCATCCCGAGGCGTTGCATCAAGCGCCGTTCTCCGGCGCTGTGGCCGCAGGCCCCGATGAGCCTCCCGCCCCACAGCAGATGGCGCTCGGCGTGCAGCCGATACCAGCCGGCTCGGTGCAGGATCGTCGGGAGCAGGAGATCGGCGGCGAGCATGTGCGCACCGCGCTCAGCCTCGAGATCCGCGACAACGTGCTCTGCGTCTTCCTGCCGCCGGTCGAGCGGCTGGAGGACTATCTGGACCTCGTCGCCTCGGTCGAGGCGGTGGCGCAGGAGATGGGCCAGCCGGTCCATATCGAGGGCTACGCCCCGCCCTCCGATCCGCGGCTCAACGTCGTCAAAGTGACGCCCGATCCCGGCGTGATCGAGGTCAACATCCATCCGGCGAAGGATTGGCGCGAGGCCGTCGAGATCACCCGCAGCGTCTATGAGGAGGCGCGGCTGGCGCGGCTCTGCGCCGAGAAGTTCATGGTCGACGGGCGCCATACCGGCACGGGCGGCGGCAACCATGTCGTGCTCGGCGGGGTGACGCCGGCCGATTCGCCCTTCCTGCGGCGGCCGGACCTGCTGAAGACCATCATCCTCTACTGGAACCGGCACCCGTCGCTGTCCTACCTCTTCTCTGGCCTGTTCATCGGCCCGACCAGCCAGGCGCCGCGCATCGACGAGGCGCGGCAGGACCAGCTCTACGAACTGGAGATCGCTCTGGCGCGGGTGCCGAAGCCGTTCGAAGCACCGATCCCGCTCTGGCTGGTCGACCGGCTGTTCCGCAACCTGCTGGTTGACGTCTCGGGCAATACGCACCGCACCGAGATCTGCATCGACAAGCTCTATTCGCCCGATGGGCCGACCGGGCGGCTCGGGCTGATCGAGTTCCGCGGCTTCGAAATGCCGCCGGATTCGCGCATGTCGCTGGCGCAGCAGCTGCTCCTGCGGGCGCTGATCGCCTGGTTCTGGCGGGAGCCCCAGGCCGGCAAGCTGGTGCGTTGGGGCACCGCCCTGCATGACCGTTTCATGCTGCCCGAGATGGTCTGGCGTGATTTTCAGGACGTGCTCGCGGACCTGAAGCGCGCCGGATACGCCTTCGACCCAGTCTGGTTCGAGGCGCAGGCCGAGTTCCGCTTCCCCTTTTTCGGCAAGGTCGCCCATGGCGGCGTCGAGATCGAGATCCGGCAGGCGCTGGAGCCCTGGCATGTGATGGGCGAGGAAGGCGCGATCGGCGGCACGGTGCGCTATGTCGATTCCTCGGTCGAGCGGCTGCAGGTGAAGACGAGCGGCTTCGTGCCCGGCCGGCATCTGATCACCTGCAACGGCCGACGTCTGCCGATGACCGAGACCGGCGTGCCGGGCGAGGCCGTGGCCGCGGTGCGCTTCAAGGCCTGGCAGCCGGCGTCCGGCCTGCATCCGACGATTCCGGTGCATGCCCCGCTGACCTTCGACATCGTCGACACCTGGGTCGGGCGCTCGCTCGGCGGCTGCGTCTACCATGTCGCCCATCCGGGTGGTCGCAATTACGAGACACCCCCGGTCAATTCCTACGAGGCGGAGGCAAGACGGCTCGCGCGCTTCGAGGCGATCGGTCATAGTCCCGGCGCTCTGGCCATTCCGCCGGAGGAACGCAGCGCCGAATTCCCGCTTACGCTGGATTTGAGGCGGCAGTTTTAGTTTGCGCGCATTCTGTTCGCCCGGCTGGTCCCAGCCGGACGGAAAGCGCGCCGGCAGGGGTCTAGCGGGCGAATGGTAGTGCAGGGCCGCATCCGGTCTGGACGCACGAAGGCGGAGCGGCGCGCTGCGCTGCTCGCCGGCTATTGCCCGCTGCCCGGCGTCTATGACGAGTTCCTCGACCAGACCGGCGCCGTCCGGGCGCATTGGGAACCGTTCCTGTCGGAATGGTGCGCGCTGACGCCGGCCGAGCTGTCCCAGCGCTTCGGGCTGGCCGACCGGCACGTCCGCGATACGGGCGTCTCCTATCGCGTCCATGGCGACATCGACGAGCGCGACCCCGGCTTCGGCGAGCGGCCCTGGCCGCTTTCGCATGTCCCCCTCGTCATCCCCGAGAGCGAATGGCAGGTGATCGAGGCCGGCGTCACCCAGCGCGCCGAGATTCTGTCGCGGCTGCTCGACGACATCTATGGGCCGGGCGAGCTGATCGCGAGCGGGCTCATTCCCGCCGCGGTGGTGACCGGCAGCCCCGATTATCTGCGCCCGCTCCAGGGCACGCCGGGCGGCGGGGCGCTGCAGATCTACGCGGCCGATCTCGGCCGCGGCCCGGACGGGCGCTGGTGGGTTCTGCAGGACAGGACGCAGGCGCCCTCCGGCGCTGGCTATGCGCTGGAGAACCGACTGGCGCTGTCGCGCGCCTTCCCTGACATATTCCGCGGCATGAACATCGAGCGGCTGGCGGCCTTCTTCCAGGGCTTCCGCGCCGGGCTCGTCCAGCATTCGCAGCGCGTCGAGCCGCGCATCGCGGTGCTGACACCCGGGCCATTCAACGAGACCTATTTCGAGCAGGCCTATCTCGCGCGCTATCTCGGCTTCCTGCTCGTCGAGGGCGGCGACCTGCTGATGCGCGAGGCGCGCGTGCATGTGCGCACCATCGCAGGGCTCAAGCGCGCCGACGTGATCTGGCGGCGCATCGACGGCGATTTCGCCGATCCGCTGGAACTCAACGCCCGCTCAGCGCTCGGCGTCGCCGGGCTGGTCGAGGCCGTGCGGCGCGGCAATGTGCATGTCGCCAACGGGCTCGGCTCCGGCGTCGTGGAGGCGCGCGCGCTGATGGGCTTCATGCCGGCGATCGCTCGGCAACTCACCGGCGAAGAGCTGATCCTGCCGAATATCGCGACCTGGTGGTGCGGCCAGCCGCAGGAGCGGCAGACGGTGCTCGACCGCCTCGACGAGATGAGCGTCGCCTCTGCCTTCCGTAACGCCACCGGGCCGACCGATAGCGCCCCCGTTCTTGCCGGCGAGCTGCCGCAAGCCGAGCGCGAAGCGATGCGCCGGCTGATCGAGGCGCAGGGCCGCGACTATGTCGGCCAGGAGGTCGTGCGGCTTTCGACCATGCCGGTCTTCCAGAATGGCCGGCTCGAACCGCACCCGATGACCGTGCGCGTCTTCGCCGCCGCCACGCCGGATGGCTGGAAGGTGATGCCGGGCGGGTTCTGCCGGATCTCGGACGAGGCCGATGCGCGCGCCGTCAGCATGCGCCATGGCATGCGCTCCAGCGACGTCTGGGTGACCTCGAGCAAGCCGGTCGCGCAGGTCACCCTACTGCCGACGCCCGACCGCATCAACATCCGGCGGGTCACCGGCACGCTGCCGAGCCGCGCCGCCGACAATCTGTTCTGGCTCGGGCGCTATCTGGAGCGCGGCGAGGCGACGCTCAGGCTCGTGCGCGCCCTGCTCGGGCGGCTGATCGACGCCGATCCGGCACCGGAACGCGGCGACACGATCCGCCAGCTCGGGGGCATGCTGGTCGCCTGGGGCGCCGCCCCCAACGACAAGGGCAAACGGACGCCGGCCGCCCAGGCCCATGCGGCGCTCTACAGCGTCGACGATTACGGCTCGGTCACCGCCTCGATCCGCGAGGCCAGGCGCACGGCCTCGGTGATCCGCGAGCGCCTCTCGGTCGACGCCTGGCGGCTTTTCAGCGATCTGCAGCGGCAACTCATACCCGAGGCGAGCCGCATGCCAAGCGAGGGCGAGACCTTCGAGATCGCGGACCGGACGCTGAAGTCGCTCGCCGCCTTCTCGGGCCTCAGCCAGGAAAACATGGTGCGTGGCGCCGGCTGGCGCTTCCTCGATATCGGCCGGCGGCTGGAGCGCGGCATCGCAACCTGCCGCTTCGCGCGGCAGTTCGCCGACAGCCACGCCTCCGGCGACAACCTCGACGCGCTGCTCGACCTGACGGATTCGCAGATCACCTATCGCTCGCGCTACCTGCTGGGAGCGAGCCTGCAGCCGGTGCTCGATCTCGTCGTGCTCGACCCCTACAACCCGCGCTCTGTCGCCTTCCAGATCGAGCGCCTCGACGCTGAGATCGCCGCGCTTCCGACTCTCGCGGATGACGGCATGCTGGAGGAGCCGCGCCGGCTCGTGCTCAAGCTCGCCGCCGATTGCCGAACCACGGAGGCCGGCCGGCTCGATCGCGCCAGCATCCTGTTGTTCGAACAACTGTTGATGGGCCTGTCGAGCGCCATCGCCGACCGCTACTTCCTGCAGAACAGCGACCCCGAACGCACGCGAATCACGAGCATCGGTTGATCTACGAGCTGCGCCATCTCACCACCTACGGCTATAGCCGCTCGGTGCCCTTCGCTCGCTGCATGCTGCGGCTGCTGCCGCGCAACGGCCCGGGGCAGGAGGTGAAGAAGAGCGAGCTGCTGATCACTCCGCGCCCGTCCGAGCGCATCGATGCGATCTGCTTCTTCGGCAACCGCACGACCGGCATCACCATCACCAAGCCCCATCGCGAATTGAAGGTGGAGATGCGGGCGCGCATCGAGGTGCATCGGCCCGCGCCGCCCCATCCGGCGCTGACGCGAAGCTGGGAGGAGGTCGCGCGGCTCGCGCTTTCATCCGCCAGCCTCGCCCCCGATTCACCGGCGCATCATCTCTACCCGAGCCGGCTCGTGCCGCATGTCCAGGGCGTGGTCGACTATGCCTGCAGCTCCTTCGCTCCTGCCCGCCCGGTGCTGGAGGCGGCCTGCGAACTGATGGCGCGCATCCGCCGCGATTTCACCTATGATCCCGAAGCGACCGAGGTGACGACGCCGTTGGCGGAGGCCTTCGCGGCGCGCCACGGCGTCTGCCAGGACTTCGCCCATATCATGATCGCCGGCTTGCGCGGCATCGGGCTGCCGGCGGCCTATGTCTCCGGCTATATCCGCACGATCCCGCCGCCGGGCGAAAAGCGGCTCGAAGGCGCCGATGCCAGCCATGCCTGGGTGATGCTCTGGTGCGGACCCGAGACGGGCTGGGTCGGGCTCGACCCGACCAACGATCTCATCGTCGCCGACGACCACATCGTCACCGCCTTCGGCCGCGACTACGCCGATGTCGCGCCGCTCGACGGCGTGGTGATCGGCGCCGGCACGCAGAAGGTCGGCGTCGCCGTCGATGTGATCCCGGTCGGCTGAGTCCTCAGGCCGCAGCCTCCGGCGCGGCTGCGGAAACGGGCGTACGGGCATGCTCCTCGCCCCAGGTCTTCAGCGCCAAGATGACCGGCTCCAGCGTGCGGCCCTTGACCGAGAGGCTGTATTCGACGCGGGGTGGCACTTGCGGGTAGACGACGCGCAGGATCAGCCCGTCCGCCTCCAGCTCACGCAACTGTGTCGTCAGCATACGCTGGGTCACACCAGGAATCCGACGGCGCAACTCGCTGAAGCGCAGCGTGCCACCCAGCAGGTGATAGAGCGCGATGCCCTTCCATTTGCCGCCGATCAGGCCGAGCGCAGCCTCGACGGGGCAGCCGGCCGAGCAATAGGGCTCCTGGAACCGCGGCGGCATGTCGGTATCCTTTTCGACACTATGGGCTGGAATTGTGCGTTCTTGCGCCTTGCGAGAGTTACGCGCATCTCGGCTCCATCGCAATGCAGGAGAGACGCCATGCGCGCCGTCGGATACCGCCAGTCGCAGCCCATCGCCGCCGAGACCAGCCTGATCGATCTTGAGCTGCCCGAACCCGTGGCGACGGGCCGCGACCTCTTGGTCGAGGTCAAGGCGGTTTCGGTCAACCCGGTCGACACCAAGGTGCGGATGCGCGCCCAGCCGACCGAAGGGCAGGCCAATGTGCTCGGCTGGGACGGCGTGGGCGTGGTCAAGGCTGTCGGGCCCGCTGCGACGAATTTCAAGCCGGGCGATGAGGTGTTCTATGCCGGAGCGCTCGATCGTTCGGGCTCGAATGCCCAGTTCCACCTCGTCGACGAGCGCATCGTCGGGCCTAAGCCGAAGAGCCTCGGTTTCGCCGAGGCCGCGGCGCTGCCGCTCACCGCCATCACCGCCTGGGAGATGCTGTTCGACCGGCTCGACATCCGCAAGCCGGTGCCGGGCGCAGCGCATGCGCTGCTGATCATCGGCGGGGCCGGCGGTGTCGGCTCGATCGCGACCCAGCTCGCCCGCAGGCTCACCGACGTCACCGTGATCGCGACCGCCTCACGGCCCGAGACTGTCGCCTGGGCGAAGAAGCTCGGCGCCCATCACGTCGTCGATCACACCAAGCCGCTGCCGGAGCAGGTGGCGGCGCTTGGCATTGGCGCGCCGGCCTTCGTCTTCTCGACGACGCATACCGACACGCATCTGGCAGGCATCGTCGAGCTCATGGCGCCGCAGGGGCGCTTCGGCTTGATCGACGATCCCAAGACCCTTGATGCGCTGCCGCTGAAGCGCAAGAGCCTGTCGCTGCACTGGGAGCTGATGTTCACCCGTTCGCTGTTCCAGACCGCCGACATCGCCGAGCAGGGCAAGCTGCTGGCGGAGGTGTCGAAGCTGGTCGACGCCGGGACGATCCGCACGACGCTCGCCGAGAATTTCGGGACGATAAACGCCGCCAATCTCCGGCGGGCGCATGCCCTGATCGAGAGCAACCGCGCCAAGGGCAAGATCGTGCTGGAAGGCTTCTGACAAAAAAGGGCCGCGCCTTGCGGCGCGGCCCTTTCGTTCTCAACGATGAAGGTGCCGATCAGGCCAGCGTGTAGGCCGTCTTGACCGTGGTGTAGAACTCCTTGGCGTAGGCGCCCTGCTCGCGCGGGCCGTAGCTGGAGCCCTTCCGGCCGCCGAACGGCACATGATAGTCGACGCCCGCCGTCGGCAGGTTGACCATCACCATGCCGGCCTCGCTGTTGCGCTTGAAATGCGTCGCGTATTTCAGCGAGGTCGTGCAGATGCCTGAGGAGAGGCCGAATTCGGTGTCGTTGGCCACGGCGAGCGCCTCGTCGTAGTCCTTCACGCGCACGATATTGGCGACCGGGCCGAAGACCTCCTCGCGCGAGATGCGCATGGCGTTCGTCGTCTCGGTGAAGAGCGCCGGCTGGAGGTAGAAGCCGGGGGTCTCGCGCTTGAGAAGCTCGCCGCCGAAGGCGAGCTTGCCACCCTCATCCTTGGCGATCTGGATGTATTTCAGGTCCTGGTCGAGCTGGCTCTGGTCGACGACCGGGCCGATATGGGTGCCCTGCTTCAGCGCATCGTCGACGACGACACCCTTCAGCCGCTCGACGCAGGCCTCGACGAACTTGTCATGGATGCCCGCCTGGACGATCAGGCGCGAGGAGGCCGTGCAGCGCTGGCCGGTGGAGAAGAAGGCGCCGTTGACCGCGACCTCGACCGCCGTCTTGAGATCGGCATCGTCCAGCACCACGAGCGGGTTCTTGCCGCCCATCTCGAGCTGGACCTTCTTCATCGGGTTGGAGGCGATGCAGGCAGCCGCCACCTTGCGGCCGGTCGCGACCGAGCCGGTGAAGGAGATGGCGTGCACGTCCCTGTGCTCGAGCAGCGCCTGGCCGACGACCGAGCCGCGGCCCATGACGAGGTTGAGCACGCCCTTGGGCAGGCCGGCCCGCTGGATGATGTCGACCAGCGCCCAGGCCGAGCCCGGCACGAGGTCGGCCGGCTTGATGACGACGCAATTGCCCCAGGCGAGCGCCGGCGCCATCTTCCAGGCCGGGATCGCGATCGGGAAGTTCCAGGGCGTGATCATGCCGACGATGCCGACGGGCTCACGGGTGATCTCGACGCCGACGCCCGGACGCACGGAAGGAACCATCTCGCCGCCCGAGCGCAGGCACTCGCCGGCGAAGAAGGCGAAGATCTGGCCGGCGCGGGTCGCCTCGCCGATACCCTCGGGAAGGGTCTTGCCCTCTTCGCGCGAGAGCAGGCGGCCGAGCTCCTCCTTGCGGGCGAGGATCTCGTCGGAGGCCTTCTTCAGGATGTCGTAGCGCTCCTGCGGGGTGGAGCGGCTCCAGGCGGGGAAGGCGGCCTTCGCGGCGGCGACCGCGTTGTTCAGATCCTCGACCGTGCCCTGAGCGTATTCGCCGACGACGTCGTTGGTGTTGGAAGGGTTGATGTTGCGCGAGGCATTGCCCCCGCCCGCCCATTCGCCGGCGATGAGGTTCTTGAAGGGCGCGTTCATCTGTTCTCTCCCACGACACGAAAACGTTCGCGGGCGGTGTTACCCTTTTTGGCCGCGGATGGCCAATACACGGGCGCCGGACGCACCGTCCTCAGGCGAATGGCCCAAGGCTTATCTCTGCCTAGAACTCGGCGTCGAGTTCCTCGAGCTCCTCGGGCTCGGTCTTGGCGGCCGCGATCCAGCGCTGGAGAGCCGGCCATTGCGCGATGGCGCGGCAATAGGCTCGGCTCGCCGGATCGAGCGCCACGTCGTAGGTCAGGAAGCGCATGCAAACCGGCGCGTACATCGCATCCGCCATCGTCAACGCCTCGCCGAAGAGATAGGGCCCGCCATAGGCCTGGAGACATTCGCGCCAGATCTCGGTGACGCGGTCGATGTCAGCCTGGGCGCCGGCCCAGACCTTGAAGCCGGGATAATGCGCCTTGAGGTTCATCGGCAGGGCCGAGCGCAGATTGGCGAAGCCGGAATGCATCTCGCCGCTGACCGCCCGGCAATGCGCCCGCGCCTTGCGTTCCGCCGGCAGTAACCCTGCCTCCGGTGCGATCTCGTCGAGATAGCCAGCGATGGCGAGCGTGTCCCAGACCTTGACGTCGTCATGGATCAGGCAGGGAACGAGGAAAGACGGCGAGAGCAGCAGCAGCTCGGCGCGCGCGGAAGGATCGTCCATCGAAAGGACGCGCTCCTCCACCTCGAGCCCCGCCATCGTGCACAGCAACCAGCCGCGCAGGCACCAGGAGGAGTAGTTCCGGCTGCTGATCGTCAAGGTCGCCGTCATCGTGGCCTGCTTCCGTGGGCGGATGGCACGATCCTAGCAAGAGGCGTTCCAGATCGAGGCGCTCATGCTGTATCTTGCCTATCAGGCCCAGTCCGACCTCATCAACCCGGCGCGGATGCTCGCTCAGACGGCACTGGCGGCGCTGGGCGCGAGGGCGCTCGCGGGCGAGCCAATCGACATGCGCGCCGCCGCCGCGGCCTATGAGATGGTGGCGCGCGCGGGTCTCAGCCATGAGCGGCCGGCCTACGGCATCACCCATGTGCGCGACGGCAATCGCGAGACTGCCGTGACCGAGGAGGTGGTGCTGTCGCTGCCGTTCGGCGACCTGCTGCGCTTCCGCAAGGATACCGCCTCGGAACAGGCCAAGGTGCTGGTCGTCGCGCCGATGTCCGGCCATTTCGCGACATTGCTGCGCAATACCGTCGCGACGCTGCTGCAGGACCACGACGTCTGCATCACCGACTGGCACAACGCTCGCGACGTGCCGCTCGCGGCCGGCCCCTTCGGCTATGACGACTATGTCGACACGCTGATCCGGTTCATCGAGGAGCTGGGGCCGAACACGCATGTGGTCGCAGTCTGCCAACCCTGCGTGCAGGTGCTCACTGCGGCGGCCGTGATGGCGCAGACGGGCAACGCCTTCCAGCCGCGGAGCATGACGCTGATGGCGGGACCGGTCGACACCCGTATCAACCCGACCGCAGTCAACCGGCTCGCCACCGAGCGACCAATCGAATGGTTCCGCAAGAACCTGATCACGACCGTGCCGGCGCGGCATCCGGGCGCAGGCCGACAGGTCTATCCAGGCTTCGTCCAGGTCGGCGCCTTCATCGCGATGAACCTGGGTCGGCACCTCCACGCCCATGTCGACATGTTCACGCATCTCGCGACCGGCGCTCACGAGGAGGCTGAGAAGATCAAGACCTTCTATGACGAGTACTTCGCCGTGCTCGACCTGCCGGCCGACTTCTACCTGGAGACCGTGCAATGGATCTTCCAGGAGGCGCGGCTGGCGGCGGGCACGTTGCGCTACCGCGGTGAGAAGGTGGACTGCCGGGCGATCCGCAAGACCTCGCTCCTGACCGTCGAGGGCGAGCGCGACGACATCTGCGCGCTGGGCCAGACGGCCGCCGCCCATGACCTCTGCTCGGGGCTCAAGCCCTTCCGCAAGCGCCACCATATGCAGGCCGGCGTCGGGCATTACGGGGTATTCTCAGGACGAAAATGGGAGGGACAGATCTATCCGATCGTCCGCAACATGATCGTGGCCAGCAGCTAGGGTCGGTAACCTCGTCACCACCTCGATGGTCGTGACGAAAATAGTGGGAACCTTTCCTACCCGTAGGTGTTACCCTCTTTGGCCTAAGCCAAGGGCCGATCGCGCCAGCAGGAGGTAACCATGTCAGAGACCGACCTGCAGGAGCGCATCTGGACGGCACTTGCGGCCCATCCGGTCTACATGGTCTCTCTCATCGGCGAAGACGGCATCAAGACGCGGCCCATGGCGGGGGAGATCGACCGAGACCGCCACCGCATCCTTTTCGTCACGCATCGTCATACCGGGATCATCGGCGAGGCGCTGCGCTCCCCCTCGATCTCGATCGCCATCAGCCACGAGGACCGTAATTTCTATGCGGCCGTGGCCTGCACCGCCTCCGAGATTCATGACCGCCAGTTGCTGGGGCGGATCTGGACGCCGATGGCGAGCGCCTGGTTCCCGCACGGACCGGACGATCCGGACGCGACATTGCTCGCCCTGACGCCGGTCTCGGCCGAGATCTGGGACGGGCCTTCGAGCAGCGTCCTGGTCGCGTTCAAGCTGGCGACCGCCCGAATCCTCGGCCGCACCCCGGATCTTGGGGTGAATGCCACGATCGACATGCGCTAGGACGGATCCGAAGCTGCCATCTTCCGCCCGAGCCAGGCGACGGCGATGCTCGACCAGGCGACGCCTAGGCACCAGCCGCCGATGACATCCGTCGGCCAGTGGACGCCGAGATAGACCCGGCTCACCCCGATCAGCACGATCATGACCCAGCCGAACGCCATGCAGAGCCGCGCGATATCCTCGCGCCGCGAAGCGAGGCCGACGAAGCCCGCGATGCAGAGAAGCGTGACCGCCGAGAGGAAGGCGTGGCCGCTGGGGAAGCTTGCGGTGAAGGTCAGCGCCGCATGGGTGACGATGTCGGGCCGCTCGCGCCCGACCAGGATCTTGATGCCGTTGCTGGCAGCAAGCGCCGAGAGCACGCTGACGACGAGGCCCACGGACAGGTGGCGATAGCCGCAGAGCCAGAGCGTCAGCGAGGCCGCCGTCGTCATGAAGAACAGGCCAACGAAGCTGCCGAGCGCCGTCATGTCCCGGACCGCCTCCTGAAACCAGAGCGGGCCGAGCGGCACGGCTGGGTTGGCGGGATCGCGGAACAGCAGCACCAGCGTCCGGTCGAAGGCGAAGCTGTGGCCGGAGGCGATGAAGGCGGCAAGCCCGAGGAAGGCGAGCGCTGCGACGACCGGCACGAGGACGCGCGGCTGCCGCCAGGATTGTCGCCACGACCGGCGCCATGACGGCCCCGCGTCGGTCCAGCCTCTGGCAGTATCAGGCGTCATGGCTCTCATCGCGAAGCCTCGTCGGGCGGGCAGCAATCACGGTCAGGGCTCGGGGAAGCAGGTCGTATGCCAACGGACCGGCCTTGCGCGCGACCTCGCCGTCGAAGGTGATGTGCCCGCGCCGCTTGTCGCGCCGGGTCAGCGTCACGGCGTCGCCGGTGAAGGAGCTCAGGTTCTTCGATGAGCGCCAATGGCCGGCCGCCACCGAGAGCGCCGCTTTGCTGCGCGAATAGAGGCCGCCCGCGTTCAGCACATGGACCTCGAAGACGCCGCCATCGAGCCGCTCGCGGCGCCATTCGGCGCCGTCGAAGCGATTGACCGTGACGAGCACGGCATCGGCCTCGACGACATGGCTCTCCGCGCCGACGGTGATGTCGACGCTGATCGGGCGGGTGAAGAAGATCGAGCGCGTCGCGGCCATGCCGAAGGCGGCAGCGCGGCTGAAGGGGAAGCGCCGGCGCGCATATTCGCGCTCGCGCGCCATCAGGCTGAAAAAGCCCATCCCCGAGAGCGAGTGGAACAACCGGCCGTCGACATGGCCGAGATCCACCTCGACCGGCTCGCCCTGGCACAGCGCCGCGACTTGCTGCTCCAGCGAGCCGAAGAGGCCGAGGTCGCGGCCGAGCACATTGACCGTGCCCATGGGCAGGACGCCGACCGGTCGGCCGGCCTGGATCAGGACCGGCAGGACACCGTTGATCGTGCCGTCGCCGCCGACGACGACGGGGGTGCTATTGTCCTGCTCGATCGCCAGCGCGAGCGCGCCGGAGATCTCGCGTGGCGGCACGAGCCGAACCTCGGCGCCCCAGTCATGGGTGGCGAAGGCAGCCTTGAGGCGCGCGGCGAAAGCGTCGGGCCCGGCCTCAAGGACCGTTCCGGCTCGCGCATTGACCACAACAGTGTGACGCATCGTGCTCGCGAAGATAGGCGCCGAGCATTCCGGCGCAAGAGCGCGCGCTCAGGCCGCCGCGGGCCGCGAGTTGAACTGCTCCGGCATCGTCGGCGTCAGCGGCATCGGCACTTCCTCGATCTCCTCGGTGACGACGTCGAAGCGCTGGATGGTGTGGGTGCCGAAGGAGTTGATCATCGCGACGTCGGTGGCGTCGCGCCCGCGCGCGATCACGATGCGGCCGATGCGCGGCTCGTTGTGGCGCGCGTCGAAGGTGTACCAGCGGCCACCGAGAAAGACCTCGAACCAGGCATTGAAATCCATCGGCGCCGGATTCGGCGGCACGCCGATATCGCCGAGATAGCCATTGCAGTAACGCGCCGGGATGTTCAGGCAGCGGCAGAGCGTGATCGCGAGGTGAGCGAAGTCGCGGCAGACGCCGATGCGCTCCTGAAAGGCCTCGGCCGCCGTGCGGGTGCTGCGTGCGTAATGATAGCCGAAGGTCAGGTGGTTATGGACGAAATCCACGATCGCCTGCACACGCGGCCAGCCAGGCTCGTGGGCGCCGAAGAGCTTCCAGGCCTGATCGAAGAGCCGGTCGGTGTCGCAGTAGCGGCTGCCGAGCAGGAAGACGAGCGCTTCCGCCGGCAGGCGCGAGGGCGGGATCTCCTGCGCAGCGAGATTGGCGGTATCGGGCTCGCCGGAATCATGCACGACGCCCTCCGATTCCAGCCGAAGGCCGCCGGACGGCGCGACCATACGCCGGCAGATGTTGCCGAAGGCATCGAGATGCTGCGTCATCGCGATCGGCAGGGTCGGGTCCGCCAGCGCGCTCAGCTTCATCTCGTCCGGCATCGTCAGGTCGTGACGGCGCGACGGGTGGACATCGAGCAACGTGAGGAGCGGCATCTCATGGGCGCAGGCCAACTCGATCCGATAACCGTAACGGATACGCATCCAGCTTCTCCTGATGTGGGAAACGGCCTTGGGAGGTCCGACCCGGCGTCGCATTCCCCTTGAGCAGACGCGCAACGGCCCCCTCGGGTTCCGGCCTCTCGCAAAAGAAAGAGGCCGGCAGATTGCCGGCCTCTCAAAAAGGAAGATGCGGGCCTTTCGGCCCGCATCCCGCCGCCACGGCGGTTCGGCTGGGGGGATAGCAACCGCCGCGACCTGCGCCGGTTAGCCGCTACACCATCCAGTAGGGCATTGTTCCGTAGTAATCATGGACGCGCTTGCCGTAGGCCTTGTCTTCCCAATCCGGCTCGCCTTCGCTGTCATACATCGGCGCGGCCTCGAGCTTCTCCTTGGTCAGCGGCACGACATAACCAGCCCTCTGCGGGTCGTAATCGAGCACGCTCCAGGGGATCGGGTGATACTTCTCGCCAAGTCCCAGGAAGCCGCCGAAGGACATGATCGCGTAGGCGACCTTGCCGGTCTGCTTGTCGAGCATGACGTCGTAGATCTCGCCGAGATGGTCCCCGGCGCTGTTGTAGACATCCGTACCAGCGACGCGCGCGCCGGCAATCAGCGGGTTCGCGGATGCCGAAGTGGTGGTCACAGCCATATCTGGCCCTCCTGTAGTCAGGTGGTCAGGCGCGCCGCGGTCGCGGCACGAAGGAACCTGCCAACTCAACGTGCCGTCGAACCGAAAAGTTCCAGCCCTGCGGAGCAGTTTTTCATCGGTTGCTAAGTGACGGATCCGGCAGCGAGTCCGGTGCCCGGCCGCGCCGGGCACACACAAGGAACTTTTCCCGGAAGTACCGGTTTCCTGTTCCGTTCAAGATCGCCTTTCTGAACGAGGAGGAGCTACCAGATGAAAATGCTCATGGTCATCGTGGCGTTCGCAGCCGCTCTCGGCGCCTGCACCCCGCGCGAGCAGAACGCCGCTACAGGCGGACTGATCGGCGCAGGCGCAGGTGCCCTCATTGGCGGTGCGGCGACCGGCCGCGCTGGCGGAGCTCTGGCGGGCGCCGCCATCGGCGGGGCGTCGGGAGCCATCATCGGCAGCGCCGCGACACCGCAGACCTGCTACGGCCGCGACGAATGGGGCCGCCGGGTCCGCTTTGCCTGCTGAGGCAGGGTCGGCCGAGCTATCGAAGGCCCGCCATCGGCGGGCCTTTTCTTTTCAGACCGCCCCATAGGGGCCGAAACGGCCGACGAAGCGGTGGCGGGAGCCGGGATGGAGCAGGCGCACCGCCGTGACGGGCTGGGCCTGGTTCCAGGTGCGGCGCTCGACCAGCAGACAGGGTTCGCCCTCCGCGATGTCGAGCAGCGCCGCGTCCTCCGCTCCCGCGCCAACGGCACTGATCGCGTGCTCGGCCTGCGACCAGAGGCTGTGCTTCAGCAGCCAGTCACCCGGCGGGGTCTCGGCGAAATCCTCCTCCCCCACCCCCGGCACGCCGGCGGCATGAATGATGCGCTCCTCCAGCACATGCGGCTTGCCGTCGGCCCGATGCAGCACGATGAGATGCGCGACCCTCTCCGAGCGCTTGATGCCGAAACGCTCCGCCACCTCGGCGGAAGGTCGGCCATCGCTGCGCGACAGGATCGCATAGGCGTAGTGCTGTCCGAGCCTGCGTACCTCCTCGGGGATCGAGAGGATGTCGAACATGGCGTGGCTTGCCGGCGGGCTCGCGACGATGGTGCCCGAGCGGCGCCGGCGGGTGATGAGACCTTCGCGCGCGAGCTGCACGAGGGCGCGGTGCACGGTCATGCGCGAGGCGCCGAGCTGCTCCATCAGCGCATGTTCCGGCGGCACGCTGGTGCCGGGCGGCCAGGCGCCGCTCACCACCAGATCGCGGATCGCGCGCCGGATCTGGTCGTAGACCGGCCCGGCGCCATCCAGCTTCACCGCGTCGAGCCGGGTCTCCGTCATCCCTGATCCTAAGCTGCAGCCAGCAGGCGGCGCATCACGCCGGCGAAGCGCGCCCTGACCGAATCGCGCGCGACGTGCCGGCCTTCCGCCACCACCCTCCTGCCACCGACGACGACATCGCGCAAAGGCAGCGCGTTGGCGGCGAAGATCGCGCTGTCGAGCGCCTCGGCGCCGGACTTGCCGACGATGGCGGGATGCTCGGTCTCGAGCGTGATGAAATCGGCGCGGCAGCCCGGCGCAATGCGCCCGATCGCGCGGCCGCAGGCCTGGGCGCCGCCGGCGCAGGCCGCCTGCCAGAGGGCCAATCCAGTTGAGGCTTTCTCCTCGGCAAAGAGCGCACGGCGGCGATCACGCAGGCGCTGCGAATATTCGAGCTGGCGCAGCTCGGCGCCTGCATCGATCTGGATGTTGGAATCGCTACCGACGCCGAGGGCGCCGCCGGCCGCATGAAAGCGAACGCCATCGAAGATGCCGTCCCCGAGGCTCGACTCGGTGATCGGGCAAAGCCCCGCCACAGCGCCGCTGCGGGCGATGCCGTCGCGCTCGGCATCGCTCAGATGCGTGGCATGGATCAGGCACCAGCGGCGGTCGAGCGGGATCGTGTCCATCAGCAGCTCGACCGGCCGCTTGCCGGTGATCTTCAGACTGGCCTCGACCTCGGGAACCTGCTCGGCGACGTGGATGTGCACCGGGTCATCCGGCCTCAAAGACGCCACCCAACCGAGATCGTCGAGTGCCACCGCCCGCAGCGAATGCGGCGCGACGCCGAGGCGGGCGTCCGGCAGGGAGCGGATGGCGGCGGCGCTCCCTTCCAGCAATCGCAGATAGGCGTCGCGGTCGTTGACGAAGCGGCGCTGCCCGTGGACCGACGGCGCCTGCCCGAAATTGCCGAAGCGATAGAGCACCGGCAGCAGGGTCAGGCCAAGGCCGGCCTCCTCGGCAGCGGCAGCGATCGCCTCCGCCATCCGCGCGATATTGGCATAGGCGCGGCCATCCTTGTCGTGATGGAGATAGTGGAACTCGGCGAGCGCCGTGAAGCCGCCTTCCAGCATTTCGACGAAGGCCTGCGCGGCGATGGCTTGCACATCCTCCGGATCGAGCCGGTCGAGGAAGCGATACATCACCTCGCGCCAGGTCCAGAAGGAATCCTCCGGCGCACCGCGCCCTTCCGAGAGCCCCGCCATGCCGCGCTGGAAAGCGTGGCTATGCAGGTTCGGCATGCCCGGCAGCGCGAGGCCCTTGAAGCTCCTGCCTGCGCCCGGTGCCGTATCGGTTTCAACGGCGGTGATGACGCCTTCGGCGACCGTCAGCTTCACGTTCCTGGCAAAGCCTTCCGGCAGAAGGGCCTCGGCCAGATGCAGGATCTCGGTCACCGCCACGCTCCATCATTTAATTGCATATGCAAATGAGGACTTGCCATTTGCATATGCAATTAGATAGCATATCCGTAAGCAAAGGATAGCGGGAGGACGCGCGGTGTCGAAGGCTGGGAGCGAGACGCTGCTCTGCGACAGGCTCTGGACGAATGCCCGGCTCGCGACCATGGCGCCGGGCGCGCCCTATGGTGCGGTCGAGGACGGCGTGATCGCGGCGCGCGACGGGCGCATCCTCTATGCCGGTCCGCGCGATGAGGCGCCTGCCTTCCAGGCGGCCATTACCATCGACTGCGCCGGACGCTGGATCACGCCCGGGCTGATCGACTGCCACACCCATCTGGTCTATGGCGGCGATCGCGCCCACGAATTCGAGCTGCGCCTGCAGGGCGCGACCTATGAGGAGATCGCGCGGGCCGGCGGCGGCATCCTGTCCACGGTCACCGCGACACGGAATGCGAGCGAGGACGCCCTCTTCGCCTCGGCAGACCGGCGCCTGGCCGCGCTGATGGCGGAGGGGGTCACCACCGTCGAGATCAAGTCCGGCTATGGGCTGGAGCAACAGGCCGAGCTCAAGCAGCTCAGGGTCGCGCGCCGGATCGGTCGGGAGCGGCCCGTCACCGTGCGGACAACCTTCCTCGGCGCCCATGCCGTGCCGCCGGAATACAAGGGCCGCTCGGGCGACTATGCCGCGCTCGTGGCCGGGCCGATGCTCGAAGCCGTCGCAGCCGAGGGGCTGGCCGATGCGGTCGACGCCTTCTGCGAAGGCATCGCCTTCTCGACCGAAGAGACGAAAGGCGTCTTCGACGCCGCCAAGGCCAAAGGTCTCGCGGTCAAGCTCCATGCCGAGCAGCTCTCCAATCTCGGCGGCGCGAAGCTCGCAGCCGAGATGGGCGCGCTCTCGGCTGATCATCTCGAGTATCTCGACGAGACCGGCGTCATCGCCATGGCGAAGGCCGGCACGGTCGCGGTCGTGCTGCCGGGCGCCTTCTATTTCCTGCGGGAGACGCAGAAACCGCCGATCGAGCTGATGCGCAAGCATGGCGTCACGATCGCGCTGGCGACCGACGCCAATCCGGGCTCCTCGCCGCTGACCTCTCCGCTGCTCGTCATGAACATGGCCTGCACGCTCTTCCGGCTGACACCGGAGGAGGCGCTGGCGGGCGTCACCCGCAACGCCGCCAAGGCGCTCGGCCTGCAGGACGAGATCGGCACCATCGAGGCCGGCAAGCGTTGCGACCTCGCGATCTGGGACATCGAGCGCCCGGCCGAGCTTGCCTACCGCATCGGCTTCAACCCGCTTCACGCCCGCATCTGGAACGGACAATGACACCCGTCTCGCTAAACCCCGGCACCGCCCGCCTCACCGACTGGCGCGCCATTCTCGACGGCGCGGCCTCGGCGCTCGCCGGCGACAGCGCCCGCAGCATCGCCGCCGGCCAGCAGATCGTCGAGGAGATCGTCGCGGCCGGCACCGTGACCTATGGCGTCAATACCGGCTTCGGAAAGCTCGCGAGCGTGCGCATCGCCGATGCCGATCTCGCCGCGCTCCAGCGCAACCTCATCCTGTCGCATGCGGTCGGCACCGGTCCTGCCCTGCCGGACGGGGTGGTGCGCCTGCTGGTCGCTATGAAGGCGGCGAGCCTCGCACGCGGGGCCTCCGGCGTGCGGCCAGTGGTGATCGAGGCCCTGACCGCGGCGCTGAAGGCCGACGCGCTGCCTGTCGTGCCGGCCAAGGGCTCGGTCGGCGCCTCCGGCGACCTCGCGCCGCTCGCCCATATGACCGCCGCGCTGATGGGGTTCGGCGAGATCAGGCTGAAGGGCGAGACGCTGCCGGCGGCAGAGGCGCTGCGGCGCGCGAATCTCGCTCCGCTGGCGCTCGCCGCCAAGGAGGGGCTCGCCCTCATCAACGGCACGCAGGTTTCGACCACGCTGGCGCTGACCGGGCTCGTCTCGATCGCGCGCGTCTTCGATGCTGCTCTGGTCGCGGGCGCGCTATCGGTCGATGCGTTGAAAGGCTCCGACACGCCGTTCGACCCGCGCATCCAGAATCTGCGCGGGCAGCCGGGGCAGATCCGCGTCGCCAAGATCCTGCTCGATCTCATCGCCGGCAGCGCCATCCGCGAGAGCCACCGCCATGGCGACAGCAAGGTGCAGGACCCCTATTCGCTGCGCTGCCAGCCGCAGGTGATGGGCGCCGTGCATGGATTGATCGGCAATGTCGCCGCTACGCTCGCCATCGAGGCCAACGCGGTCACCGACAATCCACTGGTGCTGGGGCCGGGCGAGATCGTCTCCGGCGGCAACTTCCACGCCGAGCCGGTCGCCTTCGCCGCCGACATGCTGGCGATGGGCGTTTGCGAGATCGGCAACCTCTCCGAGCGGCGCATGGCGCTGCTGGTCGATCCCGTCATGAGCGGGCTGCCGCCCTTCCTCGCTCGCGATGCGGGGCTGAATTCCGGCTTCATGATCGCACAGGTCACGGCCGCGGCGCTGGCTTCCGAGAACAAGCAGAAGGCCTATCCCGCCTCGGTCGACACCATCCCGACCTCCGCCAACCAGGAAGACCATGTCTCGATGGCGACGCATGGCGCGTTCCGCCTGATCGACATGGCGAAGAATGCCGCGAGCATCATCGGCATCGAGCTGATGGCGGCAGCCGAGGCCATCGAGCATCACCGGCCGCTCAAGACCAGCGCACGGCTGGAGCCCGTGCTCGCGCTGCTGCGCGGGCGGATCGCGCCACTGACCGAGGACCGCTATCTCGCGCCCGATCTCGCGGCAGCAACGGAACTGGTGCTTTCGGGCGCGGTCGGCGAGGCGGCCGGGCTCGATTCCTTCGCGGAGTTCGACGCATGAGCACGGATGTCGTCACCGTCACCCGCGGTGCCTCCCCGCTTGTCCTCTCGATGCCGCATCCCGGCACCGGCCTGCCGGCGGAGGTCGCGGCGGCTCTGAACGAGCGCGGCCGGCTGGTCGAGGACACCGACTGGCATATGCGCCAGCTCTATGGCTTCGCGGAGCGCTTCCAGCCGACCATCGTCGAGGCGCAGCTCTCGCGCTTCGTCATCGACCTCAATCGCGATCCGTCCGGCGTCTCGCTCTATCCGGGGCAGGCCACGACCGAACTCGCGCCGACGACGACCTTCGACGGCGCGCCGATCTGGCAAACGCCTCCGGACGCCGCCGAGATCGAGCGGCGCAAGGCAGCGTATTTCCGACCTTATCACGCGGCGCTCGCAGCAGAGATCGAGCGGGTCAAGGCCGAGCACGGCTACTGCGTGCTCTGGGATTGCCACTCGATCAAGTCGGTGGTGCCGCGGCTCTTTCCCGGCACGCTGCCGACGCTGAATCTCGGCAGCAATTCCGGCGCGAGCTGCGCGCCGGGCGTCGAGGCGGCAGCGATCACCGCCATGGCCGGCCAGCCCTTCACGCAGATCGCGAATGGCCGCTTCAAGGGTGGCTGGATCACCCGCCATTACGGGCGTCCCTCGGCCCTAGTCCATGCGCTGCAGATGGAGATCGCGCTCTCGGCCTATCTCACCGAGGAAACTGCGCCCTGGGCCTTCGACGCGCCCAAGGCCGCGCTGCTGCAGGACGCGCTCGCCGCCATCATCGAAGCCGCACTCGGCTCAGCCGCCGCCCTCGAACGGAGCCGCTCATGACCCGCCTCGACAACACCCGCACCATCCGCGCCGCCACTGGCACCGAGCTTTCGGCCAAGAGCTGGCTGACGGAAGCGCCGCTGCGCATGCTGATGAACAACCTCGACCCGAACGTCGCGGAGAACCCGCATGAGCTCGTGGTCTATGGCGGCATCGGCCGCGCCGCCCGCTCCTGGGAGGATTTCGACCGCATCGTCTCGGCGCTACGCGAACTCGAGGCGGACGAGACGCTGCTCGTCCAGTCCGGCAAGCCGGTCGGCGTCTTCCGCACGCACAAGGATGCGCCGCGCGTGCTGATCGCCAATTCCAACCTCGTGCCGCATTGGGCGAATTGGGACCATTTCAACGAGCTCGATAAGAAGGGGCTCGCCATGTATGGCCAGATGACGGCCGGTTCCTGGATCTATATCGGCACGCAGGGCATCGTGCAGGGCACCTACGAGACCTTCGTCGAGGCCGGGCGCCAGCACTATGGCGGCAGCCTTAAGGGACGCTGGGTGCTGACCGGCGGGCTCGGCGGCATGGGCGGCGCGCAGCCGCTGGCGGCCGTAATGGCCGGCGCCTCCTGCCTCGCGATCGAATGCAATCCCGACTCGATCGATTTCCGCCTCCGGACCCGCTATCTCGACGAGAAGGCCGCGACGCTGGACGAGGCGCTGGAGATGATCGCGCGCTGGACCAAGGCCGGCGAGGCGAAGTCGGTCGGCCTGCTCGGCAACTGCGCCGAGATCCTGCCCGAGATGGTCCGCCGTGGCATCCGCCCCGACATGGTCACCGACCAGACCTCGGCCCATGACCCGGTCAACGGCTATCTGCCCAAGGGCTGGACCATGGGCGAATGGCGGCAGCGCCGTGACAGCAACCCGAAGGCCGTTGAGAAGGCGGCGCGCGCCTCGATGCGCGAGCATGTCGAGGCGATGATCGCCTTCCAGGAGATGGGCGTGCCCACCTTCGACTACGGCAACAACATCCGGCAGGTGGCCAAGGACGAGGGGCTGGAGAACGCCTTCGCTTTCCCGGGCTTCGTGCCGGCCTATATCCGCCCGCTGTTCTGCCGCGGCATAGGCCCGTTCCGCTGGGCTGCGCTCTCGGGCGATCCGGAGGACATCTACAAGACCGACGCCAAGGTGAAGGAGCTGACGCCCGGCAACACGCATCTGCACAACTGGCTCGACATGGCGCGGGAGCGCATCTCCTTCCAGGGCCTGCCGGCACGAATCTGCTGGGTCGGCCTCGGCGACCGCCACCGGCTCGGCCTCGCCTTCAACGAGATGGTCAAGAACGGCGAGCTCAAGGCCCCGGTCGTGATCGGCCGCGACCATCTCGATTCCGGCTCCGTCGCCTCGCCGAACCGCGAGACGGAGGCGATGAAGGACGGCTCGGATGCCGTCTCCGACTGGCCGCTACTCAACGCCCTGCTCAACACGGCGTCCGGTGCGACCTGGGTCTCGCTGCATCATGGCGGCGGCGTCGGCATGGGCTTCTCGCAGCATTCCGGCGTGGTGATCTGCGCCGACGGCACGGAGGATGCGGCCGCCCGCCTCGGGCGCGTGCTCTGGAACGATCCCGCGACCGGCGTGATGCGCCATGCCGATGCGGGTTACGAGATCGCGCAGGACTGCGCCCGCGAGAAGGGTCTCAACCTGCCGGGCATTCTGGGCTGAGCCACACTGTCATTCCGGGGCGGCGCGCAGCGGAGAACCCGGAACCCACGACGGGCCGACCCTTGCCCGATCTTAGAGTCGCACCCAGTCGTGGGTTCCGGGTTCGCCCTTCGGGCGCCCCGGAATGACACAGGTTGAAGGAACCTCCCATGCGCATCATCCGCGCCGCCGATTGCAAAGTCATGCCGTGGAAGAACGGCGGCGGCACCACGACCGAGATCGCGGTGGCGCCGGAAGGCGCCTCACTCAGCGATTTCGACTGGCGCATCTCGATGGCGCATGTCGGGCAGGACGGGCCATTCTCGTCCTTTCCCGGCATTGACCGGACGCTCTCAGTGCTGACCGGAAACGGCATCCGCCTCGCTTTCGGAGACGGCGAGACGGTGGCGCTCGACCGGGCGGGCAAGCCATTCTTCTTCGCGGCCGACCGGGCAGTGGATGGGCTGCTCGTCGATGGGCCGATCGACGACCTCAATGTGATGAGCCGGCGCGACGGCTGGACCCACAGTGTCGAGCGGCTATCGGGCGGATCGCACGAGGTCAAAGCCGAACGTGGATTGCTCGTTCTGGTGGCGCGCCGTGGGGAATGGCAGGTGACCGGCGTGGCTTTGGCGGCTGGGGACAGTGCCATCCTGCCGGCACCCACTGTCGTCGCGTTGCACGCCGAAAGCGCCGGCGAACTCTTCGTTATCCGGCTTTCGCCGGCCTAGCCAAAGCCGTCATTCTCGGGCGGAGCGCAGCTCCGACCCGAGAAGCTCTTGCCGAAAAGGGCGCTGGTTTACGAGATGCTCGGGTCAAGCCCGAGCATGACGCTCTTCTCACGCCGCCTGTCGCGGCTGCGGGCCGACATAGACCGATTGCGGGCGAATCAGCTTGCCGCCGGCGATCTGCTCATGGGCATGGGCGATCCAGCCCACCGTACGCCCCAGCGCAAAGACGCAGGTGAAGGAATCCGGCGTGAATTCGAGCGCTTCCAGCAGCAGCGCCGTGTAGAATTCGACATTCGTCTCCAGCGTCCGGTTCGGCTTGCGCTCGCGCAGGATGGCGAGCGCCGCCTGCTCGACGGCCTCGGCCAGGGCAAGGCGACCGCTGTCGGCGCCGAGCCGGCGGATCGCGCCTTTCAACGCATCGGCGCGTGGATCGCGCACTCGGTAGACGCGATGGCCGAAGCCCATCAGCCGGTCGCCACGATCGAGCGCAGCTTCCAGTTGGGCGCGCGCATTCGCCGGCTCGCCGATCGCATCGAGCATCTCGATGACCGGTCCGGGCGCACCACCATGGAGCGGGCCCTTGAGCGCGCTGATGCCGGCGAGCACCGCCGAAACCAGGCCTGCGCGGGTCGAAGCGACGACGCGGGCGGCGAAGGTCGAGGCGTTGAGGCCGTGATCGGCGACAGTGACGAGATAAGTGTCGAGCGCCGCGGCCTGCTGCTGCGTCGGCGCGGTGCCCGTCAGCATGCGCAACGTGTCGGCCGCCTGCGACAGCGCCGGATCGGGAGCGATCGGCGCGAGCCCCTGCCGGATTCTCAGCGCCGCCGGCGTGAAGACGGCCGGCGCCGCCAGAAGCCGCAAGGCCGTGCCGGCATCCTCGCCATCGGGAATTAAGGCGGTCATCGCCCGCACCAATTCGACCGGGCCGAGTTCGGCCGGCAGTGCCGCCTTGGCGACGACCGTTTCGAACAGCTCTCGGCGCGCGGCGCCGAGCGCCGCGGGAATATCCTTCGCCGCCGGCAGGCCCGGCACGAAGCCGTCCAGCATCAGCGAAACCATCTGCTCGAAGGATGTGTGCCCCGCGAGCTCATCGAGGCTGTGACCGCGGATCACCAGCCGGCCGGCCGCTCCATCGACATCCGAGAGGACGGTATGGGCGGCAACGACATTCTCAAGGCCATCGGACATGGCTCTGTCTCCTCATCAACGAATGGCTTGAGGATTGGGAGCCTGATCGCTAGAATCAATCTTGAACAATATAATCAATGTATTTCGATGAACGATTGGCTGACGGCGCAACAGGTGATGCAGCGGCTCGGGCTGAAGCCGCAGACGCTCTACGCCTATGTCAGCCGCGGGTTGATCGAAGCGCGCGGCGACGGCGTCGATTCACGGCGACGGCTCTACCGGGCCGAGGACGTGGCGCGGCTGGAGCATCGCAAGGCGCGCGGGCGCAAACCGGCGGCGATCGCGGAAGATGCGATCTCCTTCGGCGAGCCGATCCTGGCCTCCGGCATCACCACGATCCTGCGCGGACGGCTGTGGTATCGCGGACGGGATGCCGCGGAGCTGGCGGAAACGGCCAAGCTCGAGGATGTGGCGCGGCTGCTGTGGGATTGCGGCAGCGAGCGCTTCCCGCCGCTGTTCACCATCGTGCCGGACGGGCCGGCGCCTCAGCGCATCTTCGCCGTGATCGCCGCACGGGCGGCCGGCGACGCCGCCATGGCCGGACGAACCAAGAAGGCGCTTTATCTGGAAGCCGCCTCGGTGCTCGATTCGCTGGTCGACGCCATCGCCGGGCGGCCAGGGCAAGGCCCGATCCATCATCGTCTGGCGCAGGCCTGGGGCTGCGATGCGACCGGGGCCGACCTGATCCGCCGCGCGCTGGTGCTGCTGGCGGACCATGAGCTCAACGCCTCGACCTTCGCCGTTCGCGTCACCGCCTCGACGCGCGCCTCGCTGGCAGCCTGCGTCATGGCCGGGCTCGCTGCCCTCTCCGGGCCGTTGCATGGCGGAATGGGGCCGCGCGTCCTGTCGCTGATCCGGGAGGCGGAACGCGACGGTATCGAGGAGACCGTCACTGCGCGTCTGACTGCGGGCACGCCGCTGCCGGGGTTCGGGCACCCACTCTATCCGGATGGCGACCCGCGAGCGGCCGCCCTGCTTTCCGCCTTCGAGCCACCCCCGGCCTATATGCGGGCTGCCCGTACGATCGAGAGGATGACGGGGCAGCCGCCCAATATCGATTTCGCCTTGACTGCGCTCGCCGCGCAGCTCGGGCTGCGGGAAGACGCTCCCTTCCAGATCTTCGCGGCAGCGCGCTGCACGGGCTGGATCGCCCATGCGCTGGAGCAGAACGAGACGGGGCGGCTGATCCGCCCGCGCGCTCGCTATGTCGGTCCCGAGCCTGTCTAGGGTGGCTGCGTTTCCGGGGCCCTGGCCGGGTTCCGGCCGAACGCCCCCTCGCGCTCATCGATATAGCTCCGCGTGACCGGCAGACCATCGAGCCTCTTGGCGAGCTGGAACTGGAACACGACCAGATCGTCGTGGCGGAAGCTCGCCTCGCAGGCTGCGAGGTAGAATTCCCACATCCGGGCGAAGCGCTCGTCATACATCGCGACCGCCTCGTCGCGCCGGGCGAGGAAGTTCTCGCGCCACGCCTTCAGCGTCTCGGCATAGTGGATGCGCAGCACCTCGACATCGGTGATGACCAGCCCTTCCTGCTCGATCGCGGCCGTCACCTCCGACATGGCCGGAATATAGCCCCCGGGGAAGATGTATTTGGCGATGAAGGGATTGGTCGCGCCTGGCGGCGTCGAGCGGCCGATGGTGTGGATCAGCGCCACGCCATCGTCGTTGAGCAGCTCGCGCACCTTTCGGAAGTAGTCGCGATAGTAGCCAACGCCGACATGCTCGAACATGCCGACCGAGACGACACGGTCGAAGCTCTCGGTCAGGTGACGATAGTCCTGCAGGCGGAACTCGACCGGAAGGCCGGACTCCACGCCGCGCTGCGTCGCGATGGCGAGCTGCTCTTCGGAGAGCGTGATGCCAGTGACGGAAGCGCCCGCCTCGCCGGCGATCGAGAGCGCCATGCCCCCCCAGCCGCAGCCGATGTCGAGCACGTGCTGTCCGGGTTCGAGCGCGAGCTTGGCCATGATGTGGCGCTTCTTGGCAAGCTGCGCCTCGGCGAGCGTCATGTCGGGACGGGCGAAATAGGCGCAGGAGTACTGCATGTCCTCGTCGAGGAAGAGCCGGAAGAAATCGCTCTTGAGATCGTAGTGATGCGCGACGTTGCGCTTGGCCAGCGTCGGCGTGTTGTGCTGGTGGAAGCGCCTGATCGCGGTGCGCAGGCCCGACAAGATCTTGCCCCAACCCTGCGGGCGGGCCTTGTGCATGGCCGCCACCAGCGCGTCGAGCAGATCGTAGAGCGAGCCTTGCTCGACCACGACGCGACCGTCCATCACGGCTTCGCCCAAAGCGAGCTCGGGATTGAGCGCCAGTCTCAGTTCCGTCGGCGAGTCCACGATGCGCATACGCAATCGCGGCGCAGCACCCTGCCCGATCGACTGATGCGTGCCGTCGGGAAAAACAACATCGATACGTGGCTCGATCGCGAGCCGAGACAACATCCTTGCAATCAGCGAATGCATTGGCCCCACCTTCGGCAGCGCCCCTTTCGCTCAAAGATGGCTAGCTTGAGTGTGTCCGTAACTCCATCCGCGCGCAAGGCAGCCCCTCGCCTGCGGCATGGAACCGCAGGCGAGATCGTTTGGCTCCGCTACCGAAGCATGCCCATCGTCCGGGGCAGCCAGAGGGTCAGCTCCGGAACGAAGGTGATAGCGATGAGGGCCGCGAAGAGCGGCACCAGCCAGGGCAGGATCGCCATGGTCGTCTGCTCGACCGAGAGCTTGGCGACACGAGAGAGCACGAAGAGCACCATGCCCAGCGGCGGATGCAGCAGGCCGATCATCAGGTTCAGCGTCATGATCAGCCCGAAATGGATCGGGTCGACGCCGAGCTTGAGCGCGATCGGCAGCAGGATCGGCACGACGATGGTGATCGCCGCGATCGTATCCAGGAAGCAGCCGATGAAGAGCAGCAGCAGGTTCACCAGGATCAGGAAGATCCATTTGTTCTGCGTCAGCCCGAGGATCGCGTCGGAGAGGATCTGCGCGGTGTTCGAGACCGTCAGCAGCCAGGCGAAGATCGAGGCAGCCGTGACGATGAAGAGCACCGAGGCGGTCGTCTCGATGGTGTCGAAGGTCGCCTTGGCGAGCGAGCGCATCGTCATGGAGCGATAGCGCACGAGGCCGAGGAAGAGCGACCAGATCACCGCCGCGGCGGCGGCCTCCGTGGGCGTAAACCAGCCCATGGTCATGCCGCCGATCAGGATGACCGGCGTCATCAGCGCCATCACCGCCGAGAAGTCGAAGTAATAGTCCAGCGCCAGCAGGCCGGCGAGGGCGAGCCCGATGGCGACGTTCTCATCGAGGCCCGCCCAGACCAGGGCATAGGCCAGGATGGGGAAGCCCATCACGACCGCGACCTCGAGCCCCGCATTGCCGAGCACCTTCAGCGAAAAGGGCGAATCCGAGCCCCAGTTGCGGAGCCGGGCGAAGATCGCGACCGTCACCATCATGAACAGGGTCATCACCACGCCGGGGATCACGCCGCCGAGGAAGAGCGCGCCGATCGAGGTATTGGCCATCATGCCGTAGATGACGAAGGGCAGCGACGGCGGGATGATCGGGCCGAGCGTGGCGGACGCGGCCGTAACGCCGACGGCGACGTCCATCGGATAGCCGTGGTCCTTCATCGCCTTGATCTCGATCGTGCCGATGCCGGCTGCGTCCGCGATCGCGGTGCCGGACATGCCGGAGAAGATCACCGAGCCGATGATGTTGACCTGGGCCAGGCCGCCGCGCATCCAGCCGACCAGCGCGACAGCGAAGGAATAGATGCGCCCCGTCACGCCGGCGATGTTCATCAGATTGCCGGCGAGGATGAAGAAAGGCACCGCCAGCAGCGGGAAGCTCTCGACGCCCGCGATCATGCGCTGCGCCATGATGACGTCCGGCACCGTGCCGGTGGCGATGATGTAGGTCAGCGAGGCGACCGCCATGGAGATGGCGACCGGCACGCCGAGGATCATCAGCCCGAGAAAAGATCCAACCAGGATAAGCATGGGTTCAGGCCTCCGATCCGTCGAAAGCGGCGGGGTTTTCGAGGACGGAGTAGCCGCGCCGCCAGTTCTGCCAGGCGACGATCACGGCGCGCAGAGTCATCAGGGCGAAGGCGGCGAGCACCGAGTTGAAGACGAGCGACTTCGGCAAGTCCACCGTGGTCATCATCTCGTCGGGGATGAGCGAGGCGTAGCGCCAGACGAGCAAGGTTGCGTAGCCGAGGAAGCCGACGCGGATGATGTCGACGACCGTCGACAGGACGCGGCCGACCGGCTTTGGAACATACCGATAGAGGAAGTCGACCTGGATGTGGCGCGAGGCGCGCACGCAAAGCGACGAGCCCAGGAAGACCACGACCACGAGGGCATAGATCGCGATCTCCTCAGTCCAGGCCAGGCTGTTGTTGAGGACGTAGCGGGTGAAGAACTGCGCCACGACACAGGCGACCATCAGCCAGAACACAGCCAGCGTCACCCAATCCTCGAGCCCATAGCCGGAAAGATCGGCGGGCGGCGGCGCCTCGTCGAAGACGTGAGCGATCTCCTCGCTCGTCACCTGGGTATGGATCTCTGGAGTCGTCGTCATGGCGTTGATCTTCTGTCTGGCGGAAGATTCCGCACTGGCGCCACGCCCGGGGTGAGCCCGGGCATGGCGAGCGCGATACTCGAGGGATGCCGGGCTCGGTCCATGCCGAGCCCGGAACAGGGCAGCGGCTTACTTGACGGCCTGGATGCGTTCCCAGTCAGCCTTGCGATAGCCGAACTGCTCGAAGGTGACGTTCTTCTGGACGTTGGCGAGGAAGTCGGCCTTGTCGACCTCGCTGACCGTCAGGCCCTTGTCCTTGAAGAGCTGGACGAGCTTCACCTCGTCGGCCTGGATCTTCTTGGTGGTGCGCTCGGCGGCCTCCAGCGCGACGTCGGAGAAGATCTTGCGATCCTCCGGCGAGAGCTTGTCCCAGAGCTGCTTGGCGACGACCGTGTTCAGGTGGTCGACGATGTGGCCGGTCAGGACGATGTGCTTCTGCACCTCGTAGAACTTCTTGGCCTCGATGGTGGTGAGCGGGTTCTCCTGGGCCTCGACCGTGCCGTTTTGCAGGGCGAGATAGACCTCGGCGAAGGCGATCGGCGCTGTGTTGGCGCCGCAGGCGCGCGGCATGGCGAGATAGGCCGGCACGTCCGGAACGCGGATCTTCAGGCCCTTCATGTCGGCGCAGGACTTGATCGGCTTGTTCGAGGTGGTGTGGCGCGTGCCGTAATAGCTCACCGCCACGATCTGGTGGCCGCTCTTCTCCTGGTAGCCCTTCACCATCTCCTTGAAGATGTCGCTCTTGGTGTAGGCGAGCAGGTGGTCGGGGCCGCGGAAGGTGAAGGGATAATAGGTCACGCCGATCGGCGGATAAGCGCGAGCGGCGAAGCTCGAGCCCGAAATGATGATGTCGACCGTGCCGAGCGTCAGGCCCTGGTTGATGTCGGTCTCCTTGCCGAGCTGCGACGCCGGATAGACCGTGATCTCGTATTTGCCGTTGGTGCGCTTCTTGAACTCGTCAGCGGCCCAGACGGACTCGGTGTGGAAGGGCTCGGACGTCTCGTAGACATGCGCCCATTTCAGCTTGATCTGCGCCTGCGCGGGCGCGGCAAGAAGGCCGAGGCCGGCAGCGGCCAATGCAGCGAGGGTGAGGTTGGTCTTCTTCATCTGATGTCTCCCTGTTTGTTTCTTGATCCCACGAGGCGGCCCTTCTTCTTGATCGGCCCGGCTTGGGCGACGACCGGCCCGTTGCTGGCTCCAGCATCGCCGAAGCTTTGCGAGAAGCGTTCCTGTGATTTCTGCAGATGCCGGTGCATCGCCGCCTGCGCACCGGGCGCGTCGCCACGTGCGAGCGCATCCCGGATCGCGCGATGCTCGGCGGCAGCGCTGCGCCAGGAGTCGGGCGTCTCGAAATGGCGGGCGAGCTGCCGGAAGAAAGGCGTGACGCGCTGGTCGAAGAGATCCCCGACGCAGCGGACGAGCACCGCGTTGCGCAGGATGCCCGCCACCGTCGTGTGGAAGGATCGGTCGAGCGCAAGGATCTCCTCGCCGCGCCCGTCACAGGCGTCCATCTGTTCCAGGATCAGGTCGAGCGCGGCGATGTCGGCAGGCTCGACATGGGCGACAGCCTCGGCACAGACGGCGCTCTCGATCAACTCGCGGGCCTTGAGGACCTCGAACGGACCTTCCGGCTGGCTGCCGCTCCAGAGCCGCGCGATCGCCTGCAGCGGCGGATCGACCACATAGACGCCCGAGCCCATGCGGATGCGGACGCGGCCCTCGACCTCGAGCGCGATCAGAGCCTCACGGACGGAGGGGCGGGAGACGCCGAGCTTCTCGGCGAGCTCGCGCTCGGGCGGCAGACGGCTGCCGACCGGAAACTCGCCGCTCTCGATGAGATGGCGAAGCTGGTCGGCGATCTGACGGTACAGACGTGGCGACTCGACAGCCTCGAGCGGCACAGAAAGCTCCCTGGTTTCCTCGCACGGCGCCGGTTCAGGCCGACGCCTTTTTTGGCCATGTGGTCAGACCAATTAGCTTTGAAAGAAACAAAGGTGCGACGTTCTGTCAACCGGGACAGCTCGCCCTCATGAGAACAAGCGCGGCCCTAGGCTGCCGTAGCGATAACCTCCGAGCGGATCTCCTCGACCAGCCGCTCCTTCAGAGTCACGAATTCCGGGCTCGTCTTGATGGTGTAGGGGCGCGGATGCGGCAGGTTGACCGGGATGTCGGCCTTGATCCGGCCCGGGCGCGCGCTCATCACCACCACGCGAGAGCCGACGAAGATCGCCTCCTCGATATCGTGGGTGACGAAGAGCACGGTCTTGCGCTCGCGCTCCCAGATGCCGAGCAGCATCTCCTGCATCAGCGCGCGGGTCTGGTTGTCCAGCGCTCCGAAGGGCTCGTCGAGCAGCAGGATCTTGGGGTCGTTGGCGAGCGCGCGGGCAATCGCCGTCCGTTGTTGCATGCCGCCGGAAAGCTGCTTCGGGAAATGGTCGACGAAGCCGGAGAGCCCGACGCGCGCCGCCCAGTCGCGGGCAATCTTCAGCCGCTCGGTCTCGGGCAAGCCTTTCTCGCGCAGGCCGAAGGCGATGTTCTGCTGCACCGTCAGCCAGGGGAAGAGCGTGTAGCTCTGGAAGACGAAGCCGCGATCGGCGCCCGGCCCCGCGACGGGCGTGCCGTCCAGCAGGATTCGGCCCTCGCTCGCCGTCTCCAGCCCGCCGACGATGCGCAGCAGCGTGGACTTGCCACAGCCGGAGGGGCCGAGGATGGCGATGAAGTCGTTGTCGGCGACGTTCAGCGATGTCGGCATCAGCGCCCGCGTCGGCTCGGCGGCGCCGCGCGCGGGAAAGACCTTGCCGACATTCTCGATGAGAAGCTTGCTCATGGGTGCCGCTCCCTTACGCCTGGGCCCAGGGGAACAGGCGCTGGTTGACCGCCTTGAACAGGAAATCCGAGATCAGGCCGATGAGCCCGATCACGATGATGCCGAAGATGATCTGCCCGGTGTTGAGCAGCGCCTGACTGTCCGTGATCATATGGCCGATGCCCGATGACGAGCCGATCAGCTCGGCGACGATGACATAGGTCCAGGCCCAGCCGAGTACGAGGCGGAAGATCTCCGCGATCTGCGGCGCTGCATTCGGCAAGAGCACGCGGCGCACCACCGAGGAATCGCTGGCGCCGAGCGTGTAGGCTGCATCGACCAGATCGCGCCTGATGCCGCCAACTGCGACCGCGATCATCAGGATGAGCTGGAACACCGAGCCGATGAAAATGACGAGCAGCTTCTGCGTTTCGCCGATGCCGGCCCAGAGGATCAGCAGCGGGATGAAGGCCGAGGCCGGCAGGTAGCGCGCGAAGGAGACGAAGGGCTCGAGGAAGGCCTCGATCGGCTTGTAGGCGCCCATCACGATGCCGAGCGGCAGCGCCACGACGGCGGCAATGATGAAACCACCGACGACCCGCCAGATCGTCATCATGATATCGAAGCTGAAGCCGTAGCGCGTCATCAGGTTCCAGCCCTCGCCGACCATGGTCAGTGGATCGGCCAGGAAAAGGCGCTGCACATAGCCGCCGAAGGTCGCGACCGACCAGAGCGCGACGAAGAGCGCGAAGAAGGCGAGGCCGTAGCCGAGGCGGGCGGAGGCCGAGACGGGCTGCAGGGGTTTCATCGCGATGCGGTTCCGGTCACGGCCATGGCCAGTTGCTTCCAGGGTTCGATCGACCAGAAGCCGGCCGCCGCGCCGGAGGTCGAGGGGAGAACAAAGACTTGAGCGCCGGCGAGGCTTTCGGCCTGCCGACCATAGCCCGACGACACAGCCTTCGGGCCGAGGACCGCCTGCGCCGCGCGCTTACCGTTGAAGGCGATGAAGCACGGCGAAGCGGCCGTCATCCGCGCCACGAAGCCGGCAGCATCGAAATGGCTGCCGCGCAAGGCGGAATCGGGACCGAAGCTGCGCTTCGCGACATCGGTGAGGCCGATGCCGTAGCGCGGCAACTCGCGAAACCGCTCGGGCGCGAAACGCCCGGGCAGCAGCCCGACCTGATGGAGCACCGTCCAGAACTTGTTGCCCGGCCCAGCGTAATAGGCGCCGCGCCGGGCCGAGGCCTCACCGGCCTGCGTGCCGCAGAAGACGACGCGCAAACCGGGTTCCAGAACGTCCGGGAGGATATCGCCCACGCCGGACGTCACTTGCCTTGCATCACTTGCCCTGCGTCACTTGCCGGCGACGAACTTCGTCTCGACCAGTGAAGCGAAATCCGGCTTGGCCTTGATCAGCCCGATCTCCAGCAACAGATCGGCCGCTTTGGCGTTGAAGGCCTGCCAGTCACCAGCGAAGAACTTCTTGTTCCCCTCGGCGTCCGACCAGCGCAGGAACGCCGCCGACTTGCCGAACTGCTCGCCGGTCTGCTTCACGTCCGCGCCCATGATCTCGTAGGCCTTGGCCTGCTCGGCCTTGATCATGTCGAGCGCCTCGAAATAGCTCTTCGTCAGCGCCGCGGCGGCCTTCTCGTCGGCCAGGAAGGCCGGGGTGCAGCCGAAGGTGTCCATCACCATCGGATAGTCGAGCGTGGTGGCGATGATCTTGCCGGCGTCCGGCTTGTCGCGCACGGCCGAGAGATAGGGCTCATAGGTCATCGCGGCGTCGTTCTGGCCGGCGATGAAGGCCTGAGCGGCCGGGCCGGGCTCCATGTTGACGACCTGCACGTCCTTCACGGAGAGGCCGTTCTCCTTTAGGAACCAGGCGAGCGCGAAATAGGGCGAGGTGCCGGGCGCGGAGGCCGCGACCGTCTTGCCCTTCAGATCCTTGATCGCGGCGGTATCCTTGCGCACCGCCATGCCGTCGGCGCCGTAGCTCTTGTCGAGCTGGAAGATCTGCTTGGTCTTGATGCCGGCAGCATCCCAGACCAGCCAGGTCTCGACCGTGGTCGCGGCGCATTGGATGTCGCCGGATGCGATGGCGAGGTGGCGGTCCTTCTGCGGGATCTTCTTGATCGTCACGTCGAGGCCGTTCTTGGCGAAGATGCCCGCCTCCTTGGCGAGCACCAGCGGCGCGAAGCCGGTCCAGCCCGAGATGCCGACCGCGACCTTTGTCTGTGCCTGGGCGGCGCCTGCCGCCAGAAGCGCCGCGAGACTGAGCGCCGCCGCACCGATGCGCTGGATTGCTGCCATGTTCGAAACCCTTCCCCTGCCTTTTACTGGCGGCCCATATCCGCAAGACGCCTGGACAGCGCCATTCACGGCTGGATGCAACCTTCATTCCAGCTCAGGCTAAATGCATATGCAAATTCGTCAAGCGGCCGATCACCAATAGTAGGGACAGCCATGACGTTCTGTCGTTTGACAGGGCGCGGAGAATTTCCTCCCCTCTGGCCCGCTGGCGCGAAGGGCGCCTCTATTCATGAGTCGAGGTTGAGAATGAACGGCGCCGACCGCCTTTGCGACACGCTTCTGATGAACGGCGTCGATACCTGCTTCGCGAATCCCGGTACCTCCGAGATGCATTTCGTGGCGGCGCTCGACCGCAAGCCCGAGATGCGCTGCGTGCTCGGCCTGTTCGAAGGTGTCGTGACGGGCGCCGCCGACGGCTATGCCCGCATGGCCGACAAGCCGGCCGCGACCCTTCTGCACTGCGGGCCGGGTATGGCGAACGCGCTCGCCAACATGCACAACGCCAGGCGCGCCCGCACCCCGATGATCAACGTCGTCGGCGACCATGCGACCTACCACCTCCAGCACGATGCGCCGCTGACCAGCGACATCGAGAGCCTCGCGCATCCGATGTCGCATTTCGTCCGGCGCATCGGCTCGGCCGAGGATGTCGGCCCGGCGATCGAGGAAGCCTATGTCGCCTCCTTGACGCAGCCCGGCGTGACCACCGTGATCCTGCCGGCCGACTGCGCGTGGAACAGCGTCGAGCCGGCTGCGCTTAAGCCCGTGACGCTGCCGGCGCTGAAGAGCGTCGACAGCGCTGTCATCCGCGACGTCGCCGCCGGCCTGCGCAAGCACGGCGCGCGCGCTGCCATCATGCTCACGGGGCTGGCGCTGCGCGAGAAGCCGATGGAGACGGCGGCCCGCGTCTGCGCGGCTACCGGCGCCAAGATCTTCAGCCAGATGTCGAACGGGCGCGTCCAGCGCGGCGCCGGTCGCGTCGCCATGCCCAAGATCTACTATCCCATCGACAAAGCGCTGGAACAGCTCAAGGACGTCGACTACCTCGTGCTGATCGGCGCGCAGACTCCTGTCGGCTTCTTCGCCTATCCCGGCAAGCCGGGCCGGCTCGTCCATGACGGCTGCGAGGTCGCGACGCTGGCGAGTCCCGGCGACGACCTGCCCGCCGCCATCGCCGCGCTCGCCGAGGAGATGGGCGCGACGAAGATCGCCCCCGCCTACATCGCCCCGCCGCGCAAGGAGCAGCCTGCCCTGCCGACCGGCGCGCTCGACGCCGACAAGGCCTGCGCCATCGTCTCGGCGCTGCTGCCGGAGAACAGCATCGTCTGCGACGAATCCGTCTCGTCCGGCCGGATGTTCTACTTCGACTGCCACAGCGCGCCGCAGCACGATTACATCCAGCTCACCGGCGGCGCGATCGGCGAGGGCATCCCGCTCGCGATCGGCGCGGCGGTGGCCTGTCCGGATCGCAAGGTCATCGGCATGCAGGCGGACGGCTCGGGCATGTATACGGTGCAGGGGCTCTGGACGCAGGCGCGTGAGAAGCTCGACGTGGTCACCGTCATCTTTGCCAACCGGACCTATCAGATCCTGCATGGCGAGATGCGTGCCGTGGGCGTCAACGACTTCGGCCGCAACGCCACGCAGATGCTCAACCTCGACGAGCCGGCGCTGGACTGGGTGCTGATGGCGCGTGGCATGGGCGTGGAAGCTGCCCGCGCCGCGACCGCCGAGGAGTTCACCAGCCTGTTCAAGGCAGCGCTGGCGCGGAAGGGACCGTTCCTGATTGAGGCGGTGATCTGACGCTCCATCCTTCTCCCCTCGGGGGANNCCCCCGAGGGGAGAAGGAAACCCGCGCCCCTGCCGTTAGGCCTCAGCCCTTGAACCCACCCAGGAACGCGTCCAGGCAATCACCGATCGCCTCGATGGCGTAGCCGCCTTCCTGCACGACGAGCGTCGGCAGGCCGAAGGCCTTCACCTTCCGGCCGATCGAGCCGAAATCCGAGGACTCCAGCTTGAGGACGCCAATCGGGTCGTCCTTATGGGCGTCGTAGCCCAGCGCGACCACCAGCACCTCGGCGCCGAAATCGCGGATCGCCTTGCCGGCCTGGTCGACAGCGGCGTCCATCGCATCGCCCTTGGCGCCATGCGGCAGCGGCAGGTTGAGGTTGAAGCCTTCGCCCGGCCCGTTGCCGCGCTCGTCGGCATAGCCGGTGAAGAAGGGGTAGTAGTCCAGCGGATCGGCATGGACCGAGATCGTCAGCACGTCGTCGCGGCGATAGAAGATCTGCTGCGTGCCGTCGCCATGGTGGGCATCGACATCGAGGATCGCGACCTTGCCGAATTTGCTGCGCAGGCGCTGCGCGGCCACCGCCGTGTTGTTGACGTAGCAGAAGCCCGAGGCGCGATCGGCACGCGCGTGGTGGCCGGAGGGCCGGCAGAGCGAATAGACCGCGCGCTCGCCGGCGAGGATGGCATCGGCAGCGGAGACAGCCGTCTCGGCCGAGCGGAGCGTCGAGTGCCAGCAATGCTCGCCGACCGGCACGGAGAGGTCGCCGAGATACCAGCCTATCTGTCCCATCAATCCAGTTGGGCGGCACGGCGGGCGGACGGCCTCATCGGTGCGGCCACTCCAATAGGGGAAGGTGTTCGGCCAGGCTTCCGGACCGCGCTCGGCGGGCAATTCCTGCCAGCGCGCCCAGATCGTCTCGAGAAAGCGGACGAAACCGGCGTCATGGACCTCCAGGATCGGGGCAGTGCCGTGCGCCGCGGGCTGCTCCGGCTTGATGCCGTGCTTCGCCAAAGCGCCAAGCAGCCGCTCCGTGCGCTCCGGCAGATCCTTGGGCGCGACGATCTTGCCGAAACGCATGTACTGAAGCTGCTCATGCAGCGACTGGTCGGGGTGGTAGAAGGCACGCATCCGGCTCATCGTCCTCGTCAGATCGCGGGTCCGGGGAGGCCCGCCGCAGCGATGCTAGCAATGGCTTGAGCCCGGAGTCAGCCGCAACATCGCCGCCCGCCCCTGCGCGAAAGGCTTGGCGGCCGGCTCAGCGGGCCGGCGACAGCAGTTCCGAGAACTCGCGGGCAAGCGCGTCGATCCGGAAGCGTTCCGGCCGGTACCAGTCGGTCGAGCCGTTGAGCGCGCCGAGCAGGAAATTGCGCAGCGCGTCCGGCGCGCGTTCCGCCGGCAGGGCACCGGCCTGCTGCAATTCAGCGATCAGCCCGCGCCAGACATCCTCATAGGCGCGACGCACGGCGCGCACGCTCTCGGGCACTGGGCCCGCCCCGAAGGTGAAGACCTTGATGCTGGCCGAAGTGTAGTCGCCATGGCCGTGCAGCGCCGCCAGATGCGCGTGGATCGCCGCTTCCAGCCTCTCGCGCGGCGCGGCGCCTTCCGTCTCGGCGAGAGCGGCGACCACCGCCTCATGGACGAAGCGCACGCCGTCATTGACCACCTCCTCGACAATCTCCTCCTTCGAGGCGAAGTGGTAGTAGAGGCTCGCCTTGCGGATGCCGACCGCCTCGGCGATCTCACGCAGCGTCGCCCGGTGATAGCCGCCATTGCGCAGGAGCCGTGCGGCATGATCGAGGATCAGCCGGCGGGAGCCGCGTTCGGTATCGCGCGTATCCTTGGCGGTGGCGATGCTCACAGCCGCTTCGCCACCTCTTCCAGCATCACCTCGGTCGCGCCGCCGCCGATGGACTGGACTCGGGCGTCGCGGGTCATGCGCTCGATCGTGCTCTCGCGCATGTAGCCCATGCCGCCGTGGAACTGCAGGCAGTCATACATCACCTCGTTGACCAGCTCGCCGCAGTAGGCCTTGACCATCGAGACCTCGCGGGTGGCGTCGAAGCCCTGCGCGTCGAGCCATGCCGCGTGGTAGACGAGCTGGCGCCCGGCCTCGACCTTGCCCGCGAGCTCGGCGAGGCGCTGGCGGATCGCCTGCTTCTCCCAGAGCGGCGCGCCGAAGGCCTTGCGCGTCTTCACATAGTCCAGCGTCAAATCGATCGCGGCCTGCGATTCCCCGATCGCCATGGCGCCGATCACGGTGCGCTCGTTCTGGAAGTTGCTCATGATCGCGTAGAAGCCACGCCCTTCCTGCCCGAGCAGGTTCTCGGCCGGCACGCGGCAATCGACGAAGGAGAGCTCGGCGGTGTCCGAGGAGCGCCAGCCGTGCTTGTCGAGCGCACGGGAGACCGAGAAGCCGGGCGTGCCCTTCTCGACGAGGAAGATCGAGACGGATTGCGACGGCCTGCCCTGCGGGTCGGTCTTGGCGGCGACGCAGTAGAGATCGGCATGGACGCCGTTGGTGATGAACATCTTGGCGCCGTTGAGGACATAATGGTCGCCCTCGCGCCGCGCCGTGGTGCGAATGCCCTTCACGTCCGAGCCGGCGTCGGGCTCTGTGACGGCGACCGCGACGATTTTCTCGCCGGCGATGACGCCCGGCAGGTACTTGTCCTTCTGCGCCTGGCTGCCGGCATTGGCGATGTGGACCGAGGCCATGTCGGTGTGGACAAGCGCCGTGATCGCGACGCCGGAGAAGGTCGAGCGGCCGAGTTCCTCCGCCAGCACGACGGTGGCGAGCGTATCCATCTCCGAGCCGCCATACTCGGCCGGGTAGCGGATGCCGAAGAAGCCGAGCGCGCCCATCTTGCGCAGCACCTCGCGCGGGACGAAGCCATCCTCCTCCCAGGCCAGCGCATGCGGCTTGATCTCGGTCTCGACGAAGCGGCGGACCTGATCGCGCAGCGCCTCGTGCTCCTCGGTGAAATAGGGCGAGCGGCGGGCTCCTTCGCTGAGCTTCTCGACGGCCGACATGGCGTTCTCCCTGCTTGACCGCTGCCTTGCGATCTGACTACCTACCGGACGGTAGGTGAATGCCGCGACGAGATCAAGACGGCGCGCTGTTCACCTTTGAATGGACGGAAAACCCGTCATTCCGGACAAGCCGCGTAGCGGCGCCGATCCGGAATCCATCCTGGAGCGTAGTACTCTACGATGGATTCCGGGTCTCCGCTGCGCTGCGCCCGGAATGACGGCGATCTTGGGAGGATCGCCGTGTCGGAGACTGCAACGCGAACCGGAACGACCCCTCCTCCCCTGGCCGCCATGATCGCGACGCTGCGCGAGCAGCACGCGCTGGCCGCGACCGGCGGCGGCGAGAAGCTGCGGGCACGGCATGAATCGCGCGGCAAGATCATGGTGCGCGAGCGCATCGACCTGCTGCTCGACCCGCAGACACCCTTCCTCGAACTCTCGCCGCTCGCAGCCCACGGGCTCTACGGCAACGAGGTGCCGGGCGCCGGCATCGTCACCGGCATCGGCATCGTCGCCGGCCGGGCCTGCATGCTGATCGCCAACGATGCCACCGTGAAGGGCGGCTCCTTCTTCGCCGAGACGGTGAAGAAGCATCTGCGCGCGCAGGAGATTGCCGAGGAGCACCGCCTGCCCTGCCTCTACCTCGTCGATTGCGGCGGCGCCTTCCTGCCCGAGCAGGACCGTGTCTTCCCCGACCGCGACCATTTCGGCGGCACCTTCTACAACCAGTGCCGGATGTCGGCGGCGGGAATCCCGCAGATCTCGCTGGTCTTCGGCGGCTGCACTGCAGGCGGGGCCTATATTCCGGCGCTGTCCGACCAGGTCATCATGGTCAAGGGCACGGGCCGCATCCATCTCGGCGGTCCGCCGATCGTGAAGGCCGCGATCCACGAGATCGTCGATGGCGAGACGCTGGGCGGGGCGGAGATGCACACGCTCGTCTCCGGCGTCAGCGATCATCTCGTCGAAAGCGAAATGGAAGGACTGGCGAAGCTGCGCGAGATCGTGGGAGCGCTGGGCGAGATCGGCAAGATCGCAGCGCCACCGCAGCCCGCGGCCGCGCCCAGGCTCGATCCCGCTGAGCTGATCGACATCGTGCCGACCGACCTGCGCCGGCCCTATGATGTCCGCGAAGCCATCGCCCGCATGGTCGACGACAGCGCCTTCCACGCCTTCAAGCCGGACTATGGCGCGACGCTCGTCACCGGCTTCGCCCATATCCATGGCTATCCGGTCGGCATCCTCGCCAATAACGGCGTCCTGTTCTCTGAAGCCGCGGTGAAGGGCGCGCATTTCATCGAGCTCTGCGACCAGCGCCAAATTCCGTTGCTGTTCCTGCAGAACATCACCGGCTTCATGGTCGGAACCGAGGCTGAGCGCGGCGGCATCGCCAAGCATTCCGCCAAGCTGGTCTACGCCGTCTCGAATGCGCGCGTGCCGAAATACACCGTGCTGATCGGCGGCTCCTATGGCGCCGGCAATTACGGCATGTGCGGGCGCGGCTTCCGCCCGCGCTTCCTGTTTTCCTGGCCTAACGCGCGCATCGCGACGATGAGCCCGGAAGTCGCGGCGACCGTGGTAACGGAACTGCGCCGGCAGTCTCTCAAGGGGGCTGCCGACGAGGCCGCCATCGCCGAACTGGACACGCGCACCCGCGCGCAGTTCGAGGAGCAGAGCGATCCCTACTACGCCACCGCGCGGCTCTGGGACGACGGCATCATCGAGCCCCAGCAGACGCGCGACGTGCTGGGGCTTTGCCTCGCGCTTTCGGCCGGAGAGGCACGTGATACCGGCCCGCGGCCGGTCTACCGGATGTGAGCGGCGCCATGTTCGACACGCTCCTCATCGCCAATCGGGGCGAAATCGCCTGCCGCATCATCCGCACCTGCCGCAAGCTCGGCATCCGCACCGTCGCCGTCTATTCCGAGGCCGACCGGGACGCCCTCCATGTGCGCCTCGCCGACCGGGCGGTGCATATCGGCCCGGCGCCCGCGCGCGACTCCTATCTGCGTGCCGACCGCATCGTCGAAGCGGCGCTGCAGACGGGTGCCCAGGCAATCCATCCGGGCTACGGCTTCCTGTCCGAGCGGCTCGACCTGGTCGCGGCCTGCGAGGCAAACGGCATCGCCTTCATCGGTCCCTCGGCCAGCGCCATCGCGGCGATGGGCGACAAGATCCGCTCCAAGCAGATCGCACGTGAAGCCGGCGTGCCGGGCGTGCCCGGCTATGACGGCGCGGATCAGTCCCCCGAGACGCTGAAGCGTGAGGCATTGCGCATCGGCCTGCCGGTGATGGTTAAAGCCTCGGCCGGCGGCGGCGGCAAGGGCATCCGCAAGGTCGAGGCGGAAGAGGATCTCGACCCGGCCATCGCGACCGCAAGCCGCGAGGCTGAAGCCGCCTTCGGCGATGGGCGTCTGCTGATCGAGAAATTCGTGACGCGACCGCGCCATGTCGAGGTGCAGGTCGCGGGCGACAAGCACGGCAATATCGTCCATCTCTTCGAGCGCGACTGCTCGGTGCAGCGCTCCAACCAGAAGCTGCTGGAAGAAGCGCCTGCGCCGAACCTGAAGCCGGAAGCGCGCGCCGCACTGCATGGCTACGCGCTGAAGCTCTCCCGCGCCATCGCCTACGACAATCTCGGCACGGTCGAGTTCCTCGTCGATGCCGTGACGCAGGAGGTGTTCTTCCTGGAGATGAACACCCGGCTCCAGGTGGAGCATCCGGTGACCGAGGCGATCACCGGACTCGACCTCGTCGAGTGGCAAATCAGGATCGCAGCCGGCGAGACGCTGCCGACCGGCCAGGAGGGGTTCGTCAGTACCGGCCACGCCATCGAGGCGCGGCTGACAGCCGAGCGGGCCGATAAAGGCTTTCGCCCCGACACCGGCACCATCGCGCTCTGGCGGGAGCCGGAAGCCTTGCGCGTCGACAGCGGCGTCGGCACCGGAAGCGCGGTCTCGCCCTTCTACGATTCGATGCTCGCCAAAGTCATCGCTTACGGCCCCGATCGAGAAACGGCACGCCGGCGCCTCGCCGATGGGCTCGACCGCATGACGGTCCTCGGACCGGCAACGATCCGCCCCTTCCTGGTCGATGCGTTGCGGCAGCCCGCCTTCGCCCGCGGCGAGGCAACGACGCTGTTCATCGGCGAGACCTGGCCGGAGGGCTGGCGGCCTGCGGCGAGCGATGCCCTGCAGCGCGACGCCGTCGCGGCCGCGATCTGGCTATCGGCCGGCGAGAAGGCGGCTGCCGGACCATGGGGTAGCCTTGGAGGCTTCCGCGTGCTCACTCCTGCGGGCAAGCCGGGCACGAGCCATCTCACCCTGTCGTCAGCCGGCGAGGCCCGCCGGCTTGCCGTTGAAAGCCATGCGAGCGGCTTCCGGGTCGTTGCCGGCGACCGTGCGCTCGATGTCGCTGTCGAAGCCAATGCCGGCGGGACACGCTGGTCCGTCCTGCTTGGCGGCCAGCGCCGGAGCATCGATGCCGTGCCCGACGCCAATGGCGTCTTCCTGCGCCATGAGGGCTTCGAAGGGCGTGTCGATATCGCGCTGGCGGTCGCGGCAGAAGCTGCGGCGCGCGAGGCGAAAGGACATGGGGGCGATTCCGTGCGAGCGACGATGCCAGGCACCGTCGCGGCCGTCCATGTGCGCGAAGGCGACAGCGTCGCCGCCGGGCAGGTCGTCGCCGTGCTCGAATCGATGAAGCTGTTCATGGACCTGAAGAGCCCTGCCGCTGGCACCGTCACGCGCGTGGCGGCCAAGCCCGGAACAACGGCGGCAGCGGGCGAACTCCTGATCGCGATCGAGCCGGCCTGACCTCCTCGCCCGCGCGGGCGTCAGGCGACGTTGTTCCAGACCGCGATCATGCTGCGCCCCTTGCCGGCGCGCTTGGCCCGGTAAAGCGCTTGATCGGCCGAATGCTTCAGGGTCTCGACCGTCCAGCGCTCCGACGTTGGCTTGACCGAGACGCCCACACTGGCGCCGACCGATGCGAATTGCCCGAGCACGATGAAGGGCGCCTGAAGAACGGACAGCGCCCGGTCGGCCACCTCGGCGAGGGCTGCAACGTCATCGGTTCCGTGGACGACGATGGCGAATTCATCGCCGCCCAGGCGCGCCACAACATCGCTCGGCCGGGTGATGCCCTGCAGCCGCCCGGCGACCTGCTTGAGCAGATCATCGCCGCCATGATGGCCGATCTGATCATTGACCTGCTTGAAGCCGTCCAGGTCGAGCAGAAGAAGGCCGAGGCCTTGCTGCTCCGCACAGGCATTGTCGAGGACGCGATCGAGGCCCCTTCGGTTGGCGAGGCCGGTGAGCGCGTCGTGGCTCGCGGCGAAATCCAGCTCCCGCCGCACCATCATCAGTTCCTCGATCTGCCCGATGAGGTGATCGGAATTTTCGGAGATCGAATAGAGATAGACGCCGAGCAGCACGCTGAGCGCCTGATACAGCGCATCCCCGGAGATCAGGAAAGCGACGATCTGCGCGCCGATGGCGAGGGAGCAAATCCCGGCGCAGATCCAGTAGCGCAGCGTCCGCAGAGAGGAGCCGGCCGTCAGCGCCATGTTGAGGCCGAGGCTGAGCACGAAGCCGCCGGGATGGCCGAGATGGACGGCCGTGACGGTCAATGTCGCGATGACGGCAGTGAAGACGAAGGCCGTATAGGCATAGCCCCTCTCCCAGGCCCGCGCCTCCTCCAGTGTCAGCCGCCGCGCAGGATCGCGCCGCTTGAAACCGACGATGTTGATGATCCGCGCGATCGTCGTGGCGACGCCTGCGGCCGTGATCCACCAGAAGACCACCTCGCCGGTCTGAATGGCCATGATGCCGGAGCCAATGATCAGACCGGCCGCGATGCACAGGATCTGCGGCAAGGCGGCGAAGAGACGCGAGATGATCTCGATCTCGATCTCGGCGGGCAGGCGTTTCGCTCGCCTGCGGGGCCTCATCAGCAGATGCATGGCACGACGCCATATACGCGCGCGCCTAAGACTCCGTCAGTCCGATGCCGGGGATTTTAGCGATCGCATATCATCGCTGCCGGCTCAGCTTCCATTCATCGCGCAGCGACTAGAAGCGATCGGACGCCTCCTGCCTGAAGTTGATCATGGCAAGAGGCCAAAGTGGGAAAATCATCATGCGTCACAGGCTCTCTCTCTCGGCCTTAGCCGGAGCCATGCTGCTGTCGGCTGTTCCGGCCGGCGCGCAATACTACGACCCCTATCGCCCTCCGCCGCCGCCTTACGGCTATGACCGTCCGGCACCGCCATACGGCTACGACCGGCCGCCCCCGCCGCCTTACGGCTATGAGCGGCCTCGCTATCGGAGGCGCTTCAACGACATCTGCGTCACCAGCCGCGGCGAATGCCCCACGCAACCTCTGCCGTCGGGAAGCCCTTGCAGCTGCTATATTCCCGGCTTCGGCAACAAGCGCGGCGCCGTGCCGTGAGCGTTACGACGACGGCTTATGGCCGACGCTCGCTCTCGACCCCGAGATAGCAGACGCCCTCGCCGGGCTTGGCGTTCGGGTTCGGGAAGATGATGAAGCCGTCGCGCGGCATCGTCACCACCCTGCCGTCGGCCCGGCGCGCGATCGGCGTGCCTTTCGCGACGCGATCACCGGTGCGCCAGCCCGCTCCTTCGAGGCGGTCGCCCTCGTTCTCGCAGATGACGAGGTCGTCCATATGGACGACGAGGCGCTTCGCAGGCGCCGGCAGCGACTCGTCGGTCAACCCGACATGGGCGAGCACGTTGCGGATCGCCCGGTAGCCGACATCGACGGAAGCCGGGTCGTCGTGCCGGCCGCATTCCAGCGTGACCCCGTAGCCACCGGCGAAGCGCATGAACTCGGTGGTGCCGAAGCCTTCGGTGACAGCGAGACGCGGCAACTTCAGCTGCTCGCGCGCGGCGATCAGGCGGACATAGATGTCGAGCCAGCCATGGATCATCAGATCGACGCCAAGGGCGGCGGCGAAGGCGGCCTCTGCCGCCGCATGGCGGAAGGGTTCCAGATCGCCGCGATTGTCCTCCGGCCCGAAGAAGACGAAGGGCACGCCCTCCTGGGTGAAGGAATGGACATCGAGCAGCATGTCGTGCTGGCGCAGGATCGCGGAGAGCCGGTTGCCGATCCTGTCCTCGTTGTCGACCGGCTGAGGCCGCTCGCGCAGGTCGCGATTGAGATTGCGGTCGCCCTCGCGGGTATTCTGCCGATGGGCCTTCGGGTTGGCGACGGGCAGGAAGGTAACTTCGCCGCGCCGGATCGAGACGCGGCCAGCCCGGCAATCCTCGATCACGCGGGCAATCGCGTTCGGCCCGCAAGTCTCGTTGCCATGGACGGCGCCGAGGACGAGGAGCTTCGGCCCCGCCTTCAAACCGTGGAAGCGAATGGTCTCGAGCGGCGGATCGATCACGTCTTTTGGCGTCTCTTGGGTCGTCATCTTGCCTACTGTCAGGCTTTGCGGAGCTGCGAATGCGGGTCGAGAATGTCGCGCAGGCCGTCCCCTAGCAGGTTGAGGCCGAGCACGGTCAGGAAAATCGCCAGGCCCGGGAAAATCGAGATCCAGGGCGCGGTCGAGATCTGGTCGCGCGCATCGGAGAGCATGCTGCCCCAGCTCGGGAAGGGCGGGCGGATGCCGAGGCCGAGGAAGGAGAGGGAAGCCTCCGCCAGCACGGCGCCGCCCATGCCGAGCGTACCGATGACGATGATCGGGCCGGCGATGTTGGGCAGAATCTGGGTCAGCATGATGCGGAAGGTGCCGTAGCCGAGCGAGCGCGCTGCCTCGACATAGCCCAGCTGCTTGACCGAGAGCGTCGCTGCCCGCGTCAACCGGCAGGTGAAGGACCAGTTGGTCAAGCCGAGCGCGATCAGGAGGCTGGTGAGTCCCGGGCTGAGAATGGCCATGATCGCCAGCGCGAAAACCAGCGAGGGGATGGCCAGCATCATGTTGGTGAGGCCGTTGACGAAATCATCCCACCAGCCGCCCCAATAGGCGGCGGAAAGCCCGAGCGCGACGCCGATGCAGGTGTTGATCAACTGCGAGACGATGCCGACGGTCAGCGAGATGCGGGCGCCGTAGAGCACGCGGCTATAGATGTCGCGACCCTGCGCATCGGTGCCGAACCAGAACTCGGATCCGGGCGGGATCTCGGCGTTCATCAGGTTGGCGTCCATGACCGGGTCGGTATGGGCGAACCAGGGGGCAAAGATGCCGCCGGCCACGACGAGGGCGAAGCACGCGCCCCCGATCCAGAGATTGGCACGAAACTTCATCGGCGAGCCTTAGCTGTACTTGATGCGCGGATCGACGACCGCACAAAGCACGTCGACGGCGATGTTCACGACGAGGAAGAAGAGCACGATCGTCAGGATGCAGCCCTGCACGACCGGGATGTCGCGCCAGGTGACGCTGTCCACCAGCAACGAGCCGAGCCCCGGCCAGGCGAAGAGCTTCTCGACGACGACCGCCTGGCCGAGCACCGAGCCGAATTGCAGACCGAGGGTCGTCAGCACGATGACGAGCGCATTGCGGGCGACATGCCAGCGCATGACACGATAGGAACCCGCGCCCTTGGCGCGGGCTGTGCGGACGAAATCGGCGTGCATGACTTCGAGCACGGCGGCGCGCGCGGTACGGGCCAGCAATGCCAGCGGCGAGACGCCGAGCGCAATCGCCGGCAAGACGATGTAGCGCGGATCGCCGTCGCCATAGCCGAAGCTCGGAAACCAGCCGAGCGTGAGCGCGAAGGCATACATCAGCAGGAGGCCGAGCCAGAACATCGGTAGCGACAGGCCGGAGACGGCGAAGACCATGGAAAGCATGTCGACCCAGCTCCCCGGTTTCAGCGCAGCGAGGAAGCCGAGCGGCACGCCGATGACGATGGCGAAGAGCATCGCGGCGAGCGCAAGCTGCAGGCTCGGCCAGAGCCGCTCGCCGATCTGGTGGGTCACCGGCTGCCGGGTGCGGAAGGAATCGCCCAGATCGAAAGTGGCCAGGCCACCGACATATTTCGCGAAGCGCAGCGGCAGCGGATCGTTCAGGCCGAACTGCTGGTTCATGCGCGCGACGGTTTCGGCGTCGACATTGCTGCGCCCGTCAGCCATTTGGCTGGTGGCGAAATTGCCCGGAATGACGCTGAACAGAACGAAGATCAGCGCCGCGACCGCAAGCAGGATCGGGATAGCCTGCAGCAGACGGCGCGAGACATAAGGCAACATGACGAGGGCTCCTGACCGCCGCTGCGCGCTTCCCGCTCAACCGATCCGGCCGAACGGAAAGTATCCGCGCCAATCAAGGGGAGCATGCTCCAGCGGGGCGTCATCGCTGACGCTCGGATGCGGACAAGCCTTCGCCGCCGCGCAATGGCGCGACGGCGAAGGCTCAGGATGGCTTACTTCGCCGCCGGCGAAGAGGCGTCGACCCAGAGGTCCTCGTAGCGCTGGAGCGCGAGCTCCGTCGCGTTCGGCTGGAGGCCGTGCAGCCAGGGCTGATAGGCCATGACCGCCTTGTTGTAGTTGAAGAACCAGACCGGCGCCTCGTCCTGCAGCATGGCATTGGCCTTCTTCAGCAACTCGAGCTGCTTGGCCGGATCGCTCTCGGCCGAAGCGTCGTCGATCAGCTTGTCATAAGCCGCGTTCTTGAAGGTGGTGTAGTTGCAGGACGAGCGCGGCGTCGAAGAATGGAAGCACTTCAGCGCCGTCAGCGTGTCCGGCCCGGAGGTGTTCGACCAGATATAGGCCTGGAAGTCCCCACCCACGACGACGCCACCCAGTGCCGAGGTCTCGACCGGCTTGACCTTCACCTTGATGCCAACCTTCGCGAGCATCGGGATCGTCGCCTCGACGATCGGGATGCCCCAGCTCTCGTTCGGCGTCGCGGTCCATTCGAACTCGAAGCCGTCCGGATAACCGGCCTCGACCAGGAGCTTCTTGGCCTTTTCCGGATCATAGGCGTAGGCCTTGGCGTCCTTGTCGAAGGCCGGCGACGACAGCGGCAGCCAGCTCGACGCGCGGAAGGCCTTGTCGCGAACCAGGCGCTTGATGATCAGTTCGCTGTCGATGGCATGGTTTATCGCCTGGCGCACCCGCTTGTCAGAGAAGGGCTTGAAGGTCGGGTTCATGCCCATGTTGCGAGTGAAGACCTCCGCAACCTCCAGGATGCCCTTCGAGAGGTTGGCGTCGGCCTTGTAGGCGACGTACTGCGTCGCGCCCAGGATCGAGACGTCGATCTCCTTGTTGCGGAACGCGACGTCGCGGGCAGCGGCTTCACCCATCGGCGAGATCACCAGCTTGTCGGCATAAGGCTTGCCGGCCTGGTAGTACTTTTCCCAGCGCTCGAAGCTCATGCGCGAGCCGGGAATATGCTCGACGAACTTGAACGGGCCGAGGCCGATCGGCTTGTTGAAGAAGTCGGGCGCCTGCGCCTCCTTGGCGGGCAGGATCGCGGTCGTCGCCTGGAACAGGAAGTAGCCGGGATCGGCCTTGTCCGTCAGCGTCATCTCGAGGGTGAAATCGTCGACCTTCTTGAGACCGGAGATTTCCTTCGCCTGGCCCTTCTGGACGTCCGTGGCGCCGACGATGCGGGCGATGTAGCGGGCACCCGGATAGTTCTTCGCGCCGTCCATCAGGCGCGTATAGGTCCAGATGATGTCGTCGGCCGTCATCTTGCGGCCGTTATGGAAGAGCGCATCGTCGCGCAGCTTGAAGGTGTAGGTCTTGCCATCGGTAGAGACCGAGACGCTCTTGGCGAGATCGAGCGCCGGCTTGCCGTTCTTCGCATCCCACTTGTAGAGCATGCTGTGCAGTGCGTAGCCGTAGATCTCGTCCTGGATCTGGTTCGAGACGTGGCTGTCATTGCTGACGAAGGACGCTCCGTAAGGCGCGGTGAAACGGATGGTCCCGCCGCGGCGCGGCTCCTGCGCCTGAGCGGCGAAGGCCACCAGCGTCAGCGCGGTGGCAAAGGCAAACTTCTTCAAAGACACGATCACTCCTCCGTCTTGCAGTCATCCCGGCTGATCCGGGTTCATTTATTCCCAATTGGAACCATAACGGCTTTGCCGCTCTTGTCTTCCCCTCTTGCTCAAATTTCCGGCGCCCTACCCCGGGGTTAGAGGAGCGCCGGATCAGACCTCCCGCTCATAGACGACTTCGCCGCCGAGGATGGTGAGATCGCAGCGCGTATCCTTGAGGATATCGGCTGGGTCGGCAGTCAGCAGGTCACGCGAGAAGACCGCGACATCGGCCAGGAAGCCGGGCACGAGGCGGCCCTTCACGTTCTCCTGCTTCTGCGAGAAGGCACCGAATTCGGTGTAAGCCTGCAGCGCCTCCTCGATCGAGACGCGCTGGCCGGCATCCATCAGCGTGCCCTTCCAGGTCTTGCGCGTCAGCATGTTGTGGAAGTTCGGGAAGGGATCGGGGCTGCAGACCGGCGCATCGCTGCCCGTTGCGGGCTTCAGCCCGAGGTCGAACCAGGTCCGGAAGGGATAGCTCGACAGCGCGCGCTCCGGCCCGAGCACCTTGATGTAGGCATCGCCGAAATCATGGATGAAGACCTGCTGCGGGCAGGGATAGATGCCGGCCTTGACCATGCGCTCATGCTGGGCCGGGGTCGAGAAGCCACAATGCTCGATGCGGTGGCGCCGGTCCGGATCGGGATGGGCCGCGAGCGCCTTCTCGTAAGCCGTGATGAGCTGTTCGATGGCGGCGTCGCCGATGGCGTGACAGGCGAGCTGATAGCCCTTCTCATGCGCGTCGAGCACCATGCGCTCAAGCTCGGCGTCCGACCACATCCAGACGCCCTTGGTGTCGTCGTCGCCGAGATACGACTCTGTCATCCAGGCGGTGCGGCCGCCAGCCGAGCCGTCGAGGAAGAGCTTGACCGCGCCGATCATCAGCATGTCGTCGCCGGTGCCGGAGATCAGCCCGGCCTCGTAGCATTGCGGCACGATGGAGCGGCCCTCGTCGCCGAGCAGAGTCAGCCAGGTGCGGACCGGCAGGCGCCCGTCCCGCTTGGCGCGGTGATAAGCGCCGATCTCGCGGAAGCCACCCTTCTGGCCGACGGCGGCGTCCATGCAGCTGGTGATGCCGAGCGAGAGCAGGTAGCGCCCGCCGCGCTCGATGCCGGCGACGAGATCTTCCTCCGTCGGGGCGGGGATCGCCGCCTGGACAGGCGCGCGGGCGTTCTCGGCGAGCAGGCCGGTCAGGCGACCGTTCTGCTGCTCGATCAGCCCGCCCTGCGGCGTCGGCGAGTTCTCGTCGATGCCGCCAAGCCGGAGCGCCTCGGAATTGCAGATCGCGACATGGCCGCAGGTGCGCACCAGCATGACCGGGTTGTTCGGCGCCGCCCGGTCGAGCTCCTCGCGATAGGGATGACGACCGGTGTCGAGCTTGGTCTGGTCATAGCCGCGCGAGAGGATCCACTCGCCGGGCTTTGACTTGGCGGCGCGCGCCGCGATGGCGCCGAGCAGCGCTTCCAGCGTCGGAGCGGCTTCCGGCTTGGAATCGACCCAGCCCATGGTCATGCCGAGCGAGACGAGGTGCAGGTGGGAATCGTTGAGGCCCGGCGTCGCCAGCCGGCCCTTCAGGTCGATGACGCGGGTCTTCGGCCCGATGAGCGGGGCGATTTCGGCATCGCTGCCAGCTGCGAGCACCTTGTCGCGAAAGATCGCCAGCGCCTCGACGACGCCGTCCTCGCGCCCACACCAGATCGGCCCGTTGCGCAGCACGATATCGGCCTGAACCGCCATGATTTCCTCCTATGTCCCTGTCGTCGCCGGCTCTTTGAGGCCAGCGCTCAGATGTCGTCGAGCGGGAAGATCGGGCGGCGCACCTTCTTGTACGGCCGCTCCTTGAAATTGCGCGTCGAGAGCGCGCCGGTGTCGACTTCCAGCACCTCGCGGGCAATCGGCTGGAAGGCAGCGCGGAAATGCTGCATCGACTTCACGATCACCGTCGATTTCCGCGTCGGATCGACGCCGAGCGAAGTGAACTGGGCAAGGTCGGTCGCCTGACCGTTATGGGTGATGACGATGATCTCGACGTCGTCGACGCGGAGCAACGCCGAGAGTCCGTAGTTGCGCCAGACGCCGCCGGCCATCGGGCCGTAGCACATGAAGTATCCGTCGGTGATCGCGACGACATGGGCGTCGAGATCGAGCGGCCCGCCGCCCATGCTGGGATCGACCTTGCCGCCGAGCTTAAGCTTGACGCGGTTGCCGACACCCGCCGCCTGGGCCGCAAGCACGGCTTCAGCGTCGCAGATGGCATGGAAGCCGACGTTCTTCAGCTTGGCGGCGAGGACGGCGCGCAGCAAATTCGTGGCGTCGCCATAGGCGCCGGAGCCCGGATTGTCGGAATAGTCCGAGATCACCAGCGGCTTGTAGCAGGGCTTGCCGGTATCGGCCTCGCCGGCCTTGGCGCTGGCGATGGCCTCCGCCAGCGGCGTGAAATGGATGGAGGAGAAGCGGCGCTGTTCCCAGGCGTAGTCCATCAGCTCCTCGGCGATGGCCTGCGCCTTGCTGCGATCATCGGCCGTGACCGCAATCGAGGGGCCGATATCGTGGACGTCGGCCGAGGAGAAGCCGGCCTGGACACTGACGACGAGCGCGTCGCCGGAAGCTTCAAGCGTATCGCCCCGGCGCAGCAGTTCCAGGAAGGGCGGTGAGGTCGTGCGGCCGCCATCGAGGGCATAGAGGATCGGGCGGCGGGCGATCGCGACCTTCGGCTTGATCTCACCCTTCATCGCGCGCTCGAGCAGTTCCGCCGCCTGCCAGGTCCGCTCGTACTGGTCGATATGCGGATAGGTCCGATAGGAGATCAGCGCATTGGCGTTGTCGGCCATGAGCTGCGTGACCGTGGCGTGGAGGTCGAGAACAGCGACGACGGGCACGTCCGGGCCGATGCGCTTGCGCAGCCGCGCCAGCAACTCACCTTCGCCGTCATCGGAGCTTTCCGTCGCCATCGCGCCGTGCAGGTGCAGCAGCACGCCGTCGAGGCTATCAGCCGCGCTGACGATCAGGCCTGCGAAGACGTCGAAGGCGGCATCGGTCACACGCCCCGACGGATTGGCGCCGGTCACCAGCGGGTGAACCAGGCTCCAGCCGAACTTGTCGGCGGCCTCGAAGGCAGCGCCCATCGAGGTGCGGGTACCGCGGAAGGCTTCCGGAATTTCGTTGCCCAGATAGGCGCCATGCGCCCGGAAGGTGGCCTCGTCGGTGAGCTGAACACTGAACGTGTTCGTCTCATGCATGAACTCGGCAATCAGTACGCGCCGCGTCATTCTCTCCCTCGATCCCTGTTCAAATTTTTTGACAGTCTTGGCTTTCCCCCGCGCGATTGCCACTGATTTTCGCGCATACGATGCCGCAGGGCCAAGTCCTTGCCGAGCGGTGGTGAATATGCTCGACTTGGCGGAACTATCCGGACCATGGCGCATTCTCCCCAGCGGAGATTTTTTGAGAGCCCGCCATGCCGGCCCCAGCCAAAGCCAGCCAGCCCCCCGCTGCGACGCGATTGCGGCGCGTTTCGTCGGAAGAGTTGACGATCCGGCGCGTCCGTCATGGCCGCTTCTTCGGCTATCGCGATGCGGATGGCGCAAGGGTCACCGACGAAGCGACGCTGGAGCGCATCCGGTCGCTCGCCATCCCACCGGCCTATCAGGATGTCCGCATCGCCGCCGATCCGCGCGCGCATCTGCAGGCCATCGGGCATGACGAGGCCGGACGCATCCAGCATCGCTACCATCCGGACTGGGAAAAGGTGCGCGAGCGACACAAGCTGAAGCGCCTCACCCGGCTGATCGCGGTGCTGCCGAAGCTCCGCGCCCGGATCGCGGCCGATGTTAAGGCGCGCAGCCTCTCGCGAGAGAAGGCGCTGGCCGCAGCCGCCGCGATCATCGACCGCTGCCACCTGCGTGTCGGCAACGAGGCCTATGCCAAGGAGAACGGCAGCCACGGCGCCTCTACCCTGCTGAAGCGGCACGCCTCGCTCGGCGAGACCCATATCGAGCTGCACTTTCGCGGCAAGAGCGGCAAGGATATCGCCTGCGCGCTGGACGACCCGCCCCTGGCGCGAGCGCTCCGCCGGATCGCGACGCTGCCGGGGCGACGCCTGCTACAATATCGCCGCGACGACGGCAGCGTCGCCCCCGTCCACGCTGCCGAGATCAATGCCTATCTCAAGCACGCCTGCGGATTGCCCGTGAGCAGCAAGGATTTGCGCATGCTCGCCGCCAATGCCGCGGCGGCGGAGTTACTCCTGGCCGGCGAGGACGTGACCAGCGAAACCGGGCGGAAGCGCCAGCTCGCCGACATCATGCGCGCCATCGCCGAGCGGTTGGTCAACACGCCGGCCGTCGTACGCAAGAGCTATGTCCACGCGATCGTCGTCGACGCCTATGCCAGCGGCCGCTTGCAGCGTAGCTACGCCAAGGCGCGCGCCCGGCCGGGCTGCTCCCGCATCGAGCGGGCGCTCGGGCTGCTCGCCGCCTGATGCGGAACAATGGGAAGGTTCGCGGCTTGGTCTGGAAGGACCTTGCGGAGGGAACCGAGATGGCCCAGCCGGACCGGAGACGCGAGAACCCGGCGCTGCTCGAAGACGAGCGCAGAAGGCCGAACGCGGCTGAGACCGGGATCGGCGCCGATCCTTCGGATGCGCGTCCCAGCGGCGACCGCAGCAACGTCAACGATGCAGGCAGCGACGCGACCGATACCCCGGACGGTCCGACGCAGACGGAAGAGACGGTTCGGCAGCCGGCCGAGCCGATCTGATAGCGGCTCGCTGCCGCCGAAATCCGAGGAGGACGACATGCTCAACCGTGTTGGGCCGAAGGCAACAGACAGTTCGCAGCGGCCAGACCAGTTCGCGGATGCCGAGAAGCGGCCCGGCCCCTCTCCCGCCTCGGCTCATCCCACAGGCCCGGCCCCGCCCTTCGAATACGGCCCGGAGCCGGTACAGGGGGACATCGCGGCGGCACCGAAACCAAGGCCGCCGCAAGACCCGGCCCGCAGGAGTTGATGCGGCGTGCCCGGTGACTGGAGCTTTGTCGTCTGGATCGTGGTGATCGCGATTCCCTTCGGAATCATCCTCGGATCCCGTTGGGCCCGGTCGCGGTTACCGGGCGCTGCCAGGCTGGATTCTCCCGGCGCGGACGACCCGCGCGATCCGGCCTAGAAAAGACCGGAAAATATCACTTAACGCACTTATATCGTTGGCTAATTTATTTTTTTCGGATCGCCCGGGAACCCCCCGCATCCCTTCGGCGTTTCTTGGCCGCTGAAGCCTCGCGGCGGAGAAGACTATGGACGAAGAGCGAATCAAGAGGATCGCCCGGGCGATGTGCCGGGCAGCGCGGCTTGACCCCGACAAGCCCGCCGGAAACAAGGGCCCCTATACGATGTCGATGCGTGAGCCCGGTTACGATCGCCCGCAGCCGGCCTGGATGCTGTTCAAGCAGGAGGCGACGCAATTCGCTGCCCGCCACCGCGACGTTGCCGCTCAGCTCTGAGCGGAACTGATCCGATTTAGGCGAAATCGCCAAAGCGGCCACCGCCTGCATGCGGCAGTGGCCATGAAAAGGCTCGGCGCTCCGTCAGGAGGCCGAGCCTTTCTATTTGGCTTTAGAGCCTGCTGATTTTCTGCAGAACCACGACGTCATCCCGGGCTTGCCCCGGGATCCATCGTAGGGCGCCGCGCTCTACGATGGATCCCGGATCGGCGCGGCTAAAGCCGCTTGTCCGGGATGACGCGGTGGTTCCGTGCGAAGTCAGCAGGCTCTAGCGCTTGGCGGACACGGCCTTGAAGCGCGGATAATGCCCGCGATAGCTGCTTTCGAGGATAGCGCCGCCGCCCTTTGCCGTCAGCGCCTCGGCAACGCTGAGGCCGAGTTCCTCGGCACGCTCCGGCGCCTCGCTTCCCTCCGCGACGACCCGCTCCGCCCCCTCGACCGAGGTGACCTGTGCCTGCAGGACGAGGAGCCCGCTTCGCCACGTCGCGCTCGCGCCGACCGGCAGGCTGCAGCCGGCTCCCAGCGCATGCATCATCGCGCGCTCGGCCTCGACCTCGGCCCGGGCCTTCGGGCATTGGATCGCCTGCAGGACCGTGATGACGGCGGCATCCTCGGCCCGCGCCTCCAGCCCGAGCGCGCCCTGCCCGACCGCATAGGGGAACTGGGCCGGATCGAGAATCTCGGCCGAGGCCTCAGCGAGATCGAGCCGCCGAAGCCCGGCCTGCGCCAGGATGACGGCATCGAGCGCGCCCTCCCCGTCGATGCGGGCGAGCCGCGGGCCGACATTGCCGCGAATGGGAACGACCTCGACATCCGGGCGCAGGTTCAGGATTTGGGCCCGGCGGCGCAGGGAGGCGGTGCCGACCCTTGCGCCCTGCCGGAGCGTGGCCAGCGTCGCGCCGCAGAGCGCGTCGCGCGGATCCTCCCGTTCCGGGACGGAGGCGAGGACGAGCCCCTCATGCAGGATGGTCGGCAGATCCTTCAGCGAATGGACGACGAAATCGACCTCGCGAGAGACGAGCTGCCGCTCATGCTCCACGGCAAAGACGCCCACCATGCCGAACTCGTGGAACTCGGAGACGCGGTCCTTGTCGGCGATGGTGACGATCGGGCAGAGGGTGAATTCCGCTTCGGGGAACTTCGCCTGGATCAGGCTCATCACGTGGCGGGTCTGGGCCATCGCCAGCGGGCTGCGGCGCGTGCCGATCCTCAAATGCATCAATCGAACTTTCAGATCCTGTCCGGCCTTGCCGGCTGTTGCGCGGTCTATATCAGGGGCGAAGCGCCGGCGGATGCGACACAACCTCGCGCCTCCGCCCTCCCCACTTAGTGCCGCTCTTCGCTCCTCAGCGCAGCCATCGCCTGCCGCAGCACCTCAATCAGGCGCGGATCGCGAGACTGGGCCACGTTAAAGCGCATGAAGCCGCCGGCGCCCTGCGAGACGCTGAAGACGTTTCCGGGCGCCAGCACCACATCCTGCGCCACGGCGAGCTGCGCCAGTTCGGCGGAGTCGATCCCCTCGGGCAGGTGGCACCACAAATAGAAGCCGCCGCGCGGATTGAGCCAGGGCCGGATGCCGAGAGGCTCCAGCCGGGCCGCGACCTCGCGCCGGGCCTGGGCGAGCCGGCGGCGCAACTCCTCCATATGTTTGCGGTAGCTGCCTCCGGCGAGGACCCCAGCGATCAGATCGGCGGCCACGGGGCTGGGGCCGCCGAAGGTCGTCGCGACCTGGAGATCGACGAGCCCCTCGATCCAGTCCGCCCGCCCGGCGATATAGCCGCAGCGGACCGAGGCAGAGAGCGTCTTCGAGAAGCTGCCGATCCGGATGACGCGGTCGAGCCCGTCGAGCGTCGCCAGCCGCGCCGACGGCTCCGGCTCGAAATCGGCGAAGATCTCGTCCTCGACGATGGTCAGGTCGCAGACCGCCGCGGCGCGCAGGACACGATAGGCCGTCTGCGGCGCGAGGCTGGCGCCGGTCGGATTGTGAAGGCCGGAATTGGTGATGTAGAGACGTGGCCGCTCAGCCGCCGTCAGGGCCTCGAACGCTGCGACATCGGGCCCCGCAGGCGTATAGGGCACGCCGAGAACGCGCAGCTGATGGGCCCGCAGCAAGGCCTGGAAATTGAAGTAGCAGGGATCGTCGACGAGGACGGTATCGCCCGGCCGCAGCAGGAAGCGGCAGACCAGATCGAGCGCCTGCGTTCCCGAACCGGTCAGCATGAGCTGCTCGGGGCTAGCCGCCAGCCCCTCCTCGGCGAAACGCCCGAGCAGGAGTCGGCGCAGGGCCGGCGAGCCCCGCGTGCTGCCATAATCCGACAAAACGGGATCCTGTGCCCGCGCCAGCGCGCGAAAACCCCGGCGCAGAGCTTCGCCCGGCATCCAGTCGGCCGGCAGCCAGCCGCAGCCCGGCTTGAGCACGCCCGGATCGGCATCGAGCGACTGGCGCGAGACCCAGAACGGATCGACCGCGCGCTCCTGGGCCGAGGCTGCATGCGTCAGGGCGAGCGGCGGCAAGCCGCCGCCCGTCACGTAGAAACCGGAACCGGGCCGCGCCCGGATCAACCCTTCCGCCGCAAGCCGGTCATAGGCCTCGACGACGGTCGAGGGCGAAACCTGCATCGTCGTCGCAAGCCGGCGGATCGAAGGCAGCCGGTCTCCGGGCGCGAGCAGTCGCGCAGCCAGCTTGTCACGGATCGCGGCCATGACCGTCGCTGTCCGTGTCTGCCGGACCTCCGCTGTATCGATTGTGCTGGCATCCATAGCCACACAGTTTCGCACAAATGTATTGAACTGTCGCTGGCGCATCGGTCCGAAGGCGCCTAGGCCTGCGAAGATGCGAAAAAGGACCATGTCGATGCAGCAGGAATGGGTCGGGAGGGGATGGGGCAGCGGCCTCATGGGCGTGCTGATCTTCAGCGGCTCGCTGCCGGCGACGCGCGTTGCCGTCGCCGGTTTTTCGCCGCTCTTTCTCACCTCGGCCCGCGCGGTGATCGCGGCGCTGCTGGGCGCGGCCTTCCTCGTCATGCTGCGCCAGAAGCGTCCGGGACGCTCCGATCTTGGCCCGCTCGCCATCGTGGCGATCGGCGTCGTGCTCGGCTTCCCGCTGCTCACGGCGCTGGCGCTCCAGCATATCGCCGCGGCCCGCTCGATCGTGTTCGTCGGCCTGTTGCCGCTGGCGACCGCTCTGTTCGGCGTGCTGCGGGCCGGCGAGCGGCCGAAGCCGGCCTTCTGGCTGTTCTCTCTGCTCGGCGCAGCCACCGTCGCCGGCTTCGCGCTCGCCCATAGCGAAGGAGGCTCGCTGACCGGCGATCTCCTGATGATCGCCGCCATCCTGCTCTGCGGGCTCGGCTATGCCGAGGGAGCCGCACTCTCGCGCCGGCTTGGGGGCTGGCAGGTGATTTCCTGGGCGCTCTTGCTGTCGTTGCCAGCGATGGCTCTGTTGACGCTCCTCTTCCTGCCGGGCTCCTGGGAGGGGATCGGGACGCCCGCCTGGCTCGGCCTGGCCTATGTCTCGATCTTCAGCATGCTGGTGGGCTTCGTGTTCTGGTATCGCGGGCTGGCGCTGGGCGGCATCGCCAGCGTCGGGCAACTCCAGCTGCTGCAGCCCTTCTTCGGCCTGATGCTGGCTGGCCTGCTGCTGCGCGAGCCTGTCGCCTGGACGATGATCGCTGCAACCGGGGTGGTCGTGCTGTGCGTCGCAGGTGCCAAACGCTTCGCCTGACGAGCTGCCCCCTCGCTGTCCTGTCGCGCCGGCTGCACGCGGCACATGCATTGCACTGTCCCCACCCCCGCACTGACGAATCGCCCGACGCTCGGGCATGTCTGGTGGCCGGGATCGACGGGGAGCGAGAATGGAAGATCACGTCAATGCCTTCGTGCCGGGTCAGCGCATGCAGATCAGCGGGAGGACCGGCGGGCCGCTCTCCGGCCTGACCTTCGCCGCCAAGGATCTGTTCGATGTCGCGGGCGCGCCAACCGGCGGCGGCAATCACGACTGGGCCAGATACAACCCACTGCCCGAGCGCCATGCTTGGGCCGTGCAGACGCTGCTCGATGCCGGTGCCGATCTCGTCGGCAAGACGATCACCGACGAGGTCTCCCTCGGCATCCTCGGCGAGAACCCCTTTGACGGCACGCCGATCAACAGCGCCGCACCAGACCGCGTGCCGGGCGGCTCCTCCTCCGGCTCGGCGGCGGCTGTCGCGGCCGGACTCTGCGACACCGCGCTCGGCACCGACACGGGCGGCTCGGTGCGTGTGCCGTCGAGCTTCTGCGGACTCTATGGCATCCGCCCCACGCATGGTCGGCTCGACGTTACCGGCATGATGCCGCAGGCTCCGAGCTCGGACACGACGGGCTGGTTCGCCCGCGACGCCAAGACCTTCGCCCGCGTCTCGACCGTCATGCTGGGCGAAGCGCCCGGTGCCCTGCCGACCAAGCTCATCATTGCCACGGACGCCTTCGGCTTTGCCGATCCGGAAGTCGCCGAGGCGCTGCAGCCGATGGTCGAGCGCCTGAAAGCGATCGTCGGCGACGTGCGCGAGGACATCATGGCGCCGCAGGGGCTGTCCGTCTGGTCGCGGGCGCAGCGCACGCTGCAGCCGGTCGAGGCCTGGGAGACCTTCCGGCCCTGGGTCGAGGCCACCAATCCCCGCATGGCCTTCAGCGTCGTGGCCGGTCTGCTCAACGGCGCCCAGATACCCGCGGCCGAGCGCGGCTGGGCGGCGCTGATGCGGCAGGAAGCGCGGGCGCGGCTGCGCCATCTGCTGCCGCCCGGCACGATCCTGTGCCTGCCGACCACGCCCTTCCCCGGCCCGCTACGCGGGCTGCCGCTGCCGGAATTGCAGCCGCTCCGGGACCGGATCAACTGCCTGTGCGCACAGGGCGGCCTCACCGGCTCGCCGCAGGTGAACCTGCCCGGCGCCACGGTGGGTGGCGCGCCCGTTGGGCTTTCGATCATCGGCGGGCGCGGCACCGACGCCGCGCTCGTCTCCGTCGCACTCGCCATGGACGAAGCCGCGTGAGCGACCTGACCCCGAACATCCCGGAAGTCGTCGCGGAAGTCTCGGCGCTGTTCGAGCGCTACGAGCAGGCGCTGATCGACAACGACGTCGCGGTGCTCGACGCGACCTTCTGGGACAGCCCCCATACGATCCGCTACGCCCTGCGCGAGAACGGCTACGGCTTCGCGGCGATCCACGCCCATCGCGTCGCCCGGCCGCCGGGGCCGGGCACCAAGGAGAAGCGGATCAGGCTGGAGATCCTGACGCTCGGCCGCGACATCGCGACGGTGAACCTGGAGTTCAAGGTCCGGGGCAAGGATCTGGTCGGCCGGCAGAGCCAGAGCTGGGTGCGCTTCCCCGAGCTCGGCTGGAAAGTGATCGCCGCCCATGTCTCGACCATGGGCGGCGCGCCGCTCTAGTGAGCATGTTTCGCCTCAGCCGCCATAGCGGGCGGCAGGGGTGCTGAGGGAGAGGCCGGGGCGCAGCGCCTCGCGGGCGGCGATGAAGGCGTCGAAACCGGCCGTCTCCGGCAGGGAGGGGATGGTGACCGTCTCGCCGAGATCGAAGCCTGCGAGCGCCGCGTCGACCATGTCGTCGACCATCATCACCATGCCGGGCGGGATTCGGGCGATCGCCTCTTCCTTCCAGATCGCGGTGCGGGTGATGCCCGGCAGCACGGCCTGGACGCGCACGCCCTTGGGGCCGAGTTCGGCCTGCAGCGCCTCGGAGAAGGCGAGCACGAAGGCCTTGGTCGCCGGATAGACCGCGGTGAAGGCCGCGGGCATCAGCGCTGTCACCGAGGTCATGTTGATAATGGCACCCGAGCCGCGCTCGGCCAGCCGCGGGGCAATCGCTGCGGCGAGCCGCGTTACGGCGAGCACGTTGAGCGCGATCATCCCCGAGAGATAGGCGGGGTCGGCGCCGAGGATAGACCCTTCACCGGCAATGCCGGCATTGTTGACGAGGCCCGTGATCGCCGCGTCGCTGCGCAGCCGCGCCTCGATGCGGGCGAGATCGGCCGGCTGAGCAAGATCCGCGGCGATGGTCTCGACGCTCACGCCATGGGCCGCGCGGATGTCCCGGGCGAGGGCTTCGAGCTTGTCCGCGCGGCGCGCCACCAGGATCAGATCATGGCCGCGGCGGGCGAGACGCTCGGCATAGACGGCGCCGATACCGTCCGAGGCACCGGTGACGAGGAAGGTTTCGTTCGACATGGGAGGGGCTCCTGATTGAAAGGGGAGCGGCGGGCGCTAGACCCGCCGCATCCATTCAGCCCTTGATGAAGGCGAGGAGATCGGCGTTGAACCGATCCTGATGGGTCTGGGTCAGGCCATGATCGACCCCTTCGTAGACCTTCAGCACCGCGTGCTTGACGATCTTGACCGTCGAGAGCGCCGAGGCGCCGATCGGCACGATCTGGTCGTCGTCGCCATGAAGCACGAGGGTCGGCTTGTCGAAGCGCTTCAGGTCCTCGTTGAAGTCGCTCTCCGAGAAGGCGCGGATCGAGTCGAGCTGGCCCTTCAGCCCGCCCATCATGCCCTGCAGCCAGAAGCTCTCGCGGATGCCCTCCGAGATCACCGCGCCCGGCCGGTTGTAGCCGTAGAAGGGGATCGTCAGATCCTTGAAGAACTGCGAGCGGTTGTCATAGGTGCCCTTGCGGATGCCGTCGAAGACGTCCAGCGGCAGGCCGCCGGGATTGGCCTCGGTCTTCAGCATCAGCGGCGGCACCGCGCCGATCAAAGCGAGCTTGGCGACGCGGCTCGTGCCATGGCGGCCGACATAGCGGGTGACCTCGCCGCCGCCGGTGGAGTGGCCGACGAGGATCGCGTCCTTCAGGTCGAGCTGCTCGATCAGTTCGGCGAGGTCGTCGCCATACTGGTCCATGGTGTTGTTCTGCCAGACCTGGTCCGAGCGGCCGTGGCTGCGACGGTCATGGGCGATGGTGCGGAAGCCCTGGTTGGCGAAGAAGACCATCTGCGCATCCCAAACATCGGCCGTCAGCGGCCAGCCATGCGAGAAGACGATCGGCTGCCCGTCCTCCGGGCCCCAGTCCTTGTAGAAGATGCGGGTGCCGTCCTTGGTGGTGATCGTGGCCATTGTCGTAATTCCCTCAATGAGTTGCTTCAGATCGTCGGGACGTCCGCGCCCCGTGGTTGAAGGATTACGCTGGGTGAGGAATCATCGGGATCGGCAGAAGCGACAATCGCCGGGCCAAAACCGACAAAGAGGCTGACGATGGGCGCGACTGCGCAGAAGAGGATCAAGGCCGAGGTCGGGATGGTGCTCTATCCCGGCTGCCAGACGGCGATGATCCACGGCATGACGGACCTGCTCGACATCGCCGGGCATTTCTCCGAGAAGCGCGGCGGCCTCAGGCTGCGCGTCAGTCACTGGCGGCCGGATGGCGATGGCGGCTGGGGCCGCGTCTCCGACACGCATGCCGAGCTCGGCACGGCGACGGAGCCGGATGTGCTGCTGGTGCCGGGCCGCCTGACCGGGCCGATGGAGGCCGAGGAGGCCGCTCCCTACGCCCGCTGGCTGCTCGACAGGCATGCCCGCGGCACGACGCTCGCCGCCAATTGCGGGGGCGTCTTCGCCCTTGCCGCGACGGGGCTGCTTTCAGGCCGGCCCGCCACGACCCATTGGCTCTTCGCCGACGCTTTCCGCGCCCGCTTCCCCGATGTGCGGCTCGATACCGACCGGATGGTGATCGAGGACGGCGACATCCTCACCGCCGGCGGGCTGATGGCCTGGACCGATCTCGGCCTGCGCATGGTCGACCGACTGCTCGGCTCGACGGTAATGGTCGATACCGGCAGTTTCATGCTGATTGACCCCGCCGGCCGCGAGCAGAGACATTATTCCCGCTTCGCGCCGAAGCTGACCCATGGCGACGAAGCCATCCTGCGGGTGCAGCATTGGCTGCACGCGCGCGAGGCGAAGGCCGTCAGCGTCGGCGAGATGGCGAGGGTCATCGCGATGGAGGAACGCACCTTCCAGCGGCGCTTCAAGGCCGCGACCGGCTTGAAGCCGACCGAGTACGCGCAGCATCTGCGCGTCGGCAAGGCGCGCGAGCTGCTGGAGTTCAGCCGGCGCTCGGTCGAGCAGATCGCCTGGGCAGTCGGCTACGAGGACGCCGCAGCGTTCCGCAAGCTCTTCCACCGCCTCGTCGGCCTCTCGCCCGGCGACTATCGCCACCGCTTCGCGGCGATGGCGGCGGAGTGAGCGGCGCTCAGGCCGCCCGCTTCGCCTGCGCGCGGGCCTCGAGCACCGTGGCGAAATTGCTCTCGGCCCAGTCCACCAGCCCGAGGAGCGGGGCGGCGAAGCTCTGTCCGAGCGGCGTCAGCGAATAGGTGACGCTCGGCGGCACCGTCGGCTGCACGTCCCGATGGACGAAGCCGGAAATCTCCAGGGTGCGCAGGGTCTGCGTCAGCATGCGCTTGGAGATGTCGGGCACGGCCCGCGCCAGCGCGCTGAAGCGCTTTGGCCCGCCTGCGAGCGCCGAGATCAGCAGGATCGACCAGCGGTCGCCGATCTGGTCGAGCAGGTTGCGGACGGGGCAGCGCTCCTCGTCCAGCCCGAGCGCCTGCCAACCCTCGAATTTCTCGCCCAGCCTCGTGCATGCGTCCATGGCGGTCTCCCCGCAGTAACCAGGTGACGGAAAAGTGCCGTCTTCCGGCCTCTCGCTCAAGTCTCTATCTGAGACTTAGTCTAACACAGAGACCGGAGAGTTGCCATGTCCACCGCCCCTCGTTTCGTCGTCACCGGCGCCAGCGGCCAGCTCGGCCGTCTCGTCGTCACCGCGCTTGCCCGCCATGCCGGCGCTTCCTCCGTCGCGGCCGTCGTCCGCGATCCCGCCCGCGCTGCCTCGCTCTTCCCGGAGGGTGTCGCCATCCGCAAAGGCGACTACGAGCAGCCTGAAACGCTGGCGCCGGCGTTCGCCGGGGCGGAGCGGCTGCTGCTGATCTCATCCAACGCGCTCGGCGCGCGCGTCCCTCAGCATCGCAACGCCATCGAGGCCGCCAAGCAGGTGGGCATCAAACGCATCGCCTATACCAGCGTGCTCCATGCCGACATCTCGAAGCTCCGCCTCGCCGAGGAGCATCGCCAGACGGAGAAGCTGATCGAGGTCAGCGGCCTTGACCACAGCCTGTTGCGCAATGGCTGGTACACGGAGAACTATACGGCCTCGATCGCGCCCGCCCTGCAGCACGGCGCCTTCATCGGTAGCGCCGGCGAAGGGCGCATTTCGAGCGCCGCGCGGCTGGACTATGCCGAAGCCGCAGCCGCGGCGCTGATCGGCGACGAGGCCCCGCGCGTGGTCCATGAGCTTGCGGGAGATGTTTCCTACACGCTCACGGAATTCGCCGCCGAACTTTCGCGCCAGTCAGGCAAGCAGATCCCCTATGTGAACCTGCCGGAAGCCGAATACCGCGCGGCGCTGGTCGGCGCCGGCCTTCCCGAAGGGCTCGCCAATCTGATCGCCGATTCCGACGCCGCAGCAGCGGGCGGCGCGCTCTTTGACCAGTCGCGCACGCTGTCGCGCCTGATCGGCCGGCCGACGACGCCTTTCGGTACCACTATCGCGGAAGTACTGAAGGCGGCTTAAGCCGCCTTCGCCTCCCAATCCGGCCCGAAGGACGGGCGCACGAAGCGCTGGTCCTTTGGCAGCGCGGCGATGGCGGTGCGGTCAGCGTCATCGAGCTTGATGTCGAGCGCGGCGAGGTTGGCCTTCTGGCTTTCCGGACGGCCAGCCTTCGGAATGGCGATCACGCCCTCCTGATCCATCAACCAGGCGAGCGCGATCTGGGCGGCGCTCGCGCCATGCTTCCGGCCGATCTGGTTGAGCGTCGCGTCGCTGGCGGCCCGGCCCTGCGCGAGCGGGCAATAGGCTGTCAGCGGAATGCCCTTGCTCCGCAGATAGGCGAGCATCGGCGCCTGCGAGAGGAAGGGGTGATACTCGATCTGGTGGCAGGCGATCGGCGCGCCGATCTCCTCCACCGCGCGGCGGATCATCGGCAGGTTGAAGTTGCAGACGCCGATGGCCCGCGTCAGGCCGCGTTCACGGAGCGAGAGCAGTGCCTCGAGAGTCGCCGCCATGTTCATCTCCGGCGAGGGCCAATGCACGAGATAGAGGTCGACATAGTCGAGCTTGAGCTTGCTCAGGCTGGTGTCGAAGGCCCGCTCGACCGCGTCCGGCGCGAGTTGGTCGTGCCAGACCTTGGTCGTGACGAAGAGCTCGCTGCGCTTGATGCCGGAGGCCGCGATGCCTGCACCGACGCCGGCCTCGTTGTCGTACATGGCCGCGGTGTCGATATGCCGATAACCGAGCGCGATAGCGCTTTCGACCGGGGCCTGGGCATCCGATCCGGCAAGGCGATAGGTGCCCAGGCCGAGACGGGGGATCTTCACCCCCTGCGTGGCGATCGTTTCCATGAGGGGTTCCTTTCGCGGATCGCGGCCGGCGGGCTCGTGCCGCACCGGCCGCACAAATCGATGACACGGGACCGGCAGCCTAGCCGGCCCGGACGAGTTCGGCGACGACGCTTTCGAGCGCCGTCTCCCCCTTGCGCGCAAGGCGGCCATGATCGGCGAACTCGATCCAGCCCTCGTTGAAGCCATCGAGCATGCGGATGCGCGGCAGCGGGTTGCGCGTGCCCTGCGAGCGGAAGATCGGCTTCCGGCGCGCGGCTGAAACTTGGCCACGCGGCCGGTCGCAGTTCCCGAGTGTGACCTACCTCGCAGTCCTTGCACCCGTCCTCGCCTTCTTCTGCAGAGGTTCGGCGTGCTGCGGCCTCGGTCCGGCACCGCCTTCGTCGAGCATCGGCTGCAGCGAAAGCGCAGCGTCACGGAGGAACCACGACATGAACCGCATCGTCTCCCTGCTCTACGGCCTCTTCGCCTACATCGTCTTCTTCGTCACCTTTCTTTACGCCGTAGGCTTCGTCAGCGGACGCGTCGTTCCCAAGACGATCGATTCCGGCGTGCCCGCTCCGCTGCCCGAGGCCCTCATCGTCAACATCGCGCTGATGACGCTCTTCGCCTTGCAGCACAGCGTCATGGCACGGCCGGCCTTCAAGCGCTGGTGGACGCAATACGTCTCAAAATCGATCGAGCGAAGCACCTATGTGCTGCTGGCGAGCCTGGCGCTCATCCTGCTCTTCTGGCAGTGGCGGCCGATCCCGACCACCGTCTGGCTGGTCGAGGAGCCTGTGCTCGCGGCCGTGCTCACCGCGCTCTCCTTTGTCGGCTGGCTGATCGTCCTGGCCTCGACCTTCATGATCAACCACTTCGAGTTGTTCGGGCTGCACCAGGTCGTGAACAATGCGCGCGGCAAGTCGATGCCGAACGTTCGCTTCAAGACCCCTGCCCTCTACAAGCTGGTGCGGCATCCGATCTATCTCGGCTTCATCATCGCGTTCTGGGCGACACCCCACATGACGGTCGGCCACCTCCTCTTCGCTGCCGTCACGACCGGATACATCCTGGTCGGGATCTTCCTGGAGGAGCGCGATCTGATCGACCTGTTCGGCGACGAATACCGGAACTACCGGCAGCGCGTGTCGATGCTGATCCCGTGGCGGAAATCGGCTGAGACCACGACCCTTCATCCCACTCCCCGGAAAGCTTCCCTCTTCCGGTGAAGCAAACCACGCCCCTTCCAGCACCCGTTCCCCATGGCGCGAGACATCGCGCCGCAAGGCTGATGCTGGAGGGGGCGTGCTCGCGTCAGCGGCTGCCGCAACCCTGTCCCGGTCTTGCCATTTCTGAATTAGGGGCATATACGCGCATCATGTACAGTCCCTGCCACTGCACACGCCTGAGGACAGCGACCCGCAAGGTCGCCGCTCTCTATGACGTCGCGCTCGAGCCCGTCGGCATCAACATCGCGCAGTTCGCGCTGCTGCGGACCGTGGCGCGTAACGGTTCGCTGAGCCTCACGGAACTGGGGCGCCAGCTCGGCCTCGACCGCTCGACCATGGGGCGCAATGTCCGCGTCGTGGAGAGAGAGGGCCTCGTCGCGATCGGCAAGGGCAAGGACCAGCGCGAGGCGGTGGTCACGGTGACCGAGCGGGGACAGGCGGTCGTGCGCAAGGCGGAACCCCTTTGGGAGAAATCCCAGGCCGAGCTGACCCAGCGCCTCGGCCCCGAACGGATGCAGCTTCTGGATGAGCTTTGGCGTCTGCTTTGACGGCTTTTCTTTGAACCAAATATGGGCATATGCCCGCAAAAGGATGAGACGATGTCGACCACAACTGCACCGGTTCGCATTGGCGCGATCCCGTCCTTCGCCGCCCGCCGGGGTGTCCATTACGGCTGGATCGTCGCGGGCGTCACCTTCCTGACGATGCTGGTCACGGCCGGGGCCGTCGGCGCGCCCGGCGTGCTGATCGGGCCGCTGCAGGCCGAATTCGGCTGGGCGACCTCCGATATCTCCTCTGCCTTCGCCATCCGACTCGTGCTGTTCGGCCTGCTCGGCCCCTTCGCGGCAGCCTTCATGAACCGCTTCGGTCTGCGGCGCGTCGCGGCCGCGGCGCTGACGCTGATCGCCGCGGGCGTGCTCGGCTCCTTCGCGATGACGACGATCTGGCAACTCTTCCTGCTCTGGGGCGTCGTGGTCGGCTTCGGCACCGGGCTCACCGCCATGGTGCTCGGCGCCACGGTCGCGACGCGCTGGTTCTCCGCCCGGCGCGGCCTCGTCGTCGGCCTGCTGACCGCCAGCACCGCGACCGGGCAGCTCGTCTTCCTGCCGCTGCTTGCCTCGCTGACCGAAAGGCTCGGCTGGCGCAGCGCGCTCTGCTTCGTGCTCGTCATGCTGCTGATCGCGGCGCTTGCCGTGCTGCTGCTGATGCGCGACCGGCCTTCCGACATCGGACTTGCGCCCTATGGCGCGACCGGTCCCGCGTCCGCGCCGCCCGCCGCGCCGGCCACGTTCAAGGCCATGCTCGCCTCCCCGCTCGTCGCGCTGCGGGAGGCCGCGGGCTCGCGCATCTTCTGGGTGCTGTTCGGCACCTTCTTCGTCTGCGGCGCCAGCACGAACGGGCTGGTGCAGACGCATTTCGTCTCGCTCTGCGGCGATTTCGGCATGGCGCCGGTGGCGGCGGCCGGCATGCTCGCGATCATCGGCATCTTCGACTTCGCCGGCACGGTCGGCTCGGGCTGGCTGTCCGATCGCTTCGACAGCCGCAAGCTGCTGTTCTGGTATTATGGGCTGCGCGGGCTCTCACTGATCTACCTGCCTTTCACCAGCTTCAGCTTCTACGAGCTCTCGATCTTCGCGATCTTCTACGGGCTCGACTGGGTCGCGACCGTGCCGCCGACCGTCAAGCTGGCTGCCGACCGCTTCGGCGAGCGGGCCAATCTCGTCTTCGGCTGGGTCTTCGCTGGGCATCAGCTCGGAGCGGCCTTCGCCGCCTGGGGCGCAGGCTTCAGCCGTACCGCCTATCAGACCTATCTGCCGGCTTTCTTCATTGCCGGCGTGCTCTGCCTGATCGCAGCGCTCGCCATCATCACCGTACGCGAGCCGCGCGAACAGGCACTTGTCCCGGCAGCCGCCTGACGCCTCGCTCCGCCGGCGGGCGCGAAACCGAAGCAAACGCTTCTTTTTGATGGCGATTCAGCCGAATCATCATCATGCTCGACCTCTGCAGCCTATCGTGCATGCGAGGTCGTCCAATGCGCCTTGTCTTGACTACGACTGCCGCCCTTCTCGGCACGGCGATCACGGCCTACGCCGATGATCGCAGCGAATGCCTCGCCGGGATCGGGCGTCTGCGAAGCGCCATCGCGATACGCAAGGCCTCCGGCGATCGAGAGGCCTTGCAGCGCGCGCTGCGCAGGGCCGAGCGGGAGGCGGGCGAGCGCGAGTTCGACGAATGCGTCGGCATCGTCAGGGCCGGAGCGTCGAGCGGCAGCCCGAAGGATGACGACGACGCCCAGGAAGGCCCCGAAACCGAAGACATGTTCGGCTTCACGAAGGGCACCAGCATAACCGAAAAGGGCAAATTCGAGATCTCGAGCGAAGCGGAAGGTGCGTTTGGAAAGCGCTTCGGCCGGTATCGGGCGGGAGCGCTGGGCGCCACCTTTGCATTCGCGCCTATCGACCGCTTCAGCTTCGAGTTCGGGGTGGCGGGGGATGCCTTCTCGATCCGGGACGTGCCGGGCCTGGACAATCGAAACGGCAGCGGGTTCGCGGGTTTCTCGACCGAGCTGAAATGGCAGGCCATCAAGCGTGGTCCTGGCTCTCCCGTCGGCCTGACCTTCATCGCCGAGCCCGCGATGAGCTTTCGGGACGGGGATAGCGGCGAGCGGGGCCGGGGATTGGGCCTGGGGCTGCGCGTCGCCCTCGATGCCGAGCTCATTCCGAGCAGGCTGTTCGGCGGATTGAACCTGATCTACGAACTGGAGAAATTCCGCCCACGCGGCCGCGCGCTTTTCAATGGCGAGGGTGAGCCGCTGGAAGGCGTGGCGTCAGGGCCCTGCCTGCCGGACGCCGACGATGACAGCCTGGAGACCTGCGTCGGCGCGGCCCGCCGCATGACGACGGAGCGTTCCTCCATCTGGGGCGTGTCGGGCGCCCTTGCCTACCAGGTCAGCCAGAACGTCTTCCTCGGCGGCGAAGTTCGCTATCTGCGATCCTATACCGGGCTCGGCCTGAACAATTTCGAAGGGCACGCGGTGTTCGCCGGCCCCACCTTCTATGCCAAGCTCAGCGAGAAAGTGTCGATTTCGGCGGCCTTCTCGACCCAGGTCGCGGGGAAGTCCAAGGCTACTCCGGGCCGAACGTTCGATCTCGACAACTTTTCCCGCCATCAGGCCAAGCTGAAGGTTTCGTACGAATTCTGAGGCCTACCCTCGCTCGACGGAGAGGCTGATCGGCCTGGGCGCAGCCTGCGTGCACCGGCCCGCAGGCGTTAACGCCCAAGCGCCTTGCGGGCATCGTTCACCGCATCGAGGCACTCGTCATACTCGCCCTCCTGATCCTCGCGGCGCGCGACGCGCAAGGCCGTCTCCAGCTTGCGCAAGGTGGCCTGCGGCGGCTTCTTGGCGATTTCGGCTTGAATCATCGCGATTCCGCCCTTGCAATCCGACTTGTCGTCGGCGTGGACCGGCATCGTCAACGACAGGACGGCAGCTGACAGGGCGACGGCGCGCATGGTTGCCTCTTCACTTCACGATGAACTTGCCGGTCATGCCCTTGCTCTCGAGACCTTGCACGAACCAAGGATACTCACCGGGCCGGATCGCGACGAACTCGACGTGAATAGTCCCCTGGTCATCAAATTCGAGATGATGCGGGGCGCCCAGCATATGAATCTCGAGATGGTTGATGACGATCTGGTTGATCCAGCTATGCCGGAAAAGCTCAGGAGCGAAGAACTTATACTCCTTTGAGCCTTTTGCCGTGATCGAAAGCCGGTAGGACTTTCCGGATTCCATCTCGATCTCTTTGCGGGAGACCGCGAAATCGTCTCCGTCGTCGTTACCGAGAACGAGTTCGGGCAAGTCCGTTCGCCCTCTGACGAGGTCAGTGGCCGCTGCCTGGCTCAAGCCCATCAGCGCCGTCAGCAAGACCCAGAGGAGACGCATGCAGTCCTCCCAATTCGCCGACTATTTTGGCGCACGATAACGGGAGCTTGCGATGCCAGCAATCCGGCCGAATTTTCTGCGCTTGTCCGCGGCCGCCATCCACGCCAGCGAACGTCAGATACGAAAAAGCCGGCCGTCCTGGCCGGTTTGCGAGCGTCAGCGAATGTGGGTGAATATGAAAGTGGTGCCGCAAGAGGGATTCGAACCCCCGACCCCCTCATTACGAATGAGGTGCTCTACCAGCTGAGCTATTGCGGCAACGGGTGGCGCTGTACCAGCAGGGGGCCGGCTTGGCAAGCCGCAAGAGGCGCTGACACACAGCTCCCGGCAAGCCAATCGCCGACCGTTCCGCTTCAGTCCTTGCGTAGCTTCTCGGTTTCCGGCTTCTCCTGGCCGAGTGCGACGATGCCGCGGCGGATGGCGCGGGTGCGGGTGAAGTGCTTGTGCAGCGTCTCGCCGTCGCCATAGCGGATCGCGCGGGTGAGCAGCGCCAGATCCTCGTTGAAGCGGCCGAGCATCTCCAGCACCGCCTCCTTGTTGTGCAGGAAGACATCGCGCCACATCGTCGGGTCGCTCGCAGCGATTCGGGTGAAGTCGCGGAAGCCACCGGCCGAGAACTTGATGACCTCCGTCTCCGTCACCGCCTCCAGATCCTCGGCCGTGCCGACGATGTTGTAAGCGATGAGGTGCGGCAGATGGCTGGTGATGGCGAGCACCAGATCATGATGCTGCGCGCTCATCACCTCGACCAGCGCGCCCATGCCCTCCCAGAGTTGGCGGGTCCTGGCGATCGCGGCCGGGTCCGTGCCCTCCGGCGGCGTCAGGATGCACCAGCGGTTGAGGAAGAGGCTGGGAAAGCCGGCATCGGGACCGGAATTCTCGGTGCCCGCCACCGGATGGGCCGGGACGAAGGAGACGCCGTCGGGCAGATGAGGCGAGACCGCATCGACGACCGAGCCCTTGACCGACCCGACATCGGAGACGATCGCGCCCGGCTTCAGGCTGGAGGCGATCTCGGCGGCGACCGGCCCGCAGGCGCCGACCGGCACGCAGAGGATGACATGGTCGGCGTCGTGCGCCGCCTCGGCGGCGGTCTCGACGACCGCGTGGCCGAGATCAAGCTCGCGCGCCCGCTGGCGGACAGCCTCGTCGCGATCCGACAACACGACGGTACCGGCGAGATTCAGCTCCTTCGCCGCCCGCGCGATCGAGGAGCCGATCAGCCCGATGCCGATGATGGCGAGGCGGGCGAAGACCGGCTCTGAGCGGCGCGGCGCGAAGCTTTCCGCCATCTGCATCAAGCCTTGGCCGAGAGGAAATCGGCAAGCGCGGCAATGACGAGGCGGTTCGCTTCCTCGGAGCCGATGGTCATGCGCAACGCGTCCGGCAGTCCATAGGACGCGACGGCGCGCAGGATGAGGCCGCGCTGCGTCAGGAAGGCGTCGGCCTCCTTCGCTGTCTTGCCCGCGGCTTTCGGGAAGTGGATCAGGATGAAGTTGCCGACCGAAGGCGTGACGGTGAGGCCGAGCTTCTCCAGCTCAGCCGTCGTCCAGGCGAGCCACTTCTCGTTGTGCTCGATGGCGGCAGCGACATGGGCCTCGTCGGCGACGGCAGCAGCGCCTGCCTCGATGGCAGCGCCGTTGACGTTGAAGGGACCGCGGATGCGGTCGAGCGCATCGACGATGTGCGCGGAAGCGTAGAGCCAGCCGATGCGCAGATTGGCGAGGCCATAGATCTTCGAGAAGGTGCGCGTCATCACGACGTTCTCGCTCTCGGCGACGAGTTCGAGGCCCGACGCATAGTCGTTGCGACGGACGTACTCGGCATAAGCCGCGTCGAGCACGAGCAGCACGTTCGACGGCAGCCCGGCATGCAGGCGCTTGACCTCGTCGAAGGGCAGATAGGTGCCGGTCGGGTTGTTGGGATTGGCGAGGAAGACGATCTTCGTCCTTGGTGTCACCGCCCCGAGGATGGCGTCGACATCGGCCGTGTAGTTCTTCTCCCTGACGACCACCGGCTTGCCGCCGGCGGCGAGGATGGCGATGCGGTAGACGAGGAAGCCGTGCTCGGTGAAGACACCCTCGTCGCCATCGCCGAGATAGGCCTTGGTGATGAGCTGCAGCAGCTCGTCGGAGCCGGTGCCGCAGAGGATGCGGGCCGGATCGAGCCCGTAGCGGCCGGCAATGGCGGTGCGCAGCTTGCTCGAAGAGCCGTCCGGATAGAACTCCAGCTTGCTGGCGAGGCTCTGGAAGGCCTCGACGGCCTTCGGGCTCGGGCCGAGCGGCGTCTCGTTGGAGGAGAGCTTGTGCAGCTTCACGCCGGCGGGAGCAGCGGACTTGCCGGGGACATAGGCCTCGATGTCGAGGACGCCGGGACGGGGAAAGGGGCGGGAGGCGGTCGTCATGGTGATTGACCTTGCAGAAGGAGCAGTGCGGACCCGCTCAGCGGGCGGATTTGACGGCGAAGCGGGCAGCGTGGCTGCCGACCTCGGAGAAGTCGCTCAAGCCTGCGGGCGCCAGCGCATCCCGGATCACCGCCTGATCGACCTCGCCTGAGGCGGCGACCAGGAGCGAGAGATGCGAGCCGTCCGCCGCCGAGGCCGAGACCTCGGCCAGATGCAGGGCGAGACCGTGGCGCAGCGCATCCGACCAGCGCTCGACGCGGGCGGCGTAGAGCACGATCTCGCGGACGGCCGCATCAGCCAGCGGCTTGGCTATGCAATAGACCGGCGTGCCGGCCGGGTGGTCCGGCCGCTCGATGAAGGGCAGGCGCGCGATGATCTTCGGATTGTCCGGCCCGATCAGGTCCCGCCACCAGATGCCGGCGCTGGCGCCCTGGTCCATGCGGAAGATGCCGAGATCGCCGGCGGAATCCGCAACCGCACGGATCACGGCGCGCGCATCCTCATGCGGGACGAAGGGCACGGTGAAGCCGAAATGGAAGCGCGCCGAATCGCGCATCGCGGCATCGCCGCCGGAGACGTCGGCGTGAACCGAATAAGGCGCCTGCACATAGGTGAAGGTCGCGATGATGATGCGCCAGACGCTCTCCACCGTGTCGAGCGGCAGCAGGCCCTTATGGCGCAGCGCCAGCCGCTTCATGATGTCGGCCTCGCGGCCGGGGCGGAAGGCGGAGCCGGAGGCCTGCGTCTTCTTGATCGAGATCAGCGTCTCGATGATATGCGAGCGTTCCATCAGCAGCGCGTGCATCTCGCTGTCGATGCGGTCGATCTCGCTGCGCAGGTCGGCGAGAGTGGTCGGAGCGGCTTCGGTCATCGTGGCGGGACGCATTTCGCGGCAGGGCCAAGCTCCTTAGCGCCCCATAGCGGGCTTGGCAAAGCCGGCGACGCAGTCCTGCATTGACAGCGCAGCTTCCGCACGGCATCGCTAGGGTTCGATTTTCCGAACGCATGGACCGGCAAGACAAATACTCTGTCGACGCGGACGAAATGAGCGATTCTTCCCCCAGCCTTGCCGATCCGCAAAAGGAGGCCAACGAGCCTTCGAGCCCTGTCGCCCGCTTCGGCCCGGATACGCCGCTGCTGATGGATTGCGGCGTGGTGCTGAATCGCTGGCAGATCGCCTACCAGACCTATGGTGAGCTCAACGCCGCGAAGTCGAACGCGATCCTGGTCTGCCACGCGCTGACCGGCGACCAGTATGTGGCGAGCCGCAACCCGATCACCGGCAAGGGAGGCTGGTGGACCTCGATGATCGGGCCGGGCAAGCCGATCGACACCGACCGCTTCTTCGTGATCTGCGCCAATGTCATCGGCGGCTGCACCGGCACGACCGGGCCGGCCTCGCTCAACCCGGAGACGCGCAAGCCCTGGGGCCTCTCCTTCCCGGTCGTGACCATTCGCGACATGGTGCGGGCGCAGGCGGCGCTGGTCGACTCGCTCGGAATCGAGACGCTGTTCTGCGTGGCCGGCGGCTCGATGGGCGGCATGCAGGTGCTGCAATGGGCGGCAAGCTATCCTACCCGTGTCTTCTCGGCGCTGCCGCTGGCGACCGGCGCCAAGCATTCGGCCCAGAACATCGCCTTCCACGAAGTCGGCCGGCAGGCGGTGATGGCCGATCCGGACTGGCGCCAGGGCCGGTATCTCGAAGAGGGCACGCGCCCGGCCAAGGGGCTTTCGGTCGCGCGCATGGGCGCACACATCACCTATCTCTCGGAGCAGGCGCTGCACCGCAAGTTCGGCCGCAAGCTGCAGGACCGCGAGGCGCCGACCTTCTCCTTCGACGCGGATTTCCAGGTGGAGAGCTACCTCCGCCATCAGGGCTTGAGTTTCGTCGAGCGCTTCGACGCCAATTCCTATCTCTACGTCACGCGGGCGATGGATTATTTCGACCTAGCGGACGACCATGACGGCGTGCTGGCGCGCGCCTTCACTGGGACGAAGACGCGGTTCTGCGTCGCCTCCTTCACGTCCGACTGGCTGTTCCCGACGGCGGATTCCCGCGCGATCGTGCATGCGCTCAACGCGGCCGGTGCCTCGGTCTCCTTCGTCGAGCTCGAAAGCGACAAGGGCCACGACGCCTTCCTGCTGGAAGAGCCCAATCTCTTCGCCACGACGCGCGGTTTCATCGGCGCGGCAGCGCGGGCACGGGGCATCTGAGGCATGGCGCTGAGCGACAACAATACCAACCGCATCGACCTGAAGCTCGTCGCCGAGATGGTGCAGCCGCATACGCGCGTGCTCGATGTCGGCTGCGGCGACGGCGCGCTGCTCGCGCTGCTGGCCGAGACCCGCGATGTCGATGCGCGCGGCATCGAGCTGTCGCGAGAGGGCGTCGCGGATTGCGTGGCGCGCGGGCTCTCGGTAATCCAGGGCGACGCCGACACCGACCTCGCCGACTATCCCGACGACTCCTTCGACTACGTCATCCTCTCCCAGACGATCCAGGCGACGCGCAATCCACGCCTCGTGCTGGAGCAGATGCTGCGCATCGGCCGGCACGCCATCGTCTCCTTCCCGAATTTCGGGCATTGGCGGATGCGCGGCCAGGTGTTCTTCCAGGGCCGGATGCCGGTGACTGACGCCCTGCCCTATTCCTGGTGGGACACGCCCAACATCCATTTCTGCACGATCCGGGATTTCGTCGCGCTCTGCGACGTGGTCGGCGCCAAGAAGGAGCGCGCGGTCGCGCTCGACGCCGCCGGCGGCAAGGTCGGCGTCAATGCGCCCTGGTGGTTCTGGAACCTGTTCGGCGCGCAGGCGGTGTTTCTGCTGAAACGAGGCTGACCGCCACAGCCGCCGCGGAAACAAAAGGGCCGCTTGCACGGCCCTTTTCCTGATCAGTCAGCTCCACGGCGATCAATTCAGCGCAACACCCGCCGGCCGCTTCTCCTTCACGGCCGCGACCGAACCCAGCATCAGCGACCCCGGACCGACCGTGATCGGCACGGTCTCGCCGTCGACGATCTCGCCGGCGAGGATGGCTTCGGCCAGCGGGTCCTGCACCGACTTCTGGATCACGCGCTTCAGCGGGCGCGCGCCATAGGCCGGGTCGTAGCCCTTGTCGGCCAGCCACTCGCGCGCCTCCCTCGAGAGCTCGAGCGTGATCTTGCGGTCGGTAAGCAGCTTCGCGAGCCGGCCCATCTGGATGTCGACGATCGCGCCCATGTCCTGACGGCGCAGCCGGTGGAACAGGATGATGTCGTCGATGCGGTTCAGGAACTCCGGCCGGAAGGCATGGCGAACCACGCCCATAACCTCGTCGCGGACCGCCTCGCTGTCCTGCCCCTCGGGCTGGTTCACCAGGAACTCGGAACCGAGGTTCGAGGTCATGATGATCAGCACATTGCGGAAATCGACCGTACGACCCTGACCGTCGGTGAGACGGCCGTCGTCGAGCACCTGCAGCAGGACGTTGAAGACGTCTGGATGCGCCTTCTCGACCTCGTCGAAGAGCACGACCTGATAGGGCCGGCGGCGGACCGCCTCCGTCAGGGCCCCGCCCTCCTCATAGCCGACATAGCCGGGAGGCGCGCCGATCAGCCGGGCGACCGAGTGCTTCTCCATGTATTCCGACATGTCGATGCGCACGAGCGCCGTGTCGTCGTCGAACAGGAACGAGGCGAGCGCCTTGGTCAGCTCCGTCTTGCCGACGCCGGTCGGGCCGAGGAACATGAAGGAGCCGATCGGGCGGTTGGGATCCTGCAGGCCGGCTCGCGCACGGCGGACCGCGGTCGAGACGGCTTCCACCGCCTCGCGCTGGCCGACGACGCGGGAGGCGAGCACCTCCTCCATGCGCAGCAGCTTCTCCTTCTCGCCTTCCAGCATCTTGTCGACGGGCACACCGGTCCAGCGCGAGACGACCGCGGCAACGTGATCGGGCGTCACCGCCTCCTCGACCATGCCGGCGCTATCGCCCTTGGCTTCGACCTCGGCCAGCCGCTTCTCGAGCTGCGGGATCTCGCCATAGGCGAGCTCGCCGGCACGCTGGTACTCGCCCTTGCGCTGCGCCTGGGCCAGCTCGTTCCTGGCGGCGTCGAGCTTGGTCTTGATCTCCGCGGCCTGGCCGAGCTTGTCCTTCTCGGCCTTCCAGGCGGTGGTGATGGTGTCGGAACGCGCTTCAAGATCGGCGAGCTCGGATTCGAGCCGCTTCAGCCGCTCCTTCGAGCCGGCGTCGCTCTCCTTCTTCAACGCCTCCTGCTCGATCTTCAGCCGCACGATCTCGCGGTCGATCGAATCCAGCTCCTCGGGCTTGGAGTCGACCTGCATGCGCAACCGCGCCGAGGCCTCGTCAACGAGGTCGATCGCCTTGTCGGGCAGGAAGCGGTCGGTGATGTAGCGGTTCGACAGCGTCGCGGCCGAGACCAGCGCCGAGTCCGTGATGCGGACGCGGTGGTGCTGCTCGTATTTCTCCTTGAGGCCGCGTAGGATCGAGATCGTGTCCTCGACGGTCGGCTCCTCGACGAAGACGGGCTGGAAGCGCCGGGCGAGGGCTGCGTCCTTCTCGACATACTTCCGATACTCGTCGAGCGTGGTCGCGCCGACGCAGTGCAGCTCGCCGCGGGCGAGCGCCGGCTTCAGCAGGTTGGAGGCATCCATCGCGCCGTCGGTCTTCCCGGCGCCGACGAGGGTGTGCATCTCGTCGATGAACAGGATGACGCCGCCATCCGAGGACGAGACCTCGGTCAGCACGGCCTTCAGCCGCTCTTCGAATTCGCCGCGATATTTGGCGCCCGCGATCAGCGAGCCCATGTCGAGCGCGAGCAGCTCCTTGTCCTTCAGGCTCTCCGGCACGTCGCCATTGACGATGCGCAGCGCGAGGCCCTCGGCGATGGCGGTCTTGCCAACGCCGGGCTCGCCGATCAGGACGGGGTTGTTCTTGGTCCGGCGCGACAGCACCTGGATGGTGCGGCGGATCTCCTCGTCGCGGCCGATGACCGGGTCGAGCTTGCCCTCGCGCGCCGCGGCGGTCAGGTCGCGGGCATATTTCTTCAGCGCGTCATAGGCCTGCTCGGCCGAAGCGGAATCGGCGGTGCGGCCCTTGCGGATCGCCTCGATCGCGGCGTTGAGCGCCTGCGGCGTGACACCGGCCTTGGACAGCGCCTTGCCCGCCTCGGTATCCTTCTCGATGGCGAGAGCGAGCAGCAGGCGCTCGACCGTAACGAAGCTGTCGCCGGCCTTCTCCGCCGCCTTCTCGGCCGCATCGAAGACGCGCGCCAGCCCCTGCGTGAGGTTGAGGCCGCCCGAGCCGCCGGAGACCTTGGGCAGCTTCGCGACAGCCTGGTCGGTGAGCTGCAAGGCGAGCTTGGAATTGCCACCGGCCCGGTCGATCAGGCCTGCCGCCATGCCTTCATTGTCGTCGAGCAACGCCTTGAGCAGATGCTCCGGCGTGAACTGCTGGTGCCCCTCACGCAGCGCGATCGTCTGCGCCGCCTGGAGGAAGCCTTTCGCGCGATCGGTGTATTTCTCGATGTTCATTCAGATCACTCCGCCCGCAGACCTCGCCCCGAAGCGGCGCCGGCCTGCTGCCTTTCGTCAGGATAGGGCGCCCTGACGGGCCGCCCTTCGCCACCCAAGATAGTGTGGCATTCGCGCAACGGAAGGGGGCGCCGCCGCGCAATTGACCTGACGCAAAGGGCAGGCGCAGATCGGGCATGGCCGGGACGCGCAGACAGCAGGCGATTCGCAAGGCGCTGAGGGCGCTGGCGCCCGGCATTCCGCTCTCGGACGCCGAGGCGGTGGTCGCGCTGGCCGAGCGCAAGCATATGAAGGACCTGCCGCCTTCCACCGCGCTCTGGCTCGCGCTGGGGTCCCATGTCCGCCATGTCCACACCGATTACGAGCGCCTGCTCGCAGAAGGCTATGACCGCGACGCCGCGCGCTTCTTCGTCGTCGAGGAGACGGATGCGGTGCTGGCCGGTTGGGGCTGCCAGCGATCCGTCAGCGAGGGCGAAGACGAGGCGGATTGATCGAAACGGATACAAGATTTGATCTGTCAGCGCCGATTGGCAAGGCTATATGGTCGCGCCTCTCGCCTAAGCCGGAGCCGAACGGACCATGCTCATCGAAACGCTCTATCGCTATCCTGTGAAGGGCCTCTCGCCGGAACGGCTCGCGCGCGCCGAACTGCCCACGGAAGGCTATTTCCCCGGCGACCGGCTCTTCGCCATCGAGAACGGCCCTTCGGGGTTCGATCCGGTCGAGCCGGTGCATCAGCCGAAGATCAAGTATCTGATGCTGATGCGCAACGAGTCGCTGGCGCGGCTGCGCAGCCGCTATGACGATCCGACCGGCGATCTCGTCATCGAGCAAGGCGGGCAGGAGGTTCTGCGCGCAGCCACCGGCAGCGAGAATGGACGGGCGGAGATCACCCGCTTCTTCGAAGGCTTCATGCCCGACGCGCTGCGCGGCGTCCCCCAGCTGCTGACAGCGCCGCCAACCTATCGCTTCACTGATTCCCGCTCGGGCTTCGTCTCGATCATCAACCTCGCCAGCGTCGCCGATCTCGAGGCGCGTCTCGGACTGCCGGTCGATCCGCTGCGCTTCCGCGGCAACCTGATGGTGAGCGATCTTCCGGCCTGGGCCGAGAACGACCTTGTCGGCCGCGACCTCTCGGGTCCGAACGGGCTCAGGCTCCATGTCATCAAGCGGATCGAGCGCTGCGCGGCGACCAATGTCGATCCAGCGACCGGCGCCCGGGATATGCAAATCCCCAAGGCCCTGATGCAGCATTACGGCCATGTCGATTGCGGCATCTATTGCCGCATCGTCGCTGGCGGCTCGCTAGGCGAAGGTGCCCGGCTGAGCGTCGCGGAGGCGCCAGCAGAACTCGGCATCGCCTGAGCACGGCCGTCGAAGAGACGCGCTCAAAGAAAAAGGGCCCTTGCGGGCCCTTTTCAATTCGAAGCAACCGGAGGCCGCTTACTCGGCCGAACCATCCGTGTCGGAACCGAGCGCGTCCATGACCTCACGCGGCGAACGGCGGCGGCGGGTGCGCTTCGGCGCGGCTTCCGCAGCCTCTGCGGCGGGCTCCGCCGGAGCGGCTTCCACCGGCTCCGCCGGAGCGGCGACCCGCACCGGGTTGGTCAGGAAGGACGGCAGCGCCGCGGCGACCTCATCACCGGCATCGACGTCCTGACGGCGCGGGCGACGCTCGCGCTGCGGACGCTCGGCACGCTCCGGACGGCGCTCGGCCTCGGGCTGATCGACAGCCGTTTCCACCTGCGGCTCGGCGCCGACCGGGATGTCGGAACGCGGCGCGTCGGGACGCGGGGCGTAGCCCCCCGGAACGCCCTGACCGCCTTCGACATTGCGATCAAAGCGGCGCTCGCCGCGATCCTGCCGGTCGAAACGGCGATCGTTGTTGCGGTCGTTGTTGAAGCGCTCGCGGCGGTTCTGACGGTCGAAGCGTTGACCGCCGCCCTGCTGCTGACCCTCGCCGGCCTCGCCTTCGACACGCTGGCCGCCATGACCGTTGTAGCCGCCATGGCCGTTGGCGCCGCGCTCGGGCTGCGGACCGGTGCCGGGCTGGAAGGGCTGGCCCTCCTCGTCGCCGTCTTCCTCGCCCTCATCGGCGTCCTCGACGAAGGCGCGATTCGGCGGGAAGGAGTGGCCGAACTGCTGAGCCATCTGCTCCTGAGCGGCGAGCAGGATGCGGTAATAGTGCTCCGCGTGCTGGAAATAGCTCTCCGCGGCAACGGTGTCGCCGGAAGACTGGGCGTCGCGCGCCAGCTGCAGATATTTCTCGGCGATATGCTGCGCGGTGCCACGGACCTTTACGTCCGGCCCATTGGATTCGTAGCTACGCTGCAGCGGATTTGGAGATTTGCGATTGCCGTTATTATTGCCGTTATTATTGTTACGGCCGCGCATACGCCGGTTCTGACCTGGTCTCATTCGCGTGTGTCTCGCGCTTCTGTGCTCAAGGCAACCGTGCTGTCATCATGCGCGTTGCGAAGCACAGCGGGTTGCGACGCTGTGTCGGCCTGAGTTGACCTGAAGGGGCGATGCGCCGTTCCTGGTCTTCACGCGCTCATTATCCAAAAGGGGCTCCAACCCCACGGGGATTCCATCCCGATCGAGCCAAATCGGCGCCGCGGCGCCTTCGGGGTTCCATCCGGCTTGTCAGCTGCGCCGCTCCAGGAGCATGCCTGCGAACAAACGCTGATCTCGAGCAAATCCTGTTCGATCGGGAACTGCCCGAAAGCTTGGCTCTGACGCCACCAGCTTCGGCTGGAATGCTGCATAGCTGCTTTTGGCCACTTCTCCAAGCGAAATCGACCAAAAGCCTGTGCATGATCACCCGGGTGCGAAAATCAGCGCCCGTTCATGCCCACCCAAATCGTTGCGACTGCCGCGGAATTCAAGGCCCCCGGTCTGCATCAGCGCGACGACATCCGGCCCCTGCCCTGCCCCTATCTCGAAGACGATGAGCCCTCCATCTGCGAGCAGGGCGGGAAGGGCCCGGGCGAAGATGCGATAAGGTGCCAGCCCATCAGCGCCGCCGTCGAGCGCCAGAATCGGATCGTGCTCGCGCACCTCGACGGACAGGCCCGGGATCTCGCCCGAGGGAATATAGGGCGGATTCGAGACGATCAGATCGAAGCGCCCCGACAGCCCCTCGGTCCAACTCCCCTGCCGAAACGTCGCCCGTTCAGCCACCCCGTTCAGCTCCGCATTCCCGGCGGCCGTGCGGCAAGCCTCCTCCGACAGGTCGATGCCGAGGCCGCTCGCGCGAGGCAATTCGCTCAACAGTGCGATCAGCAGGCAGCCGGTGCCGGTGCCGAGATCGAGGAGGGACAGCGGCTCGTCGCGCCGGCCCTTCAACTCGGCCAGCGCCGCCTCGACGATCGTCTCGCTATCGGGGCGCGGCTCCAGCGTGGCGGGCGAGAGCCGAAAGCGCAGACTCCAGAACTCGCGCTCACCGAGGATGCGCCAGACCGGCTCACCCGCCAGACGGCGCGCAGCGAAGCCGCTCAGCCGCACCAGCGCCTCGGCCGGCAAGAGCATATCCGGAGCGGGATTTTCCGTTGCGAGACTGCCCTCGATCAGCAGGCGCGCGTCCAGCCCAGCCGTTTCGCTGCCCGCTCGTATCAGCTTCTGCGCAAGCAGACGCCGCACCTCCCTGACGGAGGGTGCGGCGCCATCTACCAGCCAATCAATTCCCGATTCGGGGCCGGAGGCGGCCGGCCCCGGGATGGAAGCGATCAGCTGTTCCCGCCCATCTTCTGCGTGATGCAGAGCTTCATCTTGGTGTTGATCGAGGCCTTGCTCTCGCGCGCTCCCTTCATTTCCATCTGGCAGGCCTTGCGCGCCTGAGACTGGGTCATGGCGCCCTGCAGGGCCGCCGGCTGGCCGGATGTGATCTTGCGGAAGGTGCGTTCCTGCGCCTGCGCCGCGCCCACTACCGCGAACGCCATCAGACCTGTCATCGCGACTGCGGAAACCAACTTGATCATGGGACGAAACCCCCTCTCCTGGTGTCGATACGTCAACAACGCCGGGAGGGCTTTTTGGTTTCATCACGACATGCCTTCGGCGGCCAGGAGCTTCGCCTGGTGCTCGGCCGTCAGGGCATCGACCACGTCGTCGAGGACGAGCCCCTGCATCATCTCGTCGAGCTTGTAGAGCGTCAGGTTGATGCGGTGGTCGGTGATGCGCCCCTGCGGGAAGTTGTAGGTGCGGATGCGCTCCGATCGATCGCCGGAGCCGACCTGCGCGCGCCGGTCCGCCGACCGCTCGGCGTCGATCCGCATGCGCTCCATGTCGAAGAGCTTTGCGCGCAGCAGCTCATAGGCGCGAGCCTTGTTCTTGTGCTGCGAACGCTCATCCTGCACCAGCACCACCGTATTGGTCGGGATATGGGTGAGGCGCACGGCCGATTCCGTCTTGTTGACGTGCTGACCACCGGCGCCGCCGGAGCGCAGCGTGTCGATGCGGATGTCAGCGTCGTTCAGCGCGATGTCGACCTCGCTCGCCAGCGGCAGGGTCGCGACCGTCGCGGCCGAGGTGTGGATGCGGCCCGACGCCTCCGTATCCGGCACACGCTGGACGCGGTGGACACCGGACTCGAACTTCAGCCGCGCATAGACGCCACGACCGTTGATCTCGGCGATGACCTCCTTGAAGCCGCCGACAGAGCCCTCGCTCTCGGAGAGGATGTCGACGCTCCAGCCCTTCTGGGCGGCGTAGCGCTGATACATGCGCAGCAGGTCGCCGGCGAAGAGCGAGGCCTCGTCGCCGCCCGTGCCGGCGCGAATTTCCAAGATGACGCCACGTTCGTCGGCCGCGTCCTTCGGCAAGAGCGCGATCAGAATCTCGCGGGCGCGGGCTTCGATCTCGGCGCGGGCGGCGTCGCGCTCCTCATAGGCGAGGTCGCGGAACGCGGCGTCGGTCGCGGGATCGTCGATCAGCGTCTCGGCCTCTTCCAGCGAGGCCTGCGCTTTGTGCCAGGCGTCGATCGCGGCGACGACGGGATCGAGCTCGGCCAATTCCTTGGCGAGCTCGACGGTGCGCGCCGCCTCGGTCGCCTGGTTGATCTCCGCCATCGCGGCGGCATGGCGCGCCACGATGCCGTCGAGACGATCCTGGGGAAGCTGAAGGGACATGATGGAACTCTTGAAGCGAAAAAGACTCAGGTCGGGACGCGAGGACAGCCTCGCTAGACCGGGACCTTGAATTCGGCCGCGAATGCGGCGAGTTGCGGGCGCAGCGAGGCAGCGCCTTCTGGCGTGGCCAGCATCCAGTCCATGCGCTCGGAGAGCTTGCGCACATCGAGCGCACGCAGCATCGCCTTGACTGGGCCGATCGAGGCCGCGGACATCGAGAAGCCGCGATAGCCCAGCCCGATCAGGGCCATGGTCTCCAGCGGCCTGCCGCCCATCTCACCGCAGACGGTGACGGGACAGCCGGTTTCCGATGCGGCCTCGACGATGCGGCGCAGCGCCCTCAGCGCGCCGACGCCGAGCGGATCGAAACGATCCGCCACGCGCTTGTTCTCACGGTCGGCGGCAAAGAGGAACTGCATCAGGTCGTTGGTGCCGATCGACAGGAAATCCGCCTCGCGCGTGATCTCCTGCAGCTCGAACAGCAGCGAGGGCACCTCAACCATGACGCCGACCTTGAGCAGGCGCGGCGGCTCGACGCCCTGCTTCTGCAGCATCGCCTGCTCGCGGCGGATGATCACGCGGGCGCGGCGGAACTCGTCCGTTGTCGCGACCATGGGCAACATGATCCTGAGATCACGGCCGGCGCTGGCCCGCAGCAGCGCGCGCACCTGCGCCCGCAGAAGCCGCGGCTTGTCGAGGCCGATGCGGATCGCGCGCCAGCCCAGCGCCGGGTTCTCCTCCTCCACGCCCTCCATATAGGGCAGCACCTTGTCGCCGCCGATGTCGAGCGTGCGGAAGGTCACCGGCCGCTCTTCGGCGGCGTTCAGCACGGCCAAATAGAGGGCCTGCTGCTCGGCGGTGGTCGGCATGTGCTGCGCCACCATGAACTGCAGTTCGGTGCGGAAGAGCCCGATGCCGGAAGCGGCCGTCGCGTCGAGATTGGGCATGTCAACGATCAGGCCAGCATTGATCTGCAGGGTGATCTCAGTGCCGTCCTTGGTGACGGCGGGCAGTTCCTTGAGCTTCTCGTATTGCTTCTGCTTGCGGGCGCGCAGGCGCGCCTTGTCCTTGTAGGCGTTCTCGACGTCCGGCTGCGGGCGGATCTGCACCTCGCCGGCCTGGCCGTCGACGATGATGGCGTCCCCCGCCTGCACCAGCGCTGTCGCATTGGCGACCTCGCCCACGGCCGGGATGCCGAGCGCGCGGGCCACGATGGCGATATGGCTGGTCGGGCCGCCCTCCTCCAGCACGAGGCCGCGCAACCGGGCGCGATCATAGTCCAGCAGCGCGGCGGGGCCCATCGAGCGGGCGACGACGATGGCGTTCTCCGGCAGCTTCTCGCGCGGCACGCCGTTGGCCTTGCCGACCAGCGTGCGCAGCAGCCGGTTGGCGAGATCGTCGAGGTCGTGCAGCCGCTCGCGCAGATAAGGGTCGGTCTGCCGCAGCATCTTGGCGCGGGTGTCGGACTGCACGCGCTCGACCGCGGCCTCCGCGGTGAGACCCGTCAGCACGACCTCGCGCATGCGGCGCAGCCAGCCCTGATCATGGGCGAACATGCGGAAGGTCTCGAGCACGTCGCGATGCTCGCCGGTATGGGCGACATCACCGCGTTCGACGAGTTCGTCGATCGAGGCGCGCATCTCGCCGATCGCCGCTTCGAGGCGGCCGACCTCGGCCACCGGGTTTTCTGCGATCAGGTTGGAAATGGCGACGCGCGGCTCGTGCAGCACCGCATAGCCGAGGCCGACGCCGTCCGACAGCGAGACACCGCCGCCGTGGATGGGCCGGTCGAGGCCGATGGATGCGCCGGGCGCCGCGAGCGACTTCAGACCGCCCGCAGCGATCATCTCCGCCATCAGCATGGCGGTGGTCTGAAGGGTCTCGGTCTCCTCCTCGGAATAAATCCGCGAGGCCCGGTTCTGGATGACGAGCACGCCCATCACCGCGCCGCCACGCAGGATCGGCACGCCGAGGAAGGAGCGGTAGACCTCTTCGCCCGTCTCCGGGCGGTAGGAGAAGGAGGGGTGCGCCTGCGCGTCCGACAGCGCGAGCGGCTCGGCCTCGCTGGCGATCAGGCCGACGAGGCCCTCGCCGGCGCGCATGGTCGTCAGGTGGACCGCTTCGCGGTTGAGGCCTTCGGTGGCGTAGAGTTCGAGCGAGCCGTCCTCACGCAGGACGTAGACCGAGCAGACCTCCGCGACGAGATTGCCGGCGATCAATACGACGAGACGGTCGAGGCGCTCCTGCGGGCTGATCGATGCCGCCATGACCTCGCGGAGGCGGCGCAGCAGAACGCCCGGTCCTCCGAGAGCGCCTCGCATCGATCTCAGCCCTCCGCCGCCTCCTCAGCCATCGACGATGCGATGCCTGTCCGGACCTGAGTCGCCCACCCCGGCCTGCTGCCTTCTAGCGACCAAAGACCTTATTCCGCAAGGGCCGCGAGCGGAGCTGGCACCTTCTCCCGCGATTTGACGGCTCCCTCACGGAAAGGAAGCCTCACGGCTGGACCGTGATCGAGGGCGCCGGGGTAACCTTGCGATCCGAGTCCGGCGAGGCGCGGCGGACCTTCGTTCCCGGCGGCCGGGAGAGTGTTGCCGCAGCCTCGGCACGAGCGCGACGCGAGCCGGCCCGAAACTTCGGGCGGGCCTCGCCAGCCGGCAGTTCCACAACAGCGGTCGGCCCCACCAGCGCTTCGAGGTAGCGCCTCGTCCACCAGTCGATATCGGTGGCTGCGATCGTGGCGTAGAGTTTCTCGAAACGGCGGATGCGCTCCGTCCTCGGCATGGCGAGCGCGGTCCGAATCGCTTCCGCGACCTCATGGGTGTCGAACGGGTTGACGATCAGAGCGTCGTGAAGCTGTTGGGCCGCTCCCGCGAAGCGCGAAAGCACGAGCACGCCTGGATCGGCCGGATCCTGCGCCGCGACATATTCCTTGGCGACGAGGTTCATGCCGTCGCGCATCGGGGTGACGAGTCCGACTTGCGCGCGGCGGTAGAAACCGGCCAGCGCGCTGCGCGAATAGGCCTTCTTGACGACGCGGATCGGCGTCCAGTCGAATTCGCCGAGCTGAGCGTTGAGCCGCCCGGCCACCTCGTCCGACAGACGGTCGAGCTCCGCATATTCGGGCACGTCGCTGCGCGATGGGGGGGCTATCTGCAGCAGGCCCACCCGGTCACGATGCTCGGGGTGCTCGCGCAGGAATTCGCCGAAAGCCTCCAGCCGCTGCACGATACCTTTCGAATAGTCGAGCCGGTCGACGCCGACGACGAGCTTGCGCTCGCCGAGGGATTCCCGCGTTGCTCGCAGCGGCGTCGGCGCCTGCCTGACGGATGCGGCCGCAAGCCGGCGGAACGCCTCGACGTCGATCCCGATCGGGAAGGTCTGCACGACCGTCGCGCGCGCGCCGAGCCGAACACGCTCCCCTTCCGCACGCGCCCCGCACATCGCCACCAACCCGCCGATCAGGTTCCGGGCATCGATCTCCGTCTGCATCCCGACGAGATCGTAGGAGGCGATGGTGCGGATCAGCGTCGTGCTGAACGGCAGGGCGCCAAACACATCGGCCGAAGGCCAGGGGATGTGGTGGAAATAGCCGATCCGGTTGGTGATGCCGCGCCGGCGCAGCTCCGCCGCCAGTGGAATGAGGTGGTAGTCGTGTATCCAGATCACGTCGTCGGGCCGGATCAGCGCGGCCAGCGCCCGGGCGAAGCGCCGGTTGACGCCGAGATAGCCCATATAGTCGCCGCGCTGGAAGTCGGTGAGGCCGAGCCGATAGTGCATCAACGGCCAGAGTGCGCGGTTCGCGAAGCCGAGATAATAGCTCTGCCGCTCCGCCTCGGAGAGATCGGTCACGGCATAGGTCACGTTGCCACGCTGGACCTGTCGGACTTCCTGCGCCGCACCTTCGCTGACCGAGCCGCTCCAGCCGAACCAGAGACCGCCGCGTTGCTCGAGCGCCTCGCGCAGCGCCACCGCCAGCCCACCCGCCATGGCCTTCTCCTGGCGTTCGGGAATGGTGACGCGGTTCGAGACGACGACAAGACGCATGATTACGAATTCTCCAGGAGGGGCCGCCCGAATTTCGCCATGGGCGGCAGGAACAGAACGCCTGTGCAGGCGTAATGTTTCCGGAATGCGGGGCTGGCCGGATGGCGAGGCGGCGGCAGCCCTGCGGTGAAATCGTGACTGGCAGTGTGCGGCGAACAGTCGATCGAGGCAACCCCAAGGACGACTTTTCGACCCAAACCGCACCGTTCAGGAAAAACGAAAGGAATATCAGGGACGTCGGCCGTTCTTCTGCCGTCTTCCCTGTCCAAACAACGAAACCATGACGAAGCTGATCGACCCGGAAACTATTCCTGAACCCCGCAGCGTCCATGCTACGGAGCAGGAGATTGCTCTGTTCCTGGACTTCGACGGAACGCTCGTCGAAATCGCGCCATCGCCCGAAGATGTTCGGCTCGACCGTCGCGTGGCACCGGCCCTCGAAGCGTTGCGCATCCAGCTCGGCGGCGCGCTCGCCCTGGTTTCCGGCCGGCCGATCGCCTTCCTCGACGAGGCGCTGGCACCGCACCGTTTCGACATCGCCGGCCTCCACGGGGCGCAGATCCGGGCCAACGGCGAAATCCGGTCCCAATCCGACACGCCCGAGAACATGCACGAGGCCCTGCGCGACCTCGTGCGCTTCGCCAACAGCCATGTCGGCATCATCGTCGAGGACAAGCGTATCTCGACCGCGCTGCACTGGCGGCTCGCGCCCGAATTGCAGGACGAGGCGCTGGATCTGATGCGGACGACGGCTGCGAAGCTCGGGCCGGGCGTGCGGCTGCAGGAGGGCAAGGCGGTCGCCGAGCTGGTGCCGGCCGGCGCCAGCAAGGGCAACGCCATCGCCTGGCTGATGGCGACCCCGACCTATGCCGGACGGCGCCCAGTCTTCATCGGCGACGACATCACCGACGAGGACGGTTTCGAGGCGGTGAACGCCATGAGTGGCCTCTCGATCCGCATTGGCGGCGACCGACAGAGCCATGCCATGATGCGCATCGCTTCGCCCACCGCCTTGCGGCATATCCTCCTCGAAGGCGCCGAGAACGGCGGCCTGACTGCATCCAGCTTCGCCAAGAAAGACTAACGCCCAAGCCCAGGACGAACCATGACCGTAACCACCACGGCCGCGGGGCTCGACTCCGCCTCGCTCGACCTCGGCGTGATCGGCAACTGCTCGATCGCCGCACTCATCGACCGACGAGCACGCATCGTCTGGGGTTGTTTCCCGCGCTTCGACCGCGACCCGGTCTTCTGCTCGCTGATCGACAACTTCCCGGGCGACGGCGACAAGGAGCCGGAGAAAGGCTTCTTCGCCATCGAGCTCGTCGGCATGACGCGCTGCGAGCAGGGCTATCTCGACAACACTGCGATCCTCTCCTCGGTACTTTCCGACGATCAGGGCAACGCCATCGAGATCCTCGATTTCGCACCGCGCTTCGTGCGCTATGAGCGCTTCTTCCGGCCGCCGCAGCTCGTGCGGCGCGTCAGGCGCATCTCGGGCCGACCGCGCATCCGTGTGTTGGTGAAGCCCTGCCTCGGCATCGGCGAGGAGCCCGACGAGATCACCCGCGGTTCCAACCATGTCCGCTTCGTCGGCGCCGATCAGACCATCCGCCTGACCACGAACGCGCCGGTCTCCTATGTCGTCGAGGGCACGCCCTTCGCCGTCGACCAAGTCTATTCCTTCTTCATCGGCTCGGACGAGGCGTTGCGGGCCGAGATCGAGACCACATCGCGCGAGTTCCTCGACAAGACCACCGACTTCTGGCGCGACTGGGTGCGTTCGCTCTCGATCCCCTTCGAGTACCAACGCGAGGTGATCCGCGCTGCGATCACGCTGAAGCTCTGCGCCTTCGAGGAGACGGGCGCCATCGTCGCGGCGCTAACCACCTCGATTCCCGAGGCGCCCGGCACGCAGCGCAACTGGGACTACCGCTTCTGCTGGCTGCGCGACGCCTATTTCGTCGTGCATGCGCTGAACCGGCTCGGCACGACACGGACGATGGAGGACTATCTCGGCTTCATCACCAACATCGTCGACACCTTCTCCGAGAGCGGCGCCGCGCATATGCCTCCGCTCTACCCGATCACGCGCGGCGGCACGCTGACCGAGTTCGAGGCGCCGAATCTGTCAGGCTATCGGGGCCACCAGCCGGTGCGCTTCGGCAACGGCGCCGCGGTGCAGATCCAGAACGACGGCTACGGCGCGGTCGTGATGGCGGCGACGCATTCCTTCTTCGACCGGCGCCTGATCCAACCCGGCAAGGACACGCTGTTCGGGCAGCTCGAACGAATGGGTGAGCTCGCCATCGGGGTCTTCGACAAGCCCGATGCCGGTCCCTGGGAGCTGCGCGAGAAGGAGGCGGTGCACTCCTTTTCGTCCGTGATGTGCTGGGCCGCCTGCGACCGGCTCGCCCGCATCGCCGGTACACTCGGACGAGCCGATCGCAAAGACTACTGGAAGAGCGAGGCCAAGCGGCTGAAGCAGGTCATCGGCGACCGCATCTGGAACCAGGAGAAGGGCCACTTCGTCTCGACCTACGACGGCGATGAGCTCGACGCGACGCTGCTGTTGCTCGCCGAGATCGGCTTCGTGAAGCCCGACGATGCCCGCTACATCGCCACCGTCGAGGCCATCGGCCGGGAGCTGAAGCGCGGCGATCTCCTCCTGCGCTACGCCACGCAGGACGATTTTGGCTACATGCACACCGGCTTCCTGATCTGCGCCTTCTGGTATGTCGATGCGCTCTACGCCATCGGCCGGGTCGAGGAGGCGAAGGAGCTGTTCGACCGCATCCTGCAACGGCGCAACAGCTTCGGCCTCCTCTCGGAAGACGCCGACCTCAAGACCGGCGAGCTCTGGGGGAATTTCCCCCAGACCTACTCGCACGTCGGGCTGATCAATTCAGCCATGCGGCTCAGCCGGAATTGGGAAGAGGCGTTCTAGAGAGGTCGGTCGACCTCACTCCATCAGCTTCGCCGCGCGCATGACCGAGAGCGCGAGGATCTGCGCCGCTGGGACGAGGCTCTCGACCTCGAGGAACTCGTCCGGCGTATGGGCCATGCCGCCGATGGGGCCGACGCTGCAGAGCGTCGGCGTGCCCTGCGCCGCGGTGAAACCTGAATCGGCGCAGCCCCCGGTAAACTCGGCGATGGTCGCGATGCCGAAGCCGGCAGCCGCCTCTCGATAGGTCTCAAACAGCTTCTGCGACTCGTCCGTCCCTTCGAGCGGCAGGAACTCGCCCTTGATGGTCAGCTTCGCGCCGGTGCCCTCGACGATCGGGGTCTCGATGATCTTGCGGATGACCTCGACCATCTCGCCGCGCTGGGCGGCGGTGACGTAGCGCAGGTCGATCTCGCACCAGGCATGCGGCGCGACGGTATTGACCGTCTGGCCGCCACCGATCAGCCCGACATTGACGGTAATGCCCTTCTCCAGATCAGTGAGGCCCTGCAGCTTCGGGATCTTGTGACCGAGATCGACGATCGCGGAAGCGCCCTTCTCGTAATTGGCGCCGGAATGGGCCGGCTTGCCGGTGAACTCGGCGCGCATGAAGACGCCGCCCTTGCGGCCACTGGTCACCGACTGCCGGTGATCCTTGGCGAAGTCGCTGCCGGCCGGCAGACGGCTCGGCTCCGCGTTGAAGACGCAGCGCGATTCGCGCGCCGCGGCCTCGATGACCGGACGCGAGGACGGCGAGCCGATCTCCTCATCGCTGGTCGTCAGCATCATCAGCGGCGCCGGGAGCCCGCCGCATTCGGCGAAGGCGGCAGCAACGAAGGCGGAGATCACGATCCCGCCCTTCATGTCGGCGACACCCGGCCCATAGGCGCGCGAGCCCTTGATAGTGAAGGGCCGGCGCGTCGGCTCGCCTTGCGGGAAGACTGTGTCGCGATGGCCGAGCAGCAGCACCGGGCGCTGGTCGTTGGCGGTCGGGTTCGGCAGCCGCGCCCTGACGGCATCGCCGTAACGGGAGTCCGGTACGATCTCTACATCGAGCCCATTGGCCTGATGGAAGCGCGCCACGACCTCGCCGGCCCGGTCCACGCCGGCCTTGTCATAGGAGCCGGAGTCGGTGTCGACGAGCTCGCGCAGCAGCGCGATCATGCCTTCCTTGCGGGTGGCCAACCAGTCGACGACGATCTGTTCTTCGGCGGTCAGGGACACGAGTTGAGCTTCCTTCTGAAAAACGGGCGTCAGGCGAGCCCGACTGACCACAAGGCGACATAGGCCACGGTGCCCAAGGCCATCGGCACGAGCGGGTTCACCTTGGAACGATAGGTCACGACCATCGTCGCCGCGGTGATAGCAAAGCCGACGAGACCGGCGTCGGCGGCGAGCGCGGCGACGATACCACTCGCCAGCATCAGCCCGAGCGCGATCGGCACCAGAGCGAGCGTCGTAACCTGCACCATGCGATTGCCGCTGAAGCGCTGCAGCCCGCGACTGCAGGCCAGCGCGAGCAGCGAAGAAGGCAGCATGAACGCCGCTGTCGCAACCAGAAGGCCCGGGGTGCCGGCGACGTGCCAGCCGAGGATGCTGGCGATCATGACGTTCGGGCCCGGCGCCGTCTGTGCGATGGCGAAGAGGCGCGCAAAGGTCGGTGCGTCCATCCAGGAGAGCACGTCGACCATCTGGCGATGAACCTCCGGCACCACGGCAGTGGCGCCGCCGATTGCCATCAGCGAGATGATGCCGAAGGTAACGAAGAGCTGCGCGAAGACGCCCCGTTCCATCAGATTCGCCGCGCTCCCAGCGTGGCCGCGGCGAGGCTCAGCGGCACCAGCACCAGCAGCGCCGGCAGCATCGGCAGCCGCAGGATACCGACGGCGAGGAAGGCCGCTGCCGCCATGATCCAGGCCCAGCGCGCAAGGCCGGCGTGGCTCAGCAGCCGCGCGGCTGTGCCCAGGATGAGCCCTGCGGCGCTCGCCGCCGCCCCGGTCAGTGCAACCTGCGCCAGCGGGTGATTGGAAACCGCATCATAGAGATTGGCGATGGCGACCAGCGAGAGCAACGGCATCGCCATCAGGGCGAAGACGCAGGTCAGGGCGCCGACAGCGCCGCGGAAGCGATCCCCCAGCATGACGGCGGCGTTGACGGTGTTGGCGCCGGGCAGGGCCTGGCAGATGCCCATCAGCTCGGCATAGCCGCGATCATCGAGCCAGTTGCGCTCCGCCACGATGATATGGCGGGCGACGGGGCCGACGCCGCCGAAGCCCATCATCCCGATCTTGAGGAAGCCGGTGAACAGGGCCGGCAGCGTCGGCCGGGCCGTGTCCGTCGCGGTTTCGAGCGTCGTCATCGGCGTCCTAGCGCCGCGCTTCCATCGCCATGCGCAGCGCAAAGCCTGCGAGCACGGTGCCCATCAGCCAGCGCTGCACCAGCGACCAGAAGGGTCGCGTCCGCAGGAAGAGCGCGATGCTGCCCGCGGCGGTCGCGATCAGCGCATTGACGCTGCCGCTGATGACGATCTGGACGAAGCCGAGCACGACGGACTGGGCCAGCACATGGCCAGCCGCCGGGTCGATGAACTGCGGCAGGAGCGCGAGATAAAACATCGCGATCTTGGGGTTCAGCAGGCTCGTCAGAAAGCCCATGGCGAAGAGCTTGCGCGGCCCGTCATGCGGCAGGTCGCGGACATGGAACGGAGAGCGACCGCCGGGCCGAACGGCCTGCCAGGCGAGCCAGAGCAGATAGGCCGCGCCGCCGAGACGCAGCGCATCATAGGCGTAAGGAACGGCGAAGAGCAGCGCCGTGATGCCGAAGGCGGCGCAGAACATGTAGACGAAGAAGCCGAGGATCACGCCGCCGAGCGAGATCAACCCCGCCGCCCTGCCCTGCGCGATGGAACGCGAGATCAGGTAGATCATGTTCGGGCCGGGCGTGAGCACCATTCCCAGCGCGATCAGGGCGAAGGTGATCAGGTTCGTCGTATCGGGCATGGCGAAGACCTCCGGATTCGATCGCTTGGAACATGGATCGCGGCGCCCGACAATCGGCGCGACCGCAGGAACGGCCATGCAGCATCTCGATCGGGAGGAACCCTCGGGCATGCGGCCGGTTATCGCCTCCAGCCAGAGGGGACGAGATGACGCTGTTCAGCCGGCTGCTCTACACGGTCATCGCCTTCGCGCTGCTCGCAGCCTCGATCATGCTGATCGGCGTCGCGGTGTGGCGCACGACCCATGGCTTCTGGACCGGGGACGGCGCTCTCGACACCATGCTGGACGCGATCGGCCTCGTGATCATCGCGGTCGCCGTGGCGGATGTCGGTAAGTTCCTGTTCGAGGAGGAGGTGATCGCCGACCGGGAGTTGCGCCGGCCCGCCGAGGCGCGCGGCTCGCTGACCAAGTTCATGACGATCATGATCGTGGCGCTCTCGCTGGAATCGCTCGTGCTGATCGCCAAGACCTCGCGGGACAAGATGAGCGACCTCGCCTATCCGGGCCTGCTCATGCTGGTAGCCATCGCAGCCCTCGTCGGGCTCGGCCTGTTCCAGAAGCTCAGCCAGAACGCAACGGCGGCCGTGCCACCGGATCGAGAGGATGACGAGGAGGAGAAGGCGAAAATTGCGCCCGAAAAACGGCGCGAAAACGTACCTCGCAAGGCGCGCGGAACCCCTCTCCTGAAAGGAGAGAGGCAGGGGTGAGGTGTAGGCCGTTGTACCAGTAAAGCTCGACCTCACCGCTGCGCAGCGACCACCTCACGGCGGATCTCTAGACGGCCTGCCCCTCACCCCTACCGTCTCCCTCCGGGAGAGGGTTCCCCGCGCTATCCGAGCGCGACGATGACATGTCGGGCTCTCACCGCTGCTCGTCCACCAGGAACAAATCCGTGTCGTCCGGCTTGGCGCCGGCGGCGGTCAGCATGGCGTGGATCTGGCCGCGATGATGGGTCTGGTGGTTGAAGACATGCGCGATCGCGAAGGCGCGCGGCTTGCCTATCTCGCGGCCGGCAGCGCCCGAATACCAAATCAGCGTGCCGCACAGCCAGTCGCCATCCATGCTCTCGGCCCAGTCGAGGATCGTCTGATCGCGCTCGCGCCGGCGCTTCCGGAACGCCTCCCAGTCATCGACATAGATCGACGAGTCGCGACCACCGACCGAGGGCTTCTCGCTGCCAGTCAGTCGGCTCAGCCAGACCTCGTCGGCCCAGAGGATGTGATTGAAGGTGCCGTGGATCGACTTGAAGAAGGCGCCGCGGTCGAGCCGGCGCTCTTCATCCGTCAGCCCGTCGGCGGCCGTCATCAGGCTCTCGTTCTGCCAGGCGTTGTAGCGGGCCATGGTCCGGACGAACGCGGGGTCGATCACGGCAGCCTCCGGGCTTCAGATGATGTTGGCCTCCTTCAGCGGCCGCCCAGTTACGATGCGCTCATGCCCGAGATCGGCAAGGTCGAGCGTGCGATAGCCGCCATGCAGGATGTGCTCGGTGAGCCCGCGCCCGACCGCCGGAGACTGCTGCAGGCCATGCCCCGAGAAGCCGTTGGCGAGATAAAGGTTCGGCACGCCGATGGCGGGACCGACGATGGCGTTGTGATCGAGCCCGCACATGTCATAAGGCCCGGCCCAGGCGCGACCAGGCTTGATCTGCTCGAAGGCGGGGATGCGATGGGCGAGCGGCACCCAGACCGCCTCCTCGAAGAAGTCCCAGTCGACATCCTCGACGGTCGGATCGGTCTCGACCCATTCGATGTCCTGCTCGGGCGTCAGGGGCGAGCAACTACCAATGAAGAGCTGGCCCTCGGCGCCGCGCTTGCCTTCCGCCCGGCACCAGGCGCCGGTCGTGTCGATCAGCAGCGGGCAGCCTTCGAGCTCGCTCTTGCAAGTGAAGCTGAAGACGTAACGCTTCATCGATTTGACCGGGATCGCAACGCCGGCCGTGCCGGCGAGCCGCGCGCCATGGGTGCCGCTGGCGTTGACCGCCGCGCCGCAGGCGATGCGGCTGCCGTCGGTGAGCTCCACCGCGACGACACGCCCGCCCTCGGTGACATAGCGGGCGACCTCGCCTTGGCGGTATTCGACACCGAGGCTGCGGGCCTTCTTGCGGAAAGCCTGCAGCAGCGCCCAGCCGTCGAACCAACCCTCGCCGCTGACGCCGAAGGTGCCGCAGCTGAGGTCCTCGACATTGAGCCAGGGAAAGCGCTGCTTCAGCGCCGCCGGATCATAGAACGCAATGTCCGCGCCTTCCTGCGCCTGCAGCTTCTGGTTGGCGCTGAGGATCGGGGCTCCGGCCTCGCCCGCGAGGTAAAGATAGCCGCCCTCGTGCAGGTCGATGGTCGGGGCTTCGCCGTCGACCGCGAGAAGCGCGCCGATCTGGCGCAGGAAGCCGATGCCGTAGAGCGAGATGCGGATGTTGACCGCGCTCGAATATTGCTGGCGGATAGAGGCGGCCGAAAGCGCCGAGGCGGCGTAGCGATAGGTCGGGTCCTTCTCGACGACCACGACCTTGCCCTTGAAGCCGGGATCGGCGGCGAGATGATAAGCGACGGAGGAGCCGATCGCGGCCCCGCCGCAGACCACGACATCAGCGCTTTCGGAGACAGGCGGCATGGCTGGCCTCTTGCGGCCGGCGTCCAGCGGAACGCCGGGTTGGTGAATTCTGCGCATGAATGAATGAGACGATCCCGCTTGTCGAGAGGGGCCTCACGCCGCCGGCGCACATTCGCCAAGCAGCCAATCACGGAATGCGACGACCGTGGGCAGCTTCGCCTTCTCCTCGGGATAGACGAGGTAGTAGCCGTCGCGGCCTGTCACCGGCCGGTCGATGGGGATCACAAGGGCGCCGGAGCGCAGCTCCTCCTCGACCAGGAAGCGCGGCACGATCGCCAATCCCAGACCCGCTACGGCCGCCTGCGCGATCATCGCGAATTGCTCGAAGCGCGGCCCCATCAGCGCCCGTTCGGGCGCCACGCCCTGCTGCTCCAGCCAGGTCGCCCAGGCACGCGGCCGGGTCGATTGCTGCAGCAGTGGCACCCGCAACATGTCGGCAGGGGTAGCGATTTCGGCGCGCGCGATCAGGGAGGGCGCCGCGACCGGCACGACCTCCTCGCCCATCAGCCGGTGCATCCGCGCGCCGGGCCAGCTCTCCGAGCCGAAATGCACGGCGGCATCGATCTGCTCGCGGGCGAAGTCGAAGGGCACCAGCCGGGTGGTGAAGTTGATGGTGATGCCGGGATGCAACTCGGTGAAACGCGGCAGGCGCGGGATCAGCCAGCGTGTGCCGAAGGTCGGCAGGACGGCGAGATTGAGCACGCCGGCTGCGCCGCGAAAGGCCATGGCGGAGACGGTCGCGGCCGCGAGCCGCGAGAGCCCGTCACGGATATCGGCCGCGTAGGCGGCGCCGGCCGCGGTCAGGGTGACGCGCTTGCGGACGCGCTCGAACAGGCTGACGCCCAAGGTTTTTTCCAGATGCGCGACCTGACGGCTCACCGCGCCTTGCGTCAGGTTGAGCTCCTGCGCGGCGCGGGTGAAGCTGCCATGCCGGGCAGCCGCCTCGAAGGCGGCGAGCGCCGACAGCGAAGGCACTGAGAGCCGGCCCGGAACGAGCGCATCATCCATGATATTTTCTCACCAAGTGGTGAGAACATATCGGTTGCCGCCGTCGCATGAAAGAGGGCATTCTCCGCGCCGAATTCGGAGGCTCTTATCCCGCGCGGTCATCCCGGACGCAGCGAAGCGGAGATCCGGGATCCATCATAGGGCTTGCGTGCGCTACGATGGATCCCGGGTCGGCGCCGCTTCCGCGGCTTGTCCGGGATGACGGCGTATAAGAGACCGACGTCAGAGCAGCTCACGCCAAAGGCCGTTCCCATGACCTCTCTCCCCAACGACACGCTCGCCCTGCTCAAGCGCCTCGGCGTCTCCGAGGCCGTCTACGCCTCGGCCGGGCTCTCGGCACGCTCGCCCATCACCGGCGAGACGGTCGCGACGCTGAAGGAGACGAGTCCGGCCGAAGCCGAGGCCGCCATCGGCCGGGCGCAGGCCGCCTTCCTCGCCTGGCGCAAGGTGCCGGCGCCGCGCCGTGGCGAGTTCGTGCGCCTGCTCGGCGAGGAGCTGCGCGCCGCCAAGACCGATCTCGGCCTGCTGGTGACGCTGGAGGCCGGCAAGGTCACCTCCGAGGGCCTCGGCGAGGTGCAGGAGATGATCGACATCTGCGACTTCGCTGTCGGACTGTCGCGCCAGCTTTACGGCCTGACCATCGCCACCGAGCGTCCGCACCACCGCATGATGGAGACCTGGCATCCGATCGGCGTCTGCGGCGTGATCTCGGCCTTCAACTTCCCGGTCGCGGTCTGGTCCTGGAACGCAGCGCTCGCCTTCGTCTGCGGCGACAGCGTCGTCTGGAAGCCCTCCGAGAAGACCCCGCTCACCGCGCTCGCCGTGCAGGCCATCGTCGAGAAGACGATGAAGCGCTTCGGCCCCGAGGCGCCGACCGGCCTCTCCGAGGTGCTGATCGGCGCCCGCGAGATCGGCGATATCCTCGTCTCCGACCATCGCGTCCCGGTCGTCTCGGCCACGGGCTCGACCCGCATGGGCAAGGAAGTCGGCCAAAAGCTCGCGGCCCGCTTCGCCCGCGCCATCCTCGAACTCGGCGGCAACAATGCCGCGATCGTGGCTCCGTCGGCCGATCTCGACATCGCGCTGCGCGGCATCGCCTTCGCCGCGATGGGCACGGCCGGCCAGCGCTGCACCACGCTGCGCCGCCTGATCGTGCATGAGAGCGTCTACGACGCGCTCGTTCCCAAGCTCGCCAAGGTCTACGGTTCGGTGAAGATCGGCGATCCGCGCGAGGCGGGCGTGCTGGTCGGCCCGCTGGTCGACGAGGCCGCCTATCAGGGCATGCAGAAGGCGCTCTCCGAGGCCAAGGCCGAGGGCGGCAAGGTCCATGGCGGCGAGAAGGTCGATGTCGGCTCGGGCGGCGTCTATGTGCGCCCGGCACTGGTCGAGATGCCCCGGCAGTGCGGCCCGGTCGAGCGCGAGACCTTCGCGCCGATCCTCTATGTCATGAAGTACAAGACGCTGGCCGAGGCGATCGCGATGCAGAACGCCGTCGGCGCCGGCCTCTCCTCCTCGATCTTCACGCTCGACATGCGCGAGGCGGAGACCTTCGTCTCGGCGGAAGGTTCCGATTGCGGCATCGCCAATGTCAATATCGGCCCTTCGGGCGCCGAGATCGGCGGAGCCTTCGGCGGCGAGAAGGAGACGGGCGGCGGCCGCGAAGCCGGCTCCGACGCCTGGAAGGCTTATATGCGCCGCGCCACCAACACGCTGAACTACGGCACCACGCTGCCGCTGGCGCAGGGCGTCAGCTTCGACGTGGATGCGTGACGGCCTGACGAGAAAGACAAGGGAGACGAAGAACATGGCCGGCGAGAAGCTTGCGCAGCTCACCTGGGACGATGCCTTCCTGCTCGACGAGCAGCTCACCGAGGACGAGCGGCTGATCCGCGACACCGCCCGCGCCTATGCGCAGGAGAAGCTCGCTCCCCGCATCCACGACGCCTATCTCGACGAGAAGACCGACCGTGAGATCTTCAACGAGATGGGCTCGCTCGGCCTGCTCGGGGTGACGATCCCCGAGAAGTACGGCTGCGCCGGAGCGAACTACGTCTCCTATGGCCTCGTTGCCCGCGAGGTCGAGCGTATCGACTCCGGCTACCGGTCGATGATGAGCGTGCAGTCCTCGCTCGTGATGCATCCGATCTATGCCTATGGCAGCGAGGAGCAGCGCCAGAAGTACCTGCCGAAGCTCGCCACCGGCGAGTGGGTCGGCTGCTTCGGCCTGACCGAGCCGGACGCGGGCTCCGATCCGGGCGGCATGAAGACCCGCGCAGAGAAGGTTTCCGACGGTTACAAGCTGACCGGCTCGAAGATGTGGATCTCGAACTCGCCGATCGCCGACGTCTTCGTCGTCTGGGCGAAGTCGGTCGCGCATGACAACCAGATCCGCGGCTTCATCCTTGAAAAGGGCATGAAGGGCCTCTCGGCGCCGAAGATCGGCGGCAAGCTCTCGCTTCGCGCCTCGATCACCGGCGAGGTCGTCATGGACGGCGTCATCGTGCCGGAGGACAACATCCTGCCGAACGTCTCGGGCCTCAAGGGTCCGTTCGGCTGCCTCAACCGCGCCCGCTACGGCATTTCCTGGGGCGCGATGGGCGCCGCCGAGGATTGCTTCCACCGCGCCCGCCAGTACGGGCTCGACCGCAAGCAGTTCAACAAGCCGCTCGCCCAGACGCAGCTCTACCAGAAGAAGCTCGCCGACATGCTGACCGAGATCACGCTCGGCCTGCAGGGTTCGTTGCGCGTCGGCCGCCTCATGGACGAGGGCAAGATGGCCCCGGAGATGATCTCGCTGGTCAAGCGCAACAACTGCGGCAAGGCGCTGGATATCGCCCGCACGGCCCGCGACATGCATGGCGGCAACGGCATCCAGATTGAGTACCATGTGATGCGCCACGCCGCGAACCTCGAGACGGTGAACACCTACGAGGGCACGCATGACGTCCACGCGCTGATCCTCGGCCGCGCGATCACCGGCCTGCAGGCGTTCTTCTGAGCCCGAATTGGCCGTCTGCCCGGGCTTTGACCCGGGCATCTCGGTCCGCGTGAACTTCCCCGGAGATGGTCGGGTCAAGCCCGGCCATAACGCCGAGTCGAGCCCGACATGACCACCCCTCCCCTCGCCGGCCTGCGCGTCCTCGAACTCGCGCGCATCCTCGCAGGTCCCTGGATCGGCCAGTTGCTGGCCGATCTCGGCGCCGATGTCGTCAAGGTCGAGGCGCCGGAAGGCGACGACACCCGTAAATGGGGGCCGCCCTTCGTCGAGGGCACGGGCGAGGAGCATCTCTCGGCTGCCTATTTCCACGCCGCCAATCGCGGCAAGCGCTCGATCACGGCCGATTTCCGCACGCCCGAGGGGCAGGCCCTGGTGCGGCGGCTTGCCGCCCATGCCGATGTGGTGATCGAGAACTTCAAGGTCGGCGGGCTCGTCAAATACGGGCTGGACGCCGCTTCGCTGCGCAAGGAATTCCCACGCCTGATCTATTGCTCGGTCACCGGCTTCGGGCAGGACGGCCCCTATGCGCCGCGCGCGGGTTACGACTTCCTCGTGCAGGGCATGGGCGGGGCAATGTCGATCACCGGCGAGCCGGCGGGAGCTCCGATGAAAGCGGGCTATGCCGTGGCCGACATCTATACCGGGCTCTATGCGACGGTCGGCATCCTCTCGGCGCTGCGCCAGCGCGATGCCACCGGCCAGGGTGCGACGCTCGATCTTGCCCTGCTCGATTCCCAGATCGCCGTGCTCGGCAATCAGGCGATGAACTATCTCGTCGGCGGCAATCCGCCGCCGCGGCTCGGCAACGCGCATCCCAACATCGTGCCCTATGACGTGTTCCCGGTCGCCGACGGACACATCATCATCGCGACCGGCAATGACGGGCAGTGGCGCAAGCTCTGCGACGTGCTGGGCGAACCGGCGCTGGCAAACGCGCCCGACTACCTCGACAACAAGTCGCGGGTGAAGAACCGCGTTGCGCTGACGGCGCAGCTGCACGCACTCTGCCGGCGCCAGACCAAGGCCGCGCTGCTGGCGGGGCTGGAAAAGGTCGGCGTGCCGGCTGGCCCGATCAACGACATCGGCGAGGTCTTCGCCGACCCGCAGGTCGTCGCACGCGGCATCGCGGTCGCGCTGCCGAGCGCCGCCGCGAAGGCTGGCTCGATCCCGACAGTCGCCTCGCCGATCGTCATGGATGGGGTCAGGCAGGTGTCGCAGCGCCACAGCCCAGGACTCGGCGAGCACGCCGAAGAGATTCTCAACGATCCGGCCTGGGGAGGGCCGCAGCATGGCTAATCGCACCGGCGGGCAGATCCTCGTCGACCAGCTCATCCTTCATGGCGCCACCGACGCCTTCTGCGTGCCGGGCGAGAGCTATCTCGCCGTGCTGGACGCGCTGCACGACGCCAATCTCAAGGTCACCATCTGCCGGGCCGAGGGCGGCGCCTGCATGATGGCCGAGGCCTCCGGCAAGCTGACCGGCAAGCCCGGCATCTGCTTCGTGACGCGCGGCCCCGGCGCCACCAACGCCTCGCCCGGCATTCATATCGCGGACCAGGACTCGACCCCGCTGATCCTCTTCGTCGGCCAGATCGAGCGCGGCATGCGCGAGCGCGAGGCCTTCCAGGAGCTCGATTACCGTGCGGTCTTCGGCACCATGACGAAATGGGCGACGGAGATCGACGATGCCGCGCGCATCCCGGAGATCATCAGCCGCGCCTTCCATGTCGCGACCTCAGGCCGGCCTGGCCCGGTCGTGATCGCGCTGCCGGAGGAGATGCTGACCGAGCTGGCCGACGTGGCCGACGCCGAGCCCTATCAGGTTACCGAGCAGAATCCGTCCGCTACGCAGATGGCCGAGCTGCAGAAGCGCTTCGCCACGGCCAAGTCGCCGATCGCGATCCTGGGCGGTTCGCGCTGGAGCCCCGAGACCATCGCTGAGTTCCAGGCCTTCGCCGAGCGTTTCGACCTGCCGGTGGCAGTCTCGTTCCGTCGGCAGATGCTGTTCCCGGCCGATCATCCGAATTTCGCTGGCGATCTCGGCATCGGCGTGAACCCGAAGCTCCTCGCCCGCATCAAGGAAAGCGATCTCGTCCTGGTCGTCGGCGGGCGCCTCTCGGAGATGCCGAGCCAGTCCTACACCCTCTTCGGCATCCCGAATCCGGGCCGGCCGCTGGTGCATGTCCACCCCGATCCCGAGGAGCTCGGCCGCGTCTACCGGCCGACGCTGGCAATCAACGCCTCGCCCGCAGGCTTCTGCGCCATGCTGGAGACCATCGAGCCGCCGACGGCGCCAGCCTGGACCGGTGCAGCGACGGCCGCGCATGAGGCCTATATCGCCTGGAGCGAGCAGCCCGCGGCCGTGCCGGGCCAGTTCCATCCCGGCGAGGTGGTGCGCTGGCTGAGGAGCCGGCTGCCGGACGACGCCATCATGTGCAATGGCGCCGGCAACTACGCGACCTGGCTCCACCGCTTCCACCGCTTCAACAAGTTCGCGACGCAGCTCGCCCCGACCTCGGGCTCGATGGGCTATGGCGTGCCGGCCGCGATCGGCGCCAAGCGGATATTCCCGGAGCGCACCGTCGTCGCCTTCGCCGGCGATGGCTGCTTCCTGATGAACGGGCAGGATTTCGCGACGGCCGTGCAATACGACCTGCCGGTGATCATCGTCGTGGTCGACAACGGCATGTACGGCACGATCCGCATGCATCAGGAGCGCGAATATCCCGGCCGCGTCTCGGCGACGACGCTGAAGAACCCGGATTTCGCGGCCTATGCGCGGGCCTTCGGCGGCCATGGCGAGCGCGTCGAGACGACCGCCGAGTTCGCGCCGGCCTTCGAGCGCGCGGTGCAGAGCGGCAAGCCCGCCATCATCCACTGCATGCTCGATCCCGAGGCGATCACCCCGGCGAAGTCGCTCTCGACCATTCGCGCGGAAGCGCTCGCCGCCAAGGCCAAGGGTTGAAGCAGGAAGGCTAAGAGCCACTAACAAAACCCAGAGGGGTCTCGACGCCGGCAATTCGTCCGCTCCGCAAGGAGCGGGGTGAAGCCGATACCATTGGTATCGGCAAGCGCCGCGACGCCGCGGGCGGTCGAATTCCCGGCGCCGAAGGTGGGCTTTGGAGGGCCGCCTGCGGCGTCAGAACGACTTGCCGATATCAGAAGATATCGGCTGCGCGCTCCTCCTGGCATCCGACTCCTCCAAAGCCCATCGAGACCCCTCCGGGTTTTGTTAGTGGCTCTAAGGCAGGCTCAGCGCCTGCCGAGCCCCATGCGGCTCACGAGCCGATCGCGCCAGACCAGCATGTGGACGGCTGCGGCCGCCACATGTAGGACGCCGAGCCCGATCAGCAGATTGCCGATCTGGTCGTGCCAGAACAGCATCGACTTGTAGATCTGCTGATCCGGTCCGATCGGATGCGGGACGGCGAACAGGCCGAAATAGAGTGTCGGGATCTGGATGGGGGCCGCTGCTGCCATGAGGAGGCCCGTGACCGGCAGCGCGATCAGGCAGAGATAGAGCCCGGCATGGACACTGCCGGCGGCTGCTCGCAGCCAGACATTGCTCTCGAAGGGCCCGGGCTGGGGGACGGCAAGCCGCAGGGCGAGACGCAGCACCACGAACAGCGCAATCGTCAGCCCCACCGATTTGTGGCGCTGGTAAAGCTCGAAGCGCGAGATCAGGTCGCGGGTCTCGTCGCGCATCGGCCCGGCAATCCAGAACTGAAAGAGGATGAGCAGCAGCGTCAGCCAGTGCAGGACGACGCTGGCCGGATGCCAGCGCCGAGGCGGCCCTGCCTCCGCGCTCATCGCGTCAGGTGCCCCTTGATGACGATGTCGATCTGGTCGTCGACGATGTTGACCTCGCGGCCAATTCCATAGGCCGGGCGCAGGAAGCTGCCACTGGCCAGGAAGGGCAGCGCCTCGCCCCGCTTGGCCCGGTCGAGGTCGCCATCCACGGTCGCGGTCACGACGAAGGGTTGTGTCACCCCCTTGATCGTCAACCTGCCGCGGATATCGAGGCTGCGTGGGCCGGTTCTCGACACGCTCTCGGAGACGAAGCTCGCCGCCGGGAAATGAGCGGCATCGAGCATGCTCTCCCCGGCGATAAATCCATCCACCAGCGAGGAGCCTGCCCTGATTGAGGCGGTGTCGAGCGTCACGCGGATGCGGCTTCGCTCGGGCCGCTCGAAATCGATGGTGAAGTTGCCGTCGTAGCGTTCGAAGCGCCCATTCGTGACGATCGTTCCGAAGCGCTTGCCGACGAACATGACCTCGGTCGACCCCCGGTCGAAGCGCCACGCCGTCTGTGCCTGCGCCCGAGCAACCGCCAGCGGAGCGACGAAAGCGAGGGCGAGCCCAAGAGAAAGAACGCGCCTGAGAGGGATGATGCTGGCCATAGCGGCCCCCGAACCAGCCTTGAGAGGGCCTGACGATCCGCCCGCTTGAAGGAGAAGACGTGGCAAAGCGGCTCGAACACGCAAAGGTGATGAGAAACCCCACTCCCGCCAGCGGAAAGCCGGGCCGAGACGCAAGGTCGCCGAGCCTGCCCGATAAGATTCTTATGCACCTTTATGAACCCCGGCCGAACCATCCGCGACCATTGCTCGTTGTTACGCCGTGCAAGCGGAGGGTAGAGGCGATGGCACGCGCAAGGCTGATGCGGTTCGGGCTGGTGGCGGCGCTGGCTGTCATGGCTGCGCCGGGCGCAGAGGCGGCCGGTCTTTTCGACGAGCTGGCGCGCGCGATCTTCGGCGGCGGCAGGCCGCGCGTCTATGCGACGCCGATCTATGAATATGACGAGCCGCGGGCACGCCCGGCCAAACCGCGAGCCCCGGAAGGCGCCTCGAAGCCAAAGCCCCCGGTGGTCCAGCTCGATCCCGGCAGCGATCCGCACTGGTATCTAAAGGACCCGACGCTGCGGCGCGGCGACATCGTCGTCACGCAGAACGGTGTGCTCGTCTATCAGGGCCGCGACAGCGACGCCTCGCGCCCGGCCGATTTCGTCGCGCTCGGCGGCAGCGATTCCAAGGGCTGGAAGCATCAGCTGAACGAGGCTGCGGCCGGCGGCCGCAACGTCTTCGGCGTCGGGAATACGGAAACCTCGGCGAAGGGACCGGCAAAGCGCGTCGAGTCGGCCAGCCGCTAGATCTTCCAACCTCGAAGCGAACCACGGTGTGGCGTCGTTCCGTGCCCTGCCGAAGCGCTCACGCCTTCCGCGTGATCACCCCGTCGAAGGTCGAGCGGATGGCACGGGCCAGCGCAATCTCGGCCCACCCCTGGAAGATCAGTTCCACCGCCAGGAAGGTGCCGAGCACCCACAGGCTCGACTCCGGCCACCGCGCCAGGATCAAGCCGCCGAGCGCCACCGACAGCACGCCCGAAAAGGCGATCCAGCCCCAGGACGGCAGCTGCTTGTTCTGGAAGGCGACGATGAGGCGCAGCACTCCGGTCGCGACCAGCGCCGCACCCGCCAACAGCGTGAGCGAAGCCGTGGCGACCACCGGATTTATGAAGGTGAGCACGCCTACGGCGACGTAGAGCACCCCGATCAGGAGATGGAGCAGACGGCTCTTCCAGCCCTGCTGGCGGAAAGCATCGATCAGCACGATGATGCCGCCGACGAAGATCATCGCGCCGAACCAGATCGCGCTGGCGATGCTGAGCAGCGTGACGGCGCCAAGTCCCACGATGCCGAGGATGACGAGGGCGATGCCCGACGCCATCAGCCAACCCCAGTTGCGCCGGAGCGGGATGAGATGCGTGCCGAGGGAGGGCGGTGCGGACGTTTGCGACGGTGTGCTCATGACGATTCACTCCGCTTCAGGCAGCCGCGACAGCCGGAGCGGCCTCGTTGGACTGCCCGCATGAGAAACCCCACCGGCCGCAACGTCAATGATCTGGCACAAGCCGGGGGTCAGTAGGTGGCGCGGCCGCCTGACAGATCGAAGACCGCCCCGGTCGAGAAGCTGCAGCGCTCGCTCGCCAGCCACGCCACGAGCTCGGCGAGTTCCAAGACGGTGCCGAGCCGCTTGAGCGGGCTCTTCCCGATCATGGTCGCCACCGTCTCCTCACTCATCTGCTGGAGCAGCTCGGTTTCGATCGCGGCCGGGGCGACGGCGTTGACGAGGACGCCGCTGCCGGCGAGCTCCTTGCCATGGGCCTTGGTGAAGGCGATGACGCCCGCCTTGGCGGCGCTGTAGGCCGAGAGTGTCGGCGTGCCCTCCTTGCCGGCGAGCGAGGCGATGTTGACGATCCGGCCATAGGCGCGAGGCGCCATGACGGCGGCGACGGCCCGCGCGCAGAGAAAGGTGCCGGTCAGGTTGATCGCCTGCACCTTCTGCCATTGGGCCAGCGGCGTCTCCGCGACCGTCGTCGAGGGGCCGGTGAGCCCGGCATTGTTGACGAGTACCTCGATCGGGCCGTGCTCACGCTCCGTCGTGGCCACAGCATCGGCCACCGCCTGCTCGTCGGAGACGTCGCAGGAGAGATAGCCTCGCCCGCCGGTGGCCGGCGGTGCGATGTCCCAGATCACGGGAGTCAGTCCGTCCTGCTCCAGCCGGTCGGCCACGGCCGCGCCAATGCCCTTTGAGCCGCCGGTGACGACGGCGATCCTCTGCGTCGCCATCGCGGTTCAGGCCAGCTTGGCGGAGACGAGCTTGCGCAGGCCGCGCAGATCCTTGACGAAGCCGCGGATGCCCTCGGCCAGCTTCTCCGTCGCCATCGGATCCTCGTTCATGGCGAAGCGGAAGGCCTTCTCGTCCAGGACGATGCGCTTGGAGCGATCCGAGGTGGTCTGGGGCGAAGCGGCAGGGGACAAGCGACGCGGCAGATCGCCACTGGCGGCCGCCAGTTCGTCGAGCAGGCCCGGGCCGATGGTCAGCCGGTCGCAGCCGGCCAGCGCCTCGATCTCGCCGATGTTGCGGAAGGAGGCGCCCATCACCACCGTCTTGATGTCGAAGGACTTGTAGTAGGCATAGATGCTCTTCACCGAGAGCACGCCCGGGTCGGTCTCGGCCGTGTACGGGCCGCCGCCGGCCTTGACGTACCAGTCGAGGATGCGTCCGACGAACGGCGAGATCAGGAAGGCGTTCGCCTCGGCCGCCGCCACTGCCTGCGGCAGGGCGAAGAGCAAGGTGAGGTTGCAATCGATGCCCTCGGCCTGCAGCACCTTGGCCGCCTGCAGGCCCTCCCAGGTCGAGGCGACCTTGATCAGGATACGGTCCTTGCCGACGCCGCGCTCCTTATAGGCCGCGATGATGGCGCGGGCCTTCGCGATCGTGGCCTCGGTGTCGAAGGAGAGATCGGCATCCACCTCCGTCGAGACCCGGCCGGGAACGATCTTCGTGAGTTCCGTGCCGAAACTGACGGCCAATCGGTCACAGACGGCATGGACGGCCTTGTCGCCGCCGCCCTGCTTCTTGCCCCAGCCGATCGCTTCCTCGACGAGATGGGCATAGGCCGGCGTCTCGACCGCCTTCAGGATCAGCGTCGGATTGGTGGTGCAATCGACGGGTTTGAGCCGGCGCACCGCTTCGATATCGCCGGTGTCGGCGACGACGGTGGTCATCTCGCGGAGCTGGTCGAGCTTTGAGGCGGTCATGGGCGGTTCCTGAAGTCTTTTCGTTCTTTGGGTAACATGTGCAATGTGACGCCTGTTCCGGGCAATGGCGAGGGCCCATGAAGCCACGCCGCCATGCCGCGGACGAGGGAGCGCAGCGAAACCTTGCGCCGGCTCGAGACAGATGACAGCACCTTCATGGAACTGTCATCTACGAGGACTACCGGCAGCGCCATCTCGCGAATGCGATCGGAAGATGGAGATTGAGATGCAGCGCAAGGTCCTCAGCGCCTTCACCCTCGCGGTCGGGCTCGCCGCCGCACTCTCGGCGCCTGCGGCGCTGGCCGCCGAAGGCAAGCTGGTGCTCTACACCAGCCAGCCGAACACCGACGCGCAGCAGACGATCGACGCCTTCAAGGCGAAGAACCCGAACGTCGACGTCTCCTTCGTCCGCGACGGCACGCCGCGCATCATGGCGAAGCTCAAGGCCGAGTTCGAGGCCGGCGCCCCGCAGGCGGACGTGCTGCTGATCGCCGATGCCGTGACGATGGAAGGGCTGAAGAAGGAAGACCGCCTGCTCGCCTATGACAAGGCCGATGTCTCCGCCTTCCCGGCCGGCGTCCACGACCCGCAGAAGGCCTGGTTCGCGACCAAGCTCATCACCACCGGCATCGTCTACAACACCAAGGCGCCGATGAAGCCGACGAGCTGGACGGACCTGACCAAGCCCGAGGTCAAGAACCAGCTCGCCATGCCGAGCCCGCTCAACTCCGGCGCGGCGATGATCCACACCATCACGCTGACCAGCAACCTCAAGGACGGCTGGAGCTTCTACGAGAAGCTGAAGGCCAACGGCACGCTCGCGGCCGGCGCCAATGGCGACATCCTGCGCCAGGTCGCCACCGGCGAGAAGCTCTACGGCATGATCGTCGACTTCATGCCGATCCGCGAGAAGGCCAAGGGCGCTCCCGTCGAGTTCGTCTTCCCGAGCGAGGGCGTCTCCGCCGTGAGCGAGCCGGTCGCGATCCTGAAGAACACCAAGAACCCGGGAGCCGCCAAGGCCTTCATCGACTTCGTGCTCTCGAAGGAGGGCCAGGAGCTCGCGCTGAAGCAGGGCTATGTCGCCGCTCACCCGGCCGTCGCCCTGCCGGCGGGCTATCCCGAGCGCAGCGCGATCAAGCTGATGACTTTCGACGCCGCCAAGGCGCTCGCCGACGAGGCCGCCACCCGCAAGCGCTTCAGCGCGATCTTCGAGTGATACCGGCTGACGCCTCGCAGTGGCCAGCGGCATGACGCTGGCCATCGCCCGAAACGGGAAGTGGGAGCCTGCCGCGGCGGCCCCGCTTCTTTCGCGTCTGCGGTTGCCTTCCGGGCTCGGCCTGCCGGCACTCGTGATAGCGGTCGCGCTGCTGCTCGGCGGGCTGCCCTTCTTCCGGCTGCTGCTCGCGGCCTTCGCGCCTGGCTGGCAATTCGCCCCGGAGGCGGCTCTGGCCGAGATGGCGAGCCGCTCCGCACTGACCGCGACCTGGCACACGCTGGAGACAGCCGTCCTCTCCGCGCTCGGTGCGCTCGTCGTCGGCGGCACGGTCGCGCTGACGCTCGGCGTCACCGATGTGCGCGGCAAGCGCCCTCTCGCCTTCTGCTTCGTCTTCTCGATGATGATCGCGCCGCAGGTGGCGGCTCTCGCTTTCCTCAGTCTCTTCGCGCCGAACTCGCAGATCCTCTCGCTGCTCGGCCTCGCGCCTGAGCCCGGCACGCCGAACCAGCTGCTCGGGCGCGGCGGCATCATCCTGGTGATGGCTCTTCATCACGCGCCGCTCGTTGCGATCACGCTCTGGACCGGCCTGCGCAGCATCCCGCAATCGCTCGTCGAGGCCGCACAGATGGAAGGTGCAGCACCTTCCATCATCGCCGCGCGCATCATCATCCCGGTGCTGAGGCCGCAGATCGTCGCGGCCGGGCTGATCGCCTTCGTCGCGGGCGTCGGCAATTTCGGCATCCCGGCCCTGCTCGGCCTGCCCGTCAATTATCTCACCCTGCCGACGCTGATCTATCGCCGGCTGTCGAGCTTCGGCCCGTCGAGCCTCGGCGAGACGGCGGCGCTAGCCGTTCTGGTCGGCGTGGTCGCGGCGCTCGGCATTATCGCAGGCGCCTACGTCGCCAGTCGCCAGCGCGGCAAGATCGAGATCGAGCGGCCATTCGAGCCGTTCTGGCTCCTCGGCTCGGCCCGGCCCTTCGTCGCCAGCGGCTTGTGGCTGCTGCTCGCGCTGAAGCTCGGTCTGCCGCTGCTCGCCCTGCTCAGCGAGGCGCTGACGCCGGCTCTGGGCGTCCCCCTCACCTGGCAGACGCTGACCTTCGACAAGTTCACCGAGGTTCTGCTGCGGCAGGCCGTGACGATGCGCGCCTTCCGCAACTCGCTGCTCTTCGCCGGGGCGGCTGCGGTAATCCTGGCCTTCCTCTCGATCGCCTTCGCCTATGGGCTGGAGCGGCGGATCGGCAAGCTCAGGCGGCCGATCGAGCTGATGATCGAGCTGCCCTACGCGCTGCCGGGCGTCGTGCTCGCCATCGCCTGCATCCTGATCTTCTTGAAACCCCTGCCGCTGATTGGCATCAGCATCTACGGCACCCCCTTCATTATTCTCTTCGCCTATCTCGCGCGCTTCCTGCCGCTGGCGCTCAAGGCGCCGGTCGCGGCCATGGCCCAGATCGAGGCGCATCACGAGGAGGCGGCGCGGCTGGACGGGGCTGGCCTGTGGCAGATGCTGCGCTTCATCGTCGCGCCGATCCTGATGCCAGCGGCGGCCGTTTCGGCGCTGATGGTCTTCCTCGTCGGCTTCAACGAACTCACAGTCTCGGCCCTGCTCTGGTCGTCGGGCACGGAGACGCTGGGCGTGGTGCTGTTCAGCCTCAAGGAGGCCGGGCTCGCGGGCGAGGCCGCGGCGATCGCCGTCAGCGCCTCGGCGGTCATTCTGGTCGTGATGCTGATGCTCGATGTTCTCGGGCGACACCTGCCGCAGAATATCCTGCCTTGGCGACTGTAAGACTTGATGCACATCAAAAGATCGGCCGGGAAGCCGAAGATTTCGGACAGAATCGCGCGCTGACGTGACGGAAAATTAAACGGGTGTGGGGTCAAAGCGGGGGCATGGACGCTCTCCCGATGATCCGAACCCAACCCGAACCGGCTGCCGACGCGCGCAGGATCCTCGTCGTCGAGGATTCGCGCACGTTCTCACTGGCCCTCCGGAAGCTCCTCGAAGCCGAGACCGGACTTCCCGTGACGTGCTGCGACTCGCTGCGGGAACTGAGCGCGCTCATCGTTGCGGCGCCCGGCGCCTACACGATCGCCGTCGTCGACCTAAACCTGCCCGATGCGCCTCGCGGCGAGGCTCTGGACTGGACGGTCACGCACGGCATCCCCTCGATCGTCTTCACCGCCACCTTCGACCTCGCCACGCGCGGACGGATCATGGAACGGGAGGTGATCGACTACGTCCTGAAGGACAACGAATTCGCGCTTCCCACTGTCGTCAGCACGGTCAGGCGTGCGCTGGACAACCGCAACACCCGCATCCTCGTCGTCGACGACACGCGCACGACCCGGAAGGTGCTCGCCCGCATGCTGCTGATCCAGCAATACGCGGTGGTCGAGGCGGGATCCGGCCAGGAGGCACTGCAGCTCCTCGACCGCAATCCCGACATCCAGCTCGTCGTCAGCGACTACTACATGCCGGACATGGACGGCTTCGAGCTGGCGCGAAGGATCCGGCGCCGGCATCCCGAGGTCCGCGTCATCGGCATCTCGTCTTCGACCGACCGGCAGACCTCGGCAGGCTTCCTCAAGGCCGGCGCACATGACTTCGTCTCGCGCCCCTTCGTGCTGGAGGAGCTCCAGTGCCGCATCGCCTCGAATGTCGAGACGTTGACCCAGCTCCGGCAGCTCCAGGACCTGGCTGCGCGCGACTATCTCACCGGGTTGTACAACCGCCGCCATTTCTTCGAGCGGGGCCGCCGGCTGCTCGGCGAGGCGCGCGAACTCGGCCTGCCGGTTTCGGTCGCGATCCTCGACATCGACCACTTCAAGCGCCTCAACGACCGCCACGGCCATGATGGTGGCGACAAGGCCCTGGCGGCGGTCGCCCGCAGCCTGAGCGGCCTGGCGGCGCGCGGCTTCAACCTCCTCGCCCGCGTCGGCGGCGAGGAATTCGCCATCCTCTTCCCCGGGGCCGATCTCGCCGAGGCGAAGCGACACTGCGAGGAGATCCGGGAAGGCATCGCCCGCGAAACGCTGACGCTGGGCGACGAGACGCTATCGCTGACCGTTTCGCTCGGCGTCGCCGAAATCGCCCGCGGCGACGAACTCGATGCCTGCCTCGGCCATGCCGACGGCGCTCTCTATGCCGCCAAGCAGAACGGCAGGAACCGCGTCCACACCCACGCAGCCTGACGCAGCGACGGGCCGCCCGCGGTGGGGCGGCCGGCCGGAGTCCGCATCAGGCAGCGCGGTAGCGCGGGGCGGGCGTGCCGGACTCTCCGGCCGCGAATAGCGTTGCTGGCCGTTTCGAAGGTCTTCCAAAGCGTCTCATCGGCGACGGATGGCCAAGTATATACCTCGCCCACGTCGAGCCCGATGAGTGCGGCATCGACCATGGTCTCGGTCTTCGAGAGACGACGCTAGGTCCCGGCGTGGCGGAGGGCCTGCGGGCGCTCGCCGATCTGATCGCGTCCGATCGTTTCCTCGACGCCTATCGCAGCGGCCGCCCCCTCGACCAGTAGCGCTATTCGGCCGCGGCACGCGGAGCCACCTGACGCGCCTCGCCCATCAGCAAGGCGCGCGACGCCTTGGTCTCGCGCACGATGAAGTCGACAATGGCGCGCACCCGCGCGACATCCTTGAGATCGGCGTGGACGAGCAGCCAGAAGGAACGCGTGATCTGCACGGTCTCGGGCAGGACGGGCACCAGCCGCGGCTCGTCCTCGGCCATGAAATGGTGGATGACGCCGATGCCGGCGCCTGCCAGCACGGCATTCTTCTGGGCGATGACGCTCGAACTCTGGAGATGGGCACGCAGTCCCTTCGCGACCTCGTCGAGATAGTCGAGCTCCGGCGCGAAGATCAGGTCGTCGATATAGCCGATGATGCGATGGGCGAAGAGGTCCTCCGGCTTCGTCACCGGCGGCATCGCCGCGAGATAGTCCCGCGAGGCATAAAGGCCGAGGCGGTAGTCCGAAAGCTTGCGGGCGACGACCTTGCCTTCCTTCGGCGGCGCCAGCGTGATCGCGACATCGGCCTCACGCTTCGAGAGCGATAGCAGCCGCGGCATGGCGATGAGCTGGAGCTCGAGACCGGGATAAGCGCTGGCGAAACCGGCGAGGCGCGGCGCCAGGAAGGCGGTGCCGAAGCCATCCGGCGCGCCGATCCGGACCGTGCCGGAGAGCGCCATGTCGGCCCCGCCGATATCGCTCTGGATCGCGAGGGCCTCGGTCTCCATGCTCTCGGCCTTGGCGAGCAGGCGCTCGCCATGTGCGGTCAGCGTGTAGCCCTGAGGGCGACGCTCGAAGAGCTTCGCCTTCAGCGCCTCCTCCAGCGAGGTGATGCGGCGCGAGACGGTGGCGTGATCGGCCCCCAGCCGGCGGGCCGCAGCCGTCAGACGCCCCGACCGCGCCACGGCCAGAAAGAACCGGAGATCGTCCCAGTCGAAGCGCTCCAAGCCTCCCTCCTCGTATTTGTGTTTTTGCACGACAGGCGTTTCACTCTCGCTATAGCCGTGCATAAACGAGAATGGTAGGGAGTTGACACGATCGCAACACCACCAATTCGTAGGGAGGGCGCCCATGCGTCAGGTCGGACATTTCATCGGCGGCAAGCAGATCGCCGGCACCTCGGGACGGACCTCCGACATCTTCCAGCCGATGGACGGCTCGGTGATCGGCAAGGTGGCGCTGGCCTCCAAGGCTGAACTCGATGCAGCGGTGCAGAACGCGGCTGAGGCGCAGCCGAAATGGGCTGCGGTCAACCCGCAGCGTCGCGCCCGTGTCCTGATGAAGTTCCTGGACCTGATCGCCCAGAACAACGATGAACTCGCCGATCTCCTCGCCCGCGAGCACGGCAAGACCATTCCCGACGCCAAGGGCGACATCCAGCGCGGCGTCGAGGTCGTCGAGTATTCGCTCGGCGTTCCCGGCCTGATGAAGGGCGAGTTCACCGACGGCGCCGGCCCCGGCATCGACATCTACTCGCTGCGCCAGCCGCTCGGCGTCGTCGCCGGCATCACGCCGTTCAACTTCCCGGCGATGATCCCGCTCTGGAAGCTCGGCCCCGCAATCGCCTGCGGCAACGCCTTCATCCTCAAGCCCTCCGAGCGCGACCCCGGCGTGCCGATGCGTCTTGCGGAGCTCTTCATCGAGGCGGGCGGCCCTCCCGGCATCCTGAACGTCGTCAACGGCGACAAGGAGGCGGTCGACGCCATCCTCGACCATCCCGAGATCAAGGCGGTCGGCTTCGTCGGCTCAACCCCAATCGCGGAGTACATCTACACCCGTGGCTGCGCGAACGGTAAGCGCGTGCAGTGCTTCGGCGGCGCCAAGAACCACATGATCGTCATGCCCGACGCCGACATGGACCAGGCCGTCGACGCGCTCATCGGCGCCGGCTACGGCTCGGCCGGCGAGCGCTGCATGGCGATCTCGGTCGCGGTGCCGGTCGGCAAGGCGACCGCCGACGAGCTGGTGAAGCGGCTGATCCCGCGCGTCGAGAGCCTCAAGGTCGGCCCCTCGACGGACGTCACTGCCGATTACGGTCCGGTCGTCACGAAGGCGGCGATGGAGAAGATCAAGCACTACGTCGACATCGGCGTGCAGGAAGGTGCCAAGCTCGTCGTCGACGGCCGCGGCTTCAAGATGCAGGGCTACGAGAACGGCTTCTATGTCGGCGGCTGCCTGTTCGACAACGTCACCAAGGACATGCGCATCTACAAGGAGGAGATCTTCGGGCCCGTGCTCTCCGTGCTGCGTGCGGACAGCTATGACGAGGCGCTGAAGCTCACGAACGACCACGAGTACGGCAACGGCACGGCCATCTTCACCCGCGACGGCGACGCCGCGCGCGATTTCGCCTCGAAGGTGCAGGTCGGCATGGTCGGCATCAACGTGCCGATCCCGGTTCCGCTCGCCTACTACACCTTCGGCGGCTGGAAGCGCTCGGCCTTCGGTGACCTCAACCAGCACGGCCCGGACTCGATCCGCTTCTACACCAAGACCAAGACGGTGACGGCCCGCTGGCCGAGCGGTATCAAGGACGGCGCCAGCTTCGTCATCCCGACGATGAACTGAGCCGGGGCCGCGAACGGAGGAGGCCATGGAGCGATCGCTGCGCATCATCGCATCGTCGCTCGTCCTCCTCTGTGGCGGCGCACTGCAGGCCGGCGCGCAGGAGGCCACTGCCTCGGCCGGCGATGCCCTCTGCGAACCCGGCGTCATCGAATATATGACGCTGGATGGGGGCCAGCAGGCGCGCTGCCGCCAGCTTCTGGAGGTCCGGATCGCCGAGATGCGCAGGCGCAGCCGCGAGCACATCGCCCGCGTCGTCGAGGAGAACCGGCTGCGGCGCGCGCTGGAGGCGAGCCTGCCTCCTCCTCCGCCGCCACCCGTCACCATCGAGAATTTCCTCGGCAGCGACGTCGCCTATGGCGACGTGGTGGTTACGGACCGGGGGCCGCGCGTCTTCGTCGGCCAGTCCGGGGAGCTTCCTCGGCCTGAGGACTTCGTCACCCTCGATTCGCCACGCTCGCCGCATCGCGGCCGCACCCGGGCCTATGACGGGGCCTATCCCGAGCGCAGCCGCAGCCATCAGGAGCGCAAGCCTTGAACCCGTTTTCGCTGACCGAGGACCAGATCGCCATCCGCGACATGGCGCAGGATTTCGCTGCCGAGACGCTCGCGCCTCATGCCGCGCGCTGGGACGAGGAGAAGCATTTCCCGGTCGAGGAGATGCGCGCCGCCGCGGCGCTGGGCATGGGCGGCATCTACATCCAGGAGGATGTCGGCGGCTCGGGCCTGTCGCGGCTGGACGCCGCGCTGATCTTCGAGGCGCTCTCGACCGGCTGCCCCACCGTCGCAGCCTATATTTCGATCCACAACATGTGCGCCTGGATGATCGACCGCTACGGCTCAGACGAACAGCGCCACCGCTTCCTGCCCAAGCTCTGCACGATGGAGCACCTCGCCAGCTATTGCCTGACCGAGCCCGGCGCCGGCTCCGACGCGGCGGCACTGAAGACGAAGGCCGTGCTCGACGGCGACCATTACGTGCTGGACGGGCAGAAGCAGTTCATCTCGGGGGCCGGCGTCTCCGACATCTATGTCGTGATGGCGCGCACCGGCGAAGCGGGAGCCTCCGGCATCTCGACCCTCGTCGTCGAGAAGGACACGCCCGGCCTCTCCTTCGGCGCCAATGAGAAGAAGATGGGCTGGAACGCCCAGCCGACGCGCGCCGTCATCTTCGAGAACTGCCGCGTACCGGTGACGAACCGGCTGGGTCCCGAGGGAATCGGCTTCAAGATCGCCATGGCGGGGCTTGATGGCGGGCGGCTCAATATCGGCGCCTGCTCGATCGGAGGCGCTCAGGGAGCCCTCGACAAGGCGATCATCTACGCCAAGGAACGCAAGGCCTTCGGCTCGCCCATCGCCGATTTCCAGGCGCTGCAATTCAAGCTCGCCGACATGGCGACGGAGCTGGAAGCGGCGAGGACCCTCCTCTGGCGCGCGGCATCCGCGCTCGACGCCAAGACGCCGGATGCGACCAAGCTCTGCGCCATGGCCAAGCGCATCGCCACCGACACCGGCTTCGATGTCGCCAACGACGCCCTGCAGATCCATGGCGGCTACGGTTATCTCGCCGATTACGGGATCGAGAAGATCGTCCGGGATCTCCGCGTCCACCAGATCCTCGAAGGCACCAACGAGGTGATGCGGATGATCGTGGCGCGCGGGCTGGTCGGCCGGTCCAAGGGGAATTGACGCCGCAGGCGTCATCCCGGACGCCGAACGGCGATCCGGGATCGCGAGACGAGAAAGCGCTCTTTTCTGACGACGATCCCGGGTCTGCTCTTCGAGCAGCCCGGGATGACACCAAGAACGACGAGAGGATACGCCAATGACCAACATCGCCTTCATCGGCCTCGGCAATATGGGCGGCCCGATGGCCGGAAACCTGGTCAAGGCCGGGCACAGCGTCAGCGCCTTCGACCTCGTCCAGGAATCCAAGGACGCCGCTGCCGAGATGGGCGTCGGCATCGCCGCGTCGGCACAGGAGGCGGTCGCGAATGCCGAGATCGTCGTCACCATGCTGCCGGCCGGCAAGCATGTGCTCTCGGTCTGGGCCGACATCCTGCCGGCCGTGAAGCCCGGCACGCTGCTGATCGATTCCTCGACGATCGATGTCGAGAGTGCCCGCAAGGCGCATGCAATGGCCGCCGAGCGTGGTTGCGCCGCGCTCGATGCGCCCGTCTCGGGCGGTGTCGGCGGCGCCAAGGCCGCGACGCTGACCTTCATGGTCGGCGGCACGGCCCAGGCCTTCGACCAGGGCGAGCCAATCCTCGCCAAGATGGGCCGCAAGATCGTCCACTGCGGCGGCGTCGGCAACGGCCAGGCGGCGAAGATCTGCAACAACATGATCCTCGGCATCTCGATGATCGGCGTGTCCGAGGCCTTCGTGCTGGCGGAGAAGCTCGGCCTCTCGCATCAGGCGCTGTTCGACGTCGCGTCGACCTCTTCCGGCCAATGCTGGTCGCTGACGACCTATTGCCCCGTTCCGGGGCCGGTGCCGACCTCGCCGGCCAACAACGAATACAAGCCCGGCTTCGCCTCGGCGCTGATGCTGAAGGACCTGAAATTGTCGCAGGAGGCGGCACAGGCGGTCGGGGCTTCGACCCCGCTCGGCGCGGCCGCGGCGCAGCTCTTCGGCCTGCACAATGCCTGGGGCGAGGGCGGCACCGATTTCTCGGGCATCATCCATCTGCTGCGGGGACGCGGGCAGGCGTGAGACGTGCTTGCGCGGCGGGGTGTCGCAGCGCTAGACCCGTTCCATGAACGACGCCTCCCCTCGCCGCGAACGCTCCTCCCTGACCGGGTTCGCGGACAACCCGCTCGACCGGCGCGAGGATCTGCGCAGCAAAACCGATGCGGTGACGGCGCTGCGCCACCGCTCGGACACGCGCATCGTGGCGGTGGCGGGCGAGACGCCGATCCTGAAACGGCTCGACGGCGAAGAGCTTTCGGTCTGGTTCAGCCATGGCGAGGCGGAGATGCTGGGCCCTGCCGCCGAAGAGATATTCCTCGGCATGGCGGAGGACGGCACGCCGCGCTTCGCCCGGCTGCTCGACAAAGCGCTGGCCGAGCCGCTGAAGGAGCGGCCGGAACTGTTCGTGACCGATCTGCGCTCGGTGGCGCTGAAGCGGCTCGTGCCGACCGACGAGCTCGGGCCTCTCGGCGAGGCCAAGGCGGTGCTCGACTGGCATGCCCGCCATCGCTTCTGCGCCCAGTGCGGCGGACCGACCGTCGCCGGAGCATCGGGCTGGCGGCGCGAATGCACGGCCTGCGGCGCGATGCATTTCCCCCGCACGGACCCGGTGGTGATCATGCTGGTGACGCGCGGCGATTCCTGCCTGCTGGCGCGCCAGGCCCGGTTCGCGCCCGGCATGTATTCCTGCATCGCCGGCTTCGTCGAGCCAGGCGAGACGCTTGAGAACGCGGTGCGGCGCGAGAGCTGGGAGGAGGCGGGCCTCAGGGTCGGCACGGTACGCTATCTCGCCTCGCAGCCCTGGCCCTTCCCCTCCTCGATCATGGTCGGCTGCATCGCAGAGGCGCTGGGCGACGAGATCACGCTCGACATGACCGAGTTGGAGGATGGACGCTGGTTCCCGCGCGCCGAGGTGCTCCAGATGCTGGAAGGCAAGCATCCGGACGGCCTCGGCTGCCCGCAGCATATCGCCATCGCCAACACGCTGGTGCGGGCCTGGGCGCTCGAAGGCGAGCAGCCCTAGAGCGCCCCTCCCGGCAGGGCGAAAACGGTATTTCCGTTACCTGTTTACCTTTCCTTAACCGCGCGGGGGTCCCCTTGGCGCACGTCCAACCGGGGCTTCGGGGGCTCGGAAAGGACCGTGACCATGCACGACCTCGACCCCGCCCATGCCGTCGTGGAGCAGCTTGTCGGCCTGCCTGTAGCCGAGGTCGAACGCGATCTGATTCTGGCAACCCTGCGGGAAACCGGCGGCAACCGGACCCATGCCGCGCAGCTGCTCGGCATCGCCATCCGCACGCTGCGCAACAAGATCGGCGCCTATAGCGCGGAGGGCTATGACGTCCCTGAGCCGGCCCAGTCCTCGGCGCACTAAGGAGGCAGCTCATGATGGCTGCCCAAGATTCGGCGGCGAGCAATCTGGTTGCCGCCTCCACCATGGCGGCGCTGCTGCGCTGCCTCGTCCTGAAGGGGGCGCTCGCGCCCCGGGATATCCGGGAAATCTACGAGACGGCCCTGCTTCTGCTCGAGCAGCAGCAGGGCACGACGCCGGAGCACGCCGACGCCTTCATCGCAGCGCGGGCCGCGATCGAGGGCGGGCTTCTGCGATAACGTCGCCTGATTTGCACGGGAACCGCTCGTCATCCCGGACAAGCCGCGTAGCGGCGCAGATCCGGGATCTATCGTAGAGCGCAGTTCCTTACGATGGATCCCGGAGCTCCGCTTCGCTACGTCCGGGATGACGCTGAGGTTCCACGGAAAACCGGCAAGCTTTGGCCGAACCTACTCGGCCGGCTCGCTGATCGTCTCGCGGAATTCGTTGGCCGGGTAGACTCCCACGATCGTCACCTCCTTGGAAAAGAAGGCGAGCTCGTCGAGCGCGCGCCGCAGCGCCGGGTCGTCGGGATGGCCCTCGACATCGGCGTAGAACATGGTCGCTGCGAAGAGGCCGTCGACCATGTAGCTCTCGAGCTTGGTCATGTTGATACCGTTGGTGGCGAAGCCGCCCATGGCCTTGTAGAGCGCCGCCGGGATGTTGCGGACGCGGAAGGTCAGCGTCGTCACGGTCTTGCCGGCGCCCTGCCGGGCATATTCCGGATATTTCGAGAGCACAACGAAGCGGGTGGTATTGTGCCGCTCGTCCTCGATGTCCTCCATCAGGATATTGAGGCCATAGACCTCCGCCGCGATGCGCGGGGCGATGGCGGCCCGGGTGAGGTCACCGGCCTCTGCGACCTGGCGGGCGGAGCCTGCGGTATCGGCGGCGACCTCGGCCTTCAGCCCGAGCTTGCGGATGATCTTCCGGCACTGGCCGAGCGCATGGATATGGCTCTGCACCGTCTTGATCGTAGCCAGCGTCGCGCCCTCGGCCGCCATCAGATGGAAGCTGATCGGCAGGAAATGCTCGCCGATGATGTGCAAGCCCGAACGCGGCAGCAGGTGGTGGATGTCGGCGACGCGGCCGGCGATCGAGTTCTCGATCGGGATCATGCCGTAGCGCGCCTTGCCGTCGCTGATGGCCGAGAGCGCATCCTCGAAGGTCGCGCAGGGCAGAAGCTCGCAGTCCGGAAACACCTGGAGAGCCGCCTGCGAGGAGAAGGCTCCGGGCTCACCCTGGTAGGACACGACGAAGGACATGGTAACTCTCAGGCTCCTTAGATCGCCGCGCGTCCGATCGGACGCGGAAACGGTGATCTATCGATTTGTCGGGGCATCGGATTCTTCCGAAAAGTGGTTTCCACTTTTCGGTCCGATGCTCTAGCGGGACTTCAGGATCGCGCGGGCGCGATCAAGGTCGTGGGGCGTGTCGACGCCGAGCGGCACGTCGTCGACGACGATGATGTCGATGCGCATGCCGTCCTCGACGGCGCGCAACTGCTCCAGCCGCTCGCGCTTCTCCAGCGGCGAAGGAGGCAGCGAGACGAAGCGGTCGAGCGCGCGGCGGCGATAGGTGTAGAGGCCGATGTGATGATAGAGCGGCCCCTCCCCGCCCGGCGCAGTGACGCGGGTGAAGTAGAGCGCCCGCATCCGGCCGGGCGAAATCTCGCTGCCGATCGCCTTGACGACGCTGGACTCCGTCTTCTCCTCCTCGCGGGTGATGACGGCGGCGAGCGTGACGATGTCGACAGCCGCATCCTCCAGCGGCCCGACCGAGGCCGCGATCACACGCGGGTCAATGGTCGGCAGATCGCCCTGGACGTTGACGATGACGTCATGGTGCCCTTGCGGGTCGACGAGGTCGGCGGCCTCCTTGATCCGGTCCGAGCCGGAGGGATGGTCCGAGCGGGTCATGACGGCGCGCCCACCGGCCTTTTCCACGGCCTCGAGGATCTCAGGCGCATCGGTCGCCACCGCCACCGGCCCCAGCCCGGTCTCCATCGCGCGGCGCCAGACATGGACGATCATCGGCTCGCCATGGATGTCGGCCAGCGGCTTGCCGGGCAGGCGGGTCGCTTGCATGCGGGCGGGGATGAGGATCAGCGGATTGGGCATGTTTTCAGGCAGGCTCGGCAGGAGGGCCACGCATAGGGCGGCGGCAAAAAGTCTCAAAGCGTGCGTGCTTATACGAGTTGCAATGAAGCGCGCAAAGCGGTTAAGCAACGGCGGAGGCTGGAGGCTTTCGAGACTCCGGCAAAGCGCTATCTCGTCTCCCGGCCTTGGCCATGGGGGCACCAAGGTTCGGATACGATGAACATCGAAGCCAACAAGATCGCCGGCGCGGTTCTGTCCACGCTGCTTGTCGTGATGAGCCTCAACATGGCCGCGGGCATCGTCTTCGCGCCGAAGAAGCCGGCGGTGCCGGGCTTCGACCTGCCGGGCGAAGAGGTCGCTGCCGCTGGCGGCGGCGCCCCTGCCGCGGCCGCCGAAGATCCGATCGATGTGCGCCTCGCCAAGGCCGATGCGGCCCGGGGCGAGAAGGCTGTCGGCGCCTGCAAGGCCTGCCACACCTTCGAGAAGGGCGGCGCCAACAAGGTCGGCCCGCATCTGTTCGGCGTCTTCGGCCGCAGCGAGGGTTCGGTCGACGGCTTCGGCTACTCGGCCGCGATGAAGGGCCGCAACGACAAGAAGTGGGACGCCGAGGCGCTCGACCACTTCCTGAAGCAGCCGAAGGGCTATGTTCCGGGCACGGCGATGGCCTTCGCCGGCATCAGCAAGCCCGAGACCCGCGCCGACGTCATCGCCTTCCTCAAGAGCCTGGCAGAGTAATCGCTGCCGGAGGCCTGAGCCGCGGCGACCGCGACCATTTGCTACCGACAAGCCGGGCTTTCGCCCGGCTTTTTCTTTGGCCCGCGCCTTGCTCCCGCCTTCGGCTTGCCGGCACAATCCGCAATCCTTGCCGGGCATTGCCGTAACCCTCCGCGCAGGCGAGATAGGAAGCGGCGAATCAGACGGAGACGCGAAAACGATGGCGATGCGCATCACACGCCGCAGATTGCTGGAAGCCGCAGGCACTGCCGCGGTTGCGGGCGCCCTGCCCGGCCTTTCCGGAGCGGCGCTGGCGCAGGATGCCGAATCGCACGGGCTCTCCACCTTCGGCGAGCTCGCCCTGCCGCCGGACTTTCCGCATTTCGCCTATGTGAACCCGAAGGCCCCGAAGGGCGGCACGCTGACCATCCAGATCAAGCGCGGCGGCGGCAACCAGAGCTTCGACACCTTCAACACGCTCAACACCTATGTGCTGCAGGGCGACGGCGCGGCCGGCATGGAAGCCTGCTTCGACAGCCTGATGGCAGGCTCGGGCGACGAGCCGGGCTCCCTCTACGGGCTGCTCGCCAAGAGCGTCGCGATCTCACCCGACAAGCTGAGCTATCGCTTCCGGCTGCGGCCGGAGGCGCGCTTCCATGACGGCGCGCGCGTGACGGCGCGCGACGTCGCCTTCTCGATGAACCTGCTCAAGGAGAAGGGCCACCCCTCCTATCGCCTTCTCCTCAACGAGCTCGTCTCCTCGGAGGCCGAGGATGACGGCATCGTCCTGGTGAAGCTCTCGCCGAAGCGCAGCCGCGATCTGCACCTCATCGTCTCCGGGCTGCCGGTGTTCTCGGAGAAATTCTGGTCGACGCGGGACTTCACCGCCTCGACGCTGGAGCCGCCGCTGGGCTCCGGCCCTTACAAGGTCGGCCGCTTCGAGCAGGGCCGCTTCATCGAATTCGAGCGCGTGCCGGACTATTGGGGCAAGAACCTGCCCGTGAACATCGGCGTCAACAATTTCGACCGGGTGCGCTGGGAATATTTCCGTGACCGGCAGGTGGCCTTCGAGGCCTTCAAGAGCGGCGTCATCACCTTCCAGGAGGAGTTCACCTCGCGCATATGGGCGACGGGCTACGATTTCCCCGCGCTGCACGAAGGCAAGGTGAAGAAGGAGGCCCTGCCCAAGACCGAGCCCGTCGGCTCGCAGGGCTGGATCTACAATATACGGCGCGAGAAATTCGCCGATCCGCGCATCCGCGAGGCGCTGGGTCTCGCCTTCGACTTCGAATGGACGCGCAAGACGATCATGTTCGGCTCCTATGAGCGCATGACCTCCTATTTCGAGAACTCGGATTCGAAGGCGGTCGGCAAGCCCTCGCCGGAAGAGCTCGCTTTGCTCGAGCCGTTCCGCGGGCAGGTGCCCGAGGACGTTTTTGGCGAGCCCTGGCTGCCGCCGGTCTCGGACGGCTCGGGCAGCGACCGCAACCTGCTACGCAAGGCCGATGAGCTGCTGCGCGCCGCCGGCTGCAAGCGCGAGGGCAATGTGCTCAAGCTGCCGAGCGGCCAGCCCTTCGAGATCGAATTCCTCGATGCGACGCCGGCACTGCAGCCGCATACCCAGCCCTTCCAGGCGAATCTCAAGCGGCTTGGCATCAACGCCACCTCGCGCCTCGTCGATCCGGCGCAGTACCAGCGCCGCCTCGACGAGTTCGACTTCGACATCATCAGCCGCGCGCTCGGCGGCAGCGCGATCCCGAGCGATTCCTTGCGGATCGTCTATGGCTCGGAGGCAGCGAAGACACGCGGCTCGCGGAATGTCGGCGGTGTCAGCAGCCCTGCGATCGACGCGATGATCGAGAAGATCGGCCAGGCGCAGAGCTATGCCGAGGTGGTCGTCGCGGCGAAATGCCTGGACAGGCTGTTGCGCGCCGGGCGCTACTGGATTCCGATGTGGTGGAACGACGAGGAATGGCTGGCCTATTGGGACATGTTCGACCGGCCGCAGACCAAGCCGAAATACTCTTCCGGCGCGCCTGCGATCTGGTGGTACGACGCCGAGAAGGCCAAGCGGATCGGGAAGGCGTGAACCACGCATGCTGAGCTATATCGCCCGGCGCCTCGCGCTCATGGTGCCGACGCTGTTCGGCATCCTTCTGGTTTCCTTCGTCATCGTGCAATTCGCGCCGGGCGGCCCGGTGGAACGGGTGATCTCGCAGCTCCAGAACCCGAACAGCGGCGCATCCGACCGTGTCGGCGGTGGGCAGATGGGCGACGCCGGCGCGCAGGCCGAGACGAGCGCCTATCGCGGCGCGCAAGGGCTCGACCCCGCCTTCATCAAGGAATTGGAGAGGCAGTTCGGCTTCGACAAGCCGGCCCATGAGCGCTTCCTGAAGATGCTCGGCGACTATGCCCGCTTCGATTTCGGCCGCAGCTATTTCCGCGATGCGCCCGTGCTGCAGTTGATCAAGGAGAAGCTGCCGGTCTCGATCACGCTCGGCCTGTGGATGACGCTGATCTCCTATGCGATCTCGATCCCGCTCGGCATCCGCAAGGCGATGAAGGAGGGCTCGCGCTTCGACACCTGGACGAGCGCGGTCGTCATCATCGGCTATGCGATCCCGAGCTTCCTCTTTGCCATCCTGCTGATCGTGCTCTTCGCCGGCGGCTCCTTCTGGCAGATATTTCCATTAAGGGGCCTCACCTCTGACAATTGGGCGGACCTCAGCCTGTTCGGGAAGGCCAAGGACTATCTCTGGCACATCACGCTGCCGGTCCTGGCGATGGCGCTCGGAGCCTTCGCGACCTCAACGCTTTTGACCAAGAACTCCTTCCTCGACGAGATCAGGAAACAGTATGTGCTGACCGCGCGGATGAAGGGTCTGTCGGAGCGCGGCGTGCTCTACGGCCATGTCTTCCGCAACGCGATGCTGATCGTCATCGCAGGCTTTCCCGGCGCCTTCGTGCATGCGCTCTTCGCCGGCTCGCTGCTGATCGAGACGATCTTCTCGCTCGACGGGCTCGGACTCCTCTCCTTCGAAGCCATCGTCAATCGCGACTATCCCGTGGTCTTCGCCAATCTCTACATCTTCTCGCTGATTGGCCTCGTCGTGCATCTCGTCACCGACCTGACCTATAGCTGGGTCGATCCCCGCATCGACTTCGAGAGCCGGGAGGCGTGAGCATGAGCGACACGCTTCTCGAAGCTCCCCCGCCTGCGCTACGTAGCGAGGTCCCACACGCCCCCGCCGAGGCTAGCCAGGGCTGGCTGAAGCTGGCGCCGATCAACCGGCGCCGGCTCGACAACTTCAAGGCCAACAAGCGCGGCTGGTGGTCGCTCTGGCTCTTCCTCGTGCTCTTCGTGCTCTCGCTCTTCGCCGAGTTCATCGCCAATGATCGCCCGCTTATCGTCCGCTACAAGGGCGAATGGCTGTTTCCGGTCGCGGTCAACTATCCAGAGGAGAAGTTCGGCGGCTTCCTCGCCACAACCGATTATCGCGACCCGGTGATCGCCAAGGAGATCGCGGATAACGGCTTCGCGGTCTGGCCGCCGATCCGCTACTCGTACCGCACGCATAACCTCGACCTGCCGGTTCCGGCCCCCGCCCCGCCGACCTGGATGCTCAGCGACGAGCAATGCCGGCCGATCGCGGAGCGCACCGGCGGCTCGACCTGCCGCGACCTCGAATGGAACTGGCTGGGCACAGACGACCAGGGCCGCGACGTGGTGGCGCGGCTGATCTACGGCTTCCGCATCTCCGTGCTGTTCGGGCTCATCCTCTGCGCCTTCTCCTCGGTGGTCGGCATCACGGCCGGCGCCATCCAGGGCTATTTCGGCGGCTGGGTCGATCTGATCTTCCAGCGCCTGATCGAAATCTGGACCTCGATCCCGGCGCTCTATCTGCTGATCATCGTGGCGGCGATCATCACGCCCGGCTTCTTCGTGCTGCTCGGCATCCTGCTGCTGTTCTCCTGGGTGGCGCTGGTCGGCGTGGTGCGTGCCGAGTTCCTGAGGGCCCGCAACTTCGAATATGTCCGCGCCGCCCGCGCGCTTGGGCTCTCCAACCGCATGATCATGTGGCGGCACTTGCTGCCCAACGCCATGGTGGCGACGCTGACCTTCCTACCCTTCATCCTCAACGGCTCGATCACGACGCTGACCTCGCTCGACTTCTTGGGCTTCGGCCTGCCGCCGGGCTCGCCCTCGCTGGGTGAGTTGCTGGCGCAGGGCAAGGCGAACCTTCAGGCACCCTGGCTCGGGCTGTCGGGCTTCATCGTGATCGCGCTGATGCTCTCGTTGCTGATCTTCATCGGCGAGGCCGTGCGCGACGCCTTCGACCCGCGGAAAACCTTCGCATGAGCGCGCCGCTGCTTTCCGTCGAAGACCTCTCGGTCGCCTTCCGACAGGGTGGGCGAGAGACGCTCGCTGTCGATCATGTCTCCTTCTCCATCGGCCGCGGCGAGACGCTAGCACTCGTCGGCGAATCCGGCTCCGGCAAGTCGGTCTCGGCGCTCTCGATCCTGAAGCTGCTGAACTACCCGGCGGCACACCACCCCTCCGGCCGGATCGTCTTCGACGGGCAGGACCTGCTTACCGCCGACGAGGAGGCGATGCGCAAGGTGCGCGGCAACGACATCACCATGGTGTTCCAGGAGCCGATGACCTCGCTCAACCCGCTGCACACGATCGAGCGGCAAATTGGCGAGATCCTCGAGCTGCATAAGGGCCTGCGCGGCGAGAAGGCGCGCGCCCGCACGCTGGAGCTCTTGGAGCTCGTCGGTATCCGCGATGCGGCGAGCCGGCTCGACGCCTATCCGCATCAGCTCTCCGGCGGACAGCGCCAGCGCGTGATGATCGCGATGGCGCTCGCCAATGAGCCGCATCTCCTGATCGCCGACGAACCGACGACCGCGCTCGACGTCACCGTGCAGGCCCAGATCCTGAAGCTGCTCAAGGAACTGCAGCAGCGCCTCGGCATGGCGATGCTGTTCATCACCCATGATCTCGGCATCGTCCGGCGCATCGCCGACCGGGTCTGCGTGATGCTCAAGGGGCAGATCGTCGAGCAGGGGCCGGTCGGCGAGGTCTTCGCGGCTCCGCAGCACGCCTATACGCGGCGGCTCCTCGCGGCCGAGCCCAAAGGCCGCCCTGCCCCGGTGCCGGCCGATGCAGCAACGCTGCTGGAAGCCGGGCCGGTCAAGGTCTGGTTCCCGATCAAGACCGGCTTCCTGCGCCGCACGACCGGGCATGTGAAGGCGGTCGACGGCATCTCGGTTTCGGTACGAGAGGGCGAGACGCTCGGCGTCGTCGGCGAATCCGGCTCAGGCAAGACGACGCTCGGACTCGCCATCCTGCGGCTGATCTCGTCCGAGGGGCCCATCGTCTTCCTCGGTGACCGTATCGACGGGCTGTCGAGCCGGCAGGTGAGACCTAAGCGCAAGAACCTCCAGGTCGTCTTCCAGGACCCTTACGGCTCGCTCTCGCCTCGCATGTCGGTAGCCGAGATCGTGGCGGAGGGGCTCTCGATCCAGCAGCCCGGCCTCACCTATGAGCGCCGCCGCGAGATCGTGGCGCAGGCGCTCAGCGATGTGGGTCTCGATCCGGCGGCGATGGACCGCTATCCGCACGAGTTCTCCGGCGGGCAGCGCCAGCGCATAGCAATCGCGCGCGCCATGGCGCTCGACCCGAAATTCGTCGTGCTGGACGAGCCGACCTCGGCGCTCGACATGTCGGTGCAGGCGCAGATCGTCGAGCTGCTGCGGGGGCTGCAGGAGAAGCGCAAGCTGGGCTATCTCTTCATCAGCCACGACCTCAAGGTCGTGCGGGCGCTGTCGCACCGGGTGTTGGTGATGCAGAACGGCAAGATCGTCGAGGAAGGGCCGGCCGAGGCGATCTTCGCCAAGCCGCGCGAGCCCTACACGCTGGCGCTGCTGGCGGCGGCGCTCAACATGGAGACGGCCAGCCACGGCGCCGTGAGGGAGTGAGATGGCACGCGCCATCCTGATCGTGCTGGATTCCGTCGGCTGCGGCGGAGCTGAAGATGCGGCCGCTTATGGCGATGCCGGCTCTGACACGCTCGGCCATATCGCGCAGGCCTGCGCCGATGGCCGGGGCAACAGCGAAGGCCTGCGCCACGGGCCGCTCAAGCTGCCCAACCTCGTCCGGCTCGGCCTTGCCCATGCCTGCGAGGCCTCGACCGGACGACCGCTTGCCGGCATCGACAAGCCCTCCCAAGCGCAGGGGCGCTGGGGCTATGGCGTCGAGATCAGCCAGGGCAAGGACACCCCGTCCGGCCATTGGGAGATCGCCGGCAGCCCGGTCTCCTTCCCCTGGGGCTATTTCACCGAGCTCGAGGAGTCATTCCCGCCCGAGCTCGTCGCCGGCATCGTCAAGGAAGGCGCCCTGCCCGGCATCCTCGGCAACAGGCATGCCTCGGGCACCGCGATCGTCGATGAACTGGGCGCCGAACATATCCAGACGGGCAAGCCGATCTGCTACACCTCGGTCGATTCCGTGCTGCAGATCGCGGCGCATGAGGAGCATTTCGGTCTGGATCGGCTCTATGCGCTCTGCAAGACCGTGCGCGGGCTGGTCGACCCGCTGCGCATCGGGCGCGTCATCGCGCGGCCCTTCATCGGCTCGGCGGAGGAAGGCTTCACGCGCACCGGCAACCGCAAGGACTTCGCCATCCCACCGCCTTCCGACACGCTGCTCGACCGGCTGACGGCGCAGGGCCGCAAGGTCGTGACCGTCGGCAAGATCGGCGACATCTTCGCCCATCGCGCCACCGGCGAGGAGATCAAACCCTTCGGCAATCATGCGATGGTGGAGGCTGCGCTGGCGGCCTGGGACGACCTGCCCGATGGCGGCTTCTGCTTCGTCAACCTCGTCGATTTCGATACGGAGTTCGGCCATCGCCGCGATGTGCCGGGCTATGCGGCGGCGCTCGAAGCCTTCGACCGGCTGGTGCCGCATCTGGAGGCAGCGCTGCGGCCGGGCGACATCGCCGTCGTCACCGCAGACCATGGCAACGATCCGACCTGGCACGGCACCGACCATACGCGCGAGCATGTGCCGATCCTCGCCTTCGGACCCGGCATCGCGCCGCAGCCGTTGGGCCGGCGCGAGAGCTTCGCCGACATCGCGGCAAGCCTCGGCATCTTCCTCGGTATCGGACCAGTCGGCCCGGGTCACGCCTGGCAGGCGTCAGCCTAGGCCGCGGCCACCCGCTCGCAGAAGCTCGCAACCTCGCGGCGGATCGCCTGCGCCTGCCCCGCGAGCGCGTTCGCAGCGCTCTGCAGCTCCTGTGCCGCACCGTGGGTCTGGCGGGTCATGACCTCGAAGCCGCCCGCAACATCGGAACTGCGCTGGGCGCCCTCGAAGGAGAGGTGCACCTGATGAGCGATCTCGGCGGTGGCGCGGCTCTGCTCATCGACCGAGAAGGCGATGGCGTTGGCGACGCTCTCGACTGCGCCGATCGCCTCGACGATGTCGCGAATCGCCTTGAGCGAACGCTGCGAAGCCTTCTGCATCGCTCCGATCTGATGAGAGATATCATCGGTCGCCTTGGCGGTCTGGGCGGAAAGCGTCTTCACCTCGCTGGCAACGACGGCGAAGCCGCGCCCCATTTCGCCCGCACGCGCCGCCTCGATGGTGGCGTTGAGCGCGAGCATGCTGGTCTGCGCCGCGATGCCGCGGATGATGTCGACGACGGTGCCGACATTCTCGCTGCTGCTGGCGAGCTGCTCGATCTCGGCGCTGGCACGGCGCGCCAGCTCCGCCGTGGATTTCGAGCCGTCCGCTGAATTGGCAGCGTTGCGGCCGATCTCGCTGATCGAGGCAACCAGTTCGGTGCTCGCGGCCGAAAGGTATTCGATGCTCTGCATCGTGCCCGCCGCCGAGTCGGAGACGAGCCCGGTCTGCCGGCGCACCTGGTCGGAGGTCTCCGTCAGTGCGCCCGCCTCCCCCTTCATCGCAGCGGCCGAATCGTCCAGCACCGCCATCGCCTGCTCCATCTGGCCGTGGAAGCCGGAGACAAGCGCACGCAGCGCCTGCGCGCGCCGGGCGAGCTCGCCAGCGAGCGTCCTCTCCTTCTCGCCTGCGATGCGTTCACGCTCGGCCACGGCCTGCGCCCGTTCGAGGCTCTCCTCATTACGGGCGAACATGCGTTCGAGCGCAACCGCGAACATCGCCAGAAATGCGGTTTCGATCACGACGATCACGGCATGCAGCAGGACCCGCAGCAGGCTGCCGCCCTCATAGAACACCGAAGCCGGCAGCAGATATTGCAGGACGAGGTGGTGCAGCGCGGTAAGGACCGCTCCCATCAGGATCGGCCGCCAGTCGCAGAATCCGGCGAGCAGCGCCAGCACCGCGAAATAGTACATGTGCATGTCCGGCTGCCAGGAATGGCCGGCGAAGCTGAACACCAGCGTCGAGACCTGCCCGACCAGCACCGCGGCAATGACGAGCTGCGTCACGATCGCCACGCCTGCAAAGCGGTAGAGCAATACGGCCACCGCCACCGCCAGCGCGGACAGGCAGACTGGCACGAGACCGGACGAACCGTTGACCCAGAAGGCCAGCGCCAGCAGCGGCAGATGGATCATGGCGAGCGCGAGCAGGGCCCGCGCCGTTCCACGGCGAGCCGCCGCGAGGGACCAGATCATGTCGTCCCCTTCGTCGGACCGGACGCGTCGAGGCATCCGGCGAGGCCGGTAAGGGCCAGCGACAGCCAGGCGCCTTTCGGCAATGGCGCGGCTTCGCTGCCGGAAGCGGTCGGGGCGACGACGACGATCGAGGACAGGCGCCGCGTGCGCAGCACTTGATGGCCAGCGGCGAAGGTCAGCGCGACCGCCTCGGAGCCGTCGACCCAGGGCGGGAAGACGATCGCGACCGGCTCTGCCGTGGCTCTACCACCCGGCAAGCTGGCCAGCGCCGCGACGCTGACGAGCAGGCAGATGAGCCCGACCAAAAGGCCGCCGGCCGGCGAGAGACGCTCCTTGCGGGGCGCGCCGGATTTCGCGAGACAAGTCGAAGACATGAACGGGATTCACTCGATACGGCGGGGGCCCTGCCAGACCCAAGCCGAGCTGTGTAAAATTTCACTTAAATGCTGCGGCAGCGCCGAGAACTGGGCGCCAAAATGCGGCTTAGCTCTGCAGCCGTTGCTTGATGCGTCGAACCAGGCTGTCACGGACTTCGCGATAGGCATCGAGCTTCTGCTCGCGCGAACCCTGGAAGATCGTCGGATCAACCGTCGGCCAATACTCGACATCAGCCGCCACGGTGCGGGTCAGTTCCAGCGCCCTGTGATGCGCCTCCGGCGAAAGCGAGATGATGAGGTCGAAATTCAGACCCTCCCATTCCGCCAGCTCGTCGACCGATTTCGGCTTGTGGCGGCTGAGGTCGATGCCGATCTCCTCCAGCACGGCGAGCGCGAAGCCGTCCGGCTCGCCCTTTCGCGCGCCCGCCGACTGGACGTAGACCGACTTTCCGAAGAAATGCTTGGCCAGTGCCTCCGCCATCGGCGAGCGCACCGCGTTCATCGCGCAGATGAACAGGACGCTCTGAACCTTGCGCGAGTTGACCGGTTGCACGTTTGCCGCATTTCCTCCACGCGAACCGGCATCCACTTCGCTTGAAAATGCTTTGGGCTCCAAGCGCGTCAGCCCTTCCAGTGCAGGGCGTAGATCAGCGTGAAGAGGCGGCGGGCGGTGTCGAAATCGATCTCGATCTTGCTGGCCAGCCTCTCGGCCAGGATGCCGGCTGCCTCATCGTGGAGCCCGCGCCGGCCCATGTCGATGGCCTCGATCTGCGCCGGCGTCGCAGTGCGGATCGCGGCATAGTAGCTTTCGCAGATCATCTCGTAGTCCTTGATGATGCGCCGGAAAGGACTGAGCGAAAGATGGTGCGTCACGACGGGCGAGCCATCCGCCGCCTTGACCTCCAGGACGAGCCGGCGCTCGACCATGGCGAGATGAGCGAGGTAGGGGCCGCCGTCATGATCCGGCACCACGAAGCAGTTGCGCTCGATCAGATCGTAGATGGCGACGGCGCGCTCATGCTCCTGGTCGGGCGTGCCGCGGCCCAGCGAGTTTTCATCGAGCGTGACGCCGACCAGGCATCGCTTGTCGGGAGACGAGACCTCGGGCATCACTGCTCCTGCGGCGGCGCCGGCAAGACGCCGACGCTCAGAGATTGAGCCTGATCGTCACGGATCGGCCATGCGCCTGCAAGCCCTCCGCTTCGGCGAGCCGTGCCGCGGCCGGCGCGAGCGCCCGCAAGCCCTCAGGCCTGCATTTCAGAAGCGAGGTGCGCTTCATGAAGTCACCGACGCCCAAGCCCGACGAAAAGCGGGCCGAGCGCGCCGTCGGCAGCACATGGTTGGGGCCGCCGACATAGTCGCCGATCGCTTCCGGCGTATGCCCGCCGAGGAAGATGGCGCCTGCATTGCGGATAAGGCCGGAAAGCCGCTCGGGCTCGGCCGTCATGATCTCGAGATGCTCGGGCGCGAGGCGATCGACCAGCGGCACAGCCGCTTCGAGATCCGCGACGAGCAGGATGGCCCCGAAATCCTGCCAGCTCTTCCCGGCGATCTCGGCGCGCGGCAGCGTCTGAAGCTGGGCCGCGACGGCCTTCTCCACCTCAGCGGCCAGACCGGCATCGTCCGTCATCAGGATCGACTGCGCCGAGACATCATGCTCGGCCTGCGCCAGAAGATCGGCTGCGATCCAGTCGGGATTGGCGGTGCGGTCGGCGATCACGAGCACTTCGGAGGGGCCCGCGATCATGTCGATGCCGACCTGCCCAAAGACCCGGCGCTTGGCTGCCGCCACATAGGCGTTGCCCGGACCGACGATCTTGGCGACCGGCGCGATGCTCGCCGTGCCATAGGCCAGCGCTGCGACGGCCTGTGCGCCGCCAATGCGGTAGACCTCGTCGATGCCGGCAAGCCGCGCGGCGGCAAGCACGAGCGGATTGGTCTCGCCGCGGGGTGTCGGCGCGACCATGACGATGCGCGGCACGCCCGCAACCTTCGCGGGAATCGCGTTCATCAGCACCGAGGAGGGGTAGCTCGCGGTGCCGCCGGGCACATAGAGGCCGACGGCCTCGATGGCGCTCCAGCGCCAGCCGCTCTCGACGCCGGCAGCATCCTTCACCCAGGAATCGGCCGGCTTCTGGCGCTCGTGATAGCTCTGGATGCGGTCGCGCGCCGTCTCCAGCGCCGCCAGCAGCTCGGCCGAGCAGGCGGCGACGGCCGCGTCGATCTCGGACTCGCTGACGCGCAGGGTTTCGGGCGTGAGGTCGAGTGCATCGAAGCGGCTGGTGTAGGCGATCAGCGCCGCATCGCCCTTCTCGCGAACCTCGGCGATGATATCGGCGGCGACGCGATCGACTTCCTCTGAAACCTCGCGCTTGGCGGAAAGCAGCGCCGCGAAGCCCTCAGTGAAGCGCGCATCCCTGTCGTCGAGCCTGATCGGCATGGGTATTCCTCGGGCTTATCCGAATTGACAGCCGTCATTCCGGGCTCGACCCGGAATCCATCGTAGAGCGCCGGCGCCCTTCGATGGATCCCGGGTCAGCGCCGCTTCGCGGCTTGTCCGGGGTGACGGCGCGTTCTTAGACGAAGGAAACCGGCGATTGAAGTTGCCGGAGACGAAAAGCCGTTGCGCCTCAGCCCTCGTCGGGATGGCCGGGCGTCGCCACGGCTTCCCAGACCGGCCCGAGGTCCTTCATCTGGGCCTCGACGCATTCGACCGAGAGGCGGATCGCGGCGCCTTCCGAAAAATGCAACGTGACGTCGCCGGCCGGCTCCTCGCCCTGATCGAAGGTGATCGCCAGGAGGTTCAGGACCTTGCCTGCGTCCTTCGGGTCGAGCTTGGCGCTGCGGACGTTGAGCACGCGGTCGAAATGCAGCGCCGTCAAGCGGCGCCGGCGCTGGCCGTGCTGCGCGCCCTCCCAGTCGAAGCGGCGCGCCGCCAGGGCGAAGCGCTTCTCGGCCGGCAGATAAACGATATCCGCCGCCTTCAGCACCGCATCCTGGAGATGGGCTGAGACGATGCCGAGGTCATCGGCATCGAGCGCAACGAGCTTCAGCGGGTCGGCGGCGTCGTCGGACATGTGTCTGTTCTGGCGAGCCGCCTGCAGAAAATCAACCGCTGATGCGCTCCACCACCGCCCCGCAGCGGGAAAGCTTCGCTTCCAGCGCCTCGAAACCACGGTCAAGATGGTAGACGCGGTTGATCGTGGTATCGCCCTCGGCGGCCAGCCCACCGATGACCAGCGAGACCGAAGCGCGCAGATCGGTCGCCATCACCGGCGCGCCGGTGAGCTTCGACACACCCTCGACATGGGCGACGTCGCCGTCGAGCCGGATCTTCGCGCCGAGCCGGGCGAGCTCCTGCACATGCATGAAGCGGTTCTCGAAGATCGTCTCGCGGATGCGCGAGGTGCCCTTGGCCTTGGTCATTAGCGCCATGAACTGCGCCTGCAGATCGGTCGGGAAGCCGGGGAAAGGCGAGGTGTCGACATCGACCGCGTCGATGCCGTGGCCGTTGCGGCGCACGCGGACGCCTTCATTCGTCTCGCTGATCTCGACGCCGGCCCTGACGAGCGTGTCGAGCGCATCCTGCAGCAGCTCGGGGCGAGCGCCTTCCAGCACGACGTCGCCACCGGTCATGGCGACCGCCATCGCATAGGTGCCGGTCTCGATCCGGTCCGGCAGCACGGCATGGTGCGCGCCACCGAGGCGCGAGACGCCGGTAACGACGATGCGGGAGGTGCCGGCGCCCTCGATCTTGGCGCCCATCTTGACGAGGCAGGCGGCGAGATCGGTGACCTCGGGCTCGCGCGCCGCGTTCTCGATGATGGTGGTGCCCTCGGCGAGGACGGCCGCCATCAGCGCCGTATGCGTGCCACCGACCGTGACCTTCGGGAAGACGATCTCGCCGCCCTTCAGGCCCTTCGGCGCGCGCGCCAGCGCATAGCCGTTCTCGATGACGATCTCGGCGCCGAGCTTCTCCAGCGCCATCAGCAGGAGGTCGACCGGGCGCGTGCCGATGGCGCAGCCGCCGGGCAGCGAGATCTTGGCCTCGCCCATCCGCGCCAGGATCGGCGCGATGACCCAGAAGCTCGCCCGCATGGTGGAGACCAGCTCGTAGGGTGCGCAGGTGTCGACGATCTGGCGCGCGGTCAGCGATATGGTCTGGCCGGTCTCGGCCGACTGGCCGATGCGCTTGCCGGCAACGGTGCGGTCGACGCCGTGGTTCGACAGGATGCGCGAGAGCGCCGTGACGTCGGAGAGGCGCGGGACGTTGGTCAGCGTCAGCGTCTCGTCCGTCAGCAGGCTCGCGATCATCAGCGGCAGGGCGGCGTTCTTGGCGCCGGAAATCGGAATGGCGCCATTGAGGCGCTGGCCGCCGGTGATGCGGATCTTGTCCATCGTCAGGTCCTGCTCGGCCGGCCCGGCGCAAAGCCGGAGGCCATGGAGATAAGGGAGATCAGGACCGGGGAGGGTCGGCCTGAACGGGCGGCGCCGGCTCCTGCGCTTTCGCCTCATCCGAGCGGCGAGCGCGAGCCTGGGCCTTGCGGCGCTTCAGGTTCTCGCGGAGCGCGGCGGCGAGCCGTGCCTGCTTCTCGTCCTCGGCTGTCTGGCGGGTCACGGCATCAGCTCGGCGTTGATGTTTGAACGCGGGAACGCGGCGAATTCGCGGCGGGTATCGTTAGCTCCACAGCCGGCTTGCGACAAGCGCCACCGCGTCGCTGGGCACACATGGCCCCGGGGTCGCTGCCCGGCCGCCGCGGCGGCCCGGCTACCGCACTTTCCGAAACATCGCGCCAATGATTCCGCTTGGCGAGACAGTTTATGTCTCCGGGCGATCGCATCTTGAAATATCCCGAAATCAACTCCCGCCGAATGGCGGATGAACGACCTTGTCGGCATACCCCCATTCGAGAAAATAGTTTAATGCTATTAACCATTTCGGGGGGAACTCGTTTACAACTTGTTAAGCTTGTTTACCTTGCCGGCACCGTTCAGTCGCGTTGCGGGGTGGGGGAAATGTTGCAGTCTTTGACGAGCAGAGCTGAGCTCGCGGCCCCTGCCCTGCAGGAGAGCTGCGAGGTCATCGATGCGATCCGCTACAAGGCCGGCTTCCTGCCGGAGGTGGAGCTGACCTACGAGCCGGACATCCAGGCGCTCTGGGTCACGATCCGGCCGGAACTGAAGCCGGTCTTCACGCTTCAGCTGCTCGACAGCCTGGTGAAGATTCAGACCGCCATCGCGTCGCTATGGGGTGCTCCGGACCAGTATCGCCGCGCGCCCGTGCGCTTCCTCGCCTTCCGCGGCGAGGGCCCCTTCTTCACGCTCGGCGGCGATCTCGACTTCTACCTGGACTGCCTGGCGAAGAACGACCGCGCCGCGCTCGCCGAATATGCGCGCCTCTCGACCGAAGGCGCGATCTGGAACAGCAACGGCCTGAACGGGCTGGTGGTGACGCTGGCGACCATCCACGCCAAGGCGATCGGCGGCGGCATCGACGCGCCGCGCTCCTGCAACGTGATGATCGCCGAAGAGCAGGCCTCGTTCGTCTACCCCGAAATCAAGTTCAACCATTTCCCGATCACGGCGGTCGCGATCCTGTCGCGGCGGATGGGACAGCGCGCCGCCGAGGAGATGCTGCTCTCCGGCGAAGAGATGAGCGCGAGCGAGTTCATGACGGCCGGCGGGCTCGACGCCGTGGTTCCCACCGGGACGGGCGAGGCCTGGATCCGCAAATATTGCGCCGACGCCCTGCCGAGCCATGCTGCGCGGACGGCCCTGTTCTCCGCCTTCAACCGCCGCTCCGGCGACCTGCGGGAAGAGTTGGGCTATCTCGGCCAGATCTGGACGGACTGCATGCTGCGTCTCACGCCCAGCGCGATCTCCAAGCTGCAGCGCATCGCGCAGACGCAGGACCGGATGCTCTCGCGCGTCTACCAGCGGCACCTCGCCGCCGTCTAAGCGTCTCTCACGGCACCGCCCGCCGCTCGGCGGGCGGAATTCCGCCCAACGCACAGAAAACGTGCGACAATGTCACACGAAGCATTTACCTCTGACGCCTTACAAAGCTCCGCATGATGGGCGACATCTGGACATCGCTCATCGAGCCGCATGGAGTGGCAAGGGCAGGAGTGAATGGCAGGCGCGCTCAAGCGACTGATGACGGTTGGTGGGCGCGAGCAGGGCGATGATGTCGACCTGACCGGCTACACACTGCTCGTTTCGTCGCTCTTCTCCTCGCCGGCCTCGATCATTCCCGGCGGCATCGCAGGGATTCTCACGCCCTTCCTTTGCTGGCTTTCGACCGGCAAAGACATCTTCATGGTCCTCACCGTCCTGGTGACCATGGTCGTCGTCCTGCGGCTCCTGACGGTGGTCGCCTATCGCCGGCATGACCATGCCAATGACAGCTACGCGCAGACGCGACGCTGGGACCGCGACTATTTCATCGGCGCCACGGTGTTCAGCGCCGTGCTGGGCTACAGCTGCTATGTCGCGCTGGTCCAGACCGACGACCCGGCCGCGCATATCACCTCGGTCGCATCGACGATCGCAATGGCCTCGGGCTATGTCGCGCGGAACGCCGGCCGGCCAAAATTCGTCGCGGTGCAGCTTCTGACCTTCTGCGTCCCGATGGCGATCGGGCTGATCGAAGCTCACAATCCCTATTATCGCTATATCGGCTATTTTGCCTTCCTCTATGTCGGCGCCAATATCGCGATCACCAACTCGCTCCATCGCAACCTGCTGGCGCTCAACGACGCGACCAAGCAGTCGAAGGCTCTCGCCTCGGCGTTGCGCTCGCAGAACCTGACGCTCGACGCCGCGCTCAACACGATGATCGACGGGCTGGCGATGTTCGACGCCAACCTGAAGCTCGCCGTCGCCAACGCGCCGCACAGCAGCTTCTACGGCCTGCCCGAGACGCTCTCCCTGCCCGGCACGCCGCTGTCGGCGATCGCCCGCTTCCTGGTCGAGCGGCTGGTCATCAGCGAGGAGCAGGCGCACGGCCTGCGCGTCGCACTCCAGACCGTGCAGAAGACGCAAGCCGCGGCGAGCTACGAGCTCGTGACACGCGGCGGGCTCGTGCTGGTCGTCACCTTCGCCCCGGCGGCGGAGGGCGGCATCCTGATGCTCACGGAGGACGCGACCGAGCGGAAGGCGACCGAGGCGCGCATCGAGCAGATGGCCAGGTTCGACGAGCTCACCGGCCTCGCCAACCGCTTCGAATACGGCACCCAGATCAACGAGGCCTTCGCCAGGCTGGAACGGACCGGCGAGGCCTTCGCGCTGTTCTATGTCGATCTCGACGGCTTCAAGCAGGTCAATGACAGCCTCGGCCATGATGTCGGCGACCAGGTGCTGATGGAGACCGCGAGCCGGTTGCGCAGCGCGATCCGCGCCAACGACCTGCTGGCCCGCTTCGGCGGCGATGAATTCCTGGCGATCCTGCCCTCGGCCGACCACGCCGTCGTCACCTCGATCGCCCAGCGCATGATCAACGCCATGGCGCGCGTCTTCGACGTGGACGGCAAGACCGTCTATGTCACGGCAAGCATCGGCATCGCCATGGCGCCGACCGACGGCAAGAGCCCGGCCGACCTGCTGCGCCACGCCGACACGGCGCTCTACAAGGCCAAGGCTGCCGGCCGCAACACCCTGATGTTCTTCAACCCGGCCATGGCCGAGGAGATGCTCGAGCGGCACGAACTCGAGGTCGATCTGCGCAAGGCCTTCGCCGACGGCAAGCTGGAGCTGTACTACCAGCCGATCGTCGACCTGAAGACCCAGGAGATCATCTCGCGCGAGGCGCTGATGCGGTGGTCCCACCCCACGCGCGGCATGGTACCTGCCGGTGTCTTCATCCCGATCGCCGAGCAGTCCGGCCTGATCAGTTCGATGGGCGACTGGGTGATCCGGCAAGCCTGCAAGGACGCCGCGGGCTGGGAGCCCGACATCGGCCTCTCGGTCAATGTCTCGCCGCTGCAGTTCCGCGAGCCGCGTCGTATCGTCGAGACCGTCAAGGAGGCGCTGCTCGCCTCGGGGCTGGAATCGCGGCGGCTGATGCTGGAAGTCACGGAATCCCTGCTGATCGAGGACAATAAGCTGACGCTGTCGGTCCTGGACGATCTGAGGGGGCTCGGCGTGACCTTCGCGCTCGACGATTTCGGCACCGGCTATTCCTCGCTCGCCTATCTCTCCACCTATCCCTTCGCGCAGGTGAAGATCGACCAGAGCTTCGCCCGCGAGGTCCACACCAGCGAGGCGCCCAAGGCGGTCATCGAGGCGGTCTGCCAGCTCGCCCGCCGGCTGCAGATGAACGTCGTGGTCGAAGGCATCGAGACCGAGCAGCAGCGCATCGCGGTCCAGCTTCTCGGCGCGCATCGCGCCCAGGGCTTCCTGTTCGGCCGGCCGGAATCGCTCGCCTCCATCAAGAGCCGCAGCGGCAACCGCAGCGTCGCCTGAACGGGTCGCTCAAGAGCGCTCCAGCCGAGCGGTCCCGCGTCTGGCCTTGATTCCGCCCGACAGAGACCGCATCTGCGACAGAAGGTGACAGCGAAGCGGGGCATGCGGTGAGCGAGGGCACGGCCAAAGCGATGCAAGCCACCGCATTGACACCTGACATCTGCATCATCGGCGCGGGTGCGAACGGCATCGCGCTGGCAACGGCCGCTGCGGCCTTCGGCGTGCCGGTCGTCCTCGTCGAACGCGACGAGATCGGTGGCAGCCGGGGAGCGCTCGCCGCCAAGGCGCTGATCGAGGCTGCGGCCCAGGCCGATGCCTCACGGCATCTCGGCTGCCTCCAGCCCGGCCTGCCCTGGCCGTTCCAGGATCATATCCGGCGCGTCCTGGCGACCGAGGTTACGAACAATTCCGAGGAGCGGCTGACGGCACTCGGCATCAAGGTTCTGCGCGGTGAGGCACGCTTCGCCAGCCGCAGCACCGTCATCGTCGATAACCAACCGATCAAGGCACGGCGCTTCGTCATCGCGACCGGCACACGGCCGGTCCCGCCAGCGCTGCCGGGGCTCGAATCCGTTTCCGTGCTCGACGAGGACGACCTGCCCGCACTGACCCGCATCCCCGAGCGCCTCATCGTGCTGGGCGGCGGCGCCATGGCCGCGGCACTGGCGCAGGCGATGCAGCGGCTCGGCAGCAAGGTCACGCTCGTGGCGCCCGAAGGGTTGATGCCGGAGCATGATGCGGAGGCCGTGAACATCGCGCGGCGGCGCCTGCTGCGCGACGGGCTGATGCTGCACGAAGGACACCAGCCCATCCGGGCGGAGCGTGCCCGCAGCGGCCTGCGTCTCATCCTCGCCACGCCCGAAGGCGAGAAGACTGTGGAAGGCTCGCAGCTCTTCGTCGCCGCGCCGCGGCAACCCGACATCGCTCCGCTCGACCTCGATTTCGCCGGCATCCGCCACGATGCCTCGGGCGTGCTCGTCGACAAGGGGTTCAGGACCGCCAACCGCTGCGTCCATGCGCTCGGCGGCTGCGCCGGTGGCGCCGGAGCTGCAGCTCCCGACCAGGCCGGCGACGACCATGCCGGGCTCGTCCTGCGCAATATCCTGTTCCGCCAGCCGGTGCGGATCGACCCTCTGAGCTATCCACGCATCGCCTGGTGCCAACCGGAGATCGCCGCGATCGGCCTGTCGGAGGAGGAGGCGCGCGCCAAGGCCCGCGCTATCCGCGTGCTGCGCTGGCCTTTTGCGGAGATCGCGGGCGCGCGGGTCGCCGGCGAGACCGAGGGTTTCGTCAAGCTCGTCACCGATACGAAGGGCCGGCTGCTCGGCGTCACGATCGTCGCGGACAGCGCGGGCGAGCTGATCGCGCCCTGGTGCGTCGCCGTCAGAGCTGGCCTCGGCGCGGCCGAGATGGCAGGCGTCGCCATGCCCGCGCTCGGGCGTTCGCAGGGCTCTCGCCAGGCCGCGCTCTCCTTCCGGGCTGGCCTGACCACCAACCCCCGCCTGCGCCGCCTGATCGGCATCCTGCGCCGCTTCGGCTAAGATCACGGCCGATGCACAAGCCAGGGCTGCAGAGGAACGACCTGTCGATCAGCCAGCCGCGGGGCCTCACCCGGCTCGGGCTCTCGGCCAAGCTGCTGCTCGTCACCGTGCTCTTCGTCATGCTGGCGGAGGTGCTGATCTATTTCCCGTCCATCGCGAATTTCCGCCGCAACTGGCTGCATGACCGCATCGCGGCGGCGCAGGTCGCGGCGCTGGTGCTGGAGGGAGCGCCCGAGGACGGGCTGCCCGAAGGCAGCGAGAACCGGCTGCTGATGGGCGTCGGCGCCCGCGCGATCGCCGCCCGCGTCGGGGGCGCGCGCCGGCTACTCAGCCTCGATTCGATGCCGCCGCCCGAGGTCTCCCGCTCCATCGACCTGCGCAGCCTCGACTGGCTGAGCGCGATCAACCAGGCGGTCAGCGTGCTGGTCTCGCCCGCGACGATGCCGATCCGCGTGGTCGGCGAGGCGGTCGGCGGCGCCGATTTCGTGGAGATCGTCATCGACGAGGCGCCGCTGCGCCACGCGATGCTGAAATTCTCCGCCAACCTGCTGCTCGTTTCGCTTCTGATCACGGCGCTGGCGGCGCTCGCGCTCTATGTCGCGCTGAATTCGCTGATCATCGGCCCGATCCGGCGACTGGCGGCGAATGTCATGGAATTCGAGCGCGAGCCGGAGAATCCGCAGCGGATCATCGAGCCGACGCTGCGCGCCGATGAAATCGGCGAGGCCGAGCGCGCGCTCGCCCGCATGGAGGAAACGCTCGCCGAGGAGCTGCGGAACAAGAAGCACCTCGCCGAGCTCGGGCTCGCCGTCTCCAAGATCAACCACGACCTGCGCAACATGCTGGCCGCGGCGCAACTCATGTCCGACCAGCTCGTCGACACACGCGACGCCAAGGTCCGCCGCTTCGCGCCGCGGCTGATCGCGACGCTGGGGCGCGCCATCGATTTCTGCCAGGCCACCCTCGCCTATGGCCGTGCCGCCGAGGCGACGCCGGCCATCCGCGACGTGCCGCTGCGCCAGCTCGTCTCCGAGCAGGCGGAGATGCTGGGGTTGACCGGGAAGGGGCAACTGCGCTTCGAGAACAAAGTCCCAGCCGAGCTCGTCGCGCCCTGCGACCCGGACCAGCTCGCGCGCGTGCTGACCAATCTGATGCGCAACTCCGTCCAGGCGCTGACCCAAGCCGGGGCGGAGGATGGCAGCCAGCCCGTGCTGACGGTGACAGGCGGGCCGGACAACGGCTCGGTGACGCTACGCATCATCGACAACGGCCCAGGCGTGCCGGAGCGGGCGCGGGCCAATCTCTTCCAGGCTTTCCGCGGCTCGGTGACGCCGGGCGGGGTCGGGCTCGGGCTTGCGATCGCGGCGGAACTGGTGCGGCTCCATGGCGGCACGATCGCGCTCGAACCGTCAGATTCCGGCGCGACCTTCGTCGTCGCGCTGCCAGCGCGACGCGGGAACGGACACTAGATCGCCGCGCGTCCTTTCGGACGCGAAGTGGCGATCTAGCCCTTTGTTGAACCATCGGATTTTTCCGAAAAGTGGTTTGCACTTTTCGGTCCGATGATCTGAGGCCTACTGGCTCGCCCAGATCACCCGCGCCATGAAGGCGATCTCGGTGAGGTTCAGCGTGCGGTCCGGATGTTCCGGATTGAGCGAGGCGAGTTCGACGGTCTTGGCCGTCTGGCGCCTGAGCTGCTTGGCGAGCACCTCGCCCTCGACCGTCTTCACGACCACGCGATCGCCGCGCCGGACGGTCGCGGTCGGCGAGACGATGATGGTGTCGCCGTCGCGATAGAGCGGCAGCATCGAATCGCCCGAGATCTCCAGCGCATAGGCCTTGTCGTCAGTGACACCCGGAAAAGCGACCTCCTCCCAGCCCGTGCCGACCGGAAAGCCCCCATCGTCGAAGAAGCCGCCGGAGCCCGCCTGGGCGAAGCCGATGAGGGGAATGGTCCGCGCAGGCGCCGGGTCGCGCCGCAGCACCACGCTCATGAACTCGTCGAGCGAGGCGCCGGTCGCCGCCAGGATCTTGGCGATCGACTCGGTCGAGGGCCAGCGCTCACGCCCGTCAGGCGCGACACGCTTGGAGCGGTTGAAGGTCGTGGCGTCGAGCCCGGCCTTCCGCGCCAGCCCCGAGGCGGTGAAACCGTAGCGCTGGGCGAGCGTGTCGATCGCCCCCCAGATCTGGTCATGTGACAACATCGCTGAGGCCTCGCTTGGCTCTTGCCGACAGGCGGGGATCGACGATAGGAAATATACCCTATCTTATAAGATTTCAATCCGAATCTCGCCATGATTCGGCCACGACTTGCGGAATCCTGCTGCCAGTGCTTATGCCGATATCCGACATGTTCCCGCGAGATTTCCGGTGCCGCTGATCTACAAGATATGCCCCGCCACGCTCTGGGCCGAGGCGGAGGCGAAAGGCCGTTTCGACGGCGCCCCGGTCGATCTCGCGGACGGCTATATCCACTTCTCGACCGCTGCCCAGCTTACCGAGACCGCAACGAAGCACTTTGCCGGACAGGAAGGGCTGCTGCTCATCGCGGTCGATGATTCGCGGTTCGGGCCGGCGCTGCGCTACGAGCCGTCGCGCGGCGGAGCGCTGTTTCCCCACCTTTACGCCCCACTCGACCCGAAGGCAGCGCGCTGGGTCGCGCCGCTGCCCCTAAGGGCGGACGGCAGCCACGTTATCCCCGAGAGCCTCGCATGATCGGCAACCTGTTCAACCTCGCCCGCCCGCTGATCCACTGCATGGATGCCGAAACGGCGCATCGCATGGCGGTTGCCGCGCTCGCTGCTGCGCCGGCACTGAAGCCCACATCCGACGACCCCGTGCTGGCGACGGAGGCCTTCGGCCTGACCTTCCCCAATCCCGTCGGCCTCGCCGCCGGCTTCGACAAGAATGCCGAAGCGATCAAGGGCGCACTCGGTCTCGGCTTTGGCTTCGTCGAGGTCGGCGGGGTGACGCCGCTGCCGCAGCCCGGCAATCCGCGCCCGCGCGTCTTCCGGCTGACCGAGGACGAGGCCGTCATCAACCGCTATGGCCTCAACAGCGAGGGCATGGAGGCGGTGGCGAGCCGTCTCGCGGCCCGGCGCGGTCAACGCGGGATCGTCGGCGTCAATCTCGGCGCCAACAAGGAATCGGCCGATCGTGCCGCCGACTACGCGATCCTCGCCCGGAAGCTGGCTCCGCTCGCCGATTTCCTGACGATCAACGTCTCCTCGCCGAATACGCCGGGCCTGCGCGACCTGCAGGCCGAAACCGCACTCGACGACCTCGTGGCGCGCACCCTCGCCGCCCGGGACGAAGCCTCGGCCGGCAGCAAGCGCACGCCAGTGCTGATCAAGATCGCGCCCGACCTGACGCCGCCCGAGCTCGACGGCATGGTCGCGGTCGCGCGCAAGCGCGGCATCGATGGGATGATCGTTTCCAACACCACGGTCGCGCGGCCACAGAGCCTGCGTAGCGCCGCGAAGGGCGAGACGGGCGGGCTTTCCGGCAAGCCGCTCTTCGCCGCCTCGACGCGCATCCTGGCCGAGGCCTTCCTGCGCGTCGAAGGGCAGTTCCCGCTGATCGGCGTCGGCGGCGTCGATTCGGCCGAGACCGCCTTCGCCAAGATCCGGGCCGGCGCGACGCTGGTGCAGTTCTATTCTGCGATGGTGTTCAAGGGGCCGGGGCTCGCCAAAGAGATCAAGGCTGGGCTCGCCGCGCAGGCGCGCCGCGCGGGGCTCACCCGACTGACTGCCTTGGTCGGCCGCGACGCCGCCGCGATCGCCCGCGGCGAGAGATTGTAGGCAGGCGCAGAACCACGAGGAGCCATCTTCTCCCGCAAGGGGGAGAAGGCGCTCCGCCCGAGAATGACGCCCTTCAGCGCCGCGCCGCGAAGAGCCGCATCAAGAGCCAGAACGGCACGACGATCACGGCGCCAGCGACGAGCCATTGCCCGACCTCGCGCACCGCATCGAAGCCAAGCCCCGTGATCGACCGCACGAAGCGCACAGCCGCCCCGTAAAGGCTCTGCGGCGTCAGACCGAGAAACGCCAAGGCCGCGCCGACCAAGAGCGAGATGAAGATCAGGCGGACGAGGACGCTGAGAGGCGAGCCGCCGAGAAACCGTTCCATGGAAGCCTTGGCCATCCTGTTGTGCGCCCTCGCGCATCGGCAGGGCGCTTCGTCTTAACCTGAAATCCGTTTCGCTTGAATGGCGGCTGAACGGCGTCTGCAATTTCCCATAGAACCGCACCGTCAGCCCGGGCTTGCCCCGAAATCCATCGTAGAACGCCGAGCCCTGCGATGGATTCCGGATCGGCGCCGCTACGCGGCTTGTCCGGAATGACGGGCGTGTTCCTTTAGCCGCCCTCAAACCGTCGCAGAAGCCCCCGCCGTCGCCCAGGCGGTGCCGGCGATCTTCGAGGCAGCGATGACGGCCTGCGTGCGACTGTCGACGTCGAGCTTGGTCAGGATCGCCGAGACATGCGCCTTCACCGTCGCCTCCGAGACGCCGAGCTCATAGGCGATCTGCTTGTTCAGCAGCCCCTCGGACAGCATCATCAGCACGCGCACCTGCTGCGGCGTCAGCGTCGAGAGGCGGCGGACCATATCGGCGACCTCGGCATCGACCGGCGCCGAGAGATCGACGCCCGGCGGGGTCCAGACGCCGCCGTCGAGCACGGCACGGATCGCCTCGCCCATCTGCGGGACATCGGCCGTCTTGGGCAGGAAGCCGAGCGCGCCGAACTCGATGCAGCGGCGAATCACCGCCGGATCGTCATTGGCGGAGACGACGATGACGGGAATCTCGGGATGGTCGGCGCGCAGGAACAGCAGGCCGGAGAAACCCTGCACGCCCGGCATGGTGAGATCGAGCAGGACGAGATCGGCGTCGCCGGCGCCCGCCAGCGCCTCGGTCAGCGCCTCGAGCGAGCCGACCTCGCTGACCTCCGCGCCCTCGATGGCATGGGAAACCGCCTGGCGCAGCGCGCCGCGGAACAGCGGATGGTCGTCCGCGATGACGATCCGTGTCGAAGGCTGCTTGCTCATCGCGTCCACTCCCTTGCCCCGCCCGGATATTTTGCCTCAGCGAGCACATGCACCACAAGCATTCCGGACGCAGGGCTGCAACCCGCTGGGGCTTAACCATTGGTCGGCAGCATCGCTTCCAGCGTCTCGATGCGGTCCGCCTCGCGTGGCGGCTTGTCCCAGCGGATGCGGTTGATGCGGGGGAAGCGCATGGCAAGGCCGGATTTGTGCCTGGTCGAGCGCTGCAATCCTTCGAAAGCCACCTCAAAGACAAGGCCGCTGCCGGCGTCGTGCGTGACCTCCCGCACCGGGCCGAAACGGTTCACGGTGTTCTTGCGGACGTATTTGTCGATCTCCAGCAGTTCCTCGTCGGTGAAGCCGAAATAGGCCTTGCCGACCGGCACCAGCTCCTCGCCGCCCTCGCCCGAGCGCCAGACGCCGAAGGTGTAGTCCGAATAGAAGGAGGAGCGCTTGCCGTGGCCGCGCTGGGCATACATCAGCACGCAATCGACGAGCCGGGCGTCGCGCTTCCATTTCCACCAATAGCCCTTGGGCCGGCCGGCGAGATAAGGCGAATCGAGGCGCTTGATCATGCAGCCCTCGACAGCCTCGGCGTCCGCGCCTGCCCCGGCGGCGGCCGGATCGGCGCGGGCCGCCGCCAGCTCCTCCCAGGTTTGAAAAGGGATCACCGGCGAGAGATCGAATCGCACGCTGGCGAGGCGCGAGAGGAAGGCTTCGAGCCGCTCCCTCCGCTCCTCGAAAGGCAGATGGCGGATATCCTCATCGCCATCGACCAGGAGGTCATAGACGCGGATATGGGCGGGGAACTCGCCCAGCATCTTGGGCGTCACGGTCTTGCGGTTGAGGCGCTGCTGCAGGGTGTTGAAGCTCTGGACCGCGCTCTCGCGCATCACCAGCAATTCGCCGTCGAGCGCGCCATCCTGCGTCAATTCCTCGACAAGATCAGGGAAGGCGACGGCGATGTCCTCTCCGGTCCGGGAATAGAGTCGCGTCAAGCGTGAGCCGTCCGCGCGCAAGCCGCTCGCGACCTGGACGCGGATGCCGTCCCATTTCCATTCCGCGCTGAACTCGGCTGGGTCGAGCTTGTCGAAATCCCCGTCCTCGATCGCATGGGAGAGCATGACCGGGCGGAACGGCGCCGGATCGCGCGCCTCGGGACGTGGGCTCTTGCCCTCGAGCCAGGCGAAGAGCTCGGCATAAGGCGGCTCCAGCCCGTGCCAGACCTGCTCGACCTCGTCGACCGCGACGCCACCGAGGCTTGCTGCGGCCGTCTTGGCGAGACGGGACGAGACGCCGATCCGCAGCGCTCCCGTAATCAGTTTGAGCAGGGCCCAGCGGCCGGTCTCGTCGAGCGCATCGAGCCAGGAGGCGACGAGGCGCGGCAGATCGGTCTTGCCGGCCTCGCGCAGGCTTTGGACGACCTCCGGCAGATGCGGCACGGCATTGGCTCCGTGCCGGGCCGGCCACATCAGCGCGACCGTCTCGGAGAGATCGCCAACATAGTCGTACGAGAGCGCGAACAAGACCGGATCGGTCCGCTCCGCGATCAGCGCGCGGATCAGTCCCGCCTTGGCGTTGCGGAAGACGAGGCCGCCGGTCATCGCCGCCAACGCATAGCCGCGATCAGGATCGGGCGTGCTGCGCAGGTAATCCACGATCAGCGCGAGCTTGGCGTTGCGGCGCGGTTCATAGGCAAGGCGATCGAGCAGCCAGGCGAAACGATTCATGTCGTCGCTCCTGCCGTCCCTCTCCGGCAACGCTCCCCCGGTTCTTGGATGCTGCACCGCATCGTTCAGCCGCCATTCATGGAAGAAGCCCTAGCGGCAGATCTGCACCAGGGAGAAATGTGCCGATGCGCGCCGCGATGCGGTTCCTTGCCTTGCCCCTCATCGCTGCCACGCTTTCGGTCGGAACCGCGCAAGCCGCGGGCTTCTCCTGCCGCGAGACGCCGATCCTGCGCACGAACACCACATTCGCGCCGCTCTCCGCCAAGGTCGCGGAGGGGCGGCCGCTTTCCATCCTCGCCATCGGCTCCTCCTCGACGGAGGGCGTCGGCGCCAGCGCCAAGGAGCGGACTTATCCGGCGCGGCTGCAGGCGCTGCTCGCCAAGGCCTGGCCGAAATCCTCGATTGAGATTTCCAACGCCGGCATCGGCGGCGAGACCGCGCCGCAGACGCTCGCGCGGCTGAAGGTCATGCTCGCTGCCCATCGCTACGATCTGGTGATCTGGCAGGTCGGCACCAATGACGCGGTGCAGGGCGGCGATCTCGACGCCTTCAAGACGATGGTCAGCAACGGCATCGCGCTGGTGCGTGCGGCCGGGCCCGCGCTCGCCATTCTCGACCCGCAATTCTTTCCCTCCGTCCGCGACCCGCAGCGCTACGGCAAATTTGTCGAGGCTGTCGGTGAGGTCGCCCGGCGCGAGGCCGTGCCGGTCTTCGCCCGCTACGCGGCGATGCGCGAGTGGCACAGCGCCGATGCCGAGGCCTTCAAGGGCGCGCTCTGGACGGACGGCTTCCACATGAGCGACGCGGGGTATGACTGCCTCGCCCGCGACATGGCGAACGCCATCGCCGGCATGGCTGCGCCCATCCGTCCGACCGTGGCCGCGTCGCGCTGATCCGCTCTCAGACAGCCGCATCGGCAACCTCCCCGGCGTCCTCCGCCTCGCCTTCGTCGCCATAGCCGACAAGATGGAGCGGCCTCGCCTTCAGCCCGGCCGTTCCGCACCAGTGGACCAGCGCATCGGCCTCGCCATGCGTCACCCAGATCTCGCCGGCCTGGACCTCCCGGATCGTTGCCAGCAGGTCGTCCCAATCGGCATGGTCGGAGATCACCAGCGGCAGCTCGACACCCTTCTGGCGCGCCCTGGCCCGAATGCGCATCCAGCCCGAGGCGAAGGCCGTGACGGGATCGGGAAAGCGGCGCGCCCATAGATCTTGCGTGGCGCTCGGCGGGCAGATGACAATCTCGCCGCCCAAAACCTTGCGATCGGCGCCGGCAACCATATGGATCTCGCCGAGCGGCACACCTTCGGCCTGATAGAACGCAGTGATCTTCTCGACCGCGCCGTGGATATGGATCGGCCGTTCGTAACCGGCCTCGCGGATCAGGGCCATGACGCGTTGCGCCTTGCCGAGCGAGTAGGCGCCGACGATATGCGTCCGCTCCGGGAAGAGCCTCACTGATTCCAGCAGCTTGCCGACCTCCCCCGCTGCCGGCGGATGGCGGAAGACCGGCAGGCCGAAGGTCGCCTCCGTGATGAAGATGTCGCAAGGCACCGGCTCGAAGGTCGCGCAGGTCGGATCGCGCTCGCGCTTGTAGTCGCCGGAGACGACGATGCGCAGGCCGCGGCTCTCGACCACGATCTGCGCCGAGCCCAGCACATGCCCGGCCGGCACGAAGCGGAAATCGACCTCGCCGATGCGGATCACCTCACCCGGGACTACCGCCTGCTGCGCACGGCTGAAGCCCTCGCCATAGCGCAGCGCCATGATGGCCAGCGTCTCGCGCGTCGCCAGCACCGCGCCATGGCCGGCGCGGGCGTGGTCGGAATGGCCATGGGTGATAAGCGCCCGCGCCACCGGCCGGACCGGGTCGATATAAATATCGGCCGGCGGGCAGAAAAGCCCGGCCGGCGTCGGCAGCAGCAATTCGGAGGGGCGCCAGCGGGCGCTTTGTCTGGCCAGCGTCATGCTCCTCGGATAAACCCGCGGACATGACCGAGACAGGCCAGTCCAGCTACTTCGCCAGCTCCGGCGATCCGGTGCTCGACCGCCGCTATGGCTGGGCCGAGGCTGCGCTGAAGGAGGGCGACGCGCAAGCGGCCGTCGAGATCCTCGACCAGACCCTGGCACAGGCCTACCACTTCACCGCGGCCTGGCATCTCTATGGGTTGGCGCAGGAAGCGCTCGGCCACAAGGAAGAGGCCGCCACCGCCTGGCGGCAATGCCTCGACCTCGATCCCAACGACCATTTCGGCGCGCGGCTCGACCTCGCCCGCATCGGCGCGATGGCGGCCGAGCAGGCGACCTCCGAGAACTTCTCCGGAGCGCTGTTCGACGCCTATGCCGACCGCTTCGACAGCCATCTCACTGAGACCCTGCAATATAGCGCTCCGGCGCTCCTGAAGGCGGCACTCGCCCGCTGCTGCAGCAACGCCAGCCGGCCCTTCCGGTTCGAGACGGTCTACGACCTCGGCTGCGGCACCGGGCTGATGGGCGAGGCGATCCGGGCGGAGACCGGCTTCCTGGCCGGCTGCGATCTCTCGCCGCGCATGGTCGAGCGGGCGCGGGCCAAGACGCAAGCCGATGGCGCCCCGCTCTACGACAAGCTCGCCGTGGCAGGTCTGACGAGCTTCCTGACCAGCCGGCCGGACCACTCCGCCGATCTCGTGATCGCAGCCGACGTCTTCGTCTATCTCGGAGAGCTGGGGCCGAGCTTCGCGCAGAGTGCGCGGGTCCTGACGCCCGGCGGACTGCTGGCCTTCACGGTGCAGACTCATGCGGGCGAGGGCGTGGTGGTCGGCGAGGATCGACGGTTCGCGCATGCTGAGGGCTGGCTGCGGCAGCGGTTGAAAAAGACGAAGCTCAGCCCCCTACTCCTGGAGCCCGCCAGCACGCGGCAGGATCGCGGCGCGCCCGTGCCGGGCTTGCTGGTGGTGGCGGAGAAGCGGTGAGAGACGGTCCGCCAAGGCCACTTGCCGATTGTTGCCTTCGCATGGCAGCCGATTTGGGGCGACGTCTAATGACAAGGCAACGTCGAGTGCCTTGCGCCAATCATGGTCGCGGCTTCAGCGATCTTCGGTTGGCTCTAATGCTTTGGCGGTTCAACCTCTCCGAGACGGTCTGCGACCGCCATAAGCAGCATGGTCAGCGCAAAGCCTAGCATGATCGCAATGAGCCATCCGAGCTTTGTACTGTCAGCGCTATTCTCAATATCCAGAAACCATTCCAGGACATTCACCGCCGCTATGGCTACGATGGACGCAAGTAGTCTTTGCTTCAAGCCCGAGAATCCTACGTTTGCCAGGCTAGTTGGCCAGGAAGGACGTTGCTGAACATCGATCGGCGCCAAGAAATTCTCGTAGCTCGAGCAAATCACGATGACGATCAGGTTCGCCGTAAGGGCAATGTCGACTAACTTCAGACTGCCAACGATGATTTCGGACGGGTCAGACACGTGTGCTCGCATAAAAAAATCGAAGAGCTTGAGCACGAAATTGAAGAGTAGCGCTGCAAGGGTGAGTATCAACCCAAGGAGAAATGGAGCAAGAAACCAACGGGAATTTGCAATGATTGCTTCGAGCGTCAGGCGCAAGCGATCCATGACAGGCTCCCTGCGGCTCCCCGGCCCGGGCGGACTTTGCAAGGGTTCAAACTGCCAGAATTGCCCGACCACGCCAATCACAAGGTGATTGCCAATGGATTTGCGGGCGTCGGGACCACCAGCCACGACGGCCTCTTCATTCCCCTTTCGTTCTCCTTCACCACCGCCTATCTTCGGCCGGCATGGCCGCCCCGTCCCCGCTCCCTCCCGCCTTCGAGGCCTGGTTCACCGGGCGCGGCTGGAGCGTGCGGCCGCATCAGCTCGCGCTGCTGGCGGAGGCCCGCGCCGGGCGCTCGACGCTGCTGGTTGCGCCAACCGGCGCCGGCAAGACGCTCGCCGGCTTCCTGCCCTCGCTGGTCGAGCTCGCCGAGCGAGGGGGCAAACATGACGGGCTGCACACGCTCTACATCTCGCCGCTGAAGGCGCTCGCCGTCGACATTGCGCGCAATCTCGAAGCGCCGGTCCGCGAGATGGCGCTGCCCATCACCATCGAGACGCGCACCGGCGACACCTCCGCCGCCAAGCGCACGCGCCAGATCCAGCGCCCTCCCGACATCCTGCTGACGACACCGGAGCAGCTTGCGTTGCTCGTCTCGCATCGCGACGCGGCTCCCTTCTTCGCGAACCTGCGCCGCATCGTGCTCGACGAGCTGCATGCGCTCGTCACCTCCAAGCGCGGCGACCTGCTCGCGCTCGATCTCGCGCGGCTGAAGGCGCTCGCGCCGCAGGTCTCAGGCGTAGGCCTGTCGGCGACCGTGCGCGAGCCGGCCGACCTCCAGCGCTATCTCGGCGGCGCCGGGACACCGGCCGGGCTCGTGACGGTGGCGGGCGGCGCCAAGCCGCGCATCGGCATTCTCGACACCGAACGCCACCTGCCGATCGCCGGCCACACCACGCTGCACGCGATGGCCGAGGTCTATGAGGCCATCCGCGGTCACAAGCTCACGCTCGTCTTCGTCAACACACGCATGCAGGCGGAATTCGCCTTCCAGGCACTGTGGAACCTCAACGACGACAATTTGCCGATCGCGCTGCATCACGGCTCGCTCGATGCCCAGCAACGCCGCAAGGTCGAGGCGGCGATGGCGGAAGGCCGGCTCAAGGCCGTGGTCTGCACCGCGACGCTCGATCTCGGAATCGACTGGGGCGATGTCGACCTCGTCGTCAATCTCGGCGCGCCGAAGGGGGCAAGCCGGCTGATCCAGCGCATCGGCCGCTCCAACCACCGCATGGACGAGCCTTCCGAGGCGCTGCTCGTGCCCTCCAACCGCTTCGAGCTCTTGGAATGCCGCGCCGCGCTGGAAGCCGTGCATGAGGCCGCGCAGGACACGCCGCCGCCGCGCACCGGCGCGCTCGACGTGTTGGCGCAGCATGTACTCGGCGTCGCCTGCTCGGACGGTTTCCAGGCCGATGCGCTCTATGAGGAGGTCAGAACCGCCTCCCCTTACGCCGAACTTTCCCGCGCCGATTTCGACGCGGTGGTGAATTTCGTCGCGACCGGCGGCTATGCGCTGAAGAGCTATGAGCGCTTCGCCAAGCTAAGGCAGGACAAGGCTGGCCTCTGGCGTGCCAGCAACGCCCGCGTCATCCAGCAATACCGCATGAATGTCGGCACCATCGTCGAAGCGACGATGCTGAAGGTCCGGCTCGGCCGGGCGCGTGCGGGCCGGCCCGGCCAGCCCGGGACGATCACCCGCGGCGGGCGCGTGCTCGGTGAGGTCGAGGAGTATTTCGCCGAGCAGCTGGTGCCGGGCGACACCTTCGTCTTCGCCGGCGAAGTGCTGCGCTTCGAAGGCATCGTCGAGAACGAGGCGGTCTGCTCGCGGGCCTCGGCCGGCACCGATCCCAAGATTCCTTCCTATGACGGCGGCAAGTTCCCGCTCTCGACCTTCCTCGCCGCCCGGGTGCGCGCCATTCTGGCCTCGCCCGGCCTCTGGCAGACGCTGCCGGAAGAGGTTTCGGCCTGGCTGCACGCACAGAAGCGGAAATCGCGGCTGCCGAAGCCCGGCGAACTTCTGGTCGAGACCTTCCCGCGCGGTGGGCGCTTCTATCTCGTCGCCTATCCCTTCGAAGGCCGCCTCGCCCACCAGACGCTCGGCATGCTGCTGACACGGCGATTGGAGCGCGCCCGGATGCGCCCGCTCGGCTTCGTCTGCAATGATTACGGCATGGCCTGCTGGACGCTGGGCGACATGGCCGCGGCGATTGCGCGCGGCGCGCTCGATCTGGACGAGCTTTTTGCGCAGGACATGCTCGGCGACGATCTTGAGGACTGGCTCGCGGAATCGGCGCTGATGAAGCGCACCTTCCGCTCTTGCGCCATCATCGGCGGCCTGATCGAGCGGCGCTATCCAGGGCAGGAGAAGAGCGGGCGGCAGGTGACGATCTCGACCGATCTGGTCTACGACGTGCTGCGTCGGCACGAACCGGACCATATCCTGCTCAAGGCGGCGCGGGCGGACGCGGCGACGGGTCTGCTCGACATTCGCCGGCTCGGTGAGATGCTGACACGGATCAGCGGCCGAATCGTGCATCAGCCGCTCGAACATGTCTCGCCGCTCTCCGTCTCGGTGATGCTCGAGATCGGGCGCGAGGCGGTCTATGGCGAGGCGGCGGACGAGATCCTGGCGGAGGCGGAAGCGATGCTGACGGAAGAGGCGATGGCGTGACGCTGGCCCAACGCATCACGGCGGCGGAGACGGCGGGCTTCATGCTCGGCCGGCTCGCGATCGTGCCCGACGTTTCCGGCGCGCTCTGGCTGCCGGAGGAGCGCACACTCGTCGTCGCCGACCTGCATCTGGAGAAGGGCTCGGCCTATGCGGCACGCGGCGTGATGCTGCCGCCCTATGATTCGACCGCGACGCTCGCCGCACTCGCGGCCGTGGTGCTGCGCCTGCAGCCCACCCGCGTGATCGCGCTCGGCGACAGCTTCCACGACCGCGACGCCGAAAGCCGCATCGCGCCCCAATCGCTTTCCGCCTTGCGGCTGATCCAGCAGGGCCGTGACTGGCTCTGGATCACCGGCAACCACGACCCCGCCATCAGCCGCGCGATGGGTGGCGACAGCGCCGACAGCCTCACGCTCGCCGGCGTGACTTTGCGCCACGAGCCCGCTCCGGCCGAGACAGGCCCCGAGATCGCAGGCCACCTCCATCCGGCCGCCAAGGTGCGGATGCGCGGCCGGGCGATCCGCCGGCGCTGCTTCGCGCTTTCGGCGAAACGCTGCATCATGCCCGCGATGGGAGCCTATGCCGGCGGCCTCAACCTGCGCGACACGGCCTTTCGGCCGCTGTTTCGCGACGGCCTGAGCGCGCATCTCATCGGCGACGGCCGATTGTTTCGGATCGATTCACGGTTATTGTTGCCAGACTGACAGAGCGGGTTGCGTATGCCGCGCGCATGTGGCATCAGGGCGCCGCTTCGCAACGAAGCCGCGCCGAACGATGCCCTTCAGGCAAGCCGTCGCGGGTTGGCTGACGATCCTGCTGCCGTAGCTCAGTGGTAGAGCACTCCCTTGGTAAGGGAGAGGTCGAGAGTTCGATCCTCTCTGGCAGCACCAGCCCATCTCCTTGAAAACAAAGAAAGCCTTGACCCACAAAGGCTTTCGCCGATTCTGATGTTACAAACGACGTAACAAAACAGATGGATCGGCATGGCCGGCAAGGTGCGGTATCTGCCCTATCGAGACGGCCGATATTTCGCCCGGATGGTGATCCCGAAAGAGCTTCGCCCGTTCATGGACGGCAGGACGGAACTGCGGACACCGCTCTGCCCCGACTACCGGACGGCTCTGAAAAAGCTCCCCGGCGCCGTCGCCCTGCTTCAGCATGAGATTGCCATTGCCGAGCGCAAGGCGGTTGAGGACGGCGAGCGCAAAGTCACTATCGGGGGCTACCCGCTCGCGATGGATCAGCTCACATCATCCCGCACCGTGGCGACCGATCGCTGTTCTGGCGCCGGTCTAACTGGCTCGCGGTGTGCAAGCCCTGCCATGAGGGGCCCGCGCAATAGAAAGAGCGATCTTCAGAAACGTAAGTCAGATATCTGGAATTGAGATCTATTTAGTTTCCAAAACAAAATCTTCTCTGATTGTGACAACAGCGCCCTTGATTCGTTTTGCTTTGGGTAAATCGCCAATTTAAATCCATCCCAAAGATCAATATGGTCGCCAGTTTTCTTCGGCGAGAATGTCAGCTTTTCCTTCGGTGTTCTCCAGCAATTTCTGAGTAAAATAACCCCCTTCAAGCTGGAAATCATTGGAAAAGACCCCGGTCCATCGTGGACTAAATCAGGCGCGCCAAATTTCTTCGTGATCCCAAAAGCTACGTCTTCAGCTTTCACGAACATATTTTCCAAGAAAGGCATGTTCTTCATATTCACGTTGGCAGAATCTCTGCCTTTAAAATTTGCGTCCCCTTCGCCGGGTTTGAGATTCAAGGCAACGCCCATAACAAGTGCGCATCGATTGCCATTGGTGATGTCACCGGCCCATGTGCGGATGTGATTATGACGCGCTAAGATCAGTGAAAACTCCCACGGTATCGACATGACGCTTCCCGATCCCATGACATCTGGTAAGGCATTAAAAGCCAAACAGGGCGCGACAACAAGCAGTGACATTCGTACTCTCTATGCACCATCGTCAGGCAACGAAGCTGATCGTTCCGTGGTAGTCGCAAACTTTTCAAAAGACTCCCTGACCGGCTCGTCCTTCTTAGCGCGATATTGATCCTAAATAAATTTCCTAATTCGCCACTATTATAGCATACTCATCAAACAAATATCACTATTACCGATATTAAAGAGCACATCAACGTCACATCTGACGATGACGACACGCTCCTGATATCAAAAATTGAAGCTGCAGGCGCGATAGTCGATAATTTTATCGGCGATAAGCTTTCCGATTTCAATCCCATCCCAGCACCGATCCTAGAAGTTGTGCGCCAGCTTGCCGGTCATCTCTATGAGAACCGTGAGCCGCTTCTCATCGGCTTTCAGGCTGCCGCGCTTCCCTACAGCGCCATTGATCTGTTGATGCCGTACCGTCGCGTGGTGTGCTAATGACCGAACCGTCGCTTGCCCTGCAGAAGCTCCTGTGCGCTCGCCTGCTGGCGGAGTTGCGTCGGCCCCATCCACGCATGAAATCATCCGCATAGTTGACCGGGCCGGGCCTTCGCGGCGCCGACCCGACCGGCCTTCTCAAAGCGACCATGAGACAGCGAACAACTCGGACTCCGAATCGGCCGACCAGTCACAAAGCTCTGTTCTGGAAGACGATTTTTCTCCGCTGACATCTCAAAAGAGAATTGTGAGATGTCAGGTTTGGCTTAACATGCGGCCTTGTCTGTTCGAATGCCTTGGCAGTTGCAGCTGGGTTCTGCGAGCGCGTCAGCGGCTCTGCTGAGCCCCTGGCGCCGAGGCCGATGGCTGTTCGCCTGGCGACAAAGCGAAAGGAAACACGATGCGCAAGTCGATCCTCTGGCTCTTTGCAACCGCTTTTGCCGTGGCGACGCCTGCTATTGCCGGCGCCGATCGCTTCGTCATCGATCTCGCAGCCGAGCCCTCAACCCTCGACCCCCAGCTCCAGTGGAATCCCGACAGCTATTACGTCTACCGCAACATCTTCGACAATCTCGTCACGCGCGACGACAAGGGTGAGATTGCTCCGCAGATCGCCACGGCGTGGCGCAACGTGTCCGACACCGAGGTCGTCTTCACACTCCGACCCGACGTGACGTTTCATGACGGCTCGAAGCTCACGGCCGAAGATGTTGCCTTCAGCATCGAACGCATCACAGACAAGAGCTTCGCCAGCCCGCAGCGTGGTCAGTTCAACAAGATCGTGCAGGCGGTGCCGCTTTCCCCGACAGAAATCAAGCTCGTCACAGACGGGCCCTATCCCGCGCTGCTCGCCCAGCTCGTCAAGCTCTCGATCGTCCCCAAGAAGGTCGTCGAGGCGGTGGGCAAGGATGCCTTCAACCTGAAGCCAGTCGGGAGCGGGCCGTACAAGTTCGAAGCCTGGCAGCGCGGCGTCGCCGTGACGCTGAGCCGTAACGATGCTTATTGGGGCACGAAGGGGGTATTTCCGGTCGCGCTCTTCCGCGCAGTGCCGGACAGCGCAACGCGTCTCGCCAATCTGCAGGCCGGCGCCTCCGATCTTGTGGTCGGCCTCGACAGCGACCAACTCGCCCAGCTTAAGAGCTCGCAGCGCGCCAAGCCTCTGACCACTTTGACGGAGCGCCTCGCCTATCTGCGTCTGAACCCGAATCGCCCACCCTTCGACAATCCCAAGATCCGCGAGGCGATTGCCCGAGCCGTTGACAAGCAGGGGATCATCGACGGAATCCTCGGCGGACAGGAGAAGCCGATCGCACAGATGTTGACGCCCGCACATTTCGGCTGGGCCGAGGGCATCGCGGGGCGGGCTTACGATCCGGCTGGCGCGAAGGCGCTCGTTGCCGAGGCGGGCGCTGCCGGCAAAGTTGCAATCCCGCTCACGACCGCGCCCTTCTTCGACCAGCGCGTCGTTCAGGCAATCCAACAGCAGTTGCGGGATACCGGGCTCGACGTATCAATCGAGCTAATCGATACGCCTAGCTTCCTGCAGCGCACCCAGCGCGGCCCCGTCGAAGCGCCGGTGCTGGCGATCAGCCGTTCGTCCTGCGCCTGTCAGGATGCGGACGGTGCGCTGTACGAGCTCTTTCACGCCGGCAGCGGCTGGACGATCGTCGAGAATAAGGAGGTCGACGGCCTTCTCGATCGCGCCCGCTCCACCCTCGACCCGACCGCACGGCTGGCCGACTACCGCAAGGTCCACGAGATCATCGCCGCCTCGCTTCCGGTCGTCCCGCTCTACCAAACCGTCGCCGGATATGGCGCAGCCAAGTCGGTTCAGTTCACGCCAACGCCGAACGAGAGCCTGTTCCTGAACCGTATCCGCTGGACCGACTGAATGCAGGCTCAACGAGCGGGCTGGCATGCGAAAAACATCGCTTGCCAGCCCGTCGACTGGTCGTGGCGACGCAGCCTATGTGCCGCTGACCCTGCGCGGTTCGTCCCGGGCTAGGGCGCCCTGCTTCACATGCCGATTTCCGTGATGCGCATCGATCGAAGCCGAACGAAGGCCCTTGGAAGATATCAAGGTTGAAACGGCTGTCGCCGCGCGCCCCGGAGCTTCCAAGTTTTCACGCCGCTCTGCGTCGATCCAATCACGACAATCCATAAGCACTCAAAAATCTCACGCCACTCTTGTGAAATCTCACAGATCGATCCAAGCTCCGGTTCATGCTTGACGGGACCTCTCCATTTGCCCCAGCCCCGGCCGCCGAAGCCCGGCTCGATGTGGCTATTCGGCGGCTGCGCCAGGCGATCGTCGCCTGTGAGCTCGCGCCCGGCGATTTTGTGCACGAGGCAGGGCTCGCCGAGCGTTTCGGGCTGGGTCGCGCCAGCGTCCGTGTCGCGCTGACCGAGCTTGCAGCGGTTCGCTTCGTCACCCGGCATGCGCGCCAAGGATGGCGGGTGGCACCGATCGACGGCGCGTTGATTGCGGCTGTGCTGGACGGGCGTCGACGGCTCGAACCGTCGTTGGCTGGACACAAGCTGGCGGAGCCCGCGCTCTCGACGGCAATGACGCTGATCGGGATGGTGCAGTCCGTGTCAGGGCGAACCGAGCTTGCAGCGCTTGCGACGGCCCGCGGCGCGGAGCGCCAGCTGCGCAATCTGCTCGCGGCCGGCACGGGCGCCTTCACCGGCGACTGGCTGAGCGGGATCTGGGATCATTCGGACCGGATCGTGCGGATGCTCGATCTCAGCGGTCATTCCATTCCGCCGGCGGATCTCGGCGAGCTGATTGAGGCGCTCAGGACGGGTGATGCCGAGCTGGCCAGGCGGGCGATCGAGCGCGAACATCAGCTCTTCGCTGATGCGGTTGCCCACGGCTTCCTCGCCATGTCGGCGCAGCCGTCTCGCCCGCAAGCTCGTTCTGCCCGCCGACGCGGCGCCCACCAATCACCGCTCATCGCGGCCGATCGGCCGATCCCCTTGTCGAAGGAGAGGCAGTCATGACCGTTGCCTGGCGGACCTATCCTCTCGCAGCGGCCTGCGCCGCGGTGCTCGCTCTGGGCAGCGTCGCTCCGGCCCAGGCATCCAAAGAGCGCTTCGTCGTGGATCTCGTGAACGAGCCTTCCTCGCTCGATCCGCAGGTTCAATGGAATCCCGACAGCTATTACGTCTACCGCAACATCTTCGACAATCTCGTCACCCGTGACGACAAGGGCGAAATTGTCCCGCAGGTGGCGACGTCATGGAAGCATCTGTCCGATACCGAGATCGAATTCCAGCTTCGTCCCGACATCACCTTCCATGACGGCTCGAAACTGACCGCGGACGATGTCGTCTTCAGCGTCAAACGCATCACCGATCGCGGTTTCGGCAGCCCGCAGCTCGGCCAGTTCGACAAGATCGTCGATGCCGTCGCGCTCTCGCCGGCCACGGTCAAGTTGACGACGAGCGGGGCCTATCCCGCCCTGCTCGCACAGCTCGTTAAGCTCTCGATCGTGCCCAAGGCGATCGTCGAGGCGGTGGGCAAGGATGCCTTCAACCAGAAGCCGGTCGGCAGCGGGCCGTACAAGTTCGAGAACTGGCAGCGCGGCGTGGCGGTGACGCTCTCTCGCAACGACGCCTATTGGGGCACGAAGGGTCCGTTCCCGAGCGTCGTCTTCCGGGCCGTGCCGGACAGCGCGACCCGCCTCGCGAACCTCCAGACCGGAACCAGCGATCTTGCCGTGACGCTCGACAGCGATCAGGCCGCCGCGCTGAAATCCACGGCGAAGGCCAAGCCCCTGACAGGCCTGACCGAGCGTGTCGCCTATCTGCGCCTGAACACGACCAAGGCGCCCTTCGACAACGTCAAGGTGCGCCAAGCGGCGGCTCTCGCCATCGACAAGGAAGGGCTGGTCGAGGGCCTGCTCGGCGGCTTCGACAAGCCGGTCGGGCAGTTGCTGACGCCCGCGATCTTCGGATGGGTCGACGGCCTGCCCGCCCCGAAATACGACCTCGCCAAGGCAAGAGCGCTGGTCGCCGAGGCGGGGCCGGCGGCGAAGGCCGAGATCGAGCTTTCGACGGCACCGGTCTTCGACCAGCGCATCGTTCAGGCCGTGCAGCAGCAGCTGGGCGAAGCCGGACTCAACGTCAAGATCGCGATGTCGGACATGGCGAGCTACCTGAAGCGCGCCCAGGCCGGACCCGAGGGCACCTCGACGCTCAGCTTCGGCCGCTGGTCCTGCGCCTGCCAGGACGCCGATGGCGTGCTCTTCCCGTTGCTGCACAAGAGCAGCGGCTGGTCGGCATATCGCAACGAGAAGACGGACAGCCTGCTGGAAGAAGCGCGCCAGACTCTCGACAAGGACAAGCGCCTCGCCGCCTACAAGCAGGTCCACGAGATCGTCGCGGCTGAAGCGCCGGTGATCCCGCTTTATCAGGCTGTCGTGATCTACGGCGCGACCAAGAACCTCAATTTCACGCCGACGCCGAACGAAAGCATGTTCCTGAACCGGATGAGCTGGAGCGACTGAACGGTCGCGACCGCTGCGGGCGCGGCGGAGCCGGCGCCTCGAGGGAACCGGGCGCCACATACAAGAGAGGGGAACGAACGATGACACGAACACGTGGAATGCTCGCGAGCGCGCTGCTCGCCGCTTGCCTCGCGCTGCCGGGCGGCGCGGCCTTCGCCGCCAAGGAACGCCTGACGATCGACCTCGTCGGCGAGCCCAACTCGCTCGATCCGCATGTCCAGTGGAACCCGGACAGCTACTATGTCTATCGCAACATCTTCGACAATCTCGTCACTCGCGACGACAAGGGTCTGATCGCGCCGCAGGTCGCCACGAGCTGGAAGCAGCTCTCCGACACGCAGATCCAGTTCCAGCTGCGCGACGACATCACCTTCCACGACGGCTCGAAGCTGACCGCCGAGGATGTCGTCTTCAGCGTCAAGCGCATCACCGATCCGAAGTTCGCCAGCCCTCAGCTCGGCCAGTTCGACAAGATCACCGACGCCGTCGCCAACGACGCCAAGACCGTGACCCTGACCACGCAAGGCGCCTATCCGGCCCTGCTGGCTCAGCTCGTGAAGCTCTCGATCGTGCCGAAAAAGGTCGTCGAGACCGTGGGCAAGGACGCCTTCAACCTCGCGCCGGTCGGCAGCGGCCCTTACAAGTTCGGCGCCTGGCAGCGCGGCGTGTCGGTGACGCTGGCCCGTAACGACGCCTATTGGGGCACCAAGGCGCCCTTCCCGACCGTCGTCTTCCGCGCCATTCCGGACGCCGCGACGCGCGTCGCCAATCTGCAGGCCGGAACTTCGGACCTCGCGGCCAATCTCGACGGCGACCTCGCCGCGCAGCTCAAGACCTCGCAACGCGCCATGCCGGTGCCGGTGCTGACCGAGCGCGTCGCCTATCTGGCGATGAACGTCCAGAAGGAGCCGCTGAACGACCCGCGCGTGCGCCGCGCCATCGCTCAGGCCATCGACAAGCAGGCGATCACCGATGGCGTGCTCGGCGGCACCGAGAAGCCGCTGGCCCAGATGCTCTCGCCGGCCCACGAGGGCTTCGTCGAGGGCATCAAGGACCTTCCCTTCGACCTCTCCAAGGCCAAGGCCCAGATCGCCGAGGTCGGACCGAAGGCCAAGCAGGAGATCGCGCTGGTAACGGCGCCGGTCTACGACCAGCGCGTCGTGCAGGCGCTGCAGCAGATGCTGGTCGATGCCGGTCTCAATGTGAAGATCGAGATGACCGACATGGGCTCCTGGCTGAAGCGCATGCAGAGCGGCCCGGACTCCATTCCCGTGATGGCCTTCAGCCGCTGGTCCTGCGGCTGCCAGGACGCCGACGGCGTGCTGTTCCCGATCCTTCACAGCGCCAGCGGCTGGGCCAATGCCAAGGACAAGACGATCGAGGAGGCCCTCGAGGCCGGGCGCCAGACGCTGGATCCGGCCAAGCGCCTCGCCGCCTACAAGATCGTTCACGAACGCATCGCCAGCGAGCACTTCGTGATCCCGCTCTATCAGGCGGCGCAGATGTACGGCACGTCGAAGAACCTCGTTTGGACGCCGACGCCCAACGAGAGCATCTTCGTCAACCGCATGAGCTGGAAGGACTGAGCCAGAGTGCCCGGCTTTCTGCTGCAACGCGCCGGGCAGGCGCTCGTCACCATCCTCGGCGTGGCGACACTGATCTTCTTCGTCCAGCGGTTGACGGGGGACCCGACCTATCTGCTCGTGCCGGAGACCGCGACAAAGGCCGACATCGACGCCCTGCGCCATGCGCTGGGCTTCGATCGGCCGCTCTTCATTCAGTATCTCGGCTTCCTGTCCGATCTCGCCCGTTTCGATCTCGGGCAATCGGTCGTGCAGCGCGTGCCGGTTGTCGACATCATCGGCTCGCGCCTGCCCTATACGCTGATGCTGGCGGGCGGGGCGCTGACAGTCGCCTGCGGCATCGGAATTCCGGTCGGAATCCTGCTCGCGCTATTTCGGGACAGCGCCGCCGCGAAGGTCGCAGCCGGCTTCGTGCTCGCCGCCCAGAGCATGCCGACCTTCTGGAGCGGCATTCTCCTCATCCTGCTCTTCGCCGTCACTCTGGGATGGCTGCCACCATCCTCGACCGGCGGCCTCTCGCATCTCGTCATGCCTTCGGTGGCCCTCGGCCTGCTCTCAATGGCGACCTTCGCGCGGATCACGCGTGCCGCATTGATCGAGGAACTCACCCGCGACTATGTGCGCACCGCACGGGCCCGCGGCGTCGGGCCCGCGCGCCTGCTCCTGCGCCATGTCGCGCGCAACGCCGCTATCCCGATCATCACCGTGGCCGCACTCGAAATCTCGAACCTGCTTGCCGGCGCGGTCATCGTCGAGACGGTGTTCGCCTGGCCAGGCCTCGGCCAGGTTACGGTTCAGGCCATCCTCGCCCGCGACTTCCTGGTGGTGCAGGGCGTCGTCATGCTGGGAGCCCTCGTCACAGTGGGGCTCAATCTGGTGTCGGACTTTCTCTATAGCGTCGTCGACCCACGCATTGCGCTGGGAGGCGGACAATGAACGCCCCGGCTGTTCCGCGACCTCGCCACCGTTTTCCGCTGAAGCGGTGGTGGCCCGTCACGATTCTCGTGCTGTTCGTCGTGGTCGCGACCTGCGCGCCTCTGCTCGCGCCCTATGATCCCAATGTTCAGAATCTGGTCGGGCGGCTGAAACCTCCGGGTACGGTCTCGCGCAGCTTCCATTACTGGCTGGGATCGGATGAACTGGGCCGCGACCTCCTCAGCCGGATCATCTATGGAACGCGCGTTTCGCTGCTCGTCGCGGTGTTGTCCGTCCTGCTTTCCGGCGCGGTCGGGACCGCGCTCGGGCTGATCGCCGGTTATCGGCGAGGCTGGATCGAAACCGTGGTGATGCGAGTCGCCGACGTGTTCCTTTCGATCCCGGCCGTACTGCTCGCCATCATCACCGTCGCGGTGCTCGGCCCCAGCCTGGTCAACGTCGTCCTGGTGCTCGCGCTGACGCGCTGGCCGCGCTATGCCCGCGTGGCGCACGCACAGACACTGGCAACCGCCGGCATGGCCTATGTCGAGAATGCGGTGCTCTCCGGCGCCGGAAATGCGCGCATCCTCTTCCGGCATGTCCTGCCCAACATCGCAGGGACGCTGATCGTCGTGGCGACCTTGGAATTCGGCCTGATGGTCCTGTTCGAGGCCGGGCTCTCTTTCCTCGGCCTCGGCGTGCAGCCCCCGACCGCGAGCTGGGGCTCGATGCTCTCCACCGGCCGCAACTACGTCGCCACCGCCTGGTGGGTGGCGACGCTGCCCGGCCTTTGTCTGTTCGTGCTGGTGCTCACCGTCAACCTGACCGGTGATGCCGTGCGCGATCGTCTCGACCCCAATTTCCGCTGAGGACCGGACCATGTTCGACGACATCAAGGGCAAGCGCGCACTCGTCACCGGGGCTTGCGGCGTCATCGGCAAGTGGATCACCGAGACGCTGCACAATGCCGGAGCCACGCTCGCGCTGACCGACGCCAAGGGCGGCGAGCTCGACGCCTTCGCCAAGTCTCTGGGCCTCGGCGGAGACAGCATCGTCAAGGCCGCCGATCTCACCGACGAGACCTCGATCAAGGCGCTGACGGACGAGGTCGGGAGGCGCTGGGGCGCCGTCGACATCCTCATCAACAATGCCGGGATCTATCCCAGTGCCTTCCTGCTCGACACGCCCACCGAGGATTTCGACCGCATCTTCTCAATCAATCTGCGCGCGCCCTTCATCCTGAGCCGCGAGTTGGCGACGCAGATGGTGCGCAAGGGCGTCAAAGGCTCGATCATCAACATTTCCTCGGGCGCTTCGCGCAAGATGCGGCGCACGGCCACCGTCTATTCCACCTCGAAGACGGCGCTCGACCGCCTGACCAAGGGATTCGCCGTCGAGCTTGCCGAATACGGTATCCGCTCGAACGCGCTCGAGCCCGGCTTCGCCGCCGGCAGCACGGTCAGCAATCTTTCCGAGGCGCATATCCGCAACACCGTCGCGCAGATCCCGCTTGGCCGCCCGTCCTCGCGCGAGGATGTCGGCAATGCCCTGCTCTATCTCGCCAGCGACGCGTCTTCCTATGTCACCGGCGCGACGCTGACGGTCGATGGCGGCAACTCGGCCGGCACGCTCGCGGTCCATCAGGACAAGAAGAGCGCGCTGTGAGGGCCGCGTCATGAGCCAGACCGGCCTTCCTCCGGCACGCTTCCCCGTCTCGGCCTATGAATGGCCGCAGGGCAAGAGCAGCGCCTTCTGCTTCACGATCGATGTCGATGCCGAGAGCCCCTATCAGTGGAGTCTTCCCGCAGACGCACCGCAGACGCTAGGCCAGATCGAGCAGCGCCTGTTCGGGCCGCGCATCGGTATCTGGCGCATCCTCGACCTGCTCGACCGCTACGGCATCAAGGCGACCATGTTCGTGCCCGGCCTTGTCGCGAAGAACCATCCAGAGCTGCTGCCGGCTTTCGTTGAGCGCGGCCACGAGGTCGGCCTGCACGGCTATTTCCACGAGCTCGCCACGGAAGCAGGCCCGGAGGAATTCGCCCGCGCGCTCGATGAATCGCTGGCGCTGTTCAAGAGCCAGGCGGGAATCGTGCCCGCCGGCTTCCGTTCGCCAGCCTGGGAGATGACCCCTTTCATGCTGGCTGAGGTCAGGCGCCGCGGCCTCTACGATTCTTCGCTGATGGGTTTCGATCACCCCTACACCATCGATGGCGTGACGCAGGTGCCTGTGCTCTGGGCCGTCGACGACGCCATCTACTTCCGCTTCACCGGCAGCCCGACCGATCGCGCCCCGCCTTCGCCGCAAGGCGGCATCCTCGATGCCTGGCTCGATGAATGGCATGTGCTGCATCGCGAGGGCCGGATGATGATGCTGACAATCCATGACTGGATCTCGGGGCGGGCCGGCCGCATCCGCATGCTGGAGAAGCTCCTCGACGTCGTCACCGCCTCGCCGGGAACCTGGATCGCGACCGTCGGCGAGTTGGCGGCCCACCATGCTGCCAGCGCCAATGCCGAGCGCTTCGCCGTGCCGCTGCGCTTGGCCGAGGCCAGCGCCCCTCATCGCTTCAAACCGTCGCGCTGATGCAGACCTTTAGTATCCGGCGCCCCGCCGTTCATTCGCCGCACGGCCTCGTCGCGGCCCAGAACCGCCATGCCGCCGAAGCGGGCGCGGCCGTCCTCTCACGCGGCGGCAATGCCATGGACGCGGCTGTTGTCGCCGCGCTCGTGCTCAGCATCGTGGAGCCCTGGTTGTCGGGCATCGGCGGCGGCGGCTTCCTCGTCCGTGCCGATGGCATGACCGGAGCAACCGAAACGCTGGACTTCAATGTCCGCTCTGCCGCCGGGCTTGACCCGGCCGACTACCCGCTGGCCGATGCCCAGGCGGGCAACTGGTTTAGCTGGCCCTCGGTCGTCGGGGATCGCAACGTCTCCGGCTATGGCGCCATCTGCGTGCCCGGCGCGATCGCGGGCCTTGCCGCCGCGCTGGAGCGCCACGGCTCAATCTCCTGGGAGGAGGCGCTGCAGCCGGCGATCGAACACGCCGAGCGCGGCCTGGAGATCGATTGGTTCGCCGCCTTGTGTATCGCGATCGAGGCGCCGGGTCTCGCCCGCGACCCCGCACTGTCGGCGATCCTGCTTGACGACGGCCATGGCCCGAAGGCCGGTGCCGACACGCGGCGCTTCAAGCCGATGACGCTCAAAGCCCGGTTGCTGCGCCGGCTCGCCAAGGCAGGAGCGCGGGACTTCTACGAAGGCGAGAGCGCCGCCTTAATCGCCGCCGATCTCGAAGCGGGTGGCTCGCCGTTGCGCGCCGGCGATCTGGCTTCCTATGACGTCGTCTGGGCACCCGCGCTGACCGGGCGCTATCGCGACTTCGACATCGCGGCCATCCCCGGGCTGAGCGGTGGGCCGACTTTCTTCGACGCGGCCCAGCGTCTCGAAGCCGGTCCCCTGTCTCAGGATACCTCGCCGGCACAGACGGCCTTGCTCTATGCCATGGCCATCCGTGATGCTTACGAGCAGCGCCTGACCACGCTCGGTCATGCCGCAACGCCTCAAGCCGGATGCACCTCGCATATCAGCGTGGTCGATCGCACGGGGACCATGGTGTCGCTGACCAACACGCTGCTTTCGCGCTTCGGTGCCAAGGTCGCGCTGCCCCAAACGGGCATCATCATGAACAACGGCATGATGTGGTTCGACCCGCGCCCCGGTCAACCCAACGCCGTCGCGGCCGGCAAGAAGCCGCTGGCGAATATGTGCCCGCTCATTTTGAGCAAGGCTGGCCGGCCCCTACTGTCGATCGGTGCGGCTGGTGGACGCACCATCTTCCCGACTCTCCTGCAACTGATCTCCGGAATGGCCGATTTCGGCCTGTCGCTGGAGGACGTTTTTCACCGCCCACGCCTTGATGCCTCGACGCCACGTATCAAGATCGACGCACGAGCTGAGGCCAATGTCGCGGCGACAGTCGCCGGCGCCTTCCCCATAGAGGTGGTAGAGGATACGCTATATCCCGTGAATTTCTCGATCCCCTCGGCCGTTATGGCAGTTGAAGGCGGCTTCATAGGCATGGCCCACCCAACCAGCCCGTGGGCTGCCGTCATAGCGGCCGCAGCATAAGGCTCATCATTGGCGGGCGGGGGCTTCGAACGCGATACACCGTCAAAGCGAACTCTCCTCCAACACCAGAGGCCTCGGCGGCACCGTGCAGCTGACGGTGAGCTTCCAGCTGGCCGGGCCTCGGCTGACTTCGAGCAGCGGCTCCATGCCCGCTACTGGCGCATCGCAGCCTAGAGCCTCGGCTGGCCCAGGACGTTAACTCCCTGGGTGGCAGCGCAAGACGAGAAAGCACCTCCAGTAGCAAATATTTCAGAACTTATTTTCGATGTGATATCATTAGTTAGCGCTCGATAGTTCGAATATGGATATAATTTCCCAGCGCCTGGCTAGCATGCGGTGAATTGACGGCGCCGCCCGAATAATGCCTAGATTGTCCCCGAGCGAGTCAGGGGATATCTATGCGATATTACCGATTGGGCTGCGGACAGCCTGCGTTGGCTGTTCGGATTGGCGTGAGTGCGGCCCTAATCTGCAAGGCTCAGTCCTTCTTATCATCGCGCAAACCGCGACAATTTTGTTGGCCCTTTAGTTGGTCAGCGTCGCCCATATCCCTTCCAGGCAGGTTGGCGTCTCTTCGGACGGCCCTTCTTGGGGCTTCCGCCATGATGTCCCTGGTCTGCGCGCTCGACGGCGAGGCTTACGCCCAGTGCGTCCCCGCGGCTCCAGCAGCCGGCGAAACCGTGACCTGTAGCGGTGGCTTTCTTGGAACCGGCTATGTCGCACCGCCCAACACCGGCATCACCATCAACGTCGTTTCCGGCACGACGCTCGCCGGAACCGTCGATGTCCAGGGTACGGGCAATACCACTGTAAACAACGACGGGACCTTACAGGGTTCTCCGGCGCTGAATTTCGTCGGCGTCAGCGGCTATACCAAGACACTCAACAATACCGGCACGCTCAATGGAGGAATTGTCGGTTCCGGCGACGGCATCATCATCATCAACCAGAACGGCACATTCAATTCCGGCGGCATTACGATAACCGGCGCCGGGGAGAACACCCTGAACGTCTTCACTGGCCGGACCGTCAACGGCCTCGTCAGCATGACCGGCTCCCAGAACACGATCAACAACCTCGGCACGCTCAATGCCGGCGCGACGCTGACCGGTACATTGCAGAACCGCTTCATCAATGGCTCGGAGGCCGGCGATCGCGGCACGGTCAGCGGCGCCTTCACACTGACCGGCCCATCGAACTTCATCGACAATTTCGGAACCTTCAACAACGCCATCACGCTGACCAGCGCGGGCAGCAACACGGTCGTCAACCGACCGGGCGCCGTGATGCAGAGCATAGACACGACGAGCGGAACCTCGAATGATGTTGTCGACAACCTCGGCACGATCAACGTCGCGATCCTGCTTGGCGCTGGCAACGACATCCTGACCAACCGCCCGTTTGCCCGCGCGACCGACCCGGTCGAGAACGGCACTATCGATATGGGGGCCGGCGACGACATCTTCGTCATGCTGGGCGGAACCGTAAACGCACCGATCCTGATGGGAACGGGCAATGACACAGCCTATATCGTCGATGGTCACATCTCGACGAATTTCCAGGGACAGGCGGGAGCGGACCGACTGACCTGGAGCGGGGGCACGATCAGCGGCTTCGTCGACATGGGTACTGACGACGACTACGCGCTGTTCCTAAATCTGACGCCGACAAACCTCGCCACGGGCCTTCGGATCGACGGCGGTCTCGGTTCCGACCAGCTCGTGTGGGACAACACGCGTGGCGACGGCGTCTACCGCTATGTGAATTGGGAGTTGTTCTCGCTCACGAACGGCTCGCAGCTCACCTTCGACAACTACGCGACCTTGACCCTTGGCGACAGCGGCACGGGAACCGGCACGCTTTCGATCGACGCCACCAGCACGGTCTTTGCCGGAAACGGCACGCACACGGTCGCTCCATTCACCGCCGGACAACTGGTCGCGGTCAACAATGCCGGCACGATCGACCTGACCAATGCGGGCTCGTCCGTCACGGACGCCTTCGTTGTCCAAGGCAACTACACGGGTCTCGGCGGACGGTTGCTGTTGAACACCGTGCTCGCCGGTGACGGATCTCCCTCGGACAAGCTCGTCATTCAGTCCGGAACGGCGACAGGCTCGACCGGTCTCGGCATCACCAACACCGGCGGCGGCGGAGCTCTTACGACGGGTAACGGCATCCTTGTCGTTGAGGCGACGAGCGGAGCCACGACCTCGACAGGCGCCTTCTCGTTGTTGGGCCGCGCCGCGGCAGGCGCCTTCGAATATCAGCTCTATCGAGGGGGCGTGGACGCCGGTACGGAGCAGAACTGGTATCTCCGCAATTTCGTGCCGGTCGAGATTTGCCCTCTCGTCGGCCTCGACTGCGGCGCTCCCGTCGTGCCCCCAACCGTTCCAGACGGTGGAGGCGGAAGCGGCACCGGTGGTGGAGGCGGAAGCGGCACCGGTGGTAGTGGCGGAACTGGGACCGGCGGCACAGGAGGCGGAAGCTCCGGTGGCGGTCGGCCCGGCATTATCCTGTACCGACCCGAAGTCGCGCTGCATTCAGCGATCCCGAGCCTGGCGCGAGCGGCCGCGCGGAATACCCTCGGCACCTTCCATGACCGCGAGGGCGAGCAGGTCTATGCCTCGGCCGATGGCGTTCTCCGGCAGGGCTGGGGTCGCGTCTATGGAAGCCATTACGAAGAGTCCTGGCGCGGCGACGTCAGCCCCAAATTCGACGGCTCCTTCTGGGGAATGCAGGCCGGCATGCCCCTTTATGGCATCGATCACGAGAACGGCCAGCGTGATCGGTTCGGCGTTTTCTTCGGCTACAACAACACGAGTGGCGACGTGAAGGGCTTCGCCATCGGTCGGTTGAACCGGCCCGTGGGCAAAATTGGCATCGACGCCTACAGCCTGGGTGCCTACTGGACCCACTTCTGGAATTCGGGAGCCTATCTCGACGCCGTCCTGATGGGCACCTGGCTCGACCAGACGACGCGCTCGACCTACGGCACCAAGGGCGACAGCAAGGGCAACATTCTGACGGCGTCGCTCGAGGCGGGCTATCCGATCGAGCTGGGCATGGGCTGGAAGCTCGAACCCCAGGCGCAACTGATCTTTCAACATCAGGGCGCCGAGCGGTTCAACGATCTGATTTCGTCGATCGCCTACGACAACAACAACGTGCTGACTGGCCGCATCGGAGCGCGCCTGGTCGGCGATCTCGATTGGAACGGCGTGCCGGTCAAGCCGTATCTCATCGCCAATCTCTGGCACGATTTCGGAAACGGCTCCGATATCGTCAAGTTCGGGACCTTCCCCATCCGGACTGATCGCAATGCGACGGCATTGGAGCTCGGCGGGGGTCTTTCGGCGCAGGTTGCCCAGAATGTCGCGGTCTACGGCAAGGTCAGCTACACGACCGAGTTGAGCGGGCTAGAGCAGAAGTCGGTCGGCGGTAAGCTGGGCGTGCGCGTGTCGTGGTAACGAGGGCTATTCCAAGTCCACGCCTTCCCAGCTGCCCCTGAAGGCAAGCTGGAGAGGGAACCATGGACGCAGCCCAGAAGCGCTCGATGCAAAGGCGGTCTCCGATCCGCGCCAGGCTCGTGTCCCTTGCCCTTGCGGGCTTGCTATTCACTGAAGCGGCTGCGCAGGCATGTACTCGCTTCGTCTATTTCGGCGCAGCCGGACAGGTGATCACCGCCCGTTCGATGGACTGGAAGAATGACGTCGCCACCAATCTCTGGGCTTTGCCGCGGGGGATCGAGCGCAATGGCGAAGTCGGGCCCAATTCGATCAAGTGGATCGCGAAATATGGCAGCGTGATCGCTTCGGGCTACGATGTTTCCACTACCGATGGACTCAACGAGGCCGGGCTTTCGGTCAACCTGCTTTGGCTCGTCGAATCGGAATACCCGAAGTTCGATGCCAATTCGAAGCCAGGCCTCAGCATTGCGGCCTGGGGGCAATACGTCCTCGACAACTTCGCCACGGTCGCGGAAGCCGTCGAGGCGCTGCAAAAGGAGCCTTTTACGGTCGTCACCGATGCGGTGCCCGGCGAAACCCGGATGACGACGCTGCATCTCTCGATGTCCGATCCGACAGGTGACAGCGCCATCATCGAGTACATCGGCGGACGCCAGGTCATCCACCATGACCGCAAGTACCAGGTCATGACGAACTCGCCGACCTTCGACCAACAACTGGCGCTCGCCGAATACTGGAAGCAGATCGGCGGCACGGTGATGCTGCCCGGAACCAACCGGGCTTCGGATCGCTTCGTGCGGGCCTCGTTCTACGTCAATGCCATTCCGAAGTTCGAAGACCCCAACCGCGCGGTCGCCAGCGTCTTCAGCGTGATCCGTAACACCTCGGTGCCCTTCGGCCTGACAACACCGGACCAGCCGAATATCTCGTCGACGCGCTGGCGCACTGTCGCCGACCATGCCCGCAAGCTCTATTTCTTCGAGTCCGCGCTGACGCCGAACACGTTCTGGGTGGATCTGAAGAAGCTCGATTTCTCGCCGGCTGCAGGTGTTCGCAAGCTCGACCTTGGCAAGGACCAAGACCACACCTATTCCGGAGACGCGACAGGCAGCTTCGCACCTTCAAAGCCGTTCGAGTTCCTCGGTCTGAAGCATTAGATCTGGCGCCTTGAGTTCGGGACTGAAAGAGCGATCAAAGATGGCTGACTGCGCCAGCTGCTGATCGTCATCTGACATCGGCGGGGCTGCTTCTGAACGTCCGTTTCTCGGCGATGGCGCAATGCCCGCAGTTGGCGCGAAGCTGACGTCGCGCCAAGTCGCAGCAGAGGCGAAGCTGCGCTGCACTCTAACCTGTTTACACGTTTGGCGGGAGATGCAGTGCGACCGTCTCGCCTGACGAACCGGTAACAGCTGGAAAGCGCCTTCGGACAGCGGGATCGTGACCCGGAATAATGTGATCTTCCGATGGCGCCAACTGGCGGGCCAGGCGCCAACCCTGGACCATCTGGCCGATGTCGAAGAAGATCACGAACGGGTTCTGCTGTTGCATATTTGCGTAGTAGTGGCAGGCATCGCTCGCCAGGACGACGCGACCGCGCGCGGTCGAGACGCTGACCATCTGCATACCCCCGGTATGCCCTCCGACCTTATGCAGACACACCCCAGGGGTTAGCTCGCTGTCACCATCGTGAAAGGTCACTTGTTCCGCATAAACGGCCCGCACGATCCGCACCACATCCTCAATTTCGAAGGGATAGCGGATGCAAGAAGCGCCCATATAGCGTCCGGTTGCAAAGGCGATTTCCGCATCTTGGATATGAAACTGTGCGTTCGGGAAGAGGTCGAGGTTCCCTGCATGGTCGTGATGAAGATGTGTGATGATCACATCCTCAACAGTTCCAGGCTCGATGCCCAGTTGCGTCAAAGCCTCGGCCACCGTGCGAGTCAACGGTCGCTTGCGAGCCTTGGCAACCTCTGCAGAAAAGCCGGTATCGACCACGATGACCCGATGGCCCTGCCGCAGAACCCAGAAGAAATAGTCCATCGGCATGGGAGCATCATGAAGATCGATCGGCCGGGTAAAGTTCTCCCGCGCTACTCGATCCTCATGCGTGGCATACCGTAGCGCGTAAACTTCCCAGTCGGTCATGTTCGCCCTCCCGCTTCGGGACGTACCATGGCTGAGGACGGCCAGTTGACCTATCGGGTCGGCCGCGCGCTGAGATTGCTCGCCAGGCCTGACATCGTTTCCGCCTTGATCAGCCCGAGCGCTCCCGCCACGTGCCACCAGCCGTGGTCGGCTTGCCGCACGATGGTGCATTCCGCACTCACGGCCATGTGCTGCCCCTCGAACGAGTGACCGACCGCGATATGGGCGACCTCGTCGGGCAGGCCGACCGCCAGGCACACATGCGCGCCGAACACCGAATGGCGGAAAGTCGGGAAACCACTATCTGCGGGCGCGGCAGCCCAGCGCGCCCGGTTGGCCGGATCGAACTCGTAGGGCTTGCCGACATCATGACAGGCAGCGCCGGCCAGCAGGATGTTCCAATCGATCCGCGTTTCAGGATAGTTCTGCTCGAACTCCTCGGCAATGACCTTCGCGTAGCGAAAGACGCCGCGCAGGTGGTCCGCCTGGGTGCCCTTGTGCAGCACAGGCGAGCCCGGATTTCCTTCCGGCGGGATCTCGGCGATCCGTGAGAAATCCGAACAGGCGAGCGCATAGGCCCAGGCCTCGACGACCTTCGCGCGCAGCGCCTCATCCGGCACCATCGCGATCTCGGGGAAATCCTCCAGGACGTGCTGTCGCGCCGTTTCGGTGATCGTGCGCCGGGGGCGCGCAGAATAATTGGCGATCATGGGCTTTTTCTCATCAAGAGAGGGAACCACCGCGCCTAGGTCGCGGCGTTCTGAGGCTCGATTGGCTTGCGCGTCATCAGCAGCGTCGCCAAGGCGCCGCAGACGAGCAGGGCGGCGGCAATGCGGAAGGCCCAGGTATAGCCACCCGTCCCGGCGACGACATAGCCGGTGATGATCGGGGCGATGAGCCCGAAGAAGTTGCCGCCAAAGGCGGTGATCGCGATCACGCGGGAAACGTCGCGGGGGTTGCGCAGCAGATCGCTCGCCAGGGTGAAGTTGAGGCCCGCGCCCGTCGTGCTGCCGGTCAGCACGATTGTGAGCACGACGAGGAGTTGCCAGAGTTCGCCAGCCAGCGGCGCGTTTTCATTGCCGCGATGGCGTTGCTGTCGACGGCTATCCTGCTCGCGCCGCTGGCCGCTCCGGATGGATTCTGCAGAGAGTGCCCGATCGCTGAGGCGCGCGATGATGAGGCTGAGGACCATGGTGACCATATACGGGATCGCGGTCAGATATCCCGTGTTCATCGTGGAGAGCTCGCGCGTCGATTGCAGATAGGTCGGCAGCCAGGTCAGGAACAGATAGGCCGTGTAGACGAGACAGGCCTGCGTCAGAACCAGGCCCCAAACGCTCCTTTGCGAGAGCAGGTAGCCAAGCGATGAGGGCGCCGGATCGGCAGAGGCGCTAGCTTTGGCGTCACCGTTGCGCTCCGAGATGACCTTCGAGCGCTCGGCATCCGGCAGCCAGTTAGCCTTCTCGGGCTCAGCATAGAACTTCATCCAGAACGCCAGCCAGACAAAGCCGACGAGGCCGAGCGCCACGAAGGCGGTGCGCCAGTCGAATGCGCTCACGAGTGCTGCGACAACCAATGCGCCAAGCGCCGGGCCAGCGGACGAACCACCGTTGAAAAGGGTGGTAACCAGACCGCGTTCGCGTGCGGGGAACCAGTCGCGGATCACCCGGCCACAAGCGGGAAAAGTGGTCGCCTCGCTCGCGCCCATGACCAGCCGGGCGGCAAGGATCGACGCGAAGCCGGTGGTGGCCGCGGTTAAAGCAGTTGCCGCCGACCATATCGCGATGCCGCCGCCGACCATGCGCTTGGCACCGACCCGCTCGACAAGGAGCCCGATCGGGATAAGGCAAATCACATAGGTCCAGAGAAAACAGGAAAACAGATATCCCATCTGAACGGGACTAAACCCAAACTCGGCTGCGATCTGCTTCGAGGCGACCGACAAGGCGATCCGGTCCATGTAATTGATGATCACGGCCGTGAAAATCAGCAGCGCAATCCACGCTCGGCGATACGTCATCGATCCAGCTCCCTGTCATTGGCCCGCACGGGCGATGGCGGGTCTTTTCGCCCGCTACCGGAAGGAGCTACATTCATCATCATTCCCGGTCTAATCGGAAGATTTAACGGCAATGCATAGACTTTCCTGATGAGTCGAATTTCAATCCCGCAGCTGGAGGCCTTCTTCTGGACAGCCGAGCTCGGCTCCGTGCTGAAAGCTGCGGAACGTCTGCACATCGCTCAGCCGACCCTGTCATTGCGGCTACGTCAGCTTGAAGAGGCAGTCCCTTCCCCATTGCTGGAGCGGGCCGGGCGAGGCATCCGCCTCACTCCTGACGGGCACAGGTTCCTCAGGCACGCCAAGATTGTCTTGGCAGCACATCGCGAACTGCAGGCTTCGGTCGCTGTGGCCGAAATGAGCGGCACCGTCAGGATCGGGCTGGCAGAAGGATTTGCGGTCGCCTGCCTGCCAAGTCTCATCGCCGAGATGCGAGAGGCTTACCCGTTGCTCGCTCCGGAATGGACCATTTCGACGAGCAGCGGCCTGGAGCAGAGTCTCGCCGACGGGCACCTGGATCTGGCCGTTCTTGTCGACCCCATCGGTCAACGCGATGTCCGCCTTCACTTCCTCGGCGCGCAATCCAATCGTTGGGCTGCACCTGTTGCGACCGAGCTCGCGAACTCGGCAACGGCACAGAACCTGGCACGGCAGACCATCATCACCACGCCGCCGCCGACCTCCATGTATCGGCAGACCATATCCTGGTTCGCAAATGAGCGGACCCAGCCGGCTGGCTTTTGCTTTTGCTCAAGCCTGAACGCGTCGCTTCAGCTCGTCGCCGCGGGGATCGGAATCGGCGTCTTTCCAACTCGCATGATCCAGGCTTATCCGGGAGCCGCGAAATTGCGGGCGATACAATCGGATCCGCCACTCGCTGACGGTCGTGTCTATGTCGCCGATCGCGCCGACTCCGATCCCGGACGAACCGCTGCGATCGCGCGGCTTTTCGAACGCGCGACCGGCTCGATGGGATATTTCAATGGGATGCAGGATTAGCTCGGAAGCGGCTTTTTGCGCCTGACCTTTGGACAGCAAGGGCGCGCCACAGGGGCTGTCTCAAAGGCAAGAACACCTTCGCGACTGCCTTACCCGCCGGCACGATAGAAGCGAAGGGACCGGCGCTTTCGCGGCGTGAGCCACACGAGGCGCCCTCCGGGAAGCCCGGCGGGCTCACAACTGCAAAGCGCGGGGCCCTGCGCCCTTAGTTTGCCACCACCCCGGCTGCTTTAATGACGGGCGTCCATTTCTCGATCTCGCTGGCGACGAGGTTGCGCAGCGCATCGGGGCCGGTCTTAGCCGGGATGACCGCGCCGATATCCTCGAGTTTCTTGCGAGTCGCTGGGTCCCTGAGCGCCGCATCGACAGCGGCCGCGAGCTTGTTGACGACCTCCTTCGGCGTCCCCTTGGGCGCGAACATCGCATTCCAGCCCGATGCGATGAATGTCGGCATGCCGGCTTCGGTCGTCGTGGGAACGGCAGGAATGGCCGGCGACCGCTCGGGGGTCGCGATGGCGAAGGCCTTGATGTTCCCGGCGATCACCTGCGGCACCGTGTGCGGAATCTGGTCGCACATGAAGTCGTACACGCCGGCCACCAGATCGTTGAGCGCGGGGCCCGAGCCGCGATAGGCGACCTGCGGCGAGCGCGCGCCGATCATCGAGGTGAAGAGCAGGCAGGCTACATGCGAGGTCGAACCGACGCCCCCATGCCCGTTGTTCAGCTTGTTGGGGTCGGCCTTGATCAGGGCGATCAACTCCTGGAGCGTGTTCACCGGCAGTGCCCTCTTGCCGAACACGGCGATCGGCGTGTCGGAGAGCTGGCTGACATGTTCGAAATCGGTCAGGGGGTCGTAGGGCAGATTGGGATAGAGTGCCGGCGCCGCGCCATGCGTGCCCATTTGCCCGACCATTATGGTGTAGCCGTCAGGTGCGGCCTTGGCGGCGCGGTACGAGCCCGTCGTGCCCCCGGCACCACCGATATTCTCGATCACGAGCTGCTGACGGAGCGTCTGCGCCATGTGATCCAGCACAATACGCGCGATCACATCGGTATTGCCTCCGGCGGCGTAGGGCACGATCACGTTGATCGGCTTCGTCGGATAGGCCTGTGCCGAGACCTGGGTCGCAGCTCCGAGAAAAGCGGCCGCCAACGCCGCGGCGAAAGTCTTTCGGATCGTCATCGTAGCCTCCCCTTGAAACGGCCGGTTTGCCGGCCTTGAAGTCGCGCCAGCTCCAGCGCCCGAGCGCCCGGAGCGGGAAGGATCGGCCACGCGCAGCGGCATGGCGTGAATGTCGAGCTGAACGCGGGGCAACACGCAGAGTCGGATGACGAGGCCGAGCCGGCTCCATTGCCACCTGTGCGGCCGTTCCGACCCAAGCCGGTTCGGCCAGCGCGATCACGGCAGATAGGCTCCGCCGTTGACGTGCAGGGTCTGGCCCGTGAGATAGCGCCCGTTCGGCCCGGCCAGATAGCGCACCATCGCCGCCACCTCCTGCGGCCGGCCGCGACGGCCGACCAGAGTGGCATGGCGCTTGTGATGCTCCGGCTCCGCCGCCGAATGGCCACCACGCACCGTGTCGATCAGTCCTGGCGACACGAGGTTCACGGTGATCTGGCGCTCGGCCAGCTCCTGCGCCAGCGCCTTGGTCAGGCCATCGAGTCCCGCCTTGGCGGTCACGACATGGGCGCGCTGCTTCGCCCCGGTATAGGCGGTGAGCCCGCCGATATTGACGATCGCACCCGCGCCGCTCGCGGTCAGTGCGTCGAGCGCCGACTGGGAGCACAGGAACGGGCCGTCGAGCGTGACGCCGAGCACCTGGTGCCACTGCGCCAGGGTCATCGCCTCGAAGGCGACCTCCCCGCGGATCGCGGCGTTGTTTACCAGAACGTCGATGCGTCCGAAGTGCGCGAGCGTCGCCTCTACCGCCGCGCGTACAGAGTCCGGATTGGTAACGTCCGCGAGTTGCGACGACGCCCGGCCGCCCTCGGCCTCGACCGCGGCAACCATCTCGCCGAGACCGGCCTCGTCTGACAGCGCCACGCCCATCACGGCCGCCCCGCCGGCGGCGAGTTCGAGTGCGATGGCCCGCCCGATATTGCGGGCAGCGCCGGTGATGAGCGCAACCTTGCCTTCGAGTTCGCGCATCGTCAGCCTCGCGCCGCCAACAAGTCGGCGCCTTGGCCTTTGACGATTCCCTCAAGTGCTGCTGCGACCTTGTCGGAGCGTTCGCGCGCCCAGCCGCCGAAGGCGGCGTTGTCATGGAATTTCTGCAGGATGTCGGCGGCCGAGAGCGGCTCATGCGCGCCGCCGCGCATATGCGGCTGGCGCGTCTCGCGCACCGAGCCGTCCTTGAGCGTGGCCCTTATGTGGCCGCTGAAATTGCGCGGATACTCGTTCTGCGGGTCAATGACATAGGACACCTTGGCGGCGAGCGCCCTGACGCTCGCCTCCGCCACACGCTCCTCCGTGAACTGGCCGAGGCCCGCTCCGCCGTCCATGAAGCCGACCGCGATGCAATAGGGCGTCGAAAACTTGGCGGCATAGGCGTTCGGCGGCGCCTGCTTCCGCGCCAGAGGCTCCCAGAGGCGATGCACGGTGCCTTCGCCGACCTCGCATTCGAGGCTGACAATGTCCTCGGCTTTTACCCCCTGCTTCGCCAGCGCGATGGCGCAGTCGACGAAGGGTTGGGTCATCGTCCCGCAGGCATAGGGCTTGAAGGCAAGCGTTTCGAGGATCCAGCTCTCGCCCAGCCCGTCGAGCAGCGGCGCAAAATCCGGCGTCTTGGAGGGAGCGAAGGCGCGGTAGAAGCCGTGATGGCCTTCCAGCACCGTTGTCGGTCCCAGGAAGCCGGCCTCGGCCAGGAAGGCGGCGCGAATACCGGCCTGCGCCGCCGCACCGGCATGCAGGCGCTTGGTCCAGCTGCCATCGGCGAGATATTCGATGATGCCCGAGGCCAGGCTGCCGGCGACGCCGATCGCATGGCCGATCAGCTTCGGCGACAGGCCGAGCGCGCTCGCGACCGCTGCGGCCGCCGCCGGCGCACCGATCACGGCCGTCGGATGGAAGCAGGCCTTGTGGATCGCCTGCGGCGCAACAAGACTCATCCGGCACATGATCTCGGTGCCGACGGCGATACCGCGCAGCATCGCCTCACCGGACAAGCCACGATGCTCGCCCGCCGCCAGAACGGCCGGCACGATCACCGCGCCGGCATGGATCGGCCCGCCTTCGAAGGTATCGTCGAAATCCTCGCCGTGCGCCGCCGTGCCGTTGACGAGGGCGGCGTCGTAGGGGCCGAGCGGTGCAGCATGGCCGATAGCCGTCGCCTTGCCCTCCGAGGCCGTCGAGGCGAGTGCCGCGCGGACATAGTCCGTCTCGCGCGCCGCGACGCAAAGCCCGGCGACGTCGAGCAGAAGCAGGCGGACGGTCTCGCGAGCCTGCGGGCCCGGCAGCGCTTCGGCAGCGAAGCGCGCAAGCCTTGCGGCGACAGTCGCGCCCGGATCGGCGGAATGCTGGTTCACGCGTGCACATCCTTCAGCTTGGCATTGCGCGCGTCACGGAACTCCCGGACGAGCGAGAGCGTGACGAAGATGGTGGAGGCGATCAGCAGACCCACAGCAATCGGGTCCTCGAGGAAGATCGTGTGGTCGCCGCCGGAAAGCAGGAGCGAGCGGCGATAGCTCGACTCGACCATGTGCCCGAGCACGACGCCGAGGATCAGCGGGAGGAACGGATAGCCGGCGCGACGCATCAGATAGCCGACGAGCCCCATGCCGAGTGCGATGCCGAGATCGAACAGCGAGGTGTTGAGCGTGAAAATACCCGAGAGGATCAGAGCCAGAATGAAGCCGGCGAGATAGGCTCGCGGCCGGTTCACCAGCCAGACGCAGAACGGCAGCAGCAGGATGCCGACCAGGATCTGCGCCAAAGTCGCGATGAAGGAGCCAAGATAGAGCCCGACGACGACATCGGCATTCTGCTCGAACAGACGCGGCCCGGGCAGCAGTCCATGGATCAGAAGGCCGCCGAGCAACACGGCCGTCGAGTTCGAGCTCGGGATGCCGAAGGACAGGAGCGGTATCAGCGCGGCGCTGGCGACGGTGTTGTTGGCCGTCTCGGGCGCAGCGACGCCTTCCTCCGAGCCCTTTCCGAATTTCTCAGGCTCCTTCGACCAGCGCCTGGCCTCGTTGTAGGAGAGGAAGGCAGCGATCGAGCCGCCGCCGCCGGGCGTCAGTCCTTCGAAGGTGCCGAGCAGGCAGCCGATGAACTGCGAGCGCTTGAGGCGGTTCATCATGCTCAGGCTCGGCAGGCGCACCCGGACCTGCTCGCCGATGCCGCCCAGCCCCTTCGACCCGGACTGCATCATCAGCTCGCTGACGGCGAAGACGCCGATCATGATCAGCACCGGCTCGACGCCGCCGAGCAGTTCCGGGCTGCCGAAGGTGAAGCGCGTCACGCCCGAGATCGGATCGGTCCCGACCGTCGCGATCATCAGGCCGACGACGGCGGCCGCGAGCCCCTTGAGCAGCGAGCCGTTGGTCATCGAGGCGATGACGCTGAGACCCAGGATGCCGAGGGCGAAATAGGAGGTCGGCTTGAAGGCGAGCGCGACCCAGGACAGCGGTTCGGTCATCACGACCAGCATCAGCAAGCCGAAGAGGCTGCCGATGACGCCGGACCAGAGTGAGATGCCAAGCGCTTCGCCGGCGCGGCCCTGGCGCTTCATCTCATAGCCGTCGATCACGGTTGCGGCGGCCGAGTTGGTGCCGGGCGTGCGGATCAGGATGGCCGGGATCGAGCCACCATACTCAGCGCCGATATAGGTGCAGGCCAACATGACGATCGCCTGCACCGGCGCCATGCCATAGGTGAAGGGCAGCAGGAGGGCCATGGTGATCGAGGCCGAGATGCCGGGCAGCGAGCCACCGACGATGCCCCAGGTCAAGCCGATGATCGAGTAGAGGATGATCGGCGAGCCGAACAGAAGATCGAATGCGATACCGAGCGAATGCATCCTCGCCTCCCTCAGAAGAACAGGCCGGAAGGCTGATGCACGCCCAGGATCTTCACGAAGATACCCCAGTAGAGGAGCGCGCCACCGGCCGCGATGACGAGCGTCTTCCAGTTGCGCGGCGCGCCCTCGTAGAGCGCGACCGCACCGATCAGGAGTGCGATGGCGGGCAGGTAGCCGATGAACGAGACGAGGCAGACATAGGCGACGCCGAAGGCGAGGAAGCCGAGCGCACGCGGCAATGTCGAAGTCTCGTCGTCGGTCTCGGGCGCCGGCGACTTGGCAGCAGGTTCGTGCGCTGGGGACAGTGCCCCGGCCATCACGGCGCGCGCCGTCAGGATCAGGCCGAGCCCCGCCAGTGCGAAGGCGAGAATGCGCGGCAATCCGCTCGCGCCAACCTCGTCGGAAAGCGTGCTCTCCGCGATGTCACCTGTGGCCCAGTAGTAAAGGCCGGCGATGGCCAACACGGCAACACCGCCGGCAAGGTCCTTGAGAGCCGCTTGCTCACGCATGAGATGGGTCTTTCCGAATAGAGTCCGGGCCTGGTCTGCAGCCGGGGTGGCGGCGTCACTTCAGGACGCCGCTCTCCTTCAGGAAGGTTTCGGTGGTCGATCCGAAGTTCTGGATGAAGCCCTGGTACTTGTCGTGCGGGATGAAGTTCGGCACGAGGCTCTCGGTCTTGTAGACCTTCTGGTACTCAGGATCGGCCAGCACTTTCGGCACGGTTTCGTCCCAGATCTTGGTGATCTCGGCCGGCAAGCCCTTGGGACCGGCGAGGCCCCGGAACTTCTCCAGCGCGACCGGGTAGCCCGACTCCTTCACCGTCGGGATGGCGGGGAAGGCCTCCATCCGCTGCGGGTCGAAGGTCGCGAGCAAACGGATCTTGCCGGCCTCGAGCTGGGGCCTGAGCTCCGGAATCTCGCCGACGCCGATGTCGAGCGTGCCGTTCAGCACGTTGATCATCAGATCACCGCCGCCCTCATGCGAGACCACAGCGGGCGAGACGCCGGCCGCCTTCTTCAACTGCTCTGCGGCCTGGCGCTCCAGCGAGGCCGGATTGGCCGCGCCCCAGCGCCCGCGCGTCGATTTGGCCTTGTCGATCACATCCTTGAGGGTTTTGAACGGGCCGTCGGCGCGCGTGTAGATCACCTCCGAGTCGGTGAAGAAGTTCGCCAGCGGCTCGACGTCCTTGTAGCCGTGCTGAACTTTGGACAGCAGCGAGGTGTAGATGTACGTCGGCGTCGTCGCGTAGAAGACGCTACCATCCGCCGGCGCGGCCGCCAGGCGGGAGATGGCGCGAGCACCGCTGCCACCCTGAACGTTCTCGACGATGAAGGTTGCCTTGACGTATTTCGGCAAATGCTTCGCCATCTCGCGAAGGAAGACGTCGCTGCCGCCTCCAGGGCTCGAATGGGTGACGAGCGTTACGACCTTTTGCGGATAGTCGACCGGCGTTTGGGCGACGGCATGGGTTGCCGACCAGGCCGAAAGGCTGGCGGCGACGGCTGTGGCGATAGCCAGATGTCGCATGTTTCTCTCCCCGAATATTGAATGGGCCGCTCTACATTGGAGAGGCCTCGTTCGACGGTGTGGAAGGCGCGGCACAGCCGCGCCCGCCTATCAGTGCGCGGCGACGCGCAGCGGCCTCGCGGCCGTCGTGGTGTCGAATATGAGTTGCTCGGCAAGCGTCTCGACCCGGGCGATGTCGTCGACCTTCCAGGCGAGTTCGAGCAGCTTGTCCTGGGCGGCATCGCTGATCGCGCCCTCGGCACACATCCGGAACTTCGCCTCGAGATCGGCATCGCTGATCGGATTGTCCGGACCGCCGCGATAGCGTTCATCGGCCCACTCGACCAGCGTGCGCCCGTCCCTGGTATCGACCTCGATGCGCGAGCGGATCTTGTCGTAGCCGCGCGCGTCGATCTCGGGATCGTTCAGCACCTCGGTGCGCTTCTGCATGTCCTGCATCGCCGCCCCGGCGACGAACGCGTCGCTGAACTCATGATGGCTCGCCCGGCGGCAGAGCACGATCATCGAAAGCAGCGCCGGCATCGAGAATTTGGCCTGCAGGTGGTTTTGCGCCAGCGGGTAACGGATCGGTTCAAGGATGTTTTTGCCGGCAAAGAAGCGAATGCGCTCGACCTGCTCGGGCTTGAGGTCGTGCTTGAGGACCAGCGCCGCCATCGCGTCCATCGACTGGTGAGTCAGGATACCCGACGGGTAAGGTTTGATGCTGATGCCGGGTTCGGCGATCGTCAGCGTCTTGCCGAAACCCTGCTGCAGCTTTTCTTCAGAGAGCCCCTCCCCCATCACCTGGAAGAAGCCCCACTGGCCATCGAGCGCGGCCGGATCGGCAGTGAAGCCGCGAGCCGCCAACAGCGCGGCAGTAACGCCGTTCTCTGAAGCACGCCCGACATGGAGCGGCTTGGTCATCGTGCCGAAGTTGCAGCGAATGCCGGCGGCGAAGCTCGCCGCGATCCCGAGCGCGTGCGCCAGCTCGGCGCCCTTGAGGCCGAGCAGTTTCGCTGCGGCCGCGGCAGCACCAAACGTGCCGACCGTACCGCTGGAATGATGGCCCCGACGGTAGTGCCGCGGCAACATCCATTCCGAGATCTTGCACTCGACTTCGAACCCGGTCTGGAAGGCAAGCATGAGACGCCGGCCGTCGACACCGCCAAGTCGCTGCGCCATCACCAGCGCCGCGGTCAGCGGCGGCACCGACGGATGGGTCAACAGGCCGTAGACGTGACGGGGGTCATGCGAGACCTGGGTGTCGTCCCAATCATGGGCGTGGCCGGCCGTGCCGAGCACACGGGCGGCGAGCGCGGCGGGGACACGGGTATGGCCCTGGCCGATCAGCAACGCATCCGGCTTGCCGCCGACCTCGGCGGCGTCGGCCGCCAGCATCTGCACCGAGCCTTCGAGACCACCTGCGAGATAGAGTCCGAGCGTGTCGATGATGCAGCGGCGGCCGACCCGCAGCGCCTCGGACGAGAGACCGTCGTAGCTCGCAGCCTCGATGAACTCGACGGCCGAGGCGGTCACGTGGTTGAGCGCAGTCATGGCGTTTCCGATATTTCGTTGTAGGGACGTCAGTTCGGTTGCGGCTGCGCCTCTCCGGCTGCCTTTCGGCAGGCTGCTATGAGGCGCGCTTTGGCGCGTGCGACATGCTCGGCATGGGCGCGCTGCGCCCGCTCGGGATCGCGGGCGGCAACAGCGTCGACCATCTCCCGATGCTCCGAATTGGAGACCTCCAGGCCGCCGCCCTGGACCAGGCTGCGGGCGCGGAACAGGTGCAGCTTCTTGACCAGGCCGCGATATTGGGCAGCGAGCGTGGCGTTGCCGCAGGAGTCGATGATGAACTCGTGGAAGGCGAGATTGAGCGGGTAGTAGCTGTCGAAATCGCGACTGCGCGCCGCCGCCTCCATCTGCTCCAGATAGTCCCGCAGCCGCGCGATGACCGTCTCTGTCGCACGCTCGGCGAGCAGCTTGCCGGCGTGACCGAAGAGCACGGTGCGGACATCGTAGATCTCGATCGCCTCCTCCAGCTCCGGCTGGCGGATGAAAACGCCGCGGTTCGGGATGAGCTCAACCAGCCCGAGCCCCTCCAGCGCCCTCAACGCCTCACGCACCGGGCCGCGGCTGGTGCCGAAGCGCGTCGCCAGCAGGTTCTCATTGACGCGTTTTCCCGCCGGGATTTCCCCGGCCAGGATTGCCTTCTCGATCTCGCGTTCGAGTACCCCCGACAGGGAACGGGTTCGCAGGATCGTCAGCACATCGTCAGCAGCGTTCATGAGGGTGAGTAGAGACAGTCGACGAAAAACTGTCAACAGTTTTCTCTTTGCCTCATTTGGCGACCCTGCGGCTTACCGTCGCTTCGGAATTTCCGGATCCATCTTCCCAAGCTGACGCAGCCGAATACCGATCTCCGCCTTGTGCTGCTCCGCCAGCCAGCGCGCAATCATGGGCGGGCGCAAGACGTCGGTGATAGCCCGCCGCGGACACCGGGAAGCTTGTGCGCGAGCGGAGCGCTCTGCTCGTCTTAGCCGCGAGATTTCAGCCAGGTCGCCTTCAAGGTCGCATAGAAAGCCTGCGCGGCAGGCGAGAGCGAAGAATTGCGTTTTCTCAGGATTCCGACGCCACGGAAAAGCGTCGGGTCGATGATCGGCCTGAAGACGATATTGGGATTGTGGTTCAGCAACCTCAGCAGCGTCGAGACCACGCTGATCCCCAAACCGGCCTCGACGAGTGGCAGCGAAGAGTTCAGATGCTGGACTTCGTAGAGCCAGTTCGCGGGCGATCTGTCCTGCAGCAGGTTGAGGTCGATCAGCAGGCGATTGCCGTTCTTGCTACCCGGAACGATCAGGGGATAGGGGCGCAATTCGGACCAGGCGACCCGTTCCTTCGCGGCGAGCGGATGGTCTGGGCGACAGGCGACGACGTAGGGATCGTCCATGAGCATCTCGAAATCGATGTCGTCGCCGAGATTGCGGCCGAAGGCCAAGCCGATGTCGGCGTCCCCCGCGAGGACCTGGGTCAGCACCACGTTGGCCGGCTCGTCCACGATCCTGACCCGCATGCGCGGAAACTGGGTCGCGTAGGTCGCGAGGGCCCGAGGCAGGAAATAGTGCGCGGCGGTCGGGACGGCAGCGATCGTAATCTGGCCGGCGGTCTTTTCGGCCATGGCCGAGATCGACAGCAACGAGCTGTCGAATTCCTCGAGCAGCGCCTGCGCCTTCGGCAAGAACTCGCGTCCGACCGCTGAAAGCGAGACGTTGCGCGTATCCCGGTCGAACAGCTGGACGCCGAGCGTCTGCTCAAGTTTCTGGATTCGGCGCGTCAGCGTGGGCTGCGACATGGCAAGCGCCAGCGCTGCGTGGTGATAATTGCCGCTATGGGCAAGCACGACGAAGCTGCGCAGGTCCGGGAACGAGATGTTCATGCCGCGATCGATGCGTAATCCGCATCAAATTTGCAAATAAATTCATTTCACAAGAGCGACGCGGCGAGCCCACATTGCCCCGATCGCTTCACCGAGCGAGGTCACCCGCAGATCTTGTGCGTTCCATCCGGAACGTGGCGCCGGGCCCCTCAACATTCGACGCGATGAAATAACGACGCCCATGAGCTGGCGCGATCTAGGAGAGGAAGTCATGGCTTTGCTGAAGAGACTGGCGGGCGCCATGCTCGCGCTATGCGCAGGCTTGGGCGCCGCTCATGCTGAGGACTGGACGCCGCGACGCACCGTCAACGTCGTCGTGCATACCGGCCCCGGCGCCGGCGGCGACGCCTTTGCCCGCGCCGTCATCAACGTGATCGAGAAGGAGAAGCTGAGCACGGCCCGCTTCGTCGTCGTCAACAAAACCGGCGGCGGCAGCACCAACGCGATCAACTTCGTCGCGAGCAAGGAAGGCGACGACACCACGCTTGCGGTCTATGCCAGCAACTGGACGACGGACTACCTCGTCCAGAAGGACGCGATGACCTCGCTGCAATCGCTCACGCCACTCGCCAATCTGATCTTCGAGCCGGCGCTGCTCGTGGTGCGGGCCGATTCTCCCTTCAAGACGCTGAAAGATTTCATCGACGCAGCGAAGGCGGCTCCCAACAAATACAAGCAGGCCGGCGGCACGCCGCTTGGGCGCGACGCTATGTTGCGCCATATCCTGGTCGCGCATACCGGTGCCCAGTGGCCGCTGGTCTCCTTCCCCAGCGGTGGCGAGCGCCTCTCGGCCATCCTCGGCGGCCATGTCGAGACGCTGGTGCTCGACGGCTCGGAAGTCGGGGATTTCATCGAGTCCGGCAAGCTGCGGGCGCTGGCTCAGGTCTCGGACGTGCGCGTGCCCACGTTCCCGAAAGACGTTCCCACGATCAAGGAGGCGGGCTACGACATCCGCATCCCGCTGCAGCCGCGCGGCATCGTCGGCCCGCCCAAGATGTCGCCTGCCGCGGCAGAGTACTATCGCAAGCTGTTCGCGAAGGTGATCGAGACCCCGAGCTGGAAAAAGTACGTCGAGGAGACGCGGGTCCAGACCTCTTATATCGCGGCTGACGACCTGGCAGCCTTCCTCGCGAAGATCGCAGATGGCACGCGCAACGCGCTGAAGAGCGCGAATATCGAAGTCATCCGCTAGCGCCCTTCCGCTTCAGCCAAGGCCGGATCTGCTTCTTCTTTTGGGAGAGCAGATTCGGATCCCGCGCCCGCCCACCATCTCGGAACGACACCATGCTGAGCCAGAAGCTCGCACTCGGGGACGTGCTCTCCGGCCTCGCCCTGGCGCTGCTCAGCGTCTACATCATCTCGGCCTCGCTCTCCTGGAGCGTGATCGGCGAGATGGGCCCCGGACCGGGCTTCTTCCCGATCCTCTACGCTGCCGTCATGCTGCCGGCGTCGCTTTGGCTCCTCGTCCGCGGCATGCGCGGGCCACGCCCTGCGACGGCAGCGGTCGAGCCCGCCGAGGACGACGCCGAAGCCGATGGCGAGGGCGGAGGAACACAGGCGGCGCTGGCGACCTGGCTCGCGCTCGCCGTGACGGTGCCGGTGATGTCGCTCGCCGGCTTCGTCGCCGGCTGCTTCGGGCTGTCCTTCTTCGTCGCCAAGGTCGTCTTTCGCCGGTCGCTGCTGGCGAGCACACTCTCCTCGGCGGGCATCGCGCTCGGGCTCTATGTCCTGTTCCAGGTCCTGCTCGACGTCGACCTCCCGGCCGGCCTGATCGGAGGCCGCTGAGCCATGGACGTCATCTCCGGTCTCGCCCATGGGTTCGGGGTCGCGCTGGGGCCCGCGAACCTGATGTGGTGCTTCGTCGGCTGCTTCCTCGGCACCGTCATCGGCATCATCCCGGGCCTCGGCCCAGCCGCGACCATCGCGATCCTGCTGCCCGTCACCTACAACATGGACCCGACCGGCGGCATCATCATGCTGTGCGGCATCTATTACGGCGCAAAATACGGCGGCTCGACCACTTCGATCCTGCTGAAGATGCCCGGCGAGGCGTCCTCCGTCATTTCCTGCATGGATGGCTACGAGATGGCCCGCAAGGGACGGGCTGGCCCCGCACTCGGCATCGCGGCGATCTCGTCATTCGTCGCCGGCACGGTCGGCGTAGTGCTGCTGAGTTTCCTTGCCCCGCCCATCGCCGAGTTCGCGCTGTCGTTCAGCTCGCCCGAATATTTCGCGCTGATGCTGATGGGGCTGTCGCTGGTCGTGCTGCTCGCCGGCGATGACATCGTCAAGACCGTGCTCTCGCTGCTCCTGGGCCTATGGCTGACGAGCATCGGCACTGACCTCTTCACCGCGCAGACGCGCTTCACCTTCGGCCAGATCTCGCTGCTCGACGGCATCGACTTCATGTCGCTGGCGATCGGCGTCTTCGCGATCTCGGAGATCATGCTCAGCATCGAAGCGCGTGAGCGCGTCCGCCTGCTGACGATTCCCAAGGGGTTCAAGAATCTCCTGCCGAGCCTCGAGGAGCTGAAGGCCTGCCGCTTCGCCTTCCTCAACGGCTCGATCACGGGCTTCATCATCGGCGTTCTTCCCGGCGCCGGCTCGACGATCTCGTCCTTCGTCGCCTATGGCGTCGAGAAGGCCGTCTCGCGCCATCCTGAACGCTTCGGCACCGGCGTTCCCGAGGGGCTGGCGGCCCCCGAGGGCGCGAACAACGCCGATACCGGCGGCGCTTTGCTGCCTGTGCTGACGCTCGGCATCCCCGGCGGCTCCTCGACGGCGATCCTGATGTCGGCGCTCGTGCTCTGGGGCGTCAGGCCCGGCCCGCTCCTGATGACCCAGCAGCCGGACATCTTCTGGGGCCTCGTTGCCAGCATGTATGTCGGCAACGTCGTGCTTCTGATCATGAACCTGCCGCTGATCGGGCTGTTCACGCAGATCCTGCGTGTCCCGCTCTACGTGCTCTTCCCGATCATCATGGGTGTCGCCATCGCGGGTGCCTACGGCGTCTCGGGCAACATGTTCGGCGTCGGCCTGCTCGCCGCCTTCGGCCTCCTCGGCTACGGCATGCAGAAACTCGGCTTCCCGGCTGCACCGCTGATCCTCGGCTTCGTCCTGGGCGACTCCATGGAACGGGCCCTGCGCCAGTCCCTGACGATGTCGAATGGCGATCCGTCGATCCTCGTTGCCCGGCCGATCTCGGCGGTGCTGCTCGCGCTCGCGGCACTGATCCTGCTGTCGCCGCTCCTTCGCCGGTTGAGAAACCGGCAGCGTGGGCCGGCGCCGGGCTTGCCGACGGCCTGAGCACGGCCCGGCCACCTTTCCCCGTTCCAGCTTATTGCCTTCCGGAGACCTCGATGTCGTCCCTCAGCCAGACTCTCGCGCAATTCGTGGTGGACCTTCGCTACGAGGATATCCCTGAGAGCATCGTAGCGGTGGCCCGCAACGCCCTGATCGACTCGGTCGGCGTCATGGTCTTCGGTTCGACCCTGCCGTGGAGCCGCATCGTCATCGATTATGCAACAGCCTATGGCGGCGCCGGCACGAGCTCGATCATGGGCACCGACGCCAAGGTCGCCACACCCTTCGCCGCGCTGGCCAACGGGACGTTGGCCCATGCGTTCGAGATGGACAATCTCCGGCAGCCGAGCGCGGGCGTTCACCACGGCTCGACGATCGTGCCGTCCTTGCTCGCCATGGCGGAAGAACGGGGTTCCAGTGGGCGGGACGTGATCACGGCCTTCGTCGCCGCCTCCGAGGCCATGTCCCGCATCGGGCTCGCCGCCGACAACACTGCCGAGAAGCTGGGCTTCCACTCGCCGGGCCTTACCGGCACCTTCGGCTCGGCCCTTGCGGTCGGGCGGCTGACCGGCCTCTCAGTCGAGCAGCTGGCGCAGGCGCTGGGAATTGCGGGCTCGCTCTGCTCGGGCCTGCTCGCCTTCTCCAAGGCCGGCAATGGCGGCATGGTCAAGCGGCTCCATACCGGTCGCGCTTCCGAAGGTGGCGTGCTCGCTGCCCGGCTGGCTGAAGGTGGCTTCCATGGCCCTTCGGTCGTGTTCGAGGGCAAGTTCGGCTTCTTCGAAGCCTTCACGCGCAACCCCAAGATGGAGGCTTTGCTGGCAGGGCTCGGCTCGACCTGGGAGACGGCGCGCATCTGCACCAAGCGCTACCCCTGCCACATCACGGCGCACACTCCGGTCCGCGCGCTCGACGAGCTCAAGACCGCGCATGGCTTCGACGGCGACGATATCGTCCGGATCGACGTGGCGAGCAGCGAAAAGGTGCTGAGTCATCACAATCTGACCAAGGCCAACGACGTCACGACCGTGCAATACAGCCTGCCGTTCTGCCTTGCGACGACGGCTTATCGCGATCCTACCGACCCCAATTCCTTCCTCAACAATCCGCATGAGGATGCCGACATCGTCGCGCTGGCGCAGCGCGTCAACGTCTCGCTGAACGAGGAGAGCCTTCAGCCTGGCTCCGCCTGGGCGACGCGCATGCGCGTGGTGCTGAAGGATGGTCGAGAGCTCACCAATGAGCGGCGCGACTTCCGCGGCGCGCCGAGCGACCCGATGTCGGACACGGAGTTCGACCAGAAGTTCCTGGCGAACGCCGGAAGCCTCGGCGAGCGTGCGCCTGTCCTGTTGTCCCGCCTGCGGCAGCTGGAGACGCTGGCGGATCTGCGCGGTCTCTGCAGCGCGTAACGGCGCCCCGCAGCTCAGCTGCGGTCGACCTTGAGATAGTTGATCGCATCGAGGAGCGCCCACGATCGCCACGAAATCCGCGGAGACAGGCTGGATATGGGAGACTTCACGACCACTCCAGCCGGCTTCAAGGCCTAGGCCTGCTGCCGACCCAGATTCTCGATTTTTGACACGACAAGGTCGAAAGTCTTGTTTTCTTCGAGCAGTGCCATGCTGATGTCGCCATTCTTCAGAGCCAGGAGCAATTCTTCTTTGAATCTCTCTGCAGCTTCGGCGCCGTCGCGCGACGCAATATGCTTCATTGCGAATTCCAGGCTGAGCAATAGCGTATTCAATATGATCTTGATCTGCTCCATGCTCGTTTCGCTGACGTTTTCGCTCGCATCGACCATTTTCCACTCCATCGCGCACCGGTAACCACGACTGATCAACCGCCTGTCGGCTCGGCTGTTCCGGGGTGCGTCTCCTGCTCCCCACAGAGATCACCCGCCGATCGCAGAAGATGAACGTCAGCGAACAATCGCGTTCAGGCCGCGTTCCAACGTCGACGGCTCTACTGCACAGAGCAAAGAGGGAGATTCCCATGCGTCGATTTGTAATGACGGCTTTGATCGGTCTTGGCGTCGCTGCTGCTCTGACTTCAGCCGATGCCAGCGAAACGCTGCCCCAGGACATCTCGCAGCGACTTGATCGGCAGCCGGTCCAGTTCACGATGACCGAAGCCAAGCGCGAGCGGCTCATGATCATCCAGGAGAACATGGCACGGCAGCGCTACTACGGGCGCGGTCATGGCTACGGCTACGGCGGCTATGGCTACGGTCATCCCCACCGCTATGGCGGTCCGCCTCCGTGGGCGCCGGCTCACGGCTATCGTCGCGGCTATTACGACAGCCGCTGGTGAGCCGGAGGTCGCCTGCAGCTAGCTTAGGCCGGGATCGCGTTCCGTAGCGGTCCGGACTCAGCGGGCCGCAACGGCGAAGAAATCGGGCGGGCCCATCTGGCCGCCCTTGAGGACGATATCGAGCCCATCGAGATGCTCTGCCGTGCTGTGGGCGCGGCAGAGCGGGGCGCCTGCGACCATCGGAGCACGATAGGACAACCCCCAGACGTCGAGCGCCTCGATAGCGAGCGTCGAGGTATCGCCGCCGGCCACCAGAAGCCGCGCGACGCGCGCCTCCCGCATGATCTCGCGTAGCAAGCGGCCTGTCGCCTCCGCGACAGCGCGCGGCGCGAGCGGCTCGCCATCGGGCGGCCGGGTCATCAGCATCGTGTCGCCGGCACCCAGCAGCGCCAGTGCCTGGCGGCGCAGCTCATCGGCGTGGCCGGCCTCCCCGAGCAACCTCGCTGGGTCGATCTCCAGCCGGGAGAAGCCAGCCGCGTTTTCGACCTGCGCGCGCGTGACCGGAGACAAGGAGCCGACCAGCGCCAGGACCGGCCCCGCCTGTAGCAAGGATGCAGCCGACGGGGCCGTGCCGACGCGGTCCGGTTCAAGCTCGGCGGCCATCTGTGCGACAGAGCTGGCCCCCACCGCCAGCATCGGCCCTGCGGCCAATGGCTCCCGCAGGATCCCGGCGATCGCCGCCAGATCTTCCGCTCGCGACACGTCGAAGAGGACGGCCTGCGCCCCGCCCGTCCGTGTTTTGTCGAGCGCGGCCGCGCCACCCGACCCCTCATGGGCGCGATAGTCCACGAGGCCGATGGGCTTGAGCCTCTGCTCCGCGAGATGGCGGCGCAGATCGGCCTCAGCCATGGGCGTGACCGGGTGGCGGCTCATCGTCGGGTGGCGGTCGATGCGATGGACCTCGCCGCCGGTGCCGGCTGCAGCGAAGAGTTGCCCGAACAGGCAATAACGGCCGAGATTGGGCTGGCCTCCGAGGATCGGCACGAGCGGGTTCGGGAAATGCGGCTTCAGCGCGGCGACCGCCGCACCGATGCTGCCGACATGCGGGGCGCTGTCGAAGGTCGAGCAGCATTTGTAGTGCATCAGCCGGACGCCGAGACCGGCAAAGAAGCGGCCGGCGGTGTCGAGAACCGGCGCCATCTCGGCCGGGGCCATGGAGCGGGTCGCGCCCGCGATGCCGACAGCGTCGAGTGGGCCGGCGGCCGCAAGCTGCTCCGGCGTCGGAATGCCGAGAAAGAGCAACGCCTTGAAGCCGCGCTCGGCCAGCGTCGCGAGCGTGTCGGTGGCGCCGGTGAAATCGTCGCCATACCAGCCGTAATGCGGCGCGGGGCCCACCATGGGCTTTAGCTGGCCCTGGCGCCGAAGAAGTCGAGCGCCTGCTTCAGCTCTGGCTGCGCACGCGCGGCCTCCGTGAGCGAGACGCCTTCGGCCACGGCCGCCCAGGCCTGCCGGATGCTGACGACGCCGGCAGCCGGGCCGCCGGGATGGGCGAGGATGCCGCCACCGGCCATGAAGAGCAGGTCGGAATGGCCAATCGCGTCCCAGGTCGGCTGGGCGGTGCCGGCCCACTGGCCGGAGGAGAAGGCGGGCAGGACGCGGTCGTCGAGGCCATCGGTCAGCGGCGTCACGCAATCGCGGGCGGAGGTCACGACCTCCTCGTCTTCCTGCGCGAATTTGCCCTGCAACCCGTGGACATGCATGTGGTCGACACCGGCCAGCCGCCAGAGGACCTGATAGGCTTGGAAGGAAATCCCGAGCAGAGGGTGGCGCGAAAAGGCGCCGTAACCGTTGCGATGACCGTGAAGCGCCAGATCGGTCGAGCGGCGCAGCGTCTCGATCGAAGAGAAGCCGCACCAGTTCAGGCTGGCCATGACGCAGGTGCCTTCCTCCCGCGCCACGAGATCGGCATGACGGCGCATGGCATCGGTCTCGTCGGTGATGTTGAACGCGACCATGACCTGCTTGCCCGTCCTGTCGGCATGGCGGCGAACCGCGGCCATGACGGCAGGCACGCGCTCGGCCAGAGGCGCGTGATCGGGATTCGCGCTGATCTCGTCATCCTTGATGAAGTCGAGCCCAGCCTCGCAGAGCTTCGTCACCAGGTCGGCGGTCTCAGTGGCACTCAGCCCGACATTCGGCTTGATGATCGAGCCCACCATCGGACCTTCCATCACTCCGGTCAGCGTGCGCGTGCCGGCGATACCCTGCTGCGGCAGCGGGAAGCGGCGGCGGAAGGAGGCCGGGACGGTGATGGTGTCGAGCCTGAGCCCCGTGACTTCGCCGAGGTCGAAGAGATTGCCGGCGACGATCGAGGCCAGCGTCGGCAGGTTCGCGCCGACATTGGCGATGGGGAAGGAGATCGCGACGCGAGCGCGCCGCCAGGGCCCCGCAACGCCCTTCCGGGCGAGCCAGGCGTTGGGCAGGCTCGGCTCGGATACGCTCTCCAGCTCGGTGATGCTGGTCACGACGGCGCGCGTGCGGTCGCGCAGCTCGTCGGTCTCGCCGGCGACGCGGGTAAAGGTGCCGCTCGACTGCTCGCCGGCCATGACCTCGGCGACCTTCGCCGGGTCAAGGGGCGTCTCGATGAGATAGGTGGCTTCGAAGCGGTCGTCGGTCATCGGACGCATTCCTGGGACTTCATCGGCCGTCATTCTCGGGCTCGACCCGAGGATCTCATGACCAGAGGGCGCTGGTGCCCGAGATGGTCGGGTCAAGCCCGACCATGACGCGTGGCGCCGGTCGCGATCAGCCCGCGGCGGCGGCGAGCTTGGTGAGGTCCGGGAAGGGCCGCACCGGGTCCTTGCCGTCCCAGCTTTCGGAGGCTTCGCGGATCAGGCGGAACATCTCGCCCTTCGGACCGGCGACCTCGGACAGCTCGATCACGGTGCCGGGATGGTAATGCGTGTCGAAATAGACGAAGCGCCCGCGCTCACCGACCTCACCGCTCATCACCGGCTTGAAGCCCTCGGCGAGCAAGCGCTCGAGATCGGCGTCGTAGTCCGAGGTCCAGTAGGCAACGTGCTGCAGGCCGGTGTGGCCGGCGGCCGTGAAGTCCTTGTACATGGAGGGCACGTCGTTCCGGCACTGGATCAGCTCGATCTGCAGCGGGCCGGAATTGGCGAGCGCGACCGAGTTGTGCGGCTCATAGACCTCGCCCTTGTACCGGTAGTTCTTGATCGGGACCTTCGGATTGTAGAAGAACGGCCCGACGCCGAGGACGCGGCTCCAATAATCCATGGCCGCCTCGATATCCGGGACGACATAGCCCGCCTGGCGGATCTGGCCGAAGAAACGGCTCATCAGTGCACCTCTTACGCGCGAAAGGTCAGAATCTCAGGAAGCCCGTGGAGAGCCAGGGGAAGGCGACGACGATCGCGAGGCCGATCAGCAGTGCGAGGATGTAGCCCCAGATGTATTTGAGGCCCTCGTCGGGATTGATCTTGCTGATGGCGCAGGCGCCGTAATAGCCGACGCCGAAGGGCGGGGCGAACAGCCCGATGCCCATCGCGAAGACCACGACCATCGAGTAGTGGACTTCGTGCACGCCAACCTGCTTGGCGATGGGGAACAGCAGGGGGCCGAACAGGACGATCGCCGGAATGCCCTCGAGCACGCTGCCGAGGAGGACGAAGGCGATGACCGAGATGCCGAGGAAGCCCCAGGTCCCGCCCGGCACGGCCGCCATCGCCCGCGCCAGGTCCTGCGAGAAGCCGGACTGCGTCAGGCCCCAGGCCATGGCGGTGGCGCTGCCGACGATGAAGATGATCGCGCCAGTCAGCGAGGCGGTCTCGATCAGCATCTTGGGCAGCCGGCGCCAGTCGAACTGGCGGTAGAGCAGCAGGCCCGCCAGGACCGCATAGGCGATGCCGATGGTCGAGACCTCGGTCGCGGTGGCGACGCCCTCGACCACAGCAGCGCGGATGACGAAGGGCAGAGCAATCGCCGGAAGCGCGATAAGGGCGAGCCGGGTGATCTCGCGCTTCGAATGGCGCAGGACACGGCTGAGATCCTCGCCCCGATAGCGCCACCAGACGACGACGCAGAGCGCGAGGCCAAGCACGAGCGCCGGCAACATGCCGCCGGTGAACAGCGCGGCGATGGAGACGCCCGTCACCGAGCCGATGGTGATGAGCACGATGGAGGGCGGGATCGTCTCGGTCTGCGCTCCCGTGGCCGAGAGCAGCGCGACGAGATCGCCGGGCTTCGCGCCGCGCTTCTGCATCTCGGGAAAGAGCACGGGAGCGATCGCCGCCATGTCCGCGATCTTGGAGCCCGAGATGCCGGAGACCAGATACATCGCGCCGATCAGCACATAGGAGAGGCCGCCACGGACATGGCCGAGCAGCGAGGCGAGGAACTGGATCATGGCCTTGGCCATGCCGGTCATCTCGATCAACGCTCCGAGGAAGATGAAGAGCGGCACAGCGAGCAGGATGAGATGGCTCATGCCCTCGTCGAGCCGGCCGACCATGACGAGCAGCGGCGTCGAGGTCGTCAGCGAAAGATAACCGAAGGTGGCGAGCGCGAAGGAGAAGGCGATCGGCACGCCGGAAAAGACGTTGAGAGCGACAACGCCGACGAAGAAGACGACGAGGTTGAGCTTGCCGAGCGGCTTCAGCGCGGGGCCGATGAGCCAGAAGAGCAGGACGAGCGCGGCGGTGATGCCGATGGCGATCAGGACCGGCTTCAGCGAGCCGAAGCGCAGCAGCCGGAAGCCGGCGGCGACCAGCATCAGCGCCATACCGGCCGGCAGGGCCGATGCGCGCCAGGCATTGCTGATCTCCAGCGCCGGCGTGACGATGAAATTCTCCTCCTCAGCGTACTCGAGCGCATGCGGCAGGATCAGCAGCAGGAAGGCGATCGCGGCAGTGATCGCCAGCGCCTCAAGCACCATCCGGACATTCGGCGAAACGCGGCTGACGAGGCCCGTCATCCGCATATGCTCGCCGCGGCGCAGCGCGATGACGGCGCCCAGCATGGAAAGCCACAGGAACAGGATCGAGGCCAGCTCGTCCGACCACACCAGCGGAGCGTGGAAGACGTAGCGGGCGGCCACGCCCGCGCCGAGAATGACGATCTCGGCGAGGACGATGATGGCTGCGACGATCTCGACGAAGCCTCCCAAACCCCTGTCGAGCCTGTCGGCGAAGCGGCCGATCCCGGTCAGCGGGATCGGCGGGGCGATGGTGGCGGCGTGAGCATCCATGACGACGTTTCCGTGGCTTTATGGTTGCGGGCCTTGTAGGCCCGTTCCATCCGTCAGGCGAGCTTACCGACGGCGCCTTCGAGCAATCCCCAGGCTTCCGCTCCGAAGCGCTCCTGCCACTCCTTGTAGAAGCCCGATTCGCGCAGCTTGGCGCGGAAGGAATCCGGGTCGGTCTTGTTGAAGGCCAGCCCCTTGGACTGAAGATCGGTCTGCACCGTCTCGTTGAGCTTCTTGATGTCGCCGCGCTGGGCGACGCCGGCGTCGTTGATCGCGCTCGCGACGATCTTCTGGATATCGGCCGGCAGGCCGCGCCAGGCGCGGCCGTTGGCGATGAACCAGAAGCCGTCCCAGATATGGTTCGAGACGGCGCAGCTCTTCTGGACCTCGAAGAGCTTGGCGACCTGGATGATCGGCAGGGGGTTCTCCTGCGCATCGACCACCTTGGTCTGGAGCGCGGAATAGACTTCCGAGAACTGCAGGCTCGCAGGTGCGGCATCGAGAGACTTGAACATCGCGATCGAGAGCGGGCTCACGGGCACGCGGATCTTGAGGCCGGCCATGTCCTTGGCGGTCTCGATCGGCTTGCCGGAGGTGGTCATCTGGCGGAAGCCGTTGTCCCACATCTTCTCGAAGGCATAGAGGTTCACCTTCTCGATGGCCTGGCGGACATGGGCGCCGACGCCGCCATCCATCGCCTTCCAGACCTGATCGTAATCGGAGAAGGCGAAGCCGACCGCGTTGATCGCAGCGACCGGCACGAGCGTGGCAATGACCAGCGCCGAAGGCGTGAAGAAGGTGATACCGCCGTTGCGCACCTGGCTCAGCATGTCGGTGTCGCCACCGAGCTGATTGTTCGGGAAGATCTTGATCTCGACGCGCCCGTTCGTCTCCTTGGCGACGCGGTCGGCCGCCTCCTGAGCGCGGATGTTGAGCGGATGGCTGAGCGGCAGGTTGTTGCCGTATTTCAGCTCGATCTCGGCTGCCCGCGCGATCATCGCCCCCCCGAGGACCGGCAGCGCGGATGTGGCGGCGAAGCTGCGCAGAATCGTGCGGCGCGTGAAGACTGTCATTCCTTCCTCCCTGGCATCGGCCCCGAATGGCCTCTTGGTCTTGTTGCGTGAACGATAGAAAGCGTGGATGATCGACGTCAAACTCATTTATTGATGGTTTTTGATGGATTCAGATCAAGGCAATCAGCTCGCCGAGGCGGTTCGCGAAGGCGACGAGGCGCATCGGCGGCGCCAACTTGCGACCGTCGTCGATGTGGCACGGTTGGCCGGCGTCTCGACGGCGACCGTCGACCGGGTGCTTAACCAGCGTCCAGGTGTCCGGCCCGTCACGGCCGAGCGCGTGCTGAAGGCGGCGCTGGATCTGGGCTATGTCCAGGATGGCGCGCTGCCGGCCGGGGCGCTGAAGCCGCTCAGGCTCGCTTTCCTCCTGCCGGCCGGAAACAACCGCTTCCTCAACCGGCTGGGCCGTCTCGTCATCGAGTCGCAGGAGCGACTCGCCTCGTTCAACATGCGGGCGCGGGTCGACTATATCGACAGCTTCAACCCCGAACTGCTCGCCCAGCACTTGCGGCAGGTCGGCCGCGAGGTCGAGGGCGTCGCCTTCATGGCGCTGGAGCATCCGATGGTGCGCGAGGCGGTGGACTGGCTCGCCGGCCGCGGCGTGCCGGCGGTGACGCTGATCTCGGACATCGCCAATACGCGGCGGGTCGCCTATGTCGGGCTCGACAACCGCGCCGCCGGGCGCACGGCCGGCCAGCTCGTCGCGCGCTTCATCGGCAAGCGCCCGGCCAAGGTCGCGATGATCGCCGGCAGCCTGAGCTACCGCGCCCATGAAGAACGCGAGATGGGCTTCCTCCACCTTTTCCATGAGCTCTTTCCCATGATCGAGGTGGTCGGCTTGCGCGAAGGCCATGACGAGGAGGCGCGCAATTATCGCCAGACCAAGATGCTGCTGGCACAGCATCCGGACTTGGCCGGCATCTACAATATCGGCGGGGGCCCCGAAGGCATCGCGCGGGCGCTGAAGGAAGCCGGACGACAGGACGACGTCGTCTTCGTCGGGCACGGGCTGACGCAGGAGACGCGTGCGCTCCTAATCGATGGCGTCATGGACGCGGTGATCAATCAAGATCCGCAAGGATCGCTGTTGGAGTGCGTCTCGATCTTCGCCAATATCCGCGCCGGCCGTCCCGCGCTGGAAGGCACGGCAAGGCCCCATATCGAGATCGTCCTGCGCGAAAATCTGCCCTAGTCGCAGTGCTCACGCCGCTCAGCAGTCAATCCCCGCGCCAGGGCGAAAGCGCGTCGTTGCAGCCATCGCCCAGCAGGTTGAAGCCGATCACCAGGACGATGATCGCCGCTCCGGGCCAGATCGCCATCCACGGCGCCTCGCCGAGGAACTGCCGCGCGACGTCGAGCATGCTGCCCCAGGACGCATCGGGGGGAACTTGCCCCAGCCCGAGGAAGGCGAGGCTCGCCTCCGCCAGCACGGCGACCGCCATGGTGAGGGAGGCCTGCACGACGATCGGCGGCAGGATGTTGGGCAGGACATGTCCCAGCATGATCGTCACCGGCCCGATGCCCTGCGACCGGGCGGCGGCGATATAGTCCTCAGCGCAGACGACCAGCGTCTGGCCGCGCGCCAGCCGGACGAAGATCGGCGTCGCCGAAAGCCCGATCGCCACCATCGCGTTCTGCAGGCTCGGTCCCAGGAAGGCCGCGAGCGCGATCGCCAGGACCAGGAACGGCATGGCGAGGAAGGCATCGGCGAGGCGCGAGATCAGCACGTCGACGATGCCACCGGCATAGCCCGCCAGCAGGCCGAGCGGGACGCCGATCAGGACCGCCACGACGATGGCGACGATGCCGGCCGCGAGCGAGGCGCGCGTGCCGTAGATGATGCGTGAGAGGATGTCCCGGCCGAGATCATCGGTGCCGAACCAATGCGCGGCATCGGGCGCCTGCCGGATCGCCATCCAATCGGAGGCGTTCGGATCATAGGGCGCGATCAGGGGCGCCGCCAAAGCCACGGCGATGAAGAACAGCACGATCAGGCCGCCGACCAGGGCAGCGGGCTCGTGCAGCACCCGCACGACGAAGCCCGCGGCGCGCGGCCTTGCCGGCGCGGCACCCGTCGCGACGGCGCTCATGATCTCAGCCTCGGATTGAGCAGGCCATAGGCAAGGTCGGCGGCGAGGCTCATCAGCAGGAAGATCGCGGCCGTGCAGAGGACGACCGCCTGCACCACGGCATAGTCGCGGCTGAAGACGCCATCGACGATCATCTTGCCGAAACCCGGGATGGAGAAGACCTGCTCGGTCAGGACCGCGCCTGCAAGAAGCTCGCCGAATTGCAACGTGCCGAGCGTCACCACCGGAATGAGCGCGTTGGGCAGGGCGTGGCGCAGGACGATGCGCCGACGCTCGACACCCTTCGCGCGCGCCGTTCGTATGAAGTCCTGGCTCAGCGCCTGCAACATCGCGCTGCGGGTATGGCGCATGATGACCGCAGCCGCGCCCGTCCCGAGCACCAGCGCCGGCATCGCCATGCCGCGCAGATTGGCGAGAGGGTTCTCGCTGAAGGGCACATAACCGCCGGCGGGAAGCCAGCCGAGATGCACGGAGAAGAGCAGGATCAGCATGATGCCGAGCCAGAAATGCGGAATCGACAACCCGGCCAGGCTGAAGACGCTCGCGCCATAGTCGAGCCAGGAGCCAGGGCGCAGCGCGGCGATGATGCCGAAGGGCAGCCCGATCAGCAGCGCGACCGCCATCGAGAGCAACGCGAGCTCGATGGTCACCGGCAGCTTCTCGATGAGCATCGTCCCGATCGGCAGGCGCGTGCGGATGGAGGTGCCGAAATCGCCCTGCAGGAGATTGCCGAGCCAGGCGGCGTACTGCACCGGCACCGGATCGTTCAGCCGGTAGTGCTCGCGCAGATACTCAATCACCTCGGGACTGCGCTCCTCGCCGGCGAGCGCAAGCGCCGGATCGCCGGGCAGGAGCTTCTGCAGCGAGAAGACAAGCATCGACACCAGAAGCAGCGTCGGGAGCGCGACGGCGAACCGCCTGAGTAGAAGCGAAACCATGAGGTGCCAAGGAGTGGCCGCCGGCTCGGGAGCCGGCGGCGGAATGCGATCAGTTGGCGGGCTTCAGCCCGTCGAGGCGCAGCAAGCCGTCGGGATACATCACGACGCCGCCCACGCTCTTGCGCGCCGCGAAGAACCAGTTCGGATGATAGAGCGGGATCGAGGATAGGGCCGTCAGATAGATGCCGGTCGCCTTCTCGTAGAGAGCCTTGCGCTTGGCCTCGTCCGCCTCGGCGCGGGCCTGCATCAGCAGCGCGTCCAGCTCCTTGCTGCTGAACTTGTTGACGTTCTGCGAGCCGGTCGTGGCGAAGAAGGAGACCAGCGTCGGATCCGGATCGGCGCGCCCGCTCCAGTTGCCGATATAGGCTTCGAAATTGCCGTTGAGATAGCGCTCGATCGCCGAGGTGGTCTCCAGCGGCTGTAGCTTCACCTCGAAGCCGGCCTCGGCCGCCATCGACTGAATGATCTGCGCGACGCGCCCGTCGGCGAGCGCGTTCTCATAGGTGATCTCGACCGGCACACGCGTCATGCCGGCCTTCCCGATCAGCTCCTTCGCCTTGGCGACGTTGCGAGCCGGGGCCGGATGCGCCTTGCTGTAGAAGGGGTTGGATGGCGGGATCATCTGGTTGTCGGCCAGGAATTCGCCGTTGAAAGCGACGCGGTTGATGACATTGCGGTCAATCGCGAGCTCGAAGGCCTGGCGCAGCGTCTCGTTCTGGCCAAGCGGCCCCTTGGCCTTCTCGCCATTGCCGACATTGAACATCAGGTGCGAGACGGCGACGCCCTGCCCCGCATGCAGCGCGAGGTTCGCGTCCTCGCGCACTGCCTTGAGATCGGTCGGCGCGACGCGCTCGGCGAGGTCGAGATCGCCGGCCCTGACGCGCTGCAGGCGGACGGTCGAATCCGGCACGATAGAATAGACGACCTCGTCGTAACCGATCCTGCCGGCGTTCCAGTAACCCGGATACTTCTTCGCCCGGATCAGGTCGCGCGACTTGCGCTCGACAAAGGAATAGGGACCGGCGCAGACGGGAGAGGCAGCGAATTCGGCGCCCTTCTCCTTGGCGGCCTTGGGCGAGACCATCATGCCGGCGCGGTCGCTCAGATTGGCGAGCAGCGGCACGAAGGGCTCGGAGAGCGCCAAGCGGACCTTATCGGCGGCGACGACCTCGACGCTCGCGACCGGCGCGAGCTCCGCCTTGCGCTTGGAGTCCGGCATGGTCTTCATGCGCTCGATGTTGAACTTCACAGCCTCGGCATCGAAGGGTGTACCGTCATGGAAGGTCACGCCGCGGCGTAGGCTGAAGGTGATCGAGCGGCCATCGGGCGCCCATTCCCAGCTCTCGGCAAGCTGCGGCACGATCTTCAGATCGGGCGAGATGTCGACGAGCTTGTCGCAGAGCGAGGCGAAGACGAAGCGGCCGGTATAGGTGCCGCTCAACGCCGGATCGAGCGCGTCCGGATCGTCCTGCATCCCGACCTTCAGTGTTGCGGCCTGAGCCGCCAGAGCCGTCATGGCGAGCGCCGAGACGGCGATAATGAAACCGCGCGCCGTTTTCATGTGACCCCTCCACTGGCGCGTTTGCCACGCCTTCTGTTCGGTCAGGCAAGCACGCCTCTTTCTATTTGTAAAGCGCACGAACAAACACGACCGAGAGCACGCGCAGCTGGCAATATTGCAGCGCCGAAAGGCCACTTATCGGGGGTCTTGGCCGTGTTGACGTCTGGTGAGGAACCATATTAGTTCTGAAGGGTGACTAATCTGGTGCATCATGGCTTTCGCCCCCTCCGAAGACGCCGCTGACCGCAACGCCTCGCTGCTGCAGGAGCAGTCGCTCCGGCTTGCTTCGGCGCGTTTCGTCGTCGAGCGGCTGCTGCGCGACGGCGCAACGTCCCGCGCCGAGCTCAGCCGGGCGACCGGCCTGTCCAAGCAGACGATTTCCGAGGTGATGCGCGCGCTCGAACGCGAGGGCTGGGTCCGCGAAGTCGGGCAGGTCCAGGGCGCGGTGGGGCGGACCGCCGTGACCTATGCGCTCAAGCCGGACGCCGCCTTCGTGCTCGGCATCGACCTGGGTGGCACGAAGCTGGACGTCGCCCTCGCCGATCTCGGCGGCACGATCGTGGCGGAGCGCGTCGAAGCCACCGACCGGGCCGGCGGCCGGGACGTCGTGGCGCAGATCGGCCGAATCGCCGAGCAGTTGCTCGCGGAGGCGAGTGTCCCGCGCAGCCGGCTGCGCGGCGCGGTGATGGGCAGCCCAGGCATCATCGAGCCGTCCAGCGGCGCGATCACCATCGCCCCGAACATTCCCGGCCTCGACAGTTTCGACGTGCGCGGAGCGCTGGCTGAGGCGCTGGGCATTGCGGTCGATATCGAGAACGACGTCAATCTCGCCGCGGTCGGCGAGCACTGGCGCGGCAACAGCCGTGGTCAGCGCAACTTCGTCTTTATCGCCGTCGGCACCGGCATCGGCATGGGCATCTTTGCCGAAGGCCAGCTCATCCGCGGCGCTCGCGGGGCTGCGGGCGAAATCGCCTACCTGCCGCTGGGCGGCGACCCTTTCGATGCGCGCGGCCACAAGCTCGGCACGCTCGAGAGCGCGATCGGCAGCGCCGCGATCAGCGATCGCTATGCCGGGCTGGGCGGCGAGGCGGAGACGTCGGTCCGCACCATCTTCGACCGGCTGGAGGAGGATCCGCGGGCGGCGCTCGCGCTGGACGAGACCGCGCGCACGATCGCGACGGCGTTGCTGGCGGTCCATGCCGTGCTCGATCCTGACACGATCATCCTGGGCGGCAGCATCGGCGCGCGCGCCGAGTTGAAGGAACGCATCCTGGCCTATCTCGCACGCTGCATGACCGAGCCCGTGCGCGTCGAGATCAGCGCGCTCGGCAGCCGCGCGACGCTGATCGGCGCCATCGGCAGCGCGATCGATGGCGTCCACCGCTCGCTGTTCGGCATCGGCGCGGAATCGAGCCCGCTCGCCTTGCCGCCCGTGACAGTGGACGCGGCCGAATGAGGACATTCGAGCCCCGGTTGCTCCTATGCCCCGACGCGGCGTCTGCCGCCGTGGAGGCCGCCGATCGCGTGGCAGCGGCACTCCGCGAGGAACGCGTGATCGGGCTCGCGACCGGCGCGACGATGGCGCCGCTGTACCGGAGGTTGCGTCATCAGCTGGCAGGTCACCCGCTTCCCCCACGCGGTGTCATCGGGATCGCGCTGGACGAATATGTCGGCCTGCGGCCGGAGCATCCGGAGAGCTTCCGCGCCTATCTCGACGGCGCCTTCGTCCGCCCCCTCGGCCTGACCGGCGAGCAGATCGTGGTGCCGGACGGAATGGCGGGTGATCGCCTCGCCGCGGCCCGTCGTCATGAAGCCGCGATCACGGCCGCGGGCGGTATCGAGTTGCAGTTGCTCGGCATCGGCGCGAACGGCCATATCGGCTTCAACGAACCGGGCTCACCGCTTGACAGCTGCACGCGCGATGTCAGCCTCACAGCTCAGACACGCGCCGCCCAGATCGCGTCCTTCGGCTCGGCCGACGCGGTGCCGACGCGAGCGATCACGGCCGGTATCGGGACGATTCTCGGCGCGCGGCGCCTGCTGATGCTGGTCACCGGCGAGGCGAAAGCGGCTGCGCTCTCGGCTGCGCTAGCGGGGCCGGTCAATCCGTCCTGCCCGGCTTCGGCGCTGCGACTGCACCCGGAGGTCACCGTGATCTGCGATCCAGCCGCAACGTCGCAGCTTGGTACCTATCTCGACAGAAAACGGGCTCCCGAGACCTGCTGACCCCATGACGGACGCATCCGCTCCCACGCCTATCGTGCTTGCGATCGAGGATCTAAGCCTCGCCTTGCCGGTGGGCGGCGACCGGGCGCTGGCCGTCGATCGGGTCTCGCTGACACTGAGGCGTGGCGAGATCCTCTGCGTGGTCGGGGAGTCCGGCTCGGGCAAATCCCTCTGCGCCTCGGCGATGATGGGGCTGCTCCCGCGGGCGGTGAAGCCGGCGGGTGGGCGCATCACCTTTGCGGGGCGCGATCTCCTGAGCTTGCCGGAGGCCGAGTGGCGAACGCTGCGTGGCGCCCAGCTCGCCATGATCTTCCAGGAGCCGATGACGGCGCTGAACCCGGTGATTCGGATCGGCGAGCAGATCGAGGAAGTCTTCCTCGCCCATGGCAAGCTCCCACCGGAGGAGCGCCGGGCCCGGACGCTCGCGCTCGTGAGCGAAGTCGGCCTGCCCGACCCCGAGACGATCCTGCGTACCTATCCGCATCAGCTCTCCGGCGGCCAGCGCCAGCGCGCGATGATCGCGATGGCGCTGGCGCTCGAACCGGCGGTTCTCGTCGCCGACGAGCCGACGACCGCGCTCGACGTGACGACGCAGGCGCAGATCCTCAAGCTGATCCGCGACATCCAGCGCCGGCGCGGCATGGCGGTCCTGTTCATCACCCATGATTTCGGCGTCGTCCGTGAGATCGCCGATAGCGTCGCCGTCATGGAAAAGGGCGTCGTCGTCGAGCAGGGCGCGGTCTCCGCCGTGCTGGGCGCGCCGGCGCACCCCTATACGCGCCGGCTGCTCGCAGCGGTGCCGACGCTCGATCCGCCCGCCCGCCCCTCGCTCGCTGCCGAACCCATCGCCGTCAGGGCGCAGGGCCTCGCCAAGACCTATCGCGGGACAGGCTGGTTCGGCGGACGCCGCGAGGTCGCGGCGGTGAAGGACATCAGCTTCGATATTCGCCGTGGCGAGACGCTTGGCCTCGTCGGGGAATCCGGCTCCGGCAAGAGCACGCTCGGCCGGCTGATGCTGCGGCTGATCGAGCCCGACGGCGGCAGCCTCCAGCTCGGCGAGATCGACTTCAGCGCCGCGAAGGGAGACCGCCTGCGCCGCGCGCGCCGGCATGTCCAGATGGTCTTCCAGGACCCCTTCGCGTCGCTCAATCCGCGCCGGAGCGTCGGGCAGATCATCGCAGACGGGCCGATCGCCCATGGCACGCCGCGCTGCGAGGCAATGGCCCGCGCCCGGGAACTGCTCGGCCTCGTCGGCCTCGATCCGGCGGCGGCCGAGCGCTATCCGCACGAGTTCTCGGGCGGCCAACGCCAGCGCATCGGCATTGCGCGCGCACTCGCTCTGCGCCCCGAATTGCTGGTCGCGGACGAGCCCGTCTCGGCGCTCGACGTCTCGGTGCAGGCGCAGGTACTCGCGCTGCTCGAAGAGATGAAGCAGCGCTTCAGCCTCTCGATGCTGTTCATCACGCATGATCTCAACGTGGCCGCGCAGGTCTGCGACCGTATCGCCGTGATGCGTCGGGGCGAGATCGTCGAGATCAAGCCGGCGGCCGAGCTGATCGCGTCTCCCGAGCATCCGTATACGCAGGCCTTGCTGCAGGCGATCCCGGGACGAAAGGCCGCCACCGCATAACCCTGCAGAACGATAACGAGGGGAACGACACCGATGAGCAAACTTACCGATCTTCCCATGCTGCGTGTCGGCTTCGTCGGCACGGGCTTCATCGCGGCCTTCCATCTCCAGTCGATGGTCGGCGTCCGCAATGTCGCGGTGACGGGTGTCTATAGCCGCTCGGCCGAGAAGCGGGGGCGCATCGTCGATCTCGCCAATTCGCTCGCCCTCGGCCCGGCCCGCTCTTTCGACAGCCTGGAAGCGATGGTCATGTCCGGCGAAGTCGATGCGCTCTGGATCATGACGCCGAACGACACGCGTCTCGACGTGATGCGCGAGGTCCATCGCCTCAAGAAGGCTGGCGCGCCGATCCGCGCGGTCGCCTGCGAGAAGCCGCTGGCGCGCACGCTGGCCGAGGCGCGCGAGATGTTGGCATTGGCCGAAGATGCCGAGCTGCTGCACGGCTATCTGGAGAACCAACTCTTCTCGACGGCCGTGATGCGCGGCAAGGACATCATCTGGCGGCGCGCCGTGCCGCAGGGCGGACGCCCCTATCTGGCGCGCGCGGCGGAAGAGCACTCCGGGCCGCACGAGCCCTGGTTCTGGCAGGGCGAGCGCCAGGGCGGCGGCGTGCTCTCCGACATGATGTGCCATTCGGTCGAGGTCGCGCGGCATCTGCTGACCGCGCCCGAGGCGCCGCGCTCCTCGCTCTCGCTCGTCAGCGCCAGCGCCACCGTCGCGACGCTGAAATGGACGCGGCCGCGCTATGTCGAGGACCTGCGCAAGCGGATGGGCATCGAGTTCGGTCGCCGCCCCGTGGAGGATTTCGCGCGCGGCATCATCACGCTGAAGGACGAGGCCGGCCATGAGCTGATGATCGAGGCGACGACCTCCTGGGCCTATGTCGGCGCGGGCCTGCGCATCCAGCTCGAACTGCTCGGGCCGGAATACTCGATGGAGTTCTCCTCGCTCTCGACGGGCCTCAAGGTCTTCATCTCGCGCGGCGTCGCCGGCGACGAGGGCGAGGACCTGGTCGAGAAGCAGAATGCCGAGCAGGGGCTGATGCCTGTCGTCGAGGACGAAGCCGGCATCTATGGCTACACCGATGAGAACCGTCACATGGTCGAAGCCTTCCGGCATGGCCGCCAGCCCGTCGAGACCTTCGTGGACGGCGTCGGCGTCATGGAAATGCTGATGGGGCTCTATCGCTCGGCCGAGCTCGGAGAGACGGTGCGCTTCCCCGATCCGGCCCTGGAGACCTATGTGCCGGTGGTCGCGCGCCCGGCCTGACGAGAACGGCGCGCTTGAGGGCATCGCCTTGCCGAGGCTGATTGGCGACGCCCTCGGCGGCGACATTGTTCACGGCGTCGCGTTGCGTCTAAGCTCCTCGCGTCCGAAACGGCCTGTGAGGAATCTCGATGGAGCGACGGTCATTCCTGCTGGGGCTCTTGGCCCTGGCTGCGGGCTCGGCTTCGACCCTGCAACCGGACGGGGCGCAGGCGGCTCCCGTCGCCCTGCCGGACGGCGCCCCGGTCGATTGGGCGCAGGAGCAACGCGTTTCCCGTCCCCAGCTTCACTATCGCCGCATGCCTCGCGAGCAACCTGTCCGTGAAAGGCGCCGAATCTGCGAAACGGTCAAGAGCCGGCACGGGCCGCCGCGGCGGCGCTGCCGCTGGGTCAGATCGTAGATCGATCCGAACCAAGCGGCATTTATCTGCAGTCTCTAGCCTTTGCCGCGCGCCGGCAGGATGATCGCTCCCGAGGCAGCGATCACCAGCGCGAGGCCGAGCCAGTCGGTCGGCGTCGGCCGTTCGCCGAGCAGCAGCACGGAGCCGAGGACGCCGACCGCGGGGACCATCATGGTGCCGAGGCTGGCGATGCCGGCGGGCAGCCGCGCCACCACCACGAACCACAGAAAATAGGCGAGCGCCTGCGCGCCGACGATGTGGAAGGTGAGCGCCGCCGCCACGCGCGGCGAAAGCAGCTTCGGCACCGGCAGCCCCTCGAAGACCAGCATGCCGATGCCGGCGACCAGGCCGCCGATCAGCAATTGCCAGGCGGCGACGGTCAGTGCCGGCGCAGCGACCGGCCAGCGCTTGGTCGCGATGGTGCCGAGCGCCCAGCTCAGCGCCGCCAGCAAGGCCAGCACCAGGCCGAAGGGGAACCGCCCGCCCAGGATCAGCGGCAGGCCGAGGCAGAGAAGGCCGGCGATACCGAGACCAAGCCCGGTCAGGCGCCTACGGTCGAAGGGCTCGCCCAGGATCGGCCGGGCGAGCAGCGTCGCCCAGATCGGCATGGTGAAAGTCAAGATCGCGGTGCGCGAGGTCGGCGCCGCGAGCTGCGCGAAGGCGAGCAGCACGTTGAAGGCCGCGATCGAGAGGACGCCCGCGACGACGAGGCGCAACCACTGCGTCCGCGGCACCGCGAGTGACACGCCGCGCGCCAGCGCCACCGTGACGAGCACGAGCCCGGCGAAGCTCATGCCCGCGGCGCGTAGCGTCCAGGGCGCGATCTCGGTCAGCGAGATTCGGACCGCCGGCCAGTTGAAGCCCCAGAGCAGACCGAGCAATGGGACGAGCAGCAACGCCCGACCCGGCGTCGGGCCGCTCAAGCCTTGAGGCTTTCAACGCCGCACCATTCGGCGATGAACAGCGCCATCGCCCCGGTGATACGCTTCACCGAGGCGAGGCTGACGCGCTCGTCATAGGCGTGGACGCGCTCGCCCATCGGCCCGTAGCAGAGCGTCGGGATCTTGTCGTAGAGCGCATGGACGCGGGCATCGAGATAGGCTGCGGTCATGAAGCTCTTGAGCGGCGAGCCGATCGCGGCCTGGTGGGCACGGCCGAGCACGGCCTCAGCCTCGCTTCCCGGCTCCTGCACATAGCCCTCGGCCCAGAAGCCGTTGAAGGTCACTTTCGGCGGGTTGTTGGCGAGGAAGGCATCGGTGCGGGAGGCTGAGCGGATGCAGTCCTCGACGCGACGCGCCACCTCCTTGGCCGTCATGCCGGGATAGAGGCCGATGCGGCAATCGACCTTGCACCAGCACGGAACGGAGGAGGCCCAGTCGCCCCCCTCGATCTTGCCGATGTTCAGGTTGATCGGATGCGGCTCGTTCTCGAAATGCTCGCGGCCCGCCTTCTCGGCGTTGAGCTCCTCCTCGAGCGTGCGCAGCGCCGCGACGACCCGATAGGCGGCGTCGATCGCGTTGGCGCCGATGCCCATCTCGCGCACATGGGCGGGAATGCCGCGCACCTCGAACTGGAACCAGAGCACGCCGATATTCGCCCGCGCCAGCATCTCGTGCTCAGGCTCCGGAATCAGCGCGGCATCGGCGCGGTAGCCGCGCAGATGCGTCATCAGGGCGCCGTTACCAGTCGATTCCTCCTCGACCACCGATTCCAGATAGACGGTCGCGGCCGGCTGCAGGCCGATGCGCTTCAGCGCGTCGAGCGCGTAAAAATTGGCGCCGGCACCGGCCTTCATGTCGGCGCTGCCGCGGCCATACATCCAGTCGCCCTCGATGACGGGATCGAAGGGCGCATGCTTCCATTGGTCGTGCGGCCCGGTCGGCACCACGTCGACATGGGCCTGCAGGATGAGCGAGCGGCCTTTTTCCTCTCGCGGATGGTGGATGCCGACGACGATGGGCGCGTCGGAATGAAATTCGGAGAAGGGCGCGCCGCCCGGATGGGCGGCGATCGCGACCTCGTCCATCTTGAAGCGGTCGACGGTGAAGCCACGCTCCTTAAGGGCGCGGAAGACGAAGTCCTGGCAGGCATGCTCCTGCGCTCGCAGCGAGGGGAAGCGGACGAGTTCCTGCGTGAAAGCGACCTGCTCGGCAAAGCCCTCCTCCACGGAGGCGAGAATCTTGTCACGAAGGGCGGGATCGAGCGGCATGGGCGGGTCTCCTGAGGCGTACCTATTAGTGCCCGAAGCGCTCGCCGCCCGGCACGGCTGCCAGCAGCTGCCGGGTATACTCGTGCTGCGGGGCGGCGAAGAGCGCAGCCGTCGGGCCACTCTCGACGATGCGACCGCGCTGCATCACGGCGATGCGGTCGCAGATCTGCGCGGCGACGCGCAGATCATGCGTGACGAAGAGGATGGCGAGGCCCAGCCGCTGCTGGATGTCCTTGATCAGCGTGAGGATCTGCGCCTGCACGGAGACGTCCAGCGCCGAGACCGCCTCGTCCGCCACCAGCACGTCCGGCTCGAGCGCCAGGGCCCGGGCGATGCCGACACGCTGGCGCTGGCCGCCGGAGAATTCATGCGGGTAGCGGTCGATGGCGTTGGCCGAGAGGCCGACGAGCTCCAGCAGTTCCTTCGCCTTTGCCAGAGCTTCCTTGCGCGGCGTGCCGTGGGCGACTGGTCCGTCCGAGATGATGCGGCCAACCGTCTGGCGCGGGTTGAGCGAGGCGAATGGGTCCTGGAAGACCATCTGGATGCGCTTGCGCTGCTGGCGCAATTCGCGCGGCGAGAGCTGCGAGAGCACGAGGTCGCCGAGAGCGATGCGGCCGCGATCGGGCTCGATCAGGCGCAGGCAGCAGCGCCCGACCGTCGACTTGCCCGAGCCCGACTCGCCGACGAGGCCGAGCGTCTCGCCCCGCACCAGCGAGAAGGAGATGTCGTCGGCCGCCCTCACCTCGCGCGCGACGCCGAAGAAGGAGCGCTTGCGATAGGTCTTGCCAAGACCTTCGACGCTGATCACTGGCGCCGTATCCGGCAATGGCGGGAGTTGCGCCGGCGTCAGCGACGGCACGGCAGCGAGCAGTTTCCGCGTATAGGGATGCCGGGCCGAGCCCAGAACCTCATCGGCCGTGCCTTCCTCGACCAGCACGCCCTTCTCCAGCACGGCGATGCGGTCTGCGATCTCGGCGACGACGCCCATGTCGTGCGTGATGAAGAGCACCGCCGTGCCGTGGCGATGGCGCAGATTGTCGATGAGTTTGAGAATCTGCGCCTGCGTCGTCACGTCGAGCGCCGTCGTCGGCTCGTCGGCGATCAGGAGCTTGGGTTCGAGCGCGAGCGCCATCGCGATCATCACGCGCTGGCGCTGGCCGCCCGAAAGCTCATGCGGATAGGCCTTGGCCAGGCGCGGCGGATCGGGCAGGCCGACCTCGGCCAGAAGCTCGATGGCGCGGGCTCGGCGCGTCGCCTTGTCGTGCAGGCCGTGGGCCTCGAAGGTCTCGACGATCTGGTCGCTGATCCGCATGACCGGGTTAAGCGAGGTCATCGGCTCCTGGAAGATCATGCCGATCTCGCGGCCGCGCACATCCTGCATCGCCGCCTCGTCGAGAGCGAGGAGGTCGCGCCCGGCCAGCTTGATAGCGCCGACGACCGGCTTCACCGCCTTCGGTAGCAGGCCCATCACGGCATGGGCGATCATCGACTTGCCGGAACCGGATTCGCCGACGACACAGAGCGTCTCTCCCGGCGCGATGGCGAGCGTGACGTTCTCGACGGCGTTCGGGCGGTCAGCGAGCGCCGGCAGGGCCAGCGTCAGCCCTTCGATGGACAGCGCGGGAACGGTCATTCGCGCCCCCGGGCGAGGCGCGGATTAAGCGCGTCGTTCAATCCCTCGCCGGCAAGGTTGAGGGCGAGCACGGTGAGGAAGATCGCAAAGCCGGGGAAGAAGCTGATCCACCAGGCATCGAGCAGGCGGGTGCGGCCGGCCCCGACCATATAGCCCCAGCTCATCAGGTTCGGATCGCCCAGGCCCAGGAAGGAGAGCGAGGATTCGAGCAGGATCGCCGAGCCGATCATCAGCGACCCCATGACGATGATCGGGGCGATGGTGTTCGGCAGCACCTGGCTGAAGATGATCCGCGGCGTCGACTGGCCAATGGTCACCGCCGCCTGGACGTATTCGCGGGTCTTCAGCGAGAGCACCTCGCCACGCACCAGACGCGCCACAGGCGGCCAGCTCACCACCCCGATCGCCAGCACGATGGAGCCAAGCTGCGGCTGCAGAATCGCCACCAGCACGATCGCGAGCGCGAAGGAGGGAATCGTCTGGAAGAACTCTGTGAACCGCATCAGCGCATCGTCGACGAACCCGCCGGCATAGCCGGCCACCGCGCCAAGCGGCACGCCGATCACCAGCGCAACGAGGGTCGAGACGATGCCGATCATCAGCGAGACGCGGGCGCCGTGGACCAGGCCGGCGGCCAGGTTGCGGCCCAGCGTATCGGTGCCCAGCGGGAAGCGCTCGTTGACAAAAGGCGCGAGGAAGGGCCGCGCCACCGGGCGCCAGGGCGATTGCGGATAGAGCGTGGGCGCCAGGATCGCGAAGGCGATGACGGTGAGCAGGATCAATATGCCGATGACGGCGCCGCGGTTGCGGGCGAAGCGCTTGAGGAAGTTCATGACAGGGTCCTCATGCACTCGCCTCGATGCGCGGATCCGCGATCCGGTAGACCAGATCCGTGATGATGTTGAAGCCGACGACCATCGCGGAGGAGATGAAGAAGACGCCGAGCAGGACGGAATAATCGCGCTGGACCAGCGCATCGAACATCAGCCGGCCGATGCCGGGCCAGGCGAAGACGGTCTCGGTCAGCACGGCGCCGCCGACGAGCTGGCCCGCCTGCAAACCGGCGAGCGTCACGACGGGAAGGATCGCATTGCGAGCCACGTGCCGGCGCCAGACGCGCGGCTGCGAGACGCCCTTGGCGCGTGCCGTCTTGACGAAATCCGCGCCGGCGACCTCCAGCATCGAGGCGCGCATCATCCGGGCATAGAGCGCCGTGAAGAACAGGCCGAGCGTCAGCGCCGGCAAGATCAGGTGATGGGCGATGTCGAGCGCACGGGCGAGGCCGGTATAATTCGCTCCGATGGTCTCGTAGCCGACATTGGGTACGAGCCCCAGCTTCAGCGCGAAGACGATCTGGCTCATCAGCGCGATCCAGAACAGCGGCGTGGCGTAGAAGGCGAGCGCCAGCGTGGTGATGATGCTGTCGGACCACTTGCCGGCCCGGCGCGCCGCGAGCGCGCCCATCGCCGTGCCGACGACGAGGGATACGAGGAATGCAGCGCCCGTGAGCAGCAGCGTCGCCGGCAAGCGCTCCATGATGAGGTTTAGCACCGGCTGCTGCTGGCGATAGCTGAAGCCGAGATCGAAGGTGAGATAACCCTTCAGATAGATCCAGAGCTGGGTCAGGAAGGGTTGATCTAGGCCGAAGCGGGCGCGCAGCTGTTCGAGGAGCTGCGCATCGGCCGCCCCCGCCTCACCGGCGAGCACCTGCGCCGGATCGCCCGGTGCTGCCCGGATAAGCAGGAAGTTGAGCACGGCGATCGCGAAGAGGACGAGAACACCCTTTACGAGCCGACCGGCGAGAAATTGCGCGAGGTTCATTCAGCCTTTCCCGATGGCGGGCTTCCGCCGTCATGCTCGCCCTTGTGGCGAGCATCCACGTCTTGAACACCGCCTTCGACCAGCGAAGACGTGGATGGTCGGGACAAGCCCGACCATGACGAAAAGCGCGGAAGCGGCCTCTCCGGGAAGGATCAGCCGCCGTCTCACTCCTTCCAGGCGTCGCGGAAGCCGTCGTTCACGCCGACGCCGGTGGTGACGAGGTTCTTGACGTTGCAGCGGTAGATGGTCGGGAAGTCCATCTCGAGCAGCCAAAGCACGGGCAGCTCGTCAGCCAGGACCTTCTGGACCTTGGTGTAGAGCTCCTGGCGCTCCTTGTCGGTCGGCGCGATCGCCGCATCGGCGAAGAGCTTGTCGACTTCCGGGTTGGAGTAGCCGCCGACATTGGCGAAGGGATTGCCCTTGGCGATGTTGGACGAGATGTAAGAACGCGCCACGCCCATGGCGGGGTCGCCGAGCTGGTAAAGGAAGTTGAAGTTCAGGTCAAAATCCCAGTTCGACGCCTTTTGCGTCCAGCCGGGCACGTCGGTGTTCTCGATCTGAACCTTGACGCCGACATCCTCGAGATTCTGCTTGATCGACTCCGACCAGCGGCTCCAGGTCTCGCCATAGGGCAGGTTGAGCAGACGAATGGTCTCGCCCTTGTAGCCCGAGGCCTTGATCAGTTCCTTCGCCTTGGCGGGATCGTAGGTGTATTTCGGCACATCATCCGAATAGAACTTGGTCTTGGACGAGATCGGTCCCGTCGGCAGCTTGCCGAGGCCGCCCCAGACCACGTCCTTCCCGAATTCGCGATCGATCGCGTACATCAGCCCTTGGCGGAACTGCTTGTTGCCGAGGATGCCGTTGCGCACGTTCGGCGTGAGCCAGGCGTGCGGCGCGAACATCTCCCAGCCCTTGGTGGTCATGCAGGTGTTGGGCAGCTTCGACAGGCGCGCCACGTCGTAGACGTCGACGGAGCCGCCGGTCAGCACATCGACCTTGCCCGTCTCATAGGCAACGGCGCGGGCGGCTGCATCGGGAATGATCTGCCAGTAGATTTCGTCGAGGTTCGGCTTGCCCTTCAGCCAGTAGTCCTCGTTCTTCACGAGGTGGATGTAGGAGCCCTTCTTCCACTCCTTGAGCTTGAAGGGGCCGGTTCCGATCGGCGTGTTGTTGGCCGGGTTGGCGCGATAATCCGTGCCGTCATAGATGTGCTTGGGGATCATCGGCGCGGAGGCGACCTCCTGCGTCATGACCATCGGGCCGAAGGGCTGCTTCAGTGTGATCTTCACGGTGAGGTCGTCGACCTTCTCGATCTTCTCGACCTGGGCGTTGACGATCGGGCGCCAGCGCGGATGGACGTCGCGCAGGAACTTGTCGAGCGTGAAGACGACATCGTCGGCCGTGAACGGCTTGCCGTCATGCCATTTCACACCCTCCTGGAGCTTGAAGGTGTAGACCTTGGCGTCGGGCGAGATCTCCCAGCTCTTGGCGAGCGAGGGCTGCGGCTCGAGCTTCTCGTTATAGCGCAGCAGCGATTCGTAGATGTTGCCCGCGACCATGTTGGTCGGGCCGTTCTGATTCAGGCCCTGCATCAGCATCGGCGGCTCGGGCTGGACGACGACGTGGACCGTGCCGCCCTTCTTCGGTTCCTGCGCCACCGCGGCGCCCAACGCAAAGATCGACGCTGCCAGCGCCAGACTCAATCGCAATCCCGTCACCCTGGCCATCATCTGCTATTCCCCTGCCTCTACCGAGATCATGCTTTTTGAATCGGGTCTGTCCCGACCGGATCGATGTCATCGCAGCCGATCACGCATCTCTTGGCAAGCGCCGGGCCAACAGCCCACTACCGAACCATGCTGGCCAGGGCCTCGCGCATCGAGGTGCTGGGAATGCCGAACAGGCCGGCATAGTGCGTTTCGAGATCGGTGATCACGAACATCACCGTGGAGATCGACACGATGCCGATCGCCAGGACGACCTCCGCGAGACGCTTGCGCGGCGTCTGCAGACCGAAGCTCAGGAACACCAGCATGAGCCAGAAGGTCATGACGCTGGTGAACAGCGGCGAGACAGGGCCTCGAACGTCCTCAATCACGGCCCAGCGCCGCTCTTGGAACTGCAGATAGGTCGAGCGGCACTCGGCCGCGAGATTGGTGTGAAGCGTGTCCGCAGGCGCCAGGGCGCCGATCGCGCGGCCGATGCGGCTGATCAGCGCCGAGAGAGAGGCATCCTCGCCTTCGCGCGCCATCGAAGCGGTATCCGGATGCGTGACGCCGGCCGGCTTCGGCTCGCCAGGCCAAGTGCTAGCGATGACGGCCGCGGTATAGCCGCGCAGATCGAAGCGGATCGGCTCCGCATCCGCGCCGTAGCTGCGCAGGCATTCATCGAGTTGCGCAAGCTGTGCCGCATCAGCGTTGCGATCGCGATAAGCCTTGTCGAAGGCGCCTTTCACACTGGAAAGCTGCAGGCTGAGCACCAGAGCGGCAAAGGTCACCAGCAAGCTCGTCACCAGGCGCAGCGCGTCGATGGTGCGCTCGGAAAGATGTTCGTCCGAGAGCCAGCTCCGCAACTTCATGCCGAAGGCGGCGCTTGCGCTCAGAAGAGCGCAAAAGGCCACGGCCGCCAGCATCTCAGCCATCGTCGCCGTCTCTCCCGAGAAAGTGCGGTCATCCGCACCACGATCAGAGGGCGTGCGATGATGGGGCGTGTCAATATCGATGGCGGCGAGGCGGAGACGCCCTCGTCTTCAGCGCGGCTCCTCGACATAGGTCGCGACGAAACGGACAAGCTCGCTCTGGCGGGCCGTGCCGGTCTTGGCGAAGAGCCGCTGGAGATGCGTGCGCGCGGTGGTCGGCGCGATGCCGAGGCGCTTGGCGGCAACGATGGTGTCGAGCCCCTCGACGATCAGAGCCAGCATGCGCTCCTCCGTCGGCGTCAGCCCGCAGGCCTCGCTGACCTCGGCGATCTTGCGGTCCATGGCGCTTTCGGGATCATCCACCGTCAGGACGAAGAGGTCGATGCTGGCCAGGTGGACGGCGTCGATCGCGACCTGTCGGCCACAGCGCAGGGAGAGCGGCAACCTGGTCTCGCCGGCGACGCTGCCACTCTGGCAACGCTTCAGCCAGCCATGGAGACGTGCCACGAAATCCTTGTCGCTGGCCGTGAAGCGATCCGGGCCGCCCAGCCCTTCGCGGGCGAGTTCCATCGCGCCGCGATTGCTGAAGCGCAGGTTCATGCCGGCATCGATAACGAAGACGGGGCGCGACGCCGTATCGGGAGCGCCGGTCGGCTCGCGTCGCGGCGGAAAAGGGGTGTAGCTCGGCCGGCCGGCAATCGAGACGTGGAGCGACATGGTATCCATCCCTGCGATCAAGCGGATCGCATGACGCGTCCGCTCTCCTTCGTCGCGGGAGGATGCGATCGGGTTCACATGCCGTTAGGCTTCGGACGATGAAGCCGCCCGCCGGTCATCGGCTTCGGCACGCCGGTGGTCGAGGGCAGGCTGAGCGGCAGCCCCTTCACCGAGCGAATGGCAAAATAGGCGAAGATCTGCGCCTCCAGCACATCGCCGTCCCAGCCGACAGCCTCGACCGGCTCGACAGGCACGCCGAGGCGTTCCCCCAGCCGCGCCATGAAATGCCGGTTGAGCCGCCCACCGCCACCGACCAGCCAGCGCTTCGGCGCGCGCGGCACATGCCGCAAGCTCGCGACGATGCTCTCGATGGTGAAGGCGGCCAGCGTGGCTGCGCCATCGGCATCGGAGAGCGGCTCGACCACCTGCGCACGACGATGAAAGTCGTTGCGATCGAGCGATTTCGGAGCCGGCCGGTCGAAGAAGGGATTGGCCATGAAGCCGGCGAGAAGAGCCTCATTCACGCGCCCGCTCGCCGCCAGAGCACCATCGCGGTCATAGGGCCGGCCGAGACGGCGCAGCACGAAGTCGTCGAGGATCGCACTCGCCGGGCCGGTATCGAAGGCGATGACGGTGTCACCGTCGATATAGGTCACATTGCTGACGCCGCCGAGATTCAACACCATCACCGGCTGTTCCAGCCCCTGCGCCAGGGCGCGGTGCCAGAGCGGGGCGAAGGGTGCGCCCTCCCCACCCGCTGCGACATCGGCGTCGCGAAAGCGGTCGACGGCCGGGATGCCGAGCGCGTCCGCCACCGCCTGCCCGTCGATGAGCTGGCGGGTGAAGCGCATCTGCGGGCGGTGATAGATGGTCTGCCCGTGCAGGCCGACGAGATCGACCGATGCGAGGTCGACTTGCTGATCTGCGAGATAGTTACGGACCGCGGCGAGATGATCAGCGGTAACGGCGGCTTCGAGCTCCGCCAGCGGTTCGGCGGAAGCGCGCTCGGCATCGGCGATGACGGCCTGCAGCGCGCGGCGCGTCTCATCGCGATAGGGATAGGAAGCGCCGGCGCCGAAGAGGACGGCGTCGCGCCCGTCGCTCGTCACCAGCGAGACGTCGATGGCGTCCATCGAGGTGCCGCTGATGACGCCGATGGCGGTCAGCCGATCCTGTGTCAGGTCCCGTTCGGGCAAGGATCATTCGCCCGGTTGGGGGCCTTCATAGCCGCCGATGATGACGAGGTCGGACTTGCCGGCGGCGCTCAGATGCTTCACCGCCTCCTGATATTCAGGCGAGGCGTAGCAGGCGCGCGCGGTCTCCTCGTCCTTGAACTCGATGACGACGTTGTGCTTGCGGCCCTCGCCGCGGGCGAGCTTGTACTCGCCGCCGCGAACGATGAACTTTGCGCCGTATTTGGCGAAGGCGACGGCGTTGAGCGAGCGATAACGGGCATAAGCCTCATCGTTCTCGACGTCGACGCGCGCTATCCAATAGCCCTTCGGCATGGCTCAGGCCCCCTCGACCACCACGATGTCGATCTCGCCCGCGCCCTCCCGCAGCTTGCGGGCCTCGGCATATTCGGGCGAGGAGACATAGGTCTTCGCCGAAGCGAAATCGGCGAACTCGATCACGACGTTGCGGGCGCGACCCTCGCCTTCGGCCACCATGTTCTGACCGCCGCGCACGATCGGCGTGCCGCCATAGATCTTCATCGCCTCGGAGGCCTTGGCGGCATAGGCCGCCCATTTTGTCGCGTCGGTGACCTTGGCGCGCGCGATGACATATCCCTTGGGCATGGTCTTTGTCCGTTCGTGAGCTTGAATCGGTTGGAAGCGAAGCTTACGAAGCCGCGACGATCTCGTCCATGACCGCGCCGGCCGCGGCACGCGGATCTGCCGCGCGGATAATGGGACGCCCGACCACGAGATGATCGGCGCCGATGCGGATCGCCTCGGCCGGGGTCAGCGTGCGCTTCTGGTCGCCGGCGGCGCTGCCGGAGGGACGGATGCCCGGCGTGACGATGACCATGTCCGGTCCGATGACGTCCCGCACGATCTCCGTCTCGGCTGCCGAGCAAACGATACCGTCGATGCCGGCGGTGCGGGCCTGCTCGGCGCGCAGGCGCACGAGATCGCGGACCGCCAACCCATAGCCCGCATCACGCAGGTCGGTGTCGTCGTAGGAGGTGAGCGCGGTGACGGCGAGCAGCTTGAGTGCCGCATCGCCACGCCCCTCGACCGCGCCGCGCATGGTCTGCGGATAGGCATGGACGGTGAGAAACGTCACGCCGAGCTTGGTCAGCGACTCGACACCTTCGGTGACGGTGTTGCCGATGTCGTGCAGCTTCAGGTCGAGGAAGACCTTCTTGCCCTCCACCACGAGCTGCCGCGCGAGATCGAGACCGCCGGCGAAGGCCAGCCGATAGCCGATCTTGTAGAAGGTAACGCCGTCGCCGAGCGTCGAGACCAGCTTGTAGGCATCCCAAACGGTCGGAACGTCGAGGGCGACAATCAGGTGGTCGCGGACATCGTTGATCTTCTGCATCGGCCGGCTCCCTGCGTTTTGCGGGAAGGCGCATGATTCGACGGACGATGCAAGCGCACCAAGATCCTCGCTCCCCACACGCTCCTGATCGGAATGCGCGAGGTGCCTGCCTCATGCAGACCGCCCAGCAAGAGCAGAACGCTTCCGGACGATCAGCCGGTTACTCGACCGGCCTGCACTCCATCCGGACACGCTCGCCAGGCTGGTTCGACGTCAGGCAGGTCATCCTGGCGGGCAAAGACGAGTCCACAGCAGCCGGTGCTGCCTGCGCAGCCGCGGGGGCCGGCGTCACCGCGGCCGCCGGAATAATTGCGGGCGCCGGGGCGGGCGTCGCAGGCCGCGTGCGCGCCGAGGCGGGCTGTGGCGTGTGGATGGTCGGCCTGAGCTTCAGCTGCGGCCGCGTTTCTGGCGGCGCTGGCGGCTCGCGGGCCGGCTCGGCTGCCGGAGGCGGGTTCTGCGCGGTGACGACCGGCGGGGGCTGCTCGGACGACGAGCGCCAGGGCGTCCATGAACTCAGCCGCGTGAAGGCTTCCATGGTCGGCCGGGTAATGGCCTCGGCGGTCGGCATCGACTGCATGCAGCCGGAAAGCGCAAAGCCGAAAAAGCACACGGCTGCGCGGTTCGGGATCGACAGCATCTTCGCCGCTCCTGCTGTGGATTGATCGCGAGCCGGTCGATGGTGCCCGCCCTGCCACAGCCAAGTCAACCTTCGGCCACCTCCGTGGCAGGCGGAACTGCCGCCGGCGTGGCTCGAGGGCAACGGAAGCACGACAGCGCCATGACAGCGCTACCGGCGATCCGTCAGCGCAGATCACCTTTGCCGGAAAACGAATTCCGGCCGTCGCGCCGATGCTCTAGGCGTCACTCTCCGCTGTTCCGGAGACCGCCCGACGATGTCCTTGATCGCGCTGATCGGCTTCCTGCTGCTGACAGGCATCGCAGCCTATGCGCAGACGCTGACCGGCTTCGCCTTCGGGCTCATCACCATGGGCGGGGTCGGCCTGACCGGGCTGCTCTCGCTGCCGGACGCGGCCATGCTCGTCAGCGTGCTCACCCTGGTCAACGCCTCGCAGATGCTGCTGAAAGGCTGGCGCGACGTCGCCTGGCCGGAATTCAGGCTGGTTATGATGACGAGCCTCCCGGGGATTCTCCTCGGTTTCATCCTGCTGAGCTGGCTCGCCGGCACCCGCGCCGACCTGCTGCGGCTCGTGCTGGGTTTCACCATCATCGTCTCCAGCATCCAGCTCGCTCACAAGCCGCAGGCGCTGGCTCGGACCTCAGGGCCGCTCAGCTTCCTGTTCTTCGGAGGCGTCGCGGGGCTGATGGGCGGGATGTTCTCGACCGCAGGCCCGCCGGTCGTCTACCAATTCTATCGCCAGCCCATGGCCCATGTCGTGGTGCGCGAGACGCTGGTGACGATCTTCGCGCTGAATGCGGTGTTCCGGACCGGGCTCGTGGTAGCCTCAGGCCAAGTCCCCTCGGCTTCGACACTGTCCGGCCTGCTGGCCGTGCCGGTCGTGATGGCGGCGACGCATCTGGCGCGGCGCTATCCGCCACCGCTGACACAGCGGACCATGCGGCAGATCGTGTTCCTTCTGCTGTTTCTCTCCGGGGTCGCGCTGGGCGGCCCGGCGCTGATCCGCCTGATGGGGTCGCCGGTCTAGCTGCCTAGCTCGGCTCTTCGCCCCAGCCTGCCACGGCCCTCGCTTCTCAGCGCTGCCACGGTTGCCACTCATGCTACCGAGAGCTTCAATATCGATGATGGCGAGGCTGTCAGGGCTGGAGGCAGGCTGCGGGGATGGGCATCATGACCGCACAGGAAGACAAGGCGCCGGCGAAAAGCAGGAAGCGAACCAGCGCCAACGACGCGACGTCGAAGCCGACACTGCTTTCGGGCGGCAATCCCCAAATCGCAAAAGGAGATGGCGACGGCCCCGTGCAGGCCTATATCGCCGCGATGCCCGGCTGGAAGAGCGATGTCGGGCGCCGGCTCGATGCTCTGATCGCGGGAACGATCCCCGGCGTGCGCAAGGCCGTCAAATGGAATTCACCATTCTACGGCGCCGGAGGCGCAGGCTGGTTCCTGAGCCTGCATTGCTTCACTGGCTACATCAAGGTCGCGTTCTTCCAGGGCGCCGCGCTGGACCCGCTCCCGCCCGTCGGATCGAAGCACAAGGATGTGCGCTACCTGCACATCCATGAGAACGACTCGCTCGACGAGGAACTGCTGTCGCGCTGGATCAAGCAGGCGGCGGTGCTGCCCGCCTACATCCCCTAGAGAGCAAGCGCCGAGCCGGCCGCAAGCAGGCTCAGAACTGCGGCATCTCCGCCTGCTGCCGCTGCGCGGCCACCTGCTGGAAGACCTGCTCCCAGACTTCCGGCGGCTGTGCGCCGGAGACGGCGAGCTTGCCGTCGATGATGAAGAAGGGCACGCCGGTGACGCCGACCTCGCGGGCATGGTCCTCCAGCCCGATCACGGTCTCGCGCAGCTCGTCATTCGAGAGCTCGTCGCGAGCGGCCTGCTCGTCAAAGCCCTGTTCGACGGCGATCTGGATCAACGTCTCGACATCGCCGATGTCGCGCCCGTCCTGCCAATAGGCCTTGAACAGGGCCGCGGTCATGTCGCCGCCGCGCTGCACGGTCGAGGCGGCTGCGACCAGCATATGGGCCATGCGGGTGTTCACGCTCCGCGTCACGCGGGTCCAGTTGAAGGTGACGCCGCTTTCGAGCGCTGCTTCCGAAAGCCTGACCTCGATCTCGCGGCGCTTGCCGGGGCCGAACTTGCTGTCGAGGTATTGCGTGCGGTCCATGCCCTCCTCGGGCATCTCCGGGTTCAGCTCGTAGGGCAGCCAGGTGATGGCGACGCGCTCCGTCAGCCCGTTGCGGGCGAGCGCGGTCTCCAGCCGGGCCTTGCCGATGAAGCACCAGGGGCAGGCGATATCCGAGACGATCGCGAGCGCCAGCTTCTCATCCATAGTGAAATCCTTCTCGCTCAGGCGGGCGGATAGAGATGCTGCCCGCCATGCCGGTCTTCGGCGATGGCTTCCGCACCGGGCGTCTCGGAACCGGAAAGGAAGGACGGGCCGACCGGGATCTTGCCGGCGCCGCCGGGGATATCGAGGATATAGGTCGGCTGGCACAGGCCCGAAAGATGCCCGCGCAGGCTTTTGACCAGCGCCTGCCCCTCCTCCAGCGTCAGACGGAAATGCGAAGTGCCGGGCGCGAGGTCGGGGTGGTGCAGGTAATAGGGCTTCACCCGGTTCTCGACGAAGGCGCGCATCAGTGCGCCGAGCGTCGCGATATCGGCATTGATGCCCTTGAGCAGCACGGATTGGCTGAGCAGCACATGGCCGGCATCGGCGAGCGTCGCGATCGCCGCGCGGGAGTCATCGGTGAATTCGCGTGGATGGTTGGCGTGGACGGCGATGTAGCTCGCCTTGCCGGGAATGCGCAGCGCCCTGGCATAATCCGGCGTGATCCGGCCCGGATCGACCATCGGCACGCGGGTGTGCCAGCGCACGACCTTGATATGCGGGATCGCGGCGAGACGCTTCGCCACCTCGCGGATGCGCCGGGCGGAGAGGATGAAGGGATCGCCGCCGGTCAGGATCACCTCCCAGATCTCCGGATGGGAGGCGAGATAGGCGAGCGCGGCGTCGAGCTTGGCGCCGGTAAGCGCATCGCCACCGGGACCGACCATCTCGCGGCGGAAGCAGAAGCGGCAATAGACCGGACAGGCATGAACGATCTTGAGAAGAGCGCGGTCCGGATAGCGATGCACCACGCCCTCGACCGGGGAATGGGCTTCATCACCGATCGGATCGGCGAGCTCCTGCGGCAGCGTGACGAGTTCCGCGGCATCGGGAACGAACTGGCGTGCGATCGGATCGGCCGGGTCAGCCGGGTCGATCAGATGGGCGATGGCTGGCGTGACGGAGACGGCATAGCGCTCGGCGACTGCCTGCAGCGCCTCGCGCCGCTCGGGCGCGGCAAGGCCTGCCTCGACGAGGACGTCGATGCTGCGCAGGGGCTGGCCGCCGGGAGGCCGGTGAAATGTCATGCGCCTCCCCTGCCCGGTTCCGCGACCGGCGTCCAGAGCACATCCTCGATCCGGCGCGCGCCAGTGACCAGCATCACGAGCCGGTCGAAACCAAGCGCGATGCCGGACGCGACCGGCATTCCTCCGAGCGCAGCGAGGAAATCCTCGTCGACAGGATAGCGCTCGCCATAGATGCGCTCCTTCTCGTCCATGTCGGCCTCGAAACGGCGGCGCTGCTCGGCCGGATCTGTGAGCTCGCCGAAGGCATTGGCGAGCTCGACACCGCAGGCATAGAGCTCGAAACGCTCGGCCACGCGCGGATCGCCGGGCTTCGGCCGCGCGAGCGCGGCCTCGCTGATCGGGTATTCGCAGAGGATCGTGGCGCGGCCGCGACCGAGATGAGGCTCGATGCGCTCGGAGAGCACGCGGCTGAAGATGTCGGACCAGCTATCGTCCGCCGCGAGCCGGATGCCGGCCCGCTCCGCGGCAGCGGCGAAGGCGGCGCGATCTGTCGCGCCATCCTTGGAGACAGTGGCCAGCAGGTCGATGCCGGCATGGCGTGCGAACGCCTCGTGCAGCGTCAGCCGCTCGGGCTCGGCAAAGGGGTCAGCCTCGACCTCGCGCCAGCGCAGCGTCGTGGCGCCGGCGGCGCGCGATGCCTCGGCCATCAGCGCGGCGCAATCGGTCATCAGCGCCTCGTAGTCCTCGCCGGCGCGATACCATTCCAGCATCGTGAATTCGGGGTGGTGCAGAGCCGTGCGCTCGCGATTGCGGAAGACGCGGGCGAAGTCGAAGATGCGTGTCTCGCCGGCCGCGAGCAGCTTCTTGCAGGCGAATTCCGGCGAGGTGTGCAGATAATAGGGATGGTTCTCGGCGGCGTTGTCGATCAGCGTCGTGGCGAAGCCGTGCAGATGCGTCTCGTTGCCGGGCGAAAGCTGCAGGATCGCCGCCTCGACCTCGATGAAGCCGCGCTCCTCGAACCAGCGCCGGAGCGCCGCCTTGACCCGCCCGCGCGCCAGAAGCGCCGGGCGGCGGTCGGCATGGATATCGGGCCGCCAGAACGGTACGGAGGCTGAACTCATCGAATCTCGCGCCGGATAGCTTTCGTTTCGCACGCGGATGCGGTAGTTGCGCGGCGACAGGATTTCGCATAGCGCGCGGGCGCCTCGCGCACCAGAAGGACATTCACGTGGTCAAGGTCATCGCCTCTTCCGTCCGCAAGGGCAACGTCCTCGAACTCGACGGGCATCTCTGCACCGTCATCTCGGCCGAGAGCTTCTTCCCCGGCAAGGGCACGCCGACGACACAGATCGACATGCGCCGCATCGCCGACGGCGTGAAGATGACGCAGCGCTACAAGACGACCGAGCAGGTCGAGCGCGCTTATGTCGAGGACCGCGACTTCACCTATCTCTACCAGGACGGCGAGCAATACGTCTTCATGAACCCGGAGACCTACGACCAAATCCATGTCGACAAGGATGTGGTCGGCGATGCGGCCCCCTATCTCCAGGAGAACATGAAGGTCTCGCTCTCAGTGTTCGAGGACAAGGCCGTCGCGATCGAATTGCCGCAACGCGTCACGCTTGAGGTCGCCGAGACCGAGCCGGTGACCAAGGGCCAGACGGCCTCCTCCTCCTACAAGCCGGCGATCCTCTCGAACGGCGTGCGCAGCGCCGTGCCGCCGCATGTCGGCGTCGGCACCCGCATCGTCGTGATGACGGCCGACGGCTCCTACGTCGAGCGCGCGAAGGATTGATCTTCGAGACCGCAGTCAACGCTACTGCGGCGGTCGACTGACGGCGCTTTCTGCGCTTCCGGTGCTCACGTACTGAAGTACGCTCCGCTCCGGTTCTCGAAAGCACCGCCATTCGCCTCACCGCAGCGCGTGGCCAGCTGCCTCGTCCGCGCAGAGCGCGACGGAAGGATTTCCTCTATAGAGATGCGCGGGCCCTTTCCGGGCCCGTTGCCATTTCAGGGATATTCCATGCCGCTGACCGTTCAGGCCGCCGCCCTTTCCGGCTTCGTCCAGACCCTCCAGGCGCTCGACGCCATTCTCGACAAGGCCCTCGAGCAGGCCGAAGCCCGCAAGATCCAGCCCGAGGTGCTGCTCTCCGCGCGGCTGGCGCCCGACATGCTCGCCTTCACCCGCCAGATCCAGCTCTGCTGCGACTTCGCCAAGAACGCCGTGGCGCGGCTTTCCGGCGGCGAGAACCCGCGCTTCCCCGACGAGGAGAAGAGCTTCCCGGAGCTGAAGGAGCGCATCGCGAAGACGCTCGCCTTCATCGCGGCGGCCGATGGTGCGGCGCTCGATGCCGGGCTTTCGCGCGACGTCACCTTCCCGCGCGGCCCCTCCGCCACCGTGACGATGACGGGCGTGGCTTATCTCACCCGCTTTGCCATCCCGAACTTCTATTTCCACGCCACGACCGCCTACGACATCCTGCGCGAGAACGGCTTCCAGATCGGCAAGCAGGACTTCCTGAAGGGCGTCTTCGACGCCTGAGGCATGACGCCCGAGCCATCGTCGATCACGATCGAACGTGCCTCTCCCCGGGACGCCGGGGAGATCGCGGCGCTCTACCTCGCCTCCCGCGCCGCCGCCCTGCCCTATCTGCACCGCTGCCACAGCGATGCGGAGGTGCGGGACTGGATCGCGACGGTGATGCTCGCGACCGGCGAGACCTGGGTCGCGCGTGAGGCCGGGCGCATCCTCGGCTTCGTGACGCTGAACGGCGAAGAGCTCGACCAGCTCTACCTGCTGCCAGGGCATTCTAGGCGCGGCATCGGCTCGCTCCTGCTCGCCAAGGCCAAGGAGCGCAGCCCGGAACGGCTCAGCCTGTTCGCTTTCCAGCGAAACACCGACGCTCGGGCCTTCTACGAGCGCCACGGCTTCCGCCTCGTCGATGTCAATGATGGCGCACGCAACGAGGAGGGCGAGCCGGACGCGCTTTACGAGTGGGGGGCTTCTTTTCCGACCGAGGGCTTGTAATCGCGGAGCCCGCTTCCCATCTCAGCGTTACGACGATGTCGAGGGCGTTCCACAGCTCTCCGTTGTCGTTGAAGACGGCCATGAGCCGAACGAGTGACGCCGGATGTACGCGCACCGTTCCGCTGCATGGCCGTTGGCATTTCTGCCCCTCCCCTTCGCAGTTGCAGCGACGAATTCCTGACGTGCTCCTGAACGTCTCTTGCGCCCGGCGCGACTACCCTCTCATATCATCGCAAGCGGGGGGAGGATGCGATGGGCGAACCGAGGGGCGCCGTCTATCTGCGCGCGGGCGGTGCCGAGCAATTCAGGAAAGATACCGCCAAGCACTTCGCGCGCCGCACCAATAAGACGCTGTTGAAGATCGACGCGGCGCTCGCCAGCTATCCCGCGCTTCCACGCGACGAGCGCACGGCAAGGACGAAGGCGCTGCTCGCCCTGATCGCACTCTGCGACAGCTGGCTCAGTGACAAGCAGACCAAGATCGACCACGGCGAATCCTTCCGCGCCAGCGCAGTGCAGGACCTGCACGAGGCTGCGGTCTCGGAACTGCGCGGGCTGCAGAACTGGGCCAAGGCCAAGGCCGCGATCCAGAAGCTCATCCCGCCCGGCTCCCTCAAGAACCTCGGCGCGGCGCCGTTGCGCATCATGCAGCAGGAGAACTGGCTGGAGGTGCTGGACCAGCACCATCGCCGCGGGCAGGAACTCAAGACCTACTTCCAGCAATGGGAAAAGTCGCCCGAGACATGCTCCTTCTGGGAACATCTCGAGAAGCTGGCACCGGCGGTGAAGGACGATCTCGCGAAGGTCTCGGTGCGCTATGTCGACGATCTGGTCTTTCGCGCCCTCTTCGAGGTCTCCTTCGAGCGCGGCCAAATGTGGTCGCGCATGTCGCCCATCGTGCAGAACATGATCATGAGCAGGATGTCGCGCTCGGCCGTGCTCCATCACGCCGATCTCAAGCCGCTCGACACCTCGAATTGGCCGTCGAGCGCGCTGCGCGGGATGAGCACCGGCTGGGCCGCTTTCGTGATGAGTCCGCAGGAGGTGGTCTATGCCGGCATGCATGTCGGCGGCCTGTTCCACCATTCCAGCTTCCTGTCAGGGGCGCCGGTGCTGGCTTCGGGGATGATGCGCGTCGAAAATGGCCGCATCCGAGGCATCCACGAGAAGAACGGGCACTACCGATCGCAGGAGGTGCATCTGCGGACCTTCCTCCGGCATCTGCAGCACAACCTGCCAGGCACGGACTGGCACGACGTCGAATACATCACTTTCGGCGGCACGCCGACGACCGTCGGCCAGCAACTGGGCCTGGCGCGCAAGCCGAAGGCGCCGCAACCTCCGTCGCGCGCGGGCCGGCCGGCCCTGTCGGCCAAGCAGCCACCCAGGTCGGGCGGCAATGTCCAGAACCTGATTCAGCGATTCAACAACAGCTGATCGGCGGGAAAGCAGCCTAGCCAGCCAGGCCGCCGGGGGCAGTGCGGTTCCAGGGCATACGACCGAGCAGAAGGGCCAGGCCGCACCAACCGCTCGCGCCTGCGAAGGCCAACATCGCGCCCAGGATTCCAGCGACCGCGAAGGCCGCTGTGACGCCCGCAAAGCCGGCGGCGACCAGCAGAGCGACCAGCGTGCCGACGATCATCTGCACCTGCCGGAAGATCGAGAGGCGCAGCCCGGCATTGCCGACGACCGGCAGCCCGGCAGCCCGCCAGGCGGCGATGCCGCCATCGAGATTGACGCTTTCCAACCCCACCCGCTGTGTGGCAAGCGCGCAGGCCTGATTGCCGCGCGCACCGCTCTGGCACTGGAAGATCAGCTTCGTCTGGCGCGGCAGACCCGCCAGCGCGGCCGGCAGGCTTCCCAGCGGCAGCGAAACGGCGAGCGGCACATGGCCAGCGGCGAATTCGGCTGGCTCGCGCACGTCGATCAGGATCGCCTCGCCCGCGGCGAGCCAGCGCTGAGCTTCTTGCGGTGCGATCGAACGGGTCATGACTGCTTGCTCCCACAGAAATGCGCGTAGAGCACCGCCATCAGCTCCATCACCGCCGGGTGGGCGATGAAGTAGTGCAGGGTGCGGTGCTCGCGCCGGAAATCGACGATGCCTTCGGCCTTCAGCTTCGCGAGATGCTGGGACATCGAGGTCTGCGCGATGCTCGTCTCGGCGATCAGATCGCCGACGCTGCGCTCCCCCTTCGACAAGGCGCAGAGGATGAGCAGCCGGTGCGGATTGGCGAGCCCCTTCAGGAAACTCGCCACCCCCTCGGCCTTCTCCGCCATCGCCTCGGCCAGTGCCAGCTCTTGCTCAACCTTATAATTCATGTTTTTCTGATATTATAAAAATATGAATTGTCAAGGATCGATCTCCCGATGAGCAAGGACTACCGCACCATCACCCGGGATATTTCCGCCTATATGCGCGAGCTGCGCGGACTCCAGCCGGAAACGATGAAGGGCTTCAGCGCCCTGGCGCAGGCTGCCGGTGCCGAGGGCGCGCTCGACAAGAAGAGCAAGGAGTTCATCGCGCTCGCCATCGGCATCACGCAGCGCTGCGACGGCTGCATCGGCTTCCATGCCAAGGCGCTGGCGGGTCTCGGCGCGACACGCGGGGAGATCGCCGAGGTCGCGGCGATGTCGGTGTATATGGGAGGCGGGCCGGCGCTGATGTATGCGGCCGACGCGCTGCGCGCCTTCGACCAGTTCGCGACGCCGGCTGCTGCCTAAAGCGACGCCGGCGCGGACCGGTCCTCAACCCTGCAGGAAGGGGTTGTTCCGGCGTTCCTCACCCAGCGTGCTCGCCGGGCCGTGACCGGGCAGGAACTGCACGTCGTCGCCGAGCGGCAGGAGCTTGGTCCTGATGCCCTCGATCAGCGTCTCGTGGCTGCCATAGGGCAGATCGGTGCGGCCGACCGAGCCGGCAAAAACCGTGTCGCCGGCCAGCAGGAAGCGCAGATCCTTCTGGAAGAAGGTGACGCTTCCGGGCGAGTGACCCGGCACATGCGCGATCTGGAAGGTCAGCTCGCCCAGCGTGACCTCGTCGCCTTCCTTCAACCAGCGTGTCGGTGTCACCGGCTTCATGCCGAGGATGTCGAAACGCAGGCCCTGCTCCGGCAGGCTGTCGAGCAGGAACTTGTCGCCCTCATGCGGCCCGATGATCGGAAGCGACAGCGCCTCGGCGAGTTCGGTCGCGCCGCCGGCATGGTCGAGATGGCCGTGCGTCAGCCAGATCGCGGCCGGCGTCACGCCGAACTCCTTCAGCGCCTCGAGCAGGCGCGGCACGTCGCCACCGGGATCGACGATCGCTGCCTGATTGGTCTTCGTGCACCAGAGGATCGAGCAGTTCTGCTGGAACGGCGTCACCGGAACGACGGCGATCTGGAGCGGCGGCTGCGGCTTGTCGGTCATACGATCGCTTTCCTGTTCGGCCGTCACCGCCCGCCGCAGCGGTTGGCGATCAGGGCGCGGTAGTTCACCAGCTCGGAATCCATCTCGCCGACACTGCGCTCGCGCTGCGCCCCACTCTGGCAGGTGGCGAAGATGCCCCGTGACTTCTGCAGATAGGCGACATGCTCGCGATAGGTCCGGCATTGTGTCGCCTGATCGGCATTCGCCGCTGCCGCCAGCCGCGTCTGCTGCAGGCGGAAGCCCGCCTCGTTCTGGAACAGGTCTCGCGAGCAGGTGGCCGGGCGAGGCTGCTGGGCCGCGGCCTGGCCCGCCAGCAGCGCCACCGCCACCAAGGCGAGAGCGAACCTCATCCGAGGTTCAGCTCCTTGAAGAAGTCGTTGCCCTTGTCGTCGATGACGATGAAGGCCGGGAAGTCCTCGACCTCGATGCGCCAGACGGCCTCCATGCCGAGCTCGGGATACTCCAGCACCTCGACTTTGCGGATGCAGTCCTGCGCGAGACGCGCCGCCGGGCCGCCGATGGAGCCGAGATAGAAGCCGCCGTGTTTCTTGCAGGCTTCGCGAACCGCAGCAGAACGGTTGCCCTTGGCGAGCATCACCATCGAGCCGCCGAAGGACTGGAACTGGTCGACGAAGGAATCCATGCGGCCGGCCGTGGTCGGGCCGAAGGAACCGGAGGCGAAGCCTTCAGGTGTCTTGGCCGGGCCGGCGTAGTAGACTGGGTGGTTCTTCAGATAGTCCGGCATGCCCCGGCCGTTCTCCAGCCGCTCGCGGATCTTGGCATGGGCTGAATCGCGCGCGACGATGATCGTCCCGGTCAGCGAGAGCCGGGTCTTGACCGGATACTTGCTCAGCGTGGCGAGGATCTCGCTCATCGGCTGGTTGAGATCGACCTTGACGACATCGCCGCCGAGCTTCGCCTCGTCGACATCCGGCAGGTACTTCGAGGGATCGGTCTCCAGCGCCTCGAGGAAGATGCCGTCCTTGGTGATCTTGCCCTTGGCCTGGCGGTCGGCCGAGCAGGAGACGCCAAGCCCGATCGGCAGCGAGGCGCCGTGACGCGGCAGGCGGATGACGCGCACGTCATGGCAGAAATATTTGCCGCCGAACTGCGCGCCGACGCCGAGCGACTGCGTCAGCTTGTGGATCTCCTCCTCCATCGCGAGGTCGCGGAAGGCGTGCCCCGAGGGCGAGCCCTGCGTCGGCAAGGCGTCGAGATACTTGGTCGAGGCGAGCTTGACCGTCTTGAGGTTCTGCTCGGCCGAGGTACCGCCGATGACGATGGCGAGGTGGTAGGGCGGGCAGGCCGCCGTGCCCAGCGTCAGAATCTTCTCCTTCAGGAAGGCGATCATCCGGTCCTTCGTCAGGAGCGAGGGCGTCGCCTGGAAGAGGAAGGTCTTGTTGGCAGAGCCGCCGCCCTTGGCGACGAAGAGGAATTTATAGGCGTCCTCGCCCTCGGCGTAGATGTCGATCTGCGCAGGCAGGTTGGTCGCGGTGTTCTTCTCCTCGAACATGGAGATCGGCGCCACCTGGGAATAGCGCAGGTTGCGCTTCAGATAGGCGTCGTAGACGCCCTCACCCAGCGCCTCCTCGTCACCACCGTCGGTCCAGACCTTGCGGCCTTTCTTGCCCATGATGATCGCCGTGCCGGTGTCCTGGCACATGGGCAGCACGCCGCCAGCGGCGATGTTGGCGTTCTTGAGCAGGTCGTAGGCGACGAACTTGTCGTTCGAGGTCGCCTCGGGATCGTCGAGGATCTTGGCGAGCTGGGCGAGATGGCCCGGGCGCAGGAGGTGGTTGATGTCGATGAAGGCCTGCTCGGAAAGGCGGCGGATCGCCTCGCGCGAGACGCTCAGAACCTCACGGTCACCGATCTTCTCGACGCTGACGCCCTCGCTGCCGAGTTTGCGGTAGGGGGTCTTGTCCTCGCCAAGGGGGAAGAGATCGACATGCGTATAGGCCATGACTAGCGGCTCCGAAACAGGGCGCGCCGCACTCGATGCATGGAAGACGCGGCGCCGGTCCAGCCGGCGTCATAGCCGGTCAGCCGGCCGCCTCCAAGCAGTCTTTAATGGCTATAGAGTGGTGCAAGGGGAGCGCGAGCGATCAGGCCGCCTGCGCCTCCGATTCGGCCAGCACCGCATAGATCGCGTCCGGGTCGCGGATCTTGCGGACCTGCTCCAGCACCGACTGGTTGCGCAGCACGCGCGCGACCCGGGCCAGCGCCTTGAGATGGTCGGCGCCCGCCCCTTCCGGCGCGATCAGCACGAAGATGATGTCGACCGGCTGGCCGTCGAGCGCCTCGAACTCGATCGGCTTCTCGGCGCGGGCGAAGAGCCCGACAAGGCGGTCGATACCCGGCAGGCGGCCGTGCGGGATGGCGATGCCGTCGCCGATGCCCGTGGAGCCGAGGCGCTCCCGTTGGAGGAGCGCCTCGTAGATCTCGCGCTCGGGCAGTCCGGTCAGGGCAGCGGCATGCTGGGCCAGCTCCTGGAGCGCCTGCTTCTTGCCGTTGGCCCGCAGCGGCGAGATCACCGCCTTGGGGCTCAGGAGATCGGTCAGCGTCATACGCCCGCCCATGCATGTCCCGTGCCGGCCGAATGCCGCCCGCACGAACAAGGTTCGACGACCCGTACGGGTCGCCCGCCAGCCTTTCAGGACAACGATGCCGGCGGGTCGATCCAGCCGATATTGCCGTCGCGGCGGCGGTATACGATGTTCATGCGGCCATTGCCAGCATGACGGAAGACGATGACGGGCACACCCGTCAGGTCGAGCTCCGCCACCGCATCGCCAACCGTCATGACATGCAGGGATTTGGTGGTTTCGGCCACGATCACCGGGTTATCGCCGGCCGAAACCCCGTCCATTTCCTCGACCTCGTCGTCCGGGGCCGCGATCACATAGCTGGGGATTTCGATGCCGGGGTCACGGCCGTTCGCGCCCGCGCGATCCTTCAGCCTGCGCTTGTAGCGTCGCAGCCGCTTCTCGATCCGGTCAGCCATCTTGTCGAGGCTGGCATAGGCATCGTGGGCGGTGGCAGACGCTTCCAGCGTGATCCCGGAGGAGAGGTGAATGACGGTGTCGGTGCGGAAGGCGGTGCCGTCCTTGTCGACCGTCACATGCCCCTGATAGCCGCCCTCGTAATATTTGCTGACGGCCGCAGAGACTCGTTCCTCGGCCTGGCCCCGCAGGGCCTCGCCTACATCGAGATTTTTGCCGGAGATTCGCAAGCTCATGGAGTGCTTCCCCTTGTTAGCCATGGCCAGTACTCGGCCATCACAAGGAGCTAAGAACTGCGAGTCCGGGTTGTCAATGAGACAGGTGGCTCAAGGCACATATGCGCCAAGGCTTTGGAACAAAATCACTGAGCGCTCAACGGGCCGCCATCGCGACTTTCTCCCTCCGCCGCTCCATCGAGGAGGGAATGCGCAGGGATTCGCGGTATTTTGCCACGGTACGCCGCGCGATATCGATGCCGCCGGCCTTGAGCTTCGTGACGATGGCGTCGTCCGAGAGCACGTCAGCGGGGCTCTCCTCGTCGATCATCTGCTTGATGCGGAAACGCACCGCCTCGGCCGAATGGGCCTCACCGTAGCCAGTCGCTGCGATCGCCGCCGAGAAGAAATATTTCATTTCGAAGACCCCGCGCGAGCAGGTCAGGTACTTGTTCGAGGTGACGCGTGAGACCGTCGATTCGTGCATGCCGATGGCGTCGGCCACCGTCTTGAGGTTCAGCGGACGCAGATGCTCAACACCGTGGGCAAAAAAACCGTCCTGCTGGCGAACGATCTCGCTGGCGACCTTCAGGATCGTGCGGGCACGCTGCTCGAGCGAGCGGGTCAGCCAGTTCGCCGTCTGCAGGCATTCGGCGATGAAGGCCTTTTCCTCGTCGCTGCGGGCCGCCTTGGAGACGCGCGCGTGATAGGTCTGGTTGACGAGCACGCGCGGCAGCGTGTCGGGGTTCAGATCGATCAGCCAGGAGCCGTCCGGGGCGGCGCGGATGAAGACGTCCGGCACCACGGTCTCGGCCGCTGAGCCGCCGAAGGCGCGCCCGGGCTTGGGATCGAGGCGGCGAATCTCGCCGACCATATCGGCGATATCCTCGTCGTCGACGCCGCAGACGCGTTTCAGCGCCGCGAAATCGCGCTTGGCGACGAGGTGGAGATGGGCGACCAGCGCCTGCATCGCGGGGTCGAAGCGGTTGCGGTCGCGCAGCTGGATCGACAGGCATTCGGCGACGTCGCGCGCGGCGACGCCGGAAGGATCGAAGCTCTGGACGACGCGGAGCACGGCCTCGACCCGCTCGGAACCGACGCCCAGGCGCTCGGCGATATCCGAGACCGGTTCGCCGAGATAGCCGCTGTCGTCCACCGCATCGATCAGGTGGCGGCCGATGATGCGGTCGGCCGGATCGATGACGGCGAGGTCGAGCTGGGCGCTGAGATGGTCATGCAGCGAGAGCTCCGCCGTCAGCCCGCTCTCGAAGCCCTCCGGCCCGTCTTCGAAAGAGCCGCCGCGCGAGCTATAGGCACCGCCGATGATCGGCAGGCTGTCGGCACCACCTGTATCGCTGCGGGCGACGCTCGGCTGCTCACTCTGGAAGACGTTGTCGAGCCCGGTGCCGAGCCGCCCCTCGATCCCCTCCTGGGTGTTGAGGCTCTCGGCGCGGGCGTAAGCTTCGGCATCGGCCTCATGCGTGCCGCCGTCGATCCCCTCGCCGCGCGGCGGCAGATCGGGGCCGTCGTCGCGCTCCAGCAGCGGATTCCGTTCGAGCTCACCGTCGACGAAGTTCTGCAGTTCGAGATGGGAGAGTTGAAGGAGCTTGATCGCCTGCAGCAGCTGCGGCGTCATCACCAGGGACTGTCCCTGGCGCAGCTCCATGCGCGGCATCATCGCCATGCGCGAAAGGCCCCTCTCCACACGCGCCGATCGGCACGTTTCTTGCTTGCAGAGAGACAGTAGCGCCGGCTTTTCGCCGCGTCAAAGGCCCTGCCTCATCTGCAGGCAGAAAAATTAATGCGCCGCAGCATGATTTCGCAACTGCAAAATCAACAGGCGGAAATCCGTCAGAGACGGAAGTCCTCGCCGAGATAGACGCGGCGCACATCCGGGTTGGAGATGATCTCCGCTGGGGAGCCCTCGGTCAGCACCCGGCCGGAATGGATGATGTAAGCGCGATCGACCAGGCCGAGCGTCTCGCGGACGTTGTGGTCGGTGATCAGCACGCCGATGCCGCGATCCGTGAGCTGCCGGACCAGCGCCTGAATGTCCCCGACCGCGATCGGATCGATGCCGGCGAAGGGCTCGTCCAACAGGATGAAGGAAGGCTTGCCGGCCAGCGCCCGGGCGATCTCGCAGCGGCGCCGCTCGCCACCCGAGAGAGCGATCGAGGGCGCCTTGCGCAAGCGGGCGATAGTGAATTCCTCGAGGAGCTGGTCGAGCTGGCGCTCGCGCGCCTTCCGGTCGGGCTCGACCACCTCCAGCACCGAGCGAATGTTGTCCTCGACGGAGAGACCCCGGAAGATCGAGGCTTCCTGTGGCAGATAGCCGATGCCCAGGCGCGCGCGCTGATACATCGGCAGCGCGGTGATATCATTGCCTTCCAGCGAGATGACACCGAAATCGGCCGCGACCAGCCCGGTGATCATGTAGAAGATCGTGGTCTTGCCGGCGCCATTCGGGCCCAGCAGGCCGACCGCCTCGCCTTGGCGCAGATAAAGGCTCGCGTCGGTGACGACGGTGCGCCCGCCATAGCTCTTGCGCAGATTGCTGACCGCCAGGATGCCCGGCCCGCCGATGGCGGCAGCGGTCATGGCCGGCTCTCTCTCTGCCGCGCGGCCGCGGCCGGCGAAGAGATCGCGCAGACGCCCGAACGCGCCGCCTCGCTGCAGGCCGAGATCGGGGCGCGCCGACATGGCGGGGGGGCGGGGAGCTTCGGAGACGGTCACTGCGACTCGATCGGTTGGGGGCAGATCAATTGGTGGCTAGTATCAATTCGTAGGCTTGGGCGCCGCTTGGCCGGCAGGCTTGCCGGCGTCCGCCTTGCTGCTTTCGGTCGAGTTCGGCACGAAGAAGCCCTGCACGCGACCGCCCTTGTGGGTCTCGACATTCGCGACGCCGGTGACAGTGTTGTAGGTCAGCTTCTCGCCGCGGGTAATGTTCGGCCCGTCGTTCAGCGCGACGTTGCCGGTCATGATGACGACGTTGTTGGCGCGATCGAACTCGGCATTGTCGGACGTCGCGGCCTGGGTCTTGGAGACGACCGTCACCGGCCCCTTGCACAGGATGCGCTTGATCGAGCTGTCGTTGGCCTGCCCTTGCCCCTGGGCGGCGGGCGCCGGCGTCGTGGCGCGGGCCGTTGCGGCTCCGCCCTGGCCGCCGCCGCGCCCTTCATAGAGCACGGTCATCTCGGAGCAGCGCACCGTCGTCTCGCCCTGGACGGCGACGACATTGCCGGTGAAAACCGCCTTGTTCTCCTTGTCGAGCACGTCGAGCTTGTCGGCGTCGATCTTGATCGGCTCCTTGCTATCGCCGCCGAGGCCGCCGAGCGGCGAGGAGGCGTTCCCGCCGCGGGCCTTCCCCTGTGCCGGCTGCGCAGGCTGCGCCAGCGCTTCCTGCGACGCGCCGAGCAGAGCGAAGCCCGCGGCGAAGAGCAGCGCGGCCACGGACAGCCGCCCGCCGAAACGGGACATCCGGGCGAAGGAAAACGTCTGGCCAGCCTGGGTCATGTCACTGTCTCTTCCCGTTGCCGGCATCATTGGCCGGCGCCTCGCCCGTCGGGGCAACCCTGTTTGCATTGAGCAGTTCCGGCATCGGCGTGCTGCCCTCGCGCTCGGGGCCCGCGATGGTACCCTTCGGCGCGTTCGGGATGAAGACCCGCACCCGCCCGTTGAAGGTGATCAACTCGCCATTCTTCTGCACGTCAAGCGTGTTGGCATCGACCGTCGTGTCGCCGAGACTGACCTTGACCGGGTCCTTCGAGACGACCGTGCCGGTCTTGAAGTCGACATCGGCCGTCTTCATCGCCATGGCGTGGCCGTTCTCGGTCTTGATGCGCACGTCGTCGACCAACCGCAGCTTCTCCTTCTGCGTGTCGAAGAGGCCGGTATTCGAATTGACCGTCACCCAGCCCTCGCGCTCCATCTGGATGCGCGCTGTCAGGGTCTGCAGCTCGACCTGGGTTGGGTTGCGGATCTCCTGGAAGGCGTTCTCGGCCGTGACCTGATAGGGGCGGTTGTCCTTGCGGTAGCCGGTGAGCTTCGGCGTCTCCATCCGGACCTTACCGCCGGTGATGCCGACCGAGCTGACCGAAACATTCGCCAGCTTGCCGCCGAGCGGGCTGAGGAAGGGGACCACCACCAGCGCGACCACCAGGACCACCGCCGCGACCGGGATCGCGCCGCGCAGAAATTGGACGAACCGCGTGTGCCGACGCGCAGCACCGAAGGCCGCGCGGCGACGCCGCGCCTGCGCGGCATACCCTGCCGCCGGGTCGTTGAAGGTCATTGCCACAGTCATGCCCCGCGCAATGGCAGCCACTCACGGCATTTTCGTGTCGCCGGGCGAACGGAATCGCGCGCCCTCGCGCCCATCCGCGGGGAGACTAGACGCTGGAACCCTTCGAATTTGTCAAGCGTGCGCGAAGATATCGTTCTCGGCCCAGCCGGCGAGATCGAGCTCGGCGCGGTAAGGCAGGAAGGAGAAGCAGGCCTGGGCCAGATGCGTGCGCCCCTCGCGCGCCAGCATCATCTCGAGCTTCGCGTGCAACGCATGCAGATGCAGCACGTCGGAGGCGGCATAGGCGAGCTGCGCCTCGCTCAGCGTATCCGCGCCCCAGTCCGAGGATTGCTGCTGCTTGGAGAGCTCGACGCCGAGCAGTTCCCGCACCAGATCCTTCAGCCCGTGGCGATCGGTGTAGGTGCGGGTCAGCTTCGAGGCGATCTTGGTGCAGTAGACCGGGGTGGTGACGACACCGAAAGCCTGGCGCAGCACCGCGACGTCGAAGCGGGCGAAGTGGAAGAGCTTCAGCACCGCCGGGTCCTCCAGCAGGCGGATGAGGTTCTTCGGCCGCTCGCCGCCCTTGGGGATCTGGACGACATCGGCGCTGCCGTCGCCTCGCGAGAGCTGCACCACGCAGAGCCGGTCACGATGGGGATTGAGGCCGAGCGTCTCGGTATCGATCGCGATGCTGGCTCCGGCGTCGTAGCCGTCCGGCAGGTCGCCGCGATGGAAACGGATGGTCATTGCTCAAAAACCTCGCTCGGGCAGCGCAGGCGCCCGCAAACGGCACTGTTCACGATTCGATGATCGCCGGCTCGCGCCCGCCTGAACAGGCGCATTTCCGCAGCTAGCGGCCGCTCCGGCCCGATTCAAGCTCTTTCTGCAGGCCTTGCCCAAAGCGGCACAGGCCGCGACCCGCCCCGTTAACCTTTTATTCACCATGTGCTTCAATCCGCCGGCCCGGCATGCGACAAGGGAAGCGAGGGAGCCCGAAGCATGGTTCTGATCCGCCTGTTCAGCGATTTCGACGGCCGCATTGGCCTGCGCGCCTTTTGGTTCGGCAGCGCAGCGGTGGCACTGACGCTGCTCGCCCTGCAGAAGCTCGCGCCCCAGTTCACGGACCGTCAGACCGCGCAGACAATCGTCGCTTTCGCCAGCGCATTCGCGCTGTTTCCCTGGGCCGCGCTCGCGGCCAAGCGGGCGAATGATCGCGGCAGCACGCCGCTCTTCGGTATCATGCTGATCTGCGCCATCGTGCTGCCCGACCATCTGCGCACCTGGCTGCCCTTCGGATGGCGCCCCTCACTGGAAGCGATCTCGACCATGGCCTGGATCGGCGCCTTCATCGATCTCGGCCTGATGCCCTCGGCGAAGGATGAAACTGTCGCGCAGCCGGCCACCGTGGAAGCGCCTTCCGGCTGAGCAGAACATGCTAGATCGCCGCGCGCTCCCGGATGCGGAGTGGCGATCTAGCTCTTTGTTTTGGCATCGGATTTCCCCGAAAAGTGGATTCCACTTTTCAGTCCGATGCTCTAAAGCGGCGCCATGACGACCGAACGCGCCGCCTCCGCCCTCCCCTTCGATCCCACCGATCCGGTCGCGCTCACGCAGGCACTGGTGCGCTGCCCTTCGGTGACGCCGCAGGAAGGCGGCGCGCTCGCGCTGCTCTCCGCCGTGCTGTCGGCCGAAGGCTATGAGGTGCATCGCCCGGTCTTCAGCGAGCCCGGCATGCCCGATGTCGAGAACCTCTATGCGCGGATCGGCACGGAAGCCCCGGTCTTCGTCATCGCCGGCCATACCGATGTCGTGCCGGTCGGTGACGAAGCGGCCTGGACGCGCGAGCCTTTCGCCGGCGAGATCGAGAACGGCATCCTCTACGGGCGTGGCGCCTGCGACATGAAGGGCGGTGTCGGCGCGATGGTCGCGGCCGCGATCCGCTATCGCCGCGACAACCCGGATGCGCCCGGCTCGATCGCTTTCCTGCTGACAGGCGATGAGGAAGGGCCGGCGGTCAACGGCACGGTAAAGCTGCTCGAATGGGCGCATCGGCGCGGCGAGCGTTTCGACCACTGCATTCTCGGCGAGCCGACCAATCCGGCCTCTATGAGCGACATGATCAAGATCGGTCGCCGGGGCTCACTCTCGGGCGAGCTGACCGTCAACGGCATCCAGGGCCATGTCGGCTATCCGCACGTCGCCGATAATCCGATCCGCGGCATGGTTCGCCTGCTGGCCGCGCTCGATGCGGCGCCGCTCGATACCGGCACCGAGCATTTCGACGGGAGCAACCTCGAGGTGACGACCCTCGATGTCGGCAACCCCGCGACGAACGTCATTCCCGCCCAGGCGAAGGCCGTCTTCAACATCCGCTTCAACGATGTCTGGACGCCGGACTCGCTCGCCGCCGAGATCGAGCGCCGGCTGCGCGAAGCGGCCGGCAATACGGTGCGCTACGAGCTCAAATTCCGCCCGACCAATTCGGTCGCCTTCCTGACCGAGCCCGGCCCCTTCGTGGCGATGGTGGCCGACGCCGTCGAGGCCGAGACGGGCAAGCGCCCGGCGCTCTCGACCACCGGCGGCACCTCGGATGCCCGCTTCATCAAGAGCTATTGCCCCGTCGTCGAATACGGTGTCGTCGGCAAGACCATGCACCAGATCGACGAATGCGTCGCCGTCGCCGATCTCACAGCGCTTGAGCGGATCACGAACCGTTTACTCGCCCGCTATTTTGCAGTGCAGCATAGGGCTTGACGTCCGGGAACCACGGCGCATTATCCCTGTTAGACGAAAGTCTAATAATTCGGCTCCTGGGCATCGGCTTCTCCGAAAACCGGTTCCCACCTTTTGGGCCGATGCCGGATGATGGAGACCGTGATGAGGCTGGCGGCCGAAGACGTCGCGCGCTCGCTGCGCGGTTCGTGGCACCTGATGACCCGTGGCGCCGAAGCGCTGCGCGAGCTGGATCTCAGCCGCGACGGTTTCTGGCGCTCCTTCCTCGCCTTCGCGCTGATGCTGCCGGCAACCGTCACGATCCTTGCCGCGGTGCGGCTCACGGCTGGGCTGCCGAATAGCGCTGGCCTCTTCACCGCCCCCGCGCTCGTGCTCTCGGTCATCGGCGCGCTCTGCCTAGCCATCCTCGCCGTGCCGGCACTGCTGCTCGCGCTGCGGCCCGAGCTCGGGCAGGCGCCGCGCTTCACCAGCTTCGTCATCGCCTGGAACTGGGCGGGCATCGTCTCGGCCAGCCTGATGGCGGTTCCGGCCGCCGTCTATGCGCTGGGCTGGGCGCCGCCGGCGCTCGCGCTGATGCAGTCCTCCTTCTTCGCCGCGATCGTGCTGAGGCTGCGCTATTGCGTGGCGCGCGCTGCCTTCGGGCCTGAGGGGCGCGGCATCGCGCTGCCGCTGGTCGTGGCCAGCGTCGTGCTCGATTACGGCGTGATCCGGCTGTTCGGGCTGTTCTGAGGCGGGCTCAGTAATCCACGCCCGCGAGATAGAGCCCGCACGACGGCGCCAACGCCGCGCATTGCGCCCGGTCGCACGCTTCCAGGATTTCGCCGATCTTCGTCTCGGGCCAGCGGCCAGCGCCCACCATCTTCAGGCTGCCGACGATCGAGCGGACCTGGTGGTGCAGGAAGGAGCGGGCGTGGGTGTAGACGACGATTTCCGTGCCCTCGCGACAAACGTCGAGCCGGTCGATCGTGCGGATCGGGCTGTTGGCCTGGCATTCGGCGGCACGGAAGGTGGTGAAGTCGTGCTTGCCGAGCAGCGCCTTGGCGGCGCGGTCCATCGCCTCGTGGTCGAGCTTGACCGGGACGTGCCAGACTCGGCCCCGGTCGAGCGCCGGCGGTGCGCGCCGGTCGAGGATGCGGTAGATGTAGTAGCGACGCTTGGCCGAGATGCGCGCGTCGAAATCGTCCGGCACGATCTCGGCGCTCAGCACGCTGACGGGGACGAGCGCCTTCAACCGCGCATTGGTCGCGTCCCGTACGACATCGGTGCGCCATTCCTTGTCGAGAACGACATGGGCGACCTGATGGGTGGCGTGGACGCCGGCATCGGTGCGGCCGGCACAGTGCAGCCTCACGGCATGGCCGCAGAAGGCTTCGACCGCCTCCTCGACGCTCTGCTGCACCGACGGATCGCTCGCCTGGCGCTGCCAGCCCGAGAAGGGAGTGCCGTCGTATTCGATGACGAGCTTGTAGCGCGGCATCAGAGCCGGCCGCCGAAAAGTGCTAAGCGGTTTTCGAACAACGGCCTGCTCCTCTAAAGCCGGCCGCCGGCTCCGAGGCGGGCCCCGCGCAGGAACTCCGCCCCGCTCATCGGCGCCTTGCCAGCGCGCTGGACCTGCAGGAGCTTCACGGCGCCGACCGCGCAGGCGACCGTGCCCTCGTCGTCGAGCAACGTGCCAGGCTCGGCCGCGCCGCCGGCGCGCGCCGTGCGCAGCACCTTGAGCCGCTCCGGCCCCTTGCCAAGGTCGATTTCGGCGAAGGCGCCCGGAAAGGGCGAGAGTCCGCGCACGCGATCATGCACCTGCTGGGCCGGCAGCTCCCAGCTCAGCCTGGCCTCGGCATTGGCGATCTTGGCGGCGTAGGTGACGCCCTCCTCCGGCTGCGGCGTGAACTGCAGGGCGCCACGGCCGAGCGCGGCGAGCGCACGCACCATCAGGTCAGCGCCGAGGCGGCTCAGCGCGTCATGCAGCTCGCCGGCGGTCATATCGGCACCGATGGCGATCTTCTCGACCATGCCGACGGGGCCGGTATCCAGCCCAGCCTCCATCTTCATCACGCAGACGCCGGTCTCGGCATCGCCGGCGATGATGGCGCGCTGGATCGGCGCCGCACCGCGCCAGCGCGGCAGCAGCGAGGCATGCAGGTTGAGACAGCCGAGTTCCGGCAGGTCGAGGATCGCCTGGGGCAGGATCATGCCGTAGGCGACCACGACCGCGACATCGGCCTGGTGCGAGGCGATGATCTCGGCCTGCTCCGGCGTCTTCAGCGTCGAAGGAGTGAAGACCGGGATGCCGAAGCGCTCAGCCGCCCTGTGCACCGGCGAAGGCTTGAGTTCCAGCCCCCTGCCCGCTTGCGCCGGAGCGCGGGTGTAGCAGGCGACGACCTCGTGCCCCTGTCCGACGATCTCGGTCAGCACCGGCACGGCGAAATCGGGCGTGCCCATGAAGATGACGCGTAAGCTCATACGCTGAATATGACTCCGTAACGGGCGCCGCCCCGGCAACCGCAAAATGGACCGGAACCCATGCCTGAACCTTTCGGCAGGCGTTCAGGCAGGATTCCAGGTCGGAGCCTCGCCCAGCCCGGAATGGCGACAAACCACGATCAAAAAGCTTAGGCCGCCCGCTCGCGCTTCGCGGCCTTCGCAAATTTCTTGGTGACGCGCTCGCGCTTCAACCGCGACAGGTAGTCGATGAAGAGCACGCCGTTGAGGTGGTCGATCTCATGCTGCAGGCAGGTGGCGAGCAGCCCGTCGGCCTCGATCTCCTGCGTCTTTCCGTCGAGGTCCATGTAGCGGACCTTGACCTGGGCCGGCCGCTCGACCTCCTCGTAATATTCGGGGATCGACAGGCAGCCCTCCTCGTAGACGCTGTGCTCCTCGGAGGTCCAGGTCACTTCGGGATTGATGAAGACCTGGGGCCTTCTCGGCTCCGGCTCCTCGCCTTCCTTCACGTCGCGCTTGGCGAGGTCGATCGTCACGACGCGGACCGGCTCGCCGATCTGGATCGCGGCCAGGCCGATGCCTGGCGCGTCGTACATGGTCTCGAACATGTCTTCGACCAGCGCCTTGATCTCGGGCGTAACGACCTCGACGGGCTTAGAGACAAGGCGAAGCTGCGCGTCCGGCAGGATGACGAGGGGGCGAATGGCCATGGAATTCCGCAGAAAAGGGCTGATCAACCCCGGCACATAAGCATTTGTGGGCAGGCGGTCAAACTGTTCCGCTTTCGTTCGCAATCCCGACTCGAATCGGCTAGGCTCGCGGCATGAATCAGATCGCCTTCACCTTGCTGGAACGACCCGTGAGCTGGGCGGAAGCGGCACTCGGCTTCGCGACCTTGACCCTCGCGCTCCTGCTTATGGCCGTGATCGCAGCCTGGCGCGGCGGCCGGAACCGCGCGATCGAGGCGGTCATGGCCGCGGAGCGTGCCCGCGAGATGGACGACAAGGTCGCCGAAATGAGTCGGCAGCAGGCGGAACTCGCTGGCCGGATGCAGTCCATGGCCGAGATCCTCTCGACCCGGCAGGGCGATCTCGCCCGGCTCATGGCCGAACGGATGGACGGGCTCAGCCACAAGGTCGGCCAAGGGCTTGAGCGCAACGTCCAGCAGACCACCGAAAGCCTCGGCAAGCTGCAAGAGCGGCTCGCGGTCATCGACAGCGCCCAGAAGAACCTGACCGATCTCACCTCCGAGGTCGTGACGCTGAAGGACGTGCTCGCGAACAAGCAGGCGCGCGGCGCCTATGGCCAGGGCCGGATGGAGGCGATCATCCGTGACGGGCTACCCGCCGCCTTCTTCGTCTTCCAACCGCAATTGTCCAACGGCCGGAGGCCGGACTGCATGGTGACGCTGCCGGGCGATGGGCGCGGGCTCGTGATCGACGCCAAGTTCCCGCTGGAGAGCTTCACGCAGTTGCGTGAGGCGCGCGGCGAGGACGCGAAGAAGGCTGCCGGACAACGCGTGCGCAGCGATGTCGGCGTGCATGTGAAGGACATCGCCGAGCGCTATTTCCTGCCCGGCGAGACGCAGGACATCGCCCTGCTCTTCGTGCCATCCGAATCGATCTATGCCGATCTGCACGAGCATTTCGACGATGTCGTGCAGCGCGCGCACCGGGCCCGCGTGATGATCGTCTCGCCTTCGCTGCTCGCGCTGGCGATCCAGCTGATGCAGTCGCTGGTGCGCGATGCCCGCATGCGGGAGGAAGCACAGGTCATCCAGAGCGAGGTCGGCAAGCTGCTCGACGACGTGCGCCGGTTGGGCGAACGAGTCGATAAGCTCGACACCCATTTCCGGCAGGCGCAGGACGACGTCGGTCAGATCAAGACTTCGGCCGGCAAGGTCACGAGCCGCGCCGAGAAGATCGGCGCGCTCGATTTCGAGGACGAGAAGAGCGAGCCGAAGCTGTCGTTTGCGAACGGGCTGGCGCTGAAGGCTGCGGCGGAGTGATCAGCCCCGATTGAGCGCCGCCGAGAGTTCCGGCTTCACGTTCAGGGTCTGGAAGACGACGCAATAGCGCTCGGTCAGCTTCAGCAGCGAGTCGAGCTTCTCCTGCGGGGCGTCGGTTTCGACGTCGAAAGAGAGGCGGATCGCCTTGAAGCCGACCGGTGCATCCTTGGCGACACCGAGCGTGCCGCGGAAGTCGAGATCGCCCTCGGCGCGGACGACGCCCTTTTTCAACTCGATCTCGAGCGCGGTCGCGACTGCCTTCAGCGTCACACCGGCGCAGGCGACCAGCGCCTCGAGCAGCATGTCGCCTGAGCAGAGCTCGGCGCCCGAGCCGCCGGTGGCGGGATGCAGGCCCGCGAGCGCGATGGCACGGCCCGTCTCCACCTTGCAGGCGATGTGCTGGTCGTCGAGCTCGCCATGAGCCTTGAGCGTGATGACGGCCGCGTCGGGATTGCTGCGGTACTCGTCCTTGAGCGGCGCCTGCAGAGCGCGGAGAGCCGTGACGTCCATGATGTTTTCCACCCTGCTATGACGATGGCGCCGGCTCGACAGGCCGGGCCGTTCATGACTTCCTAAACGACCCCGTGGGGCAGAGGAAGCGCCTGCCCGGCAATGGCGAAAGCGCCTCGACGGAGCTCCCGCCTCCCGGCGCGCTCTTTCAAGCCGACCTCACCACCACATGCCCGCGGTCTCGGCAGCCTTCTCCTGCCGCGGAGCCTCGTCGCGCAGCGAGCGGTCGAGCGCGCGCAACGCCTCGCGCTTGGCGGCCTCGAAAGCCGGTGAAAGGCGATCGCGCGGGCGGGCGAGCGGGTTGTCGAGCTCGTCGAAGATGCGGCCGGGCTTGGGCTGCATCACGACGATGCGGTCGGCGAGCGTCACCGCCTCCTCGACATCGTGGGTGACCATCACCACGGTCGGACGGCTCTCCTGCCAGAGCGCGAGCAGATGGCCGTGGAGGCTGGCGCGCGTGGTCGCGTCGAGAGCCGAGAAGGGCTCGTCCATCAGGAGCAGCTTCGGCCGGGTGACGAGCGCGCGCGCTATGGCGACGCGCTGCTGCTGGCCGCCGGAAAGCTCGCGCGGCCAGCGCTTCTCATAGCCGCCGAGCCCGACGCGAACGAGCGCGTTCGTCACCAGCCCCTCGCGCTCGAAACGAGACAGATGCGAGAGGCCGAAGCCAACATTCTCGGCGACGCCGAGCCAGGGGAAGAGCCGCGGCTCCTGGAAGATGACGCCGACATCGGCGCGCGGTTCGGCGATGACCTCGCCATCGAGGCGGATCGCGCCGGCGCTCGGCCTGTCCAGCCCGGCGACGAGCCGGAGCAGCGTGGTCTTGCCGCAGCCGGAGCCGCCGAGCAGAGCGACGATCTCGCCCTGCCGCACATCGAGCGTGATCGCCGAGAGCGCGCGGGTGCCGTCCGCATAGGTCTTGAAAAGCTGATCGAAGCTCAGCACCGAGACGACTTTCAGAGCTTGTCGCGCGCCGTATCCTGCCAGGTGAGGAAGGGCCGCGTGATGGCGACGAGCAGACCGTCCGCCAGCTTGCCGAGCACGGCGAAGCTGATGATGGCCGCGATGATGGTGTCGGGGCGGCCGAGTTGCTGGCCGTCCACGAGCAGATAGCCCAGCCCCTCGCTCGCCCCCATGATCTCGGCGGCGACGACGAACATGAAGCCGAGGCCGAGGCCAGCCCGTAGCGACGTGATCCAGGAGGGCAGGATCGCGGGCAGCAGCACACGGCGCACCATGGCGAGCCGCGAGAGCCTGAACACGCGCCCGACCTCGACGATCTTCCGGTCGATGCCCTGGATCGCCGCGGCGACGCCCAGATAGACCGGGAAGAAGACGCCGACTGCGATCAGCGCCACCTTCGAAGCTTCGAAGATGCCGAGCCAGAGGATGAAAAGCGGCACCCAGGCGATGGAAGGGATCGCCCTCAGCGCCTGCAGCGTTGGATCGAGCAGGCTGCGAGCGAATGGCAGAGCCCCCGTCACCGCACCGAACAACGTGCCAGCCAGCGCACCGAGGCCGAAGCCTGCGCCGACCCGCCAGAGCGTCGCCCCGGCATGGGTCAGGAGCTCGCCGGAGGCCGACAATTGCCAGAGCGTGCGGCCGACGACGCTGGGCGGCGGCATCAGCCGACCATTGGCGATGCCGCTCGCCACCAGCACTTCCCAGATGATGGCGAGGAGGACCGGCAGCACGAAGCCGGCAATGGCGAGACCGTAGCGCGGGCGGCCGGTGGCCGGCCGCGCTACGAGTTGTTCCGCCGCCGCTTCGATGTCGAGAACGCTCATCGCCCGGAGGCTACGGCATCAGTTGGTGGCGGCAAAGCGCCGGTCGACTAGGCTGTCGACGGCAGCCTTCACATCGGTCGTAGCCGGGAGCACGCCCGCTTCCTTGAGCGCGATGCCCGCCGCGGTGATGGTGTCGATCTGGGCCTGGCCGATCGCCGAATGGCTGAGTTCGGTGCGGGTGAGCTGGCGCTCGATCACCGGCTCCGAGAGCTTGGTGTATTCGACCAGGATCTTCTTGAGCTCGGCCGGATTGGCGCGTGCATAGGCTCGTGCCTCCTCGTAGGCGGCCAGGACCTTCTTCACGAGCGCCGGATTCTCGTTGGCGAAGGCCTCGCGGACATTGAGGATACCCCAGGTGTTGTCCTCGGCCTTGCGGTAGAACAGCTTGGCGCCGCTCTCGACCTCGGCGGCCGCCATCAGCGGGTCGAGTCCGGCCCAGGCGTCGACATCGCCGCGTTCGAGCGCGAGCCGGCCATCCGCATGCTGCAGCAGGACGAGCTTGACGTCCTTCTCGGTCAGCTTGGCATCGGCGAGCGCGCGAACGAGGAAGATATGCGGGTCGGTGCCGCGGGTGACGGCGACGCGCTTGCCCTTGAGATCGGAAACCTTGGTGATCTCGCTCTTGGCGCCGGTGACCAGCGCCGTCCATTCCGGCCGCGAATAGACGTAGATCGACTTGATCGGGTTGCCGTTGATCTTGCCGATCAGCGCGGCGGCGCCGGCGGTCGAGCCGAAATCGATCGAGCCGGCGTTGAGGAATTCGAGCGCCTTGTTGGAGCCGGCCGAGAGGACCCAGCGCACCTTGATGCCGTCCGCCTCCAGCGCCTTCTCCAGGATGCCACGCTCCTTCAGCACGAGGCCGACGGGGTTGTAGGTGGCGTAGTCGATGCGGATTTCCTTCGGCGCCTGGGCGAAGGCCGGCGCGGCGAAGCCAACAGCTGCGATGGCGGCAAGCGCGAGGCGGCGGGTGATGCTGGTCATGGGACGATCCCTCTGGTGATGCGAGGGATCGGAGCGGCTGTCGCTCTTCCCCACGCTTTAGCTGCACTTGTTTCGCGCCCGCAAGCTGGTGGCTCAAATCGGCGCGTATCCGTCTTTTAGGTCCGATCGTTCTGTCTGTCAAACAATACGGCGGATATCGTTGTTTCTCATATTTCACTAATTTCATCTGTGTAAATTGACTCTCTCGCGACCCGCGCCGCCGTGCTAGGAAGGGCGCTATCGTCGGAATCGAGCCCTCGTGACAGCCTCACCTGCAAAGCCTGCGCTTCCGTTGGCCGATATACTTCAAGACCCGGAAGGGACGGTTGCGCGGCTCTTCGCGGCGGCCGGACAGCGCGGCAGTTCGGAAACACGCCAGAAGCTGATCGCCGGCTTGCGGCAAGTGCTCGACGACGGCCACGCCTCGGCGCGAGCGATACTCGCCACACCGCGCAGCGGCCTCGCCTGCGCCAAGCGGCTCTCAGCCGTCATGGACGCCGTGGTGATCGGGCTGCACAAGGCGGCGACATCCTATTTCTACCCCGTCGACAATCCCTCGCAGTCCGAGCGCATCGCAGTGGTCGCTGTCGGCGGCTATGGCCGCGGCACGCTGGCGCCGGGCTCGGATGTCGACCTGCTCTTCCTGTTCCCGCACAAGCAGACCGCCTGGGGCGAGAGCGTCGTCGAATCCCTGCTCTATCCGCTCTGGGACCTGAAGCTGAAGACCGGCCATTCGGTGCGCTCGATCGAGGATTGCGTGCGCGAGGCACGCGCCGACATGACGATCCGCACCGCGCTGCTGGAAGCGCGCTTCCTCGCCGGCGACGAGGCGCTGTTCGCGGAGATGACGCGCCGCTTCGACGCCGAGGTGGTGGAGGGCACGGCCGTCGCCTTCACCGAGGCCAAGCTCGCCGAGCGCGAGACGCGGGTGCAGCGGGCGGGTGCCTCGCGCTATCTCGTCGAACCCAACGTCAAGGACGGCAAGGGGGGCCTGCGCGACCTCAACACGCTGTTCTGGATCGCGAAATATGCCTATCGCGTCCAGGACGTGCGCGAACTGGTCGCAGCCGGCCTGTTCGACCGGCAGGAACTCCTGATGTTCGAGCGCTCGGAGGAGTTCCTCTGGCGGGTGCGCTGCTGGATGCACTTCATCACCGGCCGGGCCGAGGAGCGGCTGTCCTTCGACCTGCAGCGCCAAGTCGCGACCGAAATCGGATATGCCGGCCGCAGCGGGCTGGCGCCGGTCGAGCGCTTCATGAAGGGCTATTTCCGCGTCGCCAAGGATGTCGGCGATCTCACCGCCATCGTTTGCGCGGCGCTGGAGGCGCGCCAACAGAAGCCGCGGGCCTCGCTCTCGCGCCTGCTCGGCTCCTTCGCCACGCGCCGGCGCGAGCGCGCGCTGGGCCACCCCGATTTCGTGCTGACGAGCCAGCGTCTCAACGTCGTCGATGACAAGGCCTTCAAGCGCGACCCGGTCAATCTGCTCAGGCTCTACGAGATTGCGAGCCGCGACGATCTCGCCATCCACCCCGATGCCAGCCGGCTGGTGACGAAATCGCTCAAGCTGGTGACGCCGGCGTTGCGCAACAGCCCCGAGGCCAACCGCATCTTCGTCGAGATCCTCACCGCGCGGCGCTCGCCCGACGTGGTGCTGCGGCGGATGAACGAATCCGGGCTGCTCGGCCGCTTCATCCCGGATTTCGGCCGGGTCGTGGCGATGATGCAGTTCAACATGTACCACCACTACACGGTGGACGAGCATCTGATCCGGGCCATCGGGGTGCTGGCCGAGATCGATGCGGGCGCGGTCGAGGCCGAGCATCCGCTTGCCAACGAGATCATGCCGAGCATCGCCAACCGGCGCGCGCTCTATCTCGCGCTGTTCCTGCACGACATTGCCAAGGGCCGGCCGGAGGACCATTCGATGGCCGGCGCGCGCATCGCCCGCAAGCTCGGCCCGCGCTTCGGCCTGACCACCGCGCAGACGGAGACCGTCGCCTGGCTGGTCGAGCACCATCTCGACATGTCCACGGTGGCGCAGAGCCGCGACCTCGGCGATCCAAAAACGATCGAGAGCTTTGCCGCGACGGTACAGACGCTGGAACGACTGAAGCTCCTGCTCATTCTGACGGTCGCGGATATCAAGGCGGTCGGCCCCGGCGTCTGGAACGGCTGGAAGGGCCAGCTGCTGCGCACGCTCTATTACGAGACCGAGCTGGTCCTCACCGGCGGCCATTCGGGCGTCGAGCGCAAGACGCGCATCCAGGCGAAGCAGGACGCCCTGCGCGAGCGCCTCTCCGACTGGCCCGCCGAGGAACGCGATACGTATATCGCGCGCCACTACCCGGCCTACTGGATCAAGGTCGATGCCGCCGAGCAAGAAAAGCACGCCCGCTTCCTGCGCGAGGCGGAGCAGGCTGGGCGCACCACGGCCACGAGCGTCGAGACGAACCAGTTCCGCGGCGTGACGGAACTCACCGTGCTGGCGCCGGACCATCCGCGCCTGCTCGCCATCGTCACCGGGGCCTGCGCTGCCGCCGGCGGCAACATCGTCGACGCGCAGATCTTCACCACCAGCGACGGGCTCGTGCTCGACACCATCTCGGTCTCACGCGCCTTTGACCGCGACGACGATGAGTTGCGCCGAGCGGAGCGCATCGCCGCGACGATCGAGCGGGCGCTCAAGGGCGAGATCAAGATCGCCGATCTGGTGGCGCAGCGGCGCGCGCCGCCGCCGCGCGGTCAGACCTTCCAGGTCCAGCCCGAAGTCATCATCGACAACGTGCTTTCGGCCCGCCACACCGTGCTGGAGGTCTCCGGACTCGACCGGCCCGGCCTGCTCTACGACCTCACCACCGCGATCGGAAAGCTCAACCTCAATATCGCCTCGGCCCATATCGCGACCTTCGGCGAGAAGGCGGTCGACGTGTTCTACATCACCGACCTGACCCACGCGAAGATCACCTCGACGGCCCGGCATCTGGCGATCCGCAAGGCGCTGCTCGAGGTCTTCAGCCTGGAAGCCGACAAGACGCCTCCCGCCAAGGCCAAGGTGCCGGCCCGCGCTTGATTTAAGGCGCCATAGGCCCGATATGCGGGCTCGAAACATGGCTTGCGCCCCGGCCTATGACCGGCACGGTCTCCAAGGGACGGCGCAGCCAACCCGAAGATGAGGAATTGGAAGACGCGATGACGCAGAATCCTGCCACGGAAGACCCCAAGCTCGACAACGGCGCCGAGGCGCCCGAGCAGGCCGCCGCGACGGGCCCTGAGGCCGAGATCGCCAAGCTCCAGGCGGAGCGCGACGATCTCAAGGACAAGCTGCTGCGCACGCTGGCGGAGATGGAGAACCTGCGCCGGCGCACGGAGCGCGAGATCGCCGACGCGAAGGCCTATGCGGCGACGAGCTTCGCGCGCGACATGCTGGGTTCCTCGGACAATCTGCGCCGGGCGCTCGAGAGCCATCCCGAGGCGGCCCTCGCCACAGCGGATGCAGCGACCAAGGCGCTCTATGAAGGCATCGAGCTGACCGAACGCGAGCTGCTCAAGACGCTGGAGCGCCATGGCGTGCGCCGGATCGACCCGCAGGGCGAGAAGTTCGACCCGAACCTGCATCAGGCCATGTTCGAGGCCCCCGATCCGGTGGTGGCCAAGGGCTTGGTCTCGAAGGTCGTGCAGGTCGGCTACAAGATCGGCGAGCGGGTGCTGCGCCCGGCCCTCGTCGGTGTCTCGGCCGGCGCTCCCAAGGCGCCGAACGGCGATGCCGGCAACGGCGGCGCGGGCCCGCACTGACGCCGTGTTCGAAGCCGCCGGCGTCGCCGTCTTCGCACTGACGGGCGCGATCGTCGCGGGTCGCAAGGGGATGGACCCGTTCGGGTTCATCCTGCTCGCGACCGTCACGGGGGCGGGCGGCGGCACGTTGCGGGACGTGCTGCTCGGAAACAGCGCCTTCTGGGTGAACGATCCCACGGATGTCGCCATCTGCGTCGTGGTGGCGCTGCTCGCCTGGACGACCGCCTATTTCCGGCCCGGGCTGCTCGAAGGCTGGGCGGGACGCAAGGTCCTTATCTGGGCCGACGCGGCCGGGCTCTCGCTGTTCGCGGTCATCGGCACGTTCAAGGGGCTTGCGGCAGGCGCGCCGGTCTTGTCCGCCGTGGCTCTCGGGGCCATGACGGCGAGCTTCGGCGGCATTCTGCGCGACATCCTGGCCGGCGACCGGCCGATGGTGCTCTGGAGCCGGGATTTCTACGTCACAGCGGCGACGGCCGGAGCGACGGTCACCGCTCTGTTGATCGGTCTCGGCCTTCCGGTGGCGATCGTCATGCTCGGCGGCCTGATCACCGGCTTCGGGCTCAGGGCCGGCTCGCTGCTGTGGGGCTGGGCGTTCCCGAAGCTGCCCGGACAACTATAGGATCACGGTTTCCTCACGCGCCTCAGCGTCAGGTTGATCCGCCCGCCTTCCGGCAGCAGCGTCGAGGAGCCGGAGAGGATGCGGTCGATGCCGTGATAGGCCAGCCGCGCCTCGCCCCCGAAGAGCAGCACGTCGCCCGAAGCGAGCTTCAGCGAGGTCGTCGTGCCGCCGCGCGTCGTGCCGCCGATGCGGAAGAGCGCGGCGTCGCCGAGTGAGATCGAAAGCACCGGCGCGTCGAAATCCTGCTCGTCGCGATCCTGATGCAGTCCCATCTTCGTCCCGGCGGCGTAGAAATTGATGAGGCAGGCTTCCGGCGGGTGCGGATAGCCGGAAAGCTCCTCCCAGAGCGCGATCAACGGCGCCGGCATCATCGGCCAGGGCTCGCCGGTCTCCGGATGCTCGGGCTGGTAGCGATAGCCACGCTCGTCCGAGACCCAGCCCAGCGGACCGCAATTCGTCATTCTGACCGAGAAGGGCTTGCCCGTCTTCGGCATGCGCGGCTGGAAGAAGGGTGCCTTGCGCGCCACCGCGCGCAGCTCCGCCACCATCGCCGCCTGCTCCGCCGGCGCGAGCCGGCCCGGCCAGTGGAAGACGCCGGGCGCGATGCTGACGCGCGTCAAAGTGTGTCGAGCCCGAGCACGTCGGCCATGGAATAGAGACCGGGCTTGCGCCCCTTGCCCCAGAGCGCAGCCTTCACCGCGCCCTGCGCGAAGAGGCTGCGATCCTCGGCGACATGGGCAAGCTCCAGCCGCTCGCCCGCCGCAGCGAAGATGACCTTGTGGTCGCCCACCACGGTGCCGCCGCGCAGCGCGGCGAAGCCGATGGTGCCGGGCTCGCGTGCGCCGGTGATGCCGTCGCGCCCGGCGACGCGACGCTGCGCCAGATCGATGCCACGGCCCTCAGCCGCCGCCTCGCCCAGCAGCACCGCAGTGCCAGAGGGAGCGTCGACCTTCATGCGGTGGTGCATCTCGACGATCTCGATGTCCCAATCCGTGCCGAGCGTCGCGGCGACCTTGCGCACGAGCGCCGCCAGCAGGTTGACGCCGAGGCTCATATTGCCGGAGCGGATGATCGGGGTGCGCTGCGCCGCCTCGGCGAGCTTCGCCAGATGGGCGGGTTCCATGCCGGTGGTACCGACAACATGCAGGATGCCAGCCTCGGCCGCCAGTCCAGCGAAGGCGACGGTCGCATCCGGCGCGGTGAAATCGAGGACGCCGTCCGCAGCCGCGAAGGCCGCGGCCGGATCGCTCGTCACGCTCACGCCGAGAGGGGGCAGCCCCGCCAGAACGCCGGAATCCGTACCGACCGCCACGGAGCCCGGCCGTTCGACCGCCGCCACGAGCCGGCAGCCATCGGCCTGATCGATCGCGCGGACCAGCATCCGGCCCATGCGCCCGGCAGCACCGACGACGACGAGACGCATGTCACTCATGGAAAGCGGGCTCCAACAGGCTAAGGCAGCAACCGCTATAAGCCGCTTTTTGCCGCCGCAACACCCGGAAGCCGCCCAAAGCAAAACGGCCGGGTCGCCCCGGCCGTCTCGATCCCGTTACAGCGATGGTCACGCAGCCTGCTGGATGCCCGAGAGCTTCCACTGGCCGCCACGCTCGCGCAGGAAGGTCCAGTATTCCTTGACCTCCTGGGTCTCGCTCGCGTTGCCGTCGACCACCTTGCCGGTCTTGCGATCATAGACCGCGTTGATGAGGCTGAAGCGCATCGCGACCGTGGCGTAGTCGCTGGCACCTTCGCGCCAGGCTTCCGACAGGTCGCCCTGCAGCAGCTTCACATCGGAGACGCGATCCACCACGCCGCGGCGAACGTTCTCCGTCAGATCCTCGTCGAAATAGCCGAACATCTCCGGCGTCACACGCTGGCGCAGCCCGGCCTCGTCCTCGTTGGAATAAGCCGCGTTGATCTCGCCAAGCAGGCGCTCGAAGCTGTCGAAGTCCTCGCCCGCAAGCTGGATCTGCTCGGGCTTCGGCGCGGCGGCTGCGCCACCCATCCCGAAGCCGCCCATGCGCGGCGCGGCCGGCGGCGCGTCATAGCCCTGGCGAGCATAAGGCGCACCGGCGCCGGCGAGTGCCGGCTCCGAACGGCGGCGGAAGAAGCGGATGGCGAGCATGACGATACCGGCGATCAGCGCGATCTGCAGCAGGAAGCCGAGCATGCCGGCGAGCGAGGCGAGCCCGCCGAAGAAGCCGGAGCCCGAGAGCAGGCCGAACAGGCCAGCGCCGAGCAGGCCGGCGCCAATGCCCATCATCATGTTGCGGGCGAAAGACGGACGAGCCGCCTGCGCAGCCGCGGCACCCATGCCGCCCTGATTGGTATAGGACGGGGCGGTCGGGCCGGCGCTACGCTGAAAAGACTGGCCGCCACCCGGCGTCGTCGCGGTCGGTGCCGGGGCGCTGTTGCTGAAGCTGCCACGGCTGCCAGAACTCCTGCCGCCGCCCGGACGAGCTTCGGCAACGAGCGGCACGAGCATCAGGGCTCCGACGACCAGGGCGACGGAGCGTCCACGGCGGGCGAGCGAAATCAGCGACATTGTTCCTCCCGGAGCCCGGGAACGATTTCCCTTGGGGCTCTCCGCTGCAGAATATGGTGGGAGATTGCCGGCCGCGCAAGGAGAGGGCCGGCTAACGACCTGAAATGCTTACTATTTCAAATGAATGCATAATCATTCGGCGGCAAGCCGGCCGCGTGGTAGACTGAGACATCGCCTGCCGCGGCAGGCGGCGGGGAGAGTGCCATGACCGGATCCGGACCGAGGCCTCACCGACACCGCGCGCTCAGATGGCTGCTCGCCCTCGCGGTTCTCCTGCTCGTCACCGAAGCCGCTGCGGAGCCGCCCATCGCGCTCGATCCGCCGCGGCTGGCACAGGCGCCGGAGCCGCTCTGCTTCTGCTGGAACGACGGCCGCAAGATCGCCGAGGGTTCGATGTCCTGCATCCGCACAACGCAGGGCCGGCGCGTGGCCACGTGCGGACGGGTCGTCAACATGATGTCCTGGCAGATCACCGATACGCCGTGCCCGGAAAGCTGAAGCCGGCGTGCAGGGATCTGAAACAAAACGCCGCCGGGGGCTTCCCGGCGGCGTTTTGTTTCAAGGCTCTTGAGGTCCTAGCGACTTCGAGACTGACGCTTGTCAGAACGCTCCCAGAACGATCGCCATCATGAAAACGAAGGCCGCTCCCATGATCCATCGGTCGAGACGTAGCGTGACACTCATCACACCCTCCTCCTGTCATTGACCTGTCGCGAAAGCTAGCAGAACTGACGGCGGCCGCAAGGGGGCAGCACAATGGCAGGGCTGCGGCGCAGGCTATTACATCGTTAAAATGCGATTAAACCACTGATGAAGCGGAACGATTTTTCTACCCACAGGCGCGGCTGAATCCACGCTCGGGGGCCCTCGTCACGTCGGGGCCACGTTTTCTTCCGGCCAAGCCGGAGCTGATCTTCCGTAACGTCAGCAAAACCTCTCCCAATCAAGGCACGCGCCATCGATCAACGCTGCCGGACCCTTGTTTTAAGCGCCAATTTACCACGGTGCCAAAGTTAATCCGGCTGTGGCCGCCGGGGCGCAGTCGGTTGAGAAAGCGTTCACCAAGCGGTTCGCATTTGAAGGGCATGCGACGCGCTCATCTCGCCCTCATCGCACTTGGTCTCCTCGCCGCTACGGGGCTTGCCGGCTGCGGCAAGTTCCAGAGGCCCCAGCGTGCCGCCTGGCGCGACCAGGCGGAAGCCGCCTGCATGGCTTCCCGCCAGGTCGAGCTTTCGAGCTATGTCAGCCTGCGCGGCAAGGCGATCGACGGGCCGGGCGTGTGCGGCATGCAGCAACCGCTCAAGGTCTCTGCCTTCTCCAACGGTGGCATCGGGCTCACCAGCACCGCCACCCTCTCCTGCCCGGTCGTCGCGACGACCGACCAGTGGCTGGCGGAGATCGTGCAGCCGGCCGCGATGAACATCCTTGGCGCGCAGGTCATCGAGATACGGGCCGGCTCCTATTCCTGCCGCGCGATGAACAACGGCAGCTACACCACGCGCACCTCCGAGCACGCCTTCGGCAATGCCGTCGACGTCTTCGCCTTCCGGCTGAACGACAACCGCGTCGTCACGGTCAAGGACGGCTGGCGCGGCTCGCCGGAAGAACAGAACTTCCTGCGCGAGGTCTTCGTCGGCGCCTGCACCTATTTCGGCACGGTGCTCGGCCCGGGCGCCGACCCGATGCATTACGACCACATCCATATCGACCTGGCTCGGCACTCCAAGGGCCGGCACATCTGCAAGCCGATCATCAAGTACACGCCGAACTACAACCTGCCGCCGCCGGACCCGGCGCGCCCCTATTCCTCAGCGCAGGCCCAGCCGCGCAATGCGGTGCCGGCCGGCGCCGTGGTCGCGAGCGCCCCCCTGCTGCGGCAGCCGAACGGCGGCCCGCGCCCGCCGGGCGCGGTGCAGGGCGGCTACCCGGTCGCGGCCTACAGCCAGAACCAGAGCCAGAGCCTGGAGGCGCGGCGCCGCTATCTCGAGCATCCCGCCATGCGGCAGCCTGCCTACGGCCAGCCTTACCGGCCCGAACCATTGCCGAGCGAGAATGCGGGGCCGCTTGCGCTGCCCGGCGCCGTCTCGCCGACAGAGGAGGGCGTTATCCTCGGCGACGAGGGCGGGACCGGCGTGGTCGACGAAGAGGGTTACGACCAGGCCCGGCCGATGATCACGCCGCAGCGCGACCCCTTCGCCTACAGCTCGGGACGGACGCCGCCACGGCGGTGAGGCGCCCCCTCAGCGCGAAACCAGAACCTGCCGGCATTCAGGCGGCAGGGCATCGAGCGACATCGGCGGCTTGGGCTTCGGCTTCGGGCCCGGCTTGGGCTTCGGCGGATGGAAGATCGCCTGATACTGGCGCTCGACCCAGCCGCTGAGTTCGGCGCCGCAGCCATCGCCGAAATTCGGCGGCTCCTGGCCGTGGCAGCTCGCCATGCCGGCCGGGCAGACCATCCGGATATGGAAGTGATAGTTGTGGCCCCACATCGGCCGCACCTTCTCGAGCCAGCCCTTGTCGGCCCCGGCTTCCCGGCAGAGCGCGACCTTCAGCGCCGGATTGACGAAGATGCGCTCGACGCGCGGCTCGGCCGCGACCGTGTGGATCAGCCGGGAATGGGCCGGCGTCCAGTTGTTCGGGTCGATGTCGCGCCAGTCGGCGCGGGCCATGTTGGTCGCCGACATGTTCTCACGCTGGTCGCGATCGACCCGCTCCTTCGGCATCGGCGTCAGCCAGACATCGGCATCGAGACCGATCTGGTGGGAGGCGTGGCCTGTCAGCATCGGCCCGCCGCGCGGCTGCGACATGTCGCCGACGAGCAGGCCCGGCCAGCCGGTGATGCGCGGCACGTCACGGGCGAGCTTCTCCAGATAGTCGATCAGGACGGGATGGCCCCAGTTGCGGTTGCGGTTGAGCCGCATGACCTGCCAGCTCGGCCCGTCGACCGGCAGCGCCTCGGCACCGGCGAGGCAGCCGCGGGCATAGGAACCGATGGCGCGCGCTTCCATGCTCGCCGGCGTCGTCTTCTGGCCGAAGAGCGCACGCGCCGCATCCGGATAGGCGGCGATATTGGCGGCGCGGTTCTTCGCCTCCTGTTCCGCCGTCGACTGGGCCAAGCCCGCCGCCGGGACGAGAGCCATCAGTGCGGTTGCGAGGGCCGCGATTCGCGAGATGCTGCGCATGAACCGAGAATCATCGCGCCGGCCGGCAGCGGTCAAGCGGCCTGAGGCTGGACAAGCCGCGCGCCGGATAGCAGCCTCGCGTGACAGGCGCCGGAGAGCGCACCACGGAGAGGAAACATCGATGAAAGCCCAGATCGACCGGCGCGCATTTCTCGTCGGCACGAGCGCAGCGCTCGCGGCGCCGGTTCCCAGCCTTGGCCAGCAGCCCTGGCCGCAGGGGCGGCTCATCAAGCTCGTCGTGCCCTTCACGCCGGGCGGTGCCACCGACGTGCTCGGCCGGCTCGTCGCCGACAAACTCAGCCAGACATGGGGTAGCACCATGGTGGTGGAGAACCGGCCGGGCGCGGGCAGCAATATCGGCATCGAGGCCGTGGCCAAGGCCGAGCCGAACGGCGACACGCTGCTGATCGCCTCGGTCGGGCTGGCGACGAACCCCTATCTCTACGCCAAGATCAACTACGACGCGGCCAAGGACCTCGCCCCGATCACCATGGTCGCGCTGGTGCCCAACCTGCTCGTGGTCAACAACCAGCTGCCGGTGAAGGACGTCGCCGAGCTCGTCGCCTATGCCAAGGCCAATCCGGGCAAGCTGACCTACGCCTCGTCCGGCGTCGGCACCTCGTTGCATCTCTCCGGCGAGCTCTTCCAGAAGCTCACCGGCACGAAGATGGTGCATGTGCCCTATCGCGGCTCGGCCCAGGCAATCCAGGACCTGATCGGCGGGCGCGTGGACCTGATCTTCGACAACATCACGTCGGCCCTGCCTCAAGCGAAGGCCGGCATGATCCGCGGCCTGGGCGTGACCACGGCGAAACGAGCGCCGACGGCACCGGAATTCCCGCCGATCGGCGAGACCGTTCCGGGCTTCGACGTGTCCTCCTGGTTCGCGCTGTTCGCGCCGGCCAAGACCCCGCCCGCGATCATCGCGAAGATCCAGGCGGACACCAAGGCCGGGATCGCCGATCCAGCCGTGCGCGCCAAGATGGATGCGCTGGCGGCGGAGCCCGGAGGCTGGACATCGGAGGAACTCGCCAGCTTCCTGCAGGCCGAGATGAAGAAGTGGGGCGAGCTGATCAAGGAGGTCGGCATCAAGGCCGATTGACCTCGTACGCCCAACGCAACGGAACCGGCGCTTCGCAGTGGACGTTTCCCGGCAGACCCGCCCGCGAGGGCGCTGAACTGACGGGAGATTTCCATGTCCACTGTGCTGATCGTTCTGTTGATCCTGCTGCTGCTCGGCGGCGGCGGCTACTATGGCCACAGCGCCTATGGCCCCGCGGGACTGGGCGGCGTGGTCGGCCTCGTGCTCGTCGTCGTGCTGGTCCTATGGCTGCTCGGCGCCATCGGCGGAGCGCCGGTCGTCTGACGCTGCGGGCGCCAGGACGGGCTGCGGCGGCTTCGGCACCGCGGCAAGGATCTTGGCACAGATCGCCTGGAATATCGTGGTGGATCCACTTTGCCCGTGGATCCACCACAGATTCAGCCCGATGAGGCAGACGAAGGACAGCGCCACCGCCGTCAGATAATGGATGGCGATGCCATAGGCGCCGAAGAGCGCGACGGGAGCAAGATAAGGCAGATAGCTCAGCAGCATCGACAGGAAGCCTGTCTTGGCTGCCCCCATCTGGACGATGTAGCTGCGCTCTTCGTCAGTCAGTTCGATCGGCCCGGTCATCCTTCCCCCTCCTGGCGATCGCGATATCCGGGAACAGTCAGGCGCCCTGCCGGTGCTCCCAGATGGCCACCGCTGCCGCAAGATCCTCGAGCGCCACGCCGACCGACTTGAACAGGGTGATGCCGCCGCCCTCGATCGCCCCCATGACCTTGCCCTGGCAAAGCTCCGCCAGCGTTCCCGCGACCTTGTCGGCGCTATAGCTGCCTTCCGCGATGGCGACGGCGACATCGCCACCCTCCTCGATCGCCTTGGCCGAATCCACGATCACGCGGGCCCGATGCAGAGCGTCGGCATCCGCCTCGCGCATCTGCATGGTGAAGCCGCCGATCAGGTCGAGATGCGCCTCGCGCTTCAGCCAGTGGCCGTGGATCAGCGGCTCGGTCGCGTTGGTGGCGCAGGAGATGATGTCGGCGGTCCGGGCCTCGCCTTCGAGATCGGTAGTGGCGCGTGCCTGGATGCCATCCTCGGCGAGCGCAGCGACGACCGCTTCGGCCGCCTCCGGACGCCGCGCCCAGATCGCGATGTCGGTCAGGGGCCGCACGGAGCGATGCGCCTTGATGATGAAGGGCGCGAGCGCGCCGGCGCCGACCATCAGCATGTGGCTGGCGTGCGGGTTCGACATGTAGCGCGAGGCGAGAGCCGATGCCGCGGCCGTGCGCCAGATCGTCAGGCGGTTGCCGTCCATCACCGCCAGCGGCTGCCCCGTCTCGCCGTCCATCAGCAGATAGGCGCCCATCACGCCCGGCAGGTTGCGCTTGCCGTTGCCGAAGAAGACCGAGAGGATCTTGGTGCCGATATAGGGCCTGGCGACGCCCGGCCCGCTCCAGGCCGGCATGGTCAGCAGGATCGCGTTCTCCTCCCCGGGGCGCTCGATCGCGTACTGGGCCCGCTTGGGCGCGATGACCTCGCTGCGGAAGGCGTCGTCGAGGATATCGATGAGAGACGGATAACTCAGGGCCGCGTCGATCTCGGCCAACTCGAACAGACGCATCAATTTCTTCCGCTGGTCAGGGCCGGCAAGGCTGAATCGGGCACCGCCGAACGCAGCGCCTCGGTCTCGGAGCGCAGCGCCTCGACCTCGCGGCGGCCACGGCGCGCGGCCTTGCGGTACTTGCCCTGCGCGATCCAAGCGGCGAGCCCGCCGACGAGCACACCGAGGAAGATTGCGGCGAGCACAACCGCGAAGAGTGGCAGCTCATAGGACAGCATTGGCAGGTCGCGGCTGAACGGGTCCAGCGAAACCCGAACGGGCGCGCGGTTGGCGACAGCGAACAGCACGATCACCAGAGCGACCGGAACCAGCACCAATGCCTTGAGGAAGGCCTTCATCGCGATCTCCGAGCCGGCACAACAAAGGCGCCGGCGCCCTGATCAGGCCTTGCCGTTGAGGCGCTGCCTGAGCTCCTTGCCCGTCTTGAAGACGGGAACGAATTTCTCCTCCACCGCGACGGCATCGCCGGTGCGGGGGTTGCGCCCGATGCGGGCCGAGCGGGCCTTGCGCGAAAAAGCGCCGAAGCCGCGCAACTCCACCCGGTCACCGCGCTCCAGCGCCTTCACGATCTCGTCCAGGATGGCCGAGACAATGTTCTCGATGTCGCGCTGATAAAGATGGGTGTTCTGGTCAGCGATCCGCTGGACGAGTTCGGATTTAATCATCGCCGGAATATAACCATTTGTATCAACATCATTTTTCGGTTGCGGCAGGCTGCCAGAGCGCCAAGGGCGCGTCAAGCCGCAAGCCCACTGGCTGATCGGCGGCGCGCGCAATCGTCGCGGCGAGCCCGTCGAGCCCCGCAGCGCGTGCCAGCGCCTCCCCGGCGCTCCAGAGCCCGAAAGAGGAGGATTCGCTGCGTCGACGCCAATCCCGCACCTTCAGATCGCGCGCGACGCCCTTTTCGCGCTCCAGCCAGGCTATCGCCTCCGGCTCGCCGCCGATCTCGTCGACAAGCTTGAGGCCGAGCGCCTGACGGCCAGAATGGACCCGCCCGTCCGAGACGGTCGCAACCTCGCTGTCGCCGAGATGGCGGCGGTCCCGCACCATCTGCTTGAACCAGGCGTAATTGTCGTCGACGACGCGCTGGAGCGCCTCGCGAGCCTCGGGCGAGGTCGGCTCGAAGCCGCTGGGAGCGGCCTTGAGCGGGCTCGACTTCACGGACTCGACCTTGACGCCGACCGTGTCGAGCAGATGCGAGACGTTGGGGAACTGGAAGAGCACGCCGATCGAGCCGACGAGCGAGGTCTGGCGGGCGACGATACGGTCCGCGCCCATGGCGGCGATGTAGCCGCCGGATGCCGCGACGCCATCGACCACCGTGATCATTGGCTTCTTGGCGGCGAGCCCGCGCAGCGCCGTATGCAGCGCCTCGGAGCCGGACGTGGTGCCGCCAGGGCTGTCGACCCTGACCACGACGGCCGAGACGGTGCGGCTCTCCTCGACGGACTTGATCAGGTCGAGCGTGCGACGATCGCCCGAGATGAAGCCGGAAATGGTGATGCGGGCGATATGGGCGGTCGTCAGGCTGCCCGGCACCTCGCCCTTCCAGGCGAGCCCGCCGACGACGGCCGCGGCGACGACACCCAAGACCGCGAGCACGCGCCAGAAGGTGAGCCTGCGCCGGAGGCTGCGGCGGTCTGCGAGCAGATCGGCATCGGTCGACATCTGGCACTCCTGTCCGCTGTGGGTCGGTGGTGTAGCCCCGCCATGCCAGCCGGGCAAGGCACCAGCGTGACGTCAGGCCGTGGCCTCAGCCCGGGCGCGGTCGAGCGCGAGCAGGGCGAGCCCGCTGGCAACCGAGCGGAAGGCATCGCCGATATGCACCTTGGCGGCGCCGAAGCGACGGTCGAACAGACTGCGCACCGCCGGCACATAGGAGGTGCCGCCGGTCATGAAGACCGCCTCGATGCGCTCCGAGCCCAACCCGGCCTCGGCCAGTGCCCGGTCGAGCGCGGCTTCGATGGCCCCAACATCCTCCCTGATCCAGCGCTCGAAATCGCTGCGGCGGATCGGCGTCTCGATACTGACGCCCACCTGGTTGAAACGCAGCACCGTGGCCTCATTGTCGGAGAGGGCGATCTTCGTGGCCGAGACCGCACGATAGAGTTCGTAGCCGAGATCATATTCGATCACCGTCAGCAAGTCCTCGAGCTTGGCGGGCTCGACCGCCTCGCGGATCAGGGCGTTGAGCTCGGCCATGGTCTCGCGGCTCTTCATCAGGGAGAGCTTGTGCCACTGCGCGAAGGCGGCGTGATAGTGCGCCGGCACCGGCAGCAGCTTGCCGAAGGAACGGTAGTCGCTGCCCTTGCCGAGCGCTGGCGAGACCGCATGCTCGATGATGCGATAATCGAAGGTATCGCCCGCGACGCCGACGCCGGCATGGGAGAGCGGAATCGCCTCCAGCTGCCCACGCCTGCCCGGCTCGAAGCGCATCACCGAGAAGTCGCTGGTGCCGCCGCCGAAGTCAGCGACCAGCATGGTCTGCGGCGTCTTGAGGTCGCGGGCATACCAATAGGCGGCGCCGAGCGGCTCATAGGCGAAATCGACCTGGTCCATCCCGGCCTTGCCATAGGAGGCCTTGAGCCGGCCGAGCGCCAATTCCTCGTCGGGCCGCTCTCCGGCGAAGACGACGGGCCGGCCGGAGATGAGAGGCAGCGCGTCGCGGTCGTCGAGCCCGTTCGAGAGGTCGGTCAGGAAGACGCCGATCAGGTCCTCCAGCCGGAAGAGCTTGCCGAAGAGCCGGGTCTCCTGGAAGGCGCGGCTGGAGAGATGGGTCTTGAGCGACTGCAGGAAGCGGTGCTCGCTCGTCATGCCGAGCGCCATGTCGAGCGCGTCGGGGCCGCTGACATGGGTGATGCGGCTTTGAGGGGGCCGGCCCTCGCGCCAGAACATCAGGGCCGAGCGGTAGGCGTCGACCGCGCCCTGCTTGGTCGCAAAGGAGCGTGTCATGACCGAGCCGTCGGCCCCTGCCAGCGCGACGACGCTGTTGGTGGTGCCGAAGTCGATGCCGATGGCGGCGGGGGTCATGATCTGGCTCCTCTAACGCTGAAACAAAAGCCCGCGCGGATTTCTCCACGCGGGCTGAACTTGGAGGCCGGCCGCCGAGGCGGCCGAAACCTCACTTCTTGTCGGTCGTCGCCTTCTTGAGGGCGGCGCCCAGGATGTCGCCGAGCGAGGCGCCGGAGTCGGCAGAGCCGTACTGCGCCATCGCCTCCTTCTCCTCGGCCATCTCCAGGGCCTTGATCGAGACCTGGATCTTGCGGGCCTTCTTGTCGAAGAGCACGACGCGGGCATCGACCTTCTCGCCGGGGGCGAAGCGCTCGGGGCGCTGCTCGGCGCGGTCACGCGCGAGCTCCGCGCGCTTGATGAAGGTCATCATGTCCGTGCCCGAGATCTTGACGTCGAGACCCGACTCCTTGACCTCGACGATCTCACAGGTGACGACCTGGCCCTTCTTGAACTCGCCGGCATCCACGAAGGGATCGCCGCCGAGCTGCTTCAGGCCGAGCGAGATACGCTCCTTCTCGACGTCCACATCGAGAACGACGGCCTGCAGGACGTCGCCCTTCTTGTATTCCTCGATGACCTGCTCGCCCGGACGGTTCCAGTCGAGATCCGAGAGGTGGATCATGCCGTCGATGTCGCCTTCCAGGCCCAGGAACAGACCGAACTCGGTCTTGTTCTTGACCTCGCCCTCGACCGTCGAACCAGCCGGATGCTGCTCGGCGAACAGCTCCCACGGGTTGCGCAGGGTCTGCTTGAGGCCGAGCGAGATGCGGCGCTTGACCGGATCGACCTCGAGGATCGCGACGTCGACTTCCTGCGAGGTCGAGACGATCTTGCCGGGGTGGACGTTCTTCTTGGTCCAGGACATCTCGGAGACGTGGATCAGGCCTTCGATGCCCGGCTCCACTTCGACGAACGCGCCGTAGTCCGTGATGTTGGTCACGCGGCCCTTGAGACGGGTGCCGACCGGGTAACGCTCGGCGATGCCATCCCACGGATCGGCCAGCAGCTGCTTGATGCCGAGCGAGATGCGGTGCGTGTCCTGGTTGATCTTGATGATCTTGACCTTGACCGTCTGGCCGATGGTCACGACCTCGGACGGGTGGTTCACGCGACGCCACGCCATGTCGGTGACGTGCAGCAGGCCGTCGATGCCGCCGAGGTCAACGAACGCACCGTACTCGGTGATGTTCTTGACGACGCCGTCGATGACCTGGCCCTCTTCGAGCGAGGCGACGAGCTCGGAACGAGCCTCGGCGCGGGTCTCTTCGAGGACGGTGCGGCGCGACACGACGATATTGCCGCGGCGGCGATCCATCTTGAGGATCTCGAAGGGCTGCGGCTGGCCCATCAGCGGGCCGACGTCGCGGATCGGGCGGATGTCGACCTGCGAGCGCGGCAGGAAGGCCACGGCGCCGTCGAGGTCGACGGTGTAGCCGCCCTTGACGGTGTTGAAGATCATGCCGGTGACCTTCTCGCGAGCCTCGAAGGCCTTCTCGAGCTTGACCCAGCTCTCTTCGCGGCGAGCCTTGTCGCGCGAGATGACGGCTTCGCCGAGCGCGTTCTCGATCCGGTCGAGATAGACCTCGACCTCGTCGCCGACGCCGATTTCCTGCTCACGGCCGGGGCCGGTGAATTCCTTGAGCGCGACGCGCCCTTCCGTCTTCAGGCCGACGTCGATGATCGCCATATCCTTCTCGATGGCGACGACCTTGCCCTTGATGACGGTACCTTCCATCGCCTCGTTGCGGGCGAAGGACTCTTCGAGGAGGGCGGCGAAATCCTCGCGACCCGCGCTGTAGCTTTCAACTGCTGACATATGAACTCCTGAGGCCGGCCGCGTATCCCGCGGATGTCCGGCTTGGGCGCCGTGGTTGGTGTTGCGGTCCGGATCGCTGCCGTCGGCGCCTCCTCTCGGAGAACTGCCGGCCTTCGAGCACAGGCCGGGGCGCCAGGCCGCCGGATCGATCCGTATCCCAAGGACTCGTTTCCAGCACGAAACGGGAGCAGGCCTTGAAAGCCGCCCCCGGCACATGATCGATCACGGCCCTTCGGACAGCGCGGATGTAATCCAAGCAGGGCCCGGAAGCAAGTTTGCAGACACCTCCCCTATTCCCAGGATGACGGTCCGCGACCGCTTCCCCAAGGTCGCACGCCGTGCCAGTGTGCGCGCACTACCGCGTAGGGAGGCGAATTTGATGGGTTGGGTCGTTCTCGGGCTTATCGTAGCCGTCGTCGTCTACCTAATCATGACCTATAACGGGCTCGTCGCGATGCGGCAGCGCGTCAACCAAGCCTTCGCGGATATCGACGTGCAGCTCAAGCAGCGCCACGACCTGATCCCGAACCTGGTCGAGACGGTGAAGGGCTATGCGACGCACGAGAAATCGACGCTGGATGCGGTGATCGCCGCCCGCAACGCGGCGCAAGGCGCGACCGGGGTCCACGACAAGGCCGCCGCCGAGCAACAGCTCTCCGGCGCGGTCGGTCGACTGCTCGCGCTCGGCGAGGCCTATCCGGACCTCAAGGCCAGCGCCAATTTCCAGCAGCTCCAGGTCGATCTCGGCAACGTCGAAGACAAGCTCGCGGCGGCGCGGCGCTTCTTCAACAATGCGGTGAGCGAGTTCAACGCGGCGATCCAGGCCTTTCCTGCGGTCCTGTTCGCGCCGCAGATGGGCTTCACCCAGCGCGAATTCTTCGATGTCGGCGAGCAGACGCGCGCGCAGATTGAGGTCGCGCCCAGCGTGAAGTTCTAAGACAGGCGAGCGCCGGGCAAGCGGAGCGGCGGCGATGGCCGAGGCCTTCGGGCTCTACACCCATCAGCGCAACAACCGGATCAGGTCCAACTTCCTGATCGCCGGGCTTTTCGTGCTCGTCTACGTCATGGCGTGGGGGCTGCTGCTCGTCGCCTATGGCTATGGCGGCGTGCCTTACGGCCGCAGCGCCTTCGGCGAAGCGAGCCGCATCTTCCGCTCCTGGTTCCCGCTCATCACGGCCGCGACGATGCTGTGGGTCTTCATCGGCTTCCGCATCAATGTCGCGCTGATCGGCGCGGTGATGGGCGCGAAGGGCATCGCGCGGGAAGACAATCCCAAGCTCTACCGGATGCTGGAGAACCTCTGCATCTCGCGCGGCCTGACTATGCCGAAGCTCGCCATCGTCGAAAGCGACGCGCTCAACGCCTTCGCCAGCGGCGTCAACGACAAGCAGTTCACCGTGACGGTGACGAGCGGGCTTCTCGCCCAGCTCAACGACGCCGAAGTCGAGGCCGTGCTGGCCCATGAACTGACCCATATCCGCAATGGCGACGTGAAGCTGATGGTGGTCGCCGTCGTGATCGCAGGCGTCATCTCCTTCGTCGGCGAGATGGTGTTCCGCGGCTTCGGCCGCAGCAGGATCCGGATGTCGTCCGACGATTCCAAGAAGGGCAACGGCATCGCCATCGTGATCGGCATCGCCGTAATAGCGATCTCCTGGTTGCTGGCGGTGCTGATCCGGCTGTCTCTGTCGCGCTCTCGCGAATACCTCGCCGATGCCGGCGCGGTGGAGCTGACGAAGAACCCCGACGCGATGATATCGGCCCTGCTGAAGATTTCAGGGAGGGCCGATATCGACGGCGTTCCCTCGGGCGTCATGGATATGTGCTTCGAGAACGATCCGGACGATTTCGCCGACCTGTTTTCGACGCATCCGTCCGTCACCAAGCGCGTCCAGGCGCTGGTCGAGACGGCGGGTGGACGGATGCCGGCCATGCCGCCGCATCCGCCGAAGGTCAGCGAGCGGCAGGACCTTCCGACCATGGTGGGGGAAAGCGCGGCGCACGGCCCCTGGGCGCGGCCGCCGCAGGCTGGCGGGCCCGGCTGATCAGCCGACGACGAGCTTCGCCGGATCGATCTCGAAGACCAACGGATAGAAGGTGCTCCAGCGGTTCCAGCGCCGGGTCCCGGCCTCGGCGACCGCCCAGAGCTTGCCGTCCGGCGCATAACCAAGGTCCTCGATCCCGCCGGGGGCGGGATAGCGCGCGAGCACCGCGCCGCTGCGGCTGTCGAGCCGCGACAGGAAAGCCGGTCGATTGCCGGAGCTCTGCGCGATCCAGATGCTGCCCTCGGAGCCGAGCGTGGCGCCTTGCGCGAAGAGCGGCAGAGGGACCGTGACCTCGGCATCGGCCAGACCAACGGGCGCCTCCGCTGCGGAGAGGATGCGGGCAACGCGGACGGCATGAAGACTGGGGGCGCCCTCTCGGCGATAGGGCCCGAACCAGAGCCTGTCAGCCGACGCCGCCAGGAACGCCGGGCCCATCGCCTTGTCGACGCGCGTCTCCCTCAGGGGCACGCATTCGCCCCTTCGGCAGGTTTCTCGGAAGTCGAGCGCGAGGAGCCGTCCGGAATTGGCGACGAAGAGCGTATGCCCGACCATGGCGAGGCCGCCGGGATGGCCATAGGTTGCGGGCAGCGCAAAGCTGCCGAGCAGGCGCCCGTCATTGCGGCCCAGACGAAAGAGGCGGGATGGGCCGTTGTCCTGATCGCGCTCGGTGCTGCGGTAAGCAGCTATCAGGATCTCGTCCTGGTAGACGGTGAGCCCCTGCGGGACATAACCCTCGTTCAGGCTGGGCGACCAGTAGCGGCGACCGATCGCCGCCTCGTTGGGCACGGCGGTCAGCTCGCGTGCATCGTAGTCCGGAGCCTCGCCCGGCAGTACCGGGCGCGCGAGCGCGGCGGGGGCCAGACAAAGGCCCAGGCCTGCCGCCAGTACCTCGCGACGGTTGAACTTCACCGCGTCAGCACCCCTGCGTCGCCCATTCGAGCGCTTCCTCAAGCCGGTCGTCGCCCCAGAACGGCTCGCCGTCCCCGGTAATGAAGAACGGCGCCCCGAAGATGCCGAGCGACTTCGCGTATTCGGTCTCGGCCTTGAGCCGACCCCGAACCTCCTCGCTGCGCGCGAGCGGCAGGGTGGCGCCCGGGTCACGGCCCGCCTCCTTCAGCGCCTCGCTCAGCACAGCCTCGTCGGCGATGTTGCGCCCCTCGCCGAACTGGGCCCGGAACAGCGCTTTGGAGAAGACCGGCGTCCAGCCCTCCTCGCGGCCGGCCAGCGCCAGCCGCGTCGCGGTCACGGAGTTCTGGGGAAATTCCTCGGGCTTGACGAAATTGATGCCCTGCCTGCGAGCGCGACGCGCGGTATCGCGCCACATATAGCGCCCCTTGGCCGGATAGAGCACGAAAGGTGAGCTGTTCCAGCCCTGCGCGGCGAAGATCGGTCCCAATAGAAGGGGGCGCCAGCGCAGATCCACACCAGCCTCCTCGGCCAGTTTCTCGATCCTCAACGCACTCAGACAGGCATAGGGGGACGCAAGCTCATACCAGAAGTCCAGGACGGGACGATTGGGCATTCAACCTCCAGGCGAGTCGCCATCATTTATGTCATGCTCCGTCGCGGCTTTCACCCTCCCGGAACCCGACGCCGGGCGCGGCAGAACCGCAGCCGACGGGAAGGAGCAGCCCGTTTGCGCCTGACCCATCACGCGATGACGCGGGATTGATCAGAAGGTTCCGATTGCTTCGCTCCAAGGCCTGCGATAGTGCGCCATTGCGTCCGAAACGCGGCCCGCAGACACCAGCAGGAAATTGATCAAGATGGCCGATACCAGCGTGAAGAAGGTCGTCCTTGCCTATTCAGGCGGACTCGACACCTCGATCATCCTCAAATGGCTGCAGACCACCTATCGATGCGAGGTCGTGACCTTCACCGCCGATCTCGGCCAGGGCGAGGAACTCGGCCCGGCGCGCGACAAGGCGCTGCTGCTCGGCATCAAGCCCGAGAACATCTTCATCGAGGACCTGCGCGAGGAATTCGTGCGGGACTACGTCTTCCCGATGTTCCGCGCCAACGCCGCCTATGAGGGCGTCTATCTGCTGGGAACCTCGATCGCGCGCCCGCTGATCGCCAAGAAGCTGATCGAAATCGCCGAGAAGACCGGCGCCGACGCGGTCTCCCACGGCGCCACCGGCAAGGGCAACGACCAGGTCCGCTTCGAGCTCACCGCCTATGCGCTGAAGCCCGATGTCGTGGTGATCGCGCCCTGGCGTGAATGGGACCTGCGCTCGCGCGAGCAGCTGATCGCCTTCGCCGAGCAGCACCAGATCCCGATCGCCAAGAACAAGCGCGGCGAGGCGCCCTTCTCCGTCGACGCCAACCTGCTGCACGCCTCCTCGGAAGGCCGCGTGCTCGAGGACCCGGCGGTCGAGGTTCCCGATTACGTCTATTCGCGCACGATCTCGCCGGAAGATGCGCCTGACACCCCGACCATCGTCACGGTGTCCTTCGAGAAGGGCGACGCGGTCGCGATCGACGGCGTGAAGCTCTCGCCTGCCACGCTGCTCGCCAAGCTCAACGATCTCGGCCGCGACAACGGCATCGGCCGGCTCGACCTCGTCGAGAACCGCTTCGTCGGCATGAAGAGCCGCGGCATGTACGAGACGCCCGGCGGCACGATCCTGCACGCGGCGCATCGCGCGATCGAGTCGATCACGCTCGATCGCGGCGCGGCCCATCTCAAGGACCAGATCATGCCGCAATATGCGGAGCTGATCTATAACGGCTTCTGGTTCTCGCCGGAGCGCGAGATGCTGCAGGCGCTGATCGACAAGAGCCAGGAATTCGTCACCGGCGACGTGCGCCTCAAGCTGTACAAGGGCGGCGTCCACGTCATCGGCCGCTCGAGCGACTACTCGCTCTACGACCAGGACCTCGTCACCTTCGAGGAAGGCGCAGTCGCCTATGACCACCGCGACGCGGCGGGCTTCATCAAGCTCAACGCGCTGCGCCTGCGCACGCTCGGCCAGCGCAAGAAGAAGCTTGGGCTGTAAGAAAGCTCTGCTGAAGCGTGTCATCCCGCACGCGTTGCAGCACGTAGTGCTGCGGCGCAGATGCGGGATCGCAAGACGATAAGAACTCTTATCCCCCGGCGAGGTCAGCCCACGCCGGGTTTTCTTTTTCTATCAACGCGATCTTCCAGGCGCGACGCCACTTCTTGAGCACCTTCTCGCGCTCGATCGCCTGGTTGGGATCGTCGAATATCTCGACATAAACGAGCCGGTCGATGTTGTACTTGGCCGCATGCCCCCTGATCGCATGGCTTTTGTGCTCGGCGACCCGGCGTTCGAGATCATTGGTAATGCCGATGTAGAGCGGGCCGTCCTTGCGCGTCGCGAGGATGTAGACAGCGTAGACACGCGCGGTCATCGCGGCTCCGATCCGGAAAAGATGGAGCCTAATCCGGTTGGCGGTCCCGTGTCTGCGCAACGGCACTTCGCGCCGCAGCGCGCACGGGATGACCTCGCCTTGATGGCGCCTGTTTCACGGCGCCCGAGCCACGCTCAAGGCTCGTCGATCACCTCGGTCGAGGGGCGGTCATGGCCATCGGCCAGTTCCTGATGCCACTGGCCGTCCTTGTCCTGGTAGACAATGCCGTCGGTGCTGCCGGCGATGGTCTGGCGGGCGGCGGCCCGGGTGGCCGCCTTGCGCGCGGCCTCATGCGAGGAGAAGGTCTCCGACAGCACGTCGCCGACCTTGTAGGCCCAGCCGCCGTCGTGTTCGACGACCTCATACTTGACCATGACCATCGCGCACCCTCCTTTCATGCGAAGGGGAACGGCGGCCGGGTTCAGCAGGTTCCGCCTATTCCCCGTTGCCGCTGTCGGCGGCCCGCAGGCTCTCCAGCGCCGGCATCGACGTGATGTGGTAGCCCGCGTCGACGTGGTGGACGTCGCCGGTGACACCGCCCGACAGATCGGAGAGATAATAGAGCGCCGAGCCGCCGATCTCTTCAAGCGAAACCGACTTGCGCAGCGGCGAATTGGCCCGTTGCCAGGAGAGCATGGCGCGCGCATCCGAAATGCCGGCGCCGGCCAGCGTCCGGACCGGCCCGGGCGAAAGCGCGTTGACGCGGATGCCGCGCGGACCGTAGTCGCCGGCGAGATAACGCACGCTCGCCTCCAGCGCCGCCTTGGCGACACCCATGACGTTGTAATTCGGCATGATCCGGGTTGAGCCGCCATAGGTCAGCGTGATCATGCTGCCGCCCTTCTGCATGCGGTCGGCTGCGCGCCGGGCGATCTCCGTGAAGGAGAAGCAGGAGATCACCATGGTCCGCGAGAAATTCTCGCGGCTGGTGTCGGCATAGAGGCCCTTCAGCTCGTTCTTGTCGGAGAAACCGATGGCGTGGACAATGAAATCCAGCGTGTTGCGCTCCGGATCCCCGCCCCATGCCTGATCGAGCGCGCCGAAGGCGGCATCGACCGAGGCGAGGTCCTCGACGTCGCAGGGGATGACGAGGTTGGAGCCGACACTCTCGGCCAGCGGCCGGACGCGCTTGCCGAGCGCATCGCCCTGATAGGTGAAGGCGATCTCCGCGCCGTGCGCATGCAACGTGCGGGCGATGCCCCAGGCGATCGAGTTCTGGTTGGCGACGCCCATGACGAGGCCGCGCTTGTTGTGCATCAGGGGGAGCATGGCAAACTCGGAAGAGGCTTCAGGATCTGTTCCGGAGGCGGGAAGAGAGGAAAAGGCTCGGCAGTCTTGTTTCGTCAAGTCCAGCGGCGAAGCCCGGCTGCGCCAGCACGAAAGCCGGCACCAACGGGCTCACAGATGCTTCGTCACGGCCGCAGCAGTCGCCTTGGATGGCGCGACGGGCACGATCTCGAAGCGGACCAGGTCGCCCCATTGCAGGACCCATTCCTGCAGCAGGGCGATGTCGTCGCATTCCATCACCTGGAAGCACCGTCCAAGATCGGCGGAGATCCAGCTGTCGACATAGCGCACGCCGTCAGGCGCCATTCGCCCGCGTTCCTTGAAGCGGGCATAGACGTCCTTCACGCGGGCCTGGTCGAAATGCTCGATCACCATGAAGAGCATGGCGGCCTCACGCCTCCAGGCGCTTCATCACGATCGTCGCGTTGGTGCCACCGAAGCCGAAGGAGTTGGAGAGCACGCAGCCGAGGCCGGCATTGTCGATGCGCTTGCGCACGATCGGCATGTCGGCGAAGGCCGGGTCGAGCTCCTCGATATGGGCGCTCTCGCAGATGAAGTCGTTGTTGAGCATCAGCAGCGAGTAGATCGCCTCCTGCACGCCCGTCGCGCCAAGGGAATGGCCGGTGAGCGACTTGGTCGCGGAGATCGGCGGGCTCTTCTCGCCGGCGCCGAAGACCTCGCGGATCGCCTCGATCTCCTTGCCGTCGCCGACGGGGGTCGAGGTGCCGTGCGGGTTGATGTAGTCGACCTTGGCCTTCACGCCCTGAAGGGCCTGGCGCATGCAGCGCACCGCGCCCTCGCCCGAGGGGGCGACCATGTCGTAGCCGTCCGAGGTCGCGCCATAGCCGACGATCTCGCCATAAATCTTGGCGCCGCGCGCCTTGGCGTGCTCCAGCTCCTCCAGCACGACGACACCAGCGCCGCCGGCGATGACGAAGCCGTCGCGGGCCGCGTCGTAGGCGCGCGAGGCCACGGCCGGACGGTCATTGAAGTCCGATGACATCGCGCCCATGGCGTCGAAGAGGACGGAGAGGGTCCAGTCCAGCTCCTCGCAGCCGCCGGCGAAGATCACGTCCTGTTTGCCCCACTGGATCAACTCGTAGGCGTTGCCGATGCAGTGGTTCGAGGTCGCGCAGGCCGAGGAGATCGAATAGTTGACGCCCTTGATCTTGAACCAGGTCGCGAGCGTGGCCGAAGCGGTCGAGGACATGCCCTTCGGCACGGCGAAGGGGCCGACCTTCTTCGACGAGCCGCTTTCGCGGGCCTTGTCGTAGGCGTCGATCAGCGCGCGGGTGGACGGGCCGCCCGAACCCATGATGATGCCGGTACGCTCATGGCTGATCTCGGCCGGCTCCAGGCCCGCATCGACGATCGCCTGCTCCATCGCCACCTGATTCCAGGCGGAGCCGCCGCCGTGGAAGCGCATGGCGCGCCGGTCGAGCACGCTGGCCGGATCGAGCGTCGGAACGCCGGCGACCTGGCTACGGAAACCGTGCTCGGCAAATTCCCCCACGTGGGAGATGCCCGATTTCGCTTCGTGCAGCGAGGCCAGGACCTCCTGCGTGTTGTTGCCGATGGACGAGACGATGCCCATCCCGGTGACCACGACGCGTCTCATGCTTCACTCCAGCTGTCCGCGCACAGCAGGGCGAGCCCCACCGCCTCCGGATTTATACCGCGCAAATGGACCGCGCGGCAGCCGCGCGCAAGGTCGCGGCTCGTTTTTCCTCAGGCCGCTTCGGGCTTGAACAGGCCGACGCGCATGTCGGCGACCGTGTAGATCCGCTTGCCGTCCGCCTCGAGCCAGCCATCGGCGATGCCGAGAACGAGCTTCGACTTGAAGACGCGCTTGAAATCGACGCCGTAGACGACCCGCTTAACCGTCGGCAGCACCTGATCGGCGAACTTGACCTCGCCGACGCCGAGCGCACGGCCGCGGCCCGGCAGGCCGAGCCAGCCGAGGAAGAAGCCGGTGAGCTGCCAGAGCGCATCGAGACCAAGGCAACCCGGCATCACGGGATCACCCTTGAAGTGGCAATCGAAGAACCAGAGGTCGGGCTTGATATCGAACTCGGCGCGGACGAGGCCCTTGCCGTGCTCACCGCCCTCTTCGGCGATCTCGGTGATCCGGTCGAACATCAGCATCGGCGGCAGCGGCAGCTGCGCATTGCCCGGCCCGAACAGTTCCCCGCGACCACAGGCGAGGATCTCCTCGTAGCTGAAAGACGACTGACGCTGCATTCCCGTTCCGCTCCTCTGCGCCGGCCGGATTCGGCCAGCGTATCAGCCGTGCCTTACACGCGGAAAGCCGGAAACGTAAAGGGCGCCGGCTCGGTTCGCGCCAATCCAGCTTGGAAAGCTCTGATGCCCCCGCCCTCTCCTTCCAGCCGCGACATCGCGGCCGGGACCATGTGCTTGCGACGGGGGACCCGAGGCCCTACATTTCCAGACAAAGCATTTTGGCGCGCCGGACGCGTCGCCACGTTAGCAGAAGAGGGCACGAGAGACAGCATGAGCGGTCTGACCACCCAGGATCAGGGCTACGGATCGAACGTGCGGCCGGGTTGCCCCTTCCACGAGGTTCGCCAGAAGCTGCGGCGCGTGGGTCTACGGCCGACGCGCCAGCGCGTCTCGCTCGGATGGGTGCTCTTCGCCAAGGGCCAGCGCCATGTCAGCGCCGAGATGCTCTACGAAGAGGCGATGAAGGAACGGATCCCGGTTTCGCTCGCGACGATCTACAACACGTTGCGCCAGTTCACCGAAGCCGGGCTGCTGCGCGAGCTCACGCTCGACGGCGCCAAGGCCTATTTCGACACGGCCGACCACGACCATCATCATTTCGTCGTCGAGGGTGAGAGCCGGGTGATCGACATCCCGGCCGAGGAGATCGACGTGGCCAGCCTGCCGACCCCGCCCGAAGGCTACGAGATCTCGCGGGTCGATGTCGTGGTGCGGCTGCGCAAGGTCGACGGCTGAGACGTTCTTGCCGAGCTTCGGAGACGAGGCCCATGAGTTTGATTGACTTCGTTGCCTCGCGACGCGCGCTGGCCGGTTTCCTGCTCGCCGTGCTTCCGGCTGGCTCGGCACTGGCGGCTACGCGGGTTTTGCGAGGCACAGTCGCCTATCGAGAGCGGATCGCCCTGCCGCCAAAAGCGATCGTCGAGGTCAAGTTGCTCGACGTCTCGCGGGCCGATGCGCCGGCGCACGTCATCGCCGAGACCCGCGTCTCCGGTCGGCGCATTCCGGCACATTGGACGCTGCGCTTCGATTCCCGGGAGATCCAGCCCCGGCACAGCTACGCACTTCAGGCCCGCATTCTCCTTGGCGAGCAGTTGCTGTTCATCAACACGCAGAGGCATGCCGTCTTCACTGGCGGGCGCGACGACACGGCGATTTGGGTCCAGCGCGTAGTGAGCCGGGATCAAGCGGATGGCACGCCGGCTTCTCTGGTCGGCAATTGGCGGCTGCTCAGCCTCGGCGGCTCAGAGGTGCCCGCTTCGATCACGACGACCCTCGAGCTCACGGCGGACGGGAAGGTTTCCGGCCGCGGCGGCTGCAACCGCTTCGCCGGCAGCGCGACGGTCAGGGGAACGACCATTCGCTTCTCCCGGATGGCCTCGACCATGATGGCTTGCCTGCCCGAGATGATGGATCAGGAGCGCCGCTTCCTCGACGCTCTCGCGAAGGTCCGCCGCTGGGAGCGCCAGCGCGGCACGGGGCAGCTGGCGCTGCTCGACGGCTCCAGCCGCACGCTGATGGTCCTGGCCGCCGCGTAGCGGCGGGGCCGCGCCGCTCAGTCCACCTTCTCGTTCGGATAGACGCCCCAGAGGCGCTCCTGGCGGATGTAGCCGTTGATATTGCCGACGCTGACGCGGCACCAGGAACTGGCACAGGACGCGACATTCGCGACGACGCCGGGCTGAAGCTGCGCGACCACGCCGGCCTCATCGGCCGCGGCGCTGCGCATCGGGATGGCCTCTGCCTTGTTCCTCGACCAGGGCGCGATCAGCGCCGTGCGCCGCCCGGAGAGCAGGCTGTGCAGCACCCAGCCCTCGGTGCCGTCGGCGTCCCGCACCCGCCGCCAGGTCTCGAATTCGGCCGTGACCTCCACGGGCAGTCCGGCGCGCTGGTAGACCCAGCGGGTGCGATGTTCCTTGGAAGGTCCCTCGCGCAGATTGACGCGGTCGGTCTTCAGGCTGACATAGCGCGGCACGGGCAAGCCGGTGACGGAGCCCGCCTGCATGTCCTGCGCCTGGGCGATCGCGGATCCGCAGATCGCGAAAGCGGCGACCAGAGCAAGCTTAAGCATCGACCGGGCCTTCATCCGCCGCTCTCCTTCTCGTCCCACCTGCCCCCGGCGAAGGGTCAAGTTGTCTTCCGGCGCCGCGCCGCCTAGACAACAGAGGTGCCGGGCGCAGCCGCCATCATTCCTGAGCCGCCAGGGTTAATGGCGGGTTGAGGGAACGACACGGATGCGGCCGATGCCGAGAGGGTGACCGCCATGTCGAAGAAGAAGCCTCTGGTCGTGGTGACGCGTAAACTGCCTGCTGTGGTGGAAACCCGCATGCGCGAGCTGTTCGACGCCCACCTCAACATCGACGACAAGCCGATGTCCCAGGCCGCCCTCGTCGAGGCCGTGAAGGCCGCCGACGTGCTGGTGCCGACCATCACCGACAAGATCGACGCCGCCGTGATCGCGCAGGCAGGCGAGCAGCTGCGGCTGATCGCCAATTTCGGCAACGGCGTCGACAATATCGACGTCGCCAGCGCCGTGCAGCGCGGCATCACCGTCACAAACACGCCGGGAGTGCTGACCAACGACACGGCCGACATGACCATGGCGCTGATCCTCGCGGTGGCGCGGCGGATCGCGGAAGGCGCGCGCGTCATTCCCGATGACGACTGGGCCGGCTGGTCCCCAACCTGGATGCTGGGCCGCCGCATCACGGGCAAGCGCCTGGGAATCGTCGGGATGGGGCGCATCGGACAGGCACTGGCGAAGCGCGCCTCCGCCTTCGGCCTCTCGATCCATTATCACAACCGCCGCCGAATCGACCCGCGCATCGAGGAGCAGCTCGACGCGACCTATTGGGATTCGCTCGACCAGATGCTGGCGCGAATGGACGTCGTCTCGGTCAACTGCCCGCATACGCCGGCGACCTATCACCTGCTCTCGGCCCGCCGCCTCAAGCTGATGAAGCCGGATGCCATCCTGGTGAACACGGCGCGCGGCGAGATCGTCGACGAGACGGCGCTGGCGCGCATGCTGGAGGCCGGCGAGCTCGCCGGCGCGGGCCTCGACGTGTTCGAGAGCGAGCCCGCGATCAACCCGCGCCTGCTCAAGCTCGCCCGCCAGCACAAGATCGTGGTGCTGCCGCATATGGGCTCCGCCACCCATGAGGGCCGCGCCGACATGGGCGAGAAGGTCATCGTCAACATCCGGACCTTCATGGACGGCCACAAGCCGCCGGACCGGGTGCTGCCGAGCATGCTCTGATCGGCGGATCCGCCGTCTCAGATCGCTCGAAGCGCCGCTAGCCGCGCCGCTTCGCCCGGCCAGTCCCGGTAGTCGTCGATGACGCCCGCGGCCCCCGCCGCGAGCAAGCGCTCGCGTACGCGCACCTTGTCATCAGCCGTGCCGGTGAAGCCCGCCACCTGCATCCCAGCGGCCCGTGCAGCCCGCACACCGGGCACGGAGTCCTCCAGCACCAGGCAGTTTGCCGGTTCTGCTTCCATCTGCGCAGCGGCGAAGAGGAAGACATCCGGCGCGGGCTTGCCGCGCGCGACCTGCGACGCTGAAAAGACATGCGGATCGAACAGATCGAGAAGTCCGGCCAGGCCGAGATTGCGCCGCAACGGCGCAAGGCTGGTCGATGAGGCAACGCAGCGCCGCCCGGCGAGCGCCGACAGCGCCTGATGCACGCCCGGCAGCGCCCGCAGCTCGCTTTCGAGCCGGGCGGCGACACCATCCTCGATGCGGCTCTCGAAATCCGGTGGCACGGGGCGGCCGAGCGCCGCCTCGATCACCTTGAAACCGTCGGTGAGCGGGATGCCGATGAGGTTGGCGTTGTAGTCATCGAGCGTCCACTGGGTCAGCCCGATCTCGTGACAGAGCACGAGACTGACCTCGCTGTAGAGCGTCTCGCTGTCGATCAGCGTGCCGTCGCAATCGTAAATGACGAGGTCGAACGGCATAACTGTGTTCCGGTCGCCCGGGGAGCTCAGTTCGCCCGGGCGGTGTCGAACTGGCCGGTCTTGCGGAAACGCCAGAGATAGGACGGCACCACCGCCTCGACCGAGGTCGGCGCGATGCCGAGCCCGACGAAATCCCGGCCTTCGGCCTTGGCCTCAGCCGACACGACATTGTCGCTCTGGAGCAGCGTCGCCTGGTCGCGGGTGATCACCAGCTCGTCCGGGATCAGGCCGAGCGTCAGCTTGTCGGCGAACTCCATCACGCGCCCGGCGAGCTTCGCCAGCGGGAAGGGCAGCGACACCAGCAGGCGCTTGCGACCGGTGATCTTGCAGATCTCCTCGACGATCTCGCGCATGCTCAGCACCTCGGGGCCGCCGAGTTCGTAGACACGTCCACCGGCGACCGCGCCGTCGACCGCTCGCGCCACCACCTCGGCCACGTCGCCAACGAAGGCCGGCTGGAACTTGGTCACCCCATCGCCGACGAGCGGCAACACGGGCATCATCCGCGCCATCGAGGCGAAGCGGTTGAAGAAGCTGTCCTCCGGACCGAACATGACGGAGGGGCGCAGCACCACCGCGCCGGGCACTGAGGCGAACATCGCCGCCTCGCCTTCCGACTTGGTGCGGGCATAGGCGGAGCGCGATTCGGCATCGGCGCCGAGCGCCGAGACATGGACGAGCCGATCGATGCCGGCGGCGGCGCAGGCCTGGGCGACGGCGCGCGCGCCGTTGGCCTGCACGGCCGAGAAGCTTTGGCGACCGCTCTGCTGCATGATGCCGACGAGGCTGACGACCGCATCCGCGCCCTTCACGGCCGCGGCGACCGAGGCGGGATAACGGAGATTGGCCTGTACGGCGTGGATCTGCCCGACCATGCCGAGCGGCTGAAGAAAGCCCGCGAGATCCGGGCGGCGCACTGCAACGCGGACCCGATAGCCGCGCTTGACGAGCGCGCGCACGACATGCCGGCCGACGAATCCGGAGCCGCCGAAAACCGTGACGAGTTGCTGGGCCGGGGCTCGATTAGCCATCGCGAAGGCTCCGTCTAGAATGGTTCTGTCCTCCTAGATGATGTTCGGCGAAAGTGGAAATCCCTTTTGCGCCGGGGCGGCGCGACCATTGGACAGGGCAGGTTCCGCCGGTCTTTTCGCTTCGGTTCCGCGCCCGGGCGGGGCGTCATGCCGAGGCGCTTTCCACAGGCCGCGAGCAAGCCGGCGCATTTCATTGCACGAAGCCCGTTGACAGGACCCCGCCGCCCCCGTAAACGAGCCGCCGTTGCCCAGGTGGCGGAATTGGTAGACGCGCTGGTTTCAGGTACCAGTGGTGAAAGCCGTGGAGGTTCGAGTCCTCTCCTGGGCACCACCCCCCTTCTCAAGGGGTTGATGCGCAAAGATTTTCCGCAAGATCGATGACTTGAGGACACCCGAGTACCACAGACGGGTGATCCAGATGGTCGTTTCAGTGGCGCGTCCCTTCAAGCACTCCAAGACCGGTGCCTATTGATTCCGCAAGACGGCTCCCAAGGACCGTCGGGCAGACCGAGCGCATCGAATGCTCCCGGTCAATCCGGCAGTGGGGGACACGTCGCGCGCGACCGAGAGCCATTCGATGAGGACCCGACATGTGGAGATTGCAAGCAATCGCGGGCATGACGTTTGGGGATTTCAACTCGAAAATCGCCGACCTGACTTGACGTAAGCCTGGATGATCGCGATCTGTCGCGCTGCATTCGGGATACCCTACGATGAGATTTAACTCCCTAGCGTTGATTCTTGTTCTCGGCCTCTTCTTTGTAGCGACGCAAGGGAATGCTCAGGGGACAGCTCCCAATGTTCTCGTCATCGATGCCTCGAACAGCATGTGGGGTCGCATTGACGGCAGGGCGAAGATGGAGATCGCGCGGGACGCAGCTTCGTCGCTGGTCGATACCCTCCCGAAGAACGGACGACTCGGCATCGTGGCCTACGGTCATCGCCGCGCAGGCGACTGCGGTGACATCGAAGCGATCTTGCCCGTTGGCGCGATCGACAAGGGCAGGGTTCAGGCCGTCGTGGGCAAGCTCACACCGCGCGGCAAGACGCCGATCACGGCGGCGCTGAAGGAGGCCGCCGGCCTGCTCGATGCGGGCAAGCCGGGCAGCGTCATCATCGTGACGGACGGCATCGAGACCTGCAAGGGCGACCCCTGCGCCTTGGCAGAGGAGCTGAAGCGCAAGAATGCCGGCTTCGTGGCTCATGTGATCGGTTTCGACGTCTCCGCCGTGGAGCGGCCCAAGCTGGCCTGCATTGCGGAGCGTACCGGCGGCACCTTCCTTGCCGCCTCGAATGCCGGTGAGCTCGGCCAGGCTCTGAGGGTGACCGCGCAGGCAAAGCCCAAGGCCGCGGTCTCCACCCGCGCCATCCCGCTGGAGGCCACGGATGCCGGGCGTCCGGTGTCCAACGCCACCTTCACCGTCGTCCGCAGCGGCGATGCCGGTGTCTATGCGGAAGCCGCATCCGCCGCCATCTCCCTCCCGCCGGGCCGTTACCGTGTCTCCGCCATCGCGGGCATCAAGACCGGACAGGTAGAGGTGGAGGTCACCAAGGACGCGCCCGCGAAGATCGTGGTTCCGCTCGCGGGTGAATTGCCGAAAGCAAGCCTGACGCCTGTGAAGGCCAGCGTGCCCGCCACTGGCATCGTCGAAGTGCACTGGACGGGCCCCAACGGCAAGGGCGACTACGTTTCGCTGGCATCCCCGAACGGCGAGCCGCTGGAAACCCGGCAGTTCAGTTACACGGAGGCTGGCAATCCGCTCAAAGTGCGCGTCCCGGGCGAGCCGGGGGAGTATGAGCTGCGCTACGTCTACGATGCGACGGGCACCGTGATCGCTCGCGCCAAGATCACCGCGACGGCGGTCACGGCAAGCCTCGACGCTCCGGCTAAGGCGGCCGCCGGCTCCGAACTTCCTGTCACCTTCAAGGGTCCGGGCGCTGCGGAGGACTGGGTTGGCTTGGCGAAGCCCGGCGCCGACGCCAGCGTCTATGACGGCGGCGCGTGGGTCTATGCCGAGAATGGCTCGCCCGCGAAGCTGCGCCTGCCAGCCGAACCGGGGATCTATGAACTGCGCTACGTCTCCGGTCTCGATCCGAAGGTGCTGGCCTCCCGGAAGGTGGAGGTCACGACAGCCGACGCTGCGCTGACCGCCCCTGCCAAGGCAATGGCCGGGTCGATGGTCCAGGTCGGATTCCGTGGCAGAGGCGGGGGAGACAGCTTCATCGGCATCGCCAAGAAAGGAGCTCCTCCGGAGACGTGGACTTCCTTTCAATACCCCGACGACAAGGAGCGGGTTTCGCTGCACGTGCCCGGTGACCCGGGCGCCTACGAGGTCCGTTTCGTGATGGAAGCGAACGGTGTTTACAAGGTGCTCGCGTCCAGCCCTCTGGTCGTGGAGCCGGCGGCCGCGACGATTGCAGCTCCTGACCGGGTCAAGGCGGGCACGCAGATCAAGGTCGCCTTTACCGGCCCTAAGGGGCAGGGAGATTACATTGCGATTGCGACCCCGACTCAGCCTGCCAATGAGACGACGCAGTTCCAGAACGTGGACCCGGACGCTTCGAGCCTGACCATGTCGGCTCCCGAAGACCCGGGCACGTATGAGGTGCGCTATGTGATGGCAGCCCCGGGCATCGATGGCGACAGGATCGTCATCGTCGCCCGCAAGCCGATCAAGGTGGAGTGATCCTTCCCGCGGCTTCCTCTTCGCGAATGCAACGACGCATCTCGAGGAGGCGGCGGTCGGTCGAATCCGATCTGGAAATGATGCACGGCCCAGCGGTGGCGATCGGGCGGCCTGTCATGAGCCTGTCGTGAAACGGCTAGCAGAACCGCAGTCCTCCTGCTCTGCAAACCGGTTCCGATGTTCCTCTTCCTGGCCCTTCGCTCCCTGCGCGCCCTGCTGACTGTCGCCATCTGCGTGTCGGCGGTGTTCGTCGCCTTGCGCCTGGCCGGCGATCCGGCCGAAATCATGCTGCCGAGCGACACGCCGCCGGACGTGCGGGCCTATTATCGCGAAGCCTGGGGCCTCGACCGGCCCCTGGTCGAACAATATCTGCGCTATATCGCCAGTGCCGTCCGCGGCGATTTCGGCCTGTCCTTCGCCGATGACCGGCCGGCCTTCGCCGCGGTGATCGAGGCGCTGCCGAAGACCTTCCTGCTCGGCTCCTCGGCACTGATGCTGGCGCTGCTCGTCGGGCTGCCGCTCGGCATCCTCGCGGCACTGCGCCACAACCGCGCCGCCGATCGCCTTGCCATGGCGGTGGCGGTGTTCGGCTATGCGATCCCGGTCTTCTTCCTGGGCATCCTGCTCATCCTTCTGTTCGCGCTGAAGCTGCGCGTCCTGCCCTCGGCCGGCTCGGAAAGCCTGTGGCATCTCATCCTGCCGACGGTGACGCTCGGCCTGCCTCTCGCGGGACGGCTTGCGCGCTTTGCCCGCACCGCAACGCTGGAAGTGCTGGGCAAGCCCTATATCCGGGCGGCGCGCGGGCGGGGCGTGATGCCGCTCGCGGTGATCATCCGCCATGCCCTGCCCAATGCGGCCGTGCCGCTACTCATGTTCATCGGCATCGAGATCGGTCATATCCTCGCCGGCAGCGCGGTCGTCGAGACCATCTTCGCCTGGCCCGGCATCGGCCGGCTTCTGGTCGACTCGGTCTCGACGCGCGACCTCGCCGTGGTTCAGGCCGTGATCTTCACGGTCACGATAATCATGGTCGGCGCCAATCTCCTGGTCGATATCGTGCATATCCTGATCGATCCGCGGCTCGGAGGCTTCTCCCGTGCTCTGGGCAAGCAAGCCTGATGAGTACGATTGGCCTCTCGTCCGCGTCGGTGCCGGCTGTGCGTTCTCCCCGGAACCGGATGTCGCCGGTCGTGATGCTCTCGGCCGGCTTCCTGCTCGTCGTCGTCTTGGTGGCGCTGCTGGCGGACTGGCTGGCCCCGTTACCCTACACTGCACAGAACCTCGCCGCGCGGCTGAAACCGCCGATGACGCAGGCCGGCGGCACGACCTACTGGCTCGGCACAGATCAGCTCGGTCGCGACATCCTGAGCCGGATGATCTTCGCCGTCCGCACCTCGATCCTGATCGCCGTGATGGGCACGCTGATCGGCGCGATCTTCGGCACAATGTTGGGATTCATCGCTGCGCGGCTGCGCGGCCTCACTGACCAGGCCATCATGATGCTGGTGGATGCCCAGGCGGCGATCCCGGCGCTCTTCCTCGCGCTGACGATGCTCGCCTTCTTCGGCAACAACATCGTCCTGTTCATCATCCTCGTCAGCATCGACGGCTGGGACCGCTATACGCGGCTGGCGCGCGGCCTCGTCGTCTCCGAGCAGGAGAGCGACTACATCAACGCCGTTGAGGCGCTGGGCGCCGGCCCGTCGCGGATCATCCTGCGCCATCTCCTGCCGAATATCGCCGCCGCGCTGGTCGTCCAGGCGACGCTGAATTTCCCCGGCACGATCCTGCTCGAAACCTCGCTCTCCTTCCTGGGCCTTGGCGTGCAGCCGCCCGGCACTTCGCTTGGGCTGATGCTCGGCGAAGGCCGCCGCTACCTGCTCAACGCCTGGTGGATCGCGGTATTCCCCGGCCTGACCATCTTCCTGACGACGCTGTCGATGAGCCTGTTCGGCGACTGGCTGCGCGACCGCTTCGACCCCACTAGCGAGAGGCATTGAAGCGATGCGGCCCGGTGCCTTCTTCGGTGCGATGCGCCCCCTCGCCATCGCCCATCGCGGCGGAGCCCTGCTCGGCCCGGAGAACACGGCTGAAGCCTTCGCCGCTTCGAGCGCAGCTGGCACCGACATCGTGGAAACCGACCTGCGCTTCACTGCCGACGGTGCTCTCGTCTGCCTGCACGATGCCGACCTGACACGCCTCACCGGGGATCCGCGGCGGGTCGCCGAGACCGATCTGACAACGCTGAGGACCACCCTCCCCGGCCTGCTGACCATCGACGAGGCGATCACCGCCTCCGCACCGCTCGGGCTGCTGCTCGACGTCAAGCTGCACGAGCCTCGCATCCTGAACCCGATCCTCGCCGCGCTGGATGCGGCGGATGCACTTCCACGCGCCCTGCTCGGCCTGCGCGACATCGATCTGATCGCGGCCGCGCGCAAGCTGTCGCCGGAGGCCACGATCCTGGCGCTGGTGCCCGATCCCGACTCCATCGCCCGGGCGCGAGCGGCGGGCGCCGATTGGTTCCGGCTCTGGCAGGGCGATGCGACGCCGGAGCGGATCGCCGCCGTGCGCCAGGCCGGCATGGGCAGCGTCATCATGGTCGGACAGCCGCGCTCGATGGCGGAACCCGGCTACCCGCCCTTCCCGGTCGGCCGCATCGATTTCGACGGCATCGCCCGCGTCCTGGCGCTCGGTCCCGATGCCGTGATGCTCGACGATCCGCGCCTTCTTCTGTCCGCCCGGGCTGTCACCGGCCCGTCGTCAATCTGATGCATGGCAGTCGCATCGCGGCGCCGACCTGCCGGCGCCGACTGGATGTCTTTGCGAGGATTTCCCATGCCCGTCCTGTCCCGCCGCCGCTTCATCGAGGCCGCCGCCGCCATGCCGGTCGCTCTTTCCGTGCCGACCGCCTTCGCCGCCGATGACAGCCGCCCGAACTTCACCATCGCAGTGGCGGACCTGCCGGCGACGCTGGAGCCGGCGCGCGAGCTATCCAATGTCGGCACCCGCATCACCTATTCGATCTTCGACACGCTGATCCGGCGCGATTTCCTCGGCGCGGCCGATGGCGGCGGCTCGGAGCTCAAGCCGCATCTGGCGACGAAATGGGAGCGGGTCTCGCCGCAGGAACTCGTCGTCACGCTGCGCCAGGGCGTGAAGTTCCACAATGGCGACGAACTGACCGCGGACGACGTCGCCTACACCTTCCGCGAAGGCCGGATGTGGGGCGACAAGGCGCAGATCCCGGGCGGCAAGCCCTATTTCGGCATCCTCGCCTCGGTCGAGCCGATCGACCGCTACACCGTGCGCTTCAAAACCAAGGTCGCCGATGTTCTGCTGGAGCAGCGCCTCGCCTCCTGGTGCGCCTGGATCGTCAACAAGCGCGCCTATGAAGCGATGGGCTTCGAGGCCTATTCGCGCAAACCCGTCGCGACCGGTCCCTATCGCGTCGTCTCGCATTCGGCCGCCGACGCCACGGTGCTGGAAGCCTTCGACGACTATTTCATGGGCAAGCCGACGGCCAAGCGCGTCACCTTCAAGCGCGTGCCGGAGCTGGCGGCGCGCGTCGCGGGCCTCGTCGCGGGCGATTACGACCTCATCACCAATATCCCGCCCGACCAGATGAGCGTGATCGGCGGCTACAAGGACATCGACGTGCGCTCCGTCGTGCTCGCGAATGTCCATGTCCTCGCGTACAACGATCAGGACAAGGTGCTCTCCGACAAGCGCATCCGGCAGGCGCTGAACTATGCGATCGATCGGCAGAAGCTCGTCGATGCGCTCTGGCAGGGCACAGCGCAGGTGCCGGCGAGCCATAATTTCCCGGAATATGGCCAGATGTTCGTGGAAGGCCGAAAGCTCTCCTACGACCCGGTCAAGGCTGCGGCGCTGCTCAAGGAGGCCGGCTACAAGGGCGAGCCGATCGTCTACCGCACGCAGGCGAACTACTACACCAGCGCGCTTGAGGCCGGGCAGATCCTGATCGAGCAGTGGAAGGCGGTCGGCATCAACGCCTCGCTGCAGGTCGTCGAGAACTCGACGCAGATGCGCGCGCCGAACACGCAGATCTTCAACTGGTCGAACTCGACGCGCCTGCCCGATCCGCTGGGCTCGATCTGGGTGGCCTGGGGGCCGGCCGGCGAGATCCAAGTCTCGAAGTTCTGGACCTCGGCGCAGGGCTTCAACAAGGCCGGCACGGCACTGGAAGCGGAGACCGATCCGGCGAAGCGCAAGGCGCTGTTCACGCAGATGCTCGACATCTGGGAGGACGAGGCGCCGGCCACGATCCTCTACCAGCCGAGCGAGGCCTATGCGATCAAGAAGTCGATCGGCTGGCGGCCGACGACCTTCTATTTCATGGATCTGCGGCCGGATAATCTGAGCTTCGCCAAGGTCTGAGACTTCGGACGAGCCTTTGGAAACGGAAAGGGCGGCCATGGGCCGCCCTTTCTGCATTCAGGGATGTTCGCGAAGGCTAATGCCCGCCGCCGAGGATGAAGCGGCGGCCGTCCTGCTCGACGAAATCGACATGCTGGGCGAAGGCACCGGAACCGGCCGAATGCCGCACGACGCGCGCTTCCTCGCGGGCCGGCACAGCAAGGTTGCGCCCCATCATCGTCGCGGCGGAGGCGAGCCCCAGCAGTCCGAGCGCGGTCGGCCCGATGTCGATGATGCCGGCGGGCTCCTGCGAGAGGCCGCCATGGCCGCTGGCGTCGCCGAGGATCAGCACCGTGTTCAGCTCGTGGGGGTTGATGCCGCCATGCATGCCGCCGCCGAGCGGTACGCCGCCCGGCGTCATCGCGCCGAGGCCGGGCAGGCCGTACTGGTCGGCATCGAGCGTCGACTTCAGGATGAACATCAGCTCCGGCTGTCGCTCGGCATGGCCGGTGCCCATCAGGTCGAGCGAGAGCGTGCCTGCGACCTCACCCTCGACCCCGTTGCGGTTCCGCGAGAAGACATGGCCGATGGCCGGGTGCTGCATCAGCCAGGTCGCGATGCGCCCGATCTCGCCGCGGTCACCTTCGCGCAGGCGGATTTCACCGCTGATGCCGCCGGTGGCGACGAGGGTGGCGCCATTGATGGCCTTTGCCGTGCTGAGATCGAAGCCGCCCTTCACCGCTGTCTCGAACAGAGGCTCGACCGTGCCGGTGGAAATCTGCCCGTGGTCGGAGGCGACGATCACCGCGATACGCTCCGCATCGGGCAGCGCCTCGACCCAGTCGAGGATCGTGCCGAAAGCCCGGTCCGCCTCACGCAATCCGGCCATGGCTTCGGGCGAGCCGAGGCCGCGGTAGTGGAAGGTCGTGTCCGGCTCGTTGAACCAGATCAGCGCCACGTCCGGCTGCGTCGGCAGCACGATCTCGGTCATGACGCGGGCGCCATAGGCGAGTTCCTGCAAGCGCGGCAGTTCGCGCTCCGGCAGAGGCCCGAGACGTTCGATCGCCTGCTCGACCGCCTCCGGCGTCTGCGTCGCTTCCGCCCCATGCATCGAGAAAGTCCAGTGGCCGTTGGCGCGGGCCCGCGGATTGATGAAATGCGCCGAGCCGGCCGAGCCGGTGTGCACGACCGCCAACCGCTTGCCTGCACGGGCCAGCACGTCACCGAAGGTGTCGGCGGCCAGCAGCCGCCCGTCGTGATGCGCCTCGGCACGGCGGATCTGTGCGGCGTCGCTGGTATCGAAGATGCGGTCGCTGATGGCGGCGCGATGGTAAAAGGCGTTGCCGACGATGCCGTGAACGATCGGCGGCGCGCCGGCCGCAATCGAGCTCGTCGCCACGCGCGTCACCGACGGAAAGACGCTGCGTGCCCGGCGGAACCAGGTTCCGCGCGCCGCGAGCCGCAGGATGTTCGGCGTAAGCTCGGGCCTGACGAGATCCGGTCGCAGGCCGTCGAAGACGGCGATGACGACGCGGTCGGCGGTCGGCTGGTCGGGGCGGCTCATATCGTCTCCGGAATCGGGTCGAGGCGGATCAGGCTACAGCGGCCGCCGGTGCATCGGCGACCAGATGGCAGGCGCCGAGACGGCCGTCGGCCACGCGTTTGAGCGCCGGCGCCTCGTCCCGACAGCGGGCCACGGCCCGCGGGCAGCGCGGATGGAAGGCGCAGCCCGAAGGCCTGTCGACGGGATTCGGCGGGTCGCCCTTCAGGATGATGCGCCCCTGCGTGCCGCGCAACGGGGTGGGCACGGCCGAGACCAGCGCTTCGGTATAGGGATGGGCCGGCGCATGGAACAGCGCGTCGGGAGGGCCTTGCTCGACGATACGGCCGAGATACATCACAGCGACCTCATCGGCGACCTGTCGGACCACCTTGAGATCGTGGCTGATGAAGAGATAGGCGGTGCCGAAGCGCATCTGCAAATCCTGCATCAGGTTGATGACCTGCGCCGCAACGGAAACGTCGAGTGCCGAGATCGGCTCGTCGCAGACAAGCAAGGCCGGATCGAGCACCAGGGCGCGGGCGAGCACGACACGCTGGCGCTGCCCGCCGGACAACTCATGCGGAAAGCGCTCGAAGAGATCGGGCCTCAAGCCAACGGCATCGAACAGCGCCAGAGCCTTCTGCCGCTGCGCGCCCGCATTCGCTTCCAGACCGTGAATGACCAACGGCTCCATCACCTGCTGGCCGACCGGCAAACGACGATCGAGTGCGGCCAGCGGATCCTGATGGACGATCTGCATGCGCCGGCGTAGCGCACGCCAATGCCGGTCGCGCTCGGCGGTGACCGGGCTGCCCTCGAAGGTGATCTGTCCCCGCGTCGCCGGCAGGAGGCCGAGCGTCAGCTTGGCGGTGGTGGACTTGCCGCAGCCGGATTCGCCAACGATGCCGAGCGTCCTGCCGCGTTCGAGCGAGAAGCTCACGCCATCAACCGCATGCAGGGTCCGGCGCACGCCGCCTGCCGTCGAGACCGGGTAGGCGCGGGCGAGGTCGCGAACGTCGAGGAGGACCGTCATGCCGGCACTCCGGCCGGCTCGCTCGCCAGCGCGGCCGGGACGGGTGCGCCGGGAAATGCGACCGGCTCGCCAAGGCGCAGGCAGGCAGCGCGTTGGTCCTGCGCCGCGAGGGTCAATTCCGGCAATTCGCGCTCGCAGCGCGAGATGGCGATCGGGCAACGTGGCGCGAAGGCGCAGCCCGGCGGGATCGCGGCTGGCGCCGGCACGGTGCCCGGAATCGGCGTCAGCCGCCGGCGCGGGCCATCGAGCGTGGGCAGCGCAGCCAGCAGGCCCTGGGTGTAGGGATGGCGCGGGCGGGTGAGCAGGTCGCGCGTCGCCGCCGTCTCGACGATCCGGCCGGCATACATCACCGCGATCCGGTCGCAGAGATCACCGACCACGCCGATGTCATGCGAGATCAGGATCAGGGCCATGCCGGTCTCGCGGCGAATGTCACGGATCAGGTCGAGGACCTGCGCCTGAATGGTGGCGTCGAGCGCCGTCGTAGGCTCGTCCGCCACCAGCACGTCGGGCTCGCCCGCCAGCGCCAGCGCGATCATGACGCGCTGGTTCATGCCGCCGGAGAATTCATGCGGATATTGCCTCAGGCGCCGCGGGCCGTCGGCGATGCCGACCCGGTCGAGCAGGCGCAACGCCTCGCGGCGCGCGGCTTCGCCGCCGAGACCGCGATGCTGGCACAGCACGTCCGTCAGCTGCGTGCCGATGCGCTGCACAGGGTTCAGGGCACTGCTCGGGTCCTGGAAGATGAGGGCGATGCGGCCGCCGCGGACGCGCGCGAGGTCGCGCTCGGACAACCGCCCGATATCGCGGCCTTCGAGCAGGACTTCGCCGCCCGTCGTAACGTTCCGTCCGAGAAGGCGCAGCGCGGCGAGCCAGGTGACGCTCTTGCCGCAGCCCGATTCGCCGACGATGCCGAGCGCCTCGCCGCGGCCGACGGACAGTTCCAGGCCGCGAACGATCGGCACCGGCCCCGGCAGGGAAACGGTGAAATCATGCAGGCGCAGAAGCGCCGGATCGCTCTTCGCTGCGGGATGGTCGGAGGCCGGATCCTGCGGCCAACCGGGCGTCTGACCTGATAATCGCGACATCCGCGCGAAGTACCGCCTGGCCCATGACCATCTTGTGACAAACGGGCCCTGATGCCTTCCCGAGAAATTGATTTCCGCCAGCATTTCCGGAATGCCCGGTTCCCGCGTACAAGGGCCCGAATTCTGTTTTCTGGCGCAGCGTATTGCGACGTCGGGAGAGGGCTACGCCCCTCAAGGAACGAGCCTGCGATCTCGAATGCGTCTCAAAGCCATCAGCGACCTCCACCTGGCGAACGAAGCCAATCGCGAAGCCCTGCTCGAACTGCCAGCCTTCAAGGACGATTGGCTGATCGTGGCCGGCGATGTCGCGGAAAAGCTGGAGCACATCCGCTTCGGCTTCGACGAGCTGAGCCGCCGCTTCGCCAAGGTGTTCTGGGTGCCGGGCAATCACGACCTCTGGGCCGGGCCGGAAGCGCCGGGTGGGCGGGTGCTCGTCGGCGAGGAACGCTATCGGCGGATGGTCGAATACGCGCGTGAATTCGGGATCGTCACGCCGGAAGACCCATATGAGACCTGGCAGGGCCCGGACGGACCGCGCAGCATCGTGCCGCTGTTTCTGCTCTACGACTATAGCTTCAGGCCTGACGAGGTCTCACGCGAGGACGTCGTCGCCTGGGCGCGCGAAGGACGGGCTGTCTGCGCCGACGAACTGTTCCTCGATCCCTCGCCCTGGGACAGCCGCGACGCCTGGTGCATCAGCCGCTGCGACGAGGCCGAGCGGCGCCTCTCGCAGCTTCCCGCTGGCCAGCCGACCATTCTGGTCAACCATTTTCCGCTGCGCCGGGATCTCGCCCGGCTGCCGCGCGCGCCCCGCTTCGTGCCGTGGTGCGGCACCCGCCGGACCGAGGATTGGCATCTGCGCTTCAATGCCGAGGTCGTCATCTCCGGGCACCTCCACATCCGCAAGACCGACTGGCGGGACGGAACGCGCTTCGAAGAGGTCTCGCTGGGTTACCCGTATCAATGGGATCGCAGCCTGGGCATGGCCGCCTATCTGCGCGACATCCTGCCGGGCGCCTCCTCATCCGAAGCGGCAAACTCCGCGGCAAGGCTCAGCAGATAGGGAAGCGGCGCAGGACCTGCCTCCACCGTGAGCTTGGCGGGCGCGGGATGGCGGACAGCCAGCGCCAGCATATGATCGGGCCCCAGCCTGAGCTGGTCGAAATACCAATGGGCGGGATCATCCGCCGTCGGGTCCGCGAAATGGATGCCGGGCCGGTCGAGCTGGAAGTAGAACGCGTCGAGCGGCTGCGACAGGCCCTTGCCGATCGCTTTGACGTAGGCCTCCTTGAGCGTCCAGAAGCGCAGGAACGCCTCCGTTTTCGAGGCCTCGGGAATGGCCGCGAGTTGCTGCCGCTCCTGCTCGGCGAACATCCGCTCAGCCAGATCATCGACATGCGGGTGGCGATCGAGCCATTCGACATCGATGCCGATGTCGTGATCGACGACGAGGGCGACGGCCGCGAGACCCCGCGTGTGCGAGATGTTGACCCGCAGCCGAGGGGCGCTGCCCGGCACGAGCACCTCCGGCTTGCCATGTGAGCCGATCGAGAACAGCCAGTCGCGCGGCGGCCCTCCCGTCACGGCGCTGAGCAATCCGCGGCAAAGGGCATGGGCGGCAGTATAGACGAGGCGGTCGCGCTCGAAATGGAAGCGATCCGCCCGGGTGCGCTCCTCGTCCGAGAGAACAGCACGCAAGCGTGGCCAGTCGCCGGAGCCGAGCCCGTCCAGCGCCAGCCACCAGACCACCGCCCGGTCGGGACCGACGGTCGCGCCAGGCGACGCCGTCGCCCCACCCGCCGCTTCAGTCGGATCGCTCACCAGCAACTCCTACATGACCTTTCGAACGCGACGGATCTTCTCCGCCTGCCGCTGTCATGCGCGGATCAGGCCTTCCCCGTCCAGCCCTGCTCGCCAATCAGCGGCACGAAGGAGACCTCGCCAAGGTTCTCGGTCGCGTATTCCGCTGCGCCCTTCCGGACGAGCTTGAGCAGCTTCTGATAGCGCTCGCTGCGGCCGACCGGGATGAGGAGGCGACCGCCCGGCGCGAGCTGAGCCTTCAGCGCTTCCGGCACCGCGGGCGCACCGGCCGAAACAATGATGACGTCGAAAGGGGCGGCCTCGGGCCAGCCACGGCTGCCGTCGCCGGAATGAAGCTCGACATTGCCGGAACCGAGGCGCTCCAACCGGCTCCTCGCCTGCTCGACGAGCGAAGGACGGCGCTCGATCGCGACGACACGGGCAGCGATGCGGCCGAGCACCGCCGCGGCATAGCCAGAGCCCGCCCCGACCTCCAGCACGACATCTCCGGCCCGGACGCCCGCCGCCTCGATCATTAGGGCGACGACATAGGGCTGCGAGATGGTCTGGCCGTCGCCGATCGGCAGCGGAAGGTCGTCGTAGGCGAATTCCTCATAGCCCTCGCCGACGAAGGCCTCGCGCGGCACCTTGCCCATCGCGTCGAGCACGAGGGGATCGCGCACGCCACGGTGGGCGAGCTGCGTCTTGACCATATGTGCGCGGGCCCGCGCGAAATCCGCCGGTCCAAGCCCCATCTTGCGCTCCGCGTGCCGGGTTGGCGCTTGCCAGATTAGGGCGACTTTCGCCGGGAAACGAGCCATCGCTGGACCGGTTCCCAGCACACCCGCCGGAACCTTGGGGCGGCATTGGCCGTATATCCCTCCACCGGCCGGAGCTCTTGAACGATGCCCCTTCCCTATCTGCGCCTGGCGATCCTTGTTGGCCCGTCGCTTTTCCTCGGTGTCGCGCCGCTGCCGACGGCCGCGCTCACCGTCGAGCAGATCGACGGCGCGCGTTTCGAGGATCACAAGCGGCAGGCCCGGCAGGGGCTCGATCCCTTCATCGTGAAGGCGCAGGTGCTGCTCAGCCGACGCAGCATCTCGCCCGGCCAGATCGACGGCCATGACGGCGACAACCTGCGCAAGGCGGTCGCGCAGTTCAGGCGGCAGGAAGGCCTCGGCGACAGCGACCGGATTGACCGGGAGACCTGGCGGCGTCTCGGCGGCGAGGAGGCCCAGAGCGTCGTCACCGAATATCGGCTCTCGGAGAAGGACGCCTCCTATCGCTTCGCGCGGCGGATTCCGCAGGACTATGCCAAACAGGCCAGGATGAAGCGGCTGGCCTACACCGGCCCGTCCGAGATGCTCGGCGAGCGCTTCCATATGAGCCCCGATCTGCTGAAGGCGCTCAATCCGGGCAAGGGCTTCGATGAAGCCGACGTGGCGATCGCCGTCCTCGCGGTGCAACGCTCGCCCGAAAAGGGCAGCGCCCGACGGATCGAGATCGTCAAGAGCACCGGCATGGTCGTCGTCTTCGGCGATGGGGACCGAATTCTGGCGAGCTATCCGGCGACAATCGGCAGTTCGGACATGCCCTCGCCCGCCGGCCACCATGTGGTCGAGCGGGTCGTGCGAAACCCCGACTACACCTACAATCCGGAGAAAAATTTCCAGCAGGGCCGCAACACGGAGATCCTCCGTCTCCCGCCGGGACCGAACGGGCCTGTCGGCACGGTCTGGATTGCGCTCTCGCAGCCGACCTTCGGCATCCATGGCACGCCCGAGCCCTCCAAGGTCAGCAAGACGAACTCCCATGGCTGCGTGAGGCTGACCAACTGGGACGCCGAGGAACTGGCCGAGCTGGTGCGCCCCGGCGTCCCGGTGCGCTTCCTGGATTGACGCAGTGGTCGGCAGCTCTGCGAAACCTCTCCGCTTGACGGCCCTCGCGCTAGGGCTGATGGCGCTGGCCTTGTTGCCGGCGGAGGCGCAACAGCGGCAAGCCCGCCGCCCCGCGGCCAGGACGCCTGCCCCGCCGACCGTCCTTGCACCGCTGCCACCGTCGCGCCCGTCCGGGCTTTCGCCTGCCGCTCCGGCACCTGCACGTGCTCCTGCCCCGACGGCCTCCGCCGCCCCTCCCACGCAGACGCCGGAACCTGCCAAGCCGGAAGGGCCGGCCGGACCGCCGGCCTGCTACGGGCTCTTCGCCGAGAGTGGGGGCGTGGCTTTGCCGGTGCCCGCAGCAGAATCGAGCCGGCCGGAATGTGCGATCGAGGATCCGATCACCTTCCGCGAGGTGGATTTGCCGGACGGCAAGGTCACGCTGGACAGCGCCGTGACGCTGCGCTGCGACTTCGCGGTCGAGGTGGCCGGCTGGATACGCGATGATCTCGCGGCTCTGGCGCAGAAAGAGAACACGAAGCTTACGAAGCTCTCCGGGGTCGGCGGGCATGCCTGCCGAAACCGCAACGGCGCCGCCAATGCTCCGATCAGCGAGCATGCGAGCGGCAATGCGCTCGATCTCTTCGGCCTCGCCTTCGAGAACGGCCGCAACGTCGCGCTCGCGGGCAAGGAGCCCGAGCTTCGTCCCCTGCGCCAAGCCATCCAGCGCAGCGTCTGCGGGCGCTTCACGACCGTGCTCGGCCCCGGCGCGGATGCCTCGCACAAGGACCATCTTCATATGGACCTGCGCGAGCGCACACGCGGCTTCCGCATGTGCCAATGGGCGGTGGAATGACGGGCGCCGTCGTCGGGCTATCTCCGCCCATAGGCGTGATGAACGATCCGGTTGACGGACCGGTAGAGCTGTTCGAGCCGACTGAAATCGCCGCCATCCTGCGTGATCGGGCCGGCGCTGTCAGCGATCGCGACGAGCTGGAGAGCGATGTCGTCGCGCGGCGCGGCCTCGGACAATTCGCCCGCGGCGATGGCCTGGCCGATGCCGTTCTTCACCAGCCGCTCCAGCGTGATGCCGAAATCCGTCAGCGCCTGCCGCGCCCGCGGCCCGATCAGGTCCCGCTCCAGCCGCATCCGCCCGATCAGCGACCAGGGATGGGCGGTCCTTCCGGTCGGGTTACAGGTCAGGTAGCGCTGGCGGTTGGACTCCATCATCCCGTCGATCTTCTGGGCGAGCGTCCGGTCGCTCAGCCAGTTCTCCGACCAGTTCTCCAGCGTCTTCTCGACATATTCGACGATGACCTCCTCGCAGAGGTTCAGCTTGTTGCCGTAGTGGTGATGGATGTTGGCCCGCGTCGTATCGAGCATCTCGGCGATGTCGCGGAAGCGCAGCCCCTGATAGCCGTGGCGGAGCAGCAGGACCACGGTCACCCGCCTGATCTCGTCCTTCATGCCGCTCTCGCCTCCTGCCGCCCTAGCGGCTCCGAGGGCTCGTCAGTCGTTCCAGAGGCCGCCGGTAACGTTGATCGTCTCACCGGTGATGTAAGCCGCCTCATCCGAGGCCAGGAAGGCGACGGCCTTGGCGATGTCGCCGGGATAGCCGGGGCGGCGCAGCGGGATCTCCTTGGCGCGGTCGAAGGCACTCGACAGGCCCTCGGCCTTACGCTTGACCTCGGATTCATCGCGCATCTTGGTGTCGACGATCAGGCCGGGGCCGACAGCGTTCACGCGCACACCGTATTCGCCGACCTCGGTCGCGAGCGATTGGGTGATACCGATGATCGCGAATTTCGAGGCGCAATAGCCGCTATAGGCGGCCACGCCGGACTTGCCCATCCAGGACGCGATGTTGACGATCGCGCCCTTGCGGCGCTCGACCATCTGCGGCGCGACGGCCCGCGTCATGTAAAAGACCCCGTCGACATTGACCGCGAAATGCGATCGCCAATCCGCCTCGCTGGACTCCAGAAGCTTGCCGACCTTCAGGATGCCGGCATTGTTGACGAGGATGTCGATCGGCCCGAGTGCGGCAGTGAGCTTGGCCACGGCCGCCTCGACATCCGCCCGCGAGGAAACGTCGCCCGCCGCGGCGACGACCTTGCCGCCACCCTCGCGCAGGCTCGCGGCCGTACGCTCCGCCGCCTCGCCGTCAAGGTCAAGGATGCCGACCTCGCAGCCTTCCGCCAGCAACCGCGCCGCGATGCCCTTGCCGATACCATAGGCAGCGCCGGTGACGAGCGCCCTGCGTCCTTCGAGTCCATACATCGCCATCAAGCCTTCTTCTGCAGTTTGCGGTCGCCGCGCGCGGTCCAGCCGCCGTCCACCACCATCACCGAGCCCGTGCAGAAGGAGGCGTCGTCGCTGGCGAGCCACAGCATCGCCTGGGCGATCTCGACCGGCTGACCGAGGCGCTCCATCGCCTGCCTGTCCTCTAGGCCGCGGCGCAATTCGGCGCCGTCCGGCCCACTCAGGATTTTGGTGAAGTAGGGCGACTCGATCGTGCCCGGCGCGACCGCGTTGATGCGGATGCCGTCCGCGACATGGTCGATCGCCATGGCGCGGGTCAGCGCTGCGACGGCGCCCTTCGAGGCGACATAGGCCGCGCGGTCATGGATGCCGATATTCGCCGCCGCCGAGGCTGTGGAGACGATGGCCCCGCCGCCCTGCTTCGCCATGACCGGGATGACGTGCTTGCAGCCGAGATAGACACCCTTGACGTTGACGGCCATCAACGCGTCCCAGTCGGCCTCCAAGGTCGAGACGACCGTGCCGGCGATGCCGTAGCCAGCATTGTTGACGAGGATGTCGATGCGGCCATGGGCGGCGACGGTCTTCTCGACCATCGCCTTCACATCGCTTTCCTTGGAAACATCGACTGCGAACGGCTCCGCCTTACCGCCAGCGGCGACGATCTCCTTGGCGACGCTTTCCGCAGCGGCGAGGTTGCGGTCGGCGACGATCACCGTCGCCCCTTCCTGCGCGAAGAGCTTGCAGGCGGCATGGCCGATGCCGGAGCCGCCGCCGGTGATGATCGCGATGCGTCCTGCGAGCTTCATCCCATCCCCACGTTCACAGCATCATCACAGGTGAAAAATACTGGTCGATGGCGGCCAGCAACGAGCGGCCGACGATCCAGGACGATTTCGGATTGGTCGGCGAAGGGCGGTTGGCGATGGCCACCTGCATGGTGCCGAACTCGCTTTGCGCCTTGACGACATGGGTGTTGCCCCGTGCCTCGGGGTCGCAGACGACACTGACGCGGGTCGCCTCGAAGCCGGGGCCAGCAAGGGCGAGAGCGGCGGCAACATTGAGGTTCTGCGGGTAGGCCGCAGCCGCCTCGCGCGCCGTCCCCTCGAACAGGGTCAGCGGGGCGGCGACAGCCTGCGGGTCTTGGCCGAGCGCCTCCAACTCCTTGGCCCAGGCGGCCGGGGGCTTCCGTGATTCATAGGTCAGTTCGAGCTCTCGCGCGGACCGGACCGCCCGCACATAGTCGAGCGCACCGAGCGCGCCGGAGGCCAGCAGCAGCCGGCCACCATGAGCCTTCGCCGTCTCGACGAGCCGGCTCATGAGAGCTTGATCATGCAAGGCGCCGATGGAGGAGACCAGCACCGGCAGGCCGAGCGCAAGGGCTTCGGAGACCTGCTCGCGCACCGCCCCGTGGCCCGCCGCCTCGACGACGAGATCGGGCGCGAATGCGGAAAGTTCCGTGGCGCTCTCGGCAACGGCAACGCCCGCCGGAACACGCTCACGCGACGGCGAGCCGGGCCTGAGCCAGACGAGGACCTCGTATTCCGGCTCGTGCGGCGATCGCAGCGTCTCGACCAGCTCCCCGGCGATGGCGCCGAAGCCGATGACGGCAACGCGGCGAGGCTTCATAGGCCGGCGACCCATTCCGCCACCTTGGCGGTGAAAGCATCGGGGCGCGAGATCGGGAAGAAATGCCCGCCGCTGTCGAGCAGCACGGTCCGCGCGCCCGGCAGCGCCTGAGCAAGTTGCTCTTGCAGGAAGGCGGGCACGATCATGTCGTCGCGGGAGCCGAGCACGAGGATCGGCAGGTCGAGCGAGGCCGCGTGGGCACTGCCGTCGAAGGAGAGCAGCGCGTCGATGCGCTCCCGCACGACCTGCCGCTCCTTCGACGTGACGGGAGCATTCGCGATGCTGGCGTCATAGACCTGCCAGTTCGCCTCCAGCCAGGCCGGCGGATAGGCGAGCAGGGTCGCGGTCGCGGCATAGGCATCCGGCGCGATGTCGAGGATGTCGCGGCGGGTGCCGAAGAGCCCGCTCATATAGCGACTGGGCTTGAGCCAGGTCGCGCTCAGGATCATGCCGGAGAGGCGCTCCTGTGCGATGCGCGCCAGCGCCTGGCCGATACACCCCCCCGTCGAATGGCCCAGGAACACGCAGCGCTCGACCTTGGCCGCGTCCAGCACCGTCAGGCAGTCGCGGGCAAGCTGCTCGATGGTGCAAGGGGCCGCGCCTCGACTCGAACCGCCAATGCCGCGCTGGTCGAAGCGCAGGATACGGAGCTGGCCGCTCAGCGTAGCCGAGGTTCCCTTCCAGAAGCCGCCTGTACCGCCGAGTCCGCTGACCAGCAGCAGCGTCGTCGGCCCCTCCCCTTGCGACCAGCATTGGAGGACTGCGCCGTCCGGCGTGGTGGCGAGAAAGCTCTGTTCTGCGGGACGTTCTGTCATCACTGCATCGGGGAGTAGGCGACGGGGGAGAGAATACGCGAGTTTTGTGTGTCGATCAGGCCGTCGACACGCTTCAGATAGTCCTGCCAGCGCGGGTCGGCGATCATCTTCTGGCGTCGCTGCATGCGGTCGTCGAGGCTTTCATAGCTCCACAGGGCGACGACATGGTTGAGCTCGCCGATCTCGGTCGTGAAATAGGCATGAAACGTGCCGAGATGCTCCTTCTGGAGCGGCAGGCCGTACTCTCCGTAAAGCCGGACGAACTCCGCCAGCTTGCCGGCCCTGATGCGGTAGTCGCGTTCTTCGTAGATCATGACCGCCCCCTCTTCCCATGGGAATGATACCACCCCGGTGGAAACCGTCGCAGCCGGCAAAGCGCGAGCCGAACTGCGTCGAAGACATGATTACTGACATGTAAGTCAGTATGCCTCTGACGTGAACCCTGTCAACGCGCAGGCCGGCCTGCGGCGGACGCGACATCAGGTCCCTTCCTCGCGCCGGCCCGGATATGCAAGCTGCATGCGAGCGAAAGCGCCTCGGCCGATCGCTGGCTCACTTTTCGGGGTAGGATCATGAAGGTCTTCGAACACGAAACACTGCCGCTCGAGAAATGGCGCGACGGCGTAATGACGCGGATGCTGCACTCGGCGCTCGTCAACTCGGTGCAACTTTGCATCTTCGAGCAGTTCTGCGACCCTGGCCTCGGCGCTCCGATCCATCTCCACGCCGTCGAGGAAGTGCTCGAGGTGATAGAGGGCGAGGCCGAGATCTATCTCAGGGGTGAGAGCAGCATCGTTCGGCCGAACCAATCGGTGCTGGTCCCTGCCGGCGCGAAGCACGGTTTCAAGAATATCGGAACAGGCATCCTGAGGGTCCGCGCGACGCTGGCCGCGCCGATCTTCGAGGCGAGCTACGACAATCGCGACGAGCTGTCGCGGCGCTATGTGCCGTAGGCACTTCCTGCGCAGCGCAAGATATTTTCGCGAGCGAAGCTTCGTTGCTTCGCTCGCGATGCTCACCAATCGACCGTTCCGGATGATCCGCTATCCGTAGGACCTGATCAGGCCGCTGATCAGCAGGTTCCAGCCGTCGATCAGGACGAAGAAGATCACCTTGAACGGCAGGGAGATCACGGTCGGCGGCAGCATCATCATGCCCATCGACATCACGATGGTGGCGACGATCATGTCGATGACCAGGAAGGGCAGCACGATCAGGAAGCCGATCTCGAAGGCGCGGCGCAGCTCGGAGATCATGAAGGACGGGATCAGGATCCTGAGGTCGACCGTCTGGGTGCTCGGGTCGGTCGGGCGGATGCTCGGCGGCGCGACGTCCGAGAACATGCGCAGGTCGGCGGGCCGCGTCTGCGCCAGCATGAACTCGCGGAACGGCTCGGTGATCCGCGTATAGGCCTCGCCTTCGTTGATCCGGTTCTCGACCAGCGGCAACACGCCCTGCTGCCAGGCGCGATCGAAGGTCGGCGCCATGACGAAGAAGGTCATGAACAGCGCCAGGCTGATCAGGATGAGATTGGCCGGCGTGCTCTGCAAGCCGAGGCCGGACCGCAGGAAAGACAGCGCGATCACGAAACGGCTGAAGCTCGTGACCATCATCAGGATGCCCGGCGCCACGGAAAGCACCGTGAGCGTCGCCATGATCTGGATGATGCGGCCCGAGGCCGAGGCGCCGCCGCCCTGCGGCAGCAAACCATCGAGGCTGAACGACTGCGCCGCCGCGCCGGCGGTGCCTGCCAGCAGGATGGCGATGACGCCGGCAAGCCTGACCACTCGACTACTGATCACTGAATCACCAAGGTTTCGATGACGATGTCGCGCACGAGGCCCTTCGAACGGATCGCGACGCGCTCGCTCAGATCTTCGCGCAAATTCTTGAGGCCGGTCGCGCCCTGCATCTGCGCGGCCGTGACGCTGCGCAGGAAGGCGAGGATGTCCTCGGTGATCGCGCCGGCCAGCGGGTCGGCGGTCTCGGCGGCCTTCTGCTCCATCACCAGCGAGGCCTCGAGGCGCACCCAGGCGTTGCCGGGGCCTGCGAGATTGGTCACGACCGGCGCGAGCTTCTTGAGCACGAACGTACCCGTCAGCGCGGGGTTGACCACGACATGCGGCGTGGCCTCCTCCATGCGATGCTTCACCGTGTCCTCGACGGTGCCGACGACGCGCATCCCCCAGAGGGTGCCGGCACCGGCCGCGAGCCCGGTCAGCAGCACCACGGGGATGGCGGTCGTCAGCACGCCGGCGATACGGCCCGCTGCCTTCTGCCCGTCCGGCGACTTGGTCTTTGGCGCGGCCATCAGAACGGCGTGACCCGGTCGTAGAGCTGCTGGCCCCAGGCGGGCTGCTGCACTTCCATGGCCCTGCCACGGCCGCCGTAGGAGATGCGGGCCTCTGCGATCTTGTCGTAGGACACGATGTTGGTGCCGGTGATGTCACCCGGGCGCACGATGCCGGCGACGTTGAGCACGCGCATGTCGTAGTTGACGCGCATCTCCTGCGAGCCGCTGATCAGCAGGTTGCCGTTGGGCAGGATCTGCGTGACGACGGCCGCGACCGAGACGTCGAGCTCCTCGGAGCGGTCGGTCTGGCCCTTGCCCCGCGAGGAGCTGTCGGAGTTCACGTCGGCGTTGGCGCTGCCGTCGCCGGAAGAGCCGTTGAAGGCGGCGGCCAGTTTGAGCCCGAAGCTCGCTGCCGAATTGCGCGAGCGGTTGGTGCTGTTGTCGAGCTTCGCCTTGTCCTTGAAGGAGACCTTCACCGTGACGACGTCGCCGACCTTCATCGCGCGGGCGTCGCGGAACAGGCTCTCGCTCGTGTTGCGGCTGTAGATCGAGTTGAAGGCGACATCGACCGGCCGGCCGGTCACCTGCGCGTGCGGGATGGCGTCATGGGCGACGGACAGGCCGCTACCGACGCGCGACATGATGGGCTCGCGATTGAACTCGGCGATGTCGCCGGCGCAGCCGCCGAGGGCGGCGGCGCAAGCCGCGAGAATGATGGCCTTCATCGGCTCTGCGCTCCGTTGGTCTGGGTTTTACGGAAGTTCGGATTGCGGCCGCCCATCGCCTCGGCGAGCTGGGCGGCACGGGAGGCTTCCATCTCGTTGAGCACGGCGCTGGCGGCGCGGGGAGGAAGCTTGCCGAGCACGGAGACGGCCATGGCCGGGTCCATCGCGGCGAGCTGGAGGGCGGCGGCATCGGGGCGCATCCGCGAGAAAATGTCGGTCATGCGGGCCTCGGTCTGCTTCTCCTCGGCGTCGCGGCGGTCCGTCATGGCCTGCAGCTCGGCCTTGCGGGCCTCGAGCTTCTTCAGCGTATCGGAGAGCTTGGCCTCCAGCAGCTTGAGCTGCTCGGCCTGCCAGGCGAAGCGCGCCTCGGCGGCGGGATCGCGGATGCTGGCGCAGAAATTGGCGGCATCGGTGGTCGTGCTCGGCACGGCGGCCGGCGTGGTCTTGAGCGCCTCGGCCCCTGCGCCCAGCGGCGCAAGAAGAAACGCCGCCAGCACGGCGTATCGCAAGGTTCCGGCCGGGGAGTTGCTGTGCGCCATCATCCGCAATCCGATTGCATCGTCTTGAGAAGTCCTAGCAGCGCACGCTTTCGCGAGGCTGGCGTGAAAAGAGCGCCGACCTTTCGGCCGGCGCTCCCTCTCTTTGCTTGTGTGTCGTGCGCTTACTGGACGACGAGGTCGGCCTGAAGGGCGCCCGCAGTCTTGATCGCCTGCAGGATCGCGATGATGCCCGCCGGTTTCAGGCCGATCTGGTTGAGGCCGCGCACCAGCGTATGGAGGTTCGCGCCATTGATGATGGCGAGCCGGCCATTGCCCTGTGTCGCCTCGACCTGGGTGCGCGGCACGACCACGGTCTCGCCGTTGCTGAACGGCTCGGGCTGCGAGACCTGTGGTGCCTCGGTGACGCGGACGGTGAGGTTGCCGTGCGTCACGGCGACGGTCGAGATCTTGACGTCGCGGCCGATCACCACCGTGCCGGTGCGCTCATCGACGACGACGCGCGCCGGGGAATCCGGCTCGAGCTCAAGCCGCTCGATATCGGCGATGAAGCGCGAGGTCGAGATGCTGACGGGGCGCGTCAGGCTGATGGTGCGATGATCCAGAGCGTAGGCGACAGTCGAATTGTAACGCTGCCGGGCGAAGGAGTTGATCACCGCGGCGGCGCGTTCGGCCGTGGCGAAATCGGGATTGCGCAGTTCCAGCGACAGCACATGCAGGTTGGCGAGCGGATCAGGCAGTTGGCGCTCGACCATCGCCCCGCCGGGAATGCGCGCGGCAGTGGCGACGCCCGACGACACGCGCTCGGCCTCGCCGCGGACGTCAAAGCCCGAAACGTTGAGCCGGCCCTGCGCCAGCGCATAGGTCTGGCCGTCCGTGCCGAGAAGCTGGGTCACCACCAGCGTGCCGCCGAGCAGCGAAGTGGCGTCACCCATCGAGGCGACGCTGACGTCGATGCGGCTGCCGCGACCGGCGAAGGCCGGCAAGTCGGCGGTGACGATGACGGCCGCGACGTTGCGCGTGCGCAGCGCCTGGTTTCGGACGTTGACGCCGAGCCGGTCCAGCATCGACTGCATCGCCTGGCCGGTGAAAGGCGAGTTGCGGATGCTGTCGCCCGTGCCCGCCAGGCCGATGACGAGGCCATAACCGACGAGCTGATTGTCACGCACGCCCTGCAGGCCCGCGATGTCCTTGATCCGGACCGAGGCCGCCGCGGGCACGACGCCCTGGAAGGCCAGAAGGAGCGCGCAGCAAAGCGCGGCGATGCGCGAGCGAAGATTCATCACTGGGCTCCGACGCGAATGGTGCCGTCGGCCTGCACCACGCCGACGACGATGAGGCCGCTGTCAGGGTTGCGGGCCTTGACCATCTCGTTGACCGAGGCCGAGGCCATGGGCTCGACCACACCAGTGATGACGAGATCGTTCTCGCGGAACACGACCTGCGCCGGCACGCCGCGGCGGACCACCTTGGGGTCGTCAACGGCGTTGCTGGGGATCGGCTGGCCCGGGAGGAGCGTGCGCCGCACCGCCTTGCCGACGACGGCGTGGCGATTGTCGATCGAGACCAGAGAGGCGCGCGAATTGACCCGGAACATCCGGTCCACGAGCTGCGCATCGGTGACGATGTCGCCGGGGTAGAGCGTGACCAGCGGCACCGGCAGCATCAGGTCTTCGGCGGCGGCGCCGAGCGGTGCGGAGGCACCGAGCAGGGTCGCAGCCAGCAGCGCATATCGCAGCAGGGCGGAGGTCATGACGCGGGCTCCTTACCGGACGTTGGTGACGGTGCCGGCCATCTGGTCGGCGGCGGTGATCACCTTGGCGTTCATCTCGTAGGAGCGCTGCGCGGCGATCAGCGCGGTGATCTCCTTGACCGGATCGACGTTGGATGCCTCGAGATAGCCCTGGCGCAGCTTGCCGAAGCCGATGCTCGTCGGCGTGCCCTCGGTCGGGTTACCGGAGGCAACCGTCTCGCGGTAGAGATTGCCGCCGAGCGGCTCGAGGCCGGCATCGTTGGCGAAGTTCACCAGGCTGATCTGGCCGATCTGGCGAGGCTGCACCTCGGTCGGGATCTTGGCGAAGACCAGGCCCGACTCGTTGACGGTGACGTCCACCGCCTCCGCGGGCACGCGGATCACGGGATCGAGCAGGTAGCCGTCGGCGGTGACGATGTCGCCATCCGCATTGGTGTTGAAGGTGCCGGCGCGTGCATAGAGCGTCTCGCCCTCGGGCGCCGTGATCTTGAACCAGCCGCGGCCGTCGATGGCGATGTCGAGACGGTTGCCGGTCTGCGTCATCGCGCCCTGGAGGTGCAGGTTACGGATGGCCGCGGCACGCACGCCGAGGCCGAGCGAGGCGCCCTCGGGAACCGAGCCGTCGGCGCCACGATTGGGCACGCCGCGCGAGCGCTCGGTCTGGTAGAGCAGATCGGTGAATTCGGGCCGGGCGCGCTTGAACGAGGTCGTGTTGATGTTCGCGATGTTGTTCGCGATGACCTCGACGTTGAGCTGCTGGGCGCTCATGCCGGTCGCGGCAATGGCAAGGACCTTCATGACGGCGCTCCCTTAGACCTGCATCCGGATGAATTCTTGGTAGGCGGAGACGACCTTGTCGCGCATCGCCATGGCGAGCTGCAGCGACTGCTCGGCCGACATCACCGCCTGGACGACGTCCTGGACGGCGGCCTTGCCCTGGATGCCGGCGGTGGCAGCCGCCTCACCCTGCTTCATCGTGTCCATGAAGTTCTCGGCGACGTTGGCGAAGACGGTGCCGAAATCCGTGCCGGACGCGGCCGCCGCTGCCTGGGTTGCCTGCCCGGCCTGGAGGTCGGGGCGGGTGATGGCGGCGCCGAGCCCCGAAAGGCCCTGGGTGACTTGGCTCGCAACGGGCGAGAGAGCGGAAATGGCGTTCAGCATCAGCCGTTCCTCAGCAGTTCGATCGTCATGGATTGCATCGAGCGCGCCTGCTTGATCATCTGCAGGTTGGCCTCGTAGGAGCGGTTGGCCTCGCGCATGTCCGCCATCTCGAGCAGCATCGAGACGTTGGGCAGCTTGACGTAGCCCTTGGCGTCGGCGGCCGGATGGTTGGGATCGTATTCGACGCGGAAGGCCGAGCGGTCGGTGCCGATGTTCCTGACCTTCACCAGGTTGGTGCCGGACGCCTGGTCCATCGCACTCTCGAAGGTCACCGTCTTGCGGCGATAGGGGTCGGCGCCGGGCGTCTGGCCGGTCGACTGGGCGTTCGCCAGGTTCTCCGAGACGACACGCACGCGGGTCGACTGGGCATGGAGGCCGGCTCCAGCGATCCGGAGCGAGGAATCAATGGGGTCGATCATCGACGATCCTTGACTGTACTTTGGCGCAAGAGCTTTCCTCAGCCCTTCATTGCCATCGTCATCATGCGGTGGAAGCTTTTCACGATGTTCGTCGTGAGCGAGTAATCGCGATTGATGTTGCCGGCCTTGAGCATCTCCTGCTCCACGCTCACCGAGTTCCCGGAGTGCACGGTCGACCAGCTGTCGGCCTTGCGCTGCTTGGTCGTCATGGTCTCGGCCGGCGTCGCGGTGATGTGACCGGGCGTGGTCGAAGCGAGCGTCAGCTGCGTCTTGCTGACGACGGCCTCGAACGGCTGGATATCGACCGCCGAGTAGCGCGGCGTATTGGCGTTCGCGATGTTCTGCGACACGGCGTTCTGGCGCACTGCGAGCCAGTTCGCCTTCTTGGCCGCCAGATCGAAGAGTTGAATTGGCTCCACTGGAAGCCTCCAAATCGTTGCAATGCAACACTAGGAGGATTGTCTTGCGCGAAGCTGTCGTCAGCAATTATTTGGAATAAATTACTGAGAATTAACCAAATATAGCTAGATACGACTACAAAACAGCAGGCGATAATCTTTCAAGACTATCGCTCCGCGGTTGAGACTTCCCATCAGGCGATGGTGTATCCGAGGTAGCGCTTGGACTGGACCGGGTCATAGCCGAGCCGCTCGCGCAGCTTCTTGCGCAGCTTGCTGACATGGCTCTCGACCACCGCCTCGTCGACCTCGGCGTCGAACAGGCCGTAGACCTCGTTGAAGACCTGGGTCTTGGTGACCCAACGGCCGCGGCTACGGACAAGAAACTCGAGAATGCGGCGCTCGCGACGCGGCAGCGACATGACCTCGCCCCCGACCTCCGGATCGCCACCGTCGAAATAGACCTTGATGTCGCCCAGCGAGACCTCATCGTCATTGGCGCGGCGCTTGTCGGTGCGGCGCTGCATGGCGTTGACCCGGGCCAGGATCTCGCGAATGTGGATCGGCTTGCGGACGACGTCATCGACGCCGGCGGCGAAGAGCTCGAGCGTCTTCTCGAGATTGGTCGCTTCGTTCATCGCAATGACTGGAGCCTGCGAGCGGCGGCGGATCATCGTGGGGAAGCTGGCGCGGTCCGGGCATTCGCCCAGAAGGAAAGCTTTGACGTTGTTGAGGTGATCGGCGGGGGTATCCTCTACCCACTCCTGGAACCCGGAAGGCGTGAACCCGATCGAGGGAACACCCTCGCCGTTGAACAGGGCCTTGTAACCTTCTGTTACCATGGCCCGGTCGTCGATCACGATATACATTGCACCCCCACGCAGACTGTCTTCCCCGAAACGCCGGGAAGCAATTTCACGCTATGAATCGAGATCGCCTACGTCAACGAGATAATCCCTCGTTTCTTCTTAGAATTCAGACGACGCAAATCGCAAATAAAGCCCGCTCTAGATATTTATGAGATTATATTAACTTATCATTAGGCGATCTTAATTGCCTTTAATACGGATTACCGCCCCGTTATCAAACCAAGACCCCAGACCGAATCTTTCGACGGCCCGGGCTTGAATTTGACCTATATAAACGGCATCTAAAAACCCGGTAAGACTTTCGAAACCATGGCCTTGGTGTCGCGGCCGGCCGAAGCGTGCCGCCGCAGATGGTCAGGCGCCCTCCACCCGGCCGTGCGCGGCGGAGCTGGGGCTTCGCTCCAGGTTCTTTGCGCAGCACGAGCGCTCAGACTTCGGAACCGATGCCATTTCCAAAAAAGGTACGGCAGCCACCGCTCGACGGTGAAGCATCTCGCTCAATATGCCGGCCTCTCGGCTGCTGAAACATGACGATCATATCTTCGCAAGTTCAACTGATCCTAATACATCCCATTACCAAGATAACATTCGACAAACGACACGCCACACAACCAATAAATTGATTCAAATTATCTATGATCGAGCGCGAAAGCTTCACACAAGCGAGCCGAGATGGAATGCGATCCAAAGATTTCGTCTTGGAGAGTGGCAATGAGCATCTTTGGCATCATGCGTACCGGCGTCTCCGGCATGGCCGCGCAGGCCAACAAGCTGGGGGCCGTCGGCGACAACATCGCCAATGTGAACACCGTCGGATACAAGCGCGCCTCGACCGAGTTCTCGTCGCTGATCTCCGAGGGCAACCACGCCGAGTACAACTCCGGCGGCGTCAACACCTCGATCCGCTACGCCATCAGCGAGGAAGGCCTGATCATGGGGTCGAGCTCGCCGACCAGCCTCGCGATCAAGGGTAACGGCTTCTTCGTCGTCTCCGACGCCGGCGGCACGAACTACATGACGCGTGCCGGCAACTTCGTTCTCGACGGGAACAAGGACCTGGTCAACGCGGCCGGCTTCTATCTGATGGGCTACCCGCTGACGAACGGCAATCCGAGCGTCGTGGCCAACAGCCTGGACGGCATGGAGCGCATCAATCTCGGCAATATCTCGTACCAGGCCAACCCGACCACGCAAGGCGCGATCCAGGGCGTGCTCGACTCCAATACGGCCATCGTGCCCGCCGCTACCTTGCCCTCCGCCAACGTCGCGGGCAGCACCTATTCGAGCAAGTCGTCGATCGTCACCTATGACAATCTCGGCAACAAGAAGATGCTCGACGTCTACATGGCCAAGACCGGCACGGGCCCCGATACCTGGCAGGTCTCGGTCTTCGACCAGTCGACGGCGACCGCCGGTGGCTTCCCCTATGGCGCCGCAGGCTCCGCGCCGCTCGCGACCGCGACGATGACCTTCGACGGCTTCGGCCAGCTCACCACCGCCCCGGCCACATTCAGCGTCGCGATCCCCGGCGGTTCCACCGCGAACATCGATTTCAGCTCGGTCTCCCAGGTCGCGACCGGCGAGACGGCGCTCGAGCTCGCCGTCGACGGCAATGCTCCTTCCGCAGTCGAGGACGTTGAGATCGCCGGAGACGGCACGGTCTATGCGATCTTCGAGAACGGCTCGCGCCTGGCGACCTATCGCATCCCGCTCGCGACGGTGCCGAGCCCGGACCAGCTCACCCCGGGATCGGGCAACGTCTACTCGGTCAGCCAGCTCTCCGGCGACGTCATCGTCGGCTTTCCCGAGACCGGCAGCTTCGGCTCGGTCAAGGCCGGGGCGCTCGAGCAGTCGAATGTCGATCTCGCCACCGAGCTGACCGCGATGATCGAGTCGCAGCGCAGCTACACCGCGAACTCGAAGACCTTCCAGACCGGCTCCGAGCTTCTCGACGTCCTGGTCAACCTGAAGCGCTGACGGCGACTGATACGCCAGCGAGGATGCTACCATGAGCCTTTCGTCAGCCCTGAATGTCGCCCAGTCGTCTCTGGCGGCAACCTCGCTGCAATCCTCGATCGTCTCGCGCAACGTCGCCGGGGCGAGCGATCCGAACTTCGGCCGCAAGGCGGGCCTGCAGGTCACGACCTATGGCGGCGCGGTCAAGATCGCCTCGATCGGCCGGGCGATGGATGCCGTGCTCTTCACCAACAAGCTGAACGCTACCTCCTCGACCTCCGCCCAGCAGGCGATCGTCGATGGGCTCGACAAGTTGGAAAACACCATCAATGACCCCGAGCTCAACCAGTCGCTGGCCGCTCAGCTCGGCGCGCTGACGAACGCGCTGCAGCAGTACAGCGTCACGCCCGACGATCCGCTGCTGGCGCAGGACGTGCTGACCAAGGCCAACGACATCGCCACGGCGCTGAACCAGGCGAGCGGCACGATCAGCGAGGTCCGTACCCAGGCCGATGCCGACATGGCCAGCGGTGTGGACCGGGTCAACCAGCTGCTCAGCGAGTTCGAGACGAATAACCAGGAGATCGTCAAGGGAACCAAGGCCGGCCGCGACGTCACGGACCTGCTGGATACCCGCGACCGCATCCTCTCCGACCTCTCGGAAGAGATCGGGATCAGCACCTCGACCCGCGCCGACAACGACATGGTGATCTACACCGACAGCGGTGTGACCATGTTCGAGACGGTGCCGCGCAGCGTTACGATGACGCCGAGCTATGCGCTCGGCCCGAGCAGCGTCGGCGCCTCTGTCTTCGTCGACGGCGTGCCGGTCACCGGCTCCAGCACCGGCCCGATCATGCCGATCAAGTCCGGCAAGATCTACGGCGCCTCCGTCGTCCGCGACGACATCGCCGTGACCTATCAGCGCCAGGTCGACGAAATCGCCCGCGGTCTGATCGAGGCCTTCGCCGAGACCGACCAGACGGTGGTCCCGCCGGCCGTGCCGACCCAGCAGGCTGGCCTGTTCACCACAGGCACGGCCGCAATCCTGCCGAGCGGCACTGCAGTAACCGGCATCGCTGCCCTGATCCACGTCAATCCGGCAGCCGACCCCTCGCAGGGCGGCAATCTCGACAAGATTCGTGACGGCGGCCTTTCCGGCGCAGCCTATGCCTACAACACCACCGGTGCGGCCGGCTTCTCGGACCGCATCCAGGGCATGCTGGACTCGCTCAACGCCCAGCGCAATTTCGATCCCGCCGCGAAAGCCGACCCGACCAACAGCCTGGCCGGCTTCGCGAGTTCATCGGTTGGCTGGCTGGAGGCGCAGCGCCAGACCGCCACCACGACGCTCGGCTACAACCAGGCGCTGCTGCAGCGCACGACCGAGTCCCTGTCGAACGCCACGGGTGTCAACATCGACGAGGAGATGACGCTGATGATGGAGCTGGAACGCTCCTATGGCGCGTCCTCGAATCTGATCGCAACCGTCGACCGGATGCTGGACGCCCTGCTCCAGGCTACGAGGTAAGTCATGAAGACCACTTTCGTTTCGAGCTCCGCCCTCTCCAACGTGCTACGGAGCACCGTCCTGAAGGCGCAGGAGCGGCTCATCGGCGCCAACAAGGAGATGACGACCGCCCGCTTCGCCGATATCGGCCTCAGCATCGGCGCGCGCACCGGGCTCACCGTCGGCGTCCGCGCCCAATACGACCGCATCGAGGGCCTGCTCGACACCAACGGGCTGGTCTCGCAGCGGCTCGACGTGACGCAGGAGGCGATGGGCAGCATGCTCAGCGTCGCTCAGGACTTCATGGCGACGCTGCTGGCCGTCCGCAACGGCGAGAAGGGGGCCGACGTTCTCGTCACCGAGGCGAAGCACGCCCTGCAGTCGATGATCGGCGCCGCGAACACGTCGGTCGGCGGGCAGTATGTCTTCGCCGGCATCAATACGCAGCAGCAGCCTGTCACGGACTATTTCGGGAATCCGGCACCGGCCAACAAGACCGCGGTCGATACAGCCTTCGCCGCGGCCTTCCCGACCGCGACCTATCCGACGGCCGCCGATATCCCCGCGGCCGACCTGACGACCTTCCTGCAAGGCGCCTTCGCGACGCAGTTCGCCGATCCGGCCTGGGGGACGAACTGGTCGAGCGCCAGCAACCGGGATCTGACGGCCCGGATCTCGACCAACGAGGTCATGACCGTCTCGACCAACGCCAACGAGCCCTTCATGCGGGACTTGGCCAAGGTCTATACGATGATCGTGGGCCTGCCGACCGCGGATCTGTCGCAGAACACCTACGAGGCACTGGTCGGCGAAGCTCTCAAGACCGTCAGCGATGCCGTTCAGGGGCTGATCAAGACGCAGGCGCAACTTGGCTCGGCCCAGGCGCGGATCAGCACGGCGACCGACCGGCTCAGCACCCAGCGCGACATCCTGGCCAAGCAGGTCAACGGGCTGGAGGGCGTCGATCCCTATGAGGCGAAGCTGCGCGTCGACCAGCTCACAACCCAGATCGAGACTTCCTACGCGCTCACGGCCCGGTTCCAGAGCCTCAGCATCCTCAACTACATCAGCTGAGCCTCGGCTCGAGAACTGACCAAGCAAGCTGGAGAACCAGAATGTATCATAGCTCCTATCTCGCGGTCGCCGAAGATGACTTCGCCCAGGCGCGGGCCAATGAGTGGCGGGCGCTGGACCAGGCCGTCACGCTGCTTGAGGCGGCACGCCCCACCGGCCCCGCGTCCAGCGAGACCATCGCGGCGGTGCAGTTCCTGAAGCGTCTCTGGACGCTGCTGATCCAGGACCTCGGCAGCGAGGACAACGCCCTGCCGCAAGCGCTGCGCGCCTCGCTGATCTCGATCGGAATCTTTGCGCTGCGACAGGGCGAAGCCCTGCGGCTCGGCCAGTCCGACGACTTCGACGCGGTCATCGACGTGAACAAGATGATCCGGGACAGCCTGGCGTGAAACCAAGCAAGGACAAGGTGATGAAGAAGGCGATGAGCCTGTCCCTTCGCGCCAACGAGAAGATCTACATCAACGGCGCGATCCTGAAGTTCCCACATAAGGTCACCCTCGAGATCCTGAACGACGCGACGTTCCTGCTCGAAGCCCATGTCATCCAGCCGGAGCAGACGACGACGCCGCTCAAGCAGCTCTACTTCGTCGTCCAGACCATGCTGATCGATCCCGCCAGCGCGGGCACGACCCGCCTCCTCTTCGAGAAGATGCTGACCTCCACGGCCGGCAGCTTCGAGGACGTCGATGTGCTGAGCGGCCTGAACGTGGTCGACAAGCTGGTGACCGAGGACCGCTTCTACGAGGCGCTCAAGCAGCTGCGCGCTCTGTTTCCGGTCGAGGCCGGCATCCTCGCAAGCCCCGGGCAGGCTTTGGAGCCTAGGCTTTCCGACATGCCGCCCGTAGCGGCGACTCCGTCCGTGCTTCCGGCATCGACGGTTCTCGCTCCGCGCGCGGCCTAGAGCATTCGATCGGCCCGAACCGTTTCCGTTCGACCGGTCTTGGGCCGAACGGACAACGCGAGGAGCCGATCATGGACGTCAGCAGCACCACCGGCGTGGGTACATCCGCCGCGAGCAGCACGAAATCCAGCGCCACGGGTGGAACCACCATGGGCGACTACAACACCTTCCTGCAGCTCCTGATCGCCCAGGCCAAGAATCAGGATCCGACCAACCCGACGGATCCCTCCCAGTATGTCCAGCAGTTCGCGGCGCTCTCGCAGGTCGAGCAGACGGTCACGACCAATGCGAAGCTGGACCAGATCATCGCCGGCATCGCGGCGCTGAACCCCGCCTCGCAGCCCGAAAGCTGAGCTTCACGCCCATGAACGAGGCGGATGCTCTCGACATCCTGCGCGACGCCACCTGGTCGATCATCGTCGGCTGCGGGCCGGCGGTGCTTTCGGCCATGGCGGTCGGCATCTTCATCGCGCTGATGCAGGCCCTGACGCAGGTCCAGGAAGCGACCCTGACCTTCGTGCCGAAGATCGTCGTCATCTTCGTGGTCGTGGCCGCGACGGGCTCCTTCACCGGCGCCCATCTCTTCGCTTTCACCGAACGCGTCTACGCGCGCATCGAACGCGGCTTCTGAGCCCGCGCTCGGAAGCTTCTTTTCGCCAAGACCTCCCCCAGGGACAGGAACAAGGCCAGCATGGCGACGCAGAACGTCATATCGGCGGGCAAATCCGCGGAGATGCCCAACAGCAAGCGCGATATCGGCTTCGCGGTCGGCATCATCGGCATCCTCACGGTGCTGTTCCTGCCGATCCCCTCCTTCGTCATCGACTTGGGCCTCGCGCTCTCGATCGCACTCTCGGTGCTGATCCTGATGGTGGCGCTGTGGATCCAGAAGCCGCTGGAGTTCTCGTCCTTCCCGACCGTCCTGCTGGTCGCCACGATCCTGCGGCTGTCGCTCAACGTCGCGACGACGCGCGTCATCCTCTCGCACGGCAATGAAGGCTCGCATGCGGCGGGCTACATCATCGACGGCTTCGCGCGCATCGTCATCGCCGGCGACTTCGTCATCGGCCTCATCGTCTTCATCATCCTGGTGACGGTGAACTTCATCGTCATCACCAAGGGCGCGACGCGTATCGCCGAGGTCGGCGCCCGCTTCACCCTCGACGCGATCCCCGGCAAGCAGATGGCGATCGACGCCGACCTTTCGGCCGGGCTGATCGACGCGCCCGAGGCCCAGCGCCGGCGCGGCGAGCTGGAGGAGGAAAGCTCCTTCTTCGGCTCCATGGACGGCGCCTCGAAATTCGTCCGCGGCGACGCCATCGCCGGCCTGATCATCACCGCCGTCAACATCCTGGGCGGCATCATCATCGGTGTGACGCGCCACGGACTGTCGCTCGGCCAGGCTTCCGACATCTTCGTGAAGCTCGCCGTCGGCGACGGCCTCGTCACGCAGATTCCGGCACTGATCGTCTCGCTGGCCGCGGGCCTGCTCGTCTCCAAGGGCGGCACGCGCGGGTCGGCCGAGCAGGCGATCCTCAGCCAGCTCGGCAACTATCCACGCGCGCTCTTCGTCGCCTCGTTCCTGATGGTGATCCTGGCGCTCGTGCCGGGGCTGCCGCTCTTGCCCTTCGCCCTGCTCGGCGGGATGATGGCCTTCATCGGCTACACCATTCCCAAGCGCATCGCCGCCCGGGAGGCCGCCGCCGAGGAGCAGCGCGCTCTGGAGGCCGAGCAGCAGGCCCTGCTGACGCCGCCCGACACGATCAAGGACTCGCTGAAGAGCGCCGAGATCGAGCTCCTGCTCGGCAAGCAGCTCGCCGCCGAGATGCTGAACGTCCATGGCGAGCTCGCCCACCGCGTCAGCAAGATGCGCAAGAAGTTCGCGATGGAGTACGGTTTCGTCGTGCCCGAGATCAAGCTCTCGGACAGCCTGAAGCTGCCGCCCAAGGCCTATGAATTCCGCGTCCACGGCACGGTCGTCGCCTCCGGCGAGATGCGTCCGGGCAGCGTGCTCGTCGTCACCGGCGACGGCCGCGTGCCCGACCTGCCGGGCGAGGAGGTCCGCGAGCCCGCCTTCGGCATGAAGGCGATGTGGGTCTCGGAGAGCTACGCCAACGAAATCCGGCGCGAGGGCCTTCACCCCGTCGACCGCCTATCGGTGCTGCTCACCCATCTCAGCGAGACGATCCGCAAGAACCTCGGCCAGCTCCTCTCCTACAAGGACATGCGCGTCCTGCTCGACCGGCTCGGCCCCGAGTACAAGAAGCTTCTCGAGGAGATCTGCCCGCAGCACATGTCGCTGTCGAGCCTGCAGGCGGTGCTGCGCCTCCTGCTCGCGGAGCGGGTCTCGATCCGCAACCTGCACCTCATCCTGGAAGTCATCGCCGAGATCGCGCCGCATGTGCGCCGCGCCGAGCAGATCGTCGAACATGTGCGGATGCGCATGGCCCAGCAGATCTGCGGCGACCTGACCGAAGGCGGCGTGCTCAACGTGCTCCGGCTCGGCAATCGCTGGGACCTCGCCTTCCACGAGAGCCTGAAGCGCGACGCCAAGGGCGACGTCATCGAGTTCGACATCGATCCGCGCCTGATCGAGGAGTTCGCGGCCGAGGCGACAACGGCGATCCGCAGCCGGATGGACAAGGCGCAGAGCTTCGTCCTCGTCACCAGCCCGGATGCGCGTCCTTACGTCCGTATGATCGTCGAGCGCATCTTCCCCGCGCTCCCGGTGCTGTCGCATGTCGAGATCGCCCGCGGGCTGGAGGTGAACCAGCTGGGCACGATCTCGTGACGCCGATCACGACCGACACGCTGCTGCAGACCTTCCTGGTCTTCTGCCGCGTCGGCGCCTGCCTGATGTTGATGCCGGGCTTCTCGAGCCCGCGCGTCCCGCAGCAGATCCGCCTGCTGATCGCGTTTTCCGCGACGCTGGCCCTGACGCCCTTCGTCCTGCCGACCTTCGGCAATGTCGTCTCCAATCCGGACCTGGGCACGATGCTGCGCATGATCGTGGCCGAGACGATGACGGGCTCGCTGATTGGGCTGATGGCGCGCTTCTTCTTCCTGGCGCTGCAGACGATCGGGACGGCCATGGCGACCGCGTCGGGGCTCGGGCAGATGCCGGGCCTGCCGATAGACGAAGGCGAAGCCTCGGCCCCCTTCGTCACGCTGATCACGCTCACCGCCTCAACGCTGATGTTCGTGACGAACCAGCATGCCGAGGTGATCCGGGCGCTCGCCGGCTCCTACTCGCGGATCGCGCCGGGCACCGCCTTCGAGGCGCAGGCAGGGCTGATCCAGCTCGCCGACCGCGCCTCGGACACGTTCTATCTGGCGCTGCGCATCGGCAGCCCCTTCATGATCTACGGCGTCATCGTCAATCTCTCGATCGGCCTGATGAACAAGCTGGTTCCGCAGATCCCGGTCTATTTCATCTCGCTGCCCTTCGTCATCGCCGGCGGCCTGTTCCTGCTTTACTTCACCGGTCCGGAGGCGTTGCGCCTGTTCATAACCGCCTTCTCCTCCTGGCTCGCAAACGGCTGACAAGAGATGGACGCCCGCCGCCTCAAGTCGATCGAGCGGATGCTGGCGATCCAGTCCCGCATCCGCGGCCTCGCCGAATGGCGTCAGAAGGCCATCGAGCAGAAGGCCGCGGCAGCGAGAGACGAGTCGCGTGCGCTGGTGGCTGCGATGAACGGCGGCGGCCTCGTCGATGCGCTCTTCTCCGACATGACCGCCAAGCGCCTCCACCGCGTCACAGTATCGATCGGAGAACTGGACGCCGCCGCCGCCGAGCAGGCGAAGCAGGTCATGGCCGAGACCGGCCGCGAGAAGCGCACGGAGCGCCTCGTCGACAGGCTGCGCAAGGTCAAGCTCAGGAGCGACCAGGACAAGGCGCTGGCCGAGATCATGGACGGGGCAGAGGCCAGGCGCGCGGCAAGCCTCGAATAAGCCTGAGCTGTCAGGCTCTCGCCACGAGATCAGGCATCAGGAAGATCACATGGCCATCTCCCCGCCGTCGGATATCGTTCTCGACGTCGTCAGCGCGGCCGATCCGTCGCGCTACACCGCCGCCTTCGACAGGCTCGCACGCATGAGCACGCCCGGCGCCGCCGGCTCACTCTTCGCGTCCGCCTTCAATGAAGCCTCCACCTCGACGGTGCAGGGGCTTGCCGATGCGCGCGCGAAATTCGCAAGCCTTGCGCCGCTGAAAACGTCCCAGGATGGCAAGGCCGCCGCGAAACCCGCCGTTCCGGCCCAGACCGAGAAGACGCTGCGGCAGTTCGAAGCGCAGGTGATCTCCACCTTCATCGAGCAGATGATGCCGAAATCGGAGGAGAACGCGAACACCTTTGGCAGCGGCCTCTCCGGCGACGTCTGGCGCTCGCAGCTCTCCGAGAAGATCGCCGGCGAGATCGCCAAGTCCGGCGGGCTCGGCATCCGCGAGAAGATCCAGGCGGCGCTGGTCGCGCGCGCCGGAGCGACGCCGGGCGTCGAGGGCACGGATTCAGCCGCGGCTCAAAAGGTTCTCGACCGGAAGCTTTCCGGCGCCAACTCCCGCGACGCGGCCGTGCCGCTCGCCGTGGAGCGCCAGTTCCTGAACATCACCAAACCAGGCCTCGCCGCCGGCGCGCTGCGAAGCTCCCACACTCCACGAGCGTGACGCGACATGAGCCAAGAACTGCATGAAGGTGCGGCAGCCGCCGCAAACCCGGTTGGACTTCCGGTCGTCCGCCAGCCCGATCAGGAGGTTCTGATCGCCCGCGAGGACGATCGCGCGACCGGGCCCGGCGCGCCCGCTGGCGCCGTGCGCGCGATGTGGTCGGTGCTCGACCATCTCGAACAGGCGCTGGACCATGAGACCTCCCAGCTCATGGTGATGCGCGCCGGCGATTTCAGCCGACTGAACGAGACCAAGAGCCGGCTGCTGCTGGATGCGAGCCGGGCTGCGCGGGCTCTGCGCAACGAGATCACCGATGTGAGGCTGGCGGCGCGGCTGCAAACTGTCAGGCTGAAGCTGGAGCAGAACCGCCTGGCGCTCGGGATGCATCTCGAGGCTGTGCGCGAGATCGCCTCGGCGATGACCAATACGCTGATCGACGCAGAGTCTGACGGGACCTATCACGCCTGGCCGGGCACGCCGGTGGCCGTCGCGTCGGCCGGCAAGGCGCGGACGACATGAACTCCATCAAGCTCCTGATGCTGGGCGTCTGGGTCTGCGCGGTGACGCTGGTCTCCGGTCATTTCGCGCTGACCTGGCGCGCGGCAACACCGCCGGAGACGGAGACGCCGCTGCTCGAGGGCATCGACTACGAGGAGACCGAGATCCTGCATGTGCCCGTCCTGGCGGATGGGCAGGTGCAGGGCTACGTCGCCGCCCAGTTCGTCTTCACCGCCGATGCGCGGGCGCTTCGCCAGATGACGGTGAAGCCGCATCCTTACGTTCGCGACGAGGCGCTGCGGACGATCTACTCGAACACCAAGGTCGATTTCACGAAGCTGGAACGCATCGACATCGACGGGCTGCTGAAGACCATCCGGACGAACGTCAACACCCGCTTCGGCGGCGAGTTCATCAAGGATCTGATGGTCAAGGAATTCAACTACGTCCGCAAGGAGCAGCTGCGCAGCTGAGGCGCGACAGCTCTCAAGACCTATGAAGAAAGGGCCGCAGCGATGCGGCCCTTTCTTTTCATGTCGGCACAAATGAAATCTCGGAATGGGTCCGACCGCCCTACCCCTGCTGCAAGGCGCTCGCCAGATCCTGGAAGGCGTCGGCGCTGAGCGGAGCGGTCATGTCCTGATGCAGCGCCTCATAGATGCGCGGCACCAGCGCGATCGCCTTGTCGAGCTCGACATCGGCGCCGGGCTGGTAGCCGCCCATCAGGCGCAGATCCCGCGTGTCCTCGAAGCGGGAGACGAGGCCCTTCATCCGCATGGCGAGCCCGCGCTGCTCCGGCGTCCAGACATGGTGCGCGAGGCGCGAGACCGAGGCGAGCACATTGACGGCCGGATAGCGGCCCTGGTCGGCGATGGCCCGGTCGAGCACGAGGTGGCCGTCGAGCGTGCCGCGGATCGAGTCCGCGACCGGATCGTTATGGTCGTCGCCGTCGATCAGCACCGAGAAGATGCCGGTGATCGAGCCCGTGCCCTCGACACCGGGACCGGCACGCTCGAGCAGCTTGGGCAAGGTGCTGAACACGCTCGGCGTGTAGCCGCGCGCCACGGCGGGTTCGCCGGCCGCCAGCGCGACGTCGCGCGCGGCGTGCGCCAGGCGCGTCACCGAGTCGACGATGAGCAGAACGTCCTCGCCCTGGTCGCGGAAATATTCGGCCACCGCCATGGCGGTATTGGGGGCGAGGCGGCGCATCATCGCGCTCTCGTCGCTGGTCGAGACCACGGCGATGGTATTCGACAGCATGGCACCCAGCGTGTCGTCGAGGAATTCGCGCACCTCGCGGCCGCGCTCGCCGACGAGGCCGAGCACGATGGTGCTGAAGCCCGGCGCCCGCGCGAGCATCGCCAGCAGCGTCGACTTGCCAACACCCGAGCCGGCGAAGATGCCGATGCGCTGGCCGGCGCAGAGCGGCGTGAACAGGTCGATGACCTTGACGCCGGTACGCAGCGGCCGGCTGACGCGGGCGCGGCGCATGGCCTCGGGCGGAGCACCGTCGACCGGCATCTCGCGGTCGCCCGGCATGAGCGGGCCGCCCCCGTCAATCGGATCGCCGAATGCGTTGACCACCCGCCCCTTCCAGCTCTGGGCGGGCCGCAATGTCATGGGGCCGGCAACGCTGGCCCGCGCGCCGAGGCCGACGCCGACCGTGGTCGCGAAGGGCTTCACCAACACGCCGTCACGGTCGATCCGGATCGCCTCGCCGAGCTCCTCGCGGCCATTGGCCGAGAGGGCGATGCGCTCGCCCAGCCGGACGAAGCGCGACAGGCCGCCGACACGCACGGCCGCCGGAGTGACCTCCGAAACCGACCCGCTGACCGCGACGAGGTCGTGATCCTCCGGCCCGCCGGCAAGTGCCTGTTCGAGACGTTCGAGCGCGTTCATCGCGATCCTCTTGCAGCCAGCATCGGCTTGCACCGAAGACGCGAAGCCAAGTTCGGGCTGATGCTATCGCGGCGAGGCTTAAGAGCGGGTTGCCGCCTCAGCTCGTCGGCTCGCCCAATGTGCGAATCGCGCTGTCGACGGACTTCTCGCCCTTGTCGATCGCATTGGCCGCGCTCTCGAAGGTGCGTGTCACCATGATCAGCTTGGTCATCTCGCGGATCGGGTTGACGTTGGAGCCCTCGACATAGCCCTGGCGCACGCCGTTGTTGATGAAGTCAAGGATCGGCGTCGCGGCACGGTCCGGGATGATGCCGGAATTGTCGTAGCGCTGCAGCTTGGCCGCGGGGTCTACCGAGAACAGGCCGATGGCGCCGACCTGCTGGGTGCCCTGCCAGATCATGCCGTCGCGGGCGATGGTCGGTGGGCCGCCTTCGGGGTCGAGCTGCATCGGCGCACCGCCGGCATCGAGCACGGGATGGCCGGCTGTCGACATGAGCTGGCCCTGGGCCGACATCGAGAAGCGGCCGTCGCGGGTGTAGACGGTGCCCGCCGGCGTGTTGATGGCGAACCAGCCATCACCCTCGACGGCAACGTCGAGGGGGTTTCCGGTCTTGTCCATGCCGCCCTGGGTGCGGCTGATGAAGCTCTCACCCTCGGTGGCGAAGTTGACGGCGTCCGCACCCTTCTTCGACAGGAAGGTCGAGAACTTGACCTCCTCGGCCCGGTAGCCGGTGGTGTTCATGTTCGCCACGTTGCGAGCGAGCGTCTCCATTCGTCGCTCCAGCGCGAGCTGGGACGACAGGCCGACATAGATGGAGGACTGCATGGTCAAAGGCCTCCGAGGCGCAGGTTCTGCAGGCTGGCCAGGATGTTCGCCCCGACCCCGGTCGGCGAGGACTGGAAGAGCAGGGCCGTTGGGTTGGAGCTGACACCGCTGGCGAGGTCCGCCATGACGGAGAAGCGGTTCAGGAAGGTCTTGAGCTTCGCCGGATCCTGGAAATCCTTGAAGTCGATGCGCGACGAGTAGAGCGCCGCCTGCTTGTCGATATCGACCTGGCCCACCTGCTCGGGCAGGCCGAGAGCCGTCTGCACGACCTTCAGCAGCGCCGGATCGGCCATGACCTGATAGGCGGTCTTGATGTCGGGCGCCTTGCGCTCGAAATAGAGCGCGAGGCGAAGGTTCTCATTCTGGGCGCCTGCGTCGAGCTCGAACTGCTGGCGCGTATATTTCTCGACCACCGTCTTCGTCTGCTCGGCGCGCTTGGCGACGTTGTTGCGATCGACCACCGTCTGCATCGCGGCCTTGTCGCTGGTCGCCTTGAGGCCCTTGTCGGCGAAGTCGAAGGCCTTCAGGAACGCGCGGAAATTCTTATCGATCGTCGGATCGGAAAAGTGCAGCCTCGAGGCCTTGCCGAGGTGGAGTTGCGCGGCGATCGTCGCCTTCTCTTCCGGCGTGTCGGCGATGGACTGAAGCCCGAAGGCCTCGATCGCATAGTCGAACATGCGGTCAGCGCTATCGTGGGTGAAGGACGTGACGGTCTTCACCTGTCCGATATAGGTCTGAAAATAGGTGGTTTCCTTGGCCTCGGCGGCGAAGTCGAAGGCCGCGGCGAAATCCTTGTAGCGCTGGTCCGACATCCGGTTGGCGAAGGAACTCTCGTCGGCGACGCCGCCTTCCAGCACCTTCTTCATCAGGCCCTTGGCATAGGCCATGTCGCCGAGCCCGAAAGCCTCGCAGGCATAGCGGTAGAGCCGGTCGTCCTTCATGAAGTCGTCGAGGTTCTTCACCTTGCCGATGTTCTTCTCGAAATAGGCGGTTTCGTTGGCGACGGCGGGCTGGGCCGCCGTGCGGGCCAGCGACTTCGTCAGGTCCCGCGTCATCATCTGGTAGGACAGCATCGTCGAGATCATCGGGAACCCCGTGAAGGCGCCAGGATCGGCGGCCGGCCCGAAATGGGGCGGCGACGCCTTCTGACTGATCGCGCGCAGGCTCGCGCCCGAGGCTTGCGCGGACCTGACCTGCAGGCACCCCCGTCGATTCAGCCTCACACAAGCCTTTGCCGTTATCGCTTGGCGTGAGGTTCGCGAGAAGGAGCGGCGCCGTTGAGCGTTTTCGTCGGATTATTGATAGCAGCCGTCTCGCTGCTCGGCGGTTTTGCCGCGATGGGCGGGCATCTCGCCGTGTTGTGGCAGCCCTGGGAGATGGTCATCATCCTGGGCACGGCGGTCGGCACTTTCGTCATCGCCAACCCGATGAAGGTGATCGCGGATACCGGGACCGCCCTCAAGGAGGCCCTTCTCAACGCGACGCCGAAGCAGTCGCATTACTTCGAGGTCCTCGGCGTGCTCTACGCGCTGATGCGCGAGCTGCGCAACAAGGGCCGCGCCGAAGTCGAACAGCACATCGAGACGCCCTATGAATCGACGCTGTTCGCCAATTTTCCGAGCGTGCTCGCCGATCGCACCCTGACGACCTTCATCTGCGACTATTTCCGGCTGATCATCGTCGGCAAGGCGCAGGCGCATGAGATCGACGCCCTCCTCGACGAGGAGATCACCAGCCATATCCAGGATGGCCTCAAGCCGTATTACGCGCTCGGCATGCTCTCAGAGGGCCTGCCGGCGCTGGGTATCGTCGCCGCCGTGCTCGGCGTGGTCAAGGCGATGGGCGCGATCGACCAATCGCCGGCGCTCCTCGGCGGCTATATCGGCGCCGCGCTGGTGGGCACCTTCGCCGGCATCTTCTTCTCCTATGCGGTGTTCGGGCCGATCGCCAGCAAGATCAAGGTGACGCGCGAGAAGCGCAGCCGGGTCTACATCGTGGTGAAGCAGACGCTGCTCGCCTTCATCAATGGCGCCGCCCCGCAGGTCGCGCTGGAATTCGGCCGCAAGGTGATCTCGGCTTCCGAGCGGCCATCGATCGACGAGGTCGAGGACAAGGCGATCAGCGGCGCCACCCAGCGCCAGTCCGACAACACCGGCGCGATCAAGGAAGCCGCCTGATATGACGACCGCTACGCAAGCGATCCGCGAGGACAAGCTCCTCGACTCGACGGGCATCTCCATCGACCGCCTGCCGATGCTGCGGATGGTCTTCGACCGCCTGGCCACCGGCTGCGCCGACGCCGCCCGTCAGATGTCGACCTCGCCGACCTATTTCTCCGTCGCCGGCGTCCAGAGCCAGCGCGTGGGCGAAGCGCTCGACGCCTATGGCGACAACACTATCGCCGGCATCTTCCATGCGCCGGAATGGGACTCGCGCATCCTGATCGGCGTCGATCGCGACTTCGTCTTCACGATGATCGAGATGCTGTTCGGGGCCGACGGCACCGAACAGCCCTTCAAGCACGAGCCTTCCTTCCCCGAGGATGAGCGGCCCTACACCAACATCGAGATCCAGGTCGCGCAGGTGATGTGCGAGCTGGCGGCGAAGAACCTGCAGAGCGCCTTCGCTCCGGTCTGCGACGTGACCTTCACGCTCGACCGGATGGAGACGCGGATGTACTTCGCGACGCTGGGCAGCCGCAGCAACCTCGCCGTCAAGGCTCAGCTCCTGGTCCAGGGGCTCGACAGCTCCGGCCAGATGTTCATCGTCATCCCGCAGACGGCGTTGAACCCGATCCGCCAGAACCTTGCCCGCGTGCAGTCGGGCATGACCTCCGCCCGCGACCCGCGCTGGTCCAGGCAGATCAAGACCGAGGTCAACAAGACCGAGGTCAGGCTCAAGGCAATCCTCGAGGAGCGGCCGATGACGCTCGGCGACATCTGCGCCCTGAAGATCGGGCAGGTAATCGAGCTTCAGGCCTCGCCGCGGTCGCCGGTCCAACTCCAGTGCAACGACGAAACCGTCTTCTGGTGCCAGCTCGGCCAGCGGGACGGATCCTATGTCCTGCGCGTGCAGGACAGCGCCAGCCACGAACAGGAGTTCCTCGATGACATACTATCTCGGTGAAGCCATCCTCTTCGCGGCGCTGGTGCTGACGACCCTTCAGGCCCTGCGCATGCGCCGGGAGCTGCGTCAGGTGCGCGCCTATCAGGCGGACTATCACGCCGCGCTGGCGAAGACCGAGTCCGCGCTCGGCGCGATCCAGCAGACGATCCGCGAGCTCCAGACCAATGGGCGCGAAGTGATCGAGGAGCTCGGCCAGCGCATCGATGCCGGCCGGCGCATCGTCGAGGAAATCAAGGCGAGCCACCCGGCCGCCAACACCGCCGAACACGTTGCGAGCCGCCGGCGCAAGGCCGCCTGAGCGACCCGCGCGCCCCGACAAAATTCCTTTTGCAGGAGAGCTAGATGTCCAAGACCGTGCAGCCGTCCGACCTGGCCGTGGAGAATGCTCCCTCCGCCATCGAGGCCGGAATCGTCTCCGCCGCCGCCGCCGAGGCCTCGGCCAGCGGCGAGCCGCTCAATCTCGACGCCGTGATGCGCATTCCGGTGACGATCCAGGTCGTGCTCGGCAGCGCCAGCATGCAGGTCGCGAACCTGATGAAGCTGCGCCGCGGCGCCGTTGTGCCGCTCGACCATCGCGTCGGCGAGCCGGTCGACGTCGTGGTCAACGGTCGCGTCGTGGCGCGTGGCGAGGTCGTGGTCGTCGAGGACGACAACAGCCGCTTCGGCGTTTCTCTGACCGAGATCGTCGGCATCCAGAACAAGTTCGAGGACTGAGATGAATTCGATGACGGCGATCGCGAAGGACATGAAGGCGCCTGCCGGGGCCGCCGTCGTCGCGTCTCAGCAGCTGGGTGGCGTGGACAAGGCCGCCGCCCTGATGCTGGCCATGGGCAAGCCGATGGCCAGCCGGATGCTGAAGCATTTCGAGAGCGGCGAGATCCGGCTGCTGATGCGCCGCGCCGCCGAACTCGGCCGTGTGCCGCCTGAATCGCTGACGGCGGTGGTCGACGAGTTCAGCCAGCATTTCGCCCACGGGGCCAACCTCGTCGGCACGCCGCGCGAGGTGCAGAAGCTGCTCGCCGGCGTCCTCTCCAATGACGAGATCAGCGAGATCATCGGCGAGCCGGAGGAATCCGTCACCAGTTCGATCTGGGATCGCTGCTCGATGATGCCCGAGAGCGTCATGGCGAACTACCTCGCCAAGGAGCACCCGCAGACCGCTGCCTACATCCTGTCGAAACTGAAGCCGGCCTCCTCCTCGCGGGTGATGGCCCAGCTGCCGGCCGAGCAGCGCCACGCGCTGATGCGCCGGATGCTCAACCTGAAGCCGGTCGCAGAGCAGGCGGGCTCGCTCGTCGAGAAGGTGCTCTACGAGGGCTTCACCCAGAACTTCGCCCGCAACAAGGGCGCCGACACCCATGCCCGCATGGCCGACATCCTCAACAAGATGGATACGCGCGACATGGAAGCGGCGCTCAACAGCCTGCAGGAAGTGCGGCCGGAAACGGCGGAGATGCTGAAGGGCCTGCTCTTCACCTTCGACGACATCGTCAAGCTCACCGGCCGCGACCGGATGGCGATCTTCGATCAGGTGCCGACGGATCAGCTGGTGCTGGCTCTGAAGGGGACCGAGGTGCAGTTCCGCGAGCAGATCCTCTCCTCACTGGCAGCGCGCGCACGCCGCATCGTGCAGCAGGAGCTCGACGGTGGCGAGCCGGCGCTGCAGCGCGACGTCGTCGAGGCCCGCCGGGCGATCACCGACATCGCGCTCGACATGGCGAGCCGTGGCGAGGTCGAGCTCAACCCGCAGCGCGACGAAAGCGCCTACTTCCAGTGAGGCAGTGACGCGTGTCCGAGCAGGATCAGGAAAGCAAGACAGAAGAACCGTCCGAAAAGAAGATTCAGGACGCGGTGGAGCGCGGCAACACGCCCTCCTCCAAGGAAGCGCCGATCTTCGCCAGCATCGCGGCGACCCTGATCGCCGGCGTCTTCCTGGTTCGCGGCGGGGCGGGCGAGATGGCCCGCTTTCTGGCTGGCTTTCTGGGAGATCCCTCGGATTTCGACATCTCGACCAACGCCAATGCAACGGCACTGCTGCTGCAGACGGCGATGCGGGTCGGCGCCTTCCTCGGCCCGGTGCTGCTGCTCTTCACGGTGTTCGGCCTGGGCGCCTCCTTCCTGCAGCATCCGCCCCAGTTCGCGCTGGAGCGGATCACGCCGCAATGGTCGCGGATATCGCCCTCCCAGGGTTTGACGCGCATCTTCGGCCTCCAGGGTCTTGTGCATTTCGGCAAATCGCTTGCCAAGCTCGTCGCCATCGCGGGGACGGTCTGGCTGATCCTCAAATCGGACAAGGACACGGTGGTCACAGCGATGCTGCAGGATCCGAGCACCATTCCCGAGCTGATCCTGACCATCGCGCTGCGCCTGCTCTCGGCGGCGTGCGTCGCAACGATCGTGATCGTCGCCGCGGACCTGGTCTGGACGCAGAAATCCTGGCGCCGTTCGCTGCGCATGACGAAGCAGGAGATCAAGGAGGAGCACAAGCAGGCCGAAGGCGACCCGATCCTGAAGTCGCGCCGGCTCTCGCTCGCCCGCGACCGCGCCCGCAGCCGGATGATGGCGGCGGTGCCGCAGGCCACGCTCGTCGTCGCCAACCCGACGCACTTCGCTGTCGCGCTGCGCTATGTGCAGGAGGAAGGCGGCGCGCCGGTGGTGCTGGCCAAGGGTGTGGACCTGATCGCGCTCAAGATCCGCGAGATCGCCGAGGCCAACGACATTCCGGTGATCGAGGACCGCGCGCTCGCCCGCTCGTTGCATGCCAGCGTGCAGATCGACCAGATGATTCCGCCCGAGTTCTACAAGGTCGTGGCCGAGCTGCTCTGCATGGTCTATGCGCGAAAGGCGGCGTGAGGCGGAGCGTTCCACAAAAAAGAGTGGGACGCAGAAAATCCACGGCGCGATCGTAAGCTTCGCGTAAGGTTCGGGCGGCTAGACCTTACCTATGGCAGAACGGCCGGAACGGGTCTTCGTCCCCCCGGCGCCGTAGACATGATGTCGCCCTGCCATCCCGGTATCCAGTCCGGAATGTTCCCGACAATCCCTTTTCAGGAATG
>UCLR01000027.1 GCA_900473415.1 Hyphomicrobiales bacterium
CTGCAGGCGAGCGCCCAGCTGGCGAGCTGGAACGGCCTCACGCTCTCGCCGCTGGCGGCGTTGCAGGCGGTCCATGTGAGCAACCCCGCGGTCGTGGAACGTGCCGGGCTTGGCGGCAACGCCGGCACACTGAGCGTCGCCAGCCGCGACGACATGACCAGCCGCTCGGAACTTGGCGCGCAGCTCGACGGACGCACGCACTTCGGCGCGGTGCCGGTCACCGGCTTCGTGCGGGCGGCCTGGGCGCATTATTTCCAGCGCGACGCCAGCCTCACGGCCAGCCTGATCGCGCTACCGGGCGCGAGCTTCTCCGCCAGCGGCGCCAGGCCGGATCAGGACAGCGCGCTCATCGCCGCCGGCCTCGACGCCCGGCTCAGCGAACGTGTCTCGCTCGGCATCCGCCTCGACAGCGAACTCTCCGCGGGCACCCGGAGCCTCGGTGGAACCGCGAGGCTCGCCGTTAGCTTCTGAAAGGCCGGCGACGAACCTGCCAGAGTGCCAGAAGACGGGCCTGCTGAAGGTCCGCCAAGGATCGGAAACTACCGCTGAATTCGAGACCGCGGGACGTCCGCTTCCTGCCGGTCGCTTAATGTCCGGAAGTGGCGCGGGTCGAACCAGCCGGAGAAGCACGCCAACTTCTGCTAGCCACCCGTTGTAGACGCTCGCCCTTGAGACCCGGAACAGCTGTGCGAGCACCGCCTCGACCGGTTGACACGACAAGCGACACCGCCGAGGTTGCGCCCATCGAGGTAACGTCCTCGCCCGTCGTGGGAACAATGTCCGGGAACGGCCCGGCCCTTGGAAGGGGGCGGCGATGGCTCGGACAGATCGGGTTCCTGCGGGTTTCCTCAAGACGGCTTCGTCGGCAGGGCTCGACAGGGCCCGGAAGCCGGGAATTGCTGGGATGGGTACGGCCGGCACCCGTGCTGCAGGCGTCGTGTTCTTAGGTGACGCTGTCCGAACGGCTGCGTTTGCCGGCGTCACCCACAGCGACATCGCGTAAGAACTGGCAAGCTCATGACGTCCAATGACGTGATCGGACCGATCGGTCCCCGCGCCTCTCGTGAACGTTGGCGTCTGCTGCGCTGGTTTGCCTCGTCCGCCACCCTGAGCGTTCCGCAAGCAGCCGGTCCGGTTGCGTTCTCGCTGGTCGCGCTGGGCCTCACGGGCGACCCCAGCCAGGGCGCGGCGATCATGGTGGCCATGACGCTGGCCCAGGTTCTGGGCGCGATCCCGATCACCCGCATCGGAAAGAACCAGCCGACCGCACGCTTCCTGCGCTGCCTGATTGGCGTCCGGACCGCCGCCCTGGTCTCGATCGCGCTTCTCGCAGCCTATGGAGCCCCGATCGGATGGCTGGTCGCCTTCGCCGCGGTTGCCGGCTCGGTGAACGGCGCGGCGTTTGGATATCTGCGCGCATTGCTGAACGCTCTCACCCCCGCGTCGCATCTGCCGCGGGCGCTCGGGATCTCGGCGACGTTGAACGAGGTCACCTTCGTCCTCGGTCCGGTGATGGCGTCGGGCCTGGGCGTGGTCTCGCCCGTCTTCGCCATCCTTGCGGTCGCAACCCTCGGTGCCTTCCCCGCCTTGCTCATTCCGGATATCGGCCCGGCTCATCTGCCGGACGCGCCGCAGACATCCGGATCGGTCCTCAGCCCCGCCATCGCCCTGTGGCTCGCCTGCGCCGCGGCCGGCGGCGCGACGGTGGCCGCGGTCGAGATCGGTGCGGTCGCGCTCGCCCTCAGCTTTGGCTACCCGCCCGCCCTGGCGATCATCTTCACCGTTCCGCTGTGCCTGGCGTCGGTCGCGGGCGGCATCTGGGTCAGCTTCCGGAACAGGACATCGTCGCGGGCGGCGGTCGTGTTCCAGCTCGCCATCATGGCGCTGGGCGCGGCGCTTGCGGCCTGCGAGATGTCGGTCGCGACGACCGTCTTCGGCGCCGTGCTGATCGGCGGCGTCCTGGCCCCGCTCGGCACCCATTATTCCCTGATTCTGGACACGCTCGCTCCGCCGCATCGCCGGGCGGAGGTGTTCGCGCTCCTGCGAACCTCGAACGCGATCGGCGTCATCGCGGCCGGCATCGCGCTCACGACGCTGTCGCTCGGCACCGCGTTGGCCAGCGTCACCGGGCTCATGGTCGCTGCAACCCTTGCCGTCGCGGCCGAGCGTTGGCTGGGCGCCGCCAAGACGGACGCGTGAAGCCGGACGCTACTTCCGCCGTTCCGCGACAGTCCCTCCTCGGCTAGCGCAGCCTCATAGGCGCGCATCTTCTCCTCGGCCTGCCCGCCGAGCTCACGCAGATAGTCCCAGGCATAGATTCCGGTGTCGTGCATGTCGTGGAAACCGAGCCGGACCGCATAGTGCCCCACCGGCTCGACGCGCAGGATCTCGACCGCGACCCTGCCGGAACAATGGCCTTCTGACTTCGGAGCGCCGGGCTGATCTAAATTAATTTGTATTGCAAATCAAATTACTTTGTGTTTCCCTTCGTGCATGACGCTTGAGGAATCTTCGGCTCGCCTACGCTTCGGCATCCGGTTCTCGCTGCTGGCTCGTCGCTGGCGGCAGGTGCTGGATGCCCATCTCGTCGCCGTCGGACTGACCGATGCCACCTGGGTGCCGTTGGTCCATCTGCAGGCCTGCGGGGGCGGCATCATCCAGAAGGAACTGGCCACGCTCGTCGGAATCGACAGCTCGAGCCTGGTGCGCCTGCTCGACATCCTGTCCAGGCAAGGCCTCGTCGAACGGCGGGTCGATGCTGCGGACGGCCGAGCACGGCTGGTCCATCTCACCGCCGCTGGCGAGCGACGGGTTGCCGAGATCCGCCAGGAGCTGGCCAGGGGCGAAGCGGAGATGCTGGCGGATTTCTCGGAGGCCGAGATCGCGGTCATGTTGCAGCAGTTCGACCGGCTCGACCAACGGCTGCAGGACCTGCAGGCCCAGCGCCAGCAGGAGGCGTCATGATCACCTCCGACCCCACCGGAGATGACGCGAGCTCGCAGGCGACGCTGCCCGCCCGTCGCATCGATGCGGCGCGCCATTTGCTGAAGCCGCATCAGATCCGGGAAAGCGTGGCCCTCACGGCGCAGCCTTCCCTGCGAAACTCCTCGCTGGCCGGCCTGCAAGCGGCGCTGACCGCGGCCATCGCGCTGCCGCTCGTGCATCTGTCGCCCTGGCCGCACCTGATCGGCTTCGCCGCCCTTGGCGCGCTGGTCGCCCTGTTCGGCCGCTTTGCCGCGCCGGCAGATCGCCACCGCATCCTGCTGCTCTGCGCCCTGTGCCAAAGCCTTGCTGTGCTCACGATGTCGGCGGCGGCCTGGCTCGGCGCATCGGCCACGACACAGCTGATGCTGCTCGCGCTCGGCTGCGGCCTGTTCTCCTTCGTCGCCACCGCCGGGCAGTTCGGACCTCCGGGCGCGCTGATCTTGGTGTTCGCCGCAGGCGCCTCGATGGGGCCGGTCGGAGGCTGGCAGGACGTGATCGAGCGCACTGTCGCAACCGCCGTCATCGCGGCGCTGGCGATCGGCATTTGCGCCTCGACGGAATCCTTCCGCCAACAAGCGAAGCCGGAGGTCCCCTTCCCGGCGGAGCCTGCGCGTCCGCTCGGCCACCGCCTGATTGCCGCCGCTCGCTTGACCCTTGGCGCGGCGATCGCAACCCTCATCGCCCACGCTGCCGGAGCGCCACACCCTGCCTGGGCGGCGATGGGTGCGATGGCGGTGATGCAGGGCGCGCATCTGCACATCAACATGAACCGAGCGCTGCAACGCATGGCCGGCACCGTCGTCGGCGCTGGCCTGGTCTGGCTGATTCTCGCGCAGGCACCCTCGGTATGGACCGTGATCGCACTGGTCGCCGTTTTCCAGTTCGCGACCGAGGCTATCATCGGAACGAACTACGCGCTCGGTCAGATCCTGGTCACGCCGATGGCGTTGCTGATGAGCTACCTCGCCGCACCTGGCGTGGCGGGCGCCGGCATGGCGCCGGAGCGGGTCTTCGATACATTGCTGGGCGTCGGAGTCGGCATCGTACTCGCCGTTCTATGCTCGACGCTGGACGACCGGAGTTATCTCGCCAACCACCATGCCGCACGCTCTGGCCGCTAACCGCCCGTCCGGTTCGGGTGGAACGACCAGACGCGAGCCCGAAGCGCGATCCGCCTAGCGCTTCCGCTCGCGCGACAGCCCCTTCTCGGCCAGCGCAGCCTCATAGGCGCGCATCTTATCCTCGGCCTGCTCGCCGAGCTCGCGCAGATAGTCCCAGGCGTAGATGCCGGTGTCGTGCATGTCGTCGAAGCCGAGCCGGACCGCGTAATGCCCCACCGGCTCGACGCGCATGATCTCGACCGCGGCCTTGCCGGGAACGATCGTCTTCTGGGTCGGGTGATGGCCCTGGACCTCGGCCGACGGGCTCTCGACGCGCAGAAGCTCCGCCGGCAGGTCGAAATTCACGCCGTCCTCGAAGGCGACGTGCAGCGTCCGGCGGTCCTTCGAGAGGCGGATCTCGGTCGGCCAGGATGACATGATCGTGCGCGCCCTTCCTAGGGATGCGGCAGCGATGCGCTTGACCTTCCCCGCATCAGTGCCAATGTCTTGCTATAGCAATGTGAAGAAGCGTCCGCATCCCGTGTGGAGCGGGCGCCACATCCGGAGTTGAGGCAGACGTGCTGCTCGACGACATGAAGCCGCTGACGCGGGCGCCGCTGGTCGACCCGTTCGGCCGTCATATTTCCTATCTGCGCATCTCGGTGACGGATCGCTGCGATTTCCGCTGCGTCTATTGCATGTCCGAGAACATGCAGTTCCTGCCGCGCAAGGAACTACTGACGCTCGAGGAACTCGACCGGATCGCCACCGCCTTCGTCAGCCGCGGCACGAAGAAGTTGCGACTCACCGGCGGCGAGCCGCTGGTGCGCCGCGACATCATGAGCCTGTTCCGCTCGCTCTCGCGCCACCTCACCTCCGGCGCGCTGGACGAACTGACGCTGACGACCAACGGCTCGCTGCTGCATCGCTATGCCGACGAGCTCGCCGGCTATGGCGTGCGCCGCATCAACGTCTCGCTCGACACGCTCGACGCCGACAAGTTCCGCGAGATCACCCGGCGCGGCGACCTCAAGGTCGTACTCGCCGGCATCGAGGCGGCCCGCAAGGCGGGCATGCGCGTCAAGATCAACGCCGTGGCGCTGAAGGGCGTCAACGACGACGAGATCGAGGAGCTGATGCTCTGGTCGCACGGTCTCGGCATGGACCTCACCCTGATCGAGGTGATGCCGATGGGCGAGATCGAGGTCGGCCGCATCGACCAATATCTGCCGCTCTCGGTGGTGCGCGGGCGGCTGATGGACAAGTACACGCTGGTCGACGACCCCTACCGTACCGGCGGGCCGGCCCGCTATGTCCGCGTCAAGGAGACCGGCGGGCTCGTCGGCTTCATCACGCCGCTGACCCATAATTTCTGCGAGAGCTGCAACCGGGTCCGTCTCACCTGCACCGGCACGCTCTATATGTGCCTCGGGCAGGAGGATGCTGCCGATCTGCGCGCGGCGGTGCGATCGTCGCAGGACGACGCGCTGCTCTTCAAGGCAATGGACGAGGCGATCGCCCGCAAGCCCAAGGGCCATGACTTCGTCATCGACCGGCGCCATTCCCGCCCCGCCGTCGGCCGGCACATGAGCGTCACCGGAGGGTGAACCTCGCTTGACCCGCCGGGCGAATACCGGCACCGTCAACCGACGGGTGGAGTTGCTGCGGGTCATGTTCAAGGCGATCGCAAGCCGCTTGAGAGCGGCGGCAAGCGCAATCGATGACGCCGTAAGGCAGACCCATGCGGCCCGGCTCGCCATCATGGCGGCGCGGCTGCGCAAGGGCTTGCCGCTTCCAGCCATCCTCCTCGCCGGCATCCTGATCGCCTGCCTCTACCTGGCCTGGTTCTCCGGACACGGCGTCTTCGTGGTGCTCTCGCCGGTATCGCAGATCGGCGCCGGCATCGTGGCCGTCCTCGTGGGGCTCGCCGTGCTCGAACTTCTTGCGGCCTTCGCCATCACACTCCTGACCGCGGCGCTTCAGCTCGCCTACGACACCGGCCGGCATCGCGTCCGCGCACTGCTCGTCATCGCGAGCGCGATCGCACTCACGGGGCTCGGCTGGCGGCTGGCCGCGTTCGACCCCTCGGCGCTTCCGGCCACGGTGCTGCCGGTGCTCGGCAGTGGCGGGTTGCTGGCGCTGACGATCTGGTTCGAGCGAGCCTATCGGCGCCCGGCCTATCCGCGCTTCCGCGATTTCTGGGTCGATGTCGTCTCGGCCCGCTCCTTCCTCGCGCGAGCAGCCCATGGCGAGTGAGAACCATGGCGAGTGAGAACGGCCACGCGGCCCCGACCCGCAGCGCCCTTCCCCCGCTGACGGCGCATCATCTGGCGGAATCGGTCAAGGCCGGCCATCACGGCGCGAGCGATGCGGTGGAGAACCTGCCGCCGGCCGATGCGACCATGCTCTCGCAGACCGAGCAGACGCTGGTCGCCAGGGCGCGGGAGCATTTCGACCAGCTGCGGCAGGAAGCGGCGGCGAGCCTCAACGCCATCCAGGCCGAGGTCGCGAGCCGCCGGGAGCTGTTCTCGCAGCAGCGCTTCGAGGGGCGCGTGCGCAGCGTCGAGGCCACCATGCGCGCCATGCTGAACAGGCACGGCAGCGAGCTGGAGCAGCGCGTCTACGACGCGCTCCGGGCCAAGCGCGAATACGCCTTCTTCAATTACGAGAACAAGCGCCGGGCCGACCCCAAGCTCGACAAGTGGCAGTTCATCCTGTTCTTCCTCGTCGCGCCGCTCGTCATCGAAAGCCTGCTCAACGGCAATTTCTTCGCCGAGGCCAGCGATTTCGGCCTGATCGGCGGCGCGGCGACGGCGGTCATCATCTCGGCGCTCAACATCGCGCTCGGCTTCTTCATGGGGGTGGGGCCGGCGCGCTACTGCCAGCATGTGAAGAGCTCGCATCTGTTCTGGGCACTACCAGCCTATGCCGGGATGATCGCGCTGATCGTGCTGTTCAACCTCGCGGTCGGGCATTACCGCGAGATGCTGATCGCCAATCCGGATTCGCGATCCTTCCAGGTCATGCCGCGCATGATGGAGAACCCCTTCGCGATCTACGACATCAAGTCGGTGGCGCTTGTCATCATCGGCTGCATCGTCGCCTTCGTCTCGGCCACCAAGGGCTACTCGGCCTTCGGCAGCTATCCGGGCCATGCCGCCGCCTATCAGCGCTGGCGCCAGCGCTGGAGCGCGGTCGAGGAGGAACGGCGCCGGCTCGATGTCGAGTTGCTGCCGGAGCTGGAGGCGATCCGCACGCAGATCGACGGTTTCCGCGCCGATTGCCGCGAGGAGTTCGGCAAGTTGCAGGGCGTGAAGGCCGCAGCCGAGAAGGCGCGCGACCTCTATCTCTCCCGCCTCGGCCAGCTGCGCGCCGCCAAGGACGCGGCGATGATGCAGTATCGTGAGGCAAACCTGAGGGTGCGCACCGACCTGCCGCCCGCCTACTTCGCGCAGTCGCTCAACCTCGCCGAGATCGACCAGCCGGCGGAACTGCCGGAATATGTCGCGGCGCGCCGGCAGATAGAGGATTTCGAGCAGCAGCTCGCCGGCATGCCGGCTCTGATCGAGGCCAAGCTCAAGGACCGGCTGATGCTGCTGCGCGGCGTCGATCTCGCCGGCGAGATCGAGCAGGTGAAGCTGCGCGCGGCGCAGGCCGGGCGCGAGGCCTTCGAGCGCGACGAGGCGGCGCAGAAGCAGGCGGCAGAGGAATTCGCCGCAATGCCGCGCTAGAGACCGTCAGATGAAGACAGAGAATCTGGCGATCCTCGCCTCCGTGCTCGCCGGCGTCGCCCTTGTCGGCTTCTTCGCGGCCCCTTCCCTGCTGCGTGGGCCGCCGCGCGACCAGGAGACGCTGTGCCCGAAGACCGGGCCGGTCGGCCACACCCTCATCCTCGTCGACAAGAGCGATCCGTGGAGCGAGGTGCAGGCCGCGCGCCTCAAGAAGCTCGTGAAGCAGGTGGGCGACGAGCTCGCCGCCGATCGGATGCTCTCGATCTACGTCTTCAACGACGTGTTCGAGCCCGGCTTCCCGTCGCTGATCTCGCTGTGCAATCCCGGCAAGACGGCGAGCGAGTTGATCGGCAACCCCCGGCGCGAATACCTGAAATGGGTCGAGAAATTCGGCCGCCCGCTCGACGAGGCCATGACCGTGCTGACCCAGCCGGCCAAGGGCAACCAGTCTCCGATCGTCGAGGCCATCGGCGACGTGGTCTCGCGCCGCGAGAACCGCGTGCCGAACGGCGACCGCAAGATCCTGCTCGTCTCGGACATGCTGCAGAACTCGGGTCAGTTCACCGTCTTCGGCAACGGCGCCGGCGCGCGCGATCCGGAGCGGCTGCGGCGCCTGCTCGGCAAGGTCTGGCAGGATTCAGGCGCGAGCAGCTGGGAGCTCAGCGTCCACCAGGTACAGGGCGTCTACGATCCGGCCCGGCTGGAACAGGCTGCGTCGCTGTGGAAACAGGCCTTCCAGAAGCTCAACATCACGGTGAGCTGGGACAGGCTCTGAGGTGCCAAGCGTCATTCCCGGGCGCAGCGCAACTTCGACCCGAGAATCTCCGGATCCAAAGGCGCTGATTTCCGAGATGCTCGGGTGTCATGGACCGCACTCCTCCCTTGCCGGAGAAGCATTGGACCGCGTGCGTCCGCGCCTGTATGGCAGTTTCATAGCCAACGGACGCCAGCCGCAAAGAAGCCCGCGACCATGAGCCAGCACAGCTATGACGTCATCGTCGCCGGTGTGGGAGCCATGGGTTCCGCCGCCTGCTGGCACTTGGCGAAGCGGGGGCTGAAGGTGCTGGGGCTCGAGCGTTTCGATCTCGGCCACACCATGGGCTCGTCGCACGGGCTGACGCGGATTATTCGCCTCGCCTATTTCGAGGGCTCGCATTACGTGCCCATCGTCAAACGCGCCCATGAGCTCTGGCGCGAGACCGGCGAACAGGCCGGCCTGAAACTGCTCCATGTCACAGGCTCGCTCGATCTGGCGCCGAAGGGCGGCGGGCCAGTCGAATCCTCGCTGCAGTCCTGTCTCGACCATGGACTCCCTCACGAGGTGCTGGAGGGCGCGGAGGTGACGCGCCGCTTCCCGGCCTTCCAGCTCCCTGCCGGGCATCACGCGCTCTGGCAGCCCGATGGCGGCTTCGTCGCCTCCGAGAAGGCGATCTACGCCCATGTCGGGCTGGCGCAGTCGCATGGTGCCGAGATCCGCACCAACGAGCCGCTGCTGGACTGGACGCCGACGGCGCAGGGCGGCGTAGTCGTGCGCACGGAGCGCGGCACCTATTCGGCCGGCCAGCTCGTCATCACCTCCGGCGCCTGGATCGCGGATGCCGTGCCGGCGCTGACGCAGCGGGTGCGCACCGTGAAGCAGGCGATCGGCTGGTTCACCACGCGCCGGCCGGAACTGTTCCGGGAGGACGTCTTCCCGGTCTTCATGCTCAACGTCGAGGAAGGCGATTTCTACGGCTTCCCGCTCTATGAGCACCCCGGCTTCAAGCTCGGCGGCCCGCATTTCGGCCGCGAGCCGATGGACCCGCGCGAGCCGGACCGCACGCCGAGCGCCCATCAGGTCTCGCTGATCCGCGAATGCCTGGCGCGCTACATCCCCGATGCCGCCGGCGAGCCCCTCACGCTCAAGGGCTGCGTCTACACCGTCTCGCCCGACGAGGACTTCATCGTCGACCAGGTGCCGGGCGTGCCGCAGGCGGTCTTCGCCTCGGCCTGCTCGGGCCATGGCTTCAAATTCGCGAGCGCCATCGGCGAGATCCTCGCCGATCTCTCCACCAAGGGCCAGTCGGCCTTCGATCTCGAGCCCTTCTCGCTTTCCCGTTTCGACGCGTAAGCCTTCCCGCAGGATCAGCCGAGTTGGCCAGCGCAGCCGAAAACCGCCGCGGCATCGTCTTCATGCTCGCGGCCATATCGCTTTTCGTCGTCAACGACGTGCTTATGAAGCTGGCGCGCGAGACCTATCCCGCAGGGCAGGCGCTCGCGCTGAGGGCCGTCTTCGCCATCGTCGTCGGGTTCGCAATCGTCTTCGCCGCGCGCGAAGGCGACCGCCTCGCCATGGCATTGCGACCGCGCGTAGTGCTGCGCGGCATTCTGGAGGCCTTCGGCGCAGTGACCTTCAGCTGGTCGCTCGGCCTGATGCCGCTCGCCAACATCACCGCGATCAACATGGCTTCGCCCCTGCTCATCGTGGCGCTGGCGGTCGTGCTGGGCATAGAGAGCGTCGGCTGGCGGCGGACGCTGGCGCTGAGCGTCGGCTTCATCGGCGTGCTGTTCGTGGCACGGCCGGGCGCAGAATCCTTCAACGCCGCGGCGCTGATCGCCCTGCTCAGCGTCTTCCTGACCTCCTGCCGCGACCTCGCAACCCGCAGCATCGGAGACGACGTGCCCTCCACAGTCGTCTCGCTGTCCACGACGGCCTTCGTCGGCCTTGTCGCGCTCAGCTACGGCCAGACCGAGCAATGGCTGCCTGTCCGGCAGATGGCGACCCTCTACGTCGCGCTTTCAGCGGTGCTCGTCACGATCGGCACCTTTTTCATCGTCAGCGCCTACCGCCGCGCCGACGTCGGCGTGATTTCGCAGTATCGCTACACCGTCATCGTCTTCGCGACGCTGCTCGGCTATTTCGTCTGGGGCGACGTGCCTGACCTCTTCGCCTTCCTCGGCATCGGGCTGATCGTCGGCAGCGGGCTCTACACCATGCATCGCCAGCGCGTGCGCCCCGACTCGAACCTCAAGCTCACCCGAAAGGCAGGCGCGTGACGGCCGCGGCGCTCAAACCGACGCTCACCATCCTGGTCGCGATCTCGGCGCTCCAGCCGATCGCGCTCAACCTGCTGGCTCCGGCGACGCCGGCGCTGACGCGCCACTTCGCCTCGAACTACGCGACGATCCAGCTCACGCTGACGCTGTTCCTCGTCTCGGTCGCGCTGACGCAGCTCCTCATCGGCCCGCTTTCGGACCGCCTCGGCCGCCGCCCCTGCGTCAATGCCGGCATCGTCCTGTTCCTGGCGGGCTCGGTGCTGGGGGCGCTGGCTCCCACCACCCATGTCCTGCTGGCCGCCCGCGTGCTGGAAGGCGCCGGCGCGGGCGCGACCTTCGCGCTGTCGCGAGCGATCATCCGCGACACCGCCAATCGCGACGAGGCGGCGAGCCAGATCGCCAGCGTGACGATGGTGATGGTGGTGGCGCCGATGCTGGCACCCTGGCTCGGCGGCCAGATCGAGACCGCGCTGGGCTGGCGCTCGATCTTCTGGTTCATGACTATCTTCGGCGCCTGCGTGCTCGCGCTCACCCTCACGCGCCTGCCGGAGACGGCGCCGAATATCGGCAAGCAGAGCTCGCTCTTGGGCGTGTTCCGCGCCTTCCCGCAGCTCGCGCGCAACCGGAGCTTCGTGGTCAACGTCGCGGCAGGCACGAGCGCGAGCGCGGCCTTCTTCGTCTTCATCGCCGCCACGCCCTTCATCGTCGTCGAGACGATGGGCCGCGGCTCCGATGTCTACGGCACCTACTTCATCCTCAACGCGCTCGGCTACATGATCGGCAACTTCACCATGTCGCGGCTGGCGGTGCGCGTCGGCACGTACCGGATGGTGCGATACGGCCTCGTGATCTCCTTCATCGGAACCGGCGCGGCGCTCGCGCTGTCCCTGTCGCCGTGGTGGTCACCGCTGACGCTTTTCCTGCCGCTGGCGGTGAATGCGATCGGCAACGGACTGACGATCCCGGGCGCGACCGCCGAAGCACTGTCAGCGCGGCCGGAGCTTGCCGGCTCGGCCGCCGGGCTGCTGGGCGCGACGCAGCTCGGCATCAGCGCCGCTCTGACCGTGCTGATCAGCTGGCTCGTGACGCTGTGGCCGCAATCGATGAACCTGCTGGTCTGGCTGCTGGTCGCGAGCGGCCTCGTCGCGGTCGGCCTCGCCCGCCGGGGACGTGGCCCGGCTGCGTGAGCCGGGCCGACATTTGAGAAGCGTCAGCCTTCGAGGCGGGCGATCAGGCTGGAGGTGTCCCAACGCTTGCCGCCCATCTTCTGCACCTCGGCATAGAATTGGTCGACCAGCGCCGTGACGGGGAGCTGCGCGCCGTTGCTGCGGGCCTCTTCGAGCACGATGGCGAGGTCCTTGCGCATCCAGTCGACCGCGAAGCCGAAGTCGAACTTGTTGGCGTTCATGGTCTTGCCGCGGTTCTCCATCTGCCAGGAGCCGGCGGCGCCCTTGGAGATCACCTCCAGCATGGCCTCGACATCGAGCCCGGCGCGCTTGGCGAAATGGACGCCCTCGGAGAGCGCCTGGACGAGGCCGGCGATGCAGATCTGGTTGACCATCTTGGTGAGTTGGCCGGAGCCGGCCGGGCCCATCAGCTTGCACATGCGCGCAAAGCTCACGATCACGGGTTCGGCCCGAGCGTAGACCTCGGGCTCGCCGCCGCACATCACGGTCAGCACGCCGTTCTCGGCGCCGGCCTGGCCGCCGGAAACCGGGGCGTCGATGAAGCCGAAGCCACCTTGCTTCGCCGCCTCGGCAAGCTCGCGCGCGACATTGGCGGAAGCGGTGGTGTTGTCGATGAAGACCGCGCCCTTCTCCATGCCGGCGAAGGCGCCGTTCTCGCCGATCGTCACCGAGCGCAGATCGTCGTCATTGCCGACGCAGCAGAAGACGAATTCCTGCCCCTTGGCCGCATCGGCCGGGGTCGGCGCCGAGACGCCGGCATGCTGGGCCACCCAGGCCTGAGCCTTCGTCGGGTTGCGGTTGTAGACGGTGACCTCATGGCCCTTCGCCTTGAGATGGCCGGCCATGGGATACCCCATCACGCCGAGACCGATGAACGCGACTTTGGCCATGAACAACTCCCGCTTTCTCGAAGATCGCCACGCTTTAGCCTGCGCCGGCTCGGCCGGGAAGGCGGATGCTCGCCAGCGGCCCATGCGGCTTTTCCCGTTGCGGCCGGCAGGCCGGCGGCTTAGCTCAAGTCCATGACCATATCGAACGACGACGAACTGCAGGCGCTGAAGGACATCGGCGCCATCGTGGCGCGTGCGCTTGCCGCCATGGGCAAGGCGCTCGAACCCGGCATGACCACGGCGGAGCTCGATGCCATCGGCCGCGATTTCCTCGAGCGGCACGGCGCGCGCCCTGCCCCGGAACTCGCCTATGATTTCCCCGGCGCGACCTGCATCAGCGTCAATGAGGAGATCGCCCACGGCATCCCGGGCGAGCGACGCATCCTCGCAGGCGACCTCGTCAATATCGACGTCTCGGCGGAGAAGGACGGCTTCTTCGCCGACACCGGCGCCTCCTTCGCCGTGCCGCCGATCAAGCCGCGCGTCGAGCGGCTGTGCCGCGACGGCAAGCGTGCGCTCTGGGCGGGCATCGGACAGGTCGGCGCCGGCAGGCCGTTCGCGGGCGTCGGGCAGGCCGTCGGGCGCTTCGCCGAGAAGAACGGCTATACGCTCGTGCGGAATCTGGCGAGCCACGGCGTCGGCCGCTCGCTCCATGAGGAGCCGGCGGAGATCGCGACCTGGCCGGACCATCGCGAGCGCCGGACCATGACCAACGGGCTCGTCTTCACGGTCGAGCCCTTCCTTTCGCTGGGCGCCGACTGGTCGGATCATCGGCAGCACGATCGCTGGACGCTCTACAGCGAGCCGCAGGCGCCGACCGTCCAGTACGAGCACACCGTCGTCGCGACACCGCGGGGCGCGATCGTCCTGACCCTGCCGGGCTGAGGGGCTGCGGCCGGCTCAGCGCAACGCGATGTGGCGGCTGAGCCTGAGTTCGACCCTGTCCCAGACGCGCCGGATGATCTCGACCAGCACGAGATAGATCATCGCCGCGTAGAGATAGATCGACAGGTCGAAGGAGCGCGCGAAGGCGAGCCGCGTCGCGCCCATCAGGTCGAACAAAGTCACCAGCGAGGCGACGGCGCTCGACTTGATCATCACGATCAGCTCGTTGCCGAGCGGGCGCAGCGCCAGGATCATCGCCTGCGGCATGACCACGAGGCGCAGCGTCGCCCAGCGGTGCAGGCCGAGAGAGAGCGCCCCCTCGAACTGCCCGCGCGGGATCGACTGGATGGCGCCGCGCAGGATCTCGGCCTGATAGGCTGCCGTGTTCACGGTGAAGGTCAGGAGCGCGCAGTAGAACGGATCGCGGAAGAACCACCACAACCCGATGTCCTGCCAGAAGACCCGGAACTGGCCGAGGCCGTAATAGACCAGAAAGAGCTGGCAGAGCAGCGGCGTGCCGCGAAAGAACGTCGTGTAGCCGTTGACGATCGCCGCCGCCCAGCGCGGCCCATAGAGGCGCGCGACGGCGATGCCGAAGGCCAGGACGAAGCCGAGCAGCACCGAGAAGAAGACCAACTGGACCGTGATCCAGAGACCAGACGCCATCCGGCAGCCGTAGTTCTGCAGGACCTCGCTGCCGACGAACCAGCCGGGATATTCGCACCAGTTCATCGCGTCGCGCCTCCGAAGGTCGCGAAGCCGCGATTCGCGCGCCGTTCCAGCCTGTCGATCGTGCGGGCCGAAACCAGCGAGAAGAACAGGTAGATCAGCATGGCCGCGCCGAAGAACAGGAAGGGTTCCTTGGTCACGACATTGGCGCGGGTCGTGATGAACATGATGTCTGGCAGGGTGATGACCGAGACCAGCGAGGTCTCCTTGAGCAGCACCATCCAGTTGTTGCCGAGACCAGGCAGAGCGACGCGCACGAGTTGCGGCAGGACGACGAGGCGGAAGGCCTGCCCCTTGCTCAAGCCCAGCGCCGCGGCCGCCTCGCGCTGGCCCTTCTGGATCGAGTTCAGGGCACCGACCCAGACCTCGCTGGAAAAGGCCGCGAGCACGACGCCGAGCGCGACCATGCCGGCGCCGAAGGGCGGGATGCTGAAGGAACCCGGCAAGCCGAGAGTCTGCCAGAGTTCCTGCAGCACGATCTGAATGCCGAAATAGATGATGTAGAGCGTCAACAGCTCGGGAACGCCGCGGAAGATCGTGGTGTAGGCCGTGGCGAGGCCACGTAGCAGGACCTTGTCCGAGCGCTTGCCCAGTGCCACGACGAGCCCCAGCGCGAGGCCGAAAGGCAGCGTCGCCAGCGCGATCGAGATGGTGATGCCGGCGCCCTGCAGCAGGGCCCAGCCCCAGCCTTCAGGCCCGAAGCCGAGCAAGGCGAGTTTATCGAGCATGGGGTTGCCGAGGCAGGAGAAGCTTATGCCCGCCGGCCCGTCCGGGCCGGCGGAAACGATTCAAGACAGCCTGCTCAGTCGTACTTGAACCACTTGTCCTCGAGCTTCTTGTGCGAGCCATCCGCCATCGTTTCGGCAATCGCCTTGCTGATCATGTCCTTCAGCTCGGTGTCGGACTTGCGCACCGCGCCGGCGACGCCGGCACCATGGATGGCGTCGTCGCGCTTCACCTCGGCGATCTTCCGGCAGCAATCCTTGCCCTTGCCGCGGAGGAAATCGGACAGCGCCAGCGCATCGGCGACGATATAGTCGAGGCGGCCGTTAAGCAGATCTAGATTCGCCTCTTCCTGCGTCGGATAGAGGCGGATGTCGGAGTCCTTGTAGAACTTCTCGAGATAGTTGGCGTGGATGGTCGAGCCCTGGGTGCCGACCGACTTGCCCTTGAGCGTCGCAGGCGAGATGTCGTCCGACTTGGTGCTCTTCGGGCCGATCGCCCAGATCGGGGTCTTGCTGTAGACCGAGGTGAAATCGACCCGCTTCTTGCGCTCCTCGGTCGCGTTCATCCCGGCCAGGATGACGTCATATTTGTTGGCCTGCAGCGCCGGGATGATGCCGTCCCAATCCTGCACCACCCAGGTGCATTTCACCTTCATCTTCTCGCAGAGCAGGTTGCCGTAATCGATCTCGAAGCCCTCGAGTTCCTTCTTGGCGTTTAGATTGTTGTAGGGCGGGTAGGCGCCTTCGGTGCCAATGCGGACTTCCTTCCACTCCTTGGCTTGGGCGAGCGCGCCGGTCGCTCCCGCCAGGGTCAGCGCCGCAGCCGCGACAAAACGAACGAAACCTTTCATGGGACCTCCCGCAGTTTCGAGGCCGCCGGATTGACATTCTTGCCGGTCCGGCCCCGCGGGCACAGATTGGGCGCAGTTTCGCGCGAGCCGCAAGAGGGGCCGGCGTAGCTTTTCCGGGCGCTCACAGCCCAAAGGGCCGGCACCGGGCTCAAGACTGCCAAAGGAGAAGACAGGCCCGCGTCGAAACCCCGCCAGGCAGCGCGCGTCAGCGCCTGGCGTCAACGACCGCGACGATCCAGATCGCGAGGCCGCCCAGCGCCAGCGCGGCGCCAACCCAGCCGGTCGAGGTCCAGCCGAAGCCCGCAGCGATCGCCATGCCGCCCAGCCAGGGGCCAAGCGCATTGGCGGTGTTGAAGGCGCTGTGGTTCAGCGCGGCCGCCAGCGTCTGCGCATCCTCAGCGACGTCCATCAGCCGGGTCTGCAACATGGCGCCGAGGCCGCCGCCGCTGCCGATCATGAAGACGACCAGCGACATCGCCCACATATTGCCGGCAGCGAAGGGGAAGACCGCGAGCCAGAAGGCGCTCCAGAGCAGCATGCCGGCCGTTGCGGGAACGAGCGCCCGGTCGGCCGCCCAGCCGGCGAAGAGAGTGCCGAACGTCAGCCCCAGACCGAAAACGGCGAGCACGACCGGTACCGTGGCCGGCGCCGTGCCGGTCGCCGCCATCAGCGTCGAGGCGAGATAGGTGTAGACCGCGAAGAGCCCGCCGAAACCGATCGCGCCGGTGGCGAGCGTCAGCCAGACCTGCCGCCGCTTCAGCGCGCCGAGCTCCCGCAGCGGGCTTGCGCCCTTCTGGACCTTGTCGCGCGGCGCGAAGAGCACGATCAGCAGCACTGTCAGCAAGGCAAGCCCTGCGACGATCGCGAAGCCCGAGCGCCAGCCCAGCACCTGCCCCATCCAGCTCGCGACCGGCACGCCGAGAATCGTCGCGACCGTCAGGCCGAGCATCACACGCGCCACCGATTGCGCGCGCCGGTTCGGCGCCGAGAGCGAAGCGGCGACGAGCGCCGCGACCCCGAAATAGGCGCCGTGCGGCAGGCCGCTCAGGAAGCGGAAGGCGAGCATCCAGTGATAGTTCGGCGCGAGCGCGCTCAGGCCATTGCCGAGCGCGAAGACGCTCATCAGGCCGATCAGCAGCGTGCGGCGCGGCAGCCGCGCCGCCAGAACGGCGATCAGCGGCGCGCCGACCACGACGCCGAGCGCATAGATGCTGATGACATGCCCGGCCGTGGGCTCGTCGATGCCGAGGCCCGCGGAAAAATAGGGCAGCAGGCTCATCGCCGCGAATTCGGTGGTGCCGATCGCGAAGCCGCCCATGGCGAGCGCAAACAGCACCAGCCCGACGGGCGTGGCGCGGATGGCGGACGTGTCGGCGTTCAGGCTGCGGTCGTGCGCGGCGAGGCTCATCAGCGGCTTTCGAAGGGATAGAGGCGCCATGCTGCGCCGCAGCATGAAATAGCCATTCCGACAACGCCACAACAGCAACGCAGACGACGACATTGCATGCGCAGAAAGCATACCGCGTCGCTCGATACGTTTCGTTCGTGGGGAGCTATAAGGCGGGGTTCAGACAGAGATGAGAGCAACGTGATTCCCTGGACCATCCTCGACAGCGCGCCCCTGCCCGATGGCAGCGGAGATCTGCGCCTGAAGCAGCGAGGCAGCGAATTCTCGATCATGCTCGGCTCGAACGAGCTGATGAACAGCCGGCTGAGCGGCTCTGAAGAAGCGCTGGCGAAGCTGGTCTGCGAGCGACTGGGTCCGTCTGCCCGCATCAAGATGCTGATCGGCGGGCTGGGAATGGGCTTCACTCTGCGGGCCGCCCTCTCGCAGTTGCGACAGGACGCGCAGGTCGAGGTCGCCGAGCTGATTCCGGCCGTGGTGGACTGGGCGCGGGGGCCAATGGCGCCGGTCTTCGCGGGCTGCCTGGACGATCCCCGCGTGCAGGTGACTGTCGCCGACGTGGCGGGCGTGATCGCCCAGTCCAAGGGGCGCTATGACGCGATCCTGCTCGACGTCGACAACGGGCCCGAAGGGCTCACCGTAGCCGGCAATGACCGTCTCTACGGCGCCGAGGGCCTGCAGGCCGCCAAGGCGGCGTTGCGGCCGGGCGGCATTCTCGCGGTCTGGTCCTCCGGACCGGACCACGGCTTCACCCGGCGGCTCAAGGGCGCCGGCTTCGCGACCGAGGAGGTGACGGCTCGCGCGCGCCGCACCGGCGGCGGCGCGCGGCATGTCATCTGGCTGGCGAGGCGTATTTAGGACGCTGTCAGCCCACGGCCGGTTGCCTCAGTTGAGGCGGCAGAGCCCTTCGCAGGCCGCGGCCGAGATAGTCTGGATGAATTCCCCGACCGCCTTCTTCGCATCCGGCTTCAAAGCCGGCTGGATCGCCTGCAGCGACGTGACCAGCGCCTGCCGATCGGCGGGCGCGATGCCGGCGGCGATATCGGCCGCGTTCTCAGCAAGGCTGCGCGCGAGCATGAGCTGGTTCGGAGGAGTCAGCCCCGGATTGCGCAGCGCCAGCGGTGCGCCGGCCACGATCTCCAACAGGCCGAGACGCATCTGCCGAATGCCCTGGAAGCGAGCGTCGGTCTTTTCGTCGACCTGCAGATGGGCGCCGAAGCTGTTGATCGCCTGAAGGGATGCGGCGACCGCCTTCAGCAGAAAGGCATGCGTCCGCGTCAGCTCATCCTGGAACTCGACGACATTCTTGGCCGTATCGGGCGGCTTCCGATTGAGAGAGAACAGGGTGTAGGTCTGCAGGATTCGGGTCTGCTTCTGGACGATGTTGAGCAGCGCTGGAATGTCAGCGTCCGTATAGGGTTTCTTGCCGAGGATCGCCGGCACATCCCATACGTCTGCGAGCACCTTGCCTTCGACGGGATCGGCTAGGCGCGGCGGGCTTGCCCTGCCCTCCGAAGCCTTGATCATCGACTCGACCGAGGCGAAGGCCGCATCCATATAGGCCGATCCGTTCGGCGGCACCTCCGCCCGCGCCGCAAGGCCGAGCAGACAGAGCCCGCCCATCGCGGCAAGCCGCGCGATCGATCGCATCGTGATCATGGTCTTCCTTTTCCTGCGGCGCGCGCTTCCGCAATGAGGCAGAGCTCGGTGAAGAGCACCTGCGCCGCGCATTGCGCCGTATTGCTAGTGGCATCGTATTGCGGCGCAACCTCGACAACGTCGGCGGCCACGATGTCCCGTCCCTTCAGCGCCCGCAAGATCGCCAGCGCCTCGCGTGGCGTCAGGCCGCCGACTTCGGGCGTGCCGGTGCCGGGCGCGAAACCGGGATCCAGCGAATCGACGTCGAAGGAGACGTAGGTCGGCCCGTCGCCGATCACCGCGAGCGCCTTGGCGATGACGGCACCGAGCCCGAGATCATCGACCTCGTTGGCATGGATCACGGTCATGCCGCTCTCGTAGGAGAACTCCCAGAGATATTCGGCGCCGCCGCGGATGCCGATCTGGATCGTGCGCGCGGGATCGAGCACGCCGTCGAGCACCGCCTGGCGGAACGGCCCGCCATGGTGGAATTTCGAGCCCTCATAGGCGCCCGAGGTGTCGCAATGGGCGTCGATATGGACCATGCCGACCGGCCGCTTCGCCCCGACGGCCTTCATGATCGAATAGGTGATGGAGTGATCGCCGCCGATCGCGAGCGGCGAGACGCCCTCCTCGACGATGGTACGGAACGCCGCCTCGATATCCTCGTGGCAGCTCTCCAGCGAATAGCGCGAGCGGAACGGCACGTCGCCGATATCGGCGGCTCTGATCATGCCGAAAGGCGCGGTGCCCAGCACATGATCCATCGGCCCCATGCGCTCGACGGCGCGGACGGCCCGCGGCCCCAGCCGCGCGCCGGCGCGGTTCGTGACGCCGAGATCCATCGGCACGCCGATGAGGGCGACATCGAGCCCGCCGAGCCCGGGGGTCGCCAGCGCCTCGGGCTGGTAGGGCGCGCTGAGGAAGGTCGGCACGCCGGAAAAGGGCCATTTGCGCTTGTCGCCGCTGAACTGCCCGGCCGCCACCTTGGCGAAACGCGGATCGCGGATGTCGGCGCCGCTCGCGCCGGCATAGCGCGCCCGCAACCGCTCGAGCTTCTCATTGTCCATGCCCGTCTCTCCGCCGCTTTCTCGTCAATCCGGAATGCGCTCGAGCATCATCACCGGACCGCCGTGATATTCGACTTGTCCGAAGGCCTTGTAGCCGAGCTTCTGCGCGACGCGTAGAGACGCGGCGTTCTCCGGCGCGACAATGCACACGCTGCGGCGCTCGCCATGGGTCGCCGCGAACCAGCGATGGACGGCAGCCGCCGCCTCGCTCGCATAGCCCTTGCCATGGGCGGCCGCAGCCAGAATCCAGCCGGCCTCCCGAGCATTGTCGAAAACCGGCGACAGACCCCTATAGCCGTCGAAAAGACCGACCTCTCCAACGACGGTGCCGGTGTGTTTCTCGACGGCCATGAACATGCCGTAGCCACGCAACGTCCAATGTCCAACGAGGCGCGCCAGCCGATGCCAGGCTTCCTCGCGATTGAGCGTCCGGCCGCCGAGGAAGCGCACGACATCCGGATCGCTGCGCATGGCATGAATCGCATCCAGATCGTCCAACAAGGGCGGGCGCAGAAACAGGTTTTCGCTCTCGATCATGGTCGCATTAACCACCCGCGCGGAAGCGCGCCAAGCCAGGTGCGGGAACTAGCCGAAAGTCGCAAGAATCAGCGATGAAATCGCTCGCGCTTCAAAAATCCATTCGCTACAACGCGACATCGAACGCCGGGCGACAGAACAAGCTTCGCAACGCCCGCCCCCCAAACGTCCGAGGAGAAGTCTTCAATGAAGCGTCGTCAGTTTATCCAGACCGCGGCCGCGGGCGCCGCCGCGAGCGCCGTGGCCATGCCGGCGGTCGCCCAGTCGAATCCTGAAGTGAAGTGGCGCCTGGCCTCGAGCTTCCCGAAGTCGCTCGACACGATCTTCGGCGGCGCCGAAGTCATGGCCAAGATGGTCTCCGAGCTGACCGACGGCAAGTTCCAGATCCAGGTCTTCGCCGCCGGCGAAATCGTGCCCGCCCTGCAGGCTCTCGACGCGGTCAGCAACAACACCGTCGAGATGTGCCACACCGTCTCGTACTACTATGTCGGCAAGGATCCGACCTTCGCCATCCCGGCCTCGGTGCCGTTCGGCCTGAACGCCCGCATGCAGAACGCCTGGCTGTTCCAGAACGGCGGCAACGAGCTGTTCAACGAATTCTACAAGAAGTTCAATGCCTACGGCCTGCCCTGCGGCAACACCGGCGCGCAGATGGGCGGCTGGTTCCGCAAGGAGATCAAGACCGTTGCGGACCTGCAGGGCCTGAAGATGCGCATCGGCGGCATCGCCGGCTCCGTGCTGCAGAAGCTCGGCGTCGTGCCGCAGCAGATCGGCGGCGGCGACATCTATCCGGCGCTGGAAAAGGGCACCATCGACGGCGCCGAGTGGGTCGGCCCGTATGACGACGAGAAGCTCGGCTTCTCCAAGGTCGCGCCCTACTACTACTATCCGGGTTTCTGGGAGGGCGGCCCGACGGTGCACGCCTTCATCAACCTGGAGAAGTGGAACTCTCTGCCGAAGGCCTACCAGGCTGCGCTGACCGCCGCCTGCACCTACGCCAACACGCAGATGGCCGCGAAGTACGACGTGGTGAACCCGCCGGCGCTGAAGCGTCTCGTCGCGGCCGGCACGCAGCTGCGTCCGTTCTCGCAGGAGATCCTCGAAGCCTGCCTCAAGGCCTCGAACGAGCTCTATGCCGAGATCTCGGCCAAGAACGCGGACTTCAAGAAGGCGATCGACGCCATGGCCGCCTTCCGTTCCGACCAGTACCTCTGGTGGCAGGTGGCGGAGCTCAGCTTCGACGTCTTCCAGGTGCGCACGCGCGCCCGCTGAGTCGGGCTTCTGCCCGGTCAGCGACGACCGGAGCATTTCAGGATTGTCGAAGGCCCGGCGAAAGCCGGGCCTTTTCTTTGGCGCTGCCCGCCCTCGGCGAGAGCTTCGCCGCCAAGGTCCGCGCACGGCGCATTGCAGGATGCCTCAATCTGCATACCCATGCGAAGGTCGCATAATACGCATGCAAATTCCGCTTGCACCCCGCGATAAACCTGCTTTGCTGTGGCAGTCGGCGACGACCGGAAAACCGGCGCGCACATGCCTTGAGGGAGGGGCTGACAGAATGAAGCGTCGTAATTTTCTGAAGGTCGCCGGGGCGGGAGCCGCGGCGGGGGTGATCGCTAGTCCCGCAATCGCGCAATCGATGCCAGAGGTGAAGTGGCGGGTCACCTCATCCTTCCCGAAATCGCTGGACACGATCTACGGTGCCTCCGAGGTGCTCTCGAAGGCCGTCTCCGAAGCGACCGACGGCAAATTCCAGATCCAGGTCTTCGCGGCGGGCGAGATCGTGCCGGCGCTGCAGGCGGCGGACGCCGTCACCAACGGCACCGTCGAGATGTGCCACACCGCTTCCTACTACTATGTCGGCAAGGACCCGACCTTCGCCTTCGGCACCGCCGTGCCGTTCGGCCTGAATTCTCGCCAGCAGAACGCCTGGTTCTACCATGGCGGCGGCAATGAGCTGCTGAACGAGTTCTACAAGAAGTCGAACATCTACTCCCTGCCGGGCGGCAATACGGGGTGCCAGATGGGCGGCTGGTTCCGCAAGGAGATCAAGACCGTCGCCGACCTCAAGGGCATCAAGATGCGCATCGGCGGCTTCGCCGGGCAGGTGATGAGCAAGCTCGGCGTCATCCCGCAGCAGATCGGCGGTGGTGACATCTATCCGGCGCTGGAGAAGGGCACCATCGACGCGGCCGAGTGGGTCGGCCCGGCCGATGACGAGAAGCTCGGCTTCAACAAGGTCGCGCCCTATTACTACTANNGGCCGCGCTGAAGCGGCTGGTCGGCGCCGGCGCGCAGCTGCGGCCGTTCTCGCCGGAAATCCTCGAAGCCTGCCTGAAGGCATCGAAGGAGGTCTATGCCGAGACCTGCGCCAAGAACGCCGACTTCAAGAAGCTCTACGATTCGATGGCGGCCTTCCGCGGCGACCAATATCTCTGGTTCCAGGTCGCCGAATACGGCTTCGACAACTTCCTGATCCGCTCGCGCGTTTCAAACGCGCTCTGAACCAACAGAGCCCGTGCGTGAGGGAGTACTGACCCCGGCGAAAGCCGGGGTTTTTCATGCGCGTCTCCTTTGCGCGTTTCCCTTGCGCGGAGTTGCCAAACCTGTGCCTTGTTGCATCAGTATCCGGGTCGCCCAAGGCCACGCCCCGAAAAGGCAACGCATCATGCGCCGCATCGCCCTCGCCTTCCTCCTGACCGGCTTCGCCACGGCGGCCGGCGCACAGTCGATCGGCGAGCCGCTGCCCGGCCGCGCCGC